>CAVUNX010000013.1:0-141042 GCA_963742945.1 uncultured Solirubrobacterales bacterium | reverse complement strand
CGAGTTTGGACTCGCGATCGGCGCGGACAAGGTGGTCTGGCCCTTGCGCGATGCCACGGACATGACGAAGGCTTCTGAGTGGAAGGCGCTCGGGTTGTTTGACACGCTCGGCCAGATTCGATTTACGAACTCCGAGCAGATTCGTGGAAAGTTCGTGACCGAGCGCCCAGACCTCCAGGGCACGCCGCTGTTTTCGACCACGCTAGCGGAGAGCATTGTTGGGGGACGACCGCCATCGATGCTGTATATCGCGGAGGCCCACCAAACGGATGCCGGACGAAGGGTGTTGCAGGTGATGGAAGCAGAGATGTCCGAATCTCTGCCGTTGGTCGTTGCCGACCCCAGCGAGGCCAGCGTTCAGACACTGTCGTGGTACGTGCAGCAGACCTACTCGGCGGAGGTTGTCGTTGTGCATTTCGCGTCACAGAGCCGCGAGGGGTCGACTGTTCACAACGCACGCACGTCATTTGTGGCAGGACTTGCTCGCGGCATGAAACGGCCACTCTTGATGCTTGCAGAGGAGGATCATGCCTCGGCGCTTGACTACAAGGACCTCCTATACCGGTATCCGTCCGCTGCCGAATGCCGAACTCGGGTCCAGTATTGGCTGAGTCGCGAACTCGGCCAGGTGCATCAGCGCGTCGCTGCGGTTAGGGACGAGGCAGAGGCGCTGAAGTTCTCTACCGAGCTTCGGTCAGTGGATCTTGGGGAGTACGTCGCGGAGAATGAGGCGAGCGGCCTGTCACGCTACTTCGTCGAGACGGCGACGATTCGTGAGGTGCTGTCAGGGGCCAGTCGCGTGTACGTAGGGTCGAAGGGTTCGGGGAAGTCGGCGACCGCAATGCAGGGCGCCATCACAATCGATGCAGACAAGCGACAACTCTCATGTGTCATAAAACCTGCTGGGTATGACCTAGATGGCTTGGTGCGCCTGCTTCGAGGCTATGAGCAGCGCGATGCGCGCGGCTACGTGGCAGAGAGCCTCTGGAAGTTCCTTCTTGCTACCGAGCTAGCATTGGCCGTCGAGCGCGATCTTGGACGTCGGGTGGCCGGCGTGGTTCCGGATGGACCAGAGTGGGCTCTTCTCGAGTTCATCGCCCAGAACTCAGACTGGATAAAGGCCGACTTCGCGACGAGACTTGAGCGAGCAGTCGGCAAGATGCTGACGGCGCCGAGGACCGAGACAATCGACGACGAGCGCACCGCGATCGCAGAGGCACTTCATGCTGGTCCGCTGGCATCCTTGAGGGATGTCCTAGGACCGGCTCTCGCGCTTAGGCAGCGTACCTTCATCATCATCGACAACCTCGATAAGGCGTGGGATGCTGGTGCTGAGGCGGTCGATCTCGCCCGCGTAATCCTGGGTCTGCTGTCGTGCATGGACGCCTTCCGCCATGACCTTGAGCGGGCAGGGGCCGGCAAGAGCGTGGATGTGTCATTGTCGCTGTTTCTCCGCAGCGACATTTTTCAGGCGGTTGCCAAGCAGGCTAGAGAGCCAGATAAGTTGCCCGTTCGGCCCTTGATTTGGGAGGACAAGGCGCAGTTGCTCGACATCATCCAGGAGCGCTACGCGGCGTCGCGTCTCCGCAATATCGAGCAAGGGGAGCTGTGGTCTCGCTTCTTCTGCGAGAGTGTCAACGGGACACCCGTACGCGAGTGGCTTCTAAGGGTATGTATATCGCGTCCGCGTGACCTCCTTTATCTATGTCGCGCCGCTATCGATCAGGCTGTAACCTCGCGTCATGCAGCCGTCGAGGAGATAGACCTCCTTGCCGCTGAGCGGCAATACTCGCTGTTCGCGTTCGAGGCAGTTGCGGTTGAATGCCAGCAACGCTTTATAAACAGCGAGGTTGTGCTACTGGAGTTTGCAGGGGCACCAACGCGCTTGACGCTCGCGCAACTTGAGGCGGTCCTATCATCAGGTGGAGTGGCGGCCGGCGATCATGACGACGTCGTCGACGCGTTGCGTGACGTCGGTTTCCTGGGTGTGATCACCGGTTCTGGGCCAGCAGCTTTCACTGACACCCCTCGCGAGAAGCAGAAGGCTAACGTGCTTGCGCGGAAGCGCGGTTCACACGATGATGACGATGCACGGTATGAGATACATAGGGCATATTGGGCGTACCTAGAGCTAGAGCATGCTTGGCGAACTCCGAATCTGGGCGTCTAGATCCTGCGGCGTGCCGAACTGAGAGTTCCTTCGACTTGCCAATACCACAAGTGTGATGAAGGCATGCCCCGTCACTGCCGATTTCAGGCACGAGCGAGCGTCCACGCAGGAAGCAATTCACGCTCGAATCGGACGACACCCGGGTCGGAGGTATCGCGGTGCAAGCGCTTCTGCTTCGTCCGGCGCGAGCGGGCGCGTGCCGCTCCGTAGTTGCCGCGCTTGGAAGAGTCGTCCGTTGCAAGCGCCGGATCGCCTCCCGTGGTGACGCTCGTTTGCTCGGAGAAGCGGGGGGTTCGCTTCAGGATCTCCGTCGGACTTGATTTTGCGCGCGCTGCCGCCGGCCAAGATGCCATGCGTTTCGACTCTCGATATTGTCCGCCGGTTCTGGATTCTATGTAGCGAGAGGAGCCGGCTATGCGTGGGCGGTACAGCGCCGGGGCGAAGAGCGAACGGGAGGCAGGAAATGGGAGGCAGGGCTATGAGACGGGTAGGGCCGGAAGGCAAGACGACGCTGCGAGACAAGGTATTGCCGGAACGACATGCGAACTGGTGGAACTTCAACGAAGCAGAGAAGAAAGACCAGACGGTGGAGGAACTCTACGAGGGCCTGTTTACGGAGGGTCGCGAGCAAGTGGCGGTGACACTTGAACATGTGGCGGCGATTGCGAGCACGGCAGTTGACCGTGCCGCGGCAGCCGATCGACGGGCGACGACAATTGCCGGGACCGTCGCGATCGCGGCTAGCTTCAGCCTCAGCGGCGGAGGTCTGATCCTTGATCGGACCAAGATCGTGGACGGGAGTCTGCGGCTGTGGTTTGCGATTGTGCTGGCGTTTACCACGACCTTCTTTGTGCTCTCAGCCGCGTATGCCCTGAGAGCGCTGGTGAGGACTCGAATTACGAATTGGGAGGACCCGCACGACCTGCCACGGCTTGGCGGCGAGTCTCTCGATAAGCAGCTCGGGATGCGAGCAGCTCACTTGCTCTTTGGATTTGGCGGCAACTGGGAGATCTCAGACCTGAAGAACCGCAATGTTGATAACGCCCTGCGATGTCTATTCGTGGCGCTGGTCGGCATCGCTGTCTTCGCGGCGTCGCTGATCGTCGATGTCGCGTAGGTGCTGTGGCGGCCGTCGCCTTGTCGCGGTCTCTCGGGGAGAAGGCTCGGCAGACGCCTCATCCGCATGGCGAAGCAGCAGTCTGACGCGCCCGCACTTGGACGAGTGCTGCTCGTCCTTTGTAGGAGCGCGAGCGATGTCCCCTGACGCGCTCGCTTTTCGGCTCGTCAGCAGGTGTCTCGAGGCCATCGTGGTTTGCCAAGTGCGAGAACGCACAAAACGGAGTATCGGTAGGAACCGGCCAGGCTCATCGAGGCGGTACCCTGGCACGCCGAAGACGGGCGGAGCTTAGGCTAGGCGCGCGCAGGCGGCATCGATCAGGGCCGAGGCGATTGACTCTGGGCAGCGGTCGTAGCGCAGCTGGCGCAGGCAGTAACTCAGCAAGACGGCGTCAATCTCCTGAGGTGACGCGGCGACGGCGTTGGTCCAGCCTCGACAGGCTCTGATGTACTCCTCGAACGGGCAGTCCTCAAGGTAGCTGTCGAGATCGTCCCATGAGGCCGCCTGCGTGGGTGTCGGCCATTCTCCGCGGACGGACCCCGCCTCCGGGTGGAAGATGGCGCTCAGCTCGAGGGTCATGGGATCAAGGCATCCCGTCGTATGCCGGACGTCCCCGTAGTCGATGAGAACAGGCTCGCAAGCCTGGTTCACAAGGACATTCTTCCCGTGCAGGTCCCCGTGCTGGAGGCAATTGGTGGTACGGATAGTGAACGTATCGAGCGCGACTATCGCGCCCTCAAGGGAGCCCGCGTCCCGTGCGTCAGCGTGGGCGACGATGTCACGCCTAACGTCGAGTACCGTTCGCTCGCGCTGCGATGCGGCGGAATAGACCGGCTCGAAGCCGGTCACGCAGCGAGCGCACCACGGTCGCAGCATCTGATGGCGCATGCTCCATGCAATTGAGAAGATCTCGCGAATACTCGCCGGCCAGCCGATAGAAGGCACCGCCCTGACCGCCGGCGCCCGCGTCGACCGTCGAGGTCAGCGGGACACCGAGCGTCGCAGGCAGGAGGATCGACGCTTGGCGGTATGCGACTGCCTCCCTGGCCACGCGCTTACGTGTACCGAGCTTCGCAGCTACGAGCGCAGTCTCCCCACCGTCTGCGCCGAACACGGTGAGCCTGAGGGTTTTTGCCCCTGAGAGGCCTCCTGGCATCCCAACCACCTCAGCGGCCATGCCGCCACAGCTGCAAGCGAACACTTGAATCGCGCGGACCTCGCTCACGCTAAGGCCGGCGATACCTGCGCCTTTAACGGGAACGCACGCCACGCCGGCAGACCGGCCCACGGCGTCGATCAAGTCTCGCTTGCACTCGGGGAGCTCCTCCTTTGGAAAACAAACGAGCATCGAATAGTCCGCATTCGCGCCATACGGGTCGGCGGTGCCAGCTTCCCGCATGAGGCTGCGGACAACGGATGAGTCCTTGCTGTACTCCGAGACGATGATGATCGGCAGCCCCCCGTGCTGCTCGCGAATGGTCCGTACCACACGAAGTCCATGCTGCCGATCAGCATGCAGGGAGACCTGGTCTGCTGGGATCGCGAGGTCACATATAGCGAGATCGAAGTGCTGCGATTCGAGAACCCTGATGGCTGATTCAGCGTTGTCGACCAGCTCGGTAAGAAGATCCTTCGAGGGAAGCGCCTCCTTGCATGCGCTCTCGAACCACGCGGCTTGGTCTGGATCGTCCTCGACGACCAGGACATGCACCCTGTTGGGCATCACGACATCCTTGGCCAGCGCAAGATCGCCGTAGCGCCACCCTGGTGATTGTCCGCAATGGCAAAGCTCCCGCCTAGCGACTCGATGGCGGTGCAGGCAATCTTGAGACCGAGACCAACGTGACCCTCCTTCGTGCTCACGCCTGTCGTGAGCAGAGCCGGGTCAGCAACGAGGCCAGGGCCCCTGTCGATGATCGCGATGAAAAACGCAGTGTCCTCGATGCCATACGACATCATCACGCTGCGCGGCGGTGGCGCAGGCGTCACAGAAAGGACCGCCTCAATTGCGTTCGTTAGAGGTGGACGGAGCGCCAGCTCGAGCAAGTCCTGGTCTCCGCTGATCACAAATGGCGAGTTGCCCCGAC
The DNA here is from genome assembly GCA_963742945.1 of uncultured Solirubrobacterales bacterium. Lineage (GTDB taxonomy): Bacteria > Actinomycetota > Thermoleophilia > Solirubrobacterales > Solirubrobacteraceae > Palsa-744. The sequence continues at coordinate 135,668 of CAVUNX010000013.1, read as the reverse complement.
AGCCCACAACGCCTTCCGCACAAGGTGCCGGGGGCGAGCGACATAGGTCGGTCAGTAGTTGGGCAAGGTCGAAGTCGCAGCGCTCCGACACGTCGGAGGCGCTCACGAGCTGACGTAGCGCACCAACGACGGCGCGCATGCGATCGAGCTGTGCCCGCACTGGGTTCCCCTCCCCGAGTTCCGACTCGGCAGCGGCCCGAGCAAGTCCCAGCGAAGCGGTGATCTCGTGCAGAGCCTGACGGAGTCCGTCTCGGCGGCCATCGGCATAGGCCTGGGTGATGTCCTCTGTCGTCTCGGTCTGGTTACCGGCCGAGGCGTCGTCTACTCCTGCGGCCGCTGAGCACTCGCTTTCCTCGATCGCCTCGCGAAGGGCGACACGTACCCATCGGACATCCTCCCGGGCCAGCGCCGCCTTGAGTGGGGCCACGGCTGCCGGGTCCGGGTGGCGCCGAAGCCAACGAGCCGCCCGAAGCCTCTCCTCCTCGTCAGCATCTGGCAGCGCTGACAGGTCAGGGGGTCCTTCCGTCATATTGCTATTTCGCGTAAAACTCGGCGCGCTTGCGGAAGGCGTCTGCGCCGCCCTCCATCAGACGGGTAATAGCCTCGACCACCTCGGGTCGATCGAGGGCGCCCTCCTCAGCGACGAAAGCTCGTCGACCGGACGAGCCAAGTACGGTCACGCGGTCGGCCTCGCCGAGCACCGGGATGTTCGCATTGTGAGTGGCTATTACGCGCTGCGCGCCGGCGCGCCGGCCGCGAAGCACGTCCACGACTGTCTCGACAACGAAGGCGTTGTCGAGGTGATCCTCTGGCTGATCTAGAACAGCGAGATCGGGGTCCTGTGCGAGGAGGAGCGGCAGTACGACGGTACAGCGCTGCCCCAGAGAGAGCATGCTCGTGTTCTTGTACTCCTGGAAATCGAGGAGACTGAACTCAACGTCCTCATCAACGTCGGAGAGGAGAATCCCCGTGATGTCGGCGGCCGATAGGTGACTGACGAGCCGTTTGGCGCGATTGTCGGACACGCCTCCAGCCTCTACGACGGCGTCCGTGTTGAGCGACTCGACGGCCGCCACGAGCTCGCGCGGGCTCATGTGTTCGGCGAGCTGTCGCGCCAAGTCCCGCCACTGCAGACCACTCCCCTGGAGAGCGTGGCCGAGTGCCGACTCGTAGTCACTCACCTCGCCCGCCTTGACTACGTCAACCTTGATCTCGCCCCCGAACCGACCGTTTAGGGCCTCTGCGGCGGCGCGGCGGCGCTCGTAGCGCTGGTCCGTTATGACTGTGCGCGCCACGAGAGCCTTAGCGCGCTCGTTCACCAGCACGCTCACGCGCTCTTCGAGCTGCTCGCGCCGTTTCTCGAGTGATTGCCTGCGCTTCTCCTGCTCCCGCAGCGCGGACACCGCACGCGACATTCTGCCTGCGCCCTCCTCGAGAGCTTCTATTCGGGCGTTCAAATCGGCGAGCTCGCGGCGTTTCGCGCCGAGCCGGCGCTCCGCCTCTTTGTGCTTGGCGGCGAGCACCTCGACCAAGTCGGCGAGCTCCTTGAGTACTTTGTCTATGCCACGTCTAACTGATGCGAGTGCGTCGCGACCCTCCGCCACTGCATCGGCGGGGAGCCGCGCAAGGTCTGGCGCGCCGTTGCTCACCGACTCGAGGTCTCGACGCCAATCATCGGTCCGGTTACTCGAAGCTGCAAAAGCCTCTACGACCTCGGCCAAATCCCCGATGGCATCCGATGCCCCCGCAGCCTGCTTCTGGAGGTTGTCGAGCTCGGCACTCTCGGTCTTCGTGCCCGCCTGCTCCCGCTCGGCCTGAGCCAGCGCACCTGGAACCTCGGCCAACTTGCTGAGTTGCTCTACCACATCGTCGAGTTCAGAGCGTTGCTGGTAAAGCTGGTGCGCCGCGGCCTCGACCCCCGCAACAGGGTTGCGCGCGTCCTCCGGATTGTTGCCAGCGAAGTCGTCCAGGATGCGGCGGCGACTTGACGCGTCGAGCCCGATCGCCTCGATCTCCGACTGCGAAACGAATAGGACGCCTCGACTTGGGACCGCACTGTCCGCCTCCTGGTTGATCCCGCGACGAACCACACGCTCAACGCCGTCGACCTCCAGCGTCAGCGTCGCGCATCCGTCATCGAGTACCCAAAGTGCTTGCTCCTCGGCGCGCCTCTGTGCATGTTTCGTGACGGCCGGAATTCCCAGGCAGTAGCGCAGTACCTCGATCACTGAAGTCTTGCCGGAACCCCGCGCGCCGATCAAGACGTTCAGCCCATCAGCGAAAGCGAGATCGAGCCCGTTCAGGAACCCACCCTCAATCTCGAGCCTTATCAACCGCACCGCGAGACTGACCTTTCATGGAGTTGGAGGAGGATCAACACGAATCCAACATACCGGCACGACCCGCGAGATGCTTTATGGAGAAATGCTGCCCTGACCCAATGGGTTCAGCCTGAGAGGCAAGATTACGTCCTGTTCGTCCTTCCGGCCAGACGACGCAAGCACAGCTCTCCCTTCCGCAGCGAAACGAGCGCGGGGAATCCCCAGCTAGACATGCTCCCGTTGGACGACAAACAGCAAAACCACCTGCGTCGTGACGCGCTTGCGCTTTCGCGTAGAGCCGGGCACTTGGCAGGACGCGGGCTCACATGCCTACGTCCCCCGCGTAGGGCGTCGCAACATTTGCACGAGCTACTCGGGCTCGATGCACGGCGAACACCTGGGGTAGTTCTGCGAAGTTATACGCCGTTATCCCACGCTTGCCGGATAACGTCGGAGAAACCCAGATAACCGTAGGCAAGTCAGACCACGGCCGCGTCGTCTTCAGCGAGGACCGGCCCAGCCGTCACTGAGGTCGGGCTCGGCGAGCGCATGCCAGTCGAAGTTGTTGGGAGTGTAGGTCTGGATGAGGGCGGCATCGAGAATCCGCGTGACGTCTGCGGTCAGGCGGGTGATGCGCGGTGCGTGGTCAAGGAGCGCCTGACTGACGGTCGCCGGTCGGTAGATCAGAGCCGCGGCATGACCACCGTACTCATCATGGCCTTCTGCCTGGCGGTCGAGCAGCACAGGCTCGACCTGCGGGAGATACATGAAGCCCTGCAACGCGTATCCGTCCCGGAGCTTGCGCAACTCGTTGTTCTTCATACCCCACGCCTTCAGCGTCCTCAGCGATACGATCGGCGCGATGAGCCGGAACTCGTGCGCGTAGCCAGTGATACCAGGGGGCTGTGCCGTGATGCCACAGGTGGAGTGCAGCACGACTCCGAGGCCGTGATGGGACGTGACGACCGCCTGATCGGGGTCGGCAGCGTCCGGGCGCTTGCGAGCTCCAGCAGCCTCGAACTCAGGGGAGAACATCGTCGCGTGCACGAACGGCACACCGGCGTGAATGTCGCCTTGAGCCGTGTGGGTCACGTCTCTCTCAGCGTAGTAGTGCTGTGGGTCGTCCAGCTTCACCGCGCCAAGGCTAGGCGCGGAGGCGGACGGGCATCAAGATCTCGAGTCAGGGCAGACGGCTCTGCGCTTGCTCGAGCGTGTCGAACTGCCCAGGAGGAGCGGTGGGCTCGCCAAGCTCGACCGCTCCGGCGGGCACACCGAACATCTCGCGCGTGCGACGCTCGACAGAGTCCAACATCACCTTACGCCGGCCTGTTGGGCTCATGTAGCCCTTCAGGATGCCACCGTCGAACCACGCTCGCACGGTGTTCTCATGGACACCCAAGCGAGCCGCCGCGTCCTTGATCGAGATCGTGGGTGGCGCGAGAACGGTACTCATGATGGAGGATTGTAGCATTTGTAGATGTCGTGGTCAATGTAGATCTTGCTGGCCACGGCGCAGCGAAGCGCGAGAGAGCCTGGCTGACGAAGCGCATCGTCAGCCGTCAGCCGTCAGCCACTCCACGCAAGGCCCACGTGAGGGCTGCCCACCAGGCTGCCCATTCGAGCGTTTTTTGAGGGCGCCTGAAAGCACCTGAGGTCCCCAAAAACCGCGTAGGTAAGCGGAGAACATGACTTCCGGGAGCACTGCAAAGCCGTCTACACCGGTTCGATTCCGGTCGTCGCCTTTAGCCCGATCTGGAGGGTATCCGTTACCCCTAGAACGTTTGTTCGTACTCCGTACGTGACGTCTCGAACCGCTGCCACCATGTCATCGAGGCGCGGACGACCGAGATATGTGTCTGTCGTCCCAAGGTGCGCATGCCCAAGAAGGTGCTGAGCGATGCGGGTATCGGTGATGCGGGTATCGGTCTTACGCGCGATGTGCTCTGCGTATGCGTGTCGGAGATCGTGAGGGCGCACATGCGCCTAGCGGCGAACTGTCAAGCTCATGGCGATTTACTGCTCGTTATCGTGCAACAAATAACAGCGTGATCTACGGAATCAAGTCAGCCTCAGGAACAGCGTGACTTGGATCAGTCCCCCACGCATGCGACACTACAAGGATGGAGCTTGCTCACGTTACGCTCACGGGCGATCTGTCTGGGGACTATGTGGTCGAGGATCGTCGTCCCGACGGCCGCGTCCTCTTGCGACCTGACCTGAGCGTGAAGGCGATGCTCGCTCACCACGGGGAGCGTAAGCTGAACCCCGAGGAGTTCGAGCAGCACTTCGGGCAGCTCCCCACAGACGGCGAGGGCTAATCGGTGGCCGACACCCCGGCCGCACCGATCGTGCCGGTGCAGTTCAACGAGGACGCAATCGCCGAGGACCTGACGCACCACCCGCCCGTCACTCGTAAGGCCCTCGACTTGTTCCGGCGCGAAGTCGATCGCGACAGCGGACTGTCCTTCTCACGCCTCAAGCGCTGTGATGAGGAAGGCCGCGACGGCACCCGCCTCGCGGGCTGCGTGAAGACCTACGTTCCGTGGCCAACCGGACGCTTCGGCCTGGTCCTGCTTCCAGTTTCCCATCCCACGAGGGCCCTCGCCTTGCGCGCCTTCGCCTACGGTGTCCGTCATCCCGCGGCGAGCAAGCCGAGCGTCTACGAAATCGCCGATCAACGACACAACGCCGAAAGCGCTTGAGCACCCCTTGCCTTGAGCGCCGCTTGGGCTGCTCAGAGCCCGCCATGCACGCCGTTGGAGTCCTCACCACGCACGGCTAGGAGCGCCTTTGTACCGGCGTCGGTGATCGGCCCGGTCAAGGGACCGCGTTCGGCGAGCACGTCACTCAGCGTCCGTGTCGCCGGGCGCAAGCGTTCTACCTGTACCCCTGCGCGCGAGGGTGTTCTGCGCGTTGAAGGCGTACCGACTCTTCTTCCACTACTGCGTGGCTTGGCCTGAAACTTATCGTGACGCCCGGCATCGACCGAGGCCGCATGCGATGTTCTGACCGCGCGAGAGCGCGCGGCGGAGGCGGGCGCGGCGGCCTTACGGCCGTTCGCGTCCGCCCGCCTCCGTGCGTCCGTGCTCAGACAGTCCGGCGCTCCCACCTGGCCCCGAGGGCCGACGACCGCTCAAAGCTCGATTTCGTCGAAGCGCAGAGCCGCCCGCGTGGCGAACACGAAATCGTGGCAGCGATGGACGAGACCGGGCGGTGTCACCCGCGCCGGGACACTTTGTTTGATTGATTCGCGCCGCGCGATCTAACAAGGCGCGCTTGCTCACGGTCCCCGTGGCGGAGCCCGATTTGGGCTGCCTGACGCGATGAGTTCCGCGCCGGGGAACGCCTGCAAGACCGTTTCGAGAGCCCGCACCTCCTTGAGCGGCAGGTCAGCCCTCCACACATAGAAGACGGCGCGCTTGAGGCGCAGCGTGCGCGTCGTGCAGCCGGTCTTCTGCGTCAGTCGAGTCGAGACGTGAATGATCGAGCGCGGCATCGCGGGCGACTGGACCGACTCCCCACAACGCCTGCTTGCCGCGCTTGCCCTTCACGAAGTACGACGACAGATACGCAGCCGCGTTCACCGCCGGTTGCGGCTTCACCTCCGCTCGACAAATCCAAACCCATACTGCGGCGCAAGCTCTGCCAACCGCTCCAAGTATGCGCGCGCCCCTGCCATCTGCCGCGCAGTCCCGTACGCGAGCACAGGATGAACATGCAACACCCGCGAGCCTGTATCTCCCACACAAGAGTCACCAAGAACACCGATCCACGCGTTTCACCACGCCAACGGCATCCAGCACACCGCTGCGCGAACGCGCCTCGCTCCCCACCCGAGCGGCGCACCCATGTTCGCCTCGGGTTAGATCCGGCTGATCGGTAGCCACCCTGCCCCCAAGCGGGGGCAGCGGAAGCCCTGTATCAGGCCGAGACGGCAACTGCACCGGTTCGATTCCGGTCGTCGCCTCTCAAAATACCTGCAATCGGCACTTTTGGCTGAGCTACCGCCCAGACGATCCTCTACTTTCTCAAAGGTCTCCCAAAAGCCGTCTACATGGCTCGATTTCGTAGGGCCGCCATCGACGCGGCCAACTGTCTCACGTAGCTGGAATCGCCGGCATGCACGAATCGAGTGCCCGTGGCGACAAACGTGCGGCGAGTACGCCGGAGCCGATCCCGATCCCTACGCCGGCCACGACATCACTCGGGTAGTGAACGCCGGTGTAAACGCGCGAATAAGCAACGGCGCCCGCCAGCGGAACGAGCACCGGGGCGAGCACCGGCATCTCGGTGCAGGCGCCGGTGACGAACGCGAACGCCGCGGCGCTGTGACCCGATGGAAATGACGTCGACCGCGGCATCCGGATGAGCGCTGGGCGCGAGCTCGAGAGGGACGCCGTCGGCGCACGAGGAGCTTGGCCGGGCCGTTCGCGATTGCCGCCGCGATCGCGATCGCGATGACGCCCCGTCCGGCGGCCCCCCGGCCCTTTCGCCCCCCGAACACCGCGAGTGCGCCCGCGACTACAAGCCACAACCGGGAGTAGTTCGCCGCCCGCGTGATCGCGACGAGGGAGTGGTCCAGCGCTGGTGAGCGCCCACGGAACGAGCGCCTCATCAGCCGGCGGTCCAGGTACTGCACGTGACCCCATATCGTCACTGAACCGCAGCCTCCTGTGCGGCTGTGTCCCTCACCGGCCGGCGGCCACCCGCACCAGCGTGCACAGGTTGGCCGTTGTGAGCGCCACCGCACGGGCCCCCGGTGCCAGGCCGGCGTCGCGGGGCAGCCGCACGCGCAGCGCCCCGGGCAGCGACTCAAAGCGCAAGGGCGGGTCGAGCACAAGCGCCTCGCCGTCGAGGCCAACCTCCACTGGGCCGCCCGAGCGGACCTCGAACTCCCGCGCCGACCACGACAGCAGGCCCGGGAAGCGCCCCGCCTGGCCGACCAGCTCAAGCGCTACGAGCCTTGCCACCTCCGCGCCCCGTACCCGGGCGGCCACGATACCCAGCATGCCGGAATCGATCCCCTCGCGTGTGCCGGCGCCGGCCAGGTGCGTCAACTCGTACGGGTTGTTCGACACGAGCACGAGCGCCGCGTCATCGCAGCTACTTCCATCCGCCGCGGTGAACTCGAGGTCGATCGGCTCGGCATCGCGGCCGAGCAGGTCAGGGAGCATGCGCGTCCATGTCTCGAGCTTGGCGTTGCGGTAGATGTCGGATTGGACTACCTTCGCGTAAACGCCGAGCGACGCGTTGTTGACGAACACATGGTCGTTCACTCGCGCAAGGTCGATGCGCCGCTCAACGCCATCGGTGAACGCGTCCAACGCGCCGACGACGTCGTCGCGATCGAGGCCGAGATCGAGCGCAAAGTGGTTTCGCGTCCCCGCCGGGATACAGACATGGGCGACGTCGCACCGGGCGGCAACCGTCGCCACTAGCGCCTGCGACCCATCGCCTCCGGCCATCCCGATGACCTGCGCACCGCGCGCGACAGCGCTCTCGGCGAGCTCGAGCAGATCATCGCCAGGCTCAAGGACGATCGGCTCGATACCTCGCCGTCGAGCTTGGGCAGCGAGGTCGAAGCGCTCGGCCTTCCCCCCACCCGACTTCAGGTTGATGACCAGCGCAGCCGTATCGGCGGCGCCCACGGACACGACGGCGGCGGCGGCCGTCAAGACCGCCACCTCGCCGGCCCGCCCCAGTGCGTAGCGTGCGGTCAACCCGAACAACCCAAGCAAGAACAACAGCGCGACCAGCACCAGCAGACCTTGCCAGTGTGTCGCCAGCACAACGACCAGACCGGCTCCAGCGAGCACCGCGACCACCGCACCGACGGCGCGCCGTGCGCCGCGCTCGGTCAAGGCGAACCAGATGGCCGCATTCGCGACCAGCACGAGCACGACCGCCAGCACGGCGATGGCGACGTCGCCCGCCAGCGCGACCAGGGCCACAACGGCCATTACGACCGGCGCAACAAGCGCCATGACCGCGGCGATGCGCCGCAGCCACGAGGGCCGCGCGGCCAGGCCTCCTCGGGGAGTCACCGGGTCTCCCTGCACATGGCCATGTTCTCAGACCCTGACGCCGTGCCCGCCGGACCTGCTCGTGGGTACCGGACCTACAGCGCTCTCCCGCCCATTCGCTCAACTGCTACGCTGTGTAGCAATCCATGGAGAGCCGTACGATCCCACAAAGAGAGTTGCGAAACAACATCGCGGAGGTTCTTCGCGATGCGGAGTCCGGCACGGAGTTCACGATCACCGTGCGCGGCCGCGCCGTCGCACGCCTGGGCCCTGCCGATCATCCCCGCGAGCGCCGGTTGGATGTCGATCGCGAAACTTTTCGCGCGATCCTCGCAAACACACCGGTCGATGAGGCTTTCGCCAAGGACATCACCAGGGTGCGCGCTGAAGAGGAATCGGTCGGCGACCCGTGGGATCGTTCTTGAGCGAGGCCCTGCTCGACACATCCGTAGTCATCGACGGCTACGCCCCGCTTCAGATCGACGACCTGCCGGAAAGTATGGCCATCTCTGTGATCACATTGGGCGAGCTGCGAGCGGGTGTTCGGCTTGCCGACGATCCCTCAGCGCGCGCCGCCCGTCAGAAGCGCCTTGTCGCGGTGCGCGACGCCTTTGAACCGATCCCCGTCGATGAGACAGTCGCCGAGCACTACGGTGACGTACTCGCCACCGCACGTTCAGCCGGAAGCACCACCAAGGCAACCGACCTGCTGATCATCGCCACGGCGGCGGCCACCGGCCGTACGCTGTATACGCTCGACATGCGCCAGGCGGCACTCGCGAAAGCTGCCGGCATCGCCGTCCAATCCAGTACCTGACATCTCGGATCAGCGGGGCGAAGCTCATCGGGGCGAGCTTTGCGCACGCCAATGAAAACGCCCGCCTGGGGGCGCCCCGCTTGTGAGACAGATCCCCCCACAGAGAGATCCACCCGGACACCTACCTACAAGCGACCAGCCATGTCGGGATAATGAGATACATGGGGCTGGGGCGAGCAGAGCACGAGCGACAACCGATGCTCAAGGAGATCAGGCATGCATTGCAGGGCGACGAGCAGCGTCTGTCTGTGGTGATGAACGCGCTCGCCGAGGCCGTCACGATCCGCGGCACCGACGACCATCTCATCTACGCCAACCAGGCGGCGCTCGACCAGCTCGGCTTTGCCTCCATGGATGATCTGCGCGAGGCAGACCCGCGGGCGCTGATGGGGCCCTATGAGACCGTCGGAGAGGACGGTCGCGAGATCCGCATGGAGGACCTCCCGTCGGTCAGGCTGCTTCGGGGGGAAGATCCCGAGCCGCTGCTCTTGCGCTCCGTGCACCGCACAACCGGCGTGGAGCTGTGGGCGTTGCTGAAGGCCACCGCCCTGCGCGACGCCACTGGCTCGATCGAAGCCGCGGTGACCATCATCGAGGACGTCACCGCCGCCAAGCGCTCGGCCCTGCGGATGGAGTTCCTGGCACAGGCCGGCCAGGTCCTGGCCTCCTCACTCGACTACCAACAGACACTGCGCAACGTGGCCGGCCTTGTCGTGCCCCGGATCGCCGACTGGTGCGCCGTCGATCTCTTCTCCGAGGAAGGGGACCGCGAACCGGTGGCGGTAGCTCACGTCGACCCCGGCAAGCTCAAGATGGCCGAGCGACTGCGCGCCTTCGAACCGGATGAGCTCGACCCCGAGCAGGGTCTCGGACTTGTCCGCCGTACCGGGAAATCTTCGCTCTACACGGAGATCCCCGACCACCTGCTCGTGGAGGCAGCTGTCGACGAGGAACACCTTGCTCTCTTGCGGGCTGTGGGAATGCGAGCGGTCCTCATCGTTCCGATGAAGGCTCGATCGCGCACGATCGGTGCGCTCACGATGGTCAGCGCCGAATCCGGGCGCACCTTCGATCAGGGCGACCTTGAGTTCGCCGAGCAGATCGCCGAGCGCGCGGCGCTTGCCGTGGAGAACGCTCGGCTGTACAGCGAGCGCTCTGAAGTCGCTCGCACGCTTCAGGACAGCCTGCTGCCCGAAGCGCTCCCGGAGATTCCGGGCTGGGAGATCGCTGCGCTCTATCGCCCTGCGGGCCACGGCAACGAGGTGGGGGGCGACTTCTATGACGTGTGGGAAGTCGGAGAGGAGTGGCTCGTGATGATCGGGGATGTCACCGGCAAGGGTGTTGGCGCCGCGGCGCTCACGTCCCTGGTCAGGCACACGGCACGAGCCGCGTCGGACTTCGATCGGCGCCCCACGCAGATCCTCACCCATGTTGACGCGGCACTCAGACGACGCCCCGACCTCTCGGTTTGCACGGCCCTATGCCTCCGCCTCTCGTTCGAGCAGGGGGTGCTTGCCGCAGGGGGACATCCTCTGCCCCTGCGCCTGAACAGCGACGGGGTCACCCAGCTCGGCCGCCCGGGAACGTTGCTTGGCGCGTTCCCCGGCGCCAGCCGGCCCGAGACCTCGTTTGCGATGCGACCCGGAGAGACGCTCGTCGCGATCACCGATGGGGTCACCGACACGGTCGGCAAGGACGGAGAGCGCTTCGGCATGGAGCGCCTGCGACAGGCCCTGCATGACGTCCGTGACCGGCCGCCCACGGTCATCCGCCGACAGGTCTTGACGGCCCTCGAGGACTTCCAGGTGGGCCCACAGGCCGACGACACCGCCATCGTCGTGATGCGCTTCAACGGTGGACAGACCCACGCCGCCCCAGGAGCCGGGGTCGAGCCGGTTGGCATCCAGACAGAAGGGTAGTAAACCGCACATGGCGATCATGCAGCCGGAGTTTGAGATCCGCAGCGAGCTGGGTCAGGGCACGGCGCGGCTGACTCTCAGCGGCGAGCTTGACCTGGCCACCGTGCCGCTGCTGAGAGCCGAGGCGCAGGCCATGCTCGAGCGGTCGGCCAACCACCTCATCATCGACCTCAGCAACCTTACCTTCGTGGATTCCTCAGGGCTGAGCCTGTTCATCTCGCTGAACGATCGCGCCACTCGGGAGAACTGGACGTTGAGCCTCACGCGCCCCTCCGGCAAAACATTCTCCGTGTTCAGCATCACGGGCACCGACGCCCATTTGCCGTTCATCGATGAGCAGGGCTCACGGTGACCATGTGCTCGACCGCCGATCTCCACTGGAGAGAACCATGACCTCAGCGACCCTCGAACTTGAATTGAAACGCGACCGCCAAGCGCCCTCGATCGCGCGCGCCGCGGCGAGTGGGGGCTGCCACGGATTTGAACTGAACAGCTCGCTGTGTGAGACGCTCATGTTGCTCGTCTCCGAGGTCGTCAGCAATGCGGTTCTCCACTCCAGCGCCCCAGCCGAGACGCCGATCGTGCTGACCACGAGTGTCACAGAGGACACGGTCCGAGTCACTGTTACCGACACTGGAGAGGGATTTGTCCCACAGCCGCGCAAGCCCGAGGTGACCCAAGGTGGCTACGGCCTTTACATCCTCGAGAAGTCCGCGCGGCGGTGGGGGGTCGACCGGGTGGGCGGGACGCGGGTCTGGTTCGAGCTATCCAGGACACCGACTGAAGGACCCCGAGTGCCTGCCCTCCCTAGGCCCCGGCTCTCGCAAGTGCCCCTGTGAGCGTCTGCCGGGTCTGGGGCCCGCGCAATGTCGCGCGTACCCTCCCAGAGCTGTCGAGCGCGAACGTCGTGGGGAGTCCGGTGACCCCGTAGGCGAGCCCTGCGCTTCCCTGTGGGTCGCGCAGGTTGGGGAACGTCCAGCCATAGCGCTTCACAAATGCGCGAGCTGCCGACAGCGAGGGGTCGCTCCAGTTGACCCCGACGAGCGTGCCCTGAGAGCCCTCGTCCCGAGCGAACCGCTCGAGCGCCGGCGCCTCGCGTTCGCATGGCTCGCACCAGCTCGCCCAGAAGGTGACGAGGGCCGGGCGCCCGCGCAAAGCCGCCAGGGTGGTCTTCGTACCGCTGAGACTCTGGCTTGGCAGCGGCGGTGCGGCCCTCCCGGTGCGTCCGCCGCCGCCGGCAAGCCCGAAGTAGGCAATCCCCCCCACGATCACAGCGCCGATGGCCCAGACGAGCGGCCTACGCAGAGATCCTGACGGATGTCTCATCGTCTGGCGAACTTATCAGCCGGCCATCTCAGACGGGCTTCTATGAGCTCTTCAGCAGATCGACCCGCTCATGGGCGGGTCGATCCGGGGAGGGAATGAGGGAGGAACGATGCCCTCGCAACCTAGTGTTGCCAGAAGTGGCCGATGTCAAACGGTGAGCTCTTGCGAGCGCAGCGCGTTCTTGACCTCATAGAGGTGGGTGTCGGCGCGCGCGATGCACTCGCCCAGGCTCTCACGCGGCAGCCACTCCCCCAACCCGACCGACCATGTGACCGGCAGCTCCTCGACGTGCAGGCGATCCAACACCGCGGTGGCTCCCTCGAGGGAGGTGGCGGGCAGCAGCAGCACGAACTCGTCACCCCCGTGGCGCGCGATGATGTCACCGGTGCGCAGGCGCTCGCGCCAGGAACGACCGAGGTCGGCGAGCACCTGGTCGCCGGCCACGTGACCGTGCAGGTCGTTGATCTGCTTGAAGGCGTCGAGGTCGAGTACCGCGAGCGTGAGCCGGTTGCCGCTGCGCTGAGCGATCGCATGCTCGCGCACGGCTGCCGCCAGGAAACCGTTGCGGTTAAGAAGCCCCGTGAGGGGGTCGGTGTCGGCCTGACGGCGCAGGCTCTCACTGAGATGGCCGAGCACGAGGCAGATCGACCAGATCGTGACGGTTACGGTCGCCCAGTAGACGCCGGCGTCGGGCAGGCCGCCGGCGAGCAGCGCGACCCCGAAGGCCACGGAGATCAAGCAGCCCTGGGCGATCACCACCCGACGCGAGAAGAAGTGGGCTGAGTAGATCGCGATCCAGGGATAGGAGAAAGCCGCGATCATCATGCCTCCATGGGTGGCGGCGTGAGCCACCACCCCACTCGTCACAAGCGATCCGCACGCGGCCAGCAGCTCGAAGCCAACGGTCGGGATGCGCCGCGCGAAGAGCCACACGCCTGAGGCGCCCAGGACCGCGAGCACACCGGCGGCGCCGATCAGGCCGACGGGCTCCGTGGGGCTGATGGGAAAGACGATCACAGCCAGGCACACAGCGCCCTTGAACAGGAACAGCAGAGACAGCGACCAGGCCATCGGGGGCCGACGGGCCGCGACACGACGCGCCAGCGAGCGCAGCAGGGCGGATCCGCTTTGCGCAAGCGGCGAGCGAGCCCCAACGGGGCCCGCCCCCTGCAAAAGCGACTGAGAGGGGCTCGAGGACATCTCTTCATATCTCTTCGGATTGGATTCCCACCCGCTTGAGTACGCGGGGCCCTCGACGACGAACCTTGCCGCTCGGGTGGGCACGGTGGGCGCGCTAGGCTGGTCAACAGGTGTTGCTCTTCAAACCGCGTCCAACGAGCATGGTCGAGGCCGCGCACGCGCTGCCCGGTCGCGAGCAGCCGATAGAGGTGGCCGAGCGTCACACCGTGCTCGGCACACCACTTGAGCCTCCCTTCCCGGAGGGCGTCGAGCAAGCCATCTTCGGCATGGGCTGCTTCTGGGGAGCGGAGCGCATCTTCTGGGAAGCCCCGGGCGTGTATACGACCGCTGCCGGCTATGCGGGCGGGATCACCCCGAACCCCACCTACGAGGAGGTGTGCAGCGGGCGCACCGGTCATGCGGAGGTGGTGCTCGTCGCGTTCGACTCAACCGCGACGAGCTTCCAAGAGATGCTGAGACTGTTTTGGGAGGGACACGATCCCACGCAGGGAATGCGCCAGGGAAACGACGTCGGCACTCAATACCGCTCGATCGTCCTCTGGCGAGACGACGCCCAGCGCGAAGCCACGCTGGCCTCGCTGGAGGCCTACCAGCGCGTGCTCGACGCCAGCGGCCACGGTCTCATCACAACCGATATCGAGCCGGCGAATGTCACGCCGGGCGAGCCTACGCATCCCTTCTACTACGCCGAGGATCACCACCAGCAGTATCTCGCGAAGAACCCCGGCGGCTACTGTGGCCTGGGCGGCACGGGCGTGGCCTGCCCCATTGGCTTGGCCACCACCTGAAGGCACCACGGCGGAGGGTCCCGAGAGACGTTTGGGACCCGTGGCTGAGCTCGCCCGCCTTAACGATCGCGACCCCGCCGAAGCGGGGCCGCGAGCTCGATTAGCACCGGGTGAGACGCGCCCAGAGGACGCGCGCCTCACCCGGCCGCCGCTACGCCGGGCTACCTGCCGGTTCCGGCGCCTGCCATCCCGAGGCGTGTGGTCCACCGAGGGTGGGCACGTCCGAGGGGTAGACCTCGTTGCCGTGGATCGCGTGATCGCCGATCTCCAGCTCCTTGTCGGAGAGCCGCAGGGGAAAGAAGATCCCGACGATCTTCAACAGGATGAACGTCATCGCACCGCTGAACACGATCACGAACAGTGCCGCCTCGGCCTGCCAGCGCATCAGTTTCCAGCTTCCGTGGATCGCTCCCGCAAAGCCGGGCAGGTTTTCCGCGCCGTTGATGCCGATGTACTCGATCACATTCGGGTCGGCCAACAAGCCCACCAGCAGGCCACCCAACAGGCCGGCGATGCCGTGCGTATAGATCACCCCCAGCGTGTCGTCCACGTTGCGGAAGACGGGCGCTCGCGATAGGAAGCGGATCGCCATCCACACGATCGTGGAAGCCACCACACCGATGACGATCGCCCCGTAACCGTTCACGAAGCCCGCTCCCGGCGTGATCGCCACCAGGCCGGTGATCATCCCGTTGACCGAGCCGATCAGGGACGGCTTGTCGCGGAAAATGTAGTCCCAGGCAATCCACACGAGCATCGCGACCGCCGTGCAGAGGTTCGTGTTGAGAACCGCCGCCGAGGCGTTGGCGCCCGCGTAGTAGGAGTCACCGCCGTTGAAGCCGTTCCAGCCCAGCCACAGAAGGCCCGCTCCGGCAGCCACCATCAGCAGGTTGTTCGGTGCATCGACCTCACGGTCGCGTTGCAGTCGAGGCCCGATGACGGCCGCCGCGACGAAGCCGGAGATGCCGGCCGCGAGATGGATCACATAGCCACCCGAGTAGTCGAGCGAGCCGTGTGCCGCGAAGTAGCCACCGCCCCAGATCAGGAACGCGTTGACCGTGTACACGAACGTGATCCACAGCAGCACGAACGGGATCCACGCCTTGAAGTTGATGCGTCCCAGAACCGAGCCCAGCATCAGGATCGGAGTGATCCCGGCGAACACGAACTGGAAGTACACGAGCGAGGACTGCGGGAAGTGGAACGGGGGTCCGGAGGAGATCGAGGGAATCGCCGCCTGGCCCTCCTCGGCGGCGTGCCCAAGCACGCTCCCCGGTTCGCCCCACATCGTGCCGAAAAACCCTTTGGTCCCGAACAAGCCTCCGCCCGAGTGGGCGATCGGGTTTCCGAAGCCCATCTTGAACGCCCACAGGCACCACGCGACCAGCACGAGCGCGAAAGCCACGAAGGTGAGCATCATGCTGTTTACCGACCAGCGCTTCTGCATCACACCGCCATAGAGAATGGCGAGACCCGGGATGCTCATCATGCCGACGAACGTCGCGGCCGTCATCTGCCAGGCGTTATCGCCTGGGTTTAGCCATTTCGTGTCGTATGCGAGCCATTCGGCTGTGGCCAAGATGGACATACGCCTCCATTTCCTGTCTTGATCCGGTTTTAAGCGCGATCAGCCGTCACCGGCCGAGGCACTCACTTGAGTCGCACCATGAAACCGGGCCGGCCGCGGCCAGGGTAGGGAGACATGGCCAACAGTTGATGCCCCGCGTTTAGACATTTGTCGAGAAGGCCATCGCCCGGGGGCAGAGGCGCCCGGGAAACGCTAGCCGGGCGCTGTTGCCCGCCCATAGGGCAGGCCGGCCTGCCGGCAGGCCTCGCGCAGAGCGTCGTGAGCCGCGGCGGCCGGGTTTTCGGCGGGGTTCGCGCACAATGCACGCGCCCGTGCCCCGCACGGGTGAATCACCGCCGCCCCGAGAGTGCTCGCAAAGGTCACTTCGATGCAGCCCGCACGCCGACCGGAGCCATTGGTCGCCGCGAGCACGGCCACCGTCGCCAGGGCCGCCAGCAACAATGCCCCGGCCGCGATCACCGAGATCCGCCCAGCCCGTGTCCAGCGGAGCGGCTCAGACAGGCGCTTGTTCTGGTCGATCATCACCATTGTGCGCCAGTTTAGGGATGAGAGCGCGGTGAGCGGAGCGTTCCAGGCGGGGACCAACGGAGCGCCACCTCTGGGCAGCGGCGGAGCGCTACCCCTGGGGGTGGCGGCCTGGGGTGGCCTGGGGTGGCGGCGGAGTCGCTGCCGGGCTTAGCCGTGCCGTATGCCCGTGCTACTCGCCGTCGCCGTCGCCGGCGGCCCCGGCCGAGCCCGGCTCGAAGGCAAGCGCGGCCGAGTTGATGCAGAAGCGTTGGCCAGAGTCGCCCGGGCCATCGTCGAAGACGTGACCCAAGTGTCCACCGCAGCGACGACACAGTACCTCCGTTCGCCGCATGAACAGGCTGTTGTCCGAGCGCAGCTCGACCGCCTCGGCAACCGCCGGCTCGGTGAAGCTCGGCCACCCCGTCCCCGACTCGAACTTCGTGTCAGAGCCGAAAAGATCGCTCCCGCAGCCGGCGCATCGATACATGCCGGAGTCCTTGTTGTAGACGTACTCGCCTGTGAACGGGGCCTCGGTGCCGGCGCGACGCAGCACCTCGTACTGCTCGGGCGTCAGCTCCTCGCGCCACTGCTCCTCGGGCTTCTCCACCTTGGAATCGCTCACAACAATGTGTTCTAGCAGCCTAAGAAGCTGTTTCGAAAACAAGCAATACAGAGGGATAAATCCGGGCGTGCCGCGGGATGAGACAGGTTCAAGACGCTGCTATCGTGATCCTTACGTTCACGTCAAGTTCAAAAACCCGCCTCGGTGTCCACGCCGGCCACGAGAGCTACAAGTGGTGGGCGCTCTCGTGCACAAGCCTCGGCATGCTGCTCGCCGCCACCAACTCGGGCACGCTCATAATCGCGCTGCCGGCGCTCGAGCGCTCGCTGCACACGAGCCTGCTCGCGCTCGTGTGGGTGATCCTCGCCTACCTGATCGCCGCCACCGTGCTGGTCCTGATGGCCGGTCGCCTCAGCGACCTGTTCGGGCGCAAGCGGGCCTACGTCGGCGGCTTTCTCGTCTTTGCCCTCGCATCCCTCGGCGCCGGCTTCTCCACCGACGTCACGATCCTGATCTGTTGGCGCGTCCTGCAGGGAATCGGCTCGGCCTTCCTCTTCGCCAACGCCGCCGCGCTCGTCACAGACGCCTTCCCCAAGGGCCAGCTCGGGCTGGCGATGGGCGCCAACACGATGGTGGCCGCCGTCGGGCTCGTGCTCGGCCCCGTGCTCGGGGGGGCGCTCGTCGAGATCTCCTGGCACTGGGTGTTCTGGTTCAACGTCCCCCTCGCCCTCGCGGGGGCCGCCTGGGGCGCCCTGATCCTGCGCGAGCTCGCCCGGCCCGATCAGGTGAGAGGCTTCGACACGCTCGGCACACTCACTTTCGTCGTCGGTCTCACCGGGTTGGTGCTCGGCGTCTCGAAGGGGGGGCTCTCCGGTTGGGGTAACCCTGTCGTCGTCGCGGGACTCTCCTGCGCCGTCGTCTTGCTCCCGCTCTGGGTGCTCATCGAGCGGCGCGGGCGGGCTCCAATGCTGGACCTCAAGATCTTCAACAACCGCCTGTTCGCCGCCGCCAGCGCCGCCGCGTTCATCAACGGGCTAGCCCGCTTCGCCCTGATGTTCCTGTTCGTCTTCTACTTCCAGGGCGCCCAGTCAAACGACCCGATCGAAGCCGGCATCAAGCTGATGCCGCTCGCCCTCGGGATGCTCGTCGCCTCCCCCCTCTCCGGCATCTACGCCGACCGTCACGGCTCGCGCGGGCTCGCGGCCTTGGGGATGCTCGTCAGCGGGGCGGGCCTGGCGGCGATGACCACGCTTGAGGTCCACACCCCCTACTGGCAGAGCATGATCTGGCTGGCCCTCGTGGGGATCGGCTCGGGCATGTTCAACAGCCCCAACACCGCCGCCATGATGGGCACCGTGCCGGCGCACCGCCGCGGCGTGGCAGCCGGGGCGCGCACCCTCCTGCAGAACACGGGCGCCGTGCTCTCGATCGCATTCGTGCTTGCCGTGGTGACCTCCGCTGTGCCGAAGGCCACACTCTTCGCCGTGTTCTCCGGCCTCACCCGAGGCCTGTCAGCCCAGAAGCTCGACCCATTCATCTCAAACATGCACGTCGCCCTATGGGTGCTCGTCGCCACATCCGTGATCGGGGCCTTCGTATGCCTCTTGCGCCCACGCCAAGCCACCCTTCAGGCACAGGAACGCAAACGCGAACACCCGTCGGCGCCAGGCGCCCATGAGGGCCGGCGCGGCGAAGACGGATTGCCCGCCGTACGGGCCGGAGCGCGCGCATGACCATCCCCACCGACAACCTCAGGATCGGCGACGTCGCCAAGCTCGCCGGGACCACCCCGCGCACGATTCGCTACTACGAGGAGATCGGCCTGCTCCCCGACGCCCCCGGGCGCCCCTCCGGTGGCCATCGTCTGTACACGCGCGCGGAGGTCGAGCGGCTGCGCGAGGTGATGCGCCTGAAGAAGCTGCTCGGGGTCACGCTGCAGGAGCTTCGGGAGCTGCTCACAGCCGAGGAGGCCCGCGCCGCCGTGCGCGCCGAGCTGCGCCGCGACGACGTCCACCCCGAGCGCCGCCGCGAGCTGCTGCAAGAGGCCCTCGGCCACATCGACCGCCAGCTCGCGCTCGTCGAGCACCGTGCCTCCGAGCTCGCCAAGCTGCGCGAGGAGCTGTGTGACACGCGCAAGCGCGTGCGCCGCAAGTTGCGCGAACAGGCCGCCGCGGGGTCCCACGCTTCAAGCGGCGTGCCCGTCCCCGCCGAGTCCGCGAGCCGGGCTACCGTGGGCTGATGGATCGCAAGTGGTGGACATTGATCGCCGTGTGCGTGGCGATCTTCATGCTCTTGCTCGACATCACCGTCGTGAACGTCGCGCTGCCCGACATCCAGCGCTCGCTTCACTCCAGCTTCCAGGATCTCCAGTGGGTGGTGGACGCCTACTCGCTCACCCTCGCCGCCTTCCTGCTCACCGGGGGGGCGCTCGCCGACCTGCTCGGCCGCCGGCGCCTGTTCGTGATCGGTCTCATCGTCTTCACCGGCGCCTCCGCCGTCTGTGGGCTCTCCTCCAGCGCCCTCATGCTCAACCTCGCGCGAGGCGTCCAGGGGATCGGCGGGGCACTCATGTACGCCACCTCGCTCGCCCTGATCGCCCAGGCCTTCCACGGACGCGACCGCGGCACCGCCTTCGGCGTCTTCGGCGCGGTCACCGGCGCCGCCGTGGCCGTGGGGCCGCTCGTCGGCGGCGTCATCACCTCGGGAATCGGCTGGGAGTGGATCTTCTTCGTCAACGTCCCCATCGGGATGATCGCCGTGCTCGTGACGCTCGCCAAGGTCGCCGAGTCAAGCGACCCCGGAGCCACGCGGGTGGACTGGGCCGGCCTGGTGACCTTCTCCGGATCGCTGTTCATGCTCGTGTTCGCGCTCGTACGTGGCAACGACAGCGGCTGGGGCTCCACGCAGATCGTCGCCCTGCTGGCCGGCGCGGCCGTCCTGTTCGCGCTGTTCCTGCTCGCGGAGATCCGCCAAGAGCGCCCCATGCTCGACCTCTCCCTCTTCCGTCGCCCCGCCTTCGCGGGCGCCAACATCGTCGCCTTCACGATGGCCGCCTCAGCGTTCTCGATGTTCCTATACCTCACCCTCTACGTCCAGGAGGTGCTCCACTACTCCCCCCTGCAGGCCGGCCTTCGCTTCCTGCCGATCACCTTGCTGTCCTTCTTCGTGGCCCCTGTCGCCGGTCGCCTGAGTGTGCGTGTGCCGATCCGGCTGCTGCTGGGCGTCGGGATGCTCTTCGTGGGCTCCGGCCTGCTCACCATGACCGCGGCAAGCGCCACCTCCGGTTGGACCGCCCTGATCCCCGGATTCATGCTGCAGGGCATCGGCATCGGCCTCGTCAACCCCCCGCTTGCCTCAGCGGCGATCGGGGTCGTCCCGCCCGCCCGCAGCGGGATGGCCTCCGGCGCCAACAACACAGCCAGGCAGGTGGGCATCGCGACCGGCATCGCCGCCCTCGGGGCCGTCTTCCAGCACGACATCGCCCGGGGGGCGCTCGCCCACCACACCTACCGCGTGGCCTTCGTGGGAGCCCTCACGAGCATCCTTGACATCGCCGCCGCGATCGCCTTCGTGGGCGCCATCGCGGGCTTCACGCTCGTGCGCTCGCGCGATTTCGTGGCCTCGCACGCGGCGCCGCTCGAAGGAGCGCCCGCGAGCGCCGAGCCACAGCGCGTAGGGACCCACTGAGCGCAGTCCCCCGTGTTCGACAACATCGATTGGCCAGGGGCTGCCCCGGACACCGGGAGAGGGTGAGGCACCGGGGAGCCCCTGGCCATTATTTCTTTTTCTTCCTCTTCGCCTTCTTCTTCGCCTTCGGGCAGCCGGTGACGGCGATCTTGGTCGACTGGCGAATCACCAGCCCGTTCTGGGCAGTGAGGATTGTCGGCATCGCGAGCTCGCCCTTGCACAGGTTGCCATTGCTCGCCAGCGCCGAGAGCGGCCCTTGCGGCAGCTTCAGCTCGAAGTTTTCAAATGGCACGTCGGGGATCGTACGGAACGTAGTGCTGGTAATGCCCTTCTTCGAGATGAACGTTTCGCCGTCAAGGGCCACAGTCACGCCGTAACCTTGCAGAACCACGACGAGGTCGGGGAACTTGCGCGCACCGTGGGAGACGAAGTACACCGGGCCCGACAGCAACACCGGAAGAACCGGTGTCGTCGTCGTGACCGTCCCAACCTTGGAGGCCGACGGGCACCCCGCCGGGTTGACGTTGTAGACCGTGTCCGCGCACGCCTTCTGCAGCGTCGTCAAGCGCGACGGGAGCTGCTTGGGCAGGCTGACCTTGACCGAGCGGATGTTCGCTTGCTTGCCGAATGAGCCTTGCGGGTATGACAACTTCACGTCGAGACTCGCCCCGTTCTTCCTAGACGTCTTGCCCGAGGTCGAAACCGCAAACTTGGGTTTGAACGTCAGCTTTGCGCAGTTTGTCACCTGGAACGGCGTGACCACCCGACCCGTGGCTCCCTCACTGCTCGACAGCGTCGCGTCGATTTTCACCTTTTCGCAGTTTGTTGGGTTGAACATGAACTGGGGACCGTCAACCGTCACATTCACATGCTGGATCTGCAACGGAATGCCATCCAGAATCGTCGGCAGCGGGTCGCTGACGATTTTCAAGGCAGCGGTTATGGGGTCAACGAACACCGACGCCCTTACCACGACGGTCCCGAGGTTGAACGGTCCCGCGACCGCAGGATTCAATATCGACAGGCCGTAAGGCGCACCTTTGTAGCCGGTCGTAATGAACACCTTGCCGCCGGTTACGGTGTAGGGGTCGTTGCCGAGCCCGGCGCTGACGACTGTGTGGCCGATCAGGCTGTCTTCCCCGCACGTGCCCTGCGCCGCCTGCGGTTCGGGGCAGAGCGTCACATCCGAGAGCTTCCCCAACAGTCCGGGAGGCATCTGCATTTCGATGCGGCTGAGCGTCTGGTTGCCGTCGGGCCGCGACATCGTCAACGTGAACGGCGTGAACGCTCCCGCCTGCAGGTTCGTCGTCCCCGCCTCAAAGCTCGGCGTGAACGGCTGCGGGCTCTGACATGCGCTCCCGCCGGCACCGCTCGTGATCTGGAACTTGGAAGAAGGCGCGACCGCGCCCGTATCCGTCCACGGCTCGATCGACGTTTCCGTCTTATATGTACCGCAAGCGGCAGGTGTGGTAAGCGGCGCTCTGTCGGTGCCGAAGAACTGCAGCTTGAAGTCGCTAAAGGGAAGTTGTGGCGTTTCCTTGAAGTTCGTCACCAGCCGGCCGGTAAGAGGATCCAGCGTCACCTGGCCGGCCACCTTGATCAGCACTCCGTACCTCGGGCTTTCGGCGACCACATACAACGCCAGCAGGCTTCCGAACGGGTTCGCGTTCTGTGCCGCCAGAAACACCGAGCCCTTCAGCGGCTCGTCCAGCAATGGAGTGTCGATTTCGACGTTCCCGACCTTCGATGCGGTAGGACACGACGGCGCAGTGTTGTCGTGCAGGCCGATCTGCTCTTCAGAGCAAGCCAACAACCCGTCGGCCGCCGACGGACTCACCTGAACGCCCGCCGGCAACGTGACCGTCGTGTTCTTCACGGTTGACTCAGCCAAACCAACAGGGTTTTCTGTCGCAGCCTGTGGAACGTGTAGATCTACATTGAGTCCCGTTGGGGTGCTGGCAGCCGTTCCGTCCGGTATGACCGTGATCCCCGGGCTGAAATCAAGCTTTTCACAACCTGAGATCTCGGGCATCGGCGAGCTCATCGACACGTACCTCCCCGGATCTGCCCAAGAGTCCGTGCTGAACGTCGCTACCCGCGGAACTCCGCACGAGGTCGGATTGGTCAATAGAGGTGTCTGTGGTTTACAACCGCTGCCGTTGACCGCACAGGGTACGCCCCAAAAGGTCACCGTCGTGCCCTCTATCGGTAGGGCCGCGACGATGTTGGGTACGCTGACGGTGAGCCCATAGTCCCCACCTGTCCGAACCGAAACATCCAAGAATATCGGAGCGATACTGCCCAGCACGTAGTAAGCGAACTCCGCAGCGACACCTGGCGACGGTTCGACGTTGTAGATAGGATTCGTCGGGAATGCAATCGGTTCTCCCGATTCACGTTCCACTGTGTATGTGGTCTCTACGCCGACCTGCGAGCCCGCCGGACATTGCCGGACATAAAATTCCGTGTAAGCACACCTCGTCGTCGCCAGTGGATTACCGAAAAAGCCTGGCGGTAGTTCCACACGTATGTCCTTCGGGCTGTTTTCCAGAATTTCTGGAAATGGAGTTTCGTTGAGAGTAAACTTAGTGGTCAGTGCGTAAGGATGCGAGCCGGCTTGGACATCGGGCGACCCATCCTGGTTTTCCGCCGACACGCTGAACGTGTTCGCTCCAAAAGATGCCATCGCTTGACCCACTACCACCAGCGATACACAGAATGCCAACAGGACCGGCAATAGACGCTTGAACATGATTACTTCTTCCTCCTAGCCGACCGCTTACCGAACCTACCGGTCTTCTGCTTTACACATCCGCCACGCTTTCTTCTCATCCCACGCTTACATTTCTTCGGCTTTGGCTTTGTCTTTGCCTTCACCGCAGGCTTGACCCCCGAAACCGTCTCGACATTTCCCGCACCGGAGAACGTAGCGCTCGCCGGGGCACCAAACACGCCGGGCTGGGGAGAGGGCGGCGGCTTACACGCGTCCCCGTTACTGCACTCCGGCGGAGCACCGGTAACCTGGAACCCTCCATCCGCGCGGACATCGTAGATGTCGACACGCAAATCCTTGTCCTGCGGCAACAATTGATCGGATGTAGCGATGAACACATCACCACCATCGGCACTGGCATCCAAAAATTCCGACTTGAAGCCTCCTGCGACCTCAGAGACCGGATAGACATGGCCTCCCTCGTACTCATATACGTCCACAAGCCCATTATTGTCCTGCGGCACTAGCGCATCCGCTGTTTGGAAAAATAGCCGGCTCCCGTCTTCGGAGAAATTGCGCGGCCTACCCTGAATTGCTTCTCCGACGAATACGCGGTTGAGGCTTGAGGGGCCGATCGGCCTAGCACCAGAGGGGTCGCACGACGCACACCTCAAGTCACCCGACGACGCGTCGTACACATACACCTCGTTGCACCTGTTGTTTTCATGATTGTTGCATCCAAATAGTTCCTTTACCTGACCGTTCTCCGCGAGTTCATTGTCATAACCGGTCAAGCTACGTTCCGAGACAAACGCCAATTTTGTTCCGTCCGGGCTGGTCGCTGCTTCATTTGTCTGGGGACCGAGCGCCCAGTCTCGAGCGTCGCCGCTAAACGGAGCGCTGCGTTCTTCTTCGACATTACTGCGGGTGCGAATTTCATCGCCCGATTCTTCTATTTCCTGGCGCTTCTTGTTGTTCGCGAGGGCCGCTATGAACTTCGGCGGACCGCCATCGTGAGATACGTACAAGTTCGGCACTCCCCCGATCGCGCCTTCGGCCAGGTTCCCCTTCGCCACGAAGTACACGTACGAGCCATCTTCGCTTATCTCCACCACACCCATGACAGCCGCCCCGTTGGGTTCTGTTTTATCGACCGTCAGATCTTTCAGGTCTTTGCTTTCGACATCGTATTCGTACAGATTTGGGCGGTTGTCGGCTGGACCGGTGTACGCGTCTTCGGTCAACTCTACCCGGCTCGTGAAGAACACCTTCGAGCCGCTCACGCTCGCTGCCTGGAACCGCAAAGGATAGGGACCATTGGGGTCTGGTTCTTTGCGTCGCGAGGCTGAAATCTCGACAGTACAAGCATCCGCCGGTACAGTGCAATGCCCTTCTCCGTCGACCGGACTCTGGGGTTGCTCTGGATTCTCGCGCATGTACAAAAATTCGCGACCATTCCGTTGGAGATATGTCCCCGTGTCGCTTGTCATGAAGACACGCCTGCCGTCAGCCGACATGGCATGCAAAGTATTGCCGGACGCGATCCCTATACCGACCGCATCAAAAGCGCCCGAGCCGGCCCTAACCTTGAGCGGCAGCGGGTTGTTGCTGTTGTCGACAGCGACCTGGATTATCGTGCCGTTTGCCCACTCGTATACAGATTTAGCCGTTTCGTTACCCTCCTCGAGCAAAACGTGACTCAAGTCGCTGGTAGCACCTACAGCCTGCGTTTTGGGTTCTGCCAGCACTACGGTCGGAAGACTCTGCAGGAGCTGGTAGGAATCATTTGTAAGATTCGCTAGATATACCGATTCAAAATATTCTCCTGGACCGTTCTTGGGGGTATCGGCCGTCAACGGATTAGTCTGTTCAGTTACGATTCCCTCTGAAAGGTCAGGCGTGAAATACATATCGGCAAACGGGGAATTTGCGAGCCCGCCCAGACCTCCTTCGATCGCCACGTGCAATGGGGTCACGTTCTTTGTAGACCATCCCAGAGGCGTGCGGCCCGAGACATAGGTGTTGCAATCGCGCTCCCCAGTCGGTTCGGCGAAAGACGCAGGCGAATTATATGCGATCGCTTCGCCTGACACCGCTGCGCGATTGCCGAGATAGTCGCCCAAGCAAGACCCGTGGTCGATGGCGTCATTGTCGTTCTTGTGTATCGGTGAGACCATCTCGTAAGCACGGCAGTCGGGCAGGCCGAGCCCATAGGGCTGTTCGGCGCGGAGCGTTTCGTTCACGCAGTTTTCGGATTGACTCGCTCCGGGATACTGACCGCCGGACGTAGGCGTCGTCAGCGTCTTGTCGGGCCCGACCGTACCGCCCGCAGGACTCAACAAGTTGGTCGCCACGACACGGTAGTGGTAAGTCGTGCCGGGTTCCAGGCCCTGGACCTGAGCCGCCGCCGTGTGGTTCGAGTTATCCGCGCCTATCGACGCCGACTCTGCCGTGCTCTGCCCGTAGGCACTGGTTGTGCCGTAATCGAAGTGATAGGTGGTTTCAGCGCCCAACGGATCAATTCGAGCGCCGAGCTGCGCGCTGGTCGAAAGCACCTGCGAGACATACTCGCTCGCGATCGTGGGTGCGGCAGGACCGGTAATGAACGTGACGACGGGCCCGGTGGCGGATTCCCCGGCGGTGTTGCGCGCGAAAAGACAAAAAGCGTAGACTGTGTCCGGTTGCAGTCCAGTGACGTTCGCGGTAACCGCTTCTTTTTCCACTCCCAAAGCCGGTTTTGGTTCCGTCCCCAATCCACCACATTCCGTTTCAGAGGGTTGATAGAAGAACTCATATTCGCCCACTTCGCCAGCGGCATTCGGATTCAACGCGCCGTTGAGCGTCGCTTCAGTCGAAGTGATGGCACTTGCCGTACCGGTTTCTGGAGTTTCGGGAGCACCCGCCAACGCAGGGACAGCTGAGAATGCCGGCCCGGCCACCACAGCACACGACGAGGCGAGTGTCGCCAGCATCAGCCTACGAGCGTTCATCAAACCATCCCCTTCCAAGAAGAGGGAAATAACCCCTCGTGTTGTATCGTTGCCACTACGCGCCGACCATGCGACTGGTCTTGGCTGAAGGTACAAGAAGCTCTGTGCGCGCCCACCGCGTGTAGAGACCCAATCGTCTCCCCCGGTATCCCATGCGTTTGCCGATGATGGCGTGAGCTGCCGCCCCGCACAAGCCAAGGCTTAAAACGTTCTAAGGCTTGTAAGCATTAACGGTCACGACCGTTCGCACGGTTGGCTTTTACGGTCGGCGCCACGAACCTTTTCCCAAAGGTTGACATCGAGATCACCTGCGGTACGCTACGGAGCTATGGAGGGTAGGGTCTCTGTGGAGAGGGCCGACGGTAGCGACGGGGCGCCGATGCGCTCTCCCGTCAACTGGGCGCTCTTGGGTCTCATCATCGAGCAGCCGAGCTACGCGTACAACTTGGCGCAGCGCTTCGAGCGCCGGTATGGTGAGGTGCTGCCGCTCAGCAATATCGGCCACGTGTACACGGCGTTGAAGATGCTGGCCGGCAGGGCGATGGTCGAGGAGATCCCCGGCACCCGCGAGGGCCGCCAGCCCAGACCCCGCTACCGGGCGACCGAGAGCGGCGCCCGGGAATACCGCGAATGGCTCGTGAGCCGAGTGGGAGAGGACCGCCGCCGCCACCAGCTGTTCGTGCTGGCGCTCGCGGCGCTCGCCAAAGCGCCGGATGAGGTGGCGGGTGTCATGGAGCAGTACGAGCAGGCATGGCTGCGAGAAGGCATGCGCACCCCTATACCGCGCGAGACGGACAGCCCCGCCGACGGCCTTCACACTTTGCTCGGGCGCCTGCTCGGCGAGGAGAACCGCCTCGCTGTAGGCGCCAAGCTTGCATGGATCGAATACACGCGCGGCGAGTTCAAGAAGCTGCGAGGCATGGTGCGACGACCATGAGCCTGCTCGAGCTTGCGGGAGTCCACAAGCGCTCTGCCGAGGAGGCGGGCGCACGACCGATCCTACGAGACGTTTCGCTGCGGATCGAGCCCGGGGAGTTGGTGGTGGTTTGGGGTTTGCGACGCTCAGGTCGCTCGACGCTGTTGCGGGTCGCCGCCGGGATCGAGCCCCCGGACAGCGGTGCGGTGCGCTTCGACGGCCACGACCTCGCCCTTCGCGGCGAGCGCCTGCTCGGCGGCCAGATCGGCTACGTCCAGAAGACGCTGCGCTTCGCCGACGGACAGACCGCGCTCGACCACGCGGTGGTAGGATTGCTCGCCCGCTGGATCTCCCCCACCGCAGCCCGCGCGCGCGCGTTGCGGGCGCTGGAGCGCACCGGAGCGGGGGGCTGCGCCGATATGACACAGCGCGAGTTCACAAGCACCGAGGCGGTGCGCGTGGCGCTCGCCCGCACGCTCACACTGAAACCGCGACTGGTGATGATCGATGAGCCTGTGAAGGGCGTCGAGTTGATCGACCGCGACCCCCTCCTCTCGCTGCTGCGCTCGCTCGCCGACGAAGGCATCGCCATACTCTCGAGCACCGGAGAGTCGACCGGCCTCTCCGAGGCTGATCGGGGACTGGTGCTGGGAGACGGAGAGCTGCGCGGCGCCCCGGCACCCCGGCTCGCTCGGGTCCTCCCGCTCTTCGGCGAAGAAGAGCGGCGAGTGAGCGGGTGAGCCTGCTCGAGCTTGAGAGCGTGGTCAAGCACTACCACGGCGCCGGGGAGCAGGTGCGGGCCATCGACGGTGTCAGTCTCACCGTGGAAGAGGGCGAGATGGTCGCGATCCACGGGCCCAGCGGCTCGGGCAAGACCACGCTGCTTCTGTTGATCGCCACCCTGCTGTCACCCGATCGCGGGTCGATCCGCTACCGCGGGCGCGCCCTGTCCTCTCTGTCGGAGGCCGCCACATCGGAGTACCTGCGCCGCGACGTGGGCTTCGTCTACCAGAGCTTTCAGCTGATGCCGGGCGTCTCGGCGCTCGAGAACGCATCGCTCAAGCTGTTGCTCGGCGGCGTCGGGCCGCGCAAGGCCCGTGCCCGGGCGCGGCCTTGGCTCGAGCGCCTCGGCCTCGGCGAGCGCATGGCGCACACACCCGAGCAGCTCTCCGGCGGTGAGCGCCAGCGCGTGGCGATCGCGCGCGCGCTTGTGGGCGACCCCAAGCTGATCCTCGCCGACGAGCCCACCGGGAACCTCGACAGCAAGCGCAGCTTGCAGACCGTCGAGCTTCTGCGCTCTCTCGCTCACGAGCAGGCGGCGAGCGTGGTGCTCGTTACTCACGACAGCGAGGCGGCGGCGCTTGCCGACCGGTGCTACACGCTGCGCGACGGCGGGCTCATCGAGGACCGCCGCCACGACTCGATGCTCGACACCGACCTCTCCCGTCCACTGTGGGTGAGCTGATGCGCCCCTCCGCGCTGTTCTTTATGTACCGCCGGCGACTGAAAGCGCACCGCGCCCAGGAGCTGTTCGCCGCCCTCGGCATCGCGATCGCGGTGGCGTTCGTGTTCGCCGCGGTGCTTGCCGAGGGAAGCATCTCGAGCTCCGCCGGGCGCGTCGTCCACACGGTGATCGGACCGGCCGATCTCCAGTTGCGCGCGCGCGGCGGGGACGGCTTCGACGAAAGGACGCTCGCGCGCGTCAAGCGCCTGCCCGGCGTCAGGCGCGCGGCGCCGCTGCTTGAAGAGACGGCCACGGTGACGGCCGCCGGTGGACGCCACGTCTCCGTAGTGGTGGCCGGCACCGACCTGCGCCTGGCGGTGCTCGACGGGCTCGCGGAAACGCTGCCGATCGGCTCGCTCTCCAAGAACGGAATCGCCCTCAGCCAGCGGAGCGCGCAGGCGCTGGGAGTCGGCCGCTTCGCCTCCAGAGGTGCGAAGGTATCGCTGAAGCTGCGCGGGCAGGCGCTGAGGCTGCCACTCTCGGCGGTGCTTGGAGCGGAAGCAGCGGGCGCGCTCGCCGATGCCTTCGTCGCCGTGATGCCACTCAGCCACCTGCAGAGGATCGCCGGCCTGCGCGGCATGGTCACACGGATCTTCGTGCAGAGCGAGCCCGGCAAGAAGGCCGTGGTGCGCTCGGAGCTCCAGCGCCTTTCAGGAGGGCGGCTGGAAGTAGCCCCGGCCGACAAGGACATCGCGCTGCTGCGCCAGGCGCTTGGCCCCAGCGACCTTGCCAGCGGGCTGTTCGCCTCGATCGGCGCGGTGCTCGGCTTCCTGCTCGCCTTCAACGCGATGCTGCTGACGATCTCCTACCGGCGCAGGGCGATCGCCGACCTGCGCATCGCCGGCGCCAAGCGTGTGACCGTCGTTGAGATGGTCCTGTTCGAGGCGCTGTGCCTGGGCATCCCCGCCTCGCTGCTCGGCCTGGGAGCCGGCTACCTGCTGTCGAGGGGAGTGTTCCATCAGTCCACGAACTACCTGGCCGAGGCCTTCACGCTGTCGGGCGGCGCCGTCGTGAGCACGCGCGCGGCGCTCCTCTCACTGCTCGGTGGGATTCTGGCCACCTGCCTGGCCTCCGCCGTTCCGCTGCTCGATCTGCGCCGCGGGCGTGCGCGCGATGCCATCTACGAGGAGCGCGGGGACCCGGGAAACGCGTTGAACCGCACGTTGCGCGTCCGGTTGGCGCTTGCGGCGCTGAGCCTGGTGGCGGCGGCAAGCGCCCTCTGGCTTGTCCTTCCCGCGGCCGCGATCCCAGCCACGGCGCTGCTTGCGCTGGCGACGGTGCTCGCCGTGCCGCTCGTGTTCGCCGGGGTGCTGCGAGCCGCCAGCCTGATCGGCGAGCGCTTCCAGCGGCTCTCGATCCTGCCGCTGGCACTGGCCTCGCTACGCGCCACGACGGTTCGCTCGCTCGCCCTGGCCGCCACCGGTGCCGTTGCGCTGTTCGGCAGCGTGGCGCTGGGAGGATCGCGCGCAAACCTGCTCTCCGGTATCAACTCGTTTGCCCACAGTTATGTGGCCGACGCCGACGTGTGGGTGTCAAACCCCGGCGACAACCAGGCCGTCAACTCCTTCTCCCCCGGCAGCTACGCCGCGCGCATCTCGCGCCTGCCCGCCGTCGCCACAGTGAGCACGTTCCAGGGCGGCTTCACACAGGTCGGCAACCGACGCGTATGGGTCATCGCGCGCCCGCCCGGCGCCGAGCGCCATGTGCTCGAAGGCCAGATCCGGGGCGCCAGCGCCTCGGGCGCGATCGCGCGCCTCGCACAGGGCGGCTGGATCGCCGTCTCCGAGCAGATAGCGACAGAGCACCATCTCGGGATCGGCGGCACGCTCGCGCTGCCGACACCCACGGGCTCAAAGCCCTTCAGGATCGCCGCGACCACCACCAACCTCGCGTGGCCACCGGGCGTGATCTTCATGAACAGCGCCGACTACAGCCGCGCGTGGGCCACATCGGATCCGACTGCCCTCGGCGTCCAGCTGCGCCCGGGCGCGAGCGCGCCCGGGGCGCGAGCGGCGGTCGAAGCGGCGGTGGGACCCGCGGGCGGGCTCGAAGTGTCGCTCGCCGGCACACGCGCGGCGCGGATCGACGCGCTGGCAAGCGAAGGACTCGGCCAGCTGCGCGAGATCTCGACGATGCTGCTGCTGGCCGCGATCATGGCGATGGTCGCCGCGCTGGCCTCGAGCGTGTGGCAGCGGCGTGCCGGGCTTGCGGGTCTGCGGCTGTTCGGCGCCACGTCCGCCAGTCTGCGGAGCATCCTGCTGATCGAAGCGCTGCTGATGCTTAGCGCGGGCTGTCTGACGGGGGCACTGGCCGGCGTGTATCGGCCAGATCGTGATCGACGCCTTCCTGCGCCACGTCACCGGCTTCCCGCTCGCGAGCCCCACCGCCGGCGCGCGCCCGCTCGAGATCTTCGCGCTCGTGCTGGTCGCGGCCCTCGCGGTCGGGGCAATACCCGCCTGGCTTGCCTCGCGCGTTCGCCCAGTGCTCGCGCTGGCGAACGAGTAGGCCATCGTGGCTGTGGTAGACCCCCAATCGGCTCCCGTGGGAAGCGACCGCCGGCTGGCGGCTTCGAAGCGCTCGTGGCGCTCGCATTCGCCAACGCCCGCTACTGGCTCACCGTCGCGGGCCAGGTGCGCAGACAGCTGCGCCACTGGGAGCGCCGCGCGCAGGCGATCGAAGACCCCGAGTTGCGCGTCCTCGCGCTGTCAAAGCTGGCCGCCGAGGGGTTCAACGCCGAGGCGGCGGCGGTGGCGGCGACGCTCGCGCCGCGAGCCAACCGCGGCCACGCGGTGCAGGCGATAGTCGCTCTGGAGCTGCTGTTCGACTACCTCGACGGGCTGACCGAGCGGCCGCTCGACGACCCGCTGGGCGAGGGCGAGCGGCTGTACGCGGCTTTCATGAGCGCGATCGATCCCAGCGCGGAGACCCCCGCCGCCGATCCGCACCCGCCGGACGCAGATGGGTATTTGCAAGAACTCGCGACCACCGTGAGACTCGCTATCGCGCAGCTCCCCGCGAACGAGACGATCGCACCGGTCGCGCGGCGGTGCGCGGCACGCAGCGCGCAGGCCCAAATCCGAATGCATGCCACACCGCTACTCGGAACCACCCAACTTAAGAATGGGCAAGAGCCGAAGCCAAGGGCACCGGCCTTCAGTGGCGCGAGTTCCTGCTCGGCGCGGCCTCCTCGGTGCTCGCGCTGCACGCGCTGATCGCCGCCGCGGCCGATCCACGCACGACACCTGCCGAGGCGGAGCAGATCGATGCGGCGTATCTGTCGATCTGCGTGATGACCACCATGCTCGACGGCCTGATCGACGAGCAGAGCGACGCCGACGCCGGCGAGCTCAGCTACATCGCCTTCTACGAAGAGCCCGCCCTGCTCGCGCAGGCGCTCGCGTGCGCCGCCCGTGAAGCCTCGCGCAAGTCCGGCGAGCTTCGCAACGGCCCCCACCACGTGATGACGCTCGCCGGCGCCGCCGCCTACTGGTGCTCGGCGCCGAGCGCACGCGGCGAGCTCGCGCACCCGGCGCTCGCTCACCTGCGCAGAGAGCTGCAACCACTGCTCCTCGTCCCACTGCTCGTGATGCACGCCTGGCGAGCTTCCAAGGCGGTCCGCCCACGCCGGCGCATGGCAGGCGGACAGACGCCATCATGAGACTCGTGCTGAGATGCGCACTGCTTGTGACCGTGCCGGCTCTCGGCGTACAACCGGCGCTCGCACAGGCCGCGAGCCTGATGGGAGTGCGCGACGAAGGACGCCTGCACTACGTCAGCGACGACGCCACCTTGATCGTCGACGAAGGGAGCCTGTCGGGCACGCTACCCGGCCGCTCGCGCGTGTACTTCACCTACAACGGCAGCCCCAAAGTCTCGGCTCGCTTCGTCATCCATGCCACCGGCGGCTCGATCCAGGGCAGAGCGAGTTGCCTGCTGCACAACCCGAACAGCCCCACCCCCAGCTTCCGCGGGGCACTGCAAATCGTGGGTGGCAGCGGGCGCTACGCCCACGCCCGCGGCAGCGGGGAACTGTTCGGCGTCTTCCACCGCCGCGGCTACGGGTTGGTTGTGCAGGCAATCGGCAAGCTGCGCTATTGAGCGTCGTGGTGCGTGTGGCCGCGGCGACGGCGCTGTGCGCGTTGCTGGTACCCGCCGGCGCATCGGCCACGCAGTTGACGAGCATCAGCGCCGGCTTCTCGCCCGAGCGCCTCGGCGCCCATACGGCACTGTCGCTCGGCTTTGACGTACACACCACGGACGGCAGCCTGCCCTCGGCGCTGACCGGCATCGCCTTTCACTACCCCCCCAATCTGGGGATCGGCACGAGCGGCCTGGGCCTCGCCACGTGCAGCCCCGACAAGCTCAGCCTGGACGGGCCGAAAGCATGCCCGGCCAACTCGATCATGGGCAAAGGCAGCGCGCTCGTGGACTTCCAGGTGAGCCCGGAAGTCTCCGAAGAGACAGCTGAGATCGCGCTCGTGGCGGGACCTTCGCAGAACGGCTACCTGAAACTGTTGATCAGCGCCACGGGCGCGTACCCGGTGGCGGCGCGGATCGTGATGTCAACGCAGCTGCTGCCGGGACAGCTGCGGATCGGCGTGCCGCTCGTCCCCGGGCTTCCCGAAGGGCCCGACGTGGCTGTGGTGAGGGTGAAAGTCACGATCGGAGGCGCGCTCACCTACTACAACCGGGTTCACGGAAGGAAGATCGCCTACCGTCCCCAGGGCGTCCTTCTGCCCAAACGCTGCCCGCGGGGCGGATTCCACTTCAATGCAAGCTTCTCTTTCGTAGACGGCACGAGAGCCCAGGCGCAGACTGTCGTTCGGTGTCCGCGGAGGTAGAGCACTACTCCCCTCGCGGCTCATGCCCGGCGCAGCGCAGAACCGGAAGACGCGGATAGCGCGGATAAGCTGGATCTGTTCGCGAACGGGTGCACAGCGAGAACACGGAGCCGCGCGTGTTGGGCACCAACTGACGATGCCGGCAGGTCTCGCACAGGCCGGCATTCGGGTTGTGGCGGGCGGCCGGGAGCGGAGCGCCAGACGACATGCCGAAAGCGTAGTGGGCAGCACCGAGAGACACTGGATGCGGGCGAGCGAGCGACACGATCGGTCAACCCGACGCCCCCGTGCAGTCATGAATTCCACGGCAGTGCAATAATCGTTGACTAAGCAACTATGAGTATCTTCTACCGACTACTTGGCTTCCTACGCCCCTATCGCCGCGGGGTGATCGCATCGGGGGCCCTGGCGTGCGTGGCGATGGTGATGACCGTCCTGATCCCCTACCTCACGGGGCAGGCCGGCGAAGCGATACACGAAGGGGCCTCCCACGCCCAGCACCATCGATCTCACGAGGTGGCCGGCAATCGCGAAACCCTCGCGCTGCTCGCCGGGGCGATCGTCGTGGCCGTGCTGGCGCGCTGGGCGCTCACCTACTGGCGGCGGATCATCGCCGGGCATGTGTCGCTCGGGATCGAGTACGACCTGCGCAAGCGCCTCTACAACCACCTCCAGAGCCTCGAGCTCGGCTTCTTCGACCGCCAACAGACGGGGCAGCTGATGTCGCGCGCGACGGTGGACCTACAGGCCGTGCGCTTCTTCCTCGGGTACGGGCTCGTATTCATCATGCAGTCCGCCCTCACGCTCGTGCTGGCTGGAATCGCGATGATCGCCATCAACCCGAAGCTCGGCCTCATCTCGATCGCCCCGGTGCCTTTCGTGGTGGTCATCTCACAGCGCTACGGCCGCCGTGCAAGGCCGGCGATCCAGGAGGTGCAGCAGCGCATCGCCGAGTTGACCGCCGACGCCGAGGAGAACATCTCGGGCGTGCGCGTGGTGAAGTCCTTCGCGCGCGAGCCCCGCCAGCTCGAGCGCTTCACGGGCAGCGTGGGAAATGTCTTCGACCAGGCGATGGTGGCCACGCGGCTGGAGGCTCGCTACAACCCGATGATCGGCTTCCTGCCCCAGCTTGGGCTCGCGGCTGTGCTCTTGATCGGGGGGCAGGCGGTCATCCACCACAGCCTCGACCTCGGCCAGTTCATTGCCTTCTACTTCTACCTGAACATGCTGATCGCGCCGATGCGCTCGCTCGGGGTGACGCTCGGCCTCGCCCAGCGGGCGACCGCCTCGGGGGCCCGCATCTTCCAGCTGCTCGACCGCGAGCCCCGCCTGACCGAGCCGCCCGGAGCCCCCGACCTGCCCGCGGGCAGCGGTCATGTGGAGCTGCGCGGGGTGACGCTCAGCTACGACAGCGACCAGGAGATGAAGTCAGCCGACAGCGCCTCTGTGCGCAGCTCGGCGCGAGCCGTCCTCAATGACATCGACTTGAACGTTCCAGCCGGCCGCACCATTGCCCTGGTGGGGGCCACCGGCTCTGGCAAGACGAGCCTCGTGTCGCTCATCTCGCGACTCTATGACGTGAGCTCCGGGCAGGTCCTGCTCGACGGGGCCGACGTGCGCGAGGTGAGCGTGCGCTCGCTGCGCAAGGCGATCGCGGTCGTCAGCGACGACCCCTTTCTCTTCTCGGCCACGGTGGCGGAGAACATCGCCTACGGGCGACCTGAGGCGCCGCGAGCGGAGGTCGAGCTGGCCGCCCGCCGAGCGCAGGCCCACGAGTTCGTGGAGCGCCTCCCCAAGGGCTATGACACGCGCGTGGGCGAGCGCGGACTGACGCTCTCCGGCGGTCAGCGCCAGCGCCTTGCGATCGCGCGTGCCCTGCTTGCCAACCCGAGGGTCTTGATCCTCGACGACGCCACCTCCTCGGTGGACGCCTCCACCGAGCAGTCCATCAAGCTGGCGCTCGCGGAGGCGATGGCGGGGCGCACGACGTTCGTGATCGCCCACCGGCTCTCCACGATCGCGCTGGCGGATGAGATCGCCGTGCTCGACCACGGCAGGGTCGTGGCCTACGGCAACCACCGAGAACTGCTCGAGGCCTCTGACCTCTACCGCGAAATCGTCGAGAAGGGCCTACCCGAGAGTGTGTTCATGACCAAGGAGACACGCGAGCGCGAGGTGAGCAGCCTGTGAGCGCGCACGGCGGACGGATGATCTCAGGGCGCGGGCCCACGGGACAGTGGGACGGGGAGCGCTCCGCCAGGGGCACGCGCGGGCGCAACCTGCGCGGGCTGATCGCCCTGATCGGGCCCTACCGAGGGCGTGCCGCGCTCACGCTGGTGACGCTGCTGATCGGCACCGGCGCGGCGCTCGCGCCGCCACTGCTCGCCAAGGCGGCGATCGACAGCGGCATCGAAAAGCACGACACCACCGTGCTTGTACTTATCGTGATCGCCTTCCTTGCGGCCGCGGGGCTGCTGTGGGCGATGACCTACGCCCAGACCTACCTCGTCGGATGGGTGGGTCAGCGTGTGCTCGCGGATCTGCGCATTCGCATCTTCACGCACCTGCAGACGCTCCCTATCGGCTTCTACGAGAGTCGCCCCGCGGGGGTCTTGATCTCGCGCATCACCAACGACGTGGAGGCGCTCGACAGCCTCGTGACCGACTCCGTGGTCACCCTCTTCCAGGCGGGATTGATCCTGCTCGGGACGATCGGGATCCTGCTGGCGCTCGACGTGAAGCTCGCACTGCTCACTTTCTGCATCTTTCCGATCCTCGCCGCCGGAAGCCTGTGGTTCCGCCTGGCCTCGGCCGGCGCGTTCCGGCGCACACGGGAGACGATCGGGTCGATCACCGCCTACCTGCAGGAGACGCTTTCCGGGATCAGGGTCGTTCGCACCTTCGGCCAGGAGCCCCATCACGAGGCGGCCTTCGCCGAGCTCAACGAGGACAACCGCGAGGCCAACATGGTCACGGTGCGCTTGAACGCCAGCTACTTCCCGGCCGTGGAAATGCTCTCGGGGGTGGCCGTGGCCGCGATCGTGCTCTACGGCGGCTACCAGGCGATCGAAGGACACATCACGGTGGGGACCGTGGTCGCGTTCATCGCGGCGCTCGCCAACCTGTTCGACCCGATCCAGCAGCTCTCGCAGCTGTATGCCACCTACCAGTCCGGGATGGCGGCGCTCGAGAAGATCTTCCAGCTGCTCGACGTCAAGCCGGACCTGACCGACCGCCCAGACGCAACCGAGCTCGAGCGCATCCGCGGCGAGGTGAGCTTCGAGGACGTGTCATTCGCCTACAGGCGCCACGGACACGGGGGGCAGGGCGCCGCGGGGGGCGCCGTCGAGGCCGCGAGTGCAACCCTCGCGACGAACACCGCGGCCGGCGTCGCCGCGGGCAACGGTCATGTCGAGGAGGCCGAAGACAGGGTTGGCCCAGCCGAGGTGCTCGCGCTCGAGCACATCAACCTGCACATCCCACCAGGCCAGACCGTGGCGCTGGTAGGAGCCACGGGAGCCGGCAAGTCAACGTTCGCAAAGCTCGCCGCCCGCTTCTATGACCCGACCGCGGGACGGGTGCTCATCGATGGGCACGACCTGCGCGACGTGGCGAGCGGGTCGCTGCGCTCGCAGATGGGGATCGTGCCGCAGGAGGCCTTCCTCTTCTCAGGCACGATCCACGAGAACATCGCCTTCGGCAGGCCCGGGGCCTCCGATCAGGAGGTCGAGGCGGCGGCCAAGGCAGTCGGGGCCGAGACGTTCATCTCAGAGCTCGAGCACGGCTATGACACCGAGGTCGGCGAGCGCGGGGCCCAGCTCTCGGCCGGACAACGCCAGCTGATCGCATTCGCCCGCGCCCTCATAGCCGACCCGCGCGTGCTGATTCTCGACGAGGCCACCTCCAACGTGGACCTGCACACCGAGGGCCGCATCGAGGAGGGCCTGCGCCGCCTCCTGGCCGGACGCACCGCGATCGTGATCGCCCATCGCCTCTCCACGATCCGCCAGGCAGGGCGCATCGTCGTCCTCGAACACGGAAAGATCGCCGAGGAGGGCACCCACGACGAGCTCATCGCCGCCGAAGGCCGCTACCACGACCTCTACCGCGACTGGGCCCTCCACGCCGTGGCGTAAAACGCCGTCCCTCGGCACGAAATGCCTTCGGCCCGCCAGGGCGGGAGGGATGTGTTCATCAGACTCCGGGACAGCCGACACAGCCCTTCGGCCTGCGGCGACCCTGGGCCGCCCGTGGCCTGTGATCGTTTACCATCATCGCCATGTTGACGTTGCGCGGGGGGACGATCGCGGTGCGTGACAATTCGCTTGCCGCACGGGCGACGGCCCCAATTCGCAAGCGCTTGGACACCCACGCGCTCCTCGGAGGGGCGTTGGCTGTCCTTCTCACTGTCGCCGGCTTGGCCGGACCTGCATCGGCGCGGGCTCAGGGGGCGACGGACTACTGCCTCCAAGGAAGCTGGACAGGTTCGCTCGTACCCGCCCTCTACACGGGTACCGCTGAGATCACGTTCCCCTTGGCCTCGGGGGGGTCCGCGCTGCTCAATGTCGACGCGGCCAAGACGCTGGGCTCGGAAGGCGAGCCTCTGATCATTCCAGCAGATGGCCCCGCGGCAGGAGAGCTTTACTCGATCACCACCGCGAGCACGCCCGCAGACGGCAAAGGGATTCTGGATTGGATCACCGGGCCCACCACAGGGCTCTATAACAACTATGGGCTGCTTGACGTTGTTCCGACGTTGGCGACCGCATACACCTGCACTGCCACCACGCTCGGACTCTCGATCACGCTCGATGTCGAAGGAACCGTGGACCTAGACGTCATATCCTTCACGCGTGCGAGCCTCGACCCAGCGGCACTATCGTTCACAAAGGCGGGGCAGGGCTCGGGGACGGTGACGGGGACCGGGCCCTCGATCGACTGCTCCAGTGCTGGCGGGTCCGGTTGCGAAGCCTGGGTTCCCGCGGGAGGATCGGTGACCCTCAACGCAGTCGCCTCTCCAGGGTCGGCATTCGCGGGGTGGTCCGGCCCTTGCTCAGGCAGCGGTCAAGAATGCCACCTTTCGCTTAGCCCCAACGAGGTAGCCTCCCTTTCCGCACAGTTCGAACCCCTGCAACAACTGAGTGTCACGAAGGCCGGTAGTGGTGATGGCGAGGTGAGTAGTGCACCTTCCGGGATCAGTTGCCCGTCCGGCACTCGTGCCTGCCCCCCGGCATCGTACAGAAAGGGAACGAGCGTGATATTGACCGCCACGCCCGCGGATGGATCCGTTTTCCAAGGTTGGAGCGGCGACTGTGCAGGCCAAACGTGCGAGGTTCCAATGGATCGTGATACCTCGGTGAGGGCGACGTTCGAGCCCAGGGACCTCGTACACAGCCTATCGGTCTCGAAGGAAGGGAAGGGCGCAGGGACAGTGAGCAGCGAACCGGCGGGGGTCAAATGCGGTTCGCTGTGCTCTGCGTGGTTCTTGCGCGGCACGCCCGTCATTTTGCGTGCGAATGCTGCCGCCGGCTCGAGCTTCGGCGGGTGGAGCGGGAGCTGTAGTGGCACGGAAAAGTGTTTGGTTGTGATGAACGACGACGAATCGGTGACGGCGTCGTTCACCGCCTCCCCGGCTGAGACCGCGCTCGCTCGAGGCCTCTCCGAGATGGTGGCGAAGCTCGCGCAGCTGGTCCAGAACAGCCGGCTTGGCTTTGCCTTCCGCGCCTCTGAGCCCGGCGTTCTGACCATCGGTCTGTATGACGCGTTGCCCAGCCGGAAGCTCGCCAGGACGAGTCGAGCCAGGCCGATCCTGGTAGGGATCGGACGCCACGCTTTCTCAGGTGCAGCGACGGCGAGGATCAACATCAAGCTCACGCCCAGAGGCAAGTCCCTGCTCAAGCACGCCAAACGGCTGACGTTGACCGCCAAGGGGACCTTCAAGACCCACGGCAAGGTAGCGCTCGAGAAGACCGAGACGTTCGTGCTGCGCCATCACTGATAAGCCGGATTCCGCGTGGGTTGCGAGTTGGTTATCGCCACGTGGAGTGGAAGTGCAACGCGCTCAACGCCTGGGTTCACCTTCGAG
The DNA here is from genome assembly GCA_963742945.1 of uncultured Solirubrobacterales bacterium. GTDB lineage: Bacteria > Actinomycetota > Thermoleophilia > Solirubrobacterales > Solirubrobacteraceae > Palsa-744. The sequence goes on along the minus strand of CAVUNX010000013.1, from coordinate 95,881 downwards.
GGCGTCGTCAGAGACAGTCGCTCGGGGGTCTGATCGGCTAAGCGCGCCGCTGATTCAGGAAGTCGCGGATATGCCGGTTGACCATCTCGGGATGCTGCTCGGCGATCCAGTGCGAGGCGCCCTCGATTGAGCGAAAAGTGAGGTTGGGCACGTATCGTTCGAGCCCCTCGTGCGCCGCCGGGCGTGTGTACAAGTCGGCGGTGGGGTAGATCACGAGCGTTGGGACGCTCACCGTCAGGGGTGTGATCTCGGGGGCGTAGTTCCCGCGGGCCGGAGTGCCGTCCTCGGGTGGGCCGAGGCCCTCGCGTCGATACCAGCTCAGCATCCCGTGCAGTGCGCCCGGCTGGCGCCAGCTCTCCAGGTAGTGCTCCAGGTCGCGGTCGTCAATGAAGGGGTGATCGAGCGTGCCGCGCAGGGCGGCGAAGTCCTCGTGGGAGACGAGCGCCTCGACGTCTGCGCGGCGCAGCCCGAGAAGGTACTGGCTTGCCTGTTGCTGTTCGGGGTCCTCGTGCAGCGCCCGGTCGAATGTCGCGGGGTGGGGGGTCGCGAGAATCACGAGCGCGTCGAGGAGCTCCGGGTAGTGCAACGCAAACGTCCACGCCGTCGCGGCACCCCAGTCGTGCCCCACGAGCACGAACCGCTCGCACCCGAGGCTCGCAACCAGTCTCTCGATGTCCCGTGCGGCCTGCCAGGCGCCGTATTCGTGGAGGTGCTCGGGCTTTGAGGAGAGGTTGTAACCGCGCAGGTCCGGGGCGAGCGCAAGGTGATCCCGACTGAATTCCTTGAGCTGGTGACGCCACATGTACCAGCACTGAGGGAACCCGTGAAGGAACACGATCAATGGTCCACGCCCGGCGTGCGCATAGTGCAGTCGGACCTCGCCAAGATCCGCCCATTCGTGCGTAACGTTGAGCATCGCGAGCACAGCCTGCCGCACCGCAAGCGCTGTGTCTGGCGGGATTCGGACGATGACGGCCTGTCTGCTGTTCACGTCCGAAAGCCGCTACCCGCGGTGCGCATGCTGCTCTAACTGCTGCTGCAGCAGGGCGCGGGGTTTCGCGCGTGCCTGCGCTGCCACCCAAGTCCACCTCGGCGAGCTCCTCCGGCAGCCGCAAGCCCGCATTCTCGCATTGTCCTGTCCCGCGTCAGCTCCCCACGGGCAGCCGAGCCAAACAGGATCACCCGTGAGCTCGGCGGCGCCGCCTCCGCTATCACCGCGTCATCGAGCACGCGCTCACACGGGGCGCAAGCGTACTCCGGGACAGGGACTCGAACCCCAAACTCGTGCTCCAGAGGCACGCGTGTTGCCAATTACACCATCCCGGAACGACAACGCAAGGATAGTCAACGGCCGCTCTAGGCCTCGGCGCGACTCCCGCTGGGGGCGAAGAAAGCCGTAATAGCCGTCTCCAGACCCGGGTCGAGCACCAGCAAGACCTCGTCGCCGGCTTCGATGACGGTGTCGGGCTTGGGGACGAAGCCCGAGCCACCGCGCAGGACCGAGATGATGAGGCTGCCCTCCGGGAGGTTGATCGCGGAGACGCTCTTGCCCACGACCGGAGCCCCGGCGGATACCTCGAGCTCGATGATCTCGAGGCGCTCCTCTTCCAGCGCCAGCAGGTGGACCAGCCCGTAGCGCGGGACCTCGTGCTCGATGAGGCGCAGGATCAGGTCGGTGGCGGACACCGCGGGCTGGATACCCAGCAGCTTGAAGTGGTCGTAGTTGCGGGGGTTGTTGACGCGGGCGATGATGCGCTCGCAGAGATACTTCTCCTTGGCGACCTGACAGACGAGCATGTTGTCCTCGTCGTCGCCGGTGACGGCTATGACGAGGTCGGCTCGCTGGATGCCGGCGCGCTCGAGGACCCACAGCTCGGTGGCGTCGCCGTACTGGACGGCGTGCTCGTACTCTTCCTCGATCACCAGGTAGCGCGGGCGCGAGGACTCGATCAGGGTGACCTCGTTGCCCTTGAGGATCAACTCGCGAGCGAGATTGCGACCGACCTTGCCGGCGCCGACGATGATCACATACATGGCTTGAGCTGACCCATCGGTTTCTGACCCGTCACTTGTTACGAGGGCTCGCCGGCGAGCGCGCTCTCGAACATTTCGATGGCGTGCTTGGTGGGAGAGATCGTGTGCAGGCCCTGTTCCCCGTACCAGCCGGCGCGCGCGGGGTCCATGACGCGCACGAGCACCTTCTTCACGCCGAAGCGTCGCTGGGCGATCTGGGCGATGATGAGGTTCGTGTTGTCGCCATCGGTGGAGGCGATGAATACGTCGGCACGTTCCACGCCGGCCTGAATGAGGGCGTCGGTCTCCAGGGCCGTCCCCAGCGTGAATTGACCGTTGGCTTCCTCCCAGCTGTCGCGTTGCCCCGCGTCGAGGCGCTCGTGGGAGAGGGGATCCTCGTCGAGCACAGACACCTCGTGGCCGGCCGCGAGCGCTGACTTCGCGACTGCCGAGCCGACGCGGCCGGCTCCGACGATCAGGATGAACATGAGGTCTCACGGTCCATGGCGCTGAGATTAGACGATGCGCGCTCAGGCGACCGGCGCGGTGGGGGGCGTCTCGGAGGCCGGCTGAGGGGGCCCAGCCTCGGTGAGGGCCTCGCCATCGTCGCGGGCCACGGGAGCGGTGACGATCACGCGACACCGAGCCTTGCGCACGACGTACTTGGTGACGTCCCCGACGTAGTTCTCAAGCGGCCCACCCCGGCCCCCAAGGCGCGAGCCCCCACGTATGCGCGAGGGTTCCTCGGCGCCGAGCACGATCGCCTCAACGCCACGGCGGCGGGCCTCCTCGAGGATCGCCTGCCCCGCGCGGCGCGCCCTTATCGTGGCAGTGGCGACCTGAACGCCCGTGTACTCCTCCCCCACCGCCTTGGCTCGCGCGAGCGCCTGGCGAGCGTGCTTGATCTGGGCGTCGGGGAGGCGTGCGTCCAGCGGCAGGGACATCGGCATCTCGAAGATCCACACCGCCTCGATCGTCGAGGTGTCGATCTCGGCCGTGTCTGTGGGCTTGCCCGCGGCGAGCAGGGCGGCTGTCTGGATGATGTCCTCATCCAGGCGCGTGCCGCACAGGGGCACGAGGATCGAGCCATACTCGCGCTCGGGGAGATGTTCGGAGCGCAACGCCTCGACGGGAACCGTCACACGTCGCAGCAGCGAGGTTTCATCGGCCCGCCGGTAGATCACGTAGAGCGCAATCCCGGCGATCATCCAGCCGAGCCCCACGTAGCGAGCGGGCTCGTGCACCACCATGGTGGCGATCCAGCCCGCTGAGCAGACGACCGCGCCGAAGACCGCGAGCAGTGGCAGGTCTCCGCCTCGCAAGCGCACCGAGAAGGGTGTGCGGTAGGGGCGATCGCTTTGGGGCTCTGAATAGCGCATCTTGACGACCGACATGTGGGCGATCGTGAAGGCGAGCATCGCCCCGAAGGCGTAGATACCGACGAGGAAGTCGAGACTCTCGGGGATCACGAGCGTGGCGGCGATCAGGCCGGATAGGAGGATCAGGACATAGGGGGTCGATCTCTGCGGGTGGAGGCGACCGAGCCCACTGGGTATCTGGCGGTTCGTGGACAGCGAGTAGGCGAGCCTTGAGAGCCCGAGCATGGCCGAGTCGGCGGCGCCGATCAGGGTCCCGGCGGCGATCGCGCCGATCAGGTAGACGAGCCCCTGGGAGAGCCAGTGCGGATGCAGCGCTCGCATGATGTCCACTACCGGAGCCTCGGAGAAGTCGTGTCCGGGGAGGATTCCATTCGACACTGGAAGCGCTGTGACGGCGACGATGGCAATGCCGACGTAGGCGATCACAACCGTTACCGTCCCACTGGCGATCAGCCTGCGCAGGGCGCCCCGCCCCGCCCTCACCTCGCCGGCCAGACCCGATGCGGACTCGACGCTTGTAAACGCGATCGTGGTGACGGTGAGCGCAAAAATAAGCCCCGACCAGGTGGGGGCGCTTCCGAGGTGCACCTGGGAGACCAGCGTGTGGGCGTTGAAGGACTGCGTCAGTCCAATCGCTATGGCGAGGAGCTCGAGCACAAGGGCGCCGACAACCACCAGGGCGATGCGGAATTCGCGCCGCCAGCTGAAGCCACGGATGTTGCTGAAGACGACGAACGCGATGATCCCGATCGAGAGCAGGAACGCCTCCGCGGTGTTCCCGAGCGGCGCCCAGAAGACACTCAGGTACTGCGTCGCCGCGAACGCGGTGACTGCGATCAGGATGACGTAGTCGAGCAGCATCGCCCAGCCCGCTATGAAGCTGACGAGCTCGTTGAAGGCGTAGCGGGCAAACACGGTTGACCCGCCGGGCTCCTGATGCAGCGAAGCACCCTCCATGTAGGTCATAGCGGTCACCCCGAACATCACCGCTGCGATCAGGAACACGACGGGGGTGAGACCGAGCGCATGGTCGGCCACCACGCCCAGTGAGAAAAACACCGCGGAGGCAAGCGAGGTGTAGACGACGGCGAAGAGGATCGGCGAGCCGAGGCTGTGACGCAGCGTTGTGCGTGCCGTCTCGCTGAGCTCGGCCGCCCGGGGGTAGTGCGAGGCGTGCCCCTCCGGGCGCCCGGCACCGTCTCCCGCGGCCCCGCCTGACGCCGAGCCATCGACCGAGCTCATGCCCCGCGATCCCTCCTGGTCTCCAGATACAGGCGTCCGGACCCAGCCGCCAGGAACAGCACTCCCAGCAGTAGGCGAGCCGACAACAAGCCGCCGGCGCTACCGATGACCTCGACCACAAGCGCGATGCCGATCGCGACCATCGCCAGCGACAGCACAGTGGTACTCGTACGATGAACCTGCCTGCCGGTCATCTCATCTCTTCCTGAGCTTAGGGCCTGCATGGGTTGTTTGGGTCGCCCGCGGGTGACGCGAACGACCCACCAGGCAATGTGTGATTCTCAGGTGATCAGCGGGATGATCAGGATGGCCACGATGTTGGCCACCTTGATCATTGGGTTGATTGCCGGGCCGGCGGTGTCCTTGAAGGGGTCACCCACCGTGTCACCGGTGACCGAGGCGGCGTGCGCCTCCGAGCCCTTGCCGCCAAAGGCGCCGTCCTCGATGAGCTTCTTGGCGTTGTCCCAGGCGCCACCCCCCGCGGTCATCATCACCGCGAAGAAGAAGCCGACCACGATCACGCCGATCAACAGGCCGCCGAGCGCCTTCTGGTCGATGAGCCCGACAATCACCGGCAGTCCGATCGGCAGCAGCGAGGGCAGGATCATCTCACGCTGGGCGGTGCGCGTGACGATGTCCACGCAGGTCGCATAGTCGGGCTCTTCGGTGCCCTCCATGATCCCGGGGTGCTCGCGGAACTGGCGCCTCACCTCCTCGACGACGGCGCCGCCGGCACGACCCACGGCCTCCATCGACAGTGAGGCGAACAGGCACACCATCAGGCCACCGAGCAACAGGCCGATCAGCACCTGTGGCTCGTTGATGCCGAAGGTGAAGGATTCGATCGAGTGGTGGCTCTTGTCGGCCAGTTCCTGGCGGAAGCCGGCGAACAGCACCACCGCGGCGAGTACGGCTGAGCCGATCGCGTAACCCTTGGTTACCGCCTTGGTGGTGTTGCCGACGGCGTCGAGCGGGTCGGTGACGTTGCGCACCTCCTCGGGCAGGTCCGCCATCTCGGCGATGCCCCCGGCGTTGTCTGTGATCGGGCCGAACGCGTCGAGCGCCACGATCAGGCCGGTGAGCGAAAGCTGGCCCATGACGGCCACGCCGACCCCGTAGATTCCGGTGGTGCCGCCCCCGGCGAGCTTCCAGGCGCCGAAGATGCCGAACACGAGCACCAGGGCCGGGAGCGCTGTGGCCTGCAGCCCCGAGCCGAAGCCCTGGATGATGTTCGTCGCGTGCCCGGTCACCGAGGCCTTGGCTGTCTTCTTGACGGGTGAGAAGCGCGTTGAGGTGTAGTAGTCGGTGATCACGAACAGCAGCGCGGTGACACCGATGCCGATCAGGGCACAGAGATAGAACTTGCCCCAGGAGGGCGCGTTCACGACATTGCCGACCTGGGTAAAGGTGAGGCCGCGCATCAGCCAGTAGGTGATCGGCGCAAACGCAGCCGCGGCGATCGCGCCCGAGAGGATCAGCCCCTGGTAGAGCGCGCGCTCGACGTTGCCGGTGCGCGAGCGTACCGCGAACGTGCCGACGATCGAGGCGACGATCGCGACGCCGCCGAGGATCAGCGGGTACATGACGACCTTCGTTGCCTCGTGAAAGGTGAGCACGCCGAGCAGCATCACGGCGACCGCCGTGACCGCGTAGGTCTCGAACAGGTCGGCTGCCATGCCGGCGCAGTCGCCGACGTTGTCACCGACGTTGTCGGCGATCACAGCCGGGTTGCGCGGGTCGTCCTCGGGGATGCCCGCCTCGATCTTGCCGACGATGTCGGCGCCGACGTCAGCGGCCTTGGTGAAGATGCCGCCGCCGAGCCTCGCGAAGACGGAGATCAGCGAGCCGCCGAAGCCGAGGCCGATGAGCGCATCCACGGCCGTCTTCTGAGAGTCGTTGAAGACCGCGGTGAGCAGACCGTAGTAGCCGGCGAGGCCCATCAGGGCGAGGCCCGCGACGAGCATGCCGGTGATCGCGCCACCCTGGAAGGCGACGCGCAGCGCGGGCGAGACGCCTCCGCGGGCCGCCTCGGCCACGCGCGAGTTGGCGCGCACGGACACGTTCATGCCGATGTAGCCGGCCGAGCCGGACAGGATGCCGCCGATCGCGAAGCCGCAGGCCACCGCGATGTTCTGGACGAAGATCAGCGCCACGAACAGCACCACGCCGACCAGCGCGATGGTCGTGTACTGACGGTTCAGGTAGGCGCGGGCGCCTTGTTGGATGGCCAGCGAGATGCTCTGCATCCGCTCGTTTCCCGGCGAAAGCGCCAGCAGGGCCCGTGTGGTCAGAAGACCGTAGACAACGGCGCAGGCGGCGCATACGAGGGCGACGACGACCCCATGGTTCGTCAGAAAGCTGCTCAACAGAAATCCTCCGCGGTCTGGTTGGCGTGCCGCGCGAGGGTGTTCGCGCGCACAGTTCTCGCACGGGCCACTCCCTAAGAGCGCACCGCCCGGCGTAAAGGCGCGCGCAGTCTATCGTGCGCAGGCGCGGAAAGCCGTGCCGCCGCTTCGGGTCGGGCTCATCGAGCGCTCCCACACCAGCGGGCGGCGAGGAGCGACAGGCGCCCGAGGGCCGTGGTCAGCGCCCGGGCACCCATAGCCGGCCGCTCGCCTGGGCCGGCCCCGGGCCCTGCTGCTGATCTCCCTCGGGCGGTTTCCGCGGCGTCTCGGTGGGCTTCGCCTGCTCGGCCGGGTGGGCCTGCGGGGCACTGGAGGAGGCGGTGGCGGCCTGAGCCTCGCGCGCGTAGGCCACCTGCAGCTGGGCGATGGCGTCCCGTAGCGGGCCGAGCTCGCGCGGCATGCGCCGCTCGAGGATCGGCAGGAGGGCACTGGCCCCGTCGATCGCGTCGCGCACCTGCTCCAGGTCACGTTCAGCCCCGGAGGGCGCGCCGGGGGGTGCTGGGGCGAGCCCAAGACGGCGCCCGCCGATGTTGATCAGGGAGACAGCCGTTTGCAGGATCATCTCCGAGCTCGAGATGCGGTTGAGCTCGGCTTCGTAGGCCGCTCGCTGGCCGATCTCCGATCTGTCCTCCTCGTTGGGGGGGTCCTGCGTGGCTGCCCCCCCAGCCCGCTGTTGTGCGTCGTCCATCACACGGTCACCTCCTCGGAATAGGTTTGCAGTGTCTCGCGCACCGAGGCGGCGAACACCTCCTCGGGGCTCGCCCCGGCCTCGATCATCCGCCGCTGGCGCTGGGCCCCGTTTCGCTCGGGGAAGGCCATCTCGACCCCCAGCTCCGCTCGAGTGGGCTCCGTCCAGACAGCGAGCCGATCGGCGATCGCCGCGGCAGGGTACTCCTCGGCGCGCTCGAGATCCACCATGCGCCCGTCCAGCCCGTGGCGGATCGCGCGCCACATGTTCTCCTCGACCATGCGGGGCGGGGGATCTGAGAAGGGGACCCCCTCGTCGACGTCGCGTGCCGCCTGGGCTACGCATGCCACGATCAGCGCGGCCAGCGACTCAGACTCGCCCGCGGTGCTCTGGGCGTCACAGACCCTCACCTCGACGGTGCCGAACTCGAAATGCGGGCGTACCGACCACCACACCTGGGTGAACTCGACGATCGAGTGGGTGCGCACCAGGAACTCGATGTACTCGCGGTAGGACCTCCAGCCGCCGAACGCGTCCGGTATCCCGCAGCGAGGGAAGTTGCGCGTGAAGCTCTGGGTGCGGGCCGAGTGTAGGCCAGAGTCACGACCGTCCAGATAGGGGGAGTTGGCCGAGAGGGCGAGCAACAGGGGGAGCACGGGTCGCAGCCGGTCGCATACGCGTATGGCCCGGTCGATGTCTCGTATCCCCACGTGGACGTGCAGGCTGAAGGTGTTGTTGCGCCAGGCCACATACTTGAGCCCCTGCTCGACGCGCCGGTAGTGCTCGGTGTCGATGATCTGCTGCTCCCGATAGTCGGCCCAGGGATGCGTCCCCGTGGCCGCCAGTGCGGCCCCCTGACGGCCAGTGAGCGCGAACAGGCGCCTACGACGCTCGCGCTGAAGCCCGATCGCCTCAGCCAGGGTCTGGCCGCGACCGGAGACGATCTCGATCTCCGAGGAGATGAGCTCGCCGGTGATGGACGCCGCGAGCAGGGGGTCGCAGTCGAGGGCGCAGTCGCGCAGCTCTTCGAAGCGTGGGACGAGCTCGAGCGTGGAGGGGTCGAGGATCGCGAACTCCTCCTCCAGGCCGACGGTGAGGTCCGTGGCCTGGGCGAACATGTCAACTGCCTTGTCGAGGTCTAGGCTGGTCACTGCGTGCCCTTTGGGTATGACATGCGGTTTGGAGTTGGGTCGCCCGGGGCCACGGTCACACAGCTTAGGAACCTTGGAGGGGGCGTCCCGGCAAAGCTGCTCAGGTGAGATAGAAGTACAGGGCGTAGAGCAGATCGACGGCGGGGCTCGAGGTGTGGACGGTCACCTCCGGGGGCACCGCGAGCAGTGACTCGGAGTAGTTGAAGATGATCTTGACGCCGGCCGCCACGAGCTCGTCCGCGAGGCCCTGAGCTGCCTTGGTGGGCACGGCGAGCACCCCCACCACGATCTCCTCCTCCTCGACCACCTGGTGGAGCTCGCTCGTGTTGCGCACGATCTGACTGCCCACCTCGGTGCCCACCTTGGCGGGGTCGACGTCGAAGATCGCCACCACCCTGAAGCCATGATCGGCGAAGATGTCCGAGGAGGCGATCGCCTTTCCCAGATGGCCGGCGCCGAGCAACGCGATGTTGTGCTGGCCGGCGGTTCGCAGGATCTTGCGTATCTGCGAGACGAGCGACTCGACGTTGTAGCCGACGCCACGCTTTCCGAACTTTCCGAATCCCGAGAGGTCGCGACGAATCTGGGTGGAGTTGACGTGGGTGTAGTCGGAGAGCTCCTGTGAGGAGATCGTCTCCTTGCCCATCTTCTTGGCCTGGGTGAGCACCTGCAAGTAGCGCGACAGGCGGGCCGCCACGCCCAGCGAGAGCCTCTCGCCGGCACTTGAATCGCCGTCGTGAATTGCGCTTACGGGAGTTGTCAACTCGTTGTAGGCCATGGTGTGGGACTCTAGAGGATGGCCTCCAGGCGCTCCCTCAGGGCGCCCTCGTGAACGAAATATTCAAACAGCTCCTCGTCGCCCAAGGCGATCACCGGGATGCGCTCGAAGTAGGCGCGGTGCAGCGTCTCGTCGGTCGTGATGTCGCGCTCTGAGAGCTCGAAGGCGAAGTTCGCCTGCACCCTCAGGAGCACATCGCGTGCCTCCACGCAGAGATGGCAGTCGGGCTTGGAGTAGAGCGTCAGGAGGGTCATAGTGGGCCGCCGCCCACACGCCGGCAAGGCTCTGCCCCACGCGTACGCGTGGGGCAGACGTTTTGGCTCAACACGCCCATCAACGCGTGTCTGCTCATCGCGGGCGCTCGCCGGTGGCGTAGGCGTCGAGCCCCAGGTAGTGCGGATATGACAACGCCGTGGCGAAGCGCGCCGCCGCGCCGATCATGGCGGCGTTGTCGGTGCACAACACGCGCGGGGGGACGTGTACGCTCGCCCCGATACCCGCCAGCCGCCGTCGCAGCTCTCCGTTGGCCGCCACGCCGCCACCCACCGCGAGGCGGTCGAGTTTCGTGCGATCGAGGGCTTCCTCGGCGCGCACCGTCAGGTGGTTGACGATCGCCGCCTGGAACGAGGCCGCCAGGTCCGCCGCTCGCTCGTGGCGAGCGGCCTCGGGGAGCTCGCGCAGCTTGTAGAGCAGCGAGGTCTTCAGGCCGGCAAACGAGAAGTCGAGGCTGCGCCCGAACGCGCGCGTGGCACCCCGCCCGCCGCGCGAGCGCGAGCCGGATGTCGGGAACTCGAACGCATCGGGGTCACCGGCCTGCGCCAGGCGCTCGAGCGCCGGCCCCCCGGGGTAGCCGAGCCCGAGCATCCTCGCCCCCTTGTCGAAGGCCTCTCCGGCCGCGTCGTCGAGCGTGCGGCCGAGCGTGTGGAAGCCCCGGTGGTCGCGCACGTGGGCCAGCAGTGTGTGACCGCCACTGGCGATCAGGCACAGGAAGGGGGGCTCGAAGGCCTGGCCACCGCCGTCTGGGCCTGCCGGGAGGAAATTGGCGGCCACGTGACCCTGGAGATGGTCGATGGCCGCGAAGGGGAGCTCACGAGCGGCTGCGAGCGCCTTGGCGGTCGAGAAGCCTACGAGCAGGGCCCCCACGAGCCCGGGGCCCTGCGTGGCCGCCACCAGGCTCACGTCCTCGAGCGTCACGCCGGCCTCGACAAGCGACTGGTCGACGATCAGGTTGACGAGCTCGAGGTGGTGGCGGGAGGCGATCTCGGGGACCACTCCCCCGAAGCGGTCGTGGGCGCGCTGCGAGGAGATCACGTTCGAGAGGATCGCTCCCTCCTCGGCGATGATCGCCGCGCAGGTGTCGTCGCAGCTGGTCTCCAGGGCGAGGATCGTCAAATCGGTCCAACCCCCCCGGGGTTGGGGACGTCGTCGAGCGAGCCGGCGAGCGTGGCGGGGGTGCGCCACATCACGAGGGCGTCCTCGCCGTTGTCCTGGTAGTAGCGCCTGCGCAAGCCCGCCGCCCGGAAGCCCTCGCGTTCGTAGAGATGGATCGCCACGTCGTTGGAGCGGCGCACCTCCAGTGTGAAGCGCGCCGCTTCATCGTCCACCCGCTCGTAGAGCTCGGCGAGCAGCGCCGAGGCGACGCCCCGGTGCTGATGGTCGACGTCCACGGCCACGTTCATGACGTGCCACACGGTGTCGTAGCGCGAGCAGATCAGATAGCCCACGAGTCGCCGGTCGTGGAGCGCCGCCAGACAGATGCCGGAGGACTTGGAGAGCTCGAGCACGAACATGGCCAGCGACCACGGCGTCGGGAAGGCCCGACGCTCGATCGCGATCACCCGCGGGAGGTCTCCGTAGGTGAGCTCCCTTATCTCCACGGAGAACGACCCTTCGGCCGTGAGCTCGGCCATCGAGGAGCCCATCAGGAGGCGACTCCCTCGAGCGCTATCTCCGCGTCGGGGCGGCGCCGGTAGTCGGGCACCACCTGGGAGTCCTTCGGGGGGGCCAGGGCACCCAGGGCGCAGACCGAGTGTGCCTGGATGCGGTGAAGCTCAGAGCCGGCAGCCGGGACGAGCACTCCCGCGGCCTCGATCGCCTCGCGGTAGCGGACGGCCCCATCTCCCAGCGCGACCCATCGCTCGAGATTCGTTTGGACAGGGACACGTTCGAGAAGGTCTCCGATCGCGCTCGGGGGTAGCGCCCGCGGGGCGAGAAGCTCGCCGTTGCCGTCATAGGCGGCCGCGAAGACCTCTCCTCGCCGCGCGTCGATCACCGCCAGCACGCCGGCGTTCTCACCGAGGCCACCGTGGGCAAGCGCTCGCAGGCTCGAGACCCCCACCAGGGGAATGCCGACCGATTGGGACAGGCCCCTGGCGGTGGCGATGCCGATACGCAAGCCGGTGAACGTCCCGGGACCGACCCCCACAGCGATCCGCTCCAGCTCATTCCAGGCAAGCCCAGCCTCGGCGAGCAGCCCACTGGCGAGCGGGAGCAGCCGCGTGGCGTGGCCGGGGCGCTGCCGGTCGGTGGGGTCGTCGCGCGCTTGCAGCACGGTGGCGTCCGGGAGCATCAGGCCTACGACGGTCGCCGCGGTGGCAGTGTCGAGACCGAGCACGATCATGGGGAGACCCCCAGCGGGCTCGCCACCGTGCCGGTGAAGCGACCGAGGGGGAGCAGGATCATCGTGAGATCCCGAGCGACGACGTGGAGGGGGGAAAATGCGGGACGATCTCGCACACCTCGATGCGCCTGTCGTTCGGCGCCTCGATGCGTGAGCGTCACCAACAGGCACGCGTCCGGCAGCTCGGGGGAGGCCTCCTCGGGCCACTCCACGAACGCGATCCGGCCGGGGCCAAAGTAGTCGTCGAGCAGCTCCGGCTCCTCCTCGCGAAGGCCCTCGAGACGGTAGAGATCGAGATGAGAGACGGTCACATGGGAGCCTCGATAGCGATGGCCGAGCGCGAACGTGGGGCTGGTTACGGGATCGGTGACGCCAAGGGCCCTGGCGGCGCCTCGTACGAGCGTGGTCTTGCCTGAGCCGAGCTCGCCCCGCACGAGCACGACGTCGCCCGCTTTCAGGGCAGCCGCAAGCTCGGCGCCCAGCGCCTCGGTTTGACTTGAATCCGAGGTCTCGACGATGCGTGTCGCCACACGAGAAGCCTAGTCCAAGCCAGGAGCGTGTCTCCCGGGAAATAAAAACGGCCGGCTCGCGGGAGAGGAAAGCGCGAGCCGGCCGTGGTGCTTGGGAGGATGGAGCTGGATTCGGTATCGGCGATGCGCTCCGCCCGCTTTAGCGGTTGCAAGAACGCTTTCAACTCCAATACGCGGGACACGACGATTTGGATGCCTCAGAGTCCAAGAAAAAGCCAAATTTGCGGATTTGATGCCGGCAGGCCGAGATTTGATGCCGGCAGGCCGATTCACAGGGCCTTTTCCGGTCACTCGATCCGGGAACCTTGGACGCCGGGGGGCGATCCTCGGCACGACCGCCCTGCTCGTGTGTGGGGCGGGCCTCAGAAGAGCCCGAGTTGATCGACGGGGTCGGTCGGTTCGGGGCCCGTCTCGCTCGTGCCATCGACGGGGGCTGTGCCGGTGACGGCCGCCTGGGGAATCTCCTCGAGCGCCTCAGGTCGCGGCTGGGGGGGCTCGGGGAGCGCCAGCAGCTGTGGCAGCCGTGAGAAGTCCTCGCGCAGCGTCTCGAGCATCCTTGGCGTGTAGAGCGCCGCCGCGGGATGGAAGATCGGGTAGAGCCGCACAGTGCGATTGCCGAGCGTGAGCTCCTCCGGTTTGCCGTGCAGCCGCGTGATTCCGGTGGGGTCCCCCCTGAGCAGCTTCGTCGAGAAGTTGCCGAGCGAGCAGATCACACGCGGTTGGATCAGCTCGACCTGGCGGTACAGGTACTCGCGGCAGTTCTCGATCTCGACCGGGAGCGGGTCGCGGTTGCCGGGAGGCCTGCACTTGAGGGTGTTGGCGATGAACACGTCCTTGCGCTCCATGCCGATCTCATTGAGGAGCGTCTCCAGCAGCTTGCCGGCGCGGCCGACGAACGGGAGGCCCTGCTGGTCCTCACTCGCCCCCGGGGCCTCTCCGACGAACATGAGATCCGCGTCGGCGTTGCCGGCGCCGAACACCACGCTCCTGCGTGTCGCGGCGAGCTCGGCGCAGCGCACACAGCCCTGCGCCTGGGCGAACACCTGCTTGAGGGCCTCGCGCCGCTGCTGGGCCGCCCCGTTGGTCTCGGTTGAAGACACCGAACCGGATGGTAGTCACACATCTCCGAAGGCGTAGGCGTTATGCTTCTCAGAGAGTCGCGACCGGTATCCCCTGGGAACTGGACCGAGCCAAGATGAACGTGTCGATCTCCACATCGATGTGCCCATGAAGGTGCTGCGCACCGTGGGTGAGTTGCGGGCAGAGCTGGACCGCGTCCGCCGCGCGCCTCGACACGCCGACTTCGATCTCGCCGACTCCGACCTCTCCGACTCGGCCGACTTCGCCGACCCCGCCCTCCCCGCGACTCTCGGAGGGAGCCACTCGACGACGAGGGGTCCCACGACGAGGGGTCCCACGACGAGGGGTCCCACGACGAGGGGTCCCACGACGACGGGTCCCACCATCGGGCTTGTGCCCACGATGGGTGCCCTACACGAGGGGCATCTCTCGTTGATCGCCAGGGCACGAGCCGAGTGCGACATCGTGGTTGTGTCGCTGTTCGTGAACCCTTCCCAGTTCGACGAGCGCGGCGACCTCGACCGCTATCCCCGCCAGGAGGATCGCGACCGCGACCTGGCCGGGAGGGCCGGAGCGGACCTGCTGTTCGCTCCCTCGACCGAGGAGGTCTACCCGGCCGGCTTTGCCACAGCCGTGGAGGTGCTTGGCCTCACCGATCGCCTGGAGGGGGCGGCGCGCGGAGCCTCCCACTTCCGCGGTGTCACCACGGTGGTGACGAAGCTCCTGAACATAGTGGCGCCGGATGTGGCCTACTTCGGCCAGAAGGACGCCCAGCAGGTGATTGTGATCCGTCGCCTCGTCGAGGACCTGAACTTGCCGGTACGCATCGAGGCCTGCCCGACGGTGCGCGAGGCGGACGGCCTGGCGATGTCCAGCCGCAACGCTCGTCTCAGCCCCGGGGAGCGCTCTCGCGCGGCCGGTCTCCACGCCGCGCTGTGCGCCGCCGCCGCCGCGGCCTCAGGCGGGGAGCGCTCGGGCGACCGGCTCTTGCATGCGGCCGCGGAGGCCCTGGGGCCCTTCGACGTCGAGCTGGAGTACATGGCGCTCGTCAGCCCCGACACGCTGGAGCCCACGATGCGACTGCGGGAGCCGGCGCTACTCGCCATCGCCGCGCGAGTGGGGCCCACGCGGCTGATCGACAACGTGACGCTGGATCCCTCGGGGTCCTCGAATCTTCGACCCCCAACACGACAATCGGGACTTAGGCGCTCGAGCCATGCGGGCGCTACTCCCAGACCATCGATCCCAAGAGAGGCTCAAAGTCCCAGACCATCGATCCCAAGAGAGGCTCAAAGCACATGCAGCGCGTGATGCTCAAGTCAAAGATCCACCGGGCCACCGTGACCGACTGCGACCTTCATTACGTCGGCTCGATCACGATCGACCCCGAGCTGCTCGAGGCGGCGGACATCCTCGAGCACGAGCAGGTGCACGTGGTGGACGTCGACAACGGGGCCCGCTTCGAGACCTACACGATCGCCGGGCGGCGCGGCTCGGGCGACGTCAAGGTCAACGGCGCCGCGGCCCGCCTCGTACACCGCGGCGACACCATCATCGTGATCTCCTACGGCGCAGTACGACCGTGCGGAGATGGAGCACTACGAGCCTCGCGTGGTCCATGTCGAGGCCGGCACGAATCGAATCATCACCGTCGACGACGCGGTGGCGACCCTGCTCAGCTCGCAACCCGCCTCCGCGGAGGCCGGCCTGGCGAGTTAGGCCTCCAGGGCGTCAACCTCGGTCAGAGAGGAAGCACATCATGTCAAGCCATCCAGGTAACCCCACCTCAAACGATTCCAGCACCGTCAGGCCCGGCCAGGCGGGGGTCAATGTCCCCTCCGACCCGGGCCGGCTTCCGATGACCCTGCCACTGCTCGCCGAGAAGAAGCGCCTGGGAGAGCCGATCGTGATGGTCACCGCTTATGACTACCCGAGCGCCCGTGCCGTCGAGGCCGCGGGCGTGGACCTCGTGCTCGTCGGCGACTCCGCCGCGACCACGATCCTCGGCTACAACTCGACGACCCCCGTCGACCTTGACGACATGCTCGTGCTTGCCCGGGCGGTACGCCGCGGGCTGAAGACCGCCTTGATGATCGGCGACCTCCCGTTCGGCTCCTATGAGATCAGCGACGAGCAGGCGATCGCCACCGCCATCCGGATGGTCAAGGAGGCGGGCTGCGACGCGGTCAAGCTGGAGGGCGGCGGGCCCGCTCCCGCCAGCCGCGCGCGCGCGATCATCGGCGCGGGGATCCCTGTGATGGGGCATGTCGGTCTCACCCCGCAGAGCTCCACGGCGCTTGGGCGGCTGGAAGGCTCAGGGCCGTACCGCGAAGGCGGCCGCCCGGATCGCCTCCGAGGCGCTGGCGCTCCAGGGCAGCGGCTGCTTCGCGATCGTGTTCGAGGCGATCCCGAGCGCGGTCACCAAGGAGCTGATGCCCCATGTCGAGCTGCCCGTCATCGGGATCGGCGCGGGCCCGGACACCGATGGCCAGGTGCTCGTCTTCCACGACCTGCTCGGGATCCGCGACGGGCTGGGGCCACGCTTCGTCAAGCGCTACGCCAACCTCCAGGAGGAGATGAACGCCGGCGTGAGCGCCTATGCCGAGGACGTGCGCAGCGGGCGCTATCCAGGCCCGGAGCACGGCTACTCGATCGACGCCGGCGAGCTGGCCGAGCTGCACACGTTGCTCGGCTGAGCCGCGCGGCGCGGACAGGCGGAAGCCAGGCGGTGCGTAGTCGCGCGTGGTCATAGCGGCGCGGTGTGCACCCCTCGCACCGATCGTGGCCGCCACCCGCGCGCCATGGACCGGCGACTCCCTCAGGACGAAGAGACGGGCTCGCCGTACTCGACCTTGCGCAAGACTCGCGCGGGCGCCCCGGCAACGATCGAGAACGGCTCCACGTCTTTCGTCACGACGCTGTTCGCGCCGACGACGCATCGCTCACCGATACTCACGCCGCTGCTTACCGACCACGTTGGCCCCGAGCCAGCAGTTGTCGGCGATTCGCGTCGGGCCCTTGCTTTCAAACCCCTGCCAGGTGATCGGCTTCTCCGGATTGTCGTAGCGATGGCTTGAGTCACTCACGAAGCAGCCGTTGGCGAGCATGCAGTGATCGCCAATCTCGACGAGCTGCTCGGCGGCCACCATCACGCCCATGTTCAGGAACGTCCCGCTCCCGATCCGCACGCGCGCGCTGCCTGGCATCGTGATCCATACACCCGGCTCGAAAAGCGTGTGTGCGCCAATCTCCAGGCGCCCCTCGCATAGTGCCTCGAGCACGTTGCCGTATACCGGCCAGCGCACGAACGCTTCGCGGCGCATGAACTCTCTGTGAATCGCCAACCGATTCCAGGGCAGCGAGTTGCGCTCGTACCAGCGCCACTTCGCGGCCCATAGCGTTGCCTTACGGACTCGCGTTGCCTTACGGACCCGATCGCTCACGCTCGCCCCGTCGGCTTGGCCTTCCGCTTCGTCCCGGTCATCCCCGTCGTCGGCTTGGCCTTTCGCTTCGTCCCTGTCATCCCGGTCGAGCCGTTTGGCACGGCGCCGTTGACCCTCGCATTCTTTGCCGTCCCGCGTGCCCTCACGCCGCGAGCACGGCCGTTCTGTGTGCCGACGGGGGCCACCAGGCCCCGCAGGAACTCACCGGTGTGCGACCCCGCCTCGGCGGCCACCTCCTCAGGGGTGCCGGCCGCGATCACCATTCCCCCCTCCTCGCCGCCCTCGGGCCCCATGTCGATCAGGCGGTCGGCGGACTTGATGACGTCGAGGTTGTGCTCGATCACTACCACGCTGTTGCCGGCGTCCACCAGCCTTTGCAATACCTCCAAGAGCCGCTGCACGTCCGCGAAGTGCAGACCGGTGGTGGGCTCGTCGAGGATATACAACGTCATTCCCGTCGCCACCTTCGAGAGCTCGGTGGCAAGCTTCACGCGCTGGGCCTCTCCGCCGGAGAGGGTCGTGGCGGGCTGGCCGAGGCGGATGTAGCCAAGGCCGACGGCGTCGAGTGTCTCCAAGCGCCTGCGGATCTTGGGGATGTGCTCGAAGAAGCGCAGGGCCTCCTCCACGGGCATGGCGAGCACCTCGGCGATGCTCTTCCCCTTGAACTTCACCTCGAGCGTCTCCTTGTTGTAGCGCCTACCGTCGCACTGCTCGCACGGCACGTACACGTCCGGGAGGAAGTGCATCTCGATCTTGATCTGCCCATCCCCTCTGCACACCTCGCAACGCCCGCCCTTCACGTTGAAGGAGAAGCGCCCGGGCTTGTACCCCCGCGCGCGAGCCTCCTGGGTCTTTGAGAACAGGTCCCGGATCACGTCGAACAGTCCTGTGTAGGTGGCTGGGTTCGAGCGCGGGGTGCGCCCGATCGGGGACTGGTCCACGGCGATGATCTTGTCGAGCTGGTCCAGGCCCCTGATCGCGCGATGGGCTCCGGGCCGCTGGCGCGCCCTGTGCAGGCGGTTCGCCACGGCCTTGAACAGCACTTCGTTGACGAGGGTCGACTTGCCCGAGCCCGACACCCCCGTCACGCACGTGAGCGTCCCAAGTGGCACGTGCACGTCGATGTCCCTGAGATTGTGCTGACTTGCCCCGCTTATCTCCACGTAGCCGCTCGGGGTGCGGCGCTCGGCGGGAAGCGCGATCGTGCGTGTGCCGGCGAGGAACTGCCCTGTGAGCGACTCCTTGACGCGCTGAACCTTCGCAGCGGTCCCCTGCGCCACGATCCAGCCGCCGTGCTCTCCGGCTCCCGGGCCGAGGTCGACGAGGTGGTCGGCACAACGCATCGTCTGCTCGTCGTGCTCGACCACGATCACCGTGTTGCCGAGGTCGCGCAGTCGCTCGAGCGTCGCGATCAGCTTCGCGTTGTCGCGCTGGTGCAGCCCGATCGAGGGCTCGTCGAGGATGTAGAGCACGCCCACGAGCGAGGACCCGATCTGTGTCGCGAGGCGGATACGTTGCGCCTCGCCACCGGAAAGGGTGGAGGCCGCGCGGTCCATCGACAGGTATCCGATCCCCACGTTCTCCAGGAACCGCAAGCGCTCTGAGATCTCGCGCAAGATCAAGCGCGCCACGTGCCGGTCGGTGTCCGAGAGCTCAACCTCCTCCAGCCACGAAAGAGCCCGGCGCGCCGAGAGCCCGCAGAAGTCCTCGATGCGCGTGCCTGCCACGAGCACAGCCCGCGACTCGGGGCGCAGGCGCGCCCCGCCGCACTCCGGGCAGGCCCTCAGCGACATGAACTCCTCGATCTTCTCCCGCGTCCACTCCGAGTCGGTCTCGCGGTAGCGACGCTGCAGATTCGCCACGACCCCCTCGAAGCGGGTGCCATAGGAGCGGCTGCGGCCGAAGCGGTTGCGATAGGTGATCTGCAGCGGCTCGCCGTTGGTCCCATACAGGAAGAGGTCGCGCTGCTCATCGGAGAGCTCCTCCCAGGGTGCTCCCAGATCGACCTTGTAGCGCTTGGCGATCGCCTCGGTCACCTGCTCGTAGTAGTTGGAGGCGCTGTTCATCCACGGCGCGATCGCCCCTTCGCCGATCGACAGGCTGGGGTCGGGCACCACGAGCTCCGGGTCGATCACCATCTGCGAGCCGAGCCCGGTGCAGCGCTCGCACGCCCCGTGGGGGGAGTTGAACGAGAAGATCCGCGGCTCCAGCTCCACGAGCGAGGGCCCGTGCTCGGGGCACGCGAACTTCTCGGAGAAGGTGAACAGCGAGCCCGGCTCCGGCTTCTCGCCGGGGACGATCTGGGGGGGCAGCCACGCGCGCCCCGAGGGCGCCCGTCGAATGCGCACGAGTGGACGAGTCGACCCGAACGCCATCCCCGCCGGCCGGCAGGCCGGCCCCCTCCCCATCATCCCGGCCCCGGGACCCCGCGACTATCTCGATCTCGACGAGGCCGTCCGCCAACCCCACCGCCGTCTCGATCGAGTCCGCAAGGCGCTTGCGGATGTCGTGGCGCATCGCCAGGCGATCCACGACGACCGACACATCGTGCTTGTAGCGCTTATCGAGCACGATCGATTCCTCGAGCATCCGGATGCGCCCGTCGATCTTCACGCGGGCGAAGCCGTCCGCGCGCAGCTCATCGAGCAGCTTGCCGTACTCCCCCTTACGCCCCCTCACGACCGGCGCCAAGACCATGAAGCGCGTCCCCTCCGCCAGCTCCATGGTCTGATCGATGATCTGCTCGGCCGACTGGCCCGCGATCGGACGCCCACAGATAGGGCAGTGGGGCTTGCCCACTCGCGCCCACAGGAGACGCAGGTAGTCGTAGATCTCGGTGACGGTCCCCACGGTCGAGCGGGGATTGCGCGAGGTCGTCTTCTGGTCGATCGAGATCGCCGGGGAGAGCCCCTCGATCGAGTCCACGTCGGGCTTGTCCATCTGCCCGAGGAACTGCCTCGCGTAAGCCGAAAGCGACTCCACGTAGCGCCGCTGCCCCTCCGCATAGATCGTGTCGAATGCCAAGCTCGACTTGCCCGAGCCGGACAGGCCGGTGATCACCACGAGGGCGTCCCTCGGCAGCTCCAGCGAGATGTCCTTGAGGTTGTGCTCGCGCGCCCCGCTTACGACGATCTTGTTGCTCTGGGCCATTCGCGCACTATTGTATTGTGGCGAACAGACGTTCGGGTCTCTGCCGCGCCCGGCCCGATCGACTCGCCCAACAAACTCAGAGTCCCTTACCCGCCGACCCCAGCAAGCAGCGCAGCGACATCGAGGTCACCCACACCCGAAACAGGCGACGGCACTGTCGTGCCCTCCTGAAAGACCTCACACCTCGCGTAGCCATCCGGGCCGGGCTCGGTACGGACCTCGATGACTCTCGCAGGCACATCGACCAGCCAGTAAGCGGGCACTCCCGCCTTTGCGTACAACTCGGCCTTCGCCCCACGGTCAACCTCATGCGAACTCACGGCAACCTCGACCACAAGCAATGCCTTGCTCGGATGCCGTCCCCTTGGCGGTCTCTCCGCGAGTAGCGCAATGTCGGGCTCGGGCACTGAATCGGGTGGCACCTGGAACGGAAGCTGAACGCGCACACGCGCGTCGGAATGCGCGAAGTG
The DNA here is from genome assembly GCA_963742945.1 of uncultured Solirubrobacterales bacterium. GTDB lineage: Bacteria > Actinomycetota > Thermoleophilia > Solirubrobacterales > Solirubrobacteraceae > Palsa-744. The sequence continues at coordinate 74,932 of CAVUNX010000013.1, read as the reverse complement.
GTCCGTCAGCGCTTCGATCGCTTCGGCGTGGCGCACGCTCTGAGGGCTCATCATGTCGACGATGAGCCCCTCGATGAGCTCGACCGGCTGACCATCCAGCACACCGGACTCCACCATGCGGTTATAGGTATCGAGATCGAGTCGGTGGATTGGAAGCTGAGTGACGACCTGAGTGGCCATATGGGAATTCTACCGTCGTCTACGCGCCCAAGCCACCGGTCAACTCGTGAAACCCGGCTTCGCACGACTCGCACTACCGATCGAGAGGGGGCAGAACCTTATGCAGCTCATTGTCTGCAAAATAGGCGCAGGTCCGGACGGAAACGCCTTTAGCCCTTTACTCAGCCTTCGATAGCCGCGTAAACCTCGTCGAGCAAGCGATCCGTGTCCGGGACCTCGAAGTTCTCCGCCAGGTAGCGGCCGGTCTCCTCTCGCGAGTCGCCGTTGAGGGCCATGTTGAGTGCCACAAGGCGGGCGCCGTCGAGGTCGCCATTGGCGGCGAGCGGAGGCTCCTCTTCAGTCTCCCCTGAGAGGACAGACTCGAGCTCCGGCTGTGGCCAAGACTCGACTTTCCGCGGCTCGAGCGGCGCGTCTGTATAAGGGTCCCCGCGCATCTCTGCTTGCGGCTCGACGAGCACCTCTGCGTAGGGATCACCTTGCATCCCCGCGTGTGACTCGCCGAGGGCCTCCACGAACGGCTCGCCATTAGATTCGGGTGGCTGCGCGGCAACTGGCTCATGCTCGGCCCCGTTGTAGCTATCCGTCGGCTCTGTATCCGTCGGCTCTGTCATGGGCTCCGTGCCGGTGGTGCCCCTCGCCCCTGCGTCGTACAGCGCCTCCATGTTCGTCTCCACCGCCGCCAGGTCGCCCGCGAGGCGACTGGCGCCCGTATGCAGGCTGTCGATCAGGGTGCGCGTCTCTCCGTCCATCGAGCCCACACGCTCGAGCAGCGCCTCGGTTGCCTTTGACACTCCCGCCACGTGCTCTCGCGCGTGTGCCACCGCCTCCTCGCGGGTGCGCCTCGCATCCGTGTTGGCAGCCTCGCGCACGCCTTGGGCGTCCTGAGCCGCCTCGCGCTCGATCGCCGCGGCCGTCGCCTGAGCCGCCTCGAGGATCCCCTGCACCTGAGTGCCGGCGCTCGCCGCGAGCGAAGACTCCCGTCCCCTACTGCCCGCGTCGCGCCTGAGCTCCTCCACCTCGGCGGAGAGCGCCCGCAGGTGGGCATCCACACTCGCCGGCTCGTACCCACGACGCACGATCGGAAAGTCTCGCCGCTCGATCCCCTGCCTGTCCAGTTCCACGGCGCTCATCCTACGCCACCTCGCCCGCAGGGGCCTCGCTTGCCTGCACGTCCCTCAGCTCTCGGCGCAGCTCCCTGATCTCATCGCGCAACTGGGCCGCATACTCGAAGCGCAACTCGTCGGCCGCGGCGATCATCTCCTCCTCCAGCTCCACCACCATGCGCTCCAGCTCGTGGGTCGGCATCTCTTTTGCCTTCGCCCTCGTGGCGCTTGCCTGTGCCCTTCGGGTACGGCGCCTCCCCTTCGGGACCTTTGACTCCGACTGCAGGAACTCAGCGATATCGGATATCCCCTTCACGATCGTGGCGGCTGTGATCCCGTGCTCCTCGTTGTAGGCGAGCTGGATCTCGCGCCTGCGGTCGGTCTCCTCGATCGCGGCCTTCATAGCCCTGGTCTCCTTGTCGGCATACATCAGCACCGTGCCCTTCACGTTTCGCGCCGCCCGCCCGATGGTCTGGACCAACGAGGTCTCCCCCCTTAGGAAACCCTCCTTGTCGGCATCCAGGATCGCCACGAGCGACACCTCCGGCAGGTCGAGCCCCTCGCGCAAGAGGTTCACGCCCACGAGCACGTCGTACTCGCCGAGTCTGAGGTCCCGGATGATCTGGATGCGCTCCAGCGTGTCGATCTCCGAATGCAGGTACCTCACCTTGAACCCCATCTCGATCAGGTACTGGGAGAGGTCCTCGCTCATCTTCTTGGTCAGCGTCGTCACGAGCACGCGCTCGTTCGACGTCCACCCGCTTGCGAATCTCGTTCATGAGGTCGTCGATCTGGTTGCGCGTCTCGCGCACGTTCACCTCGGGGTCCACGATCCCCGTCGGCCTCACGATCTGCTCCACGACGCGCCCCGAGCGGGTACGCTCGTATTCCCCGGGGTCGCCGACACGAATACGAGCTGCGGCGTGATCGACAGGAACTCGTCAAAGGTCTGCGGGCGATTGTCCAGCGCGCTCGGCAACCTGAAGCCGTAGTCCACGAGGGTCCTCTTGCGCGAGCGGTCCCCCTCGAACATGCCCCCAATCTGCGGCACCGTCTGGTGGGACTCGTCGATGAAGCACACGAAGTCCTCGGGGAAGTAGTCGATCAAGCAGTACGGCCGCTCGCCCGGCTTCGCCGTCGAGGATCCGCGAATAGTTCTCGATCCCCGAGCAGAACCCCATCTCGCGCAACATCTCCATGTCGTACTGGGTGCGCTGGCGCAGCCTGTGTGACTCGAGCTGCTTACCGTCCCCCTCGAGCTGCTCACAGCGCTCGTTCAGTTCCCTGCCGATCGCCGCCACACCGTCGTCGATCGTGCCCTCCTTCACGTTGTAGTGCGTGGCCGGCCAGATCGCCACGTGCTCCAGATCGTCCGCGATCAGCTCGCCGGTGAGCGGGTCGAAGTGCTGCAGGCGCTCCACCTCATCGCCGAAAAGGGTGGCACGGAAGGCGGTCTCGGCATAGGCGGGGAACACCTCCAGCGTCTCCCCCTTCACCCTGAACGTCCCGCGCGCCAAGACCGTGTCGTTGCGCGTGTACTGGATCGACACCAACTTGCGCAGCAGCTTCTCGCGGTCGATCTCCTCGCCGCGGCGCAGTATCTGCATGTTCATCTCATATGTCTCGGGGGACCCGAGGCCATAGATGCACGACACCGACGCCACCACGATCACATCCCTTCTGGCGAACACCGCGGCCGTCGCGGCGTGGCGCAGACGGTCCACCTCCTGGTTGATCGCCGAGTCCTTCTCGATGTACAGATCCCGGCTCGGGACGTACGCCTCGGGCTGGTAGTAGTCGTAGTAGGAGACGAAATACTCCACCGCGTTCTCGGGGAAGAACGTCCTGAACTCATTGCACAGCTGCGCGGCGAGCGTCTTGTTGTGGGCGATCACGAGCGCCGGCTTCTGCACCTCCTGGATAACCCCCGCCATCGTCATCGTCTTTCCGGTGCCGGTCGCCCCGAGCAGCGTCTGGAAGCGCTCCCCCGCCCCCACCCCTTCGGCGAGCGAGGTGATCGCCTTCGGCTGATCGGCGGTCGGGGTGAAGACTGGATCGAGCTTGAACGGTGGCATCGCCGTCCTACGTTAGCCCGAGCGCACGGGGATACACGATGCGGTATTCGGACCTTGCGCGCATCACCCTCTCCACGTATGCGCGCGTCTCGGGGAAGGGGATACCGGCGACCGTCAACTTCCCCCCTTCGCTGCGCGCTTTGATGGCCCACGTGTCCACGTTGGCCAGACCGGCGTTGTAGGCAGCCACCGCGAACATCTCGTCGCCGTCGTAGTGGTCGAGCAGATAGCGCAGGTACCAGCTTCCGTATGCCACGTTGATCTTCGGCGTGGCCAGGTCTTTCGTCGTGAAGCGCACCCCACCCGACTTATGGGCTATGAATCCGGCCGTCGCCGGCAGGATCTGCATCAGCCCGAGCGCCCCTGCCGAGGAGGTGCGCGGATCGAACTTCGTCTCGGCATAGATCACCCCGGCGATCAGCGCCGGGTCGAGGTGCTTGTCGGCGGCCTGTTCGCGAATCACCGCCGCGTCGCTGAGCGGCAAGCCCGTTCCCGGCGAGGCGTGCTGGACGCGCGACACCACCGCCGCCATCAGCACCGCGAGCAGCGCAAGCGCAACGACCGGCCCCGCCAGCCGGCGAGCGGCGCCGATCAATGGGCCCGGCCCGCGCGTGCGGCGCGAACGGCGACCGGACGTGTACGTGGAGCGGCGGCTCCGGCGGCGAGCGGCCGCTCCAGACCGTTGCATGCTCATCCCGACAGCTTGCCAAGAACGTCGGCCAGCTCGCGCCGCAAGTCCCCCTCGGTGCCATCGTTGCGCACCACGAACGTCGCGCGCCCGGCCTTCTCCTCTTGGGAGAGCTGTCTCGCCGCACGCTCGTCGGCGAGGGCGTGGCCGCGTCCCCCGGCGCGCTCGCGACGCAGCTCCTCCTGCGCGATCACGGCGATCGTAGCGTCAAAACCGCGCTCCATGCCGGCCTCGAACAGGAGCGGCACCTCCACCACGGCCGCCCCCGGCGCCGGTCGCAGCGCGCGCACGTGCTCCAGCCATCCGGCTATGCGCGCACCCACGAGGGGCCACAGCAGTCCCTCCAGCCAATGACGCTCCTCGTCTCCGCCGGCGAAGGCCCTGGCCGCCACGACCGACCGGTCAACGACCCCGCCGGGCGCCACCTCCGCGCCCCAACGCTCGACCACCGCCTCCTTGACCTGCTTGTCCCCGTAGAGCTGGTGCACCACGGCGTCGGTCGAGAGCACCTGGGCGCCAAGATCCTCCAGCACCCTCAGGGCGGTCGACTTGCCCGCGCCCATACCCCCCGTCAGCCCGATGAACGGCACCACCGGCGTCGGTCCGGCCCCGTCAGTTTTGTGCTTGCTCGGCCGGCTGCTCGTCGGCTGCCGGCTCGGCCTCGGCGACCGGCTCCTGCGCCGCGGGCTCCTCCGAAGCGGATGGCCCCTCCGCGGGCTGCTGCGCCGCGGGCTCCTCGGCCGCTGCAGGCTCCTCGCTGGGAGCCGGCTGCTCAGCGGGCTCCTCGACCGAGACCTGCTCTGCGGCGGTCTGCTCAGCCGCGGGCGCCTCAGTCGCGGGCTCCTCCACGGCCGGCTCCTCCACGGCCGGCTCCTCCACGGCCGGCTCCTCAACCGCGATCTCCGCTGCCGGCTCCTCAACCGTGACCTCCGCCGACGGTTCATCCGCGAGCGGGGCCTCAGGAGCCGGCTCCACCGGGGAGAACTCCTCGACGGCGACATCCGCGGCCTGCTCGGCAACCTCCGTGGGGGGCTCTGCGGCCTCCACCGCGAGTCCGTCGCCCACCTCGGGGCTCGCAACCTGCTCCTCCGCCGACTGCTCCCCCACCGGGGCGGGGGGTGCGTCAGGACGGGGCAGCGGCAAGATCTGGTCCTCGACCCGCTTGGCCGATAGCGAAAGGCGCCGGCGCTCGGTATCGATCTCGAGGATCTTCACGCGGATCTCATCGCCGGGATGGACGATCTCGCGCGGGCTCTCAACGTGGTGTGCGGCCAGCTCGGAGATGTGCACGAGCCCCTCGACCCCATCGAGCACCTCGACGAAGGCTCCAAAGGTCACAACCTTCGTGACCTTGCCCGCCAGCTCGTCGTTGACGTTGTAGGTGTCCATAATCCGCTGCCAGGGGTCTTCCTGGGTCTGCTTGAGCCCAAGCGAGATGCGCTGACGGTCACGATCGATGTCGAGCACCTTCACCTGCACCGTGTCCCCGATCCCGAGGATCTCGCTGGGGTGGTTCACGTGCGACCAGGAAAGCTCGGAGATGTGGATCAGGCCGTCGATCCCGTCGAGGTCCACAAACGCCCCGAAGTCAACGATGTTCGAGATCTGTCCCTCAACGACGAGGCCTGGCTGGAGACGATCGAGGATCTGCTGGCGAACCTCCTTGCGCTCCTCCTCGAGCACCGCCCGGCGAGAGAGAACCACGTTGTTGCGCGAGCGGTTCAGCTCGATCACCTTCGTCTCGATCTGCGTCCCCAAGTACTCGTCGAGGTTCGGCACGCGCCTGATGTCCACCAGCGAGGCGGGCAGGAAGCCGCGCACCCCGAGGTCGATGATCAGGCCGCCCTTGACGACCTCGATGACCGAGCCCATCACCGGCTCGCCCGACTCGGCGGCCGCCTCGATGCGCCGCCAAGCCTTCTCGAAGCGGGCGCGCTTCTTGGACATGATCAGGCGCCCGTCCTGGTCCTCCTTGGTGAGGACCATCGCGTCGACCTCCTCGCCGAGCGACACCTCCTCACGCGGATCCACCGACTTGCGGATCGAAAGCTCGTTCGCGGGGATGACCCCCTCGGACTTGTAGCCGATATCGACTAGCACCTCGTCCTTGTCGATGCGAACGACGTTGCCCGTCACGACCTCGCCCTCCTCGAAGGGCTGCATCGTGGCGTCGTAGTTGGGGACTATCTGGCCGTCGATTTCCAGAAGAAGTCCGTTGGACCCCTCGACCACGTGGGCCTGGGGATTCTCGATCATGGTTTGCACCGGTCGAAGCCTAGCGCAGCCTCGCCACCCGGGGCCTGGACCCCGCGCTACCCGGGCAGGGCCCACGGGAATCGGTGGGAGGCCTCCCACGAGATGAGCTCCGGGCTACGGGCGTGGGTTCGATGGGAGTTGGCGGGGTACATATCATTGGCCGTCATATGCCTGTGAGAGCGACGAAGCGCGGAGCGGATCGCACCCCGATACAGCGCGATTGCGACGTGCTTGTCTGCGGCGCGTCCTTCGCCGGCCTCGCCGTGGCGCGCGAGCTGGCGGGCACAGGGGCGCGCGTGCTCGTCATCGACCGCTATGAGATCGGCGAGCGCCAGACCTCCGCCTGCGGGATCCCCACCGGCTGGCTCCAGGCGCTCGACCTCGAGACCTCGCTGCGCCAGACCTTCGACGAGCTCGTCGTGCACACCCCGTGGACAAGCGCTCGCTGGCAACTTCCGTGGACGTTCTCCACGTTTGACTATCGCGAGCTCTGTGCGCTCCTGTGGGAGCAGGCTCACCCCACCGACGCCGAGTTCGAGACGGCGACGGTCACAGGCCGCGACGAGCACACCGTCTACACCGACCGCGGAGAGCTGACCGCCCCGTTGATCGTCGACGCCCTCGGCTGGCGGCGCGTCCTATCCAGGGCGACGACGATCCAACCGCCCAACGCGCGCCTCTCGCGTGGGCTCGAGGTTCATCCGCGGGGCTCCGGCGAGGAGCTGGAGTTGTGGATCGACCCCAAGTACATCCGGGCCGGCTACTCGTGGAGCTTCCCCGCCGGCGACGAGCTGCGCGTGGGGGTGGGCTCGTTCTGGCCCTCCCATCACGTCAAGCAGCCCACGGTGCGGCTCGCGGGCGACCTCAACCTGCCGGCCGAGGGCTATCAGGGGAATTGGATCCCCCACGAACTGCGCCCCGCCGTCGAGGAGGGCGTGTTCTTCGTGGGCGACTCGGCGGGACACTGCCTCCCGTTGACCGCGGAGGGGATCCGCACCGCCCTCTACTTCGGGCTTGCGTGCGCCCGTGAGCTGCGCCCCGTCCTCGCCGGCCGGTCCACCCGCGAGGACGCGCTCGCGCGCTACGGGGCCTTCTCGGACTCGCACGAGCGCAAGTTCCGCTGGCTTTTGAATACCCAGCGCGCCGTCGGACGCTTTACACCCAGCCGCGCGATCACGGCGATGGCCCGCACGATGGCCTCAGAGCGCTTCTGCACGTGGGCATTCAACCACTATCTGGAGATCGCACCGCCATCGTTCGTGGGTCGGCCCCTGCCGCGCGCCACATCCTCGGTACGCATGGCGACACCAACCCCGGCCTGACATCCTCGGGACGTATGACGACGCCAACGCCGGCCTGACATCCTCGATACGCATGGCGCGCCAACCCGGCCTGAGTTCCCGCGGCACGAGGGGCGACGACGTGACGCGATCCGCAAATCACTCCGGTGGGGTGCCCGAACTCTCCCAAGCCCCCGGTGTGATCTCCAGGTAGCCCATGTCCACGCGCAGACGATCCATCATCCGCTCGAACAGCGCGCGGCCGAGCCCATAGCGACCGGCGAGCACCCGCTCGGCGTGCGGCTCCTCCCCTGGTGAGAGCATCCTGGCGGTCGCCTCGAAGGGAGCCCCGAGCGGCTTGCCACGCACCGTGCACGGAGCGACGAGCATGCGTGGATCGCGACGCAAGCGCTTGGCCTTGCCTGAGGCGCGCTCGCTGCGCACATACAGGCGACCGTCGGCCTCTGCCGCCCACACGGGCGTCGGCACAGGCCTACCGTCGCGACGGTAGGTGACGAGCAGGGCGCGCTTGTGGGCGCGTATCTCCTCCACCGAGCCTGTCCTGGGGGCCTCCACAACCGCGGCGGCGCCACGCGGCGCTGTTCGCGCGGCCATGCGAGCCCCGGGCAACGCGCCCGGCATCCGTCTTCCCGGAACCGGGCGAGCGCTCCGTCGAGCCGCACCGGCATTTGAGTCATCGGTCATGCGATACCTCCTTGGGTAGTTCCTCCAGCACCTCGGCCAGCCTGCGAACGCCCTCCTCTATCGCGGGCTCGCTGAGCCCGGCATACCCAAGCACCAGCGCATCAGTCTCGCGCGCGGGCTCCATCATGTGCAGGTTGAGCGGATACACGCCGACTGAGCGCTCCCCAGCGCGTTCCAACAGCCGCTGCGCGTCCACTGCCCAGGGAAGGCGCACGAGCGCATGCAACCCGGCCGAGATGCCGCTTATCCGCGCACCCTGGAGCCAACGCGCGACTGCCGCGATCAGCGCGTCGCGACGATCGCGATTGCGACGACGGGCCTTGCGCAGGTGGCGGTCGTACGCCGTGCTGTCGATCAACCGAGCAAGAACGAGCTGCTCGATCGTGGGTGAGCCGAGGTCGTCGAGCAGCTTCGCCTCGACGACCGAGTCCACGAGCGAGCGCGGTAGTACCAGCCAACCCAGCCGCAGGCCGGGGGCAAGGGTCTTGGAGGCCGTCCCGAGGTAGACGACACGGTCGGGCGCGAGACCCTGAAGCGCCCCGAGCGGAGCTCGGTCATAGCGAAACTCGGCGTCGTAGTCGTCCTCGATCACCAGGCCCCCGGCGCGCGCCCAGTCCACGAGCGCCGCGCGGCGTCCGGGTGAGAGCACAACGCCCGTGGGGCATTGATGCGCCGGGGTCGTCAGGACAGCCGGCGCGTCGAGAGCGTGCACCTCGAGGCCGTCCTCGTCGACGGGCACGCCGCGCACCTCGAGCCCCGCATAGGCGAGTACCGCACGATGTGGCGGGAGACTGGGATCCTCGACCGCGATCGCGCTCATGCCCCGGTGTGCGAGCGCGCGCCCCAGCAGCGCCAGACCCTGGGTGGCCCCCGAGCAGACCACGATCGAGTCGGTGTCGACCACCACCCCACGCACCCGCCGTAGGTAGGCGACGAGCGCGCGACGCAGCTCCGGAGCCCCGCGGGGGTCGGGATAGGCGAACGCCCCATCGGGCGTCGAGGACAGCACCTCGCGCATCGAGCGCAACCACAGCGCTCGCGGAAACGAGCCGAGGTCAGGGGCGCCCGGGAAGAAGTCGTAGCTGAACGTAGGCCCGGGAGGCTTGGGCGTGACGGGCTCGGGGGCGCCGGCGGTCGCCGCCACGTAGGTGCCGGCGCCAGAGCGCGACACCAGATAGCCCTCGGCGAGCAGTTGCGCGTACGTCTCGACCACCAGTCGTCGAGACACTTCGAGGTCCCCGGCGAGAGCGCGCGAGGAGGGCAGACGGGTTCCGGCGGCGAGCGTCCCATCTCGCACCAGCTCTCGTAGTCGAGCCTCCAGTTGCACGCGTCGCGGGCCCCCGCGATCGTCGTCCTGCAATCCGATCAACAGCTCGGGCCCGACACTGGTACCCATATTTTCACTTGTACTGGCCACGATCAAGGGTCCACTCTTGGCTAGAGTAGCGACATGTCAAGTACCGAGGCGGGCCCCACGCAAACCAGGACAAGCTCGATCTCAACGGTTCAGGTCAGTCTGATCGCGTTTGCGGTCTATCAGTTTGCGGTTGCCGCCCTGATGGTCTTCGCACCGCACACCTTCTTCACCGACGTGGGGCCCTTCGGAGTGCAGAACGACCACTATCTGCGCGACACCGCCACCTACAACGCCGCATTTGGCGCGGCGCTCGCCGTCTCCTACCGGCGAGTCCAGTGGCGCACGCCCGTGCTCTGTTGCCTGGCGCTCCAGTTCGTGCTGCACTCGATCAACCACCTCGCCGACATCGGATCGGCCCACCCGTCCTGGCTCGGCCCGGCTGACTTCATCTCACTCTCGCTCGCGACCGCCGTGCTGATATGGCTCGCGCGCGAGTCAATGCGACCGTTGGAGGTACAGCGATGACCAGGATCGATGGTGTGCCCACCCGCAAGGCCTCACCGCTCGTGAAACTGATCTATGGGATCTCACGACGAAAGATGGGCCGCGCGATGGACCCGGTTGGTGTCTACGCCCACGCGCCAAGTCTGTTGATCGGCTACGGAATGTTCGAGGAAGCCACCGCCAGGCAGCATCGAGTGGAGGAGCGCCTGAAGGTGCTGGGAGAGCTGAAGGCGGCAGCGCTTGTCAACTGCGAGTTCTGCGCCGACATCGGCTCCTCGCTCGCGCGTGAGGCGGGCATCGGCGAGGAGCAACTGCTCGCGCTACGCGAATATCGCGACAGCGAGGCGTTCGACGATCTCGAGAAGCTCGTGCTCGACTATGCCACCGCCATGAGCAGCACGCCCGCGGCGGTGAGCGACGAGCTGTTCGCGGCCCTGCGCGAGCACTTCGGCGAGCGTCAACTGGTGGAGCTGACAAACGTGATCGCCCTCGAGAACATGCGCGCGCGCTTCAACAACGCCTTCGAGATGACCCCGGCCGGCTTCAGCGAGGGCATGGTGTGCGTGCGCGCCGAGGCCGCGCCGGAGATTTCGCGAGGCGCCCAACCCACCGTCGCGGGCGATTCCCCCGCTGAGCGGCGGGTACCCTCCGTGGCATGAGAGTCTTCCTCGCGGGCGCCACGGGCGCGATCGGCCGCAGGCTGGTGCCGATGCTGATCGCCGAAGGCCACCAGGTAACCGGCATGACCCGCTCGCCGGAGAGGGCCGAGGAGCTGCGAGCCGCCGGCGCAGAGCCCACTGTGGCCGACGCCCTGGATCGCCCCGCGGTGCAGGCGGCGGTAAGAGAGGCGCGACCCGAGGCCGTGATTCACCAGCTCACCGCCCTCCCCAAGCGGATCGACCCGCGCAAGATGGAGCGCGACTTCGAGCTGAATGACAGGTTGCGCAGCGAGGGCACACGCTTTTTGGTCGAGGCGGCCAGGGCCGCGGATGTCAAGCGGATCCTCGCCCAGAGCATCGCATTCGCCTATGCCATGGGGCCCCCGGGGACCGTTCACAGCGAGAGCGATCCGCTCTGGCTCGATCCTCCAAAATCCTTCAGGCGCTCGGCCCTCGCGCTGGCCGACCTCGAGAGCACGGTCCTGGGCGCAGACGGGATCGTGCTGCGCTACGGCTACTTCTACGGCCCCGGCACGTCGATCTCGAGCACCGGCTCGACGGTCGAAGACGTGGCGCGCCGACGGCTACCCATCGTCGGTGGCGGAAAGGGGGTGTGGTCGTTCATTCACATCGACGACGCCGCCCGGGCGACCGTCGCGGCGCTCGGCCACGAGGGCAGCGGCGTGTACAACATCGTGGACGACGATCCAGCGCCCGTGGCCGACTGGGTGCCGGCGCTCGCAACGGCCGTCAAAGCACCAAAACCGTTTCACGTTCCCGCAGCCGTAGCCCGCCTACTGGCGGGAGAGTACGGGGTAACGGTGATGACCCAAGGGCAGGGGGCCTCGAATGAGCTGGCCAAACGCGAGCTCGGCTGGCAGCCGACTCATGCGAGTTGGCGCGAGGGCTTCCGCACAGCCCTCGACTGAAACCACGCTCGCGACCATGACGCGTGACCGGCCACGCGCACGGATCCAAGACCGTCTCCGCGTCACCAGACCTATCTCCGCACCACCAGCAGCACCCCCACCACAAGCAGCACAAGGCCGATGACACGCTGCGCGCCGACCGGCTGCCTGTCCACCCCGAGTAGGCCAAAGCGGTCGATCACGACGGCCGCCGCGAGCTGACCGGCGATCACGATGGCCGTGAGGCCGCTCACGCCGAGCGTGCGCACGGTGAGGATCGCGACCGTCACATACACCGCACCGAGCAGCCCGCCCACGAGAGCCCACCACGGGGCCTTGCCAGCGTTGCCGAAGCTTCCCAGCCCGCCGTAGAACAGGGAGGCGATCAACGCCAGCGCGACGGTCCCCACCACAAACGAGAAGGTGGCCGCCTGCACGCTACCGAGCGAGCGGCCAAGCCGGGAGTTAACCGGCGCCTGCATCCCCACAAGCACACCGGCGATCGCCGCGAGCGCTACCGCCAAGCCGCGAGTCACCGCGCACCAGGCATGGTGACTTGTCGGTCGCCGGGGCGCCGTCGATGCGGGCCGCCAAGCAAACGGCTCACTTTGCCTCCAACCAGTTGCGCCCGACTCCGACGTCGACCGCAAGCGGCGGGGAGTGCTTCCACACGCCCACCATTTCCCGCTCGATCAACTCGCGTGCCAGGCCGGCCTCCCTAGGCGGCCCCTCAAACAGGAGCTCGTCGTGGATCGTGAGGATCTGCTTCGTGACAAGGCCGCTCTCCTCCAGAGCGACGTGACAGCGAACCATCGCGAGCTTGATGATGTCGGCGGCCGTCCCCTGGATGACCGTGTTCACAGCGAGGCGCTCGCCGAGCGTCCGCACCTGGTAGTTGCGTGCCCTCAGCTCCGGGATCTGACGCCGGCGACCCCAGAGCGTCTTGACGTGCCCCTCCTCCTTGGCGGCCTCGATCGTGGCGTCGATGAACTTCGCCACGCACGAGAAGCGCTCGAGGTAGGCGTCGATGAACGCTTTGGCCTCCTCCAGCGGGATGTTCAAGCGGTCGGCGAGCCCATAGTCGGACAGGCCGTAGACGATCCCATAGTTGATCATCTTGGCCTTCGAGCGCATCCCCGGATCGATCTCCTCGGGTGCGACACCGAACACCTCGGAGGCCGTCGCCGTGTGGACATCCTCGCCACGCTTGAAGATCTCTTCGAGCACCGGCTCCCGCGCGATGTGCGCGAGCACGCGCAGCTCGATCTGCGAGTAGTCGACTGAAATCAAGATGGACCCATCCTCAGCCTCGAAGCACCCCCGGATCTCGCGTCCGAGCGGCGTGCGGATCGGGACGTTCTGCATGTTGGGGTTGGTGGACGCCAGACGGCCGGTCTGAGCCCCCGCTTGAAGGAAGGTGGTATGGATGCGGGAGCGCCCGTCCATCTGCTCGGGCAACACATCCAGGTAGGTCTTGATCAAAGTCGACAGCTCCCGCCAGCGCTCGATGTGAGGCACGATCTCGTGCTCCTCGCGAATGGCCTGGAGCACGCGCGCGTCAGTCGAGAAGCCGGTCTTGCCGCGCCGCTTGCGCGAGAGGCCGAGCTTCACGAACAGAATCTCCCCGAGCTGCTGCGGGGAGCCAATCGTGAACTCCTCTTCGGCCAGTTCGTAGATGCGCTGCTCCAGGCCCGTGATCTCATCGCGCACACGCGCGGTGATCTCCTCCAAGCGCTCACCATTGAGGCGCACGCCGAGCAGCTCCATCTCCCGCAGCACCGCCACGAGGGGGAGCTCGATGTCGCGCATCACGCCCTCCAACCCACGCTCCACGATCTGCTCGCGCTGCCATGCGGCGAGCGCCCCAAGCAGCAGCGCCTCAGCGGCCACGGGATCCTCCACGTTGGCAACAAGCCCCCGCTCTTCGCACAGCTCTGCGAACGGGTAGCCGCGCCGCGCCGGCTCGAGCAGGTAGGCGCCGATCAACGTGTCGTGCACGAGCCCAGGCGGCACCACTCCCAGCGCCTTTGCGTCATGAGCCACCACGGCGGACTCGCCGCACGCCTCCACAACCTCCCGCGGACCGAGACAATCGCCCACGAGCACCGTTGTACGCGAGGCGCGTGCGGCTGCCTGCTTGCCGCCCGAGGCGCCCGCCGGCGGCGGATCGGGATTCACCGCAAACCGCCACGGCGAACCCTCGGCGAACAGCTCCCCCTCCGGTGCCTGAGCCTCGCGCACCGCGATGCACAGCTCCTCCGGGGCCGTGCCGCTCGCCGTCTTCAACTTCGCGACGTCGGCCGGGTTGCCGCTGCGCACGCGCGCTGTGAGGGTCACCTCGTCCGAGGACACCGCCTTGGCCAGCTCAGCCTCGCCGAGCGCCTCTTCCAAGCGGCGCAGCGGGTCGCGCAGCTCATAGCGGCGGAACACCTCGCGCAGCCGCGAGCGATCGGGCTCGCGGCCCGCCTCGGTCTTCAGGTCGAAGTCGACGGGCAGATCTCGCTGGACGGTGGCAAGACTCTTGGAGAGACGTGCGTCCTCGGCGTGATCGATCAGGCTCTGCTTGCGCTTGGGCCCGCCGATGTCTCGCACATGCGAGAGCACCCCCTCCAGCGAGCCGAAGCGCCCAATCAGCTCGCTCGCGGTCTTCTCGCCGATGCCGGGGATGCCCGGGATGTTGTCCGAGGTATCCCCCTTCAGCCCGTAGAAGTCGGGGATCAGCTCGGGCGCCAGACCGTAGCGGTCGATTACGGCCTGGCGGTCGTACAGCTTCGTCTCGGTGATCCCACGGGCTGTGGCCATCACCTGCACGAGACCCTGCTCGTCGATCAACTGGAACACGTCGCGGTCGCCGGTGACGATCGTCACCGGCACCCCCGCCATGCGTGCCTGCTCGGCAAGCGAAGCGATCACGTCATCAGCCTCATAGCCCTCGAGCTTCACGTTGCGATAGCCGAAGGCCTCGACCAGCGGTTCCATCGCGGGCCACTGCGCCTTGAGCAGGTCCGGCCGCGAACGGCGCCCCGCCTTGTACTCGGCGAACAGCTCGGTCCGCCCTGAGCTACCCGCGTCCCACGCGACCATCGTGGGCTGCACTCCGTGATCGGTGACGATCTTCACGAGCATCGAGGAGAACCCGAAGATCGCGTTGGTGGGCTCCCCGGTGGAGGTCGCGATCGACTCGGGTAGCGCGTAGAACGCCCGGTAGACGAGGCTGGGACCGTCGATCAAGAACAGGCGGCGCTCCACGCCGAGCACTCTATTATGCGCCGCCCGGGCCCCGCGTCCGTCACGCTCGCCGAGCCCCTTGGAGCCAGTCCGTCGCGCTCGCCGGGCCCCTTGGAGCCAGTCCGTCGCGCTCGCCGACCCCCCCGGAGCCAGTCACCGGCCCGCGGGCCGGGCCCGAGGGGACGTGTGCGAAACGGTTTGCCCCCCGCGCGTGGGACAGCCCCAAAAGAGACATCATCGACAGACGGGGCGCAGGCCAACAGCCGGGAGTAAATAAGATGCCGGGCCGCCCGGCGACCACGGGCATGCCCGAGCCGCCAGACTGCCCGACCGACCAACCAGGAGCCTCATCCAAGTGAGCGTCACCCCCAGCGCGCAGTACCGCCTCACCATCCGCGTCAAGATCGACGAGGGACAGGGCATGCTGGGCCAGGTGACCGACATGATCGGGGAGCAGGGCGGGATGGTCGTCGCCGTGGATCTCGTGGAGGCGGGGGCCGGCCACAGCGTGCGCGACATCGTCGTGGACGCCTCCAACCGCAACCACTGGAACCGCATCCTCTCGGCGATCGCCTCACTCGCCGGGGTGG
Source organism: uncultured Solirubrobacterales bacterium (assembly GCA_963742945.1). Classification (GTDB taxonomy): domain Bacteria; phylum Actinomycetota; class Thermoleophilia; order Solirubrobacterales; family Solirubrobacteraceae; genus Palsa-744. The sequence goes on along the minus strand of CAVUNX010000013.1, from coordinate 59,399 downwards.
AGGTGATCGACACGACGGATCGCACCTTCCTGATGCACGTGGGGGGCAAGATCGAACAGCGCAACAAGCACCCCTTGAAGACGCGCGACGACCTCTCGATGGCCTACACGCCGGGCGTGGCGAGGGTGTGCACGGCCATCAAGGACGACCCCGACAAGGCATTCCAGTACACCATCAAGCGCAACACCGTGGCCGTCGTCTCCGACGGCACGGCGGTGCTCGGCCTCGGTGACATCGGGCCAGCGGCGGCGATGCCGGTGATGGAGGGCAAGGCCTGCCTGTTCAAGGAGTTCGCCGGCGTGGATGCTTTCCCGATCTGCCTCGACACCAAGGACACCGACGAGATCGTGCGCGCGGTCACCCTGATCGCGCCGGCCTTCGGTGGGATCAACCTCGAGGACATCTCCGCGCCGCGCTGCTTCGAGGTCGAGGAGCGCCTCAAGCGCGATCTCGACATACCGGTGTTCCACGACGACCAACACGGCACGGCGGTGGTCGTGATGGCGGCGCTTCTCAACGCGGTGAAGCTGACGGGTCGCAGCCTCCCCGAGTTGAAAGTGCTCGTGATCGGCCTCGGCGCGGCAGGGGTCGCGGTCACGAAGATCATGCTGGAGGCGGGCGTACAGAACATCATCGGGGCGGACTCGCGCGGCGCGCTCAGCACGCGGCGCGAGGACTACCTCGATGGCACGATGAGCGCCGTGAAGCGTTGGTACGCGGAGTCCACGAACCTCGAGGCGCGCACCGGGGCGCCGGCTGACGTGATCGAGGGCGCCGACCTGCTCGTGGGCCTCTCGGGCGCTCGGGCGCTACCCGTGGAGGCGCTCGCCAAGATGAACGAGGACGCCATGGTGTTCGCCATGGCCAATCCCAACCCCGAGGTGATTCCCGAGGAGGCCGCCCCGTATGTGCGCATCATGGCCACCGGGCGCTCGGACTACCCGAACCAGATCAACAACGTGCTCTGTTTCCCGGGGATCTTCCGCGGAGCGCTCGACGTGCGTGCGAAAGCCATCACCGAGGAGATGAAGATGGCCGCCGCCAGGGCGATCGCGGCGATCGTGGACGACCAGGAGCTGCGCGACGATTACATCATCCCGTCGGTCTTCAACCGCGACGTCGCCCCCGCCGTGGCGGCCGCCGTAGCCGAGCAGGCTCGCGCGAGCGGCAACGCGCTAGCCGGGCAAGAGGTCGGCTTCGCGCAGGGCGATACCCTGACCGGAATGAGCGAGCAGCGAGCTCACACCAACAACTGACGGTCGAAGGGACCGCCCATGCGGGTGACGGTCACGGGAGCGACGGGACTGATCGGTCCACGGGTTGTGGCAGCACTGAGGGCGCGCGGAGACGAGGTGACGGTGCTCTCGCGCGACCCTGAGCGTGCCCAGGCTCGCCTGGAGCAGCCGCCGCGAACCCCCACCGAGCATGATGGCCCCGCGGCCGCACTGAGGGCGGTGCGCTGGGATCCGCTACACGAACCGGCGCCAAGCGCCGCGCTGGAGCAGCGCGACGCGGTCGTGCACCTCGCGGGCGAGAACGTCGCCCAGCGCTGGACCGCCTCGGCCAAGCGGGCGATCCTCGAGAGCCGCGTCACAGGCACGAGGCATCTCGTACAGGGGCTCGTCCCGCTGCGGGACACCCAGCGCCCGCACGTGCTCGTGAGCGCATCCGCGATCGGCTACTACGGCGCCCACGGAGAGGAGCCGATCGACGAGGAAAGTCCCGCCGGGGGAGATTTCCTCGCGAGGACATGCAGCGCTTGGGAGGCCGAGGCCGTCGCCGCCGAGCGCTTCGGCGTGCGCGTGGTGAGGGTACGCACCGGAGTGGTGTTGGACCGCGACGGCGGGGCGCTCGCCAAGATGCTCATCCCGTTCAAGCTCGGCGTCGGAGGGCCCGTGGCGGGAGGGGGACAGTACATCTCATGGATCCACCCCGACGACCTCGTGGGCATCGTGCTCGCCGCGATCGACGACGGGCGATGGCGCGGGCCCGTGAACGCCACCGCCCCCGACCCCCAGCGCAACCGTGACTTCTCCAGGGCGCTCGGGCGCGCCCTGCAGCCGCCCCTCGCTGCTGCCGGTGCCCGCGACGGCCCTGAGGCTGCTGTACGGCGAGATGGCGCAGATCGTCACGACCGGCGCGCGCGTACTTCCGGCGCGAGCGCTCGTGCTCGGGTATCGGTTCCGCCAGCCCGAGCTCGGCTCGGCGCTGCGAGCCGCATTGGAGTGACTCGGGTCGTCGTCCTCGGGTCCTCGCGCCAGCCGGGAAGGCCTGCCGCGACCATCGCCCCACGCGACGCGCGCGGGGGGGACGTGCGTGTGCGCGGGGCGCGCGTTACGCGTGCGCGTCGCCCGCCCCCGTCGCGTGGGGCGGCCCTCAGGGCGATACCTGGAGCGAGCGCCAGAACACCGGCGCGCCCCTCGCCACACGGTCGATGGCGTAGCTCGAGAGGGTGGTTTCCCCACTCGGGTGGATCGAGTACTCGCCAAGCACCGAGTCGCGATCGTGGGTGGCGAAGAAGCTTTCGATCACAGCCTTGCGATCGTCGCCGCGTACCCCCGCGGCGCGGATCGCCGCAAGCGTGACGCTCATCGCCTCATACCCGTAGAGCACATAGGGTTCGGGGGAGGCGGCAAAGCGATGTCTGTACTGGGTGAGCACGCGTTGAGCGGAAGCCGGATAGAGATGCGTGGCCAGCACAGGTGAGCCGACGAACGTGGTGCCTTCGGCGGCCCCGAGATTCGAGGTGAACACAGTGTTCCCCATCGTGCTCGACGCCAGCAGCGACACGGCGCGGATCGGCGGCGTACAGCTGGCGGGCGAGCCGTGCCGCTTCGCTGGTCGCGGTGGCGCTGAGGAACACGGCCTGAGCGCCGCTCTGGAGCGACCTTCGCGACCTCGCCGGTGAAGTTCGAGCCCGCCACGACCGGGATCGTGTCCTGCCCTCGCACTTCGATCCCCGCTCGTTCGGCGTCGCGCGCGACGATCTGCGCAAGCGGCGTGTCGAAGGGGTCCTCGTCGGCGAGCACGTACAGACGACGCACCCCCAGCCGGCGCAGGAGCGCGACCTGCGCGGCAGCCTGCACCGGGTCGCCAGGGGCGACGCGCCCGAAGGTGCGCTTGCCCGCCGAGGTAGAAGCGTTCGGGCTCGCCCTGGCCCGCGTCCAGCGAGGAGGTCAGGCCCACATAGGGGCTTGCCGGGCTCACCTGGAGGATGCCGGCGGCATTGGTGAGCGGCAACGAGACGGCGGTGGCACCCGAGTTGAAATCGCCCAGGTAGGCGATCGTGGTGCGGTCCTGCGCCGCCGCCTTGGCGTTGGCGGCAGTGACATCCGGGATCCCACTCGCCGCTGGTCGGGGCTCGAGTCGTCGAGCGAGACGTAGCTGACCGTGTACCGGCCCACGCGCCCGCCGGCGTCGGCCAGCGCGAGCTTCTCACCGCCCACGATCTGCCGCGAGATAGCCGCCGAGGGACCCTGCAGGGGCAGGCTCGAGTAGACCGTCAGCTGTTTGCCCACGCTCTGCGCGGCAGGGGAGGTCCCGACGCCTCCGCAGCCCGGGCAGCGCCGGTACGAGGGCGAGAGCGGCGACCCCGGGGCCGCAGCCAGCGCGACACGCACCAGGTAGCTAGTCGCCGTGGCGGCCCGGGAGGTAGCCGGCGATGATCTTCAAGGAGGCGCCGATGACGATGATCAGGGTGGCGAGCATGAATGAGTCAAAGCCCTTGGCGCCGAGCGCCCAGAGCACGATCCAGATGATCAGGCCGGCGGTGACGGTGAGTACCAGTCCCATTAGCGGGGCAATCCTATAACAGGCCGTCCTGTGGGACGCCCCACCGGGCAGACCGTGGCGCCGGCGACAGGAGCTCCCGACCGCCGCCCGGCCGGCCGGCCGGCCTAAGACGACAGGGCAGCGGCCAGCTCCGCTACGAACTCGCCGACCGCCCCCGCCGGATCCTCGGACTCGGCGGCGGCGCGCACCAGCCGCGTGCCCACGATCACGCCGTCGGCGCCCGCCTGGGCAGCCTGCAGGGCCTGCTCGGGCGTGGAGATCCCGAAGCCGAGTGCCACGGGCACCTGCGTGCTCGCCTTCGCGTGCGCCACGATCGTCCGCGAACCGGTCGCGAGAGCGCGGCCCGCTCGCCGGTGGTGCCCACGACCGACACCGTGTAGAGGAAGCCACGCGCCCGCTCCCCGATCCGGGCGAGCCGCTCCGGCGGCGTGGTGGGCGCCACCAGCGGCACCAGGGCGATGCCGTGGGCGTCACACGCGGCCGAGGACCTCCGAGGCCTCCTCGAACGGGAGGTCGGGCACGATCAGCCCGCTGGCCCCGGTTTGCGCGAGACGCTCCACGAACGCGTCGGCGCCGGGGGCGAGCACCATGTTGGCGTAGCACATGAGCACCACCGGGACGCTCGGAGCAAGGGCCCGCGCCACCTCCAGCACGCCGGCGAGTGTTGGCTCCGGCCGCCGAGCGCTCGCGTGCCCGCCTCGTGGATCACCGGGCCGTCGGCGAGCGGGTCGGAGTAGGGGACGCCCAGCTCGAGCAGGTCGGCGCCGGCCCTGAACGCACGCCTCCCCGATCCGCACCGACTCCTCGAGCGTCGGGATAGCCGCCCATCAGGTAGGGCATCAGCGCGGCGCGCTTGCCACTCGCGGCGAAGGCCTGCGCGATGCGATCGATGCCGGCGGTCGCGGTAGCGCTCACCCGCGCAAGGCGCCTCCCGGCAGGGTGACCGGCCCCGATTGCCGCGGCGCCTGCGAATCGGCCCTCACTCGCGCGAGAGCACCTCGGCGAGATCCTTGTCGCCGCGCCCGGACAGGCACACGAGGTCCAGCTCGCCGTCCGTTCTGGGCAAGTGTCCAGGCCAGCGCATGGGCAGTCTCCGAGCGCCGGGATGATCCCCTCCAGGCGCGAGACCTCACGGAACGCGGCGAGTGCTTGCGTGTCGGTGACCGCCTCATAGCGGGCGCGGCCGCTGTCGCGCAGGTGGGCGTGCTGGGGCCCTGTGCCCGGATAGTCGAGGCCGGCGGAGATCGAGTGGGCCTCGACGATCTGGCCCTCCTCGTCCTGCATCACCGCCGAGAGCGCCCCGTGCAGCACACCGGCACGGCCACCCACGGTGAGCGGGGCGCCGTGGCGTGCGCGTGTCGATCCCCTCGCCGCCCGCCTCGACACCCGATCAGCTCGACCCCCTCGTCCTCCAGGAACGCCGTGAAGATGCCAAGGGCGTTCGATCCCCCGCCCACGCACGCCACGACTCGCGCCGGGCAGACGCCCCTCGCGCTCGAGCATCTGCGCGCGCGCCTCGTCGCCGATCACGCGCTGCAGGTCGCGCACAAGCGCCGGATAGGGAGCGGGGCCGACGACCGAGCCGATCACATAGTGGGTGTCCCCCACGTTCGTGACCCAGTCGCGGATCGCCGCCGAAGTCGCCTCCTTCAGCGTCTTGCGCGCCGGCGTCGACCGGCTGCACCCGGGCGCCGAGCAGTTCCATGCGCTGCACGTTGGGCGCCTGACGGCGGGTGTCCTCGGTGCCCATGTAGATCACGCACTCGAGGTCGAGCAGCGCGCACACGGTGGCGGTCGCCACCCCGTGCTGGCCGGCGCCGGTCTCGGCGATGATCCGGCGCTTGCCCATACGCTTGGCCAGCAGCGCCTGGCCGAGCGCGTTGTTGAGCTTGTGCGAGCCCGTGTGGTTGAGGTCCTCGCGCTTGAGGTACACGGGCCGTCCCGCCCGCTCGGACAGGCGCTCGGCGCGATAGAGAGGGGTGGGGCGCCCCGCGAAGTCGCGCAGCAGTCGCTCAAGCTCGGCGCGATAGGCCGGGTCGGCGCGCGCCTGGGTCCAAGCCTGCTCCAGCTCGGCGAGCGCCGGCATCAGGGTCTCGGGCACGTACTGGCCGCCATAGCGCCCGAAGCGGTGCTCGACCCCTCCCCCGGGGCGCGCTCGGGCGTGCTCGTGCTCACGCCGGCGACCCTACCGACGGCGCGTCCCCGACGGTCGGCTGTGACGGGTTGGGGCGACTCCCCGGGGGTGGCCGCTTCGGTCAGATCTCACCTGCTCCGCTTCCGGGCTGAAGGCGGCGCGCTCCACGGAAGCGAAGAAGTCGCGGAGCTTTTTCGGGTCCTTGCGACCGGGTGCGCTCTCGGTGCCGCTGGCGCTGTCCACCGCAAAGGGACGCACTCGCTCGATCGCCTCCGTGACGTTCTCGGGAGTGAGACCCCCGCTGAGGATCAGTGGGGTCTTCGAGCGCCGTGCCTGCGAACAGCCTCCAGTCGAACGTCTCCCCCGTGCCCCCCCGCAGCCCCTCGCGCCCGGGGGTGAGAGAGCGCGCGTCGAGCAGATGGAAGTCGGTGTGGAAGCGGGCCGCGTCGCGGATGTCAGCCGGGGCCGGAGACCTGCAGGGCCTTGACCACGCGAGCCCCCGTGCGACGCGCCGCCTCCCCGCAGAAGGAGGGGCCCTCGTCGCCGTGCAACTGCAAGCAGCGTCAGCCCCAGCTCCTCGCTCACCGCGACGATCTCCTCCATGGGGGCGTTCACGAACACCCCGCACAGCTCCACCTGGCGACGCAGTGTCGCTGTGATCAACTAGCGCCTCGGCCAGCGAGCAGCGGCGGGGGCTGGGCTCGTAGAACACCATCCCGATCGCCCACGCCCCGAGCTCGACCGCCAACTCAGCGTCGTCGAGCCGCGTGATCCCGCAGATCTTTACCTGGGTGGCCGCCGTCGGACATGCCCCCAACGGTAGCGGCCCGAGTGGGCCATCAGCCCTACCCTTCCGGCGTGTTGGGATTCTTGATCGAGTTGGGGCGCGCGGCGAGCTTCACGTTGAGGGTCTTGTGTTCGTAGCCTCCGCTGCCAGTCCCACGCAACACTTCAACCGAGATCGTGTCGCCAGGTTTCTTCGAGGCGATCAAAGCGGACAGGTCCTCGGCGCTCGCGATCGTCTTGCCGTCGGCCTTCACGACGATGTCCCCTCCGACGGCAACCTTGCCACCGTCCGGTCTGTGCTTCGAGGTTGCCCGCGTGGATGCCCGCCTTGGCGGCAGGCGTGCCCGCTTCGACTGTCTCCACGAGCGCCCCGCTCTTGACCGGGCAGGTTGAGCGCCGAGAGCGAGCCATCGACCGTGATGGTGCTCACACCGAGGTAGGCGCTGCGAACCGTGCCGCCTTTCTCCAGCTGCGAGAGCTCGGTCTTGGCGGTGTTGATGGGCACCGCAAAGCCGATCCCCACACTTCCACCGCCGCTGCCGCCCGTCTCGATCTGGGAGTTGATTCCGATCACTTCGCCGGCCGCGTTCAGGAGCGGCCCACCGGAGTTGCCCGGGTTGATCGGCGCGTCGGTCTGCAAGACGTTGTCGATGCGTGAAGCCATTGGGCGACGTGATTTCGCGCTGCAGGGCAGACACCACGCCCGTCGTGAGAGTGCGGTCGAGGCCGAACGGATTGCCGATCGCGAGCACAGGATCACCCACCTGCGCTTTGCTCGAGTCTCCGAGCGTGAGCGGGTGCAGCGTGAGACCTTCCGTCGGTATGCGCAGCACCGCGAGATCGTTGGAGGGATCCTTGCCGATCGACTTTCGCTTCGACCGTCTTGCCATGTTCGAAGCTCACCGTCACCTTGACCGCGTTCTCGACCACGTGGTAGTTGGTGAGGATCGTGCCGTCGCTGTTGATCACAAAGCCCGACCCGGTGGCGGTGCCCTGCTGCTGGACTTTCTGCCGCCGAAGCCGAATGGCGATTCGGCTCTGGCGCACGATCGTCGAAGTGACGAAGGCAACCCCCGGAGCGTCCTTCTCATAGATCTGGTGCGGGGTGAGGCCCGTGTTCTGCTGAGAGACGTTGGAGGGGGCGATCGGCGACGCCGCCGTGACCTCGGTGACCGTCTTCTGAGAAGTACCGAGCCCGCCGGTGGCGGCGATCACCGCGACGACGACCCCCCCACCGATGAGGGCCGAGACGAAGGGAATGGCGAACATGCGCTTCATTGCTTGATGAGGATGACTGGCTTGCGATCAACGCGAACTAAAGGGAACCCTGTGGCTCTATAAAGATTTGAGTTCTTGTCGGAACGCTGTTCCGTTCGGACCTCGACTGGTCTAGCCTCGGCCGTCGCGCTGTAGCCAAGCACGGTCAGCGAGCGCACCCTGGGGTCCGCGTGCCGCATCAAGGTCTCCCCCACCAGAACCGCGGCGACCCCCTCACGCTCCAGGGTCGCAGCTGCTCGGTGGTTGCAATACCCGACTCCGAGACGACGATCGCCCCCTTCGGCATGCCGCTCAGCAGTTGCGAGGTGCGTCGCACGTCCACCGTAAAGTCGCGCAGGTCGCGGTTGTTGACGCCGATCAGGCGGGCCTCCGATGCTCGCCGCACGCTGCGAGCTCGTCGCGATCGTGGACCTCGACGAGCACGTCGAGGCCGAGGCTCGCCCGCGAGCTCTTGCAGCGAGGCGAGCTCCGTCCTGGTCGAGCGCCGCCACGATCAGGAGCACCGCGTCGGCGCCCGCCGCTCGGGCCTCGTGCAGCTGGTAGGGATCGACGATGAAGTCCTTGCGCAGGATCGGCAGCCCGCACGCGGCTCGCGCCGTGCGCAGGTCATCGAGCGAGCCTTCGAAGTTGGGGCCCTCCGTGAGCACCGACAGGGCGCTCGCCCCGCCACGCTCGTAGGCGCCGGCGATGGCCCCCACGTCGGCGTTCTCGCGCAGCGCCCCCGCCGAGGGGGAGCGGCGCTTGAACTCGGCGATCACCCCGATCCCCGGGCGTGCCAGCGCTTCGTGAAAACGGCCGGGAGCACCGCTGAGGACGGGGGCCCCTGTGCCTCGACCTGCGCCTGGAGCGTCTCGAGCGGCACGATGCGCTTGCGCTGCTCAGCGTCGCACGCGTCTCAGAGAGGATTCGATCGAGCACCGTGGGTCGGCTGGACATCGTCGATCCTCCAGATGCCGACGTCATTGCGCAAGCCGCGCGGGCGCTGTCATGCCGCGGTCTCCGTGCAAGGGCATCATCGCGCTACCTCCTCGACGCGGGTCATCGCGCTACCTCCTCGATGTGGGTCATCCCGCAACCTGTTCGGGGGCGTGCCGGTGACTTGCCTGCACATAGCGCTCCAGTGCCGTGGCCGCCCTGCCCGAGGCGATCGCCTCGCGTGCGGCCTCGACGCCCTCCGCGATACTGTCGGCGCCCCCTCCCGCATAGATGGCGGCGCCCGCGTTGATCAGCACGAGATCGGCGCGAGGGCCTTGCTCACCGGCGAAGACCGCCTGTGTGACCTCGCGCATTCTCCGCGGTGAGCCCCCGCCGAGCAACGGGTCCGTGGGGTCCGCGGCTCGATACCGACATCCTGGGGAGTCAGCGTGTAGTGCGTGAGCTCCTCGCCGTTGACCTCCACACCCGGGTGGCCGCCGAGGTGGAGACCTCGTCGAGCCCGTCCTCGCCGGCCACGACGAGCGCGCGCCGCACACCCAGGCGCGCGAGCGCCCCCGCGATCGTCTCGAGGAAGGATCGGCGTCCGCCACGCCGATCAGCTGACGCGTGGCCCCCGCCGGATTGGTGAGCGGGCCGAGCAGGTTGAAGATCGTGCGCACCGCCAGCTCGCGCCTGACAGGCACCACGAAGCGCGTGGCCTGGTGGTGGGCGGGCGCGAACATGAAGCCGAAGCCCGCCTCCTCGATGCATTTCGCGACCCCCTCAGGGCCGAGGTCGATGCGAGCGCCGAGCGCCTCCGAGCAGATCGGCCGAGCCCGAGGAGCTGGTGGCCGAGCGGTTGCCGTGCTTGGCCACGGCGCAGCCTGCGCCCGCGGCGACAAGCGCCGCCGTGGTGGAGACGTTGAACGTGCGCCGCCCCCCGCCGGTACCGGCGGTGTCGAGCAAGTCATCGCGCTCGATCGGCACGTGCCTGCCAGCTCGCGCATCGTGCGGGCCAGCCCGGCGAGCTCGTCCACCGTCTCCCCCTTGGTACGCAGAGCGATCAGGAACGCCGCGATCTGGGTCTCGGAGACCTCGCCGTGCATGATCTCGGCGAGCACCTCCGAGGCATCCCGCGAGCTGAGGTCGCGGCGCGAGGCGAGCGCGTCGATCGCCCGCGTGAGGACGGCGTTGGGCATCAGTCCTCAGCTGTGCTCGAGGGCACGAGCGGCCCCGCGGCACCATTCGCGCTCAGGTCAAGCCCATCTGTGGAGGGACGGCCGGCCTGCTCGAGAAAGTTCTGAAGCAGGCGCTTGCCCTCATCCGTGAGCACCGACTCGGGGTGAAACTGCACGCCCTCCGCGGGCAGCTCGCGGTGGCGCAAGGCCATCAACACACCACCCCCGTGCGCGGAGGCTTCCAGGCAGTCCGGGAGCTCCTCGCCCACGACAAGCGAGTGGTAGCGCCCGACCGTGAGCGGGGAGGAGAGTCCCTCGAAGATCGTGCGCCCATCGTGCTCGATCGTTGTGGCCTTGCCGTGGACGGGAGTGTGCAGATTCACGCTCCCCCCGAACGCCTGGGCGAGTGACTGGTGGCCGAGACACACACCGAGCATGGGAATTCCCGCCTCAGGCATCCGCCTGGCCACCTCGAGCGATATGCCGGCCTCGTCGGGGGTGCACGGTCCCGGCGATATGACGCAGCGCTCGTAGCCACCATCGAGCAACTCATCCACGCTCCGCCGGTCGTTGCGCACGGCGTCCACCTCGGCTCCCAGCTCGCCGAGGTACTGGACGAGGTTATAGGTGAACGAGTCGTAGTTATCGATTACGAGCACTCGCATTCTCACACTCCGGAGCCGTGCGGGCATCCAACCGGCCGGTCGTCACAGCCGCCGACGATCAGATGCGCCATCACGCCCAATCCGCCTGTCGACAGGCAAGCTCAACGGCACGCAGCACCGCCTTGGTCTTGTTCACCGACTCCTCGTACTCGTATACGGGCTTGGCGTCGGCGACGGTCCCGCCCCCGGCCTGCACGTGGGCGACGCCATCCTTGACGACCACCGTGCGAATGTGGATCGCCGTGTCGAGGTCGCCGGTATAGCTGAGATAGCCGATCGCACCGCCATACCCCCCACGCTTGGTCGACTCGAGCTCATCGATGATCTGCATCGCGCGCACCTTCGGCGCCCCCGAGAGAGTGCCGGCGGGCAACACCGAGCGCAACGCGTCCATCGCCCCGACGTCCTCGCGCAATGTCCCCGACACCGAGGAGACGATGTGCATGACGTGGCTGTAGGTCTCCACCTCCATCAGCTCATCCACCACGACACTGCCGTACTCGCACACCCGCCCCAGGTCGTTGCGCCCGAGGTCGACCAGCATCACGTGCTCGGCGCGCTCCTTCTCGTCCTCGAGCAGCTCCCCCGCGATGCGACGATCGTCTTCCGGGGTCGCCCCACGCGGGCGCGTCCCGGCGATGGGGCGCGTGGAGACGTGGCGGCCGGTCACCGTCAAGAGCGGCTCGGGGCTGGCCCCCGCCACCTGGAAGTCGCCGAAGTCGAGGAAGTACATGTAGGGGCTCGGGTTGACGGTGCGCAACCCCCTGTATATGGAGAAGGCCTCCACCGGCACCTCCGCCGACCAGCGCTGCGAGGGGACCACCTGGAAGGCATCCCCGGCGTGGATGTACTCCACGATCCGCTCCACCATCCCCTCGAACGTCTCACGCGACATGTTCGACTCAAAGCGCGGCGTTGTGGACGCGGCGTCCCGTGCCGGCCCCGCGAGTCGTGGGACCGGGCCGTCGAGGCAGGCGCGCACTTCAGCGATCGTACGCCTCGCGGCCTCCCGTGCCAGCCCCAGATCCGGCTCGGCGTCGAGGTCCGCGTTCGCGAGAATCGTGACGGTGTGCTTGAGGTGGTCGAACGTCACGAGCGCATCTGTGAGCATGAGCGCCATATCCGGCAACCCGAGCATGTCCCGGTTGGGCTCACCGAGCGGCTCGACCGTGCGCACGAGGTCGTAGCCAAAGAAGCCCACGGCACCCCCGTTGAATGGAGACCCACCCACCCCGTCCGCAAGGGGGGCCTGGCGCAGGTCCGCGACCGCGGCCGCCGCCAGAGCGTACGGATCGCCAGGGTCCCCAAGCGACCAGCGCAGCACCGAGCGCGGTCGGAATCCGATGAACGAGTAGCGCCCCATGCGCTGACCCTGCTCGGCGGACTCCAGCAGGAACACCGGCTCCCCGGGGGCGAGCTCGCGCAGCTTCAGGAACGCGGAGACCGGGGTCTCGCAGTCGGCGATGAACGTCTCCCGTTGCGGGATCAGGTTGTGGGCGCCCGTCGACGCCTGTGCCGTCGCGCTGCCGAGGAGGCTCATCGGGGGGTCATTCCGGAGGAGCCACCGCGACGTTCATCGAGCACTCGCTCCGCATCGGAGAGGGAGCGCCCGCGGCTGTGCAGAAGCACGAGCAGGTGGTAGACGAGGTCGGCGGCCTCTTCGTCCACCCGCTCCTCGCTCTCCTCGCGGGCGGCGCGAGCCACCTCCTCGGCCTCCTCCATCACCTTCTCGCCGATGCGACCCGGGTCGTCGAGCAACTCGACCGTGTAGGAGCCCGCGGGACGCTCGCGCGCGCGCTCCTTCAATGTGCGCTCGAGCGCAGGCAAGCTCTCGCACGGAGCGCCCTGGTCGAGCTCCCCGCGATGAAAGCAGGTGCGCTCCCCCGTATGGCAGGCTGGTCCCGCGGGCTGGACGAGCGCGAGCAGGGCATCGCCGTCGCAGTCCACCCGCAGCGAGCAAACCGCCTGTGTGTTGCCGCTGGTGGCACCCTTGTGCCAAAGCTCCTGGCGCGAGCGGCTCCACAGGTGCAGCTCCCCCGTGGCGCGCGTGCGGCGCAAGGCCATCTCGTTCATATACGCCAGCGTCAACACCTCACCAGTGGCCCAATCCTGCACCACGCATGGCACAAGCCCACGCTCGTCATAGACGAGGAGCTCCTCCACCGGGCTGCTCACAGGCGTGGCCATCCACGGAATTGTAGGTTGCAGAGCGACAATGGCCTCGCTACTCGAACGCAAGCTGATCGTGGTGACAGGCAAGGGGGGCACGGGCAAGACGACCGCGGCATGCGCGCTCGGCCTGCTGGGAGCCCGCAACGGGCTGCGCACCATCGTCGCGGAGCTCGGCGACCAGCACCGATTGTCAAGGCTCTTCGGCCACCCCCACCCCCCGGGCCCCGGCGAGGAGGTCAAGCTCGAGCCAAGTCTGTGGAGCACCTCGATCGACCCGGACCGGGCGCTTTTCGAGTGGCTACGCACGCTGGGCGGTCGCATCTCAGTGCGCGTGCTCGCCGCGAGCAGCACGTTCCAGTACTTCGCCGCCGCGGCCCCGGGGGCCAAGGAGCTTGTGAGCATGGTCAAGGTACGAGAGCTCTGTGAGGGGCCGGGAGGGCGCGGGGGCCGCGAGGGCTACGACCTGGTCGTGCTCGACGCCCCCGCCACCGGTCACGCACTGGCGATGCTGCGCTCCCCTGAGACATTCGCCGCGATCGTGCGCGTCGGCCCGCTCGCCGACCAGGCACAGGGGGTGCGGGAGCTGCTCGAAGACTCGCATCGCAGCGCCTACCTCGCGGTGGCGCAGGGGACCGAGATGGCGGTCTCAGAGACGCTGGAGCTCGAGGAAGGGTTGCGCCGACACCTCGACCGGGACCTCGATGCCGTCGTCGTCAATGGCACCATGCCGCGTCGCTTCACGCGCGAGGAGCTCCGCGGAATCTCAAGCGCCACCGGGGACGACGCGCCCACCTCGCCGGGCGCGAGCGCCACGCTCATAAGGTCGGCCGGGCGGGCGGCGAGCAGCGCCTACGAACGAGCGCGCGTGCAGCAGAGCCAGATCGCGCGCCTGCGTCGCCAGCGCTTCGCCGATGGGATGCCGCCACAGGTCATCACGATCCCGTTCCTCTTCAGCCCCGAGCTGGACCTGGCGGGAGTCCGCGAGATCGCCTCCGGGCTGGAGCGCCGGCTGTAGAGCAAGCCGGAGCGGGGGGCGCGTGCGCGAGCCGACCCGTGAGCGAGCCGACCCGTGAGCGAGCCGACCCGTGAGCGAGCCGACCCGTACGCGAGCCGACCCGTGAGCAAGCGGGTCCGTGGAGCAAGCGGGTCCGTGGCAAGCGGCCCGTGAGAAGCCGGCCCGTGAGCGACCGGGAGCCCCGGTCGAGGACGGTCCACGGTCAATCAGGTAATCCCGAGACGGTCGAGCAAGCTCTCGTCCCCACGCCAGTCGCGGCGCACCCGCACCGACAGGTCGAGGTGGACGTGACACTCGAGCTCCCGCTCGATCTCCTTGCGCGCGGCGGAGCCGATCGCCTTGATCATGCGCCCCCCCGCCCCCACCACGATCCCCTTCTGGGACTCGCTCTCCACCCAGATGAGCGCCCTCACACGCACCAGTCCCTCGCGCGGGCGCTCCACCTCTTCGACGATCGCCTCGACGGCATGCGGCAGCTCCTGGAAGGTGCGCCTGATCGCCGCCTCCCGTACCAACTCGGCGAGCAAAACAGCCAGAGGCTGATCGGAGATAGCTTGCGCGGGGAACATGAACGGGCCCACCGGCATCAGCTCCGCCAGATGCTCCACGAGCGCGGGTACCCCCCGCCCGGTGCGTGCCGAGATCGGGAAGATCTCCTCCCCGACGCCGAGCTCAGCCGCCGCCGTGAGCACCTCGACGGTGGACGCCCGGTCAAGCCGATCGACCTTGTTGACCGCGATCGTCACAGGCACCGCTGCCTCGGTGAGGGCTTGGGCGATGAAGCGGTCACCCGGCCCCACACCTTGCTCGCCGTTCAGGACGAGCAGCCCAGCGTCAGAGCCCTCCAGCTCCTGACGGACCCGCCCCGCCATGCGCTCGGTGAGGACATCACGGGGGCGTTGCACACCGGGGAGGTCAACGAGCACGATCTGACGGGTCGCGTCGCTGTGCACTCCGCGGATCGCCCTCCGCGTCGTCTGAGGGCGATCTGAGACGATCGCCACCTTCCCGCCCACGACCACATTCACAAGCGTCGACTTGCCCACGTTTGGGCGCCCCGCGAGCGCCACGAAGCCACTCTTGGTCACAAGTTCTCCCAACGCAGGATCTCCGCCTGCAACGCAAGCATCTCTCCGTCGTCGGTCTCGTGATCCATTCCCACCAGGTGCAGCGTCCCGTGCACGATTGCCTCCCCCACATCCACCGTATGCTCAGGACAGATCACGATGTCCCCAAGCTCGCGCGGGACGCCCTCGCCGGCCGCGCCGGGATCGGCCCCGTCAACCGGGAAGGAGAGCACGTCGGTGGGGCCCCACTTGCCACGGTGCTCACCATTCAGGGCAGTCATGCGAGGCGCATCGACGAGCTCTACGGCGAGATGACCGTCCTTCACCCCAGCGGACGCGAGCGCCAGCGCACACAGGCGCTCCACCTTCCATTGCGGGAGCGGGCCTGAGAGCAGATGCGCGCCGAACACCTCGACTTCGAGCATCGATGGGCTGACTTCAGGCTCGGCGTTCGGCGGGACGCAACTCCGGAGCCTCGCGCCGGCTGTGCTCGTCGTATGCCTCCACGATCCGCTGCACGAGCTTGTGGCGCACCACGTCCTCCCCGCCGAAGCGCACGAACTCGATGCCCTCGATCGCATCGAGGACCTCACCCACCGCGACCAGCCCAGAGCGTTGCTCGCGCGGGAGGTCAACCTGCGTGATATCGCCGGTGACCACCATCCGCGAGCCGAAGCCCAAGCGGGTGAGGAACATCTTCATCTGCTCTGGCGTCGTGTTCTGCGCCTCGTCGAGGATCACGAACGAATCGTTGAGTGTGCGCCCTCGCATGAACGCCAGGGGGGCGATCTCGATCACGCCCCGCTCCAGGTGCTGGGAGACCTTCTCGGGGTCGAGCATGTCGTGCAAGGCATCGAACAGGGGACGCAGGTAGGGATCCACCTTGGCCATCAGGTCCCCGGGCAGGAAGCCCAGGCGCTCGCCGGCCTCGACGGCCGGGCGCGTGAGGATAATGCGGTTGACTTCGTGGCGCGAGAGCGCGGCCGCGGCCATCGCGACGGCCAAGAACGTCTTGCCGGTGCCCGCCGGGCCCACGCCGAACGTGACAGTGCTCGAGCGGATCGAGTCCACGTAGCGCTTCTGATTGACAGTCTTGGGAGCCACGCTCAGGCTGCGATGTCTCCATATGACGTCCTCCAGTACGCGCGCCGGAGATTCGTGCGCGTCAAGCGCACCAGTCACCGCGGAGATAGTTCCGGGGGCAATCTGATGACCGCGAGCGATCAGCTCGGAGAGCTCGTGCACCACCCGCTCACCCGTGCTGGTCTCCTCCTCGGAGCCGTCGAGCGTGAGCAGGTTTCCGCGCAGAAACACCTTGCACTCCAGGTGGCCCTCCAGCGCACGGAGCACCGCGTCCTGACTGCCCGCCAGCTCCGCGGCGACCTCATTGGGCAGCTCGATCTGAGCCCTCATCCCCCGAGCGCCGCCCGCACGAGCGCCGAGACCCGCTTGCCGTCAGCGCGGCCGTCCACGACGGCCATTGCACTCTTCATCGCGGCCCCCATGTCCTTCGGCGACTGCGCGCCGCTGTCGGTCACGGCCTGCTCGACGATCGCCTGCAGCTCTCCATCCGAGAGCTCGGCGGGGAGATATGCGCCGATCAGATCCCCCTCGGCCTCCTCGCCGGCAGCGAGATCGTCGCGGCCCCCCTCGCGAAACGCCCGGGCAGCCTCCAGCCGGCGCTTGCGCTCGCGTCTCAGCACGGCGAGCTCGTCCTCCGAGCCCTCCTTGGATGCCTTCTGCAGCTCCGAGAGGATCATGCGCAGCGCGCCGACGCGCTGCTTCTCACCAGCGCGCATCGCGCCGGTGAGGTCGAGCTTCACCTCGTCGAGAATCGCCATTGCGCTTCAGGATACGCCGACGCCACGAGACTTTTGTGTCGATCCATCGCTTTCCGGCCGCCGCAGGGGCGTCGGACTGCCCAAACGACCGGGAGAAGAGGCGTCGCGGCCGAACAGGAGCGCCACGTTCCAGTCCATCAACAGGCGCAGCTTGCGCCCCAGCCCTGGCATCAACAGCAGGTGGTAGGTGCGCGCGATGAACCATGCCGGCAGGCCGCGCCAGCGCACTCCGAGCGTGATCGCCACTGCCTTGTTGTGACCGAGCTCCGCCACCACCCCGGCGGTGCGATAGCGAAACGCCCGCGGCGGTCGATGCTCGAGCGAACCGGCAATATTTCGGGCAACCAGCCGCCCCTGGCGGATCGCGTGCTGCGCCGTGGGCGGACACGCCTGGTCGGGCCTGACCGGGTCGGGCACCGCGGCGCAGTCGCCGATCGCCCATACGCCGGGACGATCGACAACACGCATCTCTCTGTCGACGACGATCCGCCCCCGCTCGTCGAGTGGCAGCCCGAGCGATGCGACGACGGGACTCGGCCTCACCCCGGCGGTCCATACCACGGTACGCGCCGCGATCTGCTCGCCGCTCGAGAGCGTCGCCCCACTCGCCGTCACAGCCGCAAGGGTGGTGTCGGTCTTGATCTCTATGCCCCGCCCGAGCAGCTCGCGCGCCACGAAAGCCGACAGGCTCGGAGGCACCTCGAGCATGATCCGCTCGCGCGCCTCGACGAGCACCCAGCGCATCCCCTCGGCGCGACAGCGCGGGTACAGCTCGATCGCCTGCGTAGCGAAGTCCTGTAGCTCGGCGAGCCCCTCCAGGCCCGCATAGCCCGCGCCGACGAACACGAAGCCGAGATACTCGGCGCGCCGCGCCGGATCCTCGAGCGACTCGGCGATGTCGAGGCAGGTGAGCACCTGGTTGCGAAGCGCAGTGGCGTCCAACAGCGACTTCAACCCCGTCGCGTGCTCTGCAAGCCCGGGGATCGGGAGCGTGCGCGAGATCGACCCGAGCGCGACAAGCAAATGGTCATAGCCCAGCTCGAGCTGCTCGCCATCGACGCGACGCACGCCGAGCACGCGATGCTCAGGCTCCCCACCCGTGACGCTGCCGATCACCAGGTCCGTGCGGCGCAACTGCGAGCGCAGTGCGACCACCACGTGGCGCGGATCGAGCGTCGCACCGGCCGCCCCCGGAAGCAGTGGGGTGTAGAGCATGAAATTGGCGTCGTTTACAAGCGTCACGCGAGAACTGCGCACCGTGGCGATCCGCTCGAACGAACGGGCCGAATAGAGGCCTCCGAAGCCACCCCCCGCGATCAAAATGCGTGTGGGCATCGACACCCACACTAGACCCGCCTCACGGGTCGAGACCAATGTCACAAACGTGCCACAAACCCGTGGCGACCTCAGATCGGCAGAATGAGTGGCCGTGAGCGCATCCATCTACGCCGACGCACTCGCACCATTCCTCGCCGACGGCGAGCGACTGAAGCCGGCGCACGCCGAAGTCTTCGACGCGCACACCCACCTCGGCCTCGACGAGGACGGCCGCTCGCTCGACCTGCAGACATTGCTCTCACAGCTCGACTTCGCCGGAGCGCGCAGAGCGTGTGTGTTCCCGCTACACGACCCCGAGCGCAAGCCCTCCTACAGCCTCCCCAACGACCGCATACTCGAGTGGACCGGCGAAAGCGAGGCGCGATTGATCCCCTTCTGCCGCCTCGACCCCTCCGAAGCTCCGGTGCCCGAGGGGGAACGCTGCATCGCCAAGGGAGCCCGCGGCATCAAGTTGCACCCCCGCGCCCAGGCATTCACGTTCGACAGTCCTGAGATGGACGGCATCTTTACGCTGGCCGAAGAAGCAGCCGTACCGATCCTGATCCACGCAGGCCGAGGGATGCCCCCGATCGCCGACGGGCTGGCCAACCTCGCGCTGCGCCATCCCGATGTTGTTCTGATCCTCGCCCACGGAGCGATCTGCGACCAGGGGATCCTCACCTCGCGCTTGGCCGACCACCCGGGCGTTCTCTATGACACCTCCTGCTTCTTCCCGTTCGACGTGATCGAGCTGTTCGCGCGCGTGCCGGCCGAGCGGGTCGTTTTCGCCTCAGATCCGCCATACGGCCTGACGGCCAGCGGTCTGTACCTCGCTCTCCGGGTGGCCGCCCATGCCGGGCTCGACGAGCAGGCCATCCGCGGAGTGCTCGGCGAGACGATGGCGGGACTGGTTGACGGTCGCGGACTGCCCCCCACTACCGCTCCGCGCGGTCAGCCAGAGATAACGCTCCCAGGTCGACTCGCGCGTGCCTACGGCTACGGCAGCCTGGCGGGACCTGCCCTGTTTGCCGGTGCCATCGAACAGGCGCAGGGAATGCTCGACCTGGCGATCGCCGTGTGCCGCGACCCCGACCCCGGCCCCTCCGGCGACGCCCTCGACGCGATCGGGGCGGGGCTGGTCGCCGCTCGGGCCCTGCTCGATGCCGAGGGCGGCGCACGCCCGGCGCTCGACCTGCTGTTCAGGGCGATGGCACGTGCGGCCACCGAGCCTACGTCAGCCACAGAGCAGCCCACTCTCCCCGCTCCCGACGCGCTTGCTCGCGCAGGCCAAGGCGCGTAGCGAAAGCCTCTGCCACCTCATCGGCCTGCTCACACAAGAGCCCACTTGCGATCAAGTGTCGCGGAGGGGCAGCCATCGTGTCGGCCAGTTCAAGCAGCAGGGGTCGCAGCAGGTTGGCGAGCACAATCGGCGCCGGCAGACCATCGAACCGGGGAAGGGCGTTGCGACGCAGATCGAAGTGGCGAGCGTCGATCTGGACGCCGTTGCAGGCAGCATTGTCGGCTATCGCGGCAACGCTCTCACGGTCGTTGTCGAGTGCCCGCACCGGACCGTAACCCAGCTTGGCAGCCGCGATCGCAAGCACGCCGGAGCCGGCGCCGACGTCGAGAACGGCACCGCGTCCACCATCGGCGGCCAGCTCCAAGAGCAGTTGCAGGCACAGACGGGTGGTCTCGTGGGCACCGGTGCCAAAGGCTTGAGCCGGGTCGATCACGATCTCATGCGCGCGTGTCTGCTCAGTTGGGGGCTCCCATGGCGGACGCACATACAGTGCTGACGCGGTGCCACCTCGAGCACAGGCATCGGGAAGCTCAATAAGTACGGGTCGGTGAAATTGCCTCCAGCGCTCCGACCAATCGTCGGCGACCTTGCTCGTGGAGACCTCCACGAGCGCTCCGCCTGCGGCGGCGCGGAGGTCAGGCATCTCCGGCAGCTCTCCGGGGGCGCCATATACGGCGTATTCGACCAGTGGTTCTCCTCCATCGCGCCCGCCCAGCTCGCTCTCCTCCACTCCCCCGGGCGCCAGCTCGAGCAGCTCGGCAAGCACGATCTCAGCGTCGGCTCGCCTCACACGCAACGCGAGGCGAATCACGCGCGCCACCTGTCGCGATCGCGACGGCTCACGCGGCCTGGTGGCGCAGCACGCGACGCAGCCTCCCCAGCACCGACTCCTCCGAGCGTAGGTTCTCCTCGGTGAGGGTCTCGCTCAGCCGGCCGAGCAGCTCGCGCTGAGCCTCGCTCAAGCGGCGCGGGATCAGGACATTGACGACCACGCGCAGGTCGCCGCGCCGACCCCCGCGCAACGATGGCATCCCCCGGCCGCGCACCGTGATGACCTCCCCCGGCTGTGTGCCCGCGGGCACCTCCACGGGCGCCGGACCGTCGAGCGTCGGAACCTCCAGGGTCGCCCCAAGCGCGGCAAGTGGCGCGGCGACGTCAAGCGCTGTGATGAGGTGGTCCCCTTCGCGCACAAAGCGCTCATCTGGTCGGACGCGTACGAGCACGTACAGGTCCCCGGGGGGAGCACCGCGCTCACCCGCATGACCGCTCCCACTGACTCGGATGCGTTGACCGTCGTCGATCCCCGCTGGAACACTCACCTGCTCACTGCGTCTGACCGTCTTGTTCCCCCGCCCGCGGCACTCCCGGCACGGGTCGGCGGCAACTCGTCCATCGCCGTGACAGACATCGCAGATACTCGCGCGCATCATCTGGCCAAATGGGGTACGCACCACGCTCTGCACTTGACCGGCCCCCCCACAGCGCGAACAGCGCTCGATCGGGGTCCCTGGCTCGGCGCCGTTTCCATGACAGTGCTCGCAACGATCGATCGCCTCGTAGGACACCTCGAGCTTGCCCCCCGACGCTGCTTCCACGAGCGTCATCTCCACGGCTACGGCAATGTCGCCCCCGAGCGCGGGCCCCGAGCTCCCCCCGAATCCGCTGCCGGAGCCAAAGAACGCATTGAATAGGTCGCCGATCGAGCCAAACCCGTCGAAGTTCGGTGCGTAGCCACCTGAGCGCAGCCCTTCGTGGCCGTAGCGGTCGTATGTGGCGCGGCGTTCGGGGTCGGACAGGATCTCGTACGCCTCGGCCGCCTCCTTGAACTTCTCCTCGGCGCCTGGATCGTGCGCATTGACATCAGGATGGAGTTCGCGCGCCAGGCGGCGGAAGGCCTTCTTGACGTCCTGCTCGCTCGCGTCACGGGCCACCCCGAGCACCTCGTATGGGTCGCGTGGAGTGGTCGCGCTCATTGCCCCCCCGCGCTCATCAGTGCTCCGCATATGCGTCTTCGACGAAACGCGAAAGCTCGTGGGCGGCCTCACGCACGGTCGCGATCGCCCCCGCGTAGTCCATATGGACCGGGCCGATCACCGACACTGCCCCGAGCTTGCGGCGTGCGAGCCCATACCCGGCCGCCACGAGCGCCAGTGAGCGCATCGCCGGTATCTCGTTCTCGCGACCGATGCGCACGTATACGTCGGACTCGCCAAGGGCAGTCCGCAACACGCGCAGCAGTGCCGCACGCCGCTCAAGCAGACTCATCAGCTCATTCACCTGAGCGATGTCGCCGATGCCACCACTCGAGAGCAGATGGGCGGTCGCCGTCGACATAGAGGGTGTCCTCGGTTTCACATGCCAGGCTCCCGAAAGCCGGAGCAAGCCGGTCCACGAACTCACGCTCGACGACCCCTGTGCTCGGGTCCTCCAAGCGCTTGGAGAGCATCCTCGCGCCGAGCCCCAGGCCAACGAGCCGCTCGTTGAGGTATTCGCCCGCCCACGCCACGAGCCCCTGGTCGACGGGGGCGTCGAATGTGGTCAGCAGCTTGGACACCCCGCCCGTTGAGGTGATCACTACGACCACCACCACCTGTGGCTGCAGGGCGAGCACCTCGACGTGACGAATCGTGGCGGTGTTCAGCGAAGGAGCGGACACCACCGCCAACAGACTGGTCACCCGGGAGATGGCAACGCTCGTGACACGCATCGCCTCCTCGAGCTCGCGACGTGTGAGCGACAGGGCGAGTGGGCGGGCCGGGGCAAGACTTTGGCCAGTGCCGAGCATCCGATCCACCACGTAGCGATGCCCGGCGTCGGTGGGCACTCGTCCCGCTGAGGTGTGCGGGTGGGCGAGCAGGTCGTGCTCCTCGAGCAGGGCAAGCTCGTTGCGGACAGTGGAGGGCCCGCAATCGAGGCTCGGATCGGCGGCGATCATCTTGGAGGCCACCGGTTGGCCGCTCTGCAGGTAGTCCTCCACCACCTTGCACAGGATCAGCTCCTGTCGGGGGGTGAGCATGGAGCTGATTCTAGGGTCTGGGCGCCGGGACACTCTGAGACGCCCTCTGGGCTGTCCCGATGCCCAGTGCCCCGCTTGGCGATCCCCGTGACTCGAGGGCCGTGGCCGAGGGCGCCCATTCGTGGCCGAGGGCGCCCATTGGGACAAGGGCACGGGCAAGGACCACGGGCCTAGGACACCGGCGAGGACCATCGGCGCCGCCCGGTGCCGGCGCGGCGCCCCGGTCGATTCAGACCTCCAGCTCGGCCTCCGCGTTGCGGATGATCTGGTTGCCGGCCTGCTCGGCGACAGTGTCAACTATCACGCGCCCATCGCTTGCCTCGCGCACGGTCCCTGTTACGAGGACCTCTTGCTCGGGCACGCCCATGCCACGGAACTGGACGGACAGCCGCTTGAGCGTGGCCGGCCCTCCCGCTGCCTCGGTCTGAGCGCGCGCGACCTGGGCCATCGACCACAGCCCGTGCAGGATGCGTCCGGGAAGCCCCACGGCACGCGCGAACTCCTCGTCGATGTGGATCGGGTTGAAGTCGCCGGACGCGCCGGCGTAGCGAGCGGTGAGGTACTTGTCGGGGGTGACGCGCACCTCGGGGATCTCGTGCTCCTGGTGAAAGGTCGGCCATTGCTCAGACTCCTCGGACGATGTTCGTCCAGGTTCCGCGGCACACCTGCTCGCCGCGCTGATTGACGGAAACGGACTCGAACACGTAGTAGCCACGGCCGTCGCGTTCTGAGATGTCCTTGACGCTGGCGGTGGTGGTGATCTCATCGCCCGCCACCACAAGCGGCCCCCACTCGAACTCTTGGCCCCCATGAACCATCATCGCGAAGTTCATTTCCACGTCGGGGTCGAAAAGGGACGGGGCCACCGACTGGGAGCTGTAGACGACGGCGAACATCGGCGGGGCCACGACGTCTGCGTAGCCTGCGTCGCGTGCTGCCTTCTCATCGAGGTGGAGCGGATTGGTCTCGCCGACCGCCCGAGCGTACTCCTTGATCTTCTCTCGGCCCACCGCATAGGTTGTGGGCTCGTAGGTCTTTCCGATCGCTTTGGTGTTTACTGGCACCGGGAAGGGCTCCTTGTGGACTCGGAGGTAATAGGGCTCGCGTGGACACAGCGCCTGCTGGCGCGGCTGCGGCCGGCCAGTTTACGCGCCTTCTCGGGTCTTTGACGGATGGGAGGCAGACCTTGGACCGAGGAGTCGCTGCTTAAATAGAAAAAGGCGCGCTGGGCGCCAAGCGGTGGGATGTCGCTGTGGACATCCCACCGCTCTGGAAGCGTCGTCGAGGTATGGCTAGAAGACGAGGTCGTCCTCGATCCCAGAGCCCACACCCACGAGCTCGCGCTCCTCACCTTCCCGTCCGCTGTCAATGGAGCCCTCGTCGTCTGAGGTCCCTCCGGAGTCGCCATGGTCGCCGCGCCCGTCGAGGAACTGAACGCTCTCGGCGACGATGTCGACGGCTTGCCGCTTGACTCCCTCCGGGGTCTCCCACTCGCGCCACGCCAGGCGCCCGTCGATCGCGACGCGGCGACCGCGACTCATGTAACGGTGAACCGACTCGCCGGTGGCTCCGAAGACACTCACGTTGAAGAAGTTGGGCTTCTCCGTGTAGTCGCCATCGGTGTTCTTGCGGGTGGTGTTGCAGGCGAGGCGCAGACCGCACACGCTCGCGCCCGACGGCAGCGCGCGCAGCTCGGGGTCGCTGGTGAGACGGCCGACAAGGACCACGCGGTTGATGTTTGAGTAGGACATGGTGTTCTCCTTTGCGGTTGGCTCGCCCGTCGTTGAAGGTAGGCGGCGCTTGGGACGGTTCTCGAACACAGGACGCCTAAAACCGCAATATCGCCCGTCGTTACTGGGAATATTCGATGAAGAGGAGCCTCCAAATTGGGCCGTCCCACGCGTACGCGTGGGACGGCCCTTTCTGTGTGAGGTACGGACTGCCCTGACCGGTGCCGCATTCAGTCATCCGCCAGAGCCTCCATACCGGGGAGGGCATCGATCTTTACCACCGCGATCTGCTCCCAGGCGCGGGCCTCGGCGATGGCTCTCCCAAGGGCGCGCCCGACGACTTCCGGCGCGACATAAAGGACACCCGCCACTGCACGGCAGCGCGCCCAGGCACGACAGATCTCGACAAGACGCCGCGGTGCCTTGACCGTCAGCTCGACCTCGACGGCCACCGGCAAGCCGCCGTTGACGCTCGGCCACAACACCAGATCAGGGGAGTGCCGGCGCGGCTCTCCGGTACAGAGGAAACCAAGCTGGGCGCTAGCAAGCGGGCCCCGGTGCTCGCGCTCGTCGCGGCGCAGCTCCCTCTCGCCCATCAGGCGATAGTCGCTGTAACAACGCTCCAGCGACGCGGCAACGCGTGCGCACATCATGAGATGGCGGGCGGTCGGGGTTGCGATGTGACAGGGTTCGATCCCGCGGGCTCCGCAAGCGCGCAGACCCGCTCGCGTGGCTGAGAATAGGGCCGGTTGCCCGGCCAGCGGACGATCCCGCGTGAGCAGGCCGCGACGCTCTACTACCGAGAGCCGTGCGCGAGCAGAGGCCTGAGTCGTGTCGAGCCGCAGCGCGAGCGCGTCGGCGGTGATGGCCCCGAGTGAGGCAGCCCAGCGGACCAGCTCGATCTGCTCGGGTGTGGATGGATGACGATATTGGCTCATGCGACGCTCCTTGTTGTCGTATTCGCGATGGGAGAGAAGACCTCGACGATGCGCGGCGAGGCGGTACCCGACAGCTCGATAGCCGCGGCCCGGCCCGGCGCCAGCCCACGAACGTCATCTGCGGTGAGCAGCGGCACACTCGAACGTGTGCGTGTCCAGCGTCCGTCGCTGCTCTGGGAGGTCCGCCAGGACCCTCGGCTGCCGGCCAGCCGCGCGATCAGTTCTGCCGACTCGGGAACAACTTGACGATGGACGAGTAGCGAGGAGAGGTTGCCAAGGACCTGCTCGAGCAGCTGCTTGCGCCCGTCCGGTCGCAGGTCGGAGAGCTCTTGGGTGCCCAGCAGCAGGTTGATGCCCGCCGATCGGGCCCTTCCGAACAGGTGCACGACCTGCTCAGCGGCAATTGCCGCGAACTCGTCTATCACGACTACGGTCGCGATCGGAGAGGCTTGCAGGGCCGCCATCGTGGTTTGTAGGTCCTGCACGATGGCCACGCCGAGCATGTGGGCCAGCAGCGGCCGGGCGTCTGCTTCAAGAGCGAAGTAGACAACCGCTCTTCCTCGTATGGAGCTGAGCAGGTCAAACGTGGACGCGCCGGGCGTGGATGGATCAAGCCAAGCGGCCATGTCGGACTCGGCCATGATCGCGAGCCGATCCCGCACGCCGGCGAGGTCGGCTCGCTGACGTGGCGTGAGTGAGTCGAGGTACTCAAAGGTCGCCTGAGACTGTTGCCCAGAGAGGCTCCTGACGAGCACTTCCAGGCGCGCCGGGTCGAGCTCGCGGACGAGTGCCGGAAGGCTTACGACGCTTCCGGCATTGCGCAGCGCGCGCACCACGTGGCCCAAGTAGCGCTGGGCCTGGCGCTGATAGTGAGGCTCGGTAAAACGCTCGCCCGCGAGCGCCTTGTCGGCGATCTCACTTGAGCCACCGTGACCGAACGGGTTGTAGACAGATGGCCCGCGAGGAGTCCATTCGACGAACTGGCGCCCGGCGGATCGGGCAGCACAGGCGAGACGCTCGCGCATTCGAGGATCTCCCTTGGGATCGAGGATGACAGCGCCGAGCCCGGCTTCGATCGCGCACGTGGCAATCCATGTCTCGGTGACCGTCTTGCCGGAGCCGGTGGCCCCTACGATCAGCGTGTGTCTACCACCATCAGCGGCGCCGAAAGGGATCGAGACGACGTCGCCGCTTGGGACACGTCCGACGATCACTCGCTCGTCGCGCAGAGGGTGACGCGTCGGCGAGGAGCCAACGTACTGACGGAGCCTCTGAAAGAGAACGCGCTGAGCGGCCAATGGCCCGCGCCGAGCGCTGGCAATCTCCGCAAGGTCGCCGCCGGCGAGTAGGTCTTCGCGATGCAAGTGGCGGCCGCGCGCGGCCGCACACAAAGCGGTGGCGCCGAGTGTGGTGCCCCATCCCTCAAACGTGGTACGAGCCAGTACTGCGAGAGCAAGCGCCGAGGCGGCCCAGGTCCAGCGCAGGTGATGGCGGCGCATGAGATGGGTGACGATCAGCCCTGCGAGGACACCAACGGCTATGTGCAATGTGGTTGAGATGAGCCAGTGCGCCAATTCGGTAACGGGCGCGAGGGGGTTCGCCGGCGGTTCAGCGGTGAATTGAGATGACCGCATGAGCATTCCTTTCGATAGGCCGGCTTGGCGAGCCGGACGCGGGGTTAACGAGCAGCGACGAGCCGGAGGGCTCGCCGCTGTGGGGTGCTGCGTGACGGGCTCAGCGCCCGGCAAGTTTTGTGTGCGCCGTCTGAGCGTCTAGAAGAGTGTCCCGCTCAGATGAGTCGGTAGCCGACGCCCCAAACGTTCACGACCATGCCTCTCGCGCCGGCTGCGTCGAGCTTGCGGCGTAGACGGCTGGCGTGGCTGTCGACGGTGCGCGCGGGACCGGCATGCTGCTTCCAGATCGCGCCAAGGAGCTCCTGCTTGGAGCAGACATCGGTTGGGTTACGGGCGAGGTGAACGAGCAACTCGTACTCCAGGCGGCACAGCTCGACGGGTACCCCGGCAATATGCACCTGGTGGGCACCCGTGTCGATCTCGAGCGAGCCGACGCGCAGCCGACGCGCAGCAACGTGGCCCTCAGCGCGGCGCAGTACTGCCCTCAGGCGGGCGCGCAGCTCCAAGTAGACCGGGCCATCCCTCGCGATGAAGTCATCGGCGCCGGCCTCAAACGCACGAAGAAGGTCGATCTGATCGGAGCCGTTGCGGAGCACGATCGCCGGCAAGCACTCATCCCAAGGCACTCCGCAGGGGCAGCGACGAACTTCCTCGAGCAGCTCAAGCGCACCACGGGGAGGTTCGAGCGTGCCGAGCACGATCGCTCGGATCGGTTGCGAGCGTGCGAGTGACCGAGCGTGCTCGGCGGTGCGGGCAAGCGCCGCACGGTAGCGGTCAGCGCGAAGCTGATCGGTGAGCTCGTGCCCCAGCGAGGCGCTTGACTCGACGACGAGGATCGTCCATTCGAGACGATCGGCGTCACCGCATGCGAAAGGCTCAAACCGGCGAGAATCGATCTTCACTGAAGCTCAACCTCGCGCGGGCTGATGCCAAGGCCCTTGCGGGCGATCGTGCCGAGCACGTCGTTGTGAATCCACGGCGTGATCGCGGTGCGCCCTCCTTCGGGCATGATTCCTATGCGTCGAGCAAGCCAGCTCGTCTCGCCGCTGAGGTTGCCGCGGCGGTCGCGCTTGACGATTCCGCAGCGCAGGGCGATCTCGCTCATGCTCGTGCCGCGCTGATCGATGGCGTTGAGCACAGCTTCACGCAGTCCACGGTTGAGCACGACAGGGCTCGCGCAGAGCCGATCGAGTTCGCAACGTAGGCGGGTGACGCTTGAGTCATCGCCGTGGCGCGAGATGGCCCGTTCGGTGAGGGTCCGCATGGGCTCGTAGCTCTCGAACGAGGCGATGACATCGCGCAAGCTCATCTGCTCCCATGAGCGGTCATCCCCCTGCGCGGAGCGGCAGCACCAGCGCTGCTGGGGGGTGGCACGGCCCCCCTCCAGCAGCCCGAGCCGATAGGCATTGCCGTCGCGATCGACGACGCAGCTGTGCGGTTGGAGCTCATCTTGCTCCTCGCATTCGCTCATGACAAACGGATCGGTCTGAAGGTCCTCCGGCCGCACACCCCGACACCAGCGTCCGCGCGTGTCCTGGATGTAGTGACGACAGACGAGCTCTGCATTCTCGCGCGGCTCGTCGGCTGCCAGGTGGGCCACCAGCCGGCGCTCACAAAGCGTCGCCGCGTCGCGGTCGAGCACCAGCACGCTGCCTCCGTGGCCTGGTAGCGCAACCAGTTCTCGCAAGCGGCCTTCGTCATCGACATAGCTGTCGAGCCGGCTGACCGCGCTGAGTTCCTTGGGACAGCGCGGGGCCACGGCTGTTCGGCGAGGGGGACGAGCATTGGAAATGTGCCGGGACTTAGGGCAGCCCGACAGTGGAGACGAGACGAGGGGCGACATGCTTGGCTCCTGGCGGTTGACGCCGCGCCGTGGGGCGTGGCTGGATTGCATGGGTGTAGAGCGCCTTGTAGGACGGCGTCCGGGGATCGTCAAGCCCCGTGTAGCGGAGGGGAGCAGGTCACACGAAATGTCCGAGCCCCCCTGAAGGGGGTCTCGGAAACTTGTTCTCTTAGCGCGAAGCGCCTGGAGAAGCTGGCCGAGAATCACTCACGAGTGATCGAGGTGAGCGGGGTGCGGAAACGCGAGCAGGTCGGGCGAAGGAGATCGACATAGCCAAGGAAGGCACGCACGGCGAGCACACGATGGTCGAGCGGACAAACCGAGCAACGAACGGGGGCCTCGGGGGTGAGGGCAGGAGGTAACCAGCACGGCTGCAGGGAGACGCCGGTTTGTCTCTGACTCTCGTGAAGGAGACTATGGGGCCAGTAACGGCCAGACGACCATGGATAAGGGGAATGTGAGGGGCCAGAGCCTAGCCGCAAACCGCTGTAAGGACACGCCATGGCCGAGCGAGGGTGCACTCCGATGGGCGGGTGCAGCGCGACTGCGCGAGGTGAGGCCCGCGAACACCGCGAGAGTCGAGCGAACGGCTGCAGTTGCCCAGGGTCCTTGCGGCATAGAGACTGCATGGTCACCCCCTCGCGCGCCGGGGGGGACTGCGTACCCTGGGCACCCGGCTGCCCGTGCGGGCGAGCAGATTCATAAGCGTTGTGGCGCCAAGAGGAGCGCCATCGCCTGACAAGAACTAGACGCAAAGGTGATCAGTTCGCATGAATCGGTCCAGGTAGTCACAATGAGGGTCAGTGGACAAGCGTGACGGACCCACAACCAACCCCCCCACGAGCGGCCGCCAGGCAGGCCGCAAGCCTCGAAAGAGAGCACAAGCTCCCGCTGATCCTCGCGCGAGGATGATCGAGGCGATGCTCGCGAGCGTTGGCGAGCAAGGTTATGCGACGACGGTCGTGGCTGACGTGATCGCGAAGGCGGTGGCATCGCGTAAGACCTTCTACGAGCACTTCGAGGACAAGCATGCGTGCTTCTTCGCGATGAGCGATGAGATCGCCAGTGAGTGGGTGGAGCGTGTCGAACGGGCCGAGGAGGCTTCAGAGGACGAGCAGGGCGCGGTCGAGGCGCTCGTAGATGAGCTGTTCGCTCTAGCGCTCGAGAGCCCGGCGGCGCTAAGGGTGCTCGCGGTCGAGTTGACCGCTGCGGGGAGCGCCGGGATAAGCGCCGGGAGCGAGCGCTCGACGGTCTCGCGGGGCCGTTGCGAGACGCGCTCGGCGAGGACTCGCCCGAGGTGGAGTTGCTCGCAAGGACAATCGTTGGGGCGATCCTACGCATCCTGTACCTCAGGGCACGCCGCGGCGCACGAGTCAGGCGTCCACGCCGCGGCGACCTGCTCGCACTCGCGCCCGAGGTGATGGCATGGGCCTCGTGCTACCTGGGAGGACCGGGCGCCGGGATTGTGCCATCGTCGAACATCGGGGCAGACTCACCAGTGCCGGTTGGCGGTCGCGCTCCCGGGACCCTGTCGCTGGGCTCACGTGCGATCGAGCGCAGGGGGCTACCACGGGGGGAGGGCAACGTTTCACGTAGCTTCGTGGTGCACAATCAGCGCGAGCGGATCCTGGACTCACTTGCGAACTTGGCAGCGGCAAAGGGCTATGGCGGGACCACGATCCCTGAGATCGTGCAGGAGGCGGCCGTGTCGGTGCAGGCGTTCTATGAGCACTTCTCCGGTAAGGAGGACGCGTTCCTCGTGGCTTACGAGATCGGCCACCGCAAGGCGCTCGCGATCGTGGAGCGCGCCTATGAATCCCAGGAGGACTGGCCGGCGGCGGTGCGGACCGGAATCGCGGTGCTGCTTGAGTTCCTTGCCTCAGAGCCCGCCTACGCGCACCTCGCATTGATCGATGCGTTGACGGCTAGCCCAAAGGCTGCAACGGTGGCACACGACGGTATGAGCGCTTATGCCGGGATGCTTGAGCCCGGGCTCCAGTTCAGCGTCAATGGCAATCCGCCAACGGCCGTGTCGGTAGAGGCGACCGCCGGAGCACTGTTCGAGCTGTGCTTCGTGTATGTGGCGACCGAGAGGACGCGCGAGTTGCCGAGCCTGTTGGAGGTGGCAAGCGATATCGCGCTGCGTCCATTCTTGGGCGTGAGAGTGCGCTGAGACACTCGACTCCGCCCCAACGGCGGATTGTGGTGTTTATTCAGTGGCTCTTTTGTAATCAGCCGTGAACTATTCAGCTATGCTTGGAGCCGACCAATCAGAGATTGCACAGCAGATCAGGGCGTTCGGCGAGAATCTGCGGCGGGCGCGGCTGCGCGCCGGTCTTACGCAGGTGCAACTCTCGGGGGCGGCTCCGCTCGACCGTGCTGCGATCAGTCGATTGGAGTGCGGGGAGCGGGCCCCGGACCTCCGCACGTTGCTGCGCATCTGTGGCGCGCTCGAGATTGATCCGCGAGATCTTCTTCGCGGGATCGGCCCAAAGTCCTCACCGCGGCGTGCACGCGCCGGCAGCCACACGGCACCGACTGACCCGGCGTCGCTGTTCGGCCGCAACTTGAGGTGGGCGCGCGAACGGGCAGGGATATCCCAGGAGCGGCTTGCGCTCGATGCCAAAGTCGATAGAGCCGCGATCAGCGTGTATGAGAATGGCGGTCGTGAGCCGAACCTGCGCACCATTTTGAAGCTCGCGATGAAGCTCGATGTTCGGCCCGGGCTACTGTTGAGAGGCATCGTGGCACAGCAGATTGTGTGAGCCTTCGACGCCAGGCAAGTGGTGTGCTTGGGCTAGGCGTGCCGACAGAGCGAGTCCTCGACGATGGCAGCGTGCGCAGAAGCTTGGCATAGCCGAGAATCCAGGGTTCGCAACCGACAGGTGCGGGGGCAGCGAAACGGACAAGTGTTAGGGTGGGCTGCCTTCGAGATGTGCCGATAGGTGTGGCTCATTTTGCCTCCATCTTGCGGGCACGGTAGACGATGTCTGTTGGGATGCGTCCTTGGGTGAGTCGGCCGTGGTGCACGCGGTCGGTGTTGTAAACGCAGGTAGGTGTCTAGTTCGCGCTTGAGGCCGGTGTAGCGGGGGTAGAGGTAGCGGGCGAACGCAGGTCGCCAGCACTCATCGAGGATCGTCTTGTGCAGCGCCTCGACGTTCCCGTTGGTCTGTGGGCGTCCGGCGTGAATGCGGGTGTGGCGCACCTTCAGCGCGTCAACGGTCTTCGTGAAGTGTCCCTTGAATTCGTTGCCGTTATCGCTGAGCATCCGCTCGAGCTTCCAGCCTGCGGTCTTCAGATCCCGCGCGACGCGTTGTGCGAGCTTTGAGGTCTGTAGCGCGGTGGGGTTGCCCTGCTTGCAGATCACGAGCTCCGCCCACGCGTATGAAGAGGAGATGTCGATCGCGGTGAGCTGCCAGATCGCGCCCTCGGTGCCTCTCAACCGTCCGACGTAGAAGCAGTCGATCCCGACCAGCTCACCGGGGTGATCGACACGTCGATGTGCTGCTCAGGCCCTGGATCTCTGGGTGGCTCATAGGGAGCTGCGTAGCCCGCGATCAGCCCCAACCGCTTGGCGCGGGTGTTCAGGCCGTGACGGCGGAGAACCTTCCACACACCGTTGGGCGAGACGATGATCCCGCCCCACTTCTCCCGCGCGAGCTCTGAGGCGACCCGTCTGGGCCCGAGCCCTGGGTGGGCGATCGAGAATGACACGATCCGCTCCTCGATCATCTTCGGTAGCGCGTTGGGCATCTGCGGCCGGCGGCGCTCCCTTGGCCTGAGCATCTCAAGGCCGTGCCGGTCGACTTGGCGCGCTTCCAGGCGTAGTAAGTCGAGCGGTGCACCCCGAACGTTCGGCACGCTGCCGAGACGTTCGTCTTCGCGGCCTGCGCGAACAACTGCTGGCGGTAGCCGAACAGCACGTCATCCTTGGTCATATGACTCTGCTCCTCTTCACTTAGGCGGTGAAGGAGGCAGCCTGAGCCACGGTGCAGACGGGTCCCGCCAACCAGCGGGACCCGTCTGACCCCAAAGACCTATCGAACCCCAACTGTCGAGAGCACTCGGAGACTGCCCACGTTAGGGGTCCCGCGCGACGACTGTGACTCAGGTCATGTCACGCACGCCGCGCGGGCCCAGTACTCCGGCGCAGGTTGAAGAAATGCGCCACGCCAGAGTGCGCTCGGGCGCCGCAGAGGGGGGTGGCTGCGGCATCCGAACCCTCTTCCCTTGTCCGCCCATTCGGTTCCCGGGAAGTCTCGAACTCCTCCACCTAGATGAGATTGTTCTCGTTCGTACTTACGGCTCTGTTTCATCTGACCGAACCGTGTGTGTGACCAATCCGTGTTCCGGATCTCTGATCTACGGGGATATTCGCACAGTGACCTATCTATGTCAAGCCACTTCTATCGGGGACGAGTGGCGGGGGATGGCATGATGACCTGCCTGCACGAGGGCCGGCCAGGTCAGCAACCGCGGCCGGGAGGCCTACTCCGGCTCTGGCGGTCGCGCCCCAACCGGCCCTCTGTGAGGGTTGGCCGCCACTGGGACGCTAGTCCGCAAGACGTCCCGGGCCAGACCACGCCGCCTGCGCGCCGACGACCGCCACATCATGCTTGACGCGGGGAGTCCTGTCAAATTCTGTAGAGATAGTTTTATTCACTTGTTCCTGACTCATAGAGGTCTCAGTACCAGCGGGCCAGGCGACGCCTACATTGAACAGGCCATTGTCGGGGCGAGTGGTGGCAAAGGAGTGAGAGGCTCGCCTGAGGAAGAGGAGGACCGACTGGGGGCAAACCGAACTGGGAGGCTTCCACCGCTCGCGTCGACCACGCCAGCCGGCCCTCCGGGGTGGTTGGCCCGGAACCGGGACGCCCGTCTCTGGTCAGAGTGGCCCTGGTTCCGTGTCGTCCAGGCCCGCCAGTGGCGGGCCTGGCGGGCATTCTTAGCCACGGGAGTGGGAGTGTCAAGAAAAGGTTGGGAGTCGAGAAGAATTGTTTCCCATCTTTTGGTCAAATCCCGTTGGGTGAGATTAGATTGCTAGTTGATGGATAAGAAATAGTTGTGTTTGTAGGAAATATCCTAATCAATAGAATTTTTGGAGGGTGCGTGGGGCCGTAGTGAGCGCAACTCGACAAGTGGATTTCGTCCACGCGGATCGAGCTCTGCACCAGCTCGCACCTCGGGTGGCAAGGACGGGACGCCCCAGGCGCACACCAGTCCCTCGTGAGCGTCACGCTCAGATGCGTAGAGGATACGCTCACGTCCCGGGTACTCCCAGTCAGAGGGATACTCACCGGCGTAGGCCCTACAGGCCGTCAAGACGCAATCTGCGTAACGCGCGCACTCCCGAGCGCGCGAGCGGTCGCGGCAAATGAAGACCACGAACGGCAGCGCGACACCGGGCCGGGCGTAGCGCGCCACCTGGGTGGACCAGCCCGCCAGAAAATGGTCGTAGCGCTCGAGCTTGCCCGCCCCGGACCCCTCGGGGAGCCGA
This sequence comes from uncultured Solirubrobacterales bacterium, assembly GCA_963742945.1. Classification (GTDB taxonomy): domain Bacteria; phylum Actinomycetota; class Thermoleophilia; order Solirubrobacterales; family Solirubrobacteraceae; genus Palsa-744. Next base: position 25,281 of record CAVUNX010000013.1, on the reverse strand, counting down.
TCGTCGAGCTCCACCAGTAGCTCATTGCCTCCCTTGATGCGCAGCGTGACATCGGGACGTATGCTCTGAAAGCGCTCGACCTCGACTCTGACACCTGGCTCGATCGTACGCAAGAAGTCGTGCGGCGCGCGACCGCCCGGCAAGGACAGATCGGCAGGAACGAGCGTCCGCTCGCCTCTCTTCGCGCTCGACAAAGGCGCAATCGCGGACTCACCCGGCCCCCTCAGTGTGAGCAGGCGTTCCGCAAGGGCTCGCTCCAGCGCAAAGGCCCAGCCGGCGGCGCGGACGTCGTGGCGTGCCTGTCGCAGCAGCACCTCTCCGGTGAGGGCATTGGGATTGGAGATGGATGGGTCGTTCTCCGAGAGAGCCTCGACGCCCGAGATTTCGCTTGCGACGGCGCGGCCATGCTCGATGCAGAGGTGTCGCCCGGAGGGCGTGATCGAGTAACACATCGGAGTCCCTCCTCCATCGCGGCGGTGGAACTGAAAGCGCTCGACCAGGCCGGCGTCGGAGAGCCGCTTCAAGCGGCGTTGGGTCGTAGTGGCGGCACGACCGTCGTTGAAGCGACGGTGGATCTGGCTGCTGAGCACGTGCCTCATTGAGGCGAGGAGCGCGAGTATCTCGAGGTCAAGTGGCTCGGGGCCGAGCACAGCCAGAGTGGTGGGTGGCCTGGCCCAGCGAACGCTATGGGCCGTGTGCAGGTCGACTAGCTCACGGTAGCTCTCCGCCGACGAGGGCGGTAGCGCGGGGACGGTGCTTGCGACCCTGATTGACGTAGATGGCTGGCGAGTCGATGCTCGACGACGATGTTCGGGGGCCTTGGGTGACCGGACGGGCGGCCCTGCATGGGGAGACGGGGTATCGGTGGGCTGTGGACTCGACCCTCTTGAGGACCCATTGGCTCCGCGCTCGCCGGAAGACCCCGCCCGGTCCGGATTGGCGTGGGTACGATCTCCCCTCTTTGATCGCTCACCGCGTTCCCAGTGAGGCTGACTGAGATCCTCGCGGTAGCGCCCTCCTCGCTGAGACTGCCTGGTGGCGTGCAGCGCCAGCCGCTGCTCGTCGATCCGCAAGGGGAGCGTGTGGGCGATGAATGGCGCTTGGCGACCCTCGGGGGTCACCCAACTGGCGATCGCGCTATGCCTGGGCAGGTGCAGACGCACGTCGGGGCGACCAAGCGCGGACAGATTGCGAATGCCAGGACGCACCATGTCGGAGAACTCGGCCATCGCGAGCTCAGCCGCAAGGCGCGCGTCCTGAACCGACGCCGTGGCGAAGTACACGCGGTGCGCGAAAAGCGCATCGAGCTGAGCGCGCACGTCTCTGTCGATCCACTGCGAATCCGTCTGCCAGCAGGCCACCGTCTCAAGGCCCGCGGATCGCTTCAAGGCCATTGTCTCCGCGAATCCACGGTTAAGCACAAGTGGCGCCTCGTCCACCTTTAGAGCGACCGCTGTGCGCTTCTCGGCAACGACACCGTCCTGACGACGGGCGAGGGCCGCGTCGAGCATCCCGACGAGCAATTGCATCAACACGCTTGTGTTTCCTGCGCCCATGGCCCCGAGAGCGCCCTTGACGACGAGCACCTCCCCGCGTGCTATTACTTCGTCGAAGCTCACGGTGAGCGACTCATTGAGTAGTACTCGCTTGATGGAGGGGGAGTTGAGCAGTCGCGCCAGCTTGTTCACCGGTGCATCGAGCTTCGCGGTGGTGGTGCCGCGCGCGTCCGCGAGTTGGGCAGAGAGCTCACCCGTAAAGAACTCCGAGATCTCCTTGAACTCCGGTTGCGAGCGCAGGTGTCCTGCTACACGCGAGCGGTAGGCGTAACCCTCCTCGCCCACCGATAGCAGCCGTGCTGCATCCCACAGGGTGCTCTTACGGTCGTAGGCGAGCACCGCGATGATGGCATTGCGCAGATATCGATCCGAGGATGCGCGAATGTCTCCATCCGTGAAGAGATTCTTCAAGGCCGAGACGACATAGTCGGCGATCGTATCGGCTGGCGCGTCCACCGCGAGCGGGTTGAAGCCGCAGGTGGGATGAGCGAAGTCGAGCAGCGTACAGGTGCGGTGCTCAGGGACGAGGCTGACGGCTGCCTCGGCGGCGTCGCCCTTTGGGTCGAGCACGATCACAGCGCAGTGCTCGCGTTGAAGGTCCTCGGCGACGGTGGCCACCAGATAGCTCGACTTGCCCTGCTCCACGGTGCCCGGCACAGCTGTGTTCTGGCGGCGCATGTGCATGTGGATCGACACCGGGCCGTGGACATCCCGTAGTGTGCCAACGCCCTGATCCGGACGAAGGATCGCCGGGGGAGCGGGTGCAAGCGGGAGCGGGTTGCGCGAGAACGGGACGGCTGAGTAGTCGAGGGATGGGATGTGCCACACGCTTGCCAGCTCGGTCGAGGCAAACACGCCCTTGCGCAGCGAGGGAAGCGGGTTGCCCTCTCCACGCAGCACCCTACGGGTGTAGAGTCCGAGCCAGCCCTGGCGCAGGGCGGTACCGCGCTCCACCAGCCTATTCTCCGCTCCGGCTGAGCGCAGCTCTGAGGCGATCCGCTCGCACACGCGCCGGCTTGGGGCAACCACGCGCACATCGGCAAAGAACAGGGGACGATGCTGAATGTTGAGACCACCCTTGAGCTCAGCGTCCTCCACCATCGAGCGATCGCGCGGTGGAAAGCTGAGCTTGCGCTGTCGGGATAGTCGGTTCTCATGGTGCTGGTAGGAACGCTTGGAGTGCCCCTCAAAGAGCGCCGGGGTGGGTGTGAGCGCGATCTGGACGAAAGCGGGCGCCCCGCATGCGGCCATGGTCGTGATCAGGCGGTTGACGGCCGGGTAGTGCTCATGGTCGAAGCGGTCGAGGAACTTCGCCCGCTTGATGAACTGGCTGTGCTTCTTGAGGCGCAGCACACATGGAGGTGGCCCCACGAAGTGCGTCGTGCCCGCCAAAAGACAGTTGGGGTAGGCGCTGCGCAGGGCGGCCTCCACGAGAGGCTCTAGACCGGCTGGACAGGTGAGAGCCAACCACGCCTTGCGGTCGCAGTGAACCTCGAGTCCAACAGAGGGCTGCCCGCTGAAGAGCCGGCGCCACCAGCGACGCAGAAGTCGCTTGTGGAGCGCCTCGAACATGTTCACGACCGCCGTCACGGTCGGATCGTCACCGCGATAGGGAATCACGTCGAGTCGTACATATCGCCTCTGCTGACGTGCGTGAATCCTAGAGACGACTACAAGAAGCATAAAGGAGGTGGACGCAAGCGCAGCCACGCGGATGGCGACGATCGCGGAGAAGAGGCCTGTGAGTATCACGCAGGGCGGCAACGCTCTCTTATCCGACCGTCCGCGCCGTGCGGGACATCGGGTCACCTACGTGACGCGTGGAAAATCAAGATGACGACGCTGCTTCCCGGCGGCAGGCGCGGAGCCTCCCATAAGACGGCTTAAGGCTCGCGAAAAGTCAACCTTCGACTCTAGCGGCGACTATGGCCACATCGTCACGCAGGCGACCAGCGCCACTTGAGAGAGCCAGCCGCTCGAGCTGCTGAACGATCGAATGGGGCGCAGAGCCGGCATGGTGGGCAAGCAGCCGGCACAGCTCGCGGGGGGTCAGCCCACGTCGTGGGGCCCCCGCGTCGAGCAGCCCGTCGGTGTAGAGCACAAGCGTGGAGCCCGGGTCGAGAGCCAACTCGAGGTCGCGGACATTAGAGCCCGAGCGTACACCGAGCATCATTCCGTGAACGCTCGGACAACGAGTTGAGCCGTTCGCTTCAAGTAGGAGGGGTGGGGGGTGACCTGCTGCTGCTATCACCGCCCTCGCAGGCTCGCGGCTCAAGTCCAGGCGCGCCACTACGACGGTGGCAAACCTCTGTGCAAGCGCATGCCCAAGCATCACCTCGTTGACGGCCCCGAGCACCTGGGAGGGGCTCGGGCGTACGAACGCGAAGGCGCGGATACTGTGGCGCACGAGCGCTGTCACCGCCGCCGCCTCGGGGCCCTTGCCGCACACATCCCCCACCACCAGCCAGCAGCCGAGCGGCGTTGTGAATACGTCATAGAAGTCACCGCCGACCTCGTTGCCCTCGCCGACCGGATGGTAGGCCGATGAGAGCGCCAGCTTGTCAAGCACCGGCAGGGTCTCGGGCAGCAGGCTGCGCTGCAGCGTACGCGCGAGATGTGTGCGTGCCGCGTACATGTTCGCGTTGTCGAGCGCGGTGGCAGCGCGGTCTGCGAGATCGTGAATCAGTGCCAGATGCTCGTGGTCGTGGCGATGGCCGTCGTTCGTATAGAAGAGCGATAGTGCCCCAAGCGGTCGGTTGCGAGCGATCAGCGGCATGACGACGGCGGAGTGATATCCGCTCGATAGGACGAAGTCATGTGCGGCAGGGAACGGCGCGATCTGCTCGAGTGTGTGCTCGTTGGCAAGGTCATGCTCTACCACCGGCTCGCGCGAGCGAATGGCGCGTGCCACCGGATGCTCGCCGTCGAGCTCCAACGGGTGTTCGGATCGCAGCGCCTCCAACTTGGCGACCGCCTCCTTGGACTCGGCCACGGCGAGCATCTCCCCTGGCGCGCCGTCCTCGTGCAGCAGGTCGATCACGCACATCTCAGCTAGACGCGGCACGGTCATATCGGCAATTGCCCGCATCGTATGACCAGGGTCGAGCGAGCGGTCGAACACTCCACCGGCCGCAGCCAGCAGCTCTCTCGCCTCACCGGCCCTACGACGCTTGCTCCACCCCTTCCACAGCACCGATCACCCCCATTCCAGAGCATCCTCCCCACCTCCAAGGTAGAGCAAGAGGACTCGCGAGCCGGCTCTCACCGCGCCTGCCCTTACAGAGCTGTGGGCGAAACGCCATCGGGGTTAGGTCACATGGGTCTCGTGGCCCGCTCCACACGCTCTCCGCGCTCGGTCAAGCACCATTCGTTGGGAGCCCCCTTTGACTGCGCGTGATCGACGTTTTCGATCAAGCCGAGGCCCTCCAGGCGCGAAAGCAACTTCGAGATCTGACCTTGGTCGGCGATGCCGGCGCCGTCTGCAACTTCGCGGTTGCTCGCCCCGGGATGCTCCCTGATAGCGGTCAACACGCGCACCGTTCGGTAGGTCAAGCGCATGTCGAGTCCAGCCATCGGGTCCCTGCCGACACCAGGCTCGCTCTTCCCGCGCCGACGTACCTCTGGGGCCGCGCGAGAGAGTTCGCGGCTGGCTGCGCGAACGCCGAGATAGGGAAGCACGATCATGCTCATGAGCGATCCGTGCAATCCGATGTATGGCTTGGGGCTACGTTCGAGTAGACGCGTGTGGATCACCGCAAACACCGCCCCGATCACCCCTTCGGCGGTCACGCTCGGCGGCTCTCGCCTGACCGTGGCGGCGGTGCGACCCCGATCGATCACCTTGCGCAGCTGCACAAGCACGCGCGCGCGCTCCTCGAGCACGCGCGGGCCTCCACCGAGCGCGTCTACGACGCATAGCCGCGCCAGCTCCGGCTCCTCGTCGAGGAAGACCAGCAGGGCGGCCAAGTCCAGCGCGCACTCCCTCGCGCCAGGATGACTCCTGCTCGAAGGCCTCCACGACTCTCGCTCTCATCTGCTCAAGCGTGCGTTCGAACACCGCGAGGAAGCAGTCCTCGCGATCGACGAAGAGGTCGTAGAACGTCTTGCGAGACACTTTCGCGCGGCTGATCACTTGCGCGACGGTGAGGCGTGGGTACCCGTTCTCCTCGATCGCCTCCACGGCGGCGCTGAGCATCCGTGCACGCTGGATCTCGGTGACGTGGCCACGCGGCAGCCCCATCCTGTCCCGGGCGCAACACCTGCGCTTTCGAGCGCGTCTCATTGATTGAAGCCATGTTTCCCTGCCTGGTCGGTGCTAATTCAACGTTGACCCGAGTCTTTCGCGGTCGATGGGCACGACGACCCGGTCGCACGCGCGACGTTCCCGAACACATACCGTCGCAGCCGCGCGCCGCCTCAGAGAGGTTCACGGGTTCGAGCGCTCAAGTCGAGCCGTGTCTCCTACTTCTTGTTTGTTGTCCCTATCCATACGAAACGTCAGCGCACCGCCAATCCTGCCCGTTCGGCCCTTGTCAGCGGCGAATCTGACGACATGCCATCTCGGCTGCAACAAGGCAATCGTGAGGTGCGGTCAAAGCCTGCAACTGTGGGCTTTTGGCTCGCATGAAATGTCTCTGACCGAGGCCAAGCGGAGGTGGTCCACACCGGAAGTCTCCAGGCTATGCGCCTCTGGTCAGGCCAGGAGCTTGCGGGTCGCGGCGGCGATGTCGTGATCGAGCCACGAAGGCAACAATCCACCGTCGCGCGCGTGTCGGCGGACGGTTGCGTTCGGGAGATCCACGACAGCGCGGGTGACGGCATCCAGAGCGCGTGCATCGGTTCCCCCACGAAGCTCATTGGCAAACCCCTCGAAGTGCGCCTCCAGCGGCGCGTTCGTCTCATCCAGACGTGCGCGAAAGCTGTCGTCAGGATCGGCGTCGAGGAGATCGTCGCGACGCAGTGTGAGCAGCAGGCGTGCGTCCTCGGGCTGTTCCCGCGCGAAACTGACCTGCGATATCGCCATCGCCACAGCGGCCTCCAGTGCATCGGGATCGGCCGCTGCCGCCAAGGCATTGGTCTGGAAACGCCGCAGTGCCCGCAGCCATGCCGCAGCGAGCAGCTCGTCGCGACTGCCGAAACGATGGTAGATCGTGCCGACGGGTGCTTTGCTCTCGCGTGCGATGGCGGCCACGGAGGCGGCCCTTGGCCCGTCACGCAGAACGATCGTGCGAGCGGCATCGAGGATACGGTCGGTGTCGTGCTTTCGCGGAGGCGCCATTGATGTAGTACGTTTCCTCTATATGGAGCAGTTGCCCTACATCGATGAGCATTCCATAGTAATCGGCGTAACGCGGGAGCGGGTGTGGCAAATGCTCATGTGGACACTGCGAGCGGATCTCGGCAAGACCGCACCAGCGCCGTTTGTGCGGCTGCTGCGGGTGACGCCAACTGAAACGCGGGGAGACTGGCGAGGGACGATCCACCCTGGCGACACGCTCCCCGGCTTTGCGGTGGCGGAGGCGGACGCCCCTAACCGGCTGGCCCTGCACGGTGGGCACCGATTTTCGAGCTACGCGCTCGTATTCGAGCTCGACGCGACCGGCGGCGCCGGCTGCACCCTGCGCGCACAGACTTGGGCGGCGTTCCCGGGGCCCACAGGCCGCACATACCGCGGTGGTGATCGGCAGCCGGGGGCACCGGGTGGTGGTAAGACGAATGCTGCGCAGGGTCGCACGCCGCGCGTGATGTTGGGCACGAACTGGGAGCGAGCGCGTGGGGAGTGTTCTATGCCGATGGCGTGTGACCGCCTCACTGCGCCAAATTTGCGAGCAGGCATTCGCCGTCACCGACCTAGTGATGATGCGCAAGCGCTGCACACGCTCAAGCGGTGAGATTCCCGCGAAGCGATAGCGAGACGCTGGGCTTACGGACCGCGAGTTAGACTGGTTTTCAGATCGTTCCGCCGAGAGGAGATTCCATGCGCGCCGTGTTGATCCATGAGACCGGAGACTCGGATGTTCTGCGTTTCGAGGAAGCCGAGCGGCCCGAGCCTCGTGACGGGGAGGTCTTGATCAGAGTCCACGCCGCCTCGATCAACCCAATCGATTGGAAGTACCGGCGTGGGTTCATGCCCAAGCAACTGCCGGCCGTGCTCGGCAACGATGTATCCGGGACGGTTGAGCTCTCGCGCGCCGAGGGGTTCGCCGAGGGGGACGAAGTATTTGGCATCGCAGCGAGCGGGGGCTATGCGGAGTTCGCAACCGCTCCCGCGGCTGCGATCGCAAAGAAGCCCGACGGCGTGAGCCACGAGCGGGCGGCAGCGATACCGGTGTCTGGGCTTACCGCATGGCAGGCGCTGTTCGACCGTGCTGGGCTCGAGCGCGGGCAGACAGCGCTTATCGCGGGCGCCGCCGGCGGCGTCGGCCATTTCGCGGTGCAATTCGCGAAGCACACCGGGGCCCGGGCGATCGGCACCGGGTCATCGAGCAACCGAGATTTCGTGCTCGGCCTCGGTGCCGACCAATACATCGACTACACCCAGCAGGACGTCGCCGAGTCCGTGAACGATGTGGATGTCGCGTTCGACACCGTAGGTGGGAACACCACGCTGTCACTACTCCCCACGGTCCGCGAGGGAGGTGCTCTCATCACGATCGCCGGTGCTCCACCCGAGCAAGCAGCGATAGAGCGTGGCGTGAGCGCGCAGTTGCTAGTGATGAGCCCGAGCTCCGAGCAGCTATCCCTGATCGCCGAGCTGGTAGCAGCCGGTGATGTGCGGGTGGAGATCGCGGAGACCTTCCCGCTAACCGAGGTGGGGAAGGCGCACACGCTCAGCGAATCTGGACACACCCGCGGGAAGATCATTCTCACAGTAAACACCTAGCGAAAACAGCGCCAAAAGCGACCGAGCGGCCTCCTTGTATGGGCACAATCTGAGCGCCTCATGGAGCAATATAGCGACTGAGAACGTTTGCCGGGACGCTTTACCTACGGTCTGCCGAGTTGTCCTTCGGCTTCCAGCCGAACGGATTGGTGGTGTCGTGAATTCTGTCAGCGTTGTCGGACACCGCGTAGAAAACGGTGGAGCGTCCCGGCACCGGCTCGCTCGTCAAGCATGAATCAATGGCACCTACGAGATCATCGTGACTTAGCCAAGTTGCCGTCTGCCCTTCTCCCCTCTTTACAGAGTCATCTCGCGTTACACCACCAAATCGCACGCCGATAAACTCAAAGTCGAATTGCCTTGAGAGGACCTTGCCCACCTCCTCCCCAATTAGCTTGTACACGCCGTACGGCGTCGCGGGATAGTAGCTGCCCGGGATAGTAAGTGGCTCGACTGTCGGCGGGATCGCGGTGGTTGTCGGCGTGAACTGAACTCGCCATGATGAGACGTCTCACCTCGGCTTTCACAACTGCCGTGAAGATATTGATATCTATCTGCACATTTTGTGGGTAGATACGCATCCTCTGCTCAACATGCCTATCGACCAACCTGCGCGCGAGGTGAATCACTGTGTCTACCCCTGCCATTTGGCGCCATAGGGTCTCATAGCGCGATATGTCGTCCGGCAAATCCACCCCCCTGATCTGGTACTTGTCCTTAGTCCCTCCCGAGGACCGAGCCGATGATCCCTTTGGAACCGGTGATGAGGACCGTGGGCATCTAGCTGCCTCTACTCCGAGGCTTGCTCGTCAACCATCTGATTCTGCTGCCTTGCCCGCCGGTACTCGTTGACGACGATCTCGGTGAGCTCCTCCACCGATGTGTCGGCGGTTTGCTTGTCCAGAGCGATAACGCCGTCCTGGATCATGTTGACCCGGTCGCATGCCTCCAGGACGTGGATGTAGTTGTGGAGGATCATGACGATCGAGACACGTCCCTCCTTCTTCAGGCGAGCCACCAGGTCGAGGATCATCGATCCCTCCTTGGCGCCCATGGCGGCCAGCGGCTCGTCGAGCAGCAGGATGTCGGCATCGGAGTTGGCGGTGCGGGCCACGGCGATCGCCTGACGCTGGCCACCGGACAGGCGCGCGACGGGCACGTCGATCCTCGGGATGTTGATGCCGATGTCATCCAGTGCCTTGCGGGTGTCCTTGCGCATCAGGTGGTTGGCCAGCAACGGCAGCGGGTGGTGAACCTGCTCGCGGCGCAGGAACATGTTGTGGAACACCGACAGCTCGTCGATCAGCGCCAGGTCCTGATAGACGGTCTCGATGCCCCTGGAGCGGGCGTCGTCGACGCTCTTCAGCTCCACCTCCTCTCCCCGCAGGAAGATCCTTCCGGTGTCGGGCTTCTGGAAGCCGCAGATGATCTTGACCAAGGTGGACTTGCCGGCTCCGTTGTCGCCCAACAGCCCAAGGATCTCACCCTTGCGCAGGTGCAGGTTGACGTCGCGCAGCGCCGTCACCGGGCCGAAGCGCTTGGCGATGTGCTCGACGCGCAGAACGTCGTCGGGCGCAGAGCTTGGCCCGACGACCGTCTCCGTGGGTATCGGTCGCTCAGCCAAGTCCAGACCCCGTGCGTACACGCGCGACATAGGTGTTGATGACCATTGCCAAGATGATCGCGAGCCCGAGATAGAGCGCAAGGTAGTTGGCGTTTACGCCTTGGAGCACCAGCCCGTCGTGCAGGATCCCCAGGAACAGCGCGCCGATCAGCGCCCCCACGACGGTCCCCGACCCGCCCGCCAGCAGCGTGCCGCCGATCACCGCCGCGGAGATCGCCTCCAGCAGAATCGCGTTCGCCCCCGCGGTGTCCGGCTGAACGGAGGTCGCGCGCACCGCCTCGAGGATGCCGACGAGACCGGCACAGCTGCTGCACAAGATGAAATTGCGTATGACGACCAGGCGCACCCGCACACCAGCCTCGCTCGCGCCCAGCCTGTTGGAGCCGACGGCCACGGTGTACAGGCCCCAGCGAGTGCGGCTGAGCAACACCTGCAGGACGGCGACGATCACAAGCGCCCAGATCAGCTCGGAGTAGGTCCCGCCACCGAAGACCCTGGCGAAGGTGCCGATGTGATTGACCGTTTCAGGCAACACGATGTGATGGCCGTTGACGACGTGCTGGACGTTGACCGTGGTACTGGTCACCTGAGCGCCGGGGGTCGCCACAGGCTGGGCGTGGGAGATGATCAGCGTCAGGCCCTCGAAGGCGAACAGCGTGCCCAGCGTGGTGATGAACGAGTTGACCCCGACGATCGCGGTGAAGAAGCCGTTGATCACGCCCACCCCTGCCGCCGCGATCAGCGCGATGATCACTCCCGGCAGCAGTGGGACGCCCGCCGTTGTGCATCTCGTAGAACAGGAACGGGGTGAACAGGTAGACCGCTCCGATCGACAGGTCGATCTCCCCGTTGATCATCAGGAAGACCTCGCCCGCCGCGAGGATCGCAAACGGCGCGAAGTAGGGCAGCAGCGTCTTGAAGTTGCCTGTCGTAAAGAAGGTTTCCGTGCTCACCGCGAAATAGATCGCCACGATGATCGTGACGACGATGATGCTTCCCTCGCGCAGGGTCAGGAAGCGCTTGAACAGCCCGAGAACGTCCCGACCGGCAGCCCGGCGCCGCCGCGCCGGGCTGCCGGTCGCCGAAGCTGGGTCACCGGAGGCTGGGGCGCCGGTCGCGCTCGCCATCACCAGTCCCTAAGGCGAGAGATCGAACGGACGCTAGGCCGCCGCGACCACCTTCACTTCCGAGGAGGTGCCCTCGTAGCGGGTCTTGGTCTTGTTGTACGGAATCACCGTGGTCTTGTCCAGGAACTTCAGGCCGGTGTTGGTGTCGGCAAACCCGGTGAGCGACCCCGAGACCTTGTACAGGAACAGCTGCTGAACGGGTAGGAAGCCCTGGAGGTAAGGCTGCTGATCGATCGTGAAGTCGATCTGCCCGGCCGCCAGCAACTGCTGAGTGACTTCCGTCAGGTCAAAGCCGCCCGCCTTGACGCCCTTGCCGGGCAGACCGTACTTCTGCATCACCTGAGCCGTGCTCTGGGTGCTGCCGCCGTCGACGGCGAACATGCCCTTGGTGTTCGGGTGGCCAACCCAGTAGGCGTCGATCGTGGACAGCTCGCCCGGGACGGCCGCACCGGTGGCGATCGTGTGGGTCGTGATCGGCTTGCCCGATGCTTTGATCGCCTTGATCGCCCCGTCGATGCGCGGCTGGATGTTCGCCGCGCCGGGCGTGGCGATGAACAGAGCCACGTCTCCGGAAGGCACCAGCGAGACGATCCGTTCGCCCATCTTTTCGCCGGCCTTCATCAGGTCCTGGCCGATGTAGGCCTCGCGCGCGTTGCCTTCCGCGTCCGCGTTGTAGGCCACGACCGGGATGCCTGCCGAGATCGCCGCCTGCACCGGTGCGTTGAACGCATGCAGGTCGATCAGCGAGACGGCGATCCCGCTGGCGCCGCTCGTGACCGCGCTGTTGACGGCGTTGACCATCTCGTTGACATTGCTGTTTTCAGAGCCCGTCCATTGGTAGGAGCAGCCGAAGAGCTTGCACGCGTCAGCTGCGCCGTACTGCGTGGGAACGAAGAACGGATTCGTCGTCACGTGGTTGACGAACACGAATTTGTAGTTCGGGTGCGAGCCGAACACGGCCGCGCTGCCACTGCCGGCGGCGGCGCTGGAGCCACCGCCTTTACCGCAGGCGGCCAGCAAGCTGCTGGCCGAACCGGCGGCTATGCCTGTGAGCGCGGTGCGGCGCAGGAATGCACGACGGTCCAAGCCTCGTTGGCCGATCTCCGAACGCTCGAAGTGCTCCAGCCGCTCCGCGAGCTCATCGACCTGATCTGTCTCTGGCATCTCTATCTCCTCCTCGATGGAGGCTGCGTCGGGCGACGCAGCGCCCATCAATACTTTTCCCCCATGAATCCATTCGTATTCAGGGACTTCGCGAGGAGGGGTCTATCTTCAGGGCATGGCTCCGGCATCCGCCAGCCCACGGCCTCCTTCTGACCGATCGGACAACGCCCAAAGCGGAGCGTGCGGTCAACATCAGCAAGCAGGAGAGCAGCCCGAGGTCTACGGGCTCCTCGACATCGAGCGACACGTCAAGGAGGACGGCCGGGGGCTGATCCTCTATGCCCGACGAGAGTACGAGGGCGAATGAGCGATCAGCGCTTCAACGAGCTACGCGGAGAGGAGGTCGTATACGCGATCCACCGACAGGCCCGCACCTTCCTTCCCTCGGAGGATCGCTGCCCGCTGTGTCCCACGCCGGCCGACCTCCCGTCCGAGCGACGCCGTGGAGACCGAGATCCCCCTGCCGACCTTCGAGATCGCCGTCTTCGACAACCTGTACCCCAGCCTTTCGAGCGCCGCAGGGAGCAGCGGAGGTGATCGTGTACACCAACAGCCACCACGGCTCCCTAGGCACGTTGGCGCCTGAGCGCGCCGAGGCGCTGATGTGGGTTTGGCGACACCGCTACCAAGAGCTCGGCGCCCGAGACGATGTGCGGTACGTGCTCATCTTCGAGAACCGGGGGGTCGAGGTAGGCGCAACCATGCACCATCCACACGGTCAGATCTACGGCTACCCGTTCCTGCCGCCTGTGCCGAAGTTGGAGCTCGCCGCCGACGCGCGCATGCAGGGCTGTGCGACTTGCGAGCTGCTGCGCCGCGAGCTCAGCGACGGGCGCCGGGTCGTGCACGAGAACGAGAGCTTCGCCGCGTACATCCCCTACGCGGCACGCTGGCCGTACGAGGCGCACGTCGTCACCCGCCGGCATCGACCGAGCCTGCTCGATTGCGAGCCTGTCGAGCTGCGTCTGCTCGCCGAGTGCCTGCAGACCCTCACACGCGGCTATGACGCCCTGTTCGCCAGGCCCTTCCCGTACGTGATGGTCGTCCACCAGGCACCCACCGACGGACATTCCAATGGGCACCTGCATGTCGAGTTCTACCCGCCACTGCGCACGGCGACCAAGCTCAAGTATCCCGCCGGCTCCGAGCAGGGCGGAGGCACGTTCGTCGGCGACACGCTGCCCGAGGATTCCGCCGCAGCGCTGCGCGAGGCGATCGCCAGTGTCGCGTGAGCGCACCGGCGCGTTCGCTCCCGGTCGCGTGAATCTGATCGGAGAGCACACCGACTACAACCAGGGGCTCGCCCTGCCGTTCGCGATCACCGAGGGAGTCACCGTGTACGCCACCACAAGCGGCGATCAGCGCATCCACGCGCGCGCTCTCGACTGCGGCGAGCAAGATCAGTTCGCGCTCGCCGAGCCCGCGGGAGCGACGGGCTGGCGCGCCTACTTGCGCGGCGTCGTCGCCGAGCTGCTCCGAGCCGGGCACCCACTCGTGGGGGCGCGGCTTGGAGATCGGTGGGGATCTCCAGCAAGGCGCTGGACTCTCGTCCTCGGCGGCGCTCGAGGTCGCCCTGTGCCTTGCCCTGCTCGATCTGGTCGGCGATGCCGGGGCTGAGCGTGTCGGACTCGCCCGGCTGTGCTCTCGCGTGGAGAGCGAATGGGTCGGCGCTCAGACCGGGCTGCTCGATCAGCTCGCCTCGCTGTATGGCCAACCCGGAATGGCGCTGCGCATCGACTTCCAGACATTCGAGGTCGATCCGATTCCGCTGCGACTCAAAGATGGCTGGCGGCTGGTGACGCTCGATTCCGGCGAGCGCCACGCGAACGCGAGCTCCGCCTACAACGAGCGCAGGGCCGAATGCTCCAAGGCGTGCGAGCTGCTGGGCGTCGATTCGCTGAGGCGGGCGAGCTGGAACGCCCTCGAGCGGTTGCCCGAGCGCCTGCGACGACGCGCGCGTCACGTGCTCGGCGAGAACACGCGAGTGAAGGACACCGTGGCTGCCTTGCGGGCGGACGACCTGCCCAGCAGTGGGACGCCTGCTCAACGCTTCCCATGCCAGCCTGCGCGACCAGTACGAGGTCTCCACGCCGGCCGTCGAGGCGACAGTCGAACGGCTGCTCCAGGCGGGCGGCGTCGGTGCGAGGATCGTGGGCGGCGGCTTCGGAGGGCACGTCCTCGGCCTGCTCCCGGCAGGCGCTCGCGCGCCCGAGGGCGCCCGGGAGGTGCATGCTGGCCCGGGCGCCCACCTGCTGGAGTGGCAGGCAAATCGTGGGCGATCTGAGACGCCTACGTAGGTCAGCCCCCCAGCTCTTCTGAGACGGCCTGGAAGATGCCCATCTGCCGAGCCAGCGCGTCGCCGGTATAAGCGTCTATGACGCCGACGTCATCGACGATCGAAGCCGCACGGGCAACCAATCGCAGGAACTCATCGCTGGAGCGGATCTCGTCCAACGATGCACGTGAGCCGCGCAACAGGATGAACCCGGCGAGGTCGCCGCCGTGCGGGGCTAGGAGCACGGGCTCGAAGCTGTCTATCCGGCCGTCCTGCTGCAGGGTGCCGTAGTAGGCGAGGGTCTCCTGGAAGACCTCAAGCGCCTTGAGCTCGCGGCCCCGGACAACAGGCCCCCAGCCGAGGAACAATGCGTCGCCAGCCATGCCGAAATCCTTTCTGTTGGGATTTGGCAGCCAAGACTACTCCGGCTCGAAGAGGCCCGTCGAGAGACAATAGGCAGGCCACCAGAGGTAGGTCATCCAGGTCTCGGTAGGTCCTCCGGCAAAGGGATCTCCTGAGGTGGCGAGCCTCGCCCGTCCTCCTGCCATGACGCCCAAGCCTGGCCATCTCGACCAACGTGGTCCCCAGATCCCCCCAGAGCGAGCAGGACCAGGCGCTCTGATCCCGCGTTGACGAGTTGGCGGCGCACTGTCGGACCTACCCGCACGAGACGGTCAGCTCCAAGAACATGCTCAACGCCCTCAACGAGCAGGGTCAGCTCACCCTCGAGTACGAGGTAGACCTCCTCCTGCTGCTCGTGCGCATGTATGCGTCCCCGCTGACGCGACTGAAGCACAATCAGGTTCATCCCAAAGGCGCGCGCACCCAGCTGTCCTCGCAACGACTGGAAGCGCTCGCCACTACCACGATCAAGCGCGGCGAATGCGATGTCAAGCTCAGCCATCGCGCCAGCATAGGTCACCGGCGATGCGACGGCTGAGAACCCCGCACACGAGACTCGCCTCCCGGACACCTCAAATCGGGTGCTGCCTATCGTTGGCTCTACTTCTTAGCGACGGGACTCCTTGTCTCCAGGCCACGAGCCGGTGAGATGCTGGAAGCCTTGTCGTGCGCCGTGGTCTACGAGTCCCTTGACGAGCCGAAGCAGGGCTCCGTCAACTGCAAGCGCGAGTGCTAGCTTGCCGAGATCGACGTCGCGATGCTGTGCCCGGGGTGGCTCCTCTTTGTCGATAGCGCCCCAAACGATTCCGAAGAGCCTCTTGCTGATCGCACCTGCAAGCAGACCGGCGCCGATACCGACTGGAAGAAAGATGACTTTGCCCATGGTTTCTCCTTATTTCGGCTCGTCGCGGGAGGAGGGAGCGACTTTCGCTATGCCAAGCACGGCCAGTCCGACTGTCCTCTTAAGACGATAGCCCGGTATTACGATGAGGTAGTGACTCTCTCTCCATCTGTCCGACCGGCGCGGTTCAGCGATCTTGAGGGGGCCGTCTCAGCCCTGCGCGCCCAGGGTCTGCGGATCTCGATGGCACGGCGCCGGATTCTCCAGGCCCTGTTCGCCGCCCCCGGGCCGCTGTCTGCGGAGAAAATCACCGAGGCCGCCAGGAGCGTTCCCGCCAAAGACGAGGGACAGGACGCCTCACTCGACGCCGCTTCCGTCTACCGCAACCTGGAGGCTTTCGAGCGTGCCGGCGTCGTGCGCCATGTGCACCTCGGCCACGGTCCCGGCCTCTACGCTCTCGTCGGAGAGGGTGAGCGCGAGTACCTCTACTGCGAATGCTGCCATACCGCCGTTGGCGTCGCCCCCGTCGAGCTGGACGACCTTCGCGAGCAGATCCGCGAGCGCTTCGGCTACGGTGCCCGATTTACTCACTTTCCGATAGTCGGCGTGTGCAAGCGCTGCTCAGAAAGCTAATCGCGAATAGCTTGCAATAGAGGCGGGTAGTGTCGGCTCAATGGGCCCCTTGACCTCATCGCAATGGCGCACGGTTGCGATTATGGCCACGGTCGTGATCGGGCTGCATGCGATCGGCTTCTTTCTCTTGATCGCCGTCGTCGCGCCGCACCACTACAAGCTCGGTGCGTCGGGAGCGTTCGCGGTCGGGATCGGCGTGACCGCCTACACGCTCGGCCTGCGTCACGCCTTCGACGCCGATCACATCTCGGCGATCGACAACACCACGCGCAAGCTGATGAGCCGAAGGCAAGCGGCCGATGAGCGTCGGCTTCTTCTTCTCGCTCGGCCACTCGACGATCGTGTTCATGCTCGCGTTCCTGTTCGCGATCGGCGTCAAGGCGCTCGACGGCCAGATCCAGAACGACAGCTCCCAACTGCACAACCTCACCGGCTGGATCGGCACCGCCGTATCGGGCACGTTCCTGTACGTGATCGCCGCGCTGAACGTGGTGATCCTGTGCGGGCATCATCAAGGTGTTCCGCGAGATGCGCAGCGGCCGCTACGACGAGGCGGAGCTCGAGCACCAGCTCGAAACACGCGGCCTCATGAACCGCTTCCTCGGACGCCTGACCAAGACGGTCACCAAGCCCTGGCAGATGTATCCGATCGGCGTCCTCTTCGGCCTCGGCTTCGACACCGCCACCGAGGTAGCGCTGCTGTTCCTCGCCGCGCGGGGCCGCCGGTGCGGGCCTGCCCTGGTACGCGATCCTGTGCCTGCCGATCCTGTTCGCCGCCGGGATGTCGCTGATGGACACGATCGACGGCTCGTTCATGAACTTCGCCTACGGCTGGGCGTTCTCCAAGCCGGTGCGCAAGGTCTTCTACAACATCACGATCACCGGCCTGTCGGTGGTCGTCGCGCTGGTGATCGGCACGATCGAGCTCGGCGGCCTGTTCGCCTCGAAGCTCGAAGCACAAGGACCGTTCTGGGACTGGGTCGAGGCCATCGACCTCAACGTGCTCGGCTTCATCATCGTCGGCATGTTCGTCGCGACCTGGGCAGTCGCGCTGGCGGTCTGGCACTTCGGGCGCATCGAGGAGCGCTGGAGCGCCCCGGTCAGGCCAGCCGCGCCGCTGCCACCGCAGCCTGGCCGTAGCTGATCCCGCCGTCTCCCGGCGGCAGTTCCACAGGCGTCAAGGAACGCAGTCCGGCACGCTTCAGATCGGCGACAGTGAGCTCGAGCAGGACCCGGTTCTGGAATACCCCACCGGATAGAACCACCGTGTTCAGGCCCCGAGCGCCTGCGATCTGCCCGCACGCGCGCGCCGTGGCACGGGCGAGGCCGATATGAAAGCGAGCAGCCACCACTCCAATCGGCACACCCGCCGTTCGCTCGCGCACGATCACGGACACCGCCGCCCGTGGGTCGATCTCGAGCGTACCGCCGTGGCGCTCGAGGGCGATCGTGTACCCACCGCGCTCTGACTGGTCCACCGCGGCCTCCAGCTCGATCGCTGCCTGGCCCTCATAGGTAACGCTCGCACGCACCCCACAGAGTGCGGCGACCGCGTCGAATAGGCGCCCGGCGCTAGTCGTGAAGGGAGCCAACTCGCTACGCGCAAGCCGCGCGATCGTCTCCCACTCCTCCGGGGTCACACTGCTCACCAGCGGGCCTGGAAGCGGCGGAGCCTCCTCCCCACCCTGCGCCTCGGCAAGCCAGGCACAGGCCATCCGCCATGGCTCGCGCACAGCCCGATCCCCACCAGGTGTCCGCACGGCACGTAGGTGGCCCACTCGTTCGAAGTCACGCAAGCCGCCGACCAGCAGCTCCCCACCCCAGACTGTGCCGTCGGTGCCGTAGCCGCTCCCGTCGAACACGGCACCGACGGCAGGGCCCAGCTCACCGTGCTCCGCCAGACACGCAGCCAGATGCGCATGATGATGTTGGACGGCGAGAGGCTCCAACCCCTCGCACTCCAGGGCGTAGCTGGTCGAGAGGTAGTCAGGGTGCAGGTCATGCGCGACCACCTCCGGAGTGACGGCGAACAGCCTCTGGAAATGCTCGACTCCCTCACCGAAGGAGCGCAGCGTCTCATAGTTCTTCAGGTCGCCAATGTGGTGACTCACCCACGCCCGCCCACCTCGCGCCAGGCAAAACGTGCTCTTCAGCTCGGCTCCGCACGCGAGCACGGGCCGCGGCGTCGGAAGCGGCAGACCGACCGGCGCGGGCACATAGCCGCGTGAGCGGCGCATCAGCATCGGGGCGCCCACCGACGTGGCTCGCACCACGGAGTCGTCGGTCCGCATGTGGATCGGGCGATCATGCACCAGGAACACGTCTGCGATACTCGCCAGACGCCCAATCGCGTCCTCGTCGGCGTAGGCGATCGGCTCGTCCGAGACGTTTCCGCTGGTCATCACAAGCGCGACGGGCACGTCTGGCGCCCCGGACTTAGAGGCGCCGGCGGCGGACTCGTCCGAGACGTCCGCGAGGAGCAAGTGGTGCAGCGGCGTGTAGGGCAGCATCACCCCTAGATCCGGGCTGCATGGAGCCACCGCATCGGCTACGCGTGCATACGCGCGCCGGCGTGCGATCACGATCGGTCGGGACCTGTCTTCCAACAACTTCCGCGTGTCGGCGTTCAGTTGCACCAACTCTTCCGCGGCCGCGACGTTAGGGGACATCAGCGCGAATGGGCGGTCCTCTCGATGCTTGCGCTCGCGCAACGCCGTCACCGCCGCACGAGAGCAGGCAAGACAGGCCAGGTGGTAGCCGCCGATGCCCTTCACCGCCACTATCAGGCCCTCCAGCAGCGCCTGCGCGGCAGCTCGGACAGGATCGTCAGCGAGATGGTCGTCAGTATGATCTTTACCCCGCGCTTCGCGCCCGCGAAGGTACTCGGTTCCGTCTGGCCACAGCAGCCGCGCGCGCGGCCCGCACACCGAGCATGCGTTCGGTTGCGCGTGAAAGCGCCGGTTGCCCGGGTCCTCGTACTCCGCGCGGCAGAGCTCGCACATGACGAAGTCCGCCATGGTCGTCAACGGGCGATCGTATGGGACATCGATTGCGATCGTGAAGCGCGGACCGCAGTTGGTGCAATTGATGAACGGATATCGATAGCGACGGTCGCCCGGGTCGTTCAACTCGGCCAGGCACTCCGCGCACGTCGCCGTGTCTGGCGACACGAGCGCCCCTGACATACCAGCGCGAACGCTGGGGAGGATCTCGAAGGCGACCGCTCCCGTCGCAGGGATGGTTTCCCGACAGACACTTTCGATCTTCGCCAATGGTGGCTCCTCGGCAACCAGGCGGTCCAGGAAGCGCTCGACGGCCGTGGGATCGCCCTCGACCTCGAGCAGGGCCCCGCGCTCGTCGTTGAGCACGTATCCGCCCAGATCGTGCTCGCGCGCGAGGCGATAGGCGTGGGGACGAAAGCCGACCCCCTGCACAACGCCCCCCACCCGCACCCGCAGACGTAGGCTTGAGCTGTCTGATACGGCGCCAACGCTGCTCATCGAAACTACCGACAAGACCGACGCACTCATGCCTGCGGACGCCGTCGGATCTCCGACAGCACCAAGCCGTAGAGGAGATGGTCGGCCGCGAGCACGGCACGTTCGGTGGGCCGCCACTTGCCGGCCTGCTCGAGTCCGAGCGCCGGCGCGAGCCCGGCTTCGAAGCCCAGCCACAGGGTGAGCCCATAGATCGGACCCGCCCAGGGCTGCCTGCGCACCGGCTCCGGCAACAGCGCAAACGCCATTCCCCCGATGGCGCCATAGCCCCAGTGGGCTAGCTCGATCGCCGATCGACGACGCCGGCGCGGGACGCGCCGTAGCAAGCCGGCCGCTCTCTGCCTGATGATCGCGTGTGGCGGGGGGCGTTCGACGAGACCTAGGTTGCCCGTGAGCGTACGCATCCCCGTCATCGCCATCGCGGCGATCGCTCCGCGCACACCCGCGTGGGCGACCTCTCGCGGGCCGGCGGGCTTGCCGGCGATTCTCATGCTCGCCCTCCTCCCGCCATCTCCACAAGCTCGCATAGGACGTGATAGGCCGACGCGTGCGCCTCCTGAATGCGCGGGATGTGCTCTGAGCGGACGATCACCACGTGGTCGGCCAGGTCCTCCTCGAAGATACGTCCGCCGTCGTAGCCGACGAGCGCGATCGTGACAAGGCCACGCCGCCGTGCCTCTGCCAGCGCGTGGATGACGTTGGCGGAGCCTCCGCTCGTGGACAGCACGAGCAGCACATCGCCAGAGCGCCCGTGGGCGATCACCTGCCGCGAGAAGATCGCCTCGACACCGATGTCGTTGGCGATCGCCGTGAGGATCCCGGCGTCCTCGGTCAGGTCCAAGGCCGGCCACGAACGCCGTTTCCCCGCAGACGCCCGCAGGTCGGCTACGACATCCATGGCGTCGGTGGCAGAGCCACCGTTGCCGAGCGCCAATAGTCGCCCGCCTGCGTCCAAACAGGACCGCAGCTCAAGCGCGCTGCTCACCAAAGTCGGCGCTGCCTCTGTCAGCGTCTGGGCGCGCAACCGCGACGTCTCTGTGGCCTTGGCAAGCACCGATGCCCGCACGTCGGCAATCACCGACTCCAGATCATGCTCCTGCTCGCCGAGAAACGGATATAGAAAGCTCGAGGCGCCCGTGTCATGCACGCGGCGCTCGGTGCGTCCCGTCGAGCAGGCCGCGGTGCTCGAAGAACACGTGCACCAACTCCCACAGCACGTGGTAGAGGGTCTCGGTCAGCTCCTGATCGATACTCGCGTCCTCGCCCGGCAGGCGAAAACTCCAATCCGCGTCGCCGCCGACGCAGGAGATTGTGAGTGCACACCGTTCGCGGGCCAACTCCAGCGCGCGCTGCGTGGCCGGGTCGTCCTCGGCGCCGAACGCCATCACGATGTCCTGCGCATCCGCGAGCAGCTCCAGCTGGGCGTCGACCGGCCCTCCCTCGGCCGTGAACGCAAGCGCCGGCAGCGCGCGCTTGCCGACGATCACCGGGTGCACGAACTCGACGGCGACATGGCGCGCGTCTGAGCGCGCGGCAGGGTCGGCGCCGAGCGTGAGCAGCCGTCCACCGCGAGCGAAGCGCTCGGCCATGCGATGGCACAGACGGGCGATTCGCTCGGCCTCTCTCTCGAAGAAGCTCGTTCCCACCGCCAGCCGTCGTTCGCGCTGGTCCTCGACATGCGCCCCCAGGGCATCGATGGCGCTGGCGTTACTCACGCGAGCGTGGCTCCCCACTCTGGCATTTGGTCGCGGGAGCTGTCATCACGCAACCGCGTGCGCCTTCACGCGACTCACGAGCCAGTCGCGAAAGGCACCCACCCCCTCGCCGGTGCGCGCGCTTGTGAGAAGGTGCTCCATCCCCGGGTGCACGGCCTGCAGGTTTGCCAACAATTCGTCGAGGTCGACGTCGACGTGTGGGAGGAGATCGATCTTGTTGACCACGGCAAGCTCACAGGCACGGAACATGAGCGGGTACTTCAGTGGCTTGTCCTCGCCCTCCGCGACCGAGCAGACCATCGCCCGCACGTCCTCCCCGACTCGGAACTCGGCCGGGCACACGAGGTTGCCGACGTTCTCGATGATCAAGAGGTCGATGTCCTCGAGCGGGAGCGAGGGCAGCGAGGAGCGGACCATGTTCGCGTCGAGGTGGCACTCGCCGCCGAAGCCGGCGCTCGTGTTGAGCTGGACCACGGGAACGTGCGGCGAGGCCAGCCGCTGGGCGTCGAGCGAGCCCTCGACGTCGCCCTCGAGCACCGCCACGCGGACGTCGCCCGTGCCGGCGATAACGCGTTCGAGCAGCGCGGTCTTGCCGGCGCCTGGAGCGCTCATGAGGTTGACGACCGTCACACCGGCACGGTCGAAGTCCTCGCGGTTGGCCCGCGCGATCGTGTTGTTGGCGTCGAGCGCGTCCTCGACGACTCTCACTCTCACCCGGTGCATGGCTACATCGACCGGATCTTGAGATACCGCTGAATCTCCGGGAGCTGGGCGGCCACGAGGGCTCCGATCGCTCCCAGGACGGCAAGCAGCAGCACCGCTTGCCCCGATCTACTGATGGTGATGTCACTCATTGGGGTGACCCCTTTCTTTCCTCGGGTCTCGTCAGCTCTGTCAACAGGTCCTCGACAACGGCGACCGCCTGCTCGAGCGAGGAGCGCACGGGCTCGGTCAGCTCGGCGAGGATGTGCTCGTCGTGCGCGTTCATGCGGGTCTGGGGCTCGCAACCGACGATCAGCGTGCGCGGGAGAGACTCGGCGCCGAGGGTACGTGCAAGCGCCAGCACCTTGACGGGGTCCATGCCATGGGCGTCGATCGTCATCTCGATGTCCTCGAGATCCGGCTCGATGACATACAGGGTCCCCGGAGCCTCGCCACGTGGGGTCGCGTCGAGGAATATGACCGTGTCGTAGTCGTCCCGCATCGCGTAGGCGAGATCCATCCCTCGGATCCCGAAGTCCACGACCTCGACTCCGCGCGGCAGCGCACGGCTGGCCAGACGCCCGGCCAATGCCACGCCCCAGCCGTCGTCCCCTAGGAAGACATTGCCGATACCCGCAACGAGCACCCGCCGGGATGGCTGCTCATCGGCCGCGGCGGCCGAGTCGAGTGGCTCGATCTCGTCGGGAGCGAAGAAGAAACGATGCCCGGGGCGGCGCAGCGCCCCGAAATCCTGGCCGGGGTCGTCCGCGACGGTGACCGCGAGCCGCACCCGGCCCTCGTAGTCCTTGAGGATCTCGTGCACGAGCGCGATGCGCCCGGCCAACGCTACCTCGAAGATGTCGCTGCCCGTCCCGAGTGGGGCCAGCCGGACCACACTCCCGGCCCGGACCACCATGCCGTCGATCTCCACGAAGTCCGCCCCCCGGCGCTCGAGCTCCTCCCAGGGCGGGCGGTCGTGGATCATCGTGCTCGCACCAGCCCGAGCTCGCGGACCGCGCCGTGCAGACGCATGATCTCCTTGTTACTCAGAGCCTCGGTGCGCTCGAGGATCTCCCGTGCTCGCGGGTCGGAGTCGCGCATGTCTCGGCGCTCCTCGTCGGTCATCGCGAGGATGTTCAGCACGAGCATCTGATCGATCTCTCCGGAGTCGAACAGGTTCCCGGGGCTCTCAGCCGCGATCTCGGGGTGGTCGGAGAGAATGATCGGCGAGGCGAGCATCGTGCTGTTATCTCCCTGCTCGCCAACGAGTATTGGCCAGACCCCGGAGTTTTCGCAGGCCTCCGCCTCGCGGCGCAGTGCCTCAGGTGGGTCGGTCAACGAGATCCATGCACCGTCCTGTGTGCACAACACCGCATGCGTGGAGCAAAGCGTCTGGCGTAGGGCCTCGTCACGGGTTCGGCCCGTCCACGCGGTGGTGTTGGAAATGCGCACAGTCAGACGAGACAGCCCTGGGCGCACGACCTCGCGTGCGACCGTCAACTCCCCCTCCAGTCTGCGCCACGAGCGCCGGATCGCACCGCCGGATATCTCCTCGATCCGCTCGCCCGCGGGCACGCGAATCGGCCCGGGAGCGATCTCGCGCTCCACGGCCTCGTCCCACGACAGCAAGCGCTCGCCGTCGGCCTCGAGCTCCTCCACGGGCTCGAGCGGGGCGCTCGGCAGTCCCCTCTTCAGCACCTGACGACGAACCACGTGGAGGAAGCGCACCCGGACCTCCACCTCGGCATCCTCGGCATCCTTCGAGCAGCACCTGGGCCTGCATTGACGAGCGGTCTTCCCAGCGCGGCGGGTACACACCCCCAAACGTGAAGCGCTGCTGATTCTTCAGCGCCGACTTGCGATAGGGCCAGAGCAGATAGCCCTCGTACAACAGGGCATCGGCGATGCGGCGCACGACGTCGCTCTCCACGCTAGCCCTCCCCCATCAGACGCTCGAGGGCATCCTCCAGCGTCCGCAGGCCATGCTCGGCCTTGTATGCGCGAAGACGGTCGAAGACGGGGCGACCGAGCCGCAGCCAGGCGGCACCCGGAAAGTGAACGTCCATCGCCTCGCGCCACACCGACACCGGCAGCCGGTACTCCGCCTCGCGGTCCCAGGAGATGCGCGCGGTCTGGAGCATGCCACCCGGGCCTGCGTAGAACACCGAACCGGAGAACAGGAACTCGAGCGGGACCTCGCCGCCTTCCAGACCTGAGAGGTAGTTCGCGGCGTTGGCCTCGAGGTCGTAGGAGCATGCGACAGGCAGCGTCACCTCCGCGGAGTCGGCAAAGGGGGGCACGACAAGCGTCGTCCGTGTCCACAGCAGGGTCCTCAGAGTGTCGCCCCAACGGTCCGGCGTGCCAAACAACTCGATCAGCCACGCCTGCTCGACTTCTCCATACGGCCGTCGTCGCGCGGCGATCTGGATCTGGGTGTCGAGCAGGATCGAGCGCACGGAACCACCGCCGACACGCTCGATGACAAGCATAAAGTTCAGCACGGGGGCAGCCGCGTAGCGCTCGGCGACCGCGTCCACGATTCGAAAGGAGAGCTGCGGCGCCGCCCCCGCGGAAACATCGATCGGCTGAGGACTCGCCGGCATCGGCCCTACGCGGGAGACAGGTTCGGCATGCTCGGGTCAATGGGTTCCGTAGCGGTGACACCCGTCGAACGCGCTGCGGTGGATGTCCCATCAGGTCTGTGGCCCACCATCTTGTCGTAGTTGCCAAGGGCGTTCCCCTCACTGATGCCCTTGACGTGAGTAGGCTTGTCAATGCCCGTGTGCTCGGCACCCGTCTTTACGTAAGCCATGGTCATCTCCTTGCTGTCGTACCTTGGGCACGACTATCGAGCTCCTCGAA
>CAVUNX010000012.1:0-48186 GCA_963742945.1 uncultured Solirubrobacterales bacterium | reverse complement strand
GGCTTTGTAACCTCGACGAGTACGTATTGCTCGATCCCCGACGGTCGCGGGGTGCACATGATCGACGGCAAGATGCAGGACGACGCCACCTGGAAGCAGTGCCAGGTGATGGTCAAACTCGCCGAGATGCTGGCTCGCAAGGACCCGGAGTTGGCCGAGGCGTACGGCTTCGTGCCTGCCGGCGCTTAGCCCGGCCCGCCAGCCACCTGCCGATAGCCCGTGCGTCCAAGCGACGTATCGAACGCCCCTGCCTGTAGGCGTCGTGCAGCGACATCTTGCGTCGCCATTCGCTATCGTTAACCTTGTGGCTAACAATGCGCTTCTCGATCGCTCCTTCGCGGCCTGCTCGCACCCGATCCGCCGGGGGATTCTTGAGCGCCTGAGCGGTGGCGAGCTGACCGTCGGCGAGGCGACGCGCGACTTCGGCGTGTCGAAGCCCGCGATCAGCAAGCACCTGAAGGTGCTCGAGGAGGCAGGGACGATCGTGCGGGTGATCGACGGTCGCACCCACCGCCTGCGCCTCGGCCAGCGTCCGCTCGACGACGCGTATGCGTGGATGACACGCCAGCGCGAGCTGTGGGAGCGCAAGCTCGACACTGTCGAGGAGTACCTGCGCGAGCAGCGGGAAAAGCAACAGCAAGAAAGTCAACAGTGTGGGAACCACCATCCAAGGAGTCGAGATGACCGAGACCAGTGAGATGAGCGAGACGAGCCTTCGACTCGAGCGCACCTACGACGCATCGCCCGAGGAGGTGTTCGACGCTTGGACCAACCCGGAGGTGCTGCGCCGCTGGTGGGCGGTGGACCCCGCCGGGCGCACGCCGGTGGCGGACGTCGATCTGCGCGTCGGCGGCCGCTACCGCCTCTCGATGGAACATCCGAGCGGGACGAGGCACACCGTCGGGGGCGAGTACCGCGAGGTGGTGCGCCCCACACGGCTCGTGTACAGCTGGCAGTGGGAGCAGGACGACGGCCAGCCCGGACATGTGAGCACGGTGACGGTGGAGTTCCAGGCCGACGGCGAGCGCACGAATCTCATCCTCGAGCACACCGATCTCGCCTCTGCCGAGTCGCGCGACCAGCATGCCCACGGCTGGAACGCCTGCCTCGACATTCTCGCGTCTCGGGTATTCGCCGCAACCACACAAGCTTCCTGAAGAAGACTTCACGAAGACATACAAGAAGGCCCCAAATCAAAGCGACGTAGAAGGAGAATGCAGATGGCTAACTACCTGCTGGCATATACCGGCGGCGGCATGGCACAGACCGATGCGGAGCGCGAAGAGGCGATGGCCGCGTGGGGACAGTGGTTCGGCACGCTCGGCCCCGCGATCGTGGACGCCGGCAATCCGTTCGGTCCGTCCGCGTCCGTGAGCTCGAACGGCGGAGCGAACGGCGCTGCCGAGACCGGCCTGACCGGCTACTCGATCCTGACGGCCGACAGCCTCGACGCCGCGGCCGAGCTCGTAAAAGGCTGCCCGGTGTTTGCGAACGGCGGAAAAGTAGACGTGTACGAGGCAATCCCGATCGAGATGTAAGACCCGCATCCTGGGCAGTGGGACGGCCGTCGCACACACGCAGGCGGCCGTCCCGATAGGGTTCCGACGCCTCATCCCAGCAAACAATCCCAGGACGCGATACCCAAAGGGCACGATGTGAGATTCTTCGAGTATGAGGCGCGCGAGGTAGTCAAGCGCGCAGGCATCCCGGTAACCGACTACGGCTTTACGACCGAGGCCGCAGAGGCGAGGCAGATCGCCGAGCGCATCGGCGGCCCCACCGTCATCAAGTCCCAGGTGCTCACCGGGGGACGTATGAAGGCGGGGGTGTCAAGTTCGCCGACACCCCCGACGAGGCCGAAGCCCACGCGCGCGACATCCTGGCGCTTGAGATCAACGGCCACATGCCGCGTGGAGTGCTCGTGGATCCGAAGGCCGAGGTCGCACAGGAGTACTACGCGGGAGTCGTGTGGGACGGGACGCGCAAGCAGCCCGTGATGATCTTCTCGCCGGTCGGTGGCATCGACATCGAGCAGGTCGCCGAGGAGCAGCCCGACAAGGTGGGGCGTCGCCACTTCTCGAACATCCTGCCCCTCAGCGACTTCCAAGCCAAGGAGGTGATCGCCTCCACCGGCGTCACCGGCTCGGCCCTGAACAAGCTCGTGCCAATCGTGACACGCCTGGCGAAGCTGTTCGTGGACAACGACATGACGCTCGCCGAGATCAACCCGCTCGGGCAACTCTCCGACGGCTCGTTCGTGGCGCTCGACGCGCACATGGACATCGAGAACGAGGCACGTGGCCGTCACAAGAAGCTGCTCGCCGACCTCGGCGTCGGCGACGAGGAGACCCGCCAGGCGCGCGAGGCCACCCCCTTCGAGCTCGCCGGCGAGCGGGTCGATGCCCAGGACCACCGTGGCGTGGCGGGAAACGTGACCGAGTTCGACGGCAACCTTGGCTTGGTGATCGGCGCCGGAGGCGGTTCGCTCACGCTGTTCGACGCGGTGCGCGCTCACGGCGGCGAGCCCGCCAACTACTGCGAGATCGGCGGCAACCCCTCCGTGGCGAAGGCGTGCGGACTGGCGAAGCTCGTGCTGCAAAAGCCCGGTGTGGACAAGATCGCCGTGATGATGTCGATCGTGTCCAACACCCGTGTGGACATCGTCGCGCGCGGGGTCATCAAGGCATGCGTCGAGCTGGGCATGGACCCGGCCGAGAAGATCGCCATCTTCCGCATCCCGGGAGCCTGGGAGGAGGAGGGATTCAAGATCCTTGAAAAGTACGGCGTCGACTATGCCGACCGCTCTGTTTCCCTCAACGAGGCGGCAAGGCGAGCGGTACAGAAGATCCAAGGGGTGGCGGCATGAGAAGCCCAACTCCGGAGAAGCGACCATGTCCGCGGGGCAGGACGCCCCGCGCCCACGGGCTCGATGCGAAACAGGGTCACGCGGACGATCCCGAAACCTCAACCCCCCCAACCACATGAGCATCCTCATCGACGCAAGCACAACATTCATCGTCCAGGGCATCACCGGCCGCGAGGCCGTGAACCTCACGCGCGAGTGCCTGGACTACGGCGACGGCGCGAAGGTGGTCGGCGGTGTCACCCCTGGCCGGCTTGGCCGCGAGGTGCACGGCGTGCCCGTCTTCGACACCGTCGCTCAGGCACTCGCCCACCATGGCAAGCCAATCGACGGTTCCGTCGTGACCGTCCCCCCCGCCTTCACCAAGGACGCCGTGTTCGAGGCGATCGAGAACGGGATCGAGTTGATCGTGATCGTCACCGAGCGCATCCCCCGCCGCGACGTTGCCGAGATGGTCGAGCTGGCAACCCTGCGTGGCGCGCGCATCATCGGGCCCAACTGCCTGGGGATCATCGTGCCCGACGTGATCAAGATGGGCGGCATCGGCGGCCCCGCCCGCAACGCCGCGCAGGCATACACGCCCGGTCCGATCGGAGTGATCTCGCGCTCGGGCGGCATGACGACAGAGATGTCCTCCACGCTGAGCGCGGCCGGCCTTGGGCAGTCCACCGCCGTGTCGATCGGCGGGGACGCGATCATCGGATCCAGCTATGCCGAGCTGATGCCCCTCTTCGAGGCCGACGAGCAGACGCAGGGCATCGTGATCTACACCGAGCCGGGGGGCCGCATGGAGGCCGAGCTCGGCGCGCTGGGTGACGGAGAACAACTCGCGTCTCCCGATCGTCGCGTTCATGGCGGGGCGCTTCATGGACGAGATGCCGGGCATGAGCTTCGGGCACGCCGGCACGATCGTGGAAGGTAAGGAGGACACGGCCACCGAGAAGATCGCGCGCCTCGCGCAGGCGGGCATCGCCGTGGCCGAGCGCATCGAGGACATCCCGGGCATGATCCAGGCGAAGATCGCTGAACGTGCAGGCGCGAGAGAGGGAGCCCGGCATGAGGGCCGATGGGATCTTCATCGCCGTCGAGGTCTCCGAGGAGGCGCCTCTGACGCGGCGCTCGCCGCGAAGCTCAGCGAAGCCTGTCCAGTGGACATATTCGCCCAAGCCGACGACGGTACGCTTGAGCTTGTGGAGCGCAACCTCGACGAGTGCGTGCTCTGCGGCCTGTGTCTCACCGCGGCGCCTGAGGCCGGCCTTCGGATCCTCAAGCTCTACGACGGGGAAGCCGCGCTCGCACTGACCTGACCGAGCGGGCCCGAGCATCGCGGGGACGCTTGGCGGCGCTCGCACCAACCTGACCGAGCGCGCCCGAGCATCGCAGCGCCGTCTGATGGCGCTAGCCGGCCACCTCGCTCACCATTCCAGGAGCATCAGCCCGACCGTGACCCCTGGGCCGACCGTGACCATCAGCCCAAGCTCCCCCAGTTGCGGCTCGCGACGGTCGAGCATGCGCTTCATCACGTAGAAGATCGACGGCGTCCCGACGTTGCCGTGCTCGGCCAGCACCTCATAGCTGTCGGCCACCTGCTCGCGTGAGAGTCCCAGAGCTTCCTGCACGCTCTCGATGATGCGCCGTCCGCCCGGGTGCACGAGCCAGTGATCGATGGCCCCGCGATCGATGTCGCCGGCGTCGAGGAAGTCGTCCACCAACTCGCCCAGCCCTTCGGCCGCTACGTCGGGTAGCTCGCGGATCAGGTGCAGGTAGCTGTCGTCGGGGGTGAGCTGCATTCGCACCGCACCGAGCGTGCCTCCTACCTGGTGGACCTTCGAGGCTACGATCGCCGGACCTTCTGGGTTCACGGCCATCTCATCGAGCTCGATCAGCGCCGCGGCGCATCCATCGCCGAAGATCGAGGAGCCCACAGTCTTGCTGCGCGTGTCCTCCGCGGAGGCGCCCATCAGGATGCCCGCCATACTCTCGGCGGCCACCACCACCGCCTTCTTGCCGGGATGCTGCGCTCAGCGTCTGCGAGGCCAGCCTGAACAGCGGCACGGCGCTCGCACATCCGACGCCCACCACGTGGTACTTGTCCGTGGCTGGGTCCATCTCGTAGTGATCCACCAGCCGGTGAGCAATTGTGGGACCGCCGAGCGAGTAGAGGCTCGCACTGACAACCACCCCGACGTCGGCGGGGTCGATGTCGAGCTCATCGATCGCCCGCACCGCATCGCCGAAGAGCTGCTCCTCTATCGCGAGCGTGCGACCCTGAACGGTGGTGGCGAGGAGCTCCTCGGGTCAGGTTCAGCCGGCGCCGGTGTACCCCGCAGCGGCTGAAGATGCGCTGCGCGAACTCGTCGCCTGATAGCCAAGCAGCGCAAGCACCTCATCTTGCGGAGAATCGGTCTCAGGTTGGCGAGCGCCAGCCGCGCGATGCGCGGGAGGGCAGCCCTGAGGTCATCCGCTCGTCGGGCCGAGGGACGCTCCAAGAGCGTCCCTGTAGGCTCGCGTTCGGCCGGTTCGTCGCGGCTGCGAGACTGTGGCGAAGTCGAGGCCTGTGGCTTTCAAGATGGACCCCCTGGGGTCGTTTGGTCTGGAGGGCGGTGGGTCGAACCCGAGGATATGTGAGCAACCCGTCGGCAACCGCGAAAGAGCGGACACTCGTCGGCTTTTCTTCATAGACTCTTCATCCTATCGACACACTTCTTCATGAACCCTTCGACAGGCGTCCATGATTAGCCTGGAGAGATGACAACAGCCATGAGCCTGGAGGGACGTAGATGAGATCATCGGAGCCGGACTGCCGCGCACGGGCACGCTGACGCAGAAGGTGGCGCTTGAGATGCTGGGCCTCGAGCCGTGCTACCACTGGGTCAACGTCCTCGCCGACCTCGATCAGGTGGACGTATGGAATCGCGCTCTCGACGGGGACGCCCCGTGGGAGGAGGTGTTCGGAGGCTTCCAGGCGACCGTCGACTGGCCGGGAGGCTACTTCTGGCGCGAGCTGATGGACCACTACCCGGACGCGAAGATCCTGCTCAGCGTGCGTGAGCCCGAGAAGTGGGAGCCGAGCTTCAGGGAAACCATTTGGAACATGGGCCACGGTGAGTCGCTGATCCGGCTGCTCTCGAGCGCCCGCGGTCACGTGGACCCGCAGTGGAATCGCTACCTACAGCTCGTCGAGCGCATGTTCTGGACCGGTCAGGGCACGTTCGCCGCCGGCCACGAGCAGCCTGAGCAGCTGATCGCGGGGTTCGAGCGCCACAACGAAGAGGTCAAGGCGAACGTGCCGTCCGAGCGGCTGCTCGTGTGGAGCGTCACCGAAGGCTGGGAGCCGCTGTGCGAGTTCCTCGAGCTGCCCGTGCCCGCGGGGCCGATGCCACACGTAAATGACCGCGAGACCTTTCTCGGGCGCGTCATCGACGGCGCGCTGGCGGCGCTCCAAGCCTCGCGCGCCAACGAGGCGCAGGGCGCCCAGGATGCTGCTGTTGAGTCCGCGGTTGCCACGCCGGCCGCGGCTGCGGGCCAAACCGCGGCCGGCCAGGCCGACGCGCGGAACTCAGCGACGGCCTAGCCGCCGTCCGGCATGAGCAGAACCCGCCTCGTCATCGCCCTGCTCGCACTCGCGGTCGCGGTCGCCGTGGCGGTTGGGCTGGGCATGCCCTGGGGGGCACGCAAATCGGCACAGCGCAGCGCGTCCTCGCCGGCGTGCCTGCCGACTACGTTGGAGCACAGCGCCAGGCTGAAGGGGCTGCCTGTCGATGTTTCGCCGGCGCCCGAAACCGACACGGCGAACCCGCATACGCAGGTCAGTTTCCTGGGCGTACCGGTCACACAGATCCACGAGATCTCCGTCGTGGGCCGGCGCAGCGGTCGTCACTCCGGCCACCTCCGCGGCTACTCTCAGGGCGACGGCGCGAGCTTCGCACTCGACACCCCGTTCGACGCCGGCGAGCACGTGGTCGTGCATGCCGCGATCGGCGCAGGCAACGCCGGCAAGCGGATCGTCTTCGGCTTTCGCGTCGATACCCCATATCCGACGGCAACTGTCCCGGAGTTTCCCAACCCGTTGGCGGCGCCCGCCGACTATCAGAGCTTTGACACCATGCCCGGCGTCCAAGCCCCGATCCTGAGCGTCACCGTGCCCGATCGCGATCCCACCGCGGGCGACATCCTCACGACCAACGGGCCCAGTCCGGGCCGCTACGGGCCGCTGATCTATACGCCGCAGGGCCGGCTCGTCTGGTTCCACCAGCTCTCGGGGGGGACCAGCGCGGAGAACCTGAGCGTGCAGAGCTACCAGGGCCGTCACAACCTGACCTTCTGGCAGGGCAAGGTGCTCTCGCTGGGCTTCGGTCAAGGGAAGGCATCGTGATGAACGACCGCTACCAGACAGTCGCCCGGATTCCCGGCGGCAACGGCCTGCAGCCGATCTGCACGACTTCCAGATCGTCCCGCAGCAGCATCGCCTACATCACCGCGTACAACCCGATCCGTTGCGACCTCTCCTCGGTTGAAGGAGCACGGAGCGGGGCGATCGTCGACACGGCCATCCAGGAGATCGATATGCAGACGGGCTTGGTGCGCTGGGAATGGCACAGTCTCGATCACGTCGGCGTCAGCGAGTCCGAGACCGCCGCGCCAGGGAAGGCGACGCCTTGGGACTGGTTTCACCTCAACTCGGTCGATCCTCAGGACGACGGGAACATCTTCATATCGGCGCGCAGCACCTGGGCCGGCTATCAGCTCGGAGGGTGGCAGCGGCAAGGTCCTCTGGCGCCTCGGCGGCACCGAAGAGCTCCTTCAAGATGGGGCCGGGCACCAGGACGGCCTGGCAGCACGACGGCCGCATCCTCCCGGACGGGGGGGTCACGTTCTTCGACAACGGCTCGAACCCGCCCATCCACCGCGAGTCGCGTGCCATGCGGATCGCACTTGACTTCAAGACCCATGAAGCGCGCCTGCGTTCCGCCTATACGCACCCAAGCCCACTGCTATCGATAAGCCAGGGCAACATGCAGACGCTGCCAGACGGGAATGCGGTGGTGGACTACGGCGGGGTGCCCGAGATCAGCGAGTACGCCAAGGCAGGCTCGCTGCTCTTCGACGCTCATCTGCCGCTAGAGATGGACACCTACCGCGGCTTCCGCTTCCCCTGGAGCGGGCGCCCGGCTGACCCCACCGACGGTGCTCGCCAACCTGAACAACACGAGCGAAGAGACGATCGTGCACACGAGCTGGAACGGCGCGACCGACGTAACCTCCTGGCGCGTGCTCGGCGGGGAACGTCCCAAGCGCTTGAACCGCGGAGCACGATCCCCGCCAGCGACTTCGAGAGCTCGACGATGCTGCCCAAGAAGTACGCCCTACGTGGCGGTCCAAGCGCTCAACTCGGCCGGCCGCGTGCTGGACGCCTCGCGACCCACCGGTCACCGCCTACGCCCGCCTCCGTTTCAGCGACCGCCCGCCCACCTTCGGGGTGCGAGGACGGCGACTGGGTGAGCCGAGGTCCTCGGTTCGGAGGCCGGCTTTGCGGGGGGTGCGTGGTGCGGTGCCTGGCGTCGTGGAGGTCGTGCTGCCGTTCGTCGGCGTCGAGGTCGGAACCGCTCGTTGCTTTACCGCCGCACCCCGCCACCGTCACGGTGGCCGGCGATCGATCGGCCAGTAGCGTGAGCATGGCGGCCAGTGACGTTCGTTTCATCGGCCGGTTTCCTCTCGTCGCTCACGGATTTGAAGGCCCACAGGCCCCACCCTACCAGGCGCTCGCAACGCCTCTACCGCGCGCGAGGGACAGGCGTTTTTCGCACCGCCCCGCAATGCCTCCACCCCGGGATTTTTGGCAATCGCCCTCCGGCACGAGCACAACTCCTCGATGAGCACCTGCGGAGCGTGCGTGAGCACCGTGGTGCCGACAAGTCCGCAGACAATCGGTCGAGCGCGAGCAGACTCGGGCTGCGAGGCATGGCTGCTGGTCGTCTGCTGCGTGGCGCAGTTCATGGTGATCCTCGACCTGAGCATCGTCAACGTGGCGCTGCCGTCGATCCAGCTGAGCCTCTGCTTCTCCTCGGCCGACCTGCAGTGGGTCGTCGACGCCTACGCGATCACGTTCGCCGGCTTCCTGATGCTCGGCGGCCGCGCCGCCGATCAGCTTCGGTCAGCGCGCGGACATTCGTCGCGGCGCTGATGCTGTTCGGGCTCGCCTCGCTGGCCGGCGGCCTGGCGCCGAACCGTGCGATGCTGATCGCCGCTCGCGCGGTGCAGGGCCTCGGCTGCGCCCTGATGGCGGCGTGCTCGCTGGCGATCATCACCTCGTCGTTCCCGCCGGGCCCGAAGCTCAATCGCGCGATCGGCCTGTGGGCGGCGATGAACGGGGCCGGCGGCGCCGCCGGGATGCTGTTCGGGGGATCATCACCCAGGAGCTCAGCTGGCGCTGGGTGCTGCTGATCAACCCTCCGATCGGGATCGCGGCGGCGCTGGTCGCCTACGCGGTCGTGAGCGAGCGTCGCCGAGGATCAGGATCCCACCCGCCCCGCAGCTTCGACCTCGCCGGCGCGCTGACGCTGACGATCGGCCAGATGGTGCTGGTCTACGGCGTCGTCGAAGCGGGCCTTGCCGGTTGGGACAACCGGCGGCGCTCGGCCCGATCCTCGTCGGCCTGGCCCTGCTGCGGCTGTTCGGCGTGATCGAGACGCGCCTGGCCTCGGAGCCGCTGATCCCCTTCAAGGAGCTGACCAAGCCGCTGCGGATCGCGAACAAGATCGTGCTGCTGTTCAGCGCGTCGCTGTTCCCGATGTGGTTCGTGAGCTCCCTCTACCTGCAGCAGGTGCTCGGGCCTCTCGCCGCTGAACACCGGCCTGATCTTCCTGCCGATGACGCTGATGATCATGCTCGTCGCCTCGCGCAGCCGGCCAGCTCGTGAGCCGCTTCGGCGTGCGCGCCGGTGCTCGGCGGCGGGCTGATCATGCTGACGGGCGGGATGCTGCTGCTCGCGAGGATCGGGGCCAGCGGCAGCGCGATCGTGTACATCATGATCCCTGGGCTGCTGACGGCGGCCGGGATCGCGATGTCGATCGTCCCGTCGACGATCGCCGCCACCCAGGGCGCCAAGGAGGGACAGGCCGGGCTCGCCTCGGGCCTCGTCAACACCTCGCGCCAGATCGGCGGCGGGCTCGGGCTCGCGATCCTGGTCACGCTCGCGACGCAGCGCACCACGCCACCTGATCGGCGACGGCCAGCAGGTGCCGCAGGCGCTGACCGACGGCTTCCGGCTCGCCTACCTGATCGGCGCCGGCCTGGCCGCGGCGGCGGCGCTGGTGACGTTCACGC
The DNA here is from genome assembly GCA_963742945.1 of uncultured Solirubrobacterales bacterium. Classification (GTDB taxonomy): domain Bacteria; phylum Actinomycetota; class Thermoleophilia; order Solirubrobacterales; family Solirubrobacteraceae; genus Palsa-744. The sequence continues at coordinate 37,997 of CAVUNX010000012.1, read as the reverse complement.
TGCGCTGCCGCGAAGCCCGCCGGCCCTCGTGAGTACCGGCGAGCGCGCCGGCTTCGGCGTCGGTGACGTCGGCGTCGATCGTCGTCGCGTTCGTCGCGCTCGACCTCGCGTTCGCCGGCTCTCACGGTGCTCCGATCGGGGCCTACACCACCAACGGCACCTACAGCTTCGTGCCCGCCCCGTCGCTTCACCCGCCGAAGCTGCGCAGCAACCACGCCGATGGCTACCAAGGAGCTGGCGCCCGGCTACATCTTCACGGCCAACTTCTACGACCTGAGCGACCCGCCGATGGTCGGCCAGAGCGGGCCGCTGATCCTCGACCGCAATCTGCAGCCGGTGTGGTTCAGACCGTTGCCCGAAAACGTCGTCGCCTCCAACCTGAGCCTCCAGACCTACAAAGGCAAGCCGGCGCTTGCCTGGTGGCAGGGGGTCGTCACGAACACCGGCTCAACCGAGAGCGGCGAGTACGTGGTCGTCAACCAGCACTACCAGACAGGTCGCGACGCTTGAAGGGAGCGGACGGCTGGGTCCTCACCCTGCACGAGTTCGTGATCCGCGGCGACGACGCGTGGGTGACCGCGAACAAGAACGTGGCCGATCGACCTCTCCAAGTACGGCGGTGCCTACAACGGCGCGCTGATCGACTCGGCTGTGCAGGAGTACAACCTCAAGACCGGCAAGCTGCTGTGCACCTGGGACGCGCTCGATCACATCCCGCTGAGGCGACTCCTACGCCTCGCTGCCGACCAACGGGTTCCCGTGGGACGCCTACCACGTCAACTCGATCGACATGAGATCGGCAACGGAGCACTTCCTCGTCTCGATGCGCAACACCTGGGCCGCCTACCTGGTCGACATCGGCACCGGCAAGATCGAGTGGACCCTCGGCGGCAGGCACTCGAGCTTCAAGTTCGGCGCGAGACGCCGCTTTCGAGTGGCAGCACGACGTGGTGCTGCGCCCGAACGACTCGACGGTCACGATGTTCGACGATCACTGCTGCCAGATCACCGGCGGAGGCACATACGTGTCCACCAACGGACCGTCCAGGGGCCTCGAGCTCAAGCTCGACCAGCCCACGCGGACGGCGACCCTCGTCGCCCAGTACACCCGCGACAGCGAATTCGACGCGGACTACATGGGCAGCTCCCAGTCGCTTCCGCAACGGCAACGTGTTCGTCGGCTGGGGGTCGGAACCCTACTTCTCCGAGTACAGCCGATCGGGCAAGCTGCTCTTTGAAGGTGAGTTCCCCCGACCGGACCTCACCTACCGGGCGACGCTGGAGCAGTGGGTCGGCCTGCCGCTCTCGCCGCCCGCGGGCGCCGCTCGCCAAACGGATGGCAAGACGACGGTGTACGCAAGCTGGAACGGCGCCACCGCAGGTCGCATCCTGGAGGATCCTGGGGGGACCCGACGCCAGTAGGCCGGCGGTCGTGACGACCGTCGCCAAGTCTGGGTTCGAGACGGCCATCCCGGTGCGACCGAGCTATGAGAGCTTCAAGGTCGAAGCGCTCAATGCCAAGGGTCGAGCGATTGGGGCTTCCGCGCCGTTCACCTCGCGGGTGATTCGATGACGATGCGCGCGACCGTGCTCCCGGCCGCGCTGGCGATGTGCGTAAGCCTGTGCGCGTGCGGCGACGCGGGCTCCTCGACGCGCGGCGTCGGGGCCCATCGCGCCAAAAGCCGTACGCGCTGAGGCACAGGCCAACTCGCTCGCGGTGTCCCCCCTGCCCGGCACGGAGGACGCCTCGCCCTCCACCCAGATCAGCTTCCTCGGGGAAGCCGGCACGACTGTCGCGAACGTGAGCGTGGTGGGGTCCCACAGCGGCAACCATCCAGGCAAACTAAAGCGCTACTCGACCGGGACGGGGGCGAGCTTCGTCCCGAATACGCCGTTCCGGGCAGGCGAGCAGGTCGCCGTCCACGCGCTCGTGGGAGAGGGACCGGGAACTCCTGAAAAGCCGGTCACGACGGTCTTCACCGTGGCCCACCAGGCGACGGTCAGCCAGGCGGAGTTCCCCAACAATCCGGGCGACCCCCGCGCTGTGCGGCACTACGCCTCCGCGCCGACGCTGACGCCCTCGACGGTGACCGTCACCACACACGCACAGCCCGGCGCGGCTCCGGGTGACCTGTTCATGGCGCCCTATCAGGGCAAGGGGACGCCCGGGCCGATGATCTCTGAACAAGATGGCACGCTCGTCTGGTTTCACCCGCTGCCCCCGGGCGAACAGTCAACTGACTTCGAAGTGCAGCAGTACGAAGGCAAGCCCGTGCTCACCTGGTGGCAGGGACGCATCCTCAAGGTCGGCTTCGGCCAGGGCAAGGACGTCGTCTACGACGGCTCCTACAAACAACTCGCGACGGTCAGAGCGGGCAACGGCTACCGAGCGGACCTGCACCAGTTCAGGCTGACCCCTCAGGGGACCGCGTGGATCGACGAGTTCGACCCGATCCGCATGGGCACCACGGCACTGAGGGGCCCCGCGAACGGGGTGCTCACCGACTCGGTGGTGCAGGAGATCGACGTCAAGACAGGTCTCGTCATGTGGGAGTGGCATGCGCTCGGGCACATTCCGGAGCACGACTCCTACAACCCGATCCCCCACAACGGCAACCCGTGGGACTACATCCACCTCAACTCAATCGATCCGGGCAACTCCGGTGACGTGCTTGTGTCGGCGCGCAACTCGTGGGCGCTGTATGACATCGACATCAGGACCGGCGCCTTCAACTGGCAGCTCGGCGGCAAGCACTCGACGTTCAAGCTCGCCCCGGGTACGAAAACCTACTGGCAGCATGACGCCGAGTGGCAGCCCGGCGGGCTGATCTCGGTCTTCGACAACGGCTCCACCCCCCCACGCGAGAAGCAGTCGCGCGGGGTGCTGCTCAAGCCAGACTTCACCGCCAAGACCGTGGCGCTGGCAAAGGCTTTCGTGAACCCCTCGAAGACGCTGCTGGCGCCCGCACAGGGCAACATGCTCAGCCTGCCCGGAGACCACTGGCTCATGGGTTATGGCAACCTCCCCAACTTCACCGAGTACGACTCCGCGGGCCACGTGCTGCTGGACGGAACGCTCGGGCACAACGTGCAGGACTTCCGCACCTACCTGTCTCCCTGGAGTGGCCACCCCTCAACGCCGCCGGCGGTCGTGGCCAGGCGCAGCGGGGGGAGCGTGGTGGTCCAGACGAGCTGGAATGGAGCGACCGACGTGGCCTCGTGGAGGCTGCTCGCGGGAAGCTCCCCGAGCCTGTTGACGCCGCTCACGACGGTCTCGAAGCATGGTTTCGAGACGACCGCGACCGTGACGACCAGCGCTCCCTACGTCGAGGCGTGGGCGATTGACTCAAATGGGAACGAGCTCGCCGCCTCGGCACCCACGCGCGTGCGATGAGCCGAGCGATCACCCATGACACATGAGCAGCCGCCTCAACACCATGGCCACCGCTGACGCTATGGTATGTAGGCCGTGAGCGAAAATTTCTCACTCATCGTGATGTGCGTCTTCATGCTGGCCTCGCTGGCCTTCTTGGCGCAGCAAATCCTCGCCTACCACTAGACGCTTGAGTCGATACGGGCTAGTTCCTGCCTCTCGGGAGTGCTCAGCTGTGCTTACGAGCTGTCTTTAGCCGTTCGCGTTCCTGCTGCTTGTCGACGACGTTGGCGATCAGCTTCAAGTACTGGGAAGGTCCCGTGGCCTTGGCCTTGCCGTAGGTGAAGGCCTCGATCCAGTCAGGGACCTTGCCCTCGTTGGCCATGATGTTGAAGAACTCGCGGCGCATCTGCACGGTGATGCGGGCGTCGTCGGGGGGACCCTTGGTGACCTGTACCTCGGGCATCTGCAGGCGGAAGAATTGGACGTCGCCGCGGCCCTGCAGCTCGACGCCGACGACCAGCGTCATGGGGGCGAGCGCGGGGACTTCCTCGACGAAGTGCCGGGCTGCCTTCTCGATCAGGCTCTTGGCGTCCTCTGACATCAGTCGCCCCCCTTCAGGTTCCGAGTACGGGCCACAGAGATCAGATCCTGTGACGTTGCAATAGCTTCTTGCCGATCACCATGCGCTGGATCTCGGAGGTGCCCTCGCCGATCAAGAGCAGCGGAGCGTCGCGGTAGAGGCGCTCGATCTCGTACTCCTTGGAGTAGCCGTAACCGCCGTGGATGCGGAAGCACTCCTCCACGCAAAAGCGGCCGGCCTCGGAGGCGAACAGCTTGGCCATGCCGGCCTCGAGGTCTGAGCGCTCGCCGGCGTCCTTCAGGCGCGCGGCGCGCAGGGTGAGCAGACGGGCGGCGTCGACCTGGGTGGCCATGTCGGCGAGCTTGAACTGGATCGCCTGGTGCTCGGCGATGGGCTTGCCGAAAGTCTTACGCTCCTGGGAGTAGCGCAGGGCGAGCTCCAGGGCACGCTGGGCGATACCCACGCCGCGGGCGGCGACGTTGACGCGACCGACCTCGAGCGCGTCCATCATCTGCGAGAAGCCCTTGTTGAGGCCGGCCTCCTCGCCTCCTAGGACGTTCTCGGCCGGGCAACGGTAACCGTCGAAGACGAGCTCGGTGGACTCGACGCCCTTGTAGCCCATCTTTTTGAGCTTTGGGGGGACCGTCAGTCCGGCATGCTCACCGATGTTCTCAGAGACTCCACCCTGCTTCTCGGCGATGAAGCAGGTGAAGCCCCGGTGACGCGGCTGGGCGTCGGGGTCGGTCTTGACGAGCACGAACACGAGGTCGGACATGAGGCCGTTGGTGACCCACATCTTCTGGCCATTTATCTCGTAGGAGCCGTCCTCGCCCTTCTTGGCGGAGGTCTTGATCGCCTGCACATCCGAGCCGAGCTCGGGCTCTGAGAGTGAGAAGGCGGCGCGTATCTCGCCGGTGGCCATGCGCGGAAGGTACTTCTGCCGTTGCTCCTCGGAGCCGAACTTCATGAGCAGGTAGGAGCCGATGAAGTGGGTGTTGATGACGCCCGAGATCGAGATCCAACCGCGCGATAGCTCCTCGACGATCATCGAGTAGGTGGTGAGGTCGAGCCCCATCCCCCCGTACTCCTCGGGGATAGTTACCCCGAACAGGCCAAGCTCCTTCATCTGCTCGACGATGGGCTCGGGGAAGAGGTCCTCGTGGTCGTAGTGCTCGGCGTTGGGGAGGATCTGCTCGTCGGCGAACTGGCGCACCATCTCGGTGATGGCCTTCTGCTCGTCGGTCTTCTCGGTGTAGGGGGCGGGGGCTACGGCCATGGTTGGGGCACTCCAGGGTCGGGGATCGGGCGCTCTTCGCAGGATACCTGGGCGTGGCGAGACAAAGTGCGTCGTGGGGGGACGAATGCCCCGAGATGGCAGACTGCGGCGCGATGAACTTCGCCCGCGACGTCCTGGAAGCCCAGCCACCCGAGCGCCTGGCGCTTGTGGAGCTCGCACGCGATGGGACACGCCGCGAGTGGACGTTCGGCGAGGTTGAGGAGGGCAGCACGCGCCTGGCGGGGGAGCTCCTCGCGCGTGGGGTTGGGGGCGGGGATGTCGTGATGACCCTGATCGGAAACCGGCCCGAGTGGGTGTTGAGCATGATGGCCTGCTTTCGGATCGGGGCCGTGGTGCTGCCCTGCACCGAGCAGTTGCGCGCCAAGGATCTGCGCCTGCGCCTGGACGTGGCGCGCCCGAGGCTGATCGTCGCCGACATTCGCAACCGGGCCCAGCTCGAGGGCGCGCGGCCGGGCTGTGCGGTGATGTGGGCTCCGGGAAATGGTCTGGAGGACAGTGTCCGCGAAAAGGGGCGCCCCACGCGTACGCGTGGGGCAAGCCATTTGGAGCAACACACACAACACCCCCGGGCCCCCCTGTCCGACCACGACGCCCCCCACGCAGAGCTGGCCGAGGACGAGCCGGCCCTGATCACATTCACGAGCGGCACGTCGGGGGAGCCGAAGGCGGTGGTGCACGCCCAGCGCTACCTGCAGGGGCAGAGAGTGCAGGCCGAGCAGTGGCTCGGCGCCGAAGAGGGGGACCTCGTGTGGTGCACGGCGGCCAGCGGGTGGAGCAAGTCGGCGCGCAACGTGTTCATCGCGCCTTGGCTGATGGGAGCGAGCGCCCTGCTGCACGACGCGCGCTTTGACCCACACGAGCGACTCGATCTGATCGAGCGGGAGCAGGTGAACGTGCTGTGCATGGCCCCCACGGAGTACCGGGTGATCGCCAAGCGGGCGACGCTACGGGGATTGCCCAGCCTGAAGGGGATGGTGGCGGCGGGCGAGGCGCTCAACCCAGAGGTGCTGACGGTGTGGAGGGACGCCACGGGACTCGATATCCGCGACGGGTACGGGCAGACCGAGACGGGCCAGATGACCGGTATGGGGATCGGCATAGAGGCACGTGAGGGGTCGATGGGAAGGGCCCTCCGGGGAGTCCGCCTGACCGTGGTCGAGGGGGAGCTGACGGCCGATCCAAAGAGTGTTCCGACCTTCTTTCTCGGATACCTCGGCGAGGGCGTTACGCGCAAGGCCGATGGAGGGTGGAGCGTCGAGGACCGGCGCGAGCAGGGCCGGTGGCACACCGGCGACCAGGTGGTCGAGGAGGACGACGGGTATCTGCGCTTCGAGGGGCGCGCCGACGACGTGATCATCTCTGCGGGCTACCGAATTGGCCCGTTCGAGGTGGAGTCGGCGCTGGTGGCACACCCGGCGGTAGCGGAGGCCGCGGCGGTGGGCGCCCCGGACGAGGAGCGCGGAGCGGTGGTGCGCGCGATCGTGGTGCTGCGCGAGGGACATAAGCCCTCAGAAGAGCTGGCGAGGGAGCTGCAGGAGCACGTCAAGCGCGAGACGGCGCCGTACAAGTACCCGCGGATCGTGGAGTTCGCCGAGGGGTTGCCGAAGACGGCGAGCGGCAAGATCAGAAGGGCCGAGTTGCGCGAGGGTTGATGTTGTTCCGACCGGCGCATGCGGGGTCGGCGCGGAGTACATGCGACTTATGAGCTAAACCGACCGGCGCATGCGCCGGTCGGCCGGACCGTGCATGCACGGTCCGGGACAGGGCCGCATGCGGCCCTGTCTCCCTAATTTGGATTATTTGAGAGCCACGATGGCGTCGATCTCGACCTGGGCGCCACGAGGAAGTGCCGCTACACCGACTGCCACCCGCGCCGGTGGGGAGTCCGGGAAGAACGTGGCATAGACCTCCCCCACCTCCGCGAAGGCCGAGAGGTCGGTCATGTAGACGGTTAGGCGCACTGCATCGGAGAGCGACGCTCCGGCCGCGTCGCACACGGAGGTCAGATTGGAGAGGCACTGGCGCGCCTGCTCGGGGGGAGTCGCTCCGACCAGCTCGCCGGTGACTGGATCGAGCGGGATCTGGCCTGAGCAGAAGAGCAGCGAGCCGGCGCGAACAGCGTGGCTATAGGGCCCGATCGCCACCGGGGCGCCTGGAGAATCGACAGTTTCGCGATCGAGGGGCATTGGAGCGCGAGCCTACACTGTCCGCTAGATTCCGATTGATGCGACGCGCCGCCGGGACACTCGCGACCCTGTTCCTGGCTGTGGGGATCTGTGTCCTGTCATGGGCTAGCCTGGCGGACGCTGAGATTGCGTGGAAGCCCTGTGGGGACTCCAACAGCCTCGCGTGTGGCCACTTGACGGTCCCGCTGGACCCGAGCGGAGGGGCCCCGGGGACGATCACGCTCGCGATGCGCCGCCACCGTGCGCCGGTGGGGGAATCCAAAGACGCCGTGATCGCATTGGCCGGCGGGCCGGGACAGGCGGCGATCCCGTTCCTGGGCGAGTTCGGCCTGCTGCTCGGCCCGATCGCCTCGACACGCGACGTGATCGCCTTCGACCAGCGCGGCACGGGCCTCTCGCATCCGCTCTCGTGCCCCGCCTTCGAACACTTGAGGGGAGGAGGGGCCCCGCGGGCTGTGGCAATCTGCGCGGGACAGATCGGGACGACCCGGGGGCTCTACACCACGGCCGACACGGTGGCCGATATCGAGGCGATCCGCCAGGCGGGGGGTTATGAAAAGCTGGTCCTGTACGGGACCTCCTACGGGACGAAGGTGGCCGAGCGCTACGCACAGGATTATCCGAGTCATGTCGAGGCCCTTGTGCTCGACTCGGTGGTGCCCCCATCGGGGCCGGAACCGTTCGACGAGACGAGCTTTCAAGCGGTGGGGCGTGTCCTGCGGCAGCTGTGCCGGGGAGGCGCGTGTTCGGGCATCACACGCGACCCCGTGGGCGACCTCGCGAGGCTTGTGAAGCGGATGGGGCGGGGCGAGGTGAGCGGACGCGTGGTCGACGAAGAAGGGGAAGCCACCACCACGCACATCTCCTCCAACGACTTGATCGGGGTTCTGTTCCAGGGAGACCTGGACCCGGTCCTGCGCTCAGAATTCCCGGCCGCGGTGCGCTCGGCCGTGGGCGGGGACGCGGCGCCGCTGGCACGGTTGATGAGACGCGCCGAAGGGGAATCCGAAGGGGGGGAACAGGATTTGAGCGAGGGGTTCGACTCCCCGCTCTACTACTCCACGATCTGCGACGAGACGGCCTTCCCCTGGAAGCGGGCTGGGAGCCCGCGGGCGCGCCTACTCGAAGCGATCGCGGCCCTGAGGAAGGCACCGGGAAGGACATTCGCCCCCTTTACCCCGGCCAACGCGCTGGCGCTCAGCGACGTGCCGGTGTGCGCCGACTGGCCGGCGACACCCGGGGGGCCCGAAGAGGACGAGGCGCCCTTGCCGAACGTGCCGACGCTCATCCTGAGCGGGGCGAACGACCTGCGCACACCGACGGCGAACGCACGAGAGGTGGCAGCCCAGATCCCCGACGCGCAACTCTTGGTGGTGCCCAATACGGGTCACTCCGTCCTCGGCTCAGACCCCACCTCGTGCGCCCATGACGCGCTGAAAGCACTTTTCAGTGGCAAGAAGGTGAAGCAATGCAGGCAGAGCAAGCCACCCCCGTTGCTGTTGCCCACTCCGCTCGCACCGTCCAGCCTGAGGGCTGTGGCGCCCGCGCGCGGGAGCAGCGGCAAGGTGGGGCGCACGCTTGCGGCGACGCTACTCACGCTGGAAGACTTCGGGCGCCAGCTCACCCTTGCCGCGTTCGAACAGACCGGTGGGATCAGTTTGTTCGAAGCGCTCTCGTCGGTGAGCGTCGGCGGCCTGAGGGGCGGTTGGGGGGCGCGAGCCCACGAGCGCGTGGGCCTGCACGGCTACTCCTACGTCCCCGGCGTGACCGTCTCTGGCAAGAGCTCTCCAAGTGGTGACATGACGCTCCGGATCGGGGGCGCAAAGGCGGCGCACGGCAACGTCAGGATCAACGCACGCGGAACGCTCATCGGCGTGCTGGGGGGACACCGTGTGCACCTCACGGTTCCCACCTCGAGACCCCTGGAATCGCTCAGTGGGGAATAGCATGAGGGGCTCGCGAGACGCCGCGCGTGATGCGGCGAGACCGTGAGGTGTCGATAACGTCTGCGGGAATGGTGCGACGGCTCCTGATATTCCTGCTGAGCGCGCCGCTCGCATCGATGGCCCTCGCGGCAACCCAAACCGCGCCGGCGGAGGCGCTCGCATTCGGCGCGTGCTCGAGCGGCTCGGGGTTCTCGTGTACGACGCTGAGCGTCCCGCTCGATCGCAGCGGGGGGGTGCCGGGGGCGACGACGCTGAAGATCGAGCGCCTGCAGGCGGGAACCGCACCAAGCCGGGCTGCCGTTGTGGCGCTTGCGGGAGGGCCCGGGCAGGCTGCTATACCGCTCGCCCAGGCTACGGCGAGGGTCCTCGGCGCGGCACTCGGAACGCGCGACCTACTCATGTTCGACCAACGCGGCACGGGGGCCTCGGGGGCACTGGCCTGCCCAGCGCTGGAAGCCGAAGCTTTCGGGAGGATCGGGCCGGCCTTTGAACGATGTGCCCTGCAGATCGGGGCCAAGCGTGGCTCCTATACGACGCAGGAATCGGTGGCCGACATTGAGGCGATCCGACAGGCCACCGGTTATGAAAAGCTGGTGCTGTTCGGTGTCTCCTATGGCACGAAGGTGGCGCTCGAGTACGCCGAAGCACATCCCCGGGACGTGGAAGCGCTCGTGCTCGACTCTGTAGTGCCGCCTGAGCGCTCCGATCCGTTTTCGGTGGGGATGTTCCAGGCGATGAAGCCGGTATTCGAAGAGCTTTGCTCGGCTAGGGCATGTGCCGGGATCACGTCCGACCCGCTCGGCGACCTGGGGGCGCTGGTGGCGCGATTGCACAGGCATGCGCTTAGTGGATACGTGTACGACGGATCCGGGAGGCGCCACCCCGCGAGCTTGTCCAACGTGGACCTGCTCAACCTGATCGGGGCGGGAGACTTGAATCCCTCGCTGCGGGCACTGCTGCCGGCAGCGGTGCAGTCGGCGTTGCACGGCGACCCAAGTCCGCTCCTGCGCCTCAACCTGTTGTCGGAGGGGTTGATCCCGAACCTGCCCGGGACGCCGCTGGCGGGCTCCTCCGATGGGGTCGATGAAGCGCTGTTCGTGGACACGACCTGCGAAGAGGGATCGTTCCCCTGGCAGCGCTCGGCCACACCACAGACGCGTCTTGCCGAAGGGCTTGGCACGCTGCGAGCCACGCCCCCGTCGGACTTCTACCCGTTTGACGCGAGCACGGCGTGGGCGGACAGCCTGCTGCCCGGGTGCGCGAGCTGGCCGAATGCCGCGCCCGCCCCGCCGCCCATCGGCGCGCTACCGAGCGCACCCACCCTGATCCTGTCCGGGGCACAGGATTTGAGGACACCGACCGCCGGAGCGGTGACGGTGGCAGGGCGCATTCCGGGGGCACAGGTGGTGGTGGTTCCCTATACCGGACACTCGGTGCTGGGCACCGATTTCAGCGGGTGTGCACGGGCGGCCGTGAAGGCCTTCTTCTCCAGCGAGACGGCATCGCCTTGCCCTGCCACACACAACCCGTTTACCCCAACCCCGGTCACTCCCAGGAGGCTCGCGTTCGTGAAAGCCGTCGGGGGGCTCAGCGGTCGAGCGGGGAGTACGCTCGCGGCCGTGCTTGACACGATCATCGACCTCGAACGGCAGGTGATCGGGGCGACGCTCCAAGCCGATCAGGAACTCCCGAGCGGCTCGAGCTTTGGTGGCTTGAGAGGTGGCTTCGCGCAGTTCACTTCCACCGCCCTGCGCTTGCACGGCCTGTCTTTCGTGGACGGGGTGCGGTTGAGCGGGAGCTTCCCGGTCGAGCATGGTCGCCTGCGCGCAACCGACGTGCGCGTCGAAGGTTCACTGGCGGCGAGGGGAACGGTCCATGTGGGGGGGAGCGCACATGTGAGCGGGACGCTCGGGGGACGGCACTTCAATGTGCGTCTGGCCAAGGTGAAGCTCGCGAGCGCGAGGGCGAACACGACCGCACTCTCGTTTCACGAAGCCTTTCCGACGCCGACGCCCTCGACCGGATACTCGCTGCGTCCGGCCTTTCTCGCACCCGCGCTCGCGCGACTGGGCTGAACGGCATGAGCCCCAACGCGCTGGCAGGCGAGAGCTCCCCCTACCTGCGCCAACACGCGGGCAACCCGGTGGATTGGCTGCCGTGGGGACCCCAGGCGCTCGCACGAGCACGCGAGCGCGACGCTCCGTTGCTGGTCTCGATCGGCTATTCCTCGTGCCACTGGTGTCATGTCATGGAGCGGGAGTCCTTCGAGGACGAGGGCACCGCGAGGTTGATGAACGAGAGCTTCGTGTGCGTGAAGGTAGACCGCGAGGAGCGCCCAGACGTCGATGCCCTCTATATGGAGGCGGTGCAGGGGATGACGGGCCACGGGGGGTGGCCGCTGAACGTGTTCCTGACACCGGAGGGGCTGCCCTTCTATGGAGGTACGTATTTCCCACCGCGAGAGCGCCCGGGGTTGCCGTCGTTCACCCAAGTGTTGTTGGCGGTGAGCGAAGCGTGGAGTGAACGCGGCGAGGAGATCAGGGCCGGCAGCGAGCAGTTGCGCGAGCGGCTGTCCGGCGGGGCACAGCTGAAGCCCACAGCGGGCCCGCTCGAGAAGATGTTGCTGACAGAAGCTTTGGATGGATTGAGGGGATCGTTCGATACCGTCAACGGGGGGTTCGGGGGAGCTCCGAAGTTTCCGCAGGCGTCGGTGATCGAGTTCCTGATGTGCCGAGCTGGGGAGCGGTGCGAGAGCGAATCGGTCTCCTCTCTCGCCTCCTCCTCCGTATCGCCCACCTCCCTCCCCCAGGCCGCGCCCGACCCACCGAGCGCAGACTCAGCCGAGGGCCGAATGGCGCTGTACACGCTGCGCTCTATGGCTGGGGGCGGCATCCACGATCGGGTCGGTGGGGGCTTCCACCGCTACGCAGTCGACGCACACTGGACGGTGCCCCACTTCGAGAAGATGCTCTATGACAACGCGCTGCTCGCGCGAGCGTACCTCCACGGGTATGAGCTGTCGGGGGACGACGACCTGCTCGAGGTATGCCACGACACACTCGACTGGGCCTTGCGCGAGATGAGGGGCCCTGAGGGCGGCTTCTACAGTGCGCTCGACGCCGACTCCGATGGCGTCGAGGGGAGCTTCTATGTGTGGACGGTGGCGGAGCTCGAGAGCGTCCTCGGCGAGGACGCCGACGTCGGCGATCCGCTGGCTGGGGGTAACCGAGGAGGGGAATTTTGTCGATCCCCACCATCCCGAACCCGGCTTGAACGTTCTCGAGGATCGAGGCCCGCGACCCGACACGGAGGCTCGCGAGCGGATTCGCGGACGGCTGCTCGAAGCTCGCGCGGGACGCACGAGGCCCGGACTCGACGACAAGCGCCTGACGAGCTGGAATGCGCTGATGATCTCGGCGCTTGCCGAGGCGGGGGCGCGTGGGCCTATCGCCCAGCGCGACGAGCACGGCGAGCGGGAGGGCGACGCCGGGCAAAGCAACGCCGGGCACAGATACCTGGACGCGGCCGTCAAGTGCGCCGACTTCGTGCTGGGCGAGCTGCGTGCCCCTGAGGGCCGGCTCCTGCGGAGCTATAGCGCGGGCGAAGCGAAGATCGGGGCATACCTCGAGGACCACGCTTTCCTACTGGAGGCCCTGATCGCGTTGTTCGAGGCCACCTGCGAGGAGCGCTGGCTCTCACACGCGAGGACGCTCGCGGACGAGCTGATCGAGCGCTTCTCCGACGCGGAGAACGGCGGCTTCTTCTCGACGGCCGTGGACGGCGAAGAGCTGATCGCGCGACGCAAGGAGCTCGAGGACTCGCCGATCCCCGCGGGCGGGTCGAGCGCGGCGATGGGGCTCCTGCGCTTGGCGCAGCTGACGGGAGACGAGCACTACGAGCGCCAGAGCGCCGGGGTGATCGATCTCGTGAAGGCGATCGCGCCTCGCCACCCGACCTCATTCGGGCACCTGTTGCAGGCGATGCACTGGCACTTGGCCCCAATGCGCCCAATCGCGTGTCCCATCCCCGCCGCTCGGCGGGCGTGATTGGCTCGCCTTTGCTCAGCTAGCGCCGCTTGTGGGTCGCCCTGTTTGCCTACTGGTGGCTGCCGGCTGCCTTGAGTTCCGCGAGGTCTACCGCGTTGGCGGGCGCCGTAATCGCTACGGGCTGGTTCCAGCGGTCGAACGTGATCTTGCCGCTTTCCGAGCCACCCTTGGAGAGCTGGATCGGATAGGGCTTGCCGGTGGTGGCCACGTAGAGCGTTCCCTGTTTCGAGCTGTCGTTTACGGCGATCGCCTTCTGGCCGTTGACGACGGTGGTGGACCCCTTGACGATGGCCCCGTGCCCGGCGAGGGTGCTGTCGATCAACTTACGCATGTCCGCGAGCTGGCTGAAGGAGGCGAAATCTCCTGTCTTCGCCGATGCCTTCAGCCACTTGCCCTTGAAGATCTGAGCCGCGGCGGTTCCTCCAAGACTGCGATAGAAGGCGGGGCTGCCGCTGATGTAGGCCGTGTTGCCGACCAAGATGATCTTGAAGCTGGCGCCGTTCTGGGAGAGTTCGCCGCGCGCGCCCTCACCGGCGACGAGGTTCAGGTCGAGCGTGACAGGCGACCCGCCGGTCTTGAGCGTGCCCGATACGTGCACCGCGGTCGCGGCGTCCGCGGCCGTCTTGCTTTCGCTGACGATCTCCTGGGCGCTCTTCGAAGCGACGTTGTTGCTGCTGGAGGAGCTACTCCCGCAACCGGCGAGCACCGCGAGCGCGAGCGCGAACAAAGATCCCGTCGACATTAGGGTTCGCAAACGCACGATGTCGGCATCTTAACCGGCAGTGCGGACGGCGCAACTCCGTACCCCGCGCGATGCGGGGGGCGACACATCGCGTCTCCACCTACCCACACCCCACCTCCCCCACGCGACGCGTGGGGGCGTCCCTACAGAATCGACAGATAGCGGTCGAGCTCCCACTGGGTTACCTGCACGCGATAGTCCTCCCACTCCTGGCGCTTGATCTCGATGTAGCGATTGAACATGTGCTCGCCCAGAGTGCGCAGCATCAGCTCGGACTCCGCTGTGATCTCGATCGCTTCGCCGAGCGACTCAGGCAGCTGCTCGATCCCCAGGCGCCGGCGCTCCTCGGCGGTGAGGTGGTAGAGGTTCTTCTCCATGGGGTCGGGCAGCTCATAGCCCTTCTCGATGCCCTCGAGCCCGGCTTGAAGCAGTGCGGCAAAGGTCAAGTAGGGGTTGCAGGCGGGGTCGGGGCAGCGCAGCTCCATGCGCGTAGCCTGCTCCTTGCCGGGGTGGTACAGCGGCACTCGCACAAGCGCTGAGCGATTGCGGCGCGACCAAGCGGCGTACACGGGCGCCTCGTAGCCCGGGACGAGCCGCTTGTAGGAGTTGACCCACTGGGCGAAGATCGAGCAGATCTCGCGCGCGTGCTTGAGCTGGCCGGCGATGAACGCCTTGCCCACATCCGATAGGAAATACTGGTCGTTCGGGTCGTAGAAAGAGTTCTTGCCCTCACAGAACAACGACTGGTGGGTGTGCATCCCGGAGCCGTTCTCGCCGAACAGCGGCTTTGGCATGAAGGTGGCGTGCCAGCCGTACTTGACCGCGTACTCCTTGACTGTGATGCGGTAGGTCATGCAGTCGTCGGCCATCTTCAGGGCATCGGCGTAGCGCATGTCGATCTCGTGCTGGGAGGGGCCGACCTCGTGATGGGTGTACTCGACGTGGATGCCCAGCTGCTCGAGCGCGAGCACCGTCTCGCGGCGTACGTCGGTGCCGGCGTCGAGCGTCGTGAGGTCGAAGTAGCCGCCTTCGTCGAGCACCTCGGTGGACTTCGAGTCTTTGAAGAGGAAGTACTCGAGCTCGGGCCCGACGTTGAAGGTGTCGAAGCCCATTGCGTGGGCGCGCTCCAGCGCACGGCGCAGGACGTGGCGGGGATCGCCCTCGTAGGGTGTTCGCTCGGGGGTGATGACGTCGCAGAACATCCTCCCCACGCCCTGCTCTTCCGGGCGCCAAGGCAGCACCGCGAATGTGGAGGGGTCGGGCATGGCGATCATGTCGGACTCCTCGATCGCGTTGAAGCCGGTGATCGAGGATCCGTCGAAGCCCATACCCTCCTCGAAGGCGTCGTCCAGTTCCTGGGAGTTGATCGAGAAGGACTTCAGTTGACCGAGGATGTCGGTGAACCAGAAGCGGATGAAGCGGATATTGCGTTCGGCGACCAGCGCCTTGACGTCCTGCGTGGTCTTCGGTTGCTCGTTTTCGGCCATCGTGGCGGAGCGTAGTGGATGAATCAGCCATCCGCCATGGACGGCTGGCCAAAGCCGTCCGTGGGGCGATCAGCTGTGGGCGCTCAGTACCGCGACTACGACCAGTAGGAAGCCTAGCGCGACTGCCCAGGCGGCGATCCTGTCAGGGCGTGGCCCCACGCGTTGGGCGGCGCGCGGGCGCGGGCGCCTGCGCGCGTCGCGTGGGAGCGGAGCGGCGCTCTCGACCAGGATCAGTCGCCGTCCGGGTCGGATTTCGCGCACGCCCCTGCGTGCGGTCGGAGTCGCCGCTGGACGGTCACTCGTCGAGACGCGGCGCTCCATCGACACCCTCTCACGGGCGCGGCGGCGCTCGATCCGCCGGCGGACATCCTCCACTTCAGCCCACCAAGCATGGGCCTCGGCTGCTCGTGGCATCCGCGCGATGCTAACAGCGCCGTCGGCGGGGGCTAATGACCGGCGGTGGCAGCCAGGAAGTCCGCTATGGCTTCGGCGTCTTTGCCCTGGTAGAGCTGGGCGGGCATCTGCCCGAGGCCGCGAGCGCGGCCTTCGGCGATCGCGCCGAGGACGAGCGCCCTGCGGCCCGCCTGAGTTTTTATCTGCGCCCCGAGACGAACATCGAGGTTGGGACCGACGTGCCCTTGAGACTTCGTGGCCGCAAGCGTGTGACAGACCGCGCACGACTCCGAGAAGAGCACACGGCCGTGTTGCTCCTCCGCGTTCAGGTGTACCCCACCGACCGCGACGCTCGCCTTGTTGGCGCCGTTGAAGGCAAGCACGAGTGCGGGGACCACCAGGCCGAATGCGAAAACGATCGCGACGACCACCGTGACGGCCCGTTGGCTTGCCTTCGATTCCGTGTGCAACGACTGGCGCGCGCCGCGCGGGCCGCCGCGCATGGCGACGAAGAACACGGCGAGGCCGAGCACGACCCAGAAGATGACGAAGCCGTAGATCATTGGCGCGCGAGACAATATAGGAGCGCTACCCTGGGATGAAGTGAGCAGCTTTCTCCGTCACGTTTCGCTCTCTCGGCTACTGCTCCTGTGCGGCGTGGTCGTGGCTGTGGGCATCGGTGCCACCGCGCTGGCGCTAGCCATAGGGTCAGGGCCGACGCCGCCCCCCAAGCCACTTGCCGAGGCCGTCCACGACGTGCTGTCGGCGCCGAAGGCAGATGGTGTGAGCGCGCGGATCCAGCTCACCAACCACCTGGTCGAAGGGGCAGGCCTCGCCGGCGGTGGCGGCGAAGCGAATCAGCTCGCTTCCAGTCCGCTTCTCTCCGGCGCCTCAGGGCGACTGTGGATCGGCTCGGACGGGCATGCGCGCCTGGAACTGCAGTCCGAAAAGGGGGACACACAGATACTGTGGGACGGCAAGACGGCGTCCCTTTACGACGCGTCGACCAACACGCTCTACCGCTACACCCCGCAGCAGGGATCGGTGAGCGGGGCCGACGGATCAGGCTCGGCGGGCAGCTCCAGCTCGCAGGTATCCGGCGGCGCCGATCGGCAAGGCGCCGTCAAGCTCACGTCGGGAGCTGCGGGCTCCGATCATCATAAGATCCCGACAGTCGCCGAAATCGAAGAAGGCATTGCACGCGCGAGCAAGCACGCGGACATCTCCGGCGCGACGCCGACAGACGTAGCAGGACAGGCCGCCTATACGGTGCGCGTGTCCCCGCGCGAAGACGGAGGATTGATCGGCGGCGCCGAGCTCTCATGGGACGCGGTCCATGGAGCGCCGCTACGCGCCGCCGTCTATTCGACCACCAGCGCCTCCCCGGTTATCGAACTGGCCGCCACCGAAGTCTCCTATGGCCCAGTCGCGGCGTCCACCCTAGACTTCACGCCACCGGCGGACGCGAAGGTCGAAGAGGTCACGCTCCCGGCCAAGCACGGGGCGGAGACCGGGTCATCGTCGGACGGGAGCAGTCCACCACACGTGACCACGCACGGCAAGGGTCTCGGAGCGATCGCGCTCGTGGAAAGCCCTGTCAAGTCCGGCGAGAAGGAATCCCCGGAAATGGAAGGGCTGCAGAAAGTGAACGTCAACGGCACGAGCGCATCAGAGCTTCCGACCGCCCTCGGGACCCTCTTGACGTTCGAGCGCTCGGGAGTGCGCTACCTGCTCGCGGGATCGGTCACGCCCGCCTCCATCGAAGCGTTCGCGCGGGGACTGTGACGCACGACGCCCCGGCGGACGCCTCGCCGCCGGTAAAGGCACGCGGCCTGGTCAAGCGCTACAAGGAGGTTCTCGCGGTCGATCACATCGACCTGAATGTGCAGGCGGGAGACGTGTATGGCTTTCTCGGTCCCAACGGAGCGGGCAAGACGACGACGCTGCGCATGGCGCTTGGCCTGATCACTCCCACCGAGGGCACCGTCGAGCTGTTCGGGCGCGACCCGTTGCGCGAGGGCGCCCGGGCACTCCAGGGCGTGGCGGGCTTCGTTGAGGCCCCTCGCTTCTATCCGTATATGACGGGCCGCAAGAACCTCGAACTGCTCGCGGCGCTCGACGGCGAAGGCGCCTCTGAGCGCATCGAGGAGGTATTGACGATCGTCGAGCTTGCCCCACGTGCCAAGCACAAGGTGGGGGGCTATTCGCACGGGATGCGCCAGCGCCTCGGAATCGCCGCGGCGCTTCTGCGCCGCCCGCGACTCTTGATCCTCGACGAGCCCGCGACCGGGCTCGATCCGGCTGGGATGCGCGATATGCGCCTGTTGATCAGACGCTTGGCCGACGAGGGCATCACGGTGCTGCTCTCAAGCCACCAACTGCCCGAGGTCCAGGAACTGTGCGATCGCGTCGCGATCGTTGACCGTGGGCGCGTGGTCTACGAGGGGGCGCTCGCCGACCTACGCCGCCAGGGGGGCGCGGGCTACCGGCTGCGGACCACCGACGACACGCGCGCCCTGGAGGTGATCCGCGGCCGCCAGGGAATCGAGCACCCGCTCGCGGGCGAGCACGGGATCGCATTCCAGGCACAAGAGAGCGACGTCGGCGCCCTGTCGCTCGCGCTCGGAGCGGCCGGAGTGGGAATCCTCGCGCTGAACCCCGAGCTCGCGACGCTCGAGGATCTGTTCTTCCGCCTGACCGAAAGCGACGGCGCCGAGCCTGGGCCGGCCGCCGGCGACGGACTGCCTCCCACGACAGGATCGCTGGTGGGAGCGTCGTGAGTCCCGCCCGACAGGCAATCCCAGGCACGCCGGGGCTTGTCCTATGAGCAGCGTCGCCGCGTCCCCCTCCTTGCCGGCCCCAACTCATGAAGCGGTCTACGCCCGTAGACCCTCAACGCTCACCGTCTATCGCTGGGAGCTGCGCAAGCTCATCTCCCAGAAGCGCACGTACATGGGCCTGGGCCTGGCGGTGATTCTGCCGTTGATCTTCGTGGTGGTCCAGAACCTGCACCAGCATCACGATCATGGCGGTGGGGACAGCATCTTTGCCGCCCAGATCACGCAGTCGGGGCTCGCCACGCCGGTGCTGATGCTGCTTTTCGAGTCCGTGTTCTTCCTGCCCTTGATCGCCTCGTTGGTTGCCGGGGACGTCGTAGCGGCCGAGGACGGCAACGGCACGCTGAAGACGATCCTCACGCGTTCGGTCAACCGCGGTCAGGTGTTCGCGGCCAAGGTGCTCGCGGCAATCACCTACGGGATTCTCGCCGTGTGTCTATCGGCGGCCGTGGCGACTATCGGAGGGGTGCTGTCGTGGGGGTTCAACCAGATCACCACCTTCTCCGGAAGCGTGGTGTCCGCCCCTGAAGGCCTGCTGCTCGTGTTCGCCGCCAACGCGTGCTACCTGATCCCGCTGCTCACCGTGGTTTGCGTCGGCGTGCTGCTGTCCACCGCCACGCGCAACAGCACCGCGGCGGTCGTGGGAACCATTGGCTTCACGATCCTGCTGTTCATCCTCTCGGGAATCCCGGGGCTCGAAGGGATCAAGCCCTACCTGCTCACCGAACAGTATGAGAACTGGCACGGTCTGCTTCGCACCCCAACCGACTGGGCCCCGGTCTGGCACTCGCTGTGGGTGTGCTCGCTATACGCGGTGCCTTCGCTGATCGCGGCGTATCTGGTGTTCCTGCGCCGCGACGTCGCGGGCGGCTGAGGCCGGCGACAGCCTTCGCGATGCTGCGTCCTCGCTCCCTCATGTGCCAGGAGCACACTACGCTCGCTGCGTCCTTGCCTCGCTCGACTCTCGCCCGCCTCAGAAGCCCAGGGTCTCAGGTCACCTCGGCCGGGTGCTCGACCGCCCCGACTTCGACGGACCCCATCAGACGCCGTGCCTCCTTCGGGTCGATCAGCCCGGCGCCGAGCCGTCCGGTGGACTCGGCTCCGCAGGCGACTCCGAAGCGCAGGCACTGGTCGGGGGAGCGACCCTCGTAGCGGGCGGCGACGTAGCCGGCGAGGAAGGCGTCGCCCGAACCGCGCTTGGCGATCGGCTCGCGCGGCTCGGTACGGGCGCGGCGCAAAGATGACTTGCCGTCGATGAGCACGTCGGCGACACAACCGTCGCTCATCGTCATGATCGCCTCGCGGGGGCCCAGCTCGACGATCTCGCGGACCGCGAGCAGGCGTTCCTCCTCGGCGGCGAACTCGTGTCCCACCAGCTCCTCGGCCTCGAGCACGTTCGGAGAGACGACGTCGGGCTCGGCGCGCACGGCGTGCAGCAGTGGGTCACCGTCGGTGTCGATCACGGTCGTCACCCCGGCCTTCTGCAGCTCGCGTATCAAGATGGCGTACAGGTCTGGCTCCACTCCGCGGGGGAGCGATCCGGCGAGCACCACGATGGCGGCCCCGCGGGCGAGGTAGAGCAGCTTGTCGCGGAACAGCTCGACCTCCTGCTCGGAGACGGCGGGGCCGCGTTCGTTGACCTCTGTCTGTTCGCCGTTGGTGGGGTCGAGCACGGAGGTGTTGGTACGCGACTCGTCGCGGATGCGCACGAAGTCGTTGAGGATGGCCTCCTCGGTGAGCTGCTCGACGATGTGCGTGCCGGTCACTCCGCCGGCGAGGCCTGTGGCGATCACGGGCTGGCCGAGCGCCTTCAGCGCGCGAGCGATATTGACGCCCTTGCCGCCGGCCATCGTGCGCTGCTCGACGGTGCGGTGGCGCCGCCCGAGGCGGAAGTTGGGGACCGAGAGCGACTTGTCGATCGCCGCGTTGAGGGTGACCGTGATGATCATTGGTGGGACACCAAGTGCGTCACTTCCGCCTTCCTGCGCAAGACGAGGCCGGGTGGCGCCGCTCGCGCTCCCCAGAGGCTAGCGGACATGGACGCGGAGACAGGAAGATCCGGTGCCTGCGTGAGTCGACTCGGACGCTAACTGAATCGCCAGGCGAGCTCTCGTAGTCGCTCGGCCTCCGCGCGAGCCGCGCCGGGCGGGTCTCCACCCGTGGTGAGGTGAGCGCCGGCGATCGAACGCGAGGCCGCGATCAGCCCGCCGGCGCGGCCCGGGGCGAACGCCGGGGCAAGCTCCTCGACGCGTCCGCCCTGCGCCCCCACGCCGGGGAGCAGGAACACGGCGCGTGGCATCAGCTCACGTGCGCGCACGATGTGCTCGGGGGCGGTGGCCCCGACGACCGCGCCGACATCACTGAGACCGCTCTCCCCCACCCCCTCGCGTCCAAGCCTGTTTACAAGCGCGGCGAGCCTCTCCCACACCCTGCCTCCGCCGGCGAGCTCGAGGTCCTCGACGTCGGCGGCGCCGGGGTTGGAGGTCCGCACCAGGGCAAGCACTCCCGTGCCCGCTTCGCGCGCGGTCGTGATGAAAGGCTCGATCGCGTCTCCCCCCATCAGGGGGTTCACGGTGGCCATATCCACGTCAAGCCCGCGCAGGGGCCCCAGGGGCGTGTCGATCCTCCCCATGAGCGCCTGTGCATAGGCCCGGGCACTCACGTCGATGTCCCCGCGCTTGCCGTCGGCGATCACCAAGAGGCCGGCCTGATGCGCGTAGGCGACCACCTCCTCCAGCGCCGCCCAGCCGGGCGCCCCGAGCACCTCGAAGCGCGCGAGCTGGGGCTTGACCGCCACGCACGCTGGCCCGGCCGCGTCGATCAGCGCGGCGCACTGACTGCTCATCGCTCGTGCAACCAACTCACGCGTCTCGCGCGAGCCGCCTCCTGAGGGCATGTCTTCGGAGTTGTCCTCGGAGCGACCCGCGGGCGTATCGTCGGCGGGCAGAGCGTCGAGTCGAGCACCCTCGCCGTGCGCGACGACCCCCGGCCAAAGCGCCATCGGATCGGGGTCTAGCCCAAGCACGATCTGGGACTCGCGCTCGCTGACGCGGGCAGCGAGCGTGTCGCCGAAGCCGACGGCGGGAGCTGGGGCCCCATGGCGGGGGACAGGCGAGGGAGCAGGTTCGGGCACGACCAGGGAGAATACGCAAGGCATGCCGCTCTCCCGCGTCGCCTGGATCACGACGGTGCTCGTCGCGCTGCTAACCGCCGTGCTGTTGCTGCTCTCCGGCTATACGGGCTATGCGGCGTTGAGCGTCGCGGTGGCGGGAGCGGCCGCGATCAACTTGTCGTAAGCCAGTCGTGCAGTGCGCGGACCGCGCGACCGCGGTGACTGATGGCGTCCTTG
Organism: uncultured Solirubrobacterales bacterium; assembly: GCA_963742945.1. Lineage (GTDB taxonomy): Bacteria > Actinomycetota > Thermoleophilia > Solirubrobacterales > Solirubrobacteraceae > Palsa-744. The sequence goes on along the minus strand of CAVUNX010000012.1, from coordinate 15,758 downwards.
CGCTCGTCGCTCAGCTCGGCCATCGTCACCTCCGCGGACTCGTCGTCGGGGAGAAAGGCGGGGTCGTAGCCGAAGCCCCCCTCCCCGCACGGGTGCTCTGCCAGGCGACCGGTGCAGCGACCCTCGAAGACCCGCTCGACACCCGACGTGGGATCGACATGGGCAAGCGCGCACACGTATGCCAACGGGCTGCCGGGCGGAGCCTGGGCCAATAGCTTGGCGAGGTTCTGCTCATCCGTGGCACCCTCCCCGGCGTAGCGGGCCGAGCGCACCCCCGGGGCACCGTCGAGAGCGGCCGCTTCGATACCGGAATCGTCGGCGATGGCCACACGGCCGGTGGCCGAGGCGGCGGCGTGGGCCTTGCCGAGGGCGTTCTCGCCGAAAGTGGAGCCTTCCTCGGGAGGTAGGCTCACCTCATCCGGCAGGGCGTCCACCGCAAAACCGGGGAGCAGCCGTTCGAACTCGCGACGCTTGTGCTCGTTGCGGGTGGCCAGCAGAAGCCGTGGAGCGTCTTGCGGGTGCTCGGCGTCGGAGCGATGGCTGTGAGGGGCCCCCACGATCGCCTCAGGCAGCGGTGCCCAGGACCAGCTCCTGGGTGCCGCGCAGCTCTTCGATGCCGGCTGCGGCGAGTGCGAGCAACTCGTCCAGCGAGGCACGCGATAGGGGGGTGCGCTCCGCGGTGGCCTGCACCTCCACGAGGCCACCCTCGCCGGTCATGACGACGTTGGCGTCCACCTCCGCGCGCGAGTCCTCGCCGTAGTCGAGGTCGAGCAGGGCGCCCCCGTCCACGATTCCGCATGAGACTGCCGCGATGGAGCCGATGAGCGGGGAGCGCTCGATCTTCTCCTTGGCCTGGAGCCGCTTGCACGCGAGCGCGAGCGCCACATAGGCGCCGGTGATCGAGGCGCAGCGTGTCCCTCCGTCGGCTTGGAGCACGTCGCAGTCGAGGTAGATCGTACGTTCCCCGAGCGCGCTCAGGTCGATCACCACGCGCAGCGAGCGACCAATCAGACGCTGGATCTCAACCGAGCGGCCGTCGAGGCGCCCCTTGGAGATGTCGCGAGCCTTGCGATCGCCGGTGGAGGCGGGGAGCATCCCGTACTCGGCCGTCAGCCAGCCCCTTCCCTTGCCGGTCATCCAGCGCGGGACACCCTCCTGCGCCGAGGCGGTGCAGATGACCCGAGTCTCCCCCATCGAGATCAAGGCCGAGCCGGTGGCGGTGCGCACGAACCCGGGCTCGATCTCCACTGGGCGCAGCCCGCCGGCGGGGCGACGATAGCTGCGCTTGGGCCCGCGACGCTCAGTGGTCGCCTCAGGGGGTGAGGACGCGTCCGTGCTCATGCGAGCGCTCCCACGCTCTGCAGGTCGACGTGCTCGACATCGCCGAGAGGCATCTGCAGGAAACGGGTGCCGAGCTCTCTGAAGGCGTGGGTGTCGCCGGTGCACAGGAAGCGGTACTCCCCCTCCCCCGTGGCGCGAGGGTTTTGGAGGCCCCGCGTCGAGAGGGCGTGCTCGACCTGTCGCGCGAGCGCCCCGCCGGAGCTGACGAGCTTCACGCGGGGGCCGAGCATGCGTTGGAGCATCGGGCTGATCAGGGGGTAGTGGGTGCAGCCGAGGATCACCGTGTCCACGCCGGCCTCGCGCAGCGGGGCGCACGCGTCGCGCACGCTCTCGACGGCCCGCTCGTCGAACTGGTGGCCTTCCTGGATGATCGACGCGAGCGTGGGACAGGCAACCGGGTGCAGCGTGACGTGCTGGTCAACCGCGCCGACGGCGCGCTCATAGCTGCAGCTTGCAACCGTGGTGGGGGTCGCAAGCAGGCCGATGCGCCCGCTGTGGGTGGCAGCGACCGCCTGCAGGGCCTCCGGGCGCACGACCCCGAGCACGTCAACGCCGAGTGTGGTCTCCATCATGCGCCGCTCGAGGATCGGAAGGGCAGCGGCCGTGGCCGAGTTGCAGGCGACCACGAGCAGCTTTGCGCGGCGCCGCAATAGCTCCTCGGCGATCTCCGAGGCAAAGCGGGCGAGCTCCTCGGGGGAGCGCTCGCCGTAGGGGAAGCGAGCGGTGTCCCCGAGATAGAGGAAGTCCTCGCGGGGGAGCTGTACGAGCAGCTCGTGCAGCACCGTGAGCCCCCCCACGCCCGAGTCGAACACGCCTATCGGACGGGCGCACGGGTCGCTGGGCGGGGAGCTGGTCACGCGACCCATCATTCCAGAGCGATACGGTCGGGGCTGTGCGCGCGCTCGTGCTGTCCAACATGCTCGCCGACGCGGGCCATCCCGAGCGGGGTCGGTTCGTGCGCGACCAGGTCGAAGCGCTGCGCGGACTTGAGGGATTGAGCGTGGAGCTGTACGAGTTCCCGCCGGGCGGGGGTGCGCTCGCGGTCGCCGCGAGACATCTGCGCAAGCGCTACCGAGGTGAGCGCTTCGACGTGGTGCACGCACACTTCGGCCTGACCGCCTGGCCGGCGCTGACCGTGAGAGCGCGCGGCCGGGCCCTGACCGTGCACGGCACCGATGTGCGTCATCCGCGCACGCGTCTTGCCACGCGCGCGGTGCTCCCGACAGTGGGATTGCTCGCCGCGGTGTCCGAGGCGCTGGTTCAGGAAATCCCGGGACGGGGCGCGCGCGAGCGAGCGCAAGTGCTCCCGTGCGGGGTGGACATGGTGCGCTTCAAAGCGATGCCCCACGCGCACGCGGGGGGGATGCTGAATTTGGAGCCACACACCCCCTACCTACTCTTCCCGGCCGATCCCGCACGCCCGGAGAAGCGCTACGACCGCGCCGCGGCCCTGGCCGAGGCCGTTGGAGCGCGACTGCTCACGCTCGGCGGCGTGGACCCCGAGCGGGTGCCCCTGTACGTGAACGCGGCGAGCGCGGTACTCGTGCCCTCCGAGCGGGAGGGGTTCGGCCTGGCCGTGCTCGAGGCGCTTGCGTGCGACGTGCCGGTGCTGGCCACGCCTGTGGGGGTCCATGAGCAGGCGCTGGAGGGGTTGGAGGGGGCGCTGTGCGCGCCGTTCGAGCTGGAGCGCTGGCAGGGCTGCGCTCCTGCCACATCTCAGCGCCGATGACCCGCGCGTCGCCGGCCGCGCGCGCGCGGAGCGCTTCTCGGCGAGGCGAATGGCAGAGCGGGTGGCAGCCGCATGGCGCTCGCTCGTCGCGGATGCCGGATAGCATGGGAGCCGTGGCAGGCGCCAACGAAGCTGAGCAGATGCTGCAGGGAGCTGAGCAGACACCGCCGAAGCCTGAGACGGCGACCGAGCAGGTGTCCCAGCCGGCGGCCGAGCAGGCACCTGAGCAGACACCGGAGGCACCGGGCTTTGGCGAGCGCGGACGCATGCGTCGTCGGGCTCGCTTCCTGCGCAAGGCGCGCGAGCTGGCTTATCGTGACCTCGGCGGGCTCGTGTTCGACTCTGCATCGCTTCGGCCAACGCAACGACCAGCTCGTGCTGGCGAAGTTGGCGACTCTGGGCCAGATCGACAAGGAGCTACGCGAGCTGGAAGAGGTGCTGCGCGATCGCAGGCCGGTGACGGTGCTGCGTGAAGTGGGGATCGCGGCGTGCCCACGCTGTGCCGCCATCCACGGCAGCGACGACCGCTTCTGTCCGGGATGCGGCCTGGCGTTCGACGCGCACGCCGACCGGCCGATCTCCACCGCCCCCGTGAGCCCGCAAGCGCAGCCCCCCGCTCCTACCCCGACCGCGTCATCCCAGGCGTCTCCTTCGCCGGCTCCGGCTCCGGCAACGGCGCCGGCCCCCACGGCGGCTCGTCCAGCCCCGGCAACCACCCCGGCTCCCACGGCGGTCCGCCCCCCAGCCCCGGCGGCGACCCCGGCCCCCACCTCGGCCCGACCTCCGGCCCCGGCGGCGACCCCGGCCCCCACCTCAGCCCGACCCCCAGCGACGGAGCCGGGGGCCGCGCCTGCGCCCGTCTCGCCTCCCGCGGCGAAGCCGAGCGGGACTCCGGTGGCCGCCAAACCGGCGTCCCCCCATGTATCCCCACCAGGGCCACCTGAGCAAAAGGAGCGGGAGCGGGCGGAGGAGTCGCAGCGGGGGGACGAGGACGAACCAACTCAGATTCTGCGACCCCCCGCGACCGGCACGTGAGCGCGCTCGCGCCTCCGTCGGCGCCGGTTGGGGTCGTGGCCCGCGAGGTCTGTCCTCTGTGCGGGGCCCCCTTGAAGCCTGAACAGAGCTGGTGTTTGCGCTGCGGGGCGGCCGCCCGCACACGCCTGGCGGCGCAGCCGAAATGGAAGGCCCTCGTGGTGGCTCTTGTGGTGGTGGTGGTGCTGTCGCTCGGGGTGCTCGCGGCGGCGCTGGTGAAGCTCGCCGGATGAGATCGGCCGGAGGCTCGGCACTCTCACGGGAGCGAGCGGGCACACGCCAGGTGGACGTCGATGTGGTCGTGGTGGGGGCCGGAGCCGCAGGGCTATATGCGGCGCTGTGCGCGGCGCGCGAGGGGGGACGCGTGGCGCTGCTGTCGGCGATGCCGCTGGCGCAAACCGCAAGCTATTGGGCGCAGGGGGGCCTCGCGGCCGCCCTGGCCGCGGACGACAGCGCGGAGCTGCACCTGAGCGATTCCGAGCGGGCCGGACGCGGCGCGGTGCGTCGCTCGGCGGCTGAGGTGCTTGTCAGGGAGGCACCCGAGCGTGTGCGCGACCTGGAGGAGTTGGGCTTCCACTTCGACGCGGATCGCCGCGGGCGCCTCGCGCTCGGGCTTGAGGGTGGACACTCGGTGAGGCGGATCGTGCACGCCGGGGGGAGCGCCACGGGGAGGCGTCTGCTGCGCGAGCTCTCGGCGCTGGCTGTCGCACAGGAGCGGGTGCAGGTGATCGAGGGGGCGCGAGTGTGCGGCCTGCTGTGCGAGGAGGGGCGCTGCTATGGCGTGGTGTGCGGGCCGATCGGAGATCCCTCCGACGGCCGGCCGGTCGGCCGTATCGTGAGGGGCGCGTGCGGTGGTCTTGAGCACCGGGGGAGCGGCGGCGTTGTGGGCGCGCACCACGAATCCCCCCGGGTCGATCGGCCAGGGGTTGTTGCTGGGACACGCCGCGGGGGCTCCGCTCGCGGACCTCGAGTTCGCGCAGTTCCACCCGACGGCGGTGATCGGGGTCAGGGGCAGGGAAGGGTTCCTCATCACCGAGGCGATTCGCGGCGAGGGGGCCACGCTGAAGGATTCGGGGGGCGAGCGCTTCGTGGACGAGCTGGCGCCGCGCGACGAGGTCTCGCGCGCGATCCAGGCCCGCCTGCACGTGACCGGGGAGCGCTCGGTGAGGCTGGACATGCGTGAGGTAGACCCGGGGCTGTTTCCGAACGTGGTGGGGGCGCTGCGCGAGGCGGGGCTCGACCCGACGCGGGAGCTCATCCCGGTGGCGCCGGCGGCGCACTACACGATCGGCGGGATCGTCACCGACCTGAATGGGCGCTCGGCTGTCGCCGGGCTGTACGCGGTCGGCGAGACCGCCTGCACGGGCCTGCACGGCGCGAACCGGCTTGCGTCGAACTCGTTGAGCGAGTGCTTCGTGTTCGGGCGCCGCGCCGCGCTGGCGGCGCTGGAGGAGCCGCCCGTCGCGGGGAGGACCTCCGAGCCCGTCTCGACGCCGATACCCCCGGTCGAGCAGTCCACCAGGACGGCGCTGTGGGGACACGCCGGGATAGAACGCTCGGCCGAGGGATTGAGGAGCCTGCTGAAGGACCCACATCCGCTGGCCCGCATGATCGCGCGCTCGGCGCTCGAGCGCCGGGAGAGCCGCGGGACGCACACGCGCACCGACCACCCCGAGCGGGACGCCCGGCTCGACGGCAAGCATGTCGTCGTCGAGGGCGCCGACGAGGAACTCGCCTGGCGGGGGTGGGAGTGAGCCACAACGTCAAGGGCTCGATCGCGAGCGCCACCGGCCAAGAGGCCACGAGGAACGACCCTTTCCTCGAGCCCTATAAAAAACGCCCAAATGGCGAAAAGCTAACCCGCGCTTAATGAATTACTTCGGTGAGCCTTAGGAATGGCTTGGATACTTAGCAAGTTCGGTCTTTTTGGCGGGGATTGGTGTTGGAGCAAGCAGGACTATGTATCAGTTCAGCCGAGCCATCTACAGGGAGCTGGCTCCGTACGTAACGGAGAGGAGGCCCGACGCCGTGGGAGCCTCCAATCACAAGCATGTGCTGGATGCGTGCGAGTCGGCGGTTGAACGCCTGGCGACCGACCGTCACTACTTCGCAAAGCCCGCTCGCACACTCTTCTACGACATCAGGACCTACTTCCCGATGGGAGCCCAGGAGCGCGTACTGCAGACCGTTACGCGCTACATCGGTCTCGCTCAGCGATTCCTGATCGAGCATCCGGTGGAGGCGCACGCCGCGGTCACCGACGAGCCTCCCACCTGTCGCGCCACCACTCGCAAGGGGTCGGGGTGCCAGCGCGTGCCGTTGCCGCACAACGGATATTGCCCGTCCCACCAGCATCTCGCCGACACGGAGCACAGCGAGCGCCTGGCCGCGGCCTAACTCCCTCGTCACTTGCACGAGGCAAGTGACATGGTGGGAACGCAAAGTGGATGCAACCACCGGGCACTGGGAGGGTTTGGCCTAGGCTGTCCGGGCAATGCTGCTCGGGGTAGATGTCGGGGGAACGTTCACCGACGCGGTGCTCGTAAGGGACGACGGAACGGCGTTCACCGCCAAGGCGCCGAGCACGCCCGGAGAGCAGCAGGCGGGGGTGATGCAGGCGATCGGAGCCGGTGCTCGTGCGAGCAGGCGCCCATGCGGGGCAGGTCGAGCGGTTTGCACATGGCATGACGGTCGCCACGAACGCGCTACTCGAGCTCTCGGAGGCCCACCCACCCGCGCGCACGGCGCTTGTCGCCACCGACGGCTTCACGGACATCATCGAGCTGGGGCGTCAGGCGCGGGCGAGCCTGTATCGCCTGTGCGAGGCCGGGCCACCGCCACTGGCCCCGCCCGAGCTGCGCTTCGGCGCGCCCGAGCGGATGGGCCCTGACGGGCCGTTGCGCGACGCTCGACGAAAATGCCAGCCGAGTTGCTGCTGGAGCGTCTCGCGCGAGCCGCCCCCGAGGCGGTGGCGGTAGTGCTGCTGCATTCCTATGCGTATCCCCAGCACGAGCTCAGGCTGGGGGAGCTGATCGCAAAGCGGCTGCCCGACGCGCACCTGTCGCTCTCGCACGAGCTGGTGGGGACCTTCAGGGAGTACGAGCGGGCGTGCACCACAGAGGTGGACGCGGCCCTCTCCCCTCTGCTGAGCGCCTATCTGGAGCGTCTCGGCAGACTCGCCCGCGAGCGGGGATTGCCCCAGACCCAGGTGATGCAGTCCTCCGGCGGGCTCACCGACGCGCGACGGGCCGGCGCCCATGCCGCGCTGACGGTGTTGTCGGGGCCCGCGGGCGGGGTCGGCGGGGCGCTCCTGCTCAGCGAGGCGGGGGGCGAAAAGGACGTGCTGTGCTTCGATATGGGGGGTACCTCCTGCGACGTGTGCGTGATCGAGGGTGGCCGCGTGGCCGAGACCGCGCAGCGCACGGTGGCGGGCCGTCCGCTGGCGCTGCCCGCGCTGGACATCCACACGGTTGGGGCAGGCGGGGGGTCGATCGCGTGGCGCGACGAGGGTGGGGCGCTGAGGGTCGGCCCTGGGTCGGCCGGCGCGAACCCCGGGCCGGCGTGTTACGGGTTGGGCGGGGAGCGAGCGACCGTGACCGATGCGAACCTCGTGCTCGGCAGGTTGCTCGCCGAGGAGGAGCTCGCGGGGGGCGTGCGGCTCGACCGCGAGGCAGCTGAGCGCGCGGTGGCGAGCGCTCGCGCGCGAGCTCGGGCCTTGAGACGGTGGCGTGTGCCGAGGGGATCGTGCGGGTCGCCGAGACCGAGATGCTGCGAGCCCTCGCCGTGATGACCGTCGAGCGAGGGGTCGACCCGCGCCGCTTCGCCCTGATGCCGTTCGGAGGCGCGGGACCGTCGCACGCGGCGGCGATGGCGGCGAGCTCGGGATCGAGCGGGTGCTGTGCCCGCGTGCGTGCGGGGTACTGTCGGCGCTGGGCCTGGCCGCGGCGGCCCCGCGGCGCGATGCTTCGAGCACCGTGATGCTCTCGGCGAGGGACCTTCACGCGCGAGCGCGTCGGGCGAAGAGCTGGAGCGCCTTACAGGGAGGGCGACGACGGAGCTCGATGAGCCGGTGGCAGCGTGTCGATGTGCGCTACGAGTTGCGCTACAGGGGCCAGTCGTTCGAGCTGACGGTCGATGAGGAGCTCCACCCGGGGGATCGTTTTTGGGGAGGGGTCGTTCCACCGGGTGACACGCTCAGGGCAAGCGCACGCGCGCTTGACCCCGAGCGTCTCGTGGAGGCGTTCGAGGACGCCCACGAGCGACGCTATGGCTACCGTGACGAGCGAGCCGAGGTGGAGCTGGTGAACATGAGCGTCTCAACCTTGGGGGCGCGGCCGGCATCTGAGCCTCGAGGGCGTTCCCGTGAAGCCGCCGCTGCACGGGCGCACGCGCGTGGTATTCGACGGGGATTGGGTCGAGGCGGAGCTGTGGCGTGGCGAGCTGCCGGCGGGGGGGCGTGTAGCGGGCCCGGCCTTGTGCGCGCTCCCCGAGTCCACGCTGCTCGTGCCGCCCGGCTGGAGCGGAGCCGTGGACGAGCACGGAACGATCGTGCTGGAGCGAGGCGCATGAGCGGGAGAGCCGCGACACGGGAGCGGGCGGCATGAGCGGGCTCGACCCGATCGAGCTGCAGGTGATCGTCGGCGCGCTGCGGGCGGCGTGCGAGGAGATGGGCGCGACGCTCGTGCAGGTCGGCGCACTCGGCCAACATCAAGGAGCGCAGGGACGCCTCGACCGCGCTGTTCGACAGGGACGGCGAGATGGTGATGCAGGCCGAGCACATCCCGGTGCACCTCGGGTCGATGCCGGCCGCCGTGGAGGCGGTGCTCGGGCAGCGAGCACAGTCCAGGGCGTGTCGTGGGTGTTGAACGACCCGTTCGCGGGCGGCACGCACCTGCCCGACATCACGGTCGTGACGCCGGTGTTCGCGTATTCGCGGCGCCGCGCGCGCGCGAGCCCAAATCACGCACCCCCGCCCTGCCGGCGCCCTCATCGGGTTCGCCGCCAGCCGCGCCCACCACGCCGACGTGGGCGGGCGCTGCCGGGGTCGATGCCGGCCGACAGCCGGACGCTCGAGGAGGAGGGCGTGGTGATCCACCCGCGCCCGCTCACCGCCGAGGCGATCGAGGAGCTGGTCGGCGCAGATGCGCAACCCCGAGGAGCGCAGGGCCGACCTGAGGGCGCAGCTCGCGGCCAACCGCATCGGGCGCACGGCGCCTCATCGAGCTGGCGGAACGCGTCGGCGTGGGACGCCTGGAAGAGGCGATGGATGCGGTGCTCGACTATGCCGAGCGGCGCACCCGCGCGTGCATCGCGGCGCTGCCGGACGGCGTGCGCGAAGCCAGCGACGTGCTCGAGGCGCCCGAGGGAGATCTCCTGCTGCGCCTGAAGGCCACCGTCGAGGGGGAGCGACTGGTGCTCGACTTCAGCGGCTCGGCCGGTCGGCACGAGGGCAACCTCAACTGCCCGCTCGCGGTGACCCTGTCGGCGTGCTGGTTCGCGGTGCGGGTCCTCACCGACCCCGACATCCCACCCTCGGCCGGCGCATACAGGCCGGTGGATGTGATCGTGCCGGAGGGGTGCCTCCTGAACGCGCGAGCTCCCGGCGTGGGGGCCGGCGAGGGGCCCGGGCTCGGCGAGCCGCCCCCGCGGTTGCGGCAGGCAACGTGGAGACCTCCTCGCGCGTGGCCGACCTCGTGCTGGGAGCCTTCGGCCGCGCGCTGGGCCAGGGGACGATGAACAACCTGACGCTGGGCAACGACGACTTCACCTACTACGAGACGCTCGGGGGCGGCCAGGGAGCGTGCGCCGACGGGGACGGCCCGAGCGGGGTGCACGTGGCGATGAGCAACACGCTCAACACGCCGATCGAGGCGCTGGAGCGCGAACTGCCGGTGCTCGTCACCGAGTACGCGCTGCGACGGTGGCTCCGGTGGAGCCGGAGGGCACAGAGGCGGCGACGGCGTGGTGCGCGAGCTCGAGGCGCTCGCAGGAGATGACCTTCTCGCTGATCGCCGAGCGTCGCCGTCACGCTCCCCCGGCGCGGCGGGCGGGGAGCCGGGACAGCGTGGGCGCGACACGCTGATCGGGACCGACGGCCAGACGCGAGGGTTGCCGGCGAAGGTGACGGGTACGCTTCGGCGGCGGTGAGCGACTTCGCATCGAAACCCCCGGTGGCGGCGGGTACGGTCCCCCCTCCGCCGTCGACTAGCCGCCCCGTAGTGCGCCGCGGCCGATCGCGGAGCGTGCGCGTGGCTGAACGGATCGGCTTCCTCGGCCTCGGGATCATGGGCTCGCGCATGGCCGCCAACGTGGCCGGGGCCGGGTATGAGCTGACCGTGTGGACGCACACCGAGGGGAAGGCCGCGCGCTGGGCCTCACGAGCACGGGGCCGTCGCCGTGGGCCACGCCCGCCGAGGTGGCGAGCGCGAGCGATGTCGTCGTGAGCATGGTCGTCGACGGAGCGCAGGTGGAGAGCGTGCTGTGCGGCCGCGGGCGGGGTCGCCGAGCGGCGGGACGCGACGGGCCTGTTGTGCGTGGACATGTCGACGATCGCCCCGACCGACACACGCCGCATCGCCGCGCGCCTGGCACAGAATGGGATCCGCATGATGGACGCGCCCGTGACCGGGTCCTCCCCGCGCGCCGAGGCGGGGACGCTGACGATCATGGTCGGCGGCGAGCGGGAGGACTTCGAGCGCGCGAGGGCGCTGCTGGAGAGCGATGGGCGAGCTTGATCGTGCACGTCGGCGAGCTCGGCCAGGGGGAGATGCTGAAGTTGATCAACAACTCGCTGGGCGCCGCCAACGCCGCGGCCGTCGCCGAGGCGCTGCTGCTCGCGGACGCCACCGGCGTCGACCTCGACGCGCTCGTGGAGGTGACGACGAGCGGCTCGGGGGCCTCCGCACAGCTGCAGATGAAGTCGGGGGCGATGCGCGAGCACGACTACACGACGCTGTTCAAGACCGAGCACCTGCTCAAGGACGTGCGCCTGTGCCTGGAGGAAGCCCAGGCGGCGGGCATCCCCTTCCCGGCCGCCGCCCACGCTCGCGACCTGCTCGCCGCGACGGTGGGACGCGGCCACGGAGCCGATGACTACGCATCGCTGATCGAGGCCGCCGAGGGCCTCGCGCGGACGACGCCTGTGAACGTCTGATAACCAGCTGGATACGCAAATGAAACCTCGTCCCGAATACGCGAGGTTCGATGCCAACAGGCGCTCGACGCCACAAAAACCCTCCATTTGCAGGGCATTTGGGATTCTCGCTCGGATTTCGTATCTTTAAGGGAGCGACGCCCCCGTGTCACTGGCCTTCCGAGGCGGCACGGACGGGGTTACGCGGTTTTCAGACGATCCCTCGTATTCAGGTTCTTTCAAAATGCCAATTGCTCTCAAGGAATGGGCGGTCACCGTCCGTGCCCTCGCCGAAGGCGAGCAGCTGATCACCCTGCGCAAGGGCGGAATCCGCGAGCCCGAAAAGCACTTCAAGCTCGAGCACGACCGCTTCTTCCTGTACCCGACGTTCGACCATCAGCGCAACGACCTGGTGCGCGAGTCCCACCAGCCGGAGCTGCGCAGGGCACTCGAGGAAGGCGTGTGGAACGACGGCGAGCCGCCCGTGCAGGCGTTCAGCGTGGAAGGGGGCATTCAGCAGCCCGAGCGCGTGCGCATCAGGGCATGGGCTGAAGTGGCCGGACACTTCACGATCTCCGACCCCCGCTGCGTGGACGCGCTGTCCCCGTTCTACGTGTGGACGCCCGACTACGCCGAGAAGCGCCTTGAATGGAAGCGGCGCCATCCGCTGCACGTGCTCCTGCTGCGCACCTACAGGATCCCCCGTCCCGTGACCGTCAAGGTCAGGGACGAGTACGGCGTGTGCAGCTCATGGCTCGAGCTCCAGCGCGAACTGCCCTTCGAGGGCACCCCGGTGCTCTCCGACGGCGAGTTCGAGCGTGCCGCCGAAGAGATCGAGGCGATCACGCGCGAGGCCGGGCAGTCGATGGGCCAGCCGGTCCTGGTCTAGGCCAACAGCTCGCGGGCGCGGTCGGCTTGCGACACGGGCACGAGCACGTCGCGGGCGCCGGCCGAGAGGAGGTCGGGTACGTCGAAGCCGCCGTTGCGCTCGAACATGCTGGGGATCTGCTCCTGGCGCAGCAGGCCTTGAATCAGTTCGGCCTCGGCGAGGTTGTGCGCGTAGGCGACCTTGACCAGGTGCACCCGCTCGCGGTCCTCAGACCGCGACTTGCGCGATCTCCACCTCACGGACCGTGCCTTCCTCGATCAGATAGGAGCGGATCTCCGGCGCCGCGGAGTCGGCCGAGCCCGACGATGATCCACTCGACGCCCGGCCAGTGGGCCGCGAAATTGATGTCGGTCTGAGACGGATAGGGGGCCGTGTGGGTGTGGGAGTGGTAGATCGCGCCGATCTCCCAGCCGGCCTCGTCGAACTCGTCGATCGCCCGGATCACGTCTTTGCCGTCGATCTCGAAGCGCTTGGGGCTCGCGTGGACGTTCCTGGCGAGGCGCACGCACGTGGCTCGCGCCGGGCCGGTCGTTTGAGGCGGGGATGACCCCAACCACCCCGCAGCACTCGTTGGGAGCCTCCTCGCGGGCGTGGGCGACGATCTGGTCGAGCAGCTCAGCCGTAATGTCCATGTCTTCTCAGCGATCCATGTCTTCTCAGCGATTGCCCTTCTCAGCGAGTATGCCCTACGCCCGCGCGCGAACACGCACACGGACGCGCGCATGGGCATCTCCAATCGGACCACCCGACCCGCACCCGGCGGCGAGGCCGGCGCTCACCACCAAACTGTGGCGTCGAGGTTCTCGATCTCGTCGACGGGGAGCGTGTAGATGCCGCTTGAGAGGTACTTCCAGCCGTCGTCGGTGCGCGTTCGGCGTGAAGCCGGCAAAGTTTCATCGTCGATCGAAAACCTGCTGCGCTCGGCGCGCGCACACGTGCGCGAAATCAACCCGCTCGTCGACCTGTACAACACCATCTCGCTCACGCACTGGCTCCCGTCGCGGCGGCGAAGAACTGCGCGCGGTGCGTGGAGACATCCACCTGACCCGCGCGGCGGGCGGCGAGCACTTCGTGCCACTTGGCAGCAGCGAGCAGCAGCCTCCGCAGCCCGGCGAGGTGATCTATCGCGACGACGATGGTGTGCTCTGCCGCTGTTGGAACTGGCGCGAAGCCGAACGAACCAAGCTAACGCCCGATACCGGCGATGCCGTCCTGGTGATCGAGGGACTGCCCAGATGGGCCGCGCGGCGGTCGAGGCAGCCTGCGCGGAGCTGGCGATGCCGTCGAGAAACACCTGGAGGACAGACCAGCATCCAGATCCGGTCTAGGCCGCCCGCGCCACAGGCTGCGGCGTGATCGCCGTATCGCGGACGATCTGCTCCGGAGTCATCGAGCGCCCCTTCTGCCAGGCTGTATCAAACGCCTGCGTGCCGAGCACGGTGCGGAACAGCGCGATCAAGGGCTCGGTCTCGTCCCGCTCTGTCCACCGGCAGTGGGGCGTCGATCGCTTCGCGCGAGATATCCACCGCTCCCCACAGTTCTGCCGCGCGCTCGGCATCGGCTCTGCTCGTGATTCTCGCGCCTCGGACGAGCCGTCGCCTGTGGCGACGACCATCCGCGGCCACAAGGGCCAGGCCATCCAGGCTCGCGACGACGTATTCGGGATTCAGCGGCAGGAAGAGCCTCGACCGCGGTCAGGAACGCTTGCTCGGCGGCTGCGCTGTTGCCCTGTTTGCGCGCCACATGGCCGAGCCACAGATAGCCGCTGGCGATGCCGGCCTTGTTCCCTAGCGTACGCGAGAGGCTCTGCCCTTCGGCAGCCGACTCGCCCGCGCGATCCCGTAGTCGCCCTGATGCAGGGCAACATAGGCCAGGTGGTTGGTTGCCCAGGCCATGCCGAGGCGGAGTTGCGTAACGCGCGGTCGACTCCAGCGCCTCCCGGAAATATGGCAGCGCCCGGTCGTACTCGTGGTGCTGTTGGTGGAGTAGGCCCAAACTCATCAGGGCCGCGACGATGCCACCCCTGTCGCCAGCAGCACGGAAGAAGGTCGAGGCTTTCCTGGTAGAGCGCGCCTCCGCGCCGCGCTATCGCTGCTTTCGGCGATGTTTCCCAGGCCGTACAGGCCGAGAGCAACGCCGCGCATGTTGCGAATCGAGCGAAAGAGACGCACGCTTTCTTCGTGCATCTCGCGGGCATGCGCGCAGTCGTCCTGATACTGCAGCACAGTGGCCAGATTCTCCAGCACAGTCGGCCAGATTCTGCAGCGCATTGGCGGTCTGCTCGGCATCGCCGGCCTGCCCCGCACCACGGCTAGCGCTTCGGTCAGCAAAGCACGCGCCTCGTCTGTGTCGCTCTGATAGAGGGCCAGGAACCCGGCACTATTGAGCGCCCTGGCACGCACGGCGAGTGAAGTTCCGGCCGATAAAGCTGAAGCGCGGCATACAACCAGCGCCGCCCCTCGGCGTAATGGCCGTGCATATACCAGAAGTGCCTTCAGGGCGCCGCCGATGCGCAAGGCGAGCTGCGTCGTCGCCCTGCTCCACGCAGGCCGCCCGTAGCGCAGCGCGCAGGTTTCCATGCTCGGCCTCCAGCCGCTCCAGCCAGAGCACCTGTGCGCTGCCGCCCAGCTCGGGCTCGGCGGTTTCGGCAAGCTCGACGAAAACCTGCGCGTGGCGGCAGCGAATTGCCTCGGCCTCGCCACTGGCCTCCAGCCTCCTGGGCATACTCGCGGATCATCTCGAGCATCCCAAAGCGCGGCTCACCGTCTACGCCGTCCTGTTGCCATATCAGACTCTTCCCGACCAGTGATACTCCAGTAAGTCCAGCACAAAAAGCGATTGGCCGACTCCTGCTGCTCACAGACCGCTTCGGCCGTCGCCAGGGTAAAGCCGCCGATGAAGCCGCCGAGGCGAGCAAACAACGTCTGCTCCTCCGGGCTTCAGAGGCCTCATAGCTCCAACGGATCGTATCGCGTAGCGTACGCTGGCGCTCTGGCGTATCGCGCGTGCCACTTGCCCATAGCGTCAGGCGGCTCCCCAGCGGGCTCAGCAGTGCCTGCGGCGACAACATCCGGCTGCGCGCAGCCCGCCAGCTGATCGCCAGTGGAAGTCCATCAAGCCGGGCGCATATGTCGATGATCGTCGACGTCATTCCCGGCCGTGAGGCTTGAAATCGCGGCTGCACTGCCTGGGCCCGATCGACAACAGCGCCCACAGCGCCATACTCTGCGGCTCCTGCCGAGTTTGCGGCCGGGACCGGCAGGGGCGCCACCACAACCTCGTGCTCGCCGCGCAGTGAGGAGGCTCGCGGCTCGGAACGATGATCTCAGTCGCCGCGCACTCGCAAGCAGCTCCGCCACGAGCGTCGCCGCCGCGGTGATCTGCTCGAAGTTGTCCAGTACCAGCAGCCCTGCTTTTCCCGCAGGTAGCCCACCAGCTGCTCACTCACCGGCCGTCCGGCGGCCTCGCGCACTTCCAGCATCTGCGCAATCGCAGCGGCGACCAGGTCGGGAATTCGTAACCGTTCCCAGTGGCACGAACACAGCCCCGTCGGCGAACTCCTGGGCTACCTCGCTTGCCACCGCCAGGGCCAGGCGCGTCTTGCCGATGCCCCCGGCTCCGTACAGCGTCACCGG
>CAVUNX010000011.1:0-391600 GCA_963742945.1 uncultured Solirubrobacterales bacterium | reverse complement strand
TGGGGTCTAGCATGAACTTGGTGCGGTCGACGTATACGTGGATGTCGCGGACGTGTACGACGATCCCGTCGATGATGTGCGGGATCGGGTCTGACCCGCTCGAGTCGATTTCAGCCTGGCCCGTGTTCGAGTTGATCCTCAACGCGAAGCGAACCACGACGGTACCGAGATCGAACGGTCCGACACTAGCCGAGGTGACCGACACGATCGATAGCGCCGAGCCGTGATAGGGGCCCGCCAAATACACTTTCCCTGGGGTCCACGCGAGCACGCTACCGACACCGGCACCGACGAGCGTATGCCCTATTTCACTCGCGACTGGACACGCTGGTTGGCTGAGCTCTTGGCGACCGGTGTTGTGTCGTGCCGTTTCGATCTGGGCGTCTGAGCAGAACGGTATCCCGTTGAGGTTCGCCGTCAGCCCTGGCGGTAGTACCGTCGTGAATTTCGTGATCTCCTGTTCGCCGTCGCCGCGCACGATCCGCAGGTAGAACGGGGTGTAGTTGCCGGCGTTGTTGTTCTGTGTACCGGAGACCACCTGCGGTTTGAACGGCGGGACGCCACCGGACGGACAGGATCCTCCTCCGATACCGTTTTCTATCTGAAGCGTGTTGGTCAACGAGCGTGGTTCGTTGGGTGCTGAGTAGGGTGTGAGCTCGGCTTGCGCAGTGTAGGTGCCGCACGCCGGTGGGCTGACAAGCGGTGAGGTCGTGCCCTGCTTGAGCTTGAGCGTGACCTTACTGAACGGTTGCTGGGGTAGGTTCTGGAAGGTGCTCGTGAGCTGGCCGGTAACCGGGTCTGGTTCGACCTTTCCGGCGCTCTTGACGACGATCCCACGGTCCGGCGCCTTAGCCACGACATAGAGCGCCAGCAGCGACCCATTCGGGTGTTCTGGCGTACCGAATTCGGGACGGTTATTGTACGGTTCGGCGAGATAGACCGATCCCTCGATCCTCTCCGCGAGCAGCGGCGTTTCGATCGTGACCGCACCGAGCTTCGATTCAGCCGGACACCCCTCACCAGGCCCAGAGAACGCCGTCTCCGCCGCATACTGTTGCGGAGTGCACCCCGCCAAACCGTTGCCCGCCGAAGGATTGACCGTATATCCCCGCGGGAGGATTACCTTTGCTTCCTTGACGTTGGATGTAGCGAACGAGTACGGGTTTTCCCAGCTCTGCGGGACGATCAGCGATACGTTCAACCCGGACGAGGATTCCGCGGAGCGCGTCGTCGGCTGCGCTTCGATCCTCGGATCGAACGGGACGCGCTGACATTCCCCGAACGGCCCGACTTCCGTGCTGGCCCGCGAAGGTTCGACAAAAGGTTCCTCCCACGAGTTCGCGCTCATATTCACGGTGAACATGCCACAGCTCGTAGGGTTTGCAAGGAAAGGCTTGACCACGACACCCGCGGGAAGAGAGCCACCGAGCACGTCTTCACACTGTTCTTCGCAAATATACTGGCGTGCACGATCGTGTTCTTCAGAGGCCGGCAAACCCCACAACGTCACAGAGATTTCACGAGCTTCACCAAGATCCTGAATATTGGGAGTTGTCCCCGTGATCCCAGTATCCTCTGAACGGACGGTGACCGGGATGACCGTGGTAGCCGTCAAAGCTTTGAAGCCTAGCTCCGCCGTCACACCAAAACTCGTCACTTCCATATTATACAACGGCACCGTAAAATGACCTTTGCCGGTCACCGTGAAACTAACCTGACCAACCGCACTGGCAGCAGGACAACCTTTCAATTCAGTAAGACTACGACCCAAGTTTTCCGTGAGCTGCGCATCAGTACACGTCGGGACAGCAGTGTTACTCGCGTCAAAACCAGCCGGCAAATCGATCACGACAGTTCGAACATCGTTATTCGTCTGTCCCTTCGCGTTATGCGCGAAATCCCACACCAAAGTCCAGTCCGCATGAGCCGCCGCCTGCGAACTCGACACCGTCATATGGAAACTACCAGGCGTTATCGCAAAAGGATGAGAGCTCGGGATGCCACACGCCACTCCCACAAACAACACGAACGCACCCAACACAGCCCGCAATATTCCAAAAAACCGAAAATCTATACGCCAACCAGCTATTTTCACGCGCCAACACGCGAACTCAACATACGTCATTTCCCGCCCCCCTTGTGGCGCTTGACATGCCTCCACGACGCCCGTTTAGCATGCCGCGCCTTCACCTTCACACACCTACCCTTCCTGCGCACCATCCTCTTACGACACGCCCTCAGCTTAGGTTTAGGGGAAACAAGAACATTGCCAGGTCCAGAAAACGCCAGCGACCCAGGCGTCGTATCAATCGGCGCCGACACCGGACTCTGACACGAATCACCTTCACATTCAACAGGACCAGACACCGGCGGCGCCTCTCCACCACCCCTACGCGCATCATAAAAATCGATCGCGTTATCAGTATCCTGCGAAACCAACGACTCACTCGTCGTGAAAAACACATTATCACCCGACGGATCAGCACCCAACAACTGAACCAAACGACCACCCACACCAGAAGACACAAGACCCAAACAACCCTGAACATGAACACAACCTTCAACACCACCACGACGCCATTCATAAACATCAGACGACGACGACCACCACGACCCCGGCCCACCACCTTTAGGCACAGCTTCACCATCAATATCCGAGGAAAGCAACAGAGAAGGCGTATCAAAAAAGACACGCGACCCATCAGCAGAGAGCACCGACAGCTTCGGCGTACCATCACGCGATTCCAACACCCCACTACCACCCCAATACGAAGGCGCCACACTCAACCCCGGTTCAGGATTCAACCCCGAAGCACATGAAACACACTCAACAACATTCCGCACACCATCATAAAGAATCCCATCCTCACCAAATTCGCTTCGAGACGGAAGACCAGCAACGATACCACGCCAATAAGCATAATGCCCATCTGAACTCACCGCGAATTCCTTCGGCGTCTCCGCCTGCACAACGAAGTCAAGCTTACCGGTAGTGACATCGTAACGGTAGAGATTAATATTATGCGGGTCGGATATCGGTGGTGCTTCGCCCGTCAACCTCTCAATCGACCGCAAGTAGATCGTTGAGAAATCTTCCGAGACGGTCAAACGCAAGTGTTCGGCTGCACTCAGGCCTTCATGCAACGTCAGGAGCAACCTGCTCGTTCCCGAACTCGTGTCATACAAGAGGACTTCCTCTGCTTCACCTTTGTGAGCTTCGATCAATACCTTGCTGCCCGCCGCGTTCGCCGCGATAAAACCGTAAGCACCAACGTCGACAGTCTGACCACCAGTGACGCGCATGTATAGTTCGGACTGTGCTGAACAGTCACTACCAGGAACGGCTTCGAAGAAGACACGCGAACCATCAGCAGACACCGCATCACGAGCACTCGTGAACTGGGCCGTCGGTCCTTCAGCGTGACCGTTACCGTAACCCATGACAGCGCCACACGCACCGATCCGCGAACTATCCGATTTCACATTCACCTGAGAACAATGACCTTCAACGAATTCGTAGAGATCATACCCACTGGTAGTGCCGGTCGCGTGACCACACAAATTATGATCTTCCACCCTCAAGATCAACTTCGAGAAATCCCCGGACGCCGCTACCCACCCCGACCTCCCCGATTCCCCTACCTGCCCACGCGGCACCGACACGAGGTTACGATACGGGCCACCAGGAGACCCAACCTTGAATTCAACATTCGGCGATCCAGCATCAGGACCAGTTAACCATTGAGCCGCGAACGCGAGCTTTGACAGGTCCTGGTTGACGAGCTCGGGTTCGTACTGGTAGATACCCGCTTCAGGCTGCGCCTGCCCAGCAGTCATACTCCACCCCCCACCCGCGGCATGCGAAAAGAAATACGGACTCTGACCCGAACCCCACTTCGTAACGATCTGAGAGAGCATCGCACTACCCCCACTCTCACCCACCAACGCACCACCTTCCACCTGCTGCGCATAACTGAACGGTTCCTCAGCACCTTCCTTATCCACCGGCGTCACCTGTTCATAACCACGACAAGCAGGAAGACCAGCCGACGCACCCGTACGAAGAGCCTCATTAGGACACACCCCCGCAACAGAACCCACCGCCGGAACAGGCACCGTCAACACATGATCCCTACCATCAACGACAGTGCCACCCCCAGCCAGACTCGAGGCCACTAGACGATAATGATACGTACCACCCGCCAGCAAACCCGGAAGATCAGCACCGACAACACTCGCATCATTGCCCAGAGCACCACCCGAACCGGCGTCTTCCAGCGACGTCTTTGACCCATAAGCTTCCGTCGGGCCGTATTCAAAAAGATAATGCGTGTCAAAACCATGCGGCACGACATACCCAAGCACACGCAACGATTCCAACCGCAACGCAGGCGTCGCAAACGCTTCACCCACAGGCGGACCATGCGTCTCAAATTCCCCAATATTACTCACCACAACCTTATGACGCTTAACACCCGAACTCGGAGGCCACTCCGGTTCATCTTCAGCAACAAGACGCACAAAATAACGAGACGAAGATAAAAGACCAGAAACAACCGCTTCAGGGAAA
Organism: uncultured Solirubrobacterales bacterium; assembly: GCA_963742945.1. Classification (GTDB taxonomy): domain Bacteria; phylum Actinomycetota; class Thermoleophilia; order Solirubrobacterales; family Solirubrobacteraceae; genus Palsa-744. The sequence continues at coordinate 387,030 of CAVUNX010000011.1, read as the reverse complement.
ACAAGGTTTGAGCCCGTCGCCGTTTGAAGCGCTTCAGCTTCACCCTGAGAAATAACCCCTTCACCAACCAGCGTCCCCCCACCAGCTTCCAACACACTCCGGCTCGTCGAATACTCAATCCTCCACTCAGTTTCAAACGGCGCCGGCGCGATCTGACCCCTCACACCAGCCGACGATTCACCAACAACCGACGGATCAACTTCAATAGTTAGTTTATTCGGCCGCAAAAGCTTCGTTTCAAACGTCCCAAACGCGATTTCGCCAGGTACCAGTTCCGCACGCTCAAAGTACGTCGTTTCAGGTTCAAGACCCGAAAGATCCCCCGTCTCAAAGTGATCACTGCTACCTTCTGCGCTACCAGTGACCGTACCATTACCACCGGGGAATCCTAACCACGGCCCTAACTTCCCATTTTCTTCTTCTTCCGACCATTCAATTTTCCATTCGGCACTACATTCTCGAAGACCATAAACATTGCCGCCCAACACCACTAACGTCAGCGTCCGTTCCACCGGTTCGGCCGGACTCTGCCCCCCAAACAACGAGCGACATTCATCGGCCGACGCCGACGCGGAAACCAATGCCAGCATCACAAACGCCGTGACGATCGCAGGCAAGACACCACGCCAGCGCGATGCGCCGCCCCCCAACAACGCGAACCATTTGCGCTCGGGACACGACCTGCGTACATAGAACTCGATACCTGTCACGTTCATGCCCCTCTCACCGGTGATGCGGCTGGACGATGTCCCTCACGTTATGTCTTCTTTCGAGCGATTGCGGCGCAGCTATTCTGCGGTTACAGCCCAAGTGCCCCCAATCAGCCCGGTGCCTTCGACCGCGGCCAAAAGACCGAAACCGGTGGCATCGGCGCCCGCATGCTGCAGAAAGAGGCAGCCTTCCAAGCTTTTAGCGGCCGCCAAGGAGCAAATACGCGGATAGATTTCCCCCGAAGCTTTGACAACACCCGCTTCATCCGAACCATAAACACAGAGATTGCCAGGTTCCGCCTTCGGATCTTCAGCCGAACCAGGACACGCCGGCTGCGACACTTCTTCTTCTTTCCCATTATTTTCGACCGGTTCCAAACCAGTCACCCTGATGTAATGAGCAACAGGCGCTTCAGCAAGCGAAATAATGAAGCTGGCACTGGACACATCCAGGCCCGCATTACCGTTCAAGCTCCAATCACCCTTCTCCGTCCTACCCGTCGGGAGCGTCCCCCCAGCAGTCCACGGCGAACCTTCCTTACCTTCAAGCCCAGGCGCACCATCCTTCCCCGGCAACCCTGATGCACCATCTTTCCCATTCACACCATCTTTCCCATTCACACCATTCGTCCCACTAACCCCATTCGTCCCATTCTTGCCTTTCAACTGCGCGACCACGCTCGGCTTGATCTGCTTAATAGAGGTGATCAAATATTTCTTAGCCGCATAAGCACCACCCGTCATCGCAAACACAAGCACAAGCGTCATCACCACATTCACATACGACAACCGACTACGTATCCATGAAACCATCTAAAGACCCCTCCCCATATTTAACTAAGCCACGACCGCTCACGCGCATTACAACACCCGTATAAATGTTGTGGGATGGAACACCCATCGCGCCACCCCACAACAAACTACATCATCTAAACATCGCTGCAAGCATAATTACAATATAACCGTCGAATATCTAACTAACCGCCAGAATCCCCGTACATACTAAGTCGGCTGAAGTGACGCATAGTAACCCTTCACCCAATAGACCGGCTACTTTTTCTTCATTCGTTCCAGCAAATAGGCAGTGCACCTCGGGTTCCAGAAGACCTATAACGTTTACAGTTTCCATTCCATTGGTCAGATCAAAGCTTGTCGGGCCTTCACATAATTCTTCACCAAAGACACCGATTAAGGATTCACACCTCACCTCGTAACCTGGTTCCTTTCCTAATTCGCCTAACCCAAAGAGGTGATCCAGGACTAAACCATTTGCTTCTAATTCTAACAGTTCCGTTAACCAAGGACCGTTAGCGTTGTATAGATTGTCCGGCCAGAGCTGAGCTAAGGTTTCCGCCTTGCAATCAGTCAAGGCCCCCGAATCAAAGGTTACTAAACAATTCAATTCTAATTCAGGTGCTTCACCTAATTCATTTACTAATTCCATCGTGGGGGTTAACAACGCGGTAATCGTGTCGGTGCCTTTGACACCCGCCCCTAGTTGAGTTATCGTACCGTCGAGTATGCCTTCGCAGTGTATTTCAGTTAAGATCGCACTGTTTGTTTCGCTTACTAATCTGACAAGGGTCAGTAACCCTACTGATTCGACATTTAAGGTTCCGCTGAATGTTGCGCCGTTGAATAACCATTCGCCTGGTTCCGCGAACGCCGACGACGCCACCACAGCACCGAACGCGAGCACCGCGAACAACGCGAGCCCTAGAATGTGTATCTTCCTCATAATTCTCGATCCACCTTTCCCCCGTCCGAGGCACTGGTTGGCCTCATCCGAGGCTTGACCTGGCCGACCAGCCACTCGTCCAAGGTCAGAGAGCGCCGAGCCGACCCTTAGATACCGCTGGGTCCTGCTACCAAGCCACCGGTCAGACCATCGCCCACCCGGCAGCCATCGCTCTCGGAGTATTCTCGCCGGAATCCGCTAGAGAGTCCAGAAGTGTTTCCCACTGGACTAAGAAAGGATCATACGCCACTCCACCAAGACGACCTGACGTCGCTCCTCGCGGTACGCACATTCCAGACTCGACCTCGCTTCCCGGTCCTTGAGCATCCCTAACAAGAACAATCGATAAGCCAGGCACCCATTTAGTGGAGCTTCCGACCCATCGACCTGCTCCAAGAGGCCCCATCCAAAGTTCTGGATATCGGGCTACGGCGCAGTCTTGCAAACGTCGATGAGAATGTCAAGAGTTACGTCAGCTATTGTCTCCCCCAGTGTCCGCAAGTCCAAAAGTCACGACGAACGAAGACTCGAACCCCGACCGATGCCTGTCCGACCGGCGCTCGCTTGGGCCCGCTCGGCAGCCCTATGCGAAATCGCGCAACAGAGACAGAGTCAGAAACATATATTCCAGAAATACATTGCTTTTGGCTAAATTCTGGTGGCCGGACTCCATCTCGGAACTGGACTTTCGAGGATTTTGCCTGGACTTTCGTGAATCCCCCCGTTACGCTGCCGTGTGCGGGCTGTTTGAGACAGCGGAGGCGCGATGACCGTGAGTTCGCAGAAGGACCGGTCCAGGGGGAAGCTTCCGCGCGGCCCGCATCGGCTCACGAGCGAGCAGGTCGCCGAGGATCAGCGCTCGCGATTGATCGACGCGATGGTCAAGCTCTCCGGCGAGAGAGGCTACGCCGCCACGACCGTCGCCGATGTCATCGCGCTCGCGGAGGTCTCGCGCAAGACGTTCTACGCCCACTTTCATGAGCGTAGGGACCTCCTGCTCGCGGCCTTCGACAGGGTTGCGCCCGCGGCGTTCGAGGAGGTGCAAGCAGCATCCAGGCATCCAGGTGGGCCGACACGGCGGCTGGAGGCATTCATGCGCCGGCTATGTCGTCTCGCGCGCGAGAGCCCGAACACGATCGCACTGTCCACGATCGAGATCGCCGCGGTCGACCCGGCGGGGGTTGAGCGTCGCGACCGACTGATCCGCGACTACGGCGAGCTGATCAACGAATGCCTGCGCACCGAGAGCTATCAGCCGATGCTCACCCCCGTGCTCGCGCGGGCCCTCGCGGGCGGGGTCCACCGCACGATCGACGCCCGCCTGCGCGCGGGTCGAGCCGAGGAGCTGCCTGCCATCGCCCCCAGGCTCGCGCGCTGGACGCGCAGCTACCACCCCATCCCGGCGGACTTCGCGACAAGCCAGGCTCCGGCATCCCCGTGGCCATGCGCCGGGTCAAACGGGCTCGTCGGCGGGCGCGCTCCGGGGACGCTCAGCCTCTCGCCAAACGGGTATGAGCCGCCCCGCCAGAGCGCTTATACAGTCATGACCGATATGTGATGGAGATCACACAAACATGCGTTCCCATGGTGCATGATTCCTCTCGACCCGAAGTACAGCAGCATCCCTCCTCCCCTCGAAACGGCCCGCTTCCCCAGCGGGCCGTTTCATTTAAACGCTTCGAGCTCCCTCCATTTCTTTGGACGACCGTGCCGCATGGGCACGGTCCCGGGATCAATTCGTCTCGATGACAGCAGACCGTCGATCGCTGATCGCGGCGCGGATGCGCTCGGCGACGCGCTTGCCCGTGAACCCGACCTCCTCGTGCAGGAGCGTGGGCTTGCCGTGGGTCACATACCGGTCGGGCAACCCCACGCGCAGGATGCGAGGCGGGGCGGTGCCCGCCTCGTTCAACGTCTCCCACACCGCGGATCCGAAACCACCTGCCAGGACGCCCTCCTCCACTGTCACAAGCAGGTCGTGCTCGGCGGCGAGCTGGGCCATGAGACCGGCATCGATTGGCTTTGCAAAGCGCGCGTCGGCGACGGTCACGGCGATCTCCCCCCCCGCCAGCAGATCAGCTGCCTCGATGGCCTTGCCGACCCCGGATCCGTAGCCGATCAGAGCTACGCGTCTGCCCGTAGGGCCCGCGGCGCCACCCTCGCGCACGATCTCACCCGTCCCGACCGAGATTGCCCGGGGCTCCGCGGGCAACGGCACGCCGACGCCCTCACCGCGCGGGTAGCGCAGCGCGATCGGCCCGTCGTCGTAGCAGAGAGCCGTGTGCAGCATGTGCACGAGCATGGCCTCGTCGCGGGGGGCCATCAGGACGATATTTGGCAGGCAGCGCAGGTAGGCGATGTCGAACGCACCGTGGTGGGTCGGGCCGTCGTCGCCGACGAGACCGGCACGGTCCATCGCGAAGACCACGTTCAGCTTCTGCAGGCACACGTCGTGGACGATCTGGTCGAAGGCCCGTTGCAGGAAGGTCGAGTAGATCGCCGCCACCGGCTTGACGCCCTGAAGCGCGAGCCCCGCCGCAAACAGAATCGCCTGCTGCTCGGCGATCCCCACGTCGAAGTACCGATCGGGCATCGCCTCCTGCAAGATGTTCAGGCCCGTGCCCGAGTTCATCGCGGCGGTGATCCCCACCACGCGCTCGTCGCGCCGGCACTCGCGCACCAGTGCCTCGCCGAAGACCTGCGTGTATTGAGGTGCTCGCCCGCCCTTCTCCCCCTTGACGGGCGCGGGCTCGCTCGTGGCAGGAGATGTCGGGGACGAGGCAGGGTTGGCCGCCGGGGCGGTGGGCATGCCATTCAAGATCGAGTTCGGCTTGGCGGCATGCCACTTCTCCATCCCCTCCAAGCCCCCGTCCTCCGCGGGCGAGAAGCCCTTACCCTTGACGGTCGCGATGTGCACCACCACGGGACGTTCCGCGGCAAGGGCCTCCCGCAAAGCCTCGCGCAGAGCGCGCACGTCGTGGCCGTCGATCACCCCCATGTAGGCCCAATCGAGCTCCTCCCACCACAGGCCGGGCGCCCAGAACGCCTTGATCGACTCCTTCAGCTGTGGCCCGAGACGTTCGAAGGCTGCCCCGATCCCCCCCGGCAGTCGCGTGAGCCCCCCCTCGACGCCCGAGCGGGCGTGCCACAGCTTCGGGTTCATGCGGACGCGGTTGAAGTAGCGCGACAGGGCACCCACGTTCGGCGCGATCGACATCCCGTTGTCGTTGAGAACCACCACCATCGGCGTGCCGAGCCCACCCGCCTGCCCGATCGCCTCGAAAGCCACCCCGCCAGTCATGGCCCCATCGCCGATCACCGCCACGACCTTCCCGCCCGAGCGCTCGTCATCGAGGTGGCGCATCCCCTCCTTGATCCCCACCGCATACCCCACTGACGTGGAGGCATGACCCGCGCCCATGATGTCGTGCTCGGACTCCTCCTTTGAGCAGAACGGGGCGAGGCCCCCGTATTGGCGGATCGTGTGCAGCTGGGCGTGCCTCCCCGTGAGGATCTTGTGCGGATAGGCCTGGTGGCCCACATCCCACAGGATCTTGTCCCGTGGGGAGTCGAGCAACGAGTGCAACGCAACCGCCAGCTCGCATGTCCCGAGGTTGGCGCCGAAGTGCCCTCCGATCTCCCCCACCGTGTCGATGATGTACTCGCGAACCTCCTGCGCGAGCCGCCCCAGCTCCTCCTCAGAAAGAGCCCGCACGTCGGCGGGGCCGTCGATCCGCGCGAGCAGCGACCCGCTGCCCACACGGGGCCCGCTGTTATCGCTCGGCGCCGAGCTCATGGGTATCGCGCGCTCTTCGCTGATTTCAATGTGATCCTCACGATGTCCGCGTGTAGATGAAGTCTGTGATCTGCTCCAGCTCGCCGGTCGCGGTTGAGCCCGTCGCCGACTCCCCGGTAACCGCAAGAGCCGCCTGCGCGAGAGCCTCGCCCGCGGTCCGGTGAGACTCCGCCGCCAGCTCCCTGGCTCGATCGATCCCAAACTCGCTCACGTATGTGCGCTTGCCGTGCCTCTCATCGCTACCTCGCGGCTTACCGAGCGCTTCGTCGGTGCCGGTCACGTCCAGGATGTCGTCAACGATCTGAAACAACACGCCCAACTCCGCCGCGAAGCGTCGAAAGGCAATTGTCGCAGGTTCGCGCACACCAGCCAGGAACAGTACGCATACGACGGACGCCCCGATCAGTCGGCCCGTCTTGAGCTCGTGCAGGCGTCGCAGGCCATCGGGGCCCTCGGGGGCGCTCGCTCTGACATCCACGTACTGCCCCCCCACCATCCCGTTGACCCCTGTCGCGCTCGCCAGCTCCACCGCGGCGGCCAACACCCGGTCAGCAGGCACACTGCGGACCGACAGCAGGTGCTGGAACGCCTCGGCGTAGAGCCCGTCCCCCGCGAGTATCGCCACCCCCTCCCCGAAGGCCACGTGACAGGTCGGGCGCCCTCGCCTGAGCGCGTCGTCGTCCATCGCGGGAAGATCGTCGTGGATCAGCGAATAGGTGTGGATCATCTCCAGTGTCGCCGCCAACGGCATGGCCTGCTCTGGAGAGAGGCCGACGGCATGCGCCGTCGCCAGCGCCAGGACTGGACGGATACGCTTCCCCGCCGCCAACAGCGAGTAGCGCATCGCCTCCTCAAGGCCTGAGGTTAGCGACGCCTCAGAGAAGCGCATCCCCTCCAAATAGCGCTCGACCTCCTCGCGCAGGTGCTCGGGGTAGTCGGCTTGCACGACGGCAGCGTCCAGCGTCAGAGCAGCGAATCCTGGCCCGGGGCGGGCTGTGAGACCTCGGCGCGGGCCTGACGCTCGAGCTCTGTGCTCGCCTGGGTCGCGAGCGCCGCGCAGTCCTCCACCAAGGTGGCGGCCGCGTCCGCTGACAACTCTCCCGAGCGCAACTGCTCGGCCGCGCGCTCCAGCTGCTCTATTAGATCGTCGATCCGCTCCAGGCTCATTGCTGCGGTGCATTCTGGCGCAACTCGCGCAACACCGCTGCCAGCACCCCGTTGACGAACCCCGGCGCGTCGCTCCCACAGAACGTCTTGGCGCTCTCGAGCGCCTCCTCGATGGCTCCCTCGGCGGGGATCGGAGTGTCGCCCGGAGCCACATCCGGGTGCAACATCTCGATCAATGCCACCCTCATGATGCTGCGCTCGAGCGGCTGGATGCGCTCCACCGACCAGCCATGGGCGTGACGGTCGATCAGCTCGTCGAGCTCCTCCGCCCGGTCGGCGGCCGCGTGCGCGAGCGCGAGTGTGAGCAGCGAGGCATTCGGTCTGAGCGTCTCCGCAAGCGGCCTTCCCGTGAGATCGTGCTGATAGAGCGCGAACACCGCCGCCCGACGCTGCTCGCTACGGCGCATGCCTTCCTACGCTCGCGACATGTATTCGCCGGAGCGCGTGTCCACGCGAATCTTCTGCCCCACCTCGACGAACAGGGGGACCTGGACGGTCGCCCCCGTCTCGAGCGTCGCGGGCTTGTTTCCGCCACCAGATGCCGTGTCCCCGCGCAAGCCCGGCTCGGTCTGCGTCACCTCGAGGTCGACCGCACTCGGCATCTGTATGTCCGAGGGCTCGTCGTCGATGAACAGCACATCCACCTCGCTACTCGGCGTCGTCCAGCGCAATGCCTCCTCCACACTCGACTCGGGGATGGCGATCTGCTCGAAGGACTCCGTATCCATGAAGTGCGCATCGGTCCCGTCCCCGTACAGGAACTGCATCTTGCGTGCCTCGGTCCGCACCGCCCGGAACTTCTCCCCCGCCCTGAACGTGCGGTCGATCACGGCGCCGTCGCTTGCCCTGCGCAGCTTCGTGCGGACGAAGGCCCCACCCTTCCCAGGCTTCACATGCTGGAACTCCACGATCTTGAAGATCGTCCCCTCGACGTCTATGTGGTTGCCGTTCTTGAATTGGTTGGTGTTTATTATAGTCAATCATTCCTTCAGTCTCAGGATCAGCACCCACGCGCCCTACTAGGCAGCACTTGCAGCTGGTCCACGATACCGATGCCGGACGATCGCCAGCGCGCAGTCTCAGCCGCTTATCGACCGTCGTGCTGGGATTGCGAGTTGTCGAGCCCATTCATTTGCGACCCCCAAACTCATCGAGCTCTTCGTAAGCCGCCAGATGCTTCACTGCGAACTGAACTAGCTCTGGAGGGTTGCCGAATCGGGCTGGCTCCATGGCCCCGTAGCTCGAAACGGGACATATCTCGCTGTTGCGAAACGGTAGGGCGCCTTCCGCGAGGCGATCCTCGATGATCAGCTCCCACATCGGCCCAAGCCGTGGACCGTCCCCCTCCTGAGCCATAGTGACTCCGCAGGACCAATTGGATCCCACGACGAACGAGATCCTCGCCGGAGATCTCGTCGTCGAGTCTCGTGGACCGACTCATCACAGCAGTAACCCTTGCTCGAGCTAGACGGCCGCTAGCGCAGGCGCAAGCTCCTGAGCCGTCGTCTCGACAGCCCCCGGGATGGTGACGGTCAAGTGTCCATCACGCTTAAGGATGTGGCTCGGACCCATCATCGTCAGTCCGACAATCCGATTGGTCCCGGGGGCGTAACGTATTACGTGTCCCTCAGGCGTCTCCTCCCCCTCGCCCACCTGTGACTTACCAACGTGCAGGTAAAGGACGTCGTTTTCTGCGTCGTAGTCGGCGTAATCGAAACTCAGCGACCCTATCGTGATGTTTACGCGCTCCATGACTTGGGGTCCTTCCGGTTGGCGAACGCAGAGACGATCCGCGCAGGAGTCTGTTCATAGCTTACGACGACCAGCAGCCAGCGACTCAGACCAACCCCATGCGCGTAGTAGCGGGTGCGTTGCTCGAAGATCGGATCGGGCGCGACGTGATCGGGCGCGGACACGGCTCGAAGAACCGCCGGCTTGTGCTCGGCGACCTCCGGATGGTCCCGCACGATCTTCTCGCGCCAGACCTCATCCTTCAGAACGACCCGAGCGCCGTTTGGGTCGGTCGTCTCGTTTGCGGGCGGCTCGTCTTCCATAGCCTGACAGCATCGTCATCTATCCGGACGGCCTGCGCCCAATGTGGTTAGCTAACGCACCTGAATTGGTTGGTGTTGATCACGGCCTCGCAGCGTAGCGGGCCTGCCTGCGGTGAGTCCTCGCCATAAATGAACCACGGGCCTAAGATCTCCCAGCAACCAACCGAGGGAGCGGGCATGAAGGATCTGAACGGTCGTACGGCTTTGGTGACAGGGGCATCGGGAGGACTCGGTACGCATATCGCGAGGCGCCTCGCGCGGGAGGGCATGAACGTCGCCGTCTCCGGGCGCCGCGAGCAAGCTCTCGCGCAAGTCGCCGCTGAGCTGGGCGCGCTCGGGGTGAAGTCGGCGGCTGTGCCGGCGGACCTATGCGACCTGACGCAGGTGGACACGCTTGTCGATGGCGTGGAATCGGAGCTGGGAGCGATCGACCTGCTTGTCAACAACGCGGGGGTGGAGGCGATCGGAGCCTTTACTACCTATACCCGCGAGGAGCTCACCTCGATGGTGGACGTCAACCTGACAGCTCCCCTCTTGCTCACACACCGGCTGACCCCGGGAATGCTCGAGCGTGGGCGCGGGCACGTCGTCTTCATCGCTTCGATCGCGGGCAAGGTGGGGCCGGCATTCGACGAGCCCTACGCCGCCACAAAGGCGGGCCTTGTCGGGCTTACGCAGTCGCTGCGCGCCGAGTACCTGCACGCCCCCGTCGGCTTCTCCGTAGTGTGCCCCGGGTTCATCGCGGGGGATGGCATGTACGCCCGGATGGCCGAGGAGGGTCACCGCTCGAACCGCATGATGGGCGAGACCACAACGGAGAAGGTCGCCACGGCCGTCGTGCGAGCCATCCGCGACAACCGCGCCGAGATCCTCGAGAACGGCGTGCCGATCCGACCGCTGCTTGCCCTGGCCCAGCTCGCGCCCGGGCTCGTGGAGCGAGTCGCTCCGAGGTTTGGCCTCACCGACCTGTTCCGCCGCGTGGCGGCCGCTCGGGGGCGGATCGACTGACCCGTGTTCTGACCGGCGGCCATAGGCGGCCAGCGGCGCGGAACGCCATTCGGGAAGGACCATTTCGAGGAGGCAACGCCAATTGACAGCCGGCTGACCAACCTCAAGCGACATCCACGCCTGGCCGATGCAGTTTGAGTGAGGCGAGTCGTGCGTGAGAATGCTCTGTGCGCATTCCTGGCGGGGGCCGGTAGCCTCGCCATGGCGTGGCTGGGCCTGTACGGATTCGCGTGGAACGACTATGACAACGAGGCACGGCCTGCCCTCGACGCGCTCGCGCACGGCCACGGCCTTGAATTCCTGCGGCTCGTGCCCGCCTACGGTGGCTCACTGGTGGAGCGAGCCCCCTTTGCGTTGATTCCCTCATTGTGGGGCGGCGGCGAGCTGGCCGTCTATCGCACGGTGGCCCTCCCCTGCCTGCTGGCGGCGGCGGCGCTCGGAGTGTGGCTGGTGAGCCGCATGCGCGCGGAAGGCCGCTCGAGCCTCGCGCAAGCCATTGCGCTTGGGATCTGCGTGGTCAACCCGCTCACCCTGCGAGCACTCGAACTGGGCCACCCGGAGGAGCTGCTCGGAGCGTGCCTGTGCGTGGCCGCGGTACTGTTGGCCGGCCGCGATCGACCACTGGCGGCAGCTGCTCTGATTGGGCTTGCGATCGCCAACAAGGAGTGGGCGGTGCTTGCCCTCGGGCCGGTCCTCATGACGCTCCCGCCGAAACGGCGACTGCGCTGCCTTGCGCTCGCGGGCGCCCTCGCCGCGGTGATCCTCCTGCCGCTGACGCTCGTCTCCTCGGGGGGCTTCGTCGTGAGCGCGCGCGGGATCGCGGCGCCGTCGGCCACGATCTTCCAGCCTTGGCAGCTGTGGTGGTTCCTTGGCCACCACGGGGCACTTGTTCACGGCCTTTTCGGCTCACCCAAGGTCGGCTACCGCATCGGCCCGACCTGGATCGCCAACGTGAGTCACCCGCTGATCCTCCTCGCGGGACTGGCTATGACTTGCGCACTCTGGTTCTCCAGGCGCCGACACAGCGCCCCGGGTCGGCCGCTCTCCGAGCGCGATGCCCTGTTGGCGTTGGCGCTTCTGCTGTTGATGCGCTGCCTGCTGGACACATGGGACGCGGTCTACTACCCATTGCCCTTCATTCTCGCGCTGCTTGCGTGGGAGACACGTGGCTCGGAGGCTGCCCGCCCACCCGTGCTGGCGCTATCGAGCACGGTGCTCGCGTGGATCAGCTTCCAATGGCTGCCTGCCCACGTCTCGCCGGACGCGCAGTCGGCGTTCTTCCTCGCCTGGACGCTGCCCCTCACCGCCCTACTCGCCGTCGCGCTGTACGCACCGAGACGCGCCGCCACGCTAGTCGAGCGTCGTGAGCTCCTTCGGCAGCCTGGTGAGCCGTTCGTGCCCGCCCTCGCCGACCACCGCTAGGTCCTCGATGCGAACGCCGTGGCGACCCGGCACATAGACGCCGGGCTCTACGGTGACCACGTTCCCGGCGCGCAACGGCACATCTCCGGCGGTGCGCGAGAGGCGTGGAGCCTCGTGGATCTCCATCCCGACCCCGTGCCCCACACCGTGCCCGAAATGCTCTGCATGGCCCGCCCGCTCGATGATGGAGCGTGCGACAGCGTCCACTTCGCGCCCACCGATCCCGGCACGGACCTCAGCCAGTGCCGCTTCCTGTGCTTGCAGCACCAGCTCGTAGACGGCCGCGGCCCCCTCCGGAAGCGGCCCGATGGCGTAGGTACGGGTGCAGTCAGAGCAGTACCCCTCGAGAAATGCCCCCCAGTCGATCGTGACGAGCACCCCACGTGCGATCTCGACATCGCGGGGCTCGGCATGCGGGAGCGCGCCGTGCGCTCCACTGGCCACTATCGACGGGAAACTGGCGGCCTGCGCCCCCAGTCGACGCATCCGCAGCTCGAGCTCTATCGCCACATCGCGCTCGGTACGCCCCACAAGCCCGGCTTCGAGCACTTCGGTGAGCGCCTGGTCGGCCAGCTCTGCCGCGGCCCGGATGCAGCCAATCTCGGCCGTGTCCTTGACCTCGCGCAGCCCCTCTACGACCTCTGAGCACGGCACCAGCTTCCAGCCGGGCGCGAGCAACTCACGCAGCCGGGAGTGCTGCTTGACCGTCAGCGACGCGTCGTCGAAGCCGAGCAGCCGCTCGCCCGAGGTCCCGCCCGGACCGAGTGCTCGAGCCGCTGCCTCCAACAGGTCGGCGGGCGCTATCTCTTGTGAGAACCCGTCTGGAACCTCTTCCGCGGATTGAGTTACGTAGCGGAAATCGGTGAAGAAGCGATGGCCGGCCGACTCGGCGGCGGCGATCAGCAGCAGGCCATTGGAGCCGGTGTAACCGCTCAGATAGCGCACATCGACGGGGGTGCTCACGAGCAACCCGTCCACTTGAAGCCGCCGCAGCTCCGCCGCGACTCCAGCGGCGCGAGCGAGCTCGTTCACGCCTTCAGACCGCCAAGCTCGGCGTGAAGGCGCACGAGCGCCTGCCGGTATCCCTCGATTCCCTGGCCTGCGACCGAGGTCAGACAGAGATCCTCGATCACGGAGATCTGCCGCCAGGACTCACGTGCCTTCACGTCGGAGAGGTGCACCTCCGCGGCGGGCAGAGCCGCGGAGGCGAGCGCGTCATGAATGGCCCACGAGTAGTGGGTCCAAGCCCCGGGGTTGAGCACGACGGCGTCAACCAACTCGCGGAGGCTGTGCAGGTGCTCGACGTACTCACCCTCAAAGTTCGTACGAAAGAAGCGAGTCTCCACGCCTATCTCGCTCGCGAACCCTTCGATCTGACGCTCGAGCTCGTCGAGGGTGAGCGTCCCGTAGTGCTCAGGCTCGCGCTTACCGAGCATGTCGAGGTTGACTCCGTGCATCACCTCTATGCGAAACATGCCGGGCATCGGTTGATCAGAGCCTACCCGTGGGCCCGCAGCTCCGCCACGGCGGCACGCAGTTCGCCCGCCGGCACGTGACAGCCGGTGCGAACCTCTCCCGGCGCACCGAGCAACACGTACGGGACGTGCGCGCCGATGCGCTTCTTGTCGCGCATGGTCGCGGTTAGAATCTGCTCGAGGTCCTCCCCGTCGAGCCGCACCGGCAACCCTCGCTCACGCAGCAGCTCGAGCACCTGCGCGCGGAGCTCAGGCAGGCTCGACAGTCGCAATGCCACCAGCAATCCAAGCCCAACGGCCTCGCCGTGGCGGTAGCGTTCATAGCCCGTCACCGTCTCCAGGGCATGGCCGACAGTGTGCCCCAGGTTGAGGACCTGACGGCGTCCCGCGTCGCGCTCGTCTTCGGCGACGATCGCCAGCTTCGTACGCGCACACGCGAGGATCGTGCGCGCGTCGATCGTCTCATTCGCGGCGACGCGCTCCCACAACTCGCCGCCGGCGATCAGCGCCGTCTTGAGAACCTCGACGTATCCGGCCGCCAGCTCACGTGGCGGGAGCGTGTCGAGTGTGTCGGGATCCACCAGTACGGCGGCGGGATGGTGGTAGGCGCCGACGTAGTTCTTTGCCTGCGGAAGGTCCACGCCGGTCTTTCCACCGTAGGCGGAGTCGACCTGCGCGACGAGCGTCGTCGGCACTTGCACGACAGGTACTCCGCGCTGATAGGTGGCGGCGCAGAAGCCGGCGAGGTCCCCGACGACGCCACCCCCCAGCGCCACGAGGTGGTCGGCGCGCGTCATCCCACCGGCCACGAGCGCGCTCCACACGAGCTCGGCGCTCCTCAGCGTCTTGTGGGGCTCACCGGGTGAGATCTCCACGAGCTCGTGGACTCCCCCGAGGTGCTCGGCGTAAAGCGCGGCGACGTTCTTGTCCGACACGCAGAACGACCGTGACTCGGCTCGGTCAAACGGCCACAGCCCCGCCCGCGAGCACACCTCGGGCGCCAACAGGCCTCCTCCCACCAAGACCGGGTAGTCCCCGGATGCGGCGCTTGCCCAAATCAGTCGGGTTCCAGCGGGTGCGTCTGCAAGCCCGCGCAGCGCCTCGAGCGCCCGCACCCCCACGCGCGGCGTGAGCGCGGGCAGGATCGCGTCGGCCAGCCGGTCGTAGAGCGCCGCCCGGCCGGCGTGTAGATCGAGGAACGCCTCGCGATCGGCCGCCAAGGGCCGCTTCTCCGGTCCCCCGCTCCCTGCGCGTCTCCACGCAGAGCGGGCGTCGATGTCGAGCAGCACAGTCAGGTGGGGCCGCAGAGCCGCCTGCACCCGCTCGGAGAGCACACTGCCGCCGCCGAGCGAGATCACCGAGCCCGCCCCGGCCTCCTCCAGCAGCCGACATGCAAGCTGCTCCTCGGCCGCCCTGAAGGACGCCTCCCCCCTCCCCTTGAACTCCTCAGCGATCGTGTGGCCGAGCGATTGCTCGAGCAGCCGGTCGCTGTCCAGCGCCTGCACGCCGAGCGCTGAGGCCACATCGCCGGCGACGGTGCTCTTGCCGGCGCCCATGAAGCCTATGAAGACGAGCGCGCGGCTGGGCATCTTCGCTAGCGCCGCCATCGGCCGCTCTCCCGGCGATGACCCCGCCGCCTCACGATCAAGGCGATGGCCATCCGATCCGCTCGCGGTAGGCGTCGAGCGCTTGGCGGACGTCGTCGATGTGATCGCCGCCGAACTTACCCCGGTAGGCATCGGCGAGCACCAGCGCCACCATCGCCTCGCCAACCACGCCCGCCGCGGGCACGGTGCACGAGTCGGTGCGCTCGCGCAGGGCCTCGGCGGGCTCGTGTGTAGAGATGTCCACTGAGCGCAGTGGCTTGGTGAGGGTCGGCAGCGGCTTCATCGCGCCACGCACGATCAGCGGCTCGCCGGTCGTCATGCCTCCCTCCAAGCCCCCGGAGCGGTTCGTCTCACGGTAGTAACCGCGCTCCTCAGAGTAAAAGATCTCATCGTGGGCCCGCGAGCCGGGAACACCCGCGATCTGAAAGCCATCGCCGACGGCCACCCCCTTCATCGCCTGGATCGAGAGGATTCCCATCGCCAAGCGCCCATCGAGGCGCTCCTCCCAGGAGATGTGTGAGCCCAGGCCAGGCACGATCCCGAAGGCCTGAACCTCGAATACCCCGCCGAGCGACTCGTTGGCCTTGCGCAGCGCATTGATCTCGGCCACCATGGCGCGTCCAGCCTGTGCGTCCAGGCAACGCACCGGCGAGCTGTCAACCTCATCGAAGTCGCCGAGCGTGAGTGCTCCCTCGCGCTCGGGCGCGTGAACCGAGGCGATCTGGATCACGTGCGATCGAACCTTCACCCCGAGCGCGCCCAGGAATGCCTTGCAGAGCGCCCCACCGGCGACACGCGCCGCGGTCTCACGCGCGGAGGCCCGCTCGAGGATGTTGCGTACGTCGCTCTGCTTGTACTTCTGCGTGCCCACCAGGTCGGCGTGTCCGGGCCGCGGCAAGTGGACCTCGGCTACCTCGGCGTCGACCGGCCATGGGGACATGCGCTCTTCCCAGTTGGCGTAGTCGCGATTCGCGACTTGCAGCGCGACGGGGCCTCCCAGCGTCACACCATGGCGGATACCGCCTGTTACCTGAGCCGTGTCCTTCTCGATCTTCATGCGCCCGCCCCGCCCATGCCCGAGCTGGCGGCGCGCCATGTCCTCGTTGAGGTCCTCCGGGCGCAGCTCCAGGCCAGCCGGCAGGCCCTCCACGAGGCAGGTGAGACCGGGGCCGTGCGACTCACCGGCGGTAATCAGGCGGAGCGTCATGTCCGCCTAGCTTATTTGCCGGGGGCTCCTCCAGGAGGAGCGCTATCCGCGCGTCGCGTGCCCAGCGGCCGACTCGCGCGACATTTGCACCGCGTTTGCCCACCCAATTCCTTGGGCCGCGCTCGCTTTGAAGCGTGCCTGCGCGGTTTTGGCGCCGCGCTTCACGCGTGCCGTGCCGGCGCTGGTGCTCTTCTTGACGACACTGACGATCTTCAGTTCGTAGACGACCAGCTGCCCGTTCGCTTCGGTGTATTCCAGTTCCTCTGCCTGCCCGACCTTCAGAGCGATTGTCTGACATTCGGAGTTGCTCGGCAGGCAGATGCCCGAGCCGTGCAGGATCGGCGGGACGACAAGCTTGAAGACGGCACCCTTGGCATCGGCGGTGACTCGTTCGAAGGAGATTCGCGCGTCTTGCTTTGAGGGAAGCGGCTGCGCCGGTTTCAGGTTCTCATAGGGAGCAAGAGTCGCGGGCTGCCCGGGCGTGGTTGACCCTGGCCCAAACAGGACGGAGACGATGTAGGGGAACTGTGGCTTGGCTGGCTTCTTAGGGGCGGGAGCGGGAGCTTTCTGTCCGCCGGCCCCCGACCCTCCGCTGCCTGAAGAGGGGCCACCCGAGCTCGAGCCACCCGAACTCGAGCCACCCGAGCTTGAACTGCTCGAACCGGGGCTCGTGGGGCTGGCCGAACTCGCACTCTTTGCCGCCGGCGAGGACAGCGGGACGAACGGGTCGCGCGTGGGTCCCTGGCTTTGATAGCGGGTGCCGCTCGGCGTCTCTGACACGGCCTGGTTGGGGTTGGCCGGCGCGACCTCCACCGGCAGCGCGGCCGACCCCGTTGCGGGCCCGACGGGCGGCAGGGCCGTCGAGGACGGGGGAGCGGAGCTGCCCGAGCCGCTCGTGACGGCATAACCGATCGCGGCGATCAGCGCCACCGCCAGCAGTCCGAGGAACGGCAGCAGTCGCCGGGAGAGAAGGTCCGACTTGATCGACTCAAGGAACTCGGTCATGGCCCCGCCTTTACGACAGCCGCCGTGGTCGCGCCAGACGCCGATGAGGAGCTGGAGGCGGTGCTCGATGTGCCCGCGGTGGCCGTGGCACCCGCGGGGCCTGAGGGCGTCGCTCCTCCGAGCGCCGTCTGGCCTGTGGGAAGCACGTACGCGGTCGCGGTGACGGTGCCTGTCAGTTGACCAGACTTTTTCTTGGACCCGGGCCCCTGCGCTTCGCCTGCGTCCGGGGCCAGGCTGACGCTGTTGATGGTCAACAGGCGGCCGTTGACGTGCAGGGAGCCGGACGGCGCCTGCACGGTGAAACCTTCGAGCTGGTTGAAGAGCTTGTAGAGGTCAACGAAGGTCCCGTTGAACACGAACGTGAACGACTGCTGGGTGAACCCGGCGCTCGCCGCCACGGGTGCGGCGCTCGCGCTGGCGCCGCTCGAGCCCGTCGAGCCGTTCGTGATGGAGGAGAACTGGATGTCACGGCGATGGGATGCCTTGTCGAGCGCGTAGATCAGGGCCGGGGTTTCCGCCGAGGCGGGCACGGCCTGTCCAAGGCTCACAAGGGAGGTGTACGCCGCCGAGTACCGGGCGCGCGCGTTGGTGGCACTGTCGGCCTGCGATTCGGCGGTCGCCACCTGTTGGCGTGCGGCTTCGACTTCCGCGGTCACCTTGGAGGCGCGTTCGCGCTCGGGTGCCACCGTGGTGAACCACAGCCCGAGCAGCGCCGCCATCGCGACGATTCCCACCAACATGAGCCGGTCGCGCGTGGTCATCGCGGAGCCGCCTTCCCACTGGCAGAGACCTGCTCGGTCGAGCCGCCACCATGTGCGGCTGCTGTCGAAGCGGTTGCCCCTGAGGACGCGCTTGGGGCGGGCAACCCGGCAAACAGGATCTGCACCGAGAATGTCGGGTCACCGCCAACGCAGCCACCGGAGGAGCTCGCGCCGACGGTCGCGGACTTGGTGGAGCTCTGCAGCTGTACTTCGCTGGCGCCGTCCATCAACCGCAGGCGCTGCAGCGTCTGCGCCACCACCGACTGGCTCGTGGCGCACCCTGTGAGGGTGAACACGGGGGTGCTGCCAGGCGGGGTGCTCGACGCGGGAGTCGCGCCCGCGGCAGGGGCTGGGGCTGGGGCTGAAGATGAGGCGGCGCCCGGTCCAACACTGCCGTGCATGGAGTCGAGCGCGGTGCCTGAGGGCAGCACACGGCCGAGCTCGTGCAGCGCGTGCGACCAGTCAAAGCGCGCCTGGACCAACTGGGAAACGGTTTGCGTGCGCTGGTCGGCCATCGCGACAAAGGCCGTGTAGGGCGTGAGACGTCCGGTGCGAGCCTGTATCGCGTTCGCCTGTGCGGTGAGCGAAGCCACCTCGCCGTCTTGGCTTGAGATCTGGTGATGGGCGCTGCCGTACAGCAGGATGAGCACGGCCAGGCCCGCGAGCAGGCCGAGCACGATCAGCGCCCCGCCATCGGAGCGTCCGGTGATGCTGCCCCCGCCTTGGCCCTGCTCGCCGGGGATGAGGTTGACGGCCCTCATTGCGGCGCCTCCTCGACCGCGAGCCCGGTGGCGATCGCGAGCCGCTCGGCGGACACCGAACCGGCCGCGCCCTCGTCGTGCAGACCGACGGTCTGCGGTGTGATGGGGACGCGAAGCTCCTCTTGCAGCGCGCGAGCGAAGCCGGAGATCTGAAGCGCCGGGCCGCTCAGCACGATGTTCGCAACCTCTCCTCCACCGTCCTGGGAGCGATGGAAGTCAAGCGAGTTGCGTACCTCACCGGCAATTTCGCGCACTCCGCCGGCGAGCACCGGGCGCGCGTCGATCGCCGACGGCTCGGCCGACGTTGAGGACGTATCGAAAGGCGGCGCGTCAGTCGCTTGCTCTTCCAAGTCGACCGCGGCCAACAGCTCGCGAGCGTCGTGAAGCTTGATGCCGTGACGCTCGGCGATATCGGACGCCATCGACTCGAAGACCGCCTCCCACGACTCGCGTGAAGCGGCACACCGTGCCCTCGGCGATAGCCATGTTGGTGAGCCCGCCGACGTTCAAGTACAGGACACGGCCAGCGTGCTCGTCATCGGCACGGTGCAACGAGCGGATCAGCGCGAACGCCGACAGGTCGATGCCTTCGGGGCGCAGGCCCGCGCTTCGAACGGCGGCGAGCAGTCGTTCGACCATGTCGCGCTGTGCGGCGACGACGATCACGCGCTGGCGCGGCCCGGCGGGCGTATCGATCACGCCGAGCGGGTGGAAGTCGAGCACCGCATTGTCAAGCGGCATCGGCACCTGGTCCTCGGCCTGGAAGCGCACAGCGGTCGCAAGCTCCTTGCCCTCGGCGATCGGAGGCAGTTCGAGCGTGCGCAGTACGGTGCGCTGGTTGGCAACGCCGATACGCACGCGCTTGTCAAGGCGTGAATCGCGGAACATCTCGCGCAACGTCTCGGCGAGCGCACCCCCGTCGATGACCTCCCCCTCGCGAACTGTGTCCGGCGGAAGCGGGGCCCCAGCCGCCCGCTGCACGAGGATCGAGCCGTTGACGCGAGCCTGCACAGCGCTGACGTAGCCAGGCTGGATGTCCAGGCCGACGAGCGTCGAGCCGCCGCGCGAGCGTCCGCGCGTGAGTTTCAGGTTCGGGTTTGACAGCGAAGGCATCTTGCGCTTGCTCGGTTGCGGCGCCACGACCGCCTCGACGGCCGGAGGCTCCGGCGGAGCATCGACCACGATCGACGTGGGCCTGAGCAGGCTGAGGTTCTCGTTGGTCATTTGTTGGGGCTCCGGAGTGGTCATCAGTTGAGGAAGTTGGTCGAGTACCAGCCGATCAGCGGATCGCCGGCGAAAACGGCTACGAGTGTGCCGAGCGCGAGGAACGGCCCGAACGGAACGGCAGTCTTGCGCGCGGCGCGAGTCCCTACGCGTGCCGCGATGACCGCGCCGAACAGCACGCCGGCCAGCAGCGCCACAAGCACCGCCACGGCGACAGCGCTTCCGAGGAAGAGGCCCATCAGCGCGGCGAGCTTCACGTCGCCCATGCCCATACCGCCGGGATAGGCGAGTGCGGTGGCCAGCAGAGCTCCACCAGCAGCGACTCCGGCAATCAGGCGCTCAGGCTCGCCGCTGGGGTCCAGGACCGTCCCGATCGAGATCGCGAGCACAGCGCCGGGCGCCGTCAGCTTGTTGGGGATGATGCGATGCTCGACGTCGATCAGGGCGATCGGCACGAGCAGCAGGATGAACGCCACGTTCAAGACGATTGCCGCGGTGCTGCCACCGACGAGCACAGCGCCGACGCACAACAGCGCTGTCAGCGCCTCCACGAGCGGGTAGCGCTTGGAGATCGGGGCCGAGCAGCTGCGGCAGCGTCCGCGCAGCAGGAGCCAGGAGAGGATGGGCACGTTGTCGTAGGGCTTCACGCCCGCCCCACACGAGGGGCAGTGCGACGCCGGGCGCACGAGCGACTCCCGACGGGGCAGCCGGTAGACGACGACGTTGAGGAACGATCCGATGATCGCACCGAACATCCCCGCGAAGGTTGCTGTCTCCATGGACGGATGATCGGCGCGCGCGTCCTCGCACTTGAGCGCTTCTGCAATCGGACGCCCAAACGTCCGACGTGTCGAAGTGCAGAGGAAGGCCATAACGCGAAGAGGGCGGCCCTGGGCCGTCCTCTTCGTTGCGCGAAGCTCGGAGCGATCAGGCTCCTAAGCTCGGTCCTACCAACTGCCCGTTGGGCAGCCGCCTTTGTTCGCTTCGGTTGCCGCTTTGCACGTGCGCGTGACGACGCCGTTGGCACTCTTGATCGTGAATTCGTCGCCCGTAGGCTCGGCGGTGGCTGTCACTTCATAGCCTTTGCCGGATTCGATTTCTTTCGCGGCGCTGATCCACGCGTCTTTTCCGTCGTTTGCAATCAGTAGAGATTTTTCGGTTCCCTGCAAGACACTCGGGCCAGTGATGGCAGAAAAGGTGCCATTGTTGTCAGTCCCGACCGTCTCCGCCACAGTTTGAGCTGTACGCGCGAGCTCCTTGGCGGAGGCGTCGTCGGCCTTGCCCTTCTGGTTCAGGAAGGAAGGAATCGCGATCGCGGCGAGAATGCCGATGATCATGATCACGACCAGCAGCTCGATGAGCGTGAAGCCCGACTCCTCCCGTGTCCGTGGATGTCGTTGATGTCTCACCAGCAACTCCTATCTTCGTGAACTGCGGAGGATGCATATGGGGGCGGCCAGCCTGGCCCGCCCCCATTGCACTGCTAGAACCGTCAGTCCAAGGCGTGACGCCTCAGAATCGTCTAGGACTACGAGCTGCCCGACGTCCCGCCTTTGCAGCCGGTCGTGGTGCTTACGCAGGAACGGCTGATTCGCACCAGTAGATTCGCGCTTTACTCTTGAATTCGTCTCTGTCGCTTTTGAAACTGACTTGATTTCGTATTCGATTTTTCCCGGTGCTGACGACCGAGAAGGTTGCGCTTGACGTGTCTTTGAGCGTCGGCTCAATGGCTTCGACTTGGTCCAGTCATGCCTTCATATTCGCCGTTGTTGTCGGTCGACTAAGTCTCGATCGCGGTCTCACCAGTACGCACCTGTGACTTGGCAGACGCGTCATTGGCCTTGCTCTTCTGGTTCAGGAACGACGGAATGGCGATCGCGGCGAGAATGCCGATGATCAGGATTACCACCAGGAGCTCGATGAGCGTGAAGCCACCCTCATCGTTCGAGCGCTGGCGCAGTCGATATAGCATTTGAATCCTCCTTAGGATTCCGGTTCTTGGGCGCCAGCCCTCGGTCCAACCGTCTCCTGTGACGATGCGTCCTCCTGGCCGATCTAAGCGATCGGTTACACGAGCCGCCGGCTTTGCCTTACACCCTCATCGGGCGATTGCCTTGTACCACGGTCTGGCTTGTCAGCGCGTTCATCGACCACTGCGCAGAAGCGCTTTAGCGTTGCACTCAAGTTGGACGCATTACTTCTCTTGGGCAAGCTATTTTATGCTGCGTCTCAGTGACGCTTCGAGGCGGCCTGTTCCTGCTGGAACTCCTGCGCGTCGATGCCCGTCAAACGCTCGCCGCCACCACGACACCACGGGCAGGTCACCTTGCGGGCATGCCCGTCGAGGTTGGAGATGACCTTGCCGCTGCCGTGGCAGGGCATGCACACGCGCTGGCCGATCTCCGATCGTCGTGCGACTCCTCGTCGTCGAGGCATCCTGCTCGCCGTCGTGCTCGGAGGCCGAGGACCCCTTGCGGGCGCGTCCGGCGGCGGGCTGCTTGCGATCATCTGCGTCACTCATGGAGTGGCGAGATTAGCGTTCCCGGCGTGAGGACGCCGACGATACCCCTGCGATGGGTCGTCGCTGGCGTCGATCACGACGCTGGCCGCGGCCTTGCGACTCGTCGACCTGGGCGCCGTGCGACTCGACCCGTTCTATGACGCGGCCGTGCGCAGCATGGGCAGCTCGTGGCACAACTTCTTCCTCGGGGCCTACGAGCCTGGTGGGAGCGTCTCGATCGACAAGCCCCCCGTCGACCTGTGGCTGCAGGTGGCCAGCGTGAAGCTGCTGGGATGGGGCTCCACGTCGTTGAAGCTGCCCGAGGCGCTCGCCGGCACCGTGTCTGTGCCGTTGCTCTATGCAGCCATAAGACGCCCCTTCGGGGTACTCGCGGGGCTCGTGGCCGCGGCTGCCCTGGCGGTCTTGCCGATCGAGGTGATCACCGCACGCAGCGACACGATGGACGCGGTCATGATGATGCTGCTGGTTGCTGGCGCTCCTGATGCTGGTGCGCGCCTGCGAGCCCATCGGGGCCGACGAGAGCTCCGATCGGTCTGGCCGCACCGCATGGCTGCTGGTAGCGGCCGTGGCGCTCGGGCTCGCTTTCAACGTGAAGCTGCTCGAGTCGACTGGTGGCCCTCCCGGGGTTGCTCGTGCTCGCCTATCTCGGCCTGCCGCGCACGGCTGGGGGCTCGCGGATGGCCACACGGCGACGGCTGGCCGCCCAACTCGCCGCGGCGGCGGCGGTGTACGTCGTGGTGGCGCTCTCGTGGTTGAGCGCCACCTTGCTGTTCCCACCCACGATCGTCCCTACGCGATCGGCTCGACGAACGGAAGCGCCTGGAACGCGGCCTTCGTGTTCAACGGGACCGAACGGCTCACCGGCAAAACGATGGAAGTCTCCCAGGCCACATCCGCGGCTGCACCCAGTGGTGACGCAGGCCGAGCGAGAACCCGAGGAACGCCCCCAATCAGTCCCCCCTCCCCAACGCGCCTGCTGGCACGCGACGGCCAGCTCCCCGCCCGGTGGCTCGGCTGGGAGACGCTGGTCGCACTGCTCTTGGGAGCCCTCGTGGTCATCTCCGTGACGCACCGCGCGAGCGGACGCATGCAGCGCGCCACAGCGATCGGGGTATTCGTGTGGCTGCTCACGGGGATCGCGCTGTTCAGCGCCATGGCCCGCCTGCACCCGCGCTACGTCGAGAGCTTCACCCCCGCCGTGGCCGGCATGCTCGGGATCGGCGTAGCATGGGTCGCGAGCAGAGCGGGACGTCTTCGACTGCTCGCCGTGCCATTCATCGCGTTGCTCGGGATACCGCTCATCGCCAGTATCGAAGCCGTCGGCGACAGGACCTCGGACGCCGGCAACGTCGGTGCGCTCGGCGGCGAGGAGCAGCGAGCCTTGAGCGGCTACCTGCGCGCCCACCAGGCAAGCGCCCGCTACGAGCTGGCGGCTGCCTCGGCAACGAGCATCGCCTCGCTGATCGTGCGGGACGGGCGTCCCGTGGTGATGCTCACCAGCTACAACGGACTCCCCTTGACGAGCGTCCCGCGGCTGCGGTCGCTGATCTCGCGCGGCCAGGTGCGCTACGCCTTCCTGGACTCCTCATGCGGGCCGAGAGCGGCGCCGACAAGCGCGGGCTGTGGACCGGCGGCGCGCTGGGTGCGCACGCATGGCACCGACGTCTCCCGAGAAGCCGGGCTTCGAGTCCAGGGTGTGTTGTGGCGACTGCCCTTCCCTCCCCCCGCACCCCCACACGCGAATGTCGAGGGCCCGCGCGGACGGCCCGCCTCGTCTCTATCCACGCGGGCGCGAGCGGACAGGCGAGGCTCGCGGGGACCACCCGAGGCAGTAGCGTGAACGATATGGACGCAACCGCATCGATGCGCATCCTCGTGGTCGACGACGAGGCCCCCTTGCGTGAGACGCTAACGCGCTCCTTCTCCAAGGAGGGCCACACGGTCGAGGCCGTCTCAGGCGGCGCACAGGCGATCGAGCTGGCCGGCGCAGAGCAGTTCGACGTGATCCTGCTCGACGTCGCGCTTGGGGCCGGGCCAAATGGCTATGACGTATGTCGCACCCTGCGCGAGCAGCGCAACATCGTCCCGATCATCATGCTCACCGCCCTCGACACCGAGGCAGACGCCGTCCAGGGCCTGGAGGCGGGAGCCGACGACTATGTGACAAAGCCGTTCGGCCTGGCAGAGCTGCGCAGCCGCATCCGCGCGGTACTGCGCCGCTCCGGCCCGCGGGCGATGGGTAGGGAGCTGCTCAGCGTCGGGCCGGTGACACTCGACCGCGGCCATCGCGAGGCCAGCCTCGACGGCCGGCAGGTCAAGCTCACCTTCTCAGAGTTCGAGCTGCTCGCTCAACTGATGTCCGAGCCCGGCCGTCTGTTCAACCGCCAAGAGCTCTTGCGGGCAATCTGGGGCGACTCGGCGTATCGCGACCCCCGCGCCATCGACGTCCACATCAGGCATCTGCGCGAGAAGATCGAGGAGAAGCCCGAGGAGCCAAGGCTGATCATGACGGTGCGCGGAGCCGGGTACCGCTTCCTGGCGCCGTGAGCGAGCCACCCTCGCCGGCCAACGAGACGACCGCCGCTTCAGCGGGGCAGGCGCCGACGCGTCCTGGGGCTTCGCCCCCGAGTATTTGCGGCCCTGCTCCTCTCCAGCGCCGTCACGCTTGCCGTGGCGGCGCTGGCGCTGCTCTCTCCACTCGAGCGCCGTCTGCGCAACGACGGCGAGGGGGCCGTCTTCACCGCTATAGGCGCCTCACGTACCGAGTTCGCCGAGATCGGCGTCGACCCCGCCACGGGACACCCCGGCAAGCGCGGAACTCACCGCCACCGTCGCGCTCCTGCGCCGACGCTCGGGCGCGCGGTGACCATCCTCGACCGCCGGCTCGACACGATCTACACACCGTCAAGCAGGACCTCGAAGTGCCCGAGTATTACTCCGAGGTGCAGTCGCGCCCTGCGCACCGGCCGCGGCGTGCACACACTGATCGGCAACGAGCTCGTGGCAGCCGAGCCGATGCGGATCGGCAACACGGTGCCACCGACGCGGTGGTGCTCGTGCGTCGCCTCCAATATGTGAGCTCGGCGGTTCACGTGGTGCAGAACGCCTTCCTCGAGGCGGCGGCCGTCGGCTTCGGAATCGCTCTGCTGCTCGGGACTCGCGCTCACGACGACACTGCTGCGGCGCCTGGAGCGTCTGCGCGACGCGGCACGCGAACTCGAGCGCCACGGCCTGGAGGCGCCGATCCACGTCGACGAGCGACGTGATGAGATCGGCGACCTGACGCGCGCTTTTGCGAGCATGCAAGCGCGCCTACGCCGCCAGGAGGGGGCTCGTCGCGCGTTTGTGGCCACCGCCTCCCACGAGCTGCGCACACCGCTCGCCTCGCTCGACGGGACCCTGGAGTTGCTCGAAGACGATCTTGACCCTCGACGGCTGGACCTCGGCGACGCGCGCGAGCGCACCCTGCGCGCACGCGAGCAGTCGCGGCGCCTGTCGAGCCTCGCCTCCGACCTGCTCGACCTGAGCCGCCTGGACGCGGAGGTGTCGCTGCGCAGCGAGCCCGTCGAGCTCGGCGAGCTATGTCGAGCCGTCGCGGCGGAGTTCGAGCGTCGCGCGGCCGAGCGGGCCATTCGAGTCGACGTGCACCACCCCTCTCAGGCCTGCTGGGCGCTGGGCAGATCCCGGGCGCCGTGGCGCGTATCGTGAGGATCCTGCTCGACAACGCGATCGGGATCGCCCCGACCGGATCGCGTGTGCGGCTGGCGACAGCCACCAGCGGCACCTGGGCAGAGGTGGTGGTGAGCGACGGCGGGCCCGGGGTGCCCGAGGGGGAGCGCGAGCGGATCTTCGAGCGCTTCCAACGCGGAAGCACCTCGGGCGGACGCAGTGGGTTCGGGCTCGGATTGGCGATCGGGCGTGAGCTCTCCAACCGCATGGGTGGCTCGCTGACGCTGCTCGACAGCGCCGCGCAAGCCGACGATGCGCTGGGGGCGTGCTTCGTGCTCTGCGTCGTGCCCCGGCCCCCATGGACGTCGAGGGAGCTCGGTGAAGACCGGCCACGCGCACGCCCGCGGAATCGGAGAGGATAGAGCCATGGCCATTCCTGCCGCGAGCGCGAGCGACCCCGGATCGCAGGCGTGCTCCGGCAGGTGGCAGAGCGAGCCCGCGCCTGCGGGCGGATCGCGCTGGACACCGAGTTCATGGGCGAGGGCCGCTATCGCACCCTGCTGTGCCTGATCCAGCTCGCGGTCGCCGACGGCAGCGGAGGCGAGCACATAGAGATCGTCGACCCGCTCCAGGATGGGCTGCAAGGCGACGCGCTGGCGCGCGTGCTGGCGGACCCTGAGGTCGAGGTGGTCGTACACGCCGGGTCGCCAGGACATCGCGCTCCTGCGCCGCGCGCTCGACTGCGATGTACGAACGTGTTCGACACGCAGGTTGCGGCCGGCTTCCTCGGGATGCCGGCGCAGTGCTCGTACGAGACGCCTGCTGGTCGAGCTTCTCGGCGTGAGGCTCGCCAAGAGCGCAAGCTTCACTCGTTGGGACACCCGCCCGCTCTCGCCCGAGCAGCTCTCCTATGCACGCGAGGACGTCGTACACCTGACCGCGCTCGCCACCGAGCTCGAGCGTCGCCTCGAGCAGGCCGGACGTCTGCAGTGGGCGCGCGAGGAGTGCGAGTTCCTAGAGCGCGTCAGCGACGAGCGCGACCTCGACGCGATCTTTGCACGACTCCCGCGTGTCAGGGGCATGAACACCGCCTCACAGGGCGATCGCGCGCGAACTCGTGACCTGGCGCGAGCAGACCGCCGCCGAGCGCGACAGGCCCGTGCAGAGCGTGCTCGGCGATGCCGCGCTGGTCGAGATGGCCAAGCGCAAGCCGTCTTCCCTGCGTCAAGTCGAGGAGATTCGGGGCGTGGGCCAGGGCAGTCTGCGCAAACGCGGCGAGGAGCTGCTCGCCGCGGTGCAGAAGGGGCCTGGAGCGTGCGCAAGAGCCGCTCGCCGGCAGCCCGCGACCCGCGCATCCCAACCGGAGGACGCGTCCTCTGATCGCCCTCTCCGAGGCATTGGTGCGGGCGCGCGCGCGCGAAGCCGATCTCGCCTATGAGCTGCTTGCCTCACGCGCGGACCTGCAGGCGATCGTCGTCGGCGAGCGTACGGGGCCAGCCGCCGATGTGCGCACCCTGCGCGGCTGGCGTCGCGAACTGGTCGGCGAGGAGCTGCTTGCCCTGCTCGACGGTCGCGTCTCGCTTTCGGTGGGAGACGCGGCGTGCGTGTCGGCCAAACCTGACATCCACAGAGCAATCCGCGGCGCGTAGAGCCGAGGCTGGCAGAAGACACCGCGACCGAAGTGTGCCTTCCGCGAGGAGGAGGACGCCGCTAGGCGAAGGCTGGAGGTGCCGTGGTTATTCGATGTGGTTATAGACGGTGAACATCGGCATGTACATCGAGATCACGATGAAGCCAACAATCGAGCCGATCACGATGATCATGATCGGCTCGAGGATAGAGGTGAGCGCTTTCACCGACGCTTCGACCTGGTCCTCGTAGAAGTCCGCGACCTTCGCGAGCATCGCGTCGAGCGCGCCCGTCTCCTCGCCGACGCCCACCATATGAGTGACCATCGTGCGGGAAGATCGTGGTTTTCGAGAGTGGCTCAGAGAGCGTGCCTCCGCGCTTGACCGAGGCGATCACTCCGTCCATCGCCTCCTCGACGACAATGTTGCCGCCGGTCTTGCCGACGATCTCGAGTGCCAACAGCAGGGGCACGCCGGCGCTCATCAGCGAGGCAAGCGTGCGCGACCAGCGCGCGACCGCCACCTGCTGGACGATCGCGCCGATCTTCATCGGTACGCGCAGGCGGAAGCGGTCCCACTGCGGACGCCCCCATGAGGATTTCTTCCACTTCAGGAACGCCGAACGCGGTGAGCCCGGCGCCGCCGAACATGGCCCACCAGTAGCCGACGACGGCGTGGGACATCGCACCGAGACCTGGGTGATCGCCGGGAGTTCCCCGCCGAACTGCTTGAACACGCCGACGAATACGGGCACGAGGAAGGCCACCAAGGCCATCATCACGCCGACCGCGAAGGTGATAACCAGCGTCGGGTAGATCATCGCCGAGCGGATCTGGCGGCGCAGCGAGGCGTCCTTCTCGAGCTGGTCGGCGACGTGCATGAGCGACTCTCTCGAGCAGACCGCCGGCCTCGCCGGCGCGGGTCATCGCGACGAACAGGGGGTTGAAGACCTTCGGGTGGGCTTCCATGGCGCCGCTGAGCGACAGCCCCGCCTCGACGTCCTTGCGCACCTGGACGACCGTTTCCTTGAGGAACTTGTTGTCGGTCTGTTCCTCGAGCACGTACAGGGCGCGCAGGATCGACAGACCGGCGGAGATCATGGTGGCGAGCTGACGCGAGAAGACCGCGAGCTCGCCGGCCTTGACCGTCTTGATGAAACTCAGCTCGATCTCGCGCGAGGCGTGCTTGTCGGCGATGTCGAGCACGATCATGCCGCGCGACTTCAGCTGGTTTGAGACCGCCTCCCTGGAGTCGGCGTCGATCTCACCGCGCGCCTTCACGCCGGCGAGATCCATCGCCTTGAAGACGTAGGTGCTCACCTCACACCATGCCCGGCAGATCGAGGACCGTGACGCTCATCTCACGCCGCCAGCGATCCGGCGCCGAGCAGCCGGCGTAGCTCCTCGGGGGACGGCGGAGCGCGTTTCGGCTTGCTTCTGGGAGATCTTGCCGGTGCGCACGAGCGACACGAGGGCGGCATCCATCGTCTGCATACCCTGAGCCGAGCCGGTTTGCAGGACCGAGTAGATCTGGTGGGTCTTGCCCTCGCGGATCAGGTTGCGCACGGCCGGGTTGGGGACGAGCACCTCGCACGCCGCCACGCGCCCTGAGCCGTCGGCGGTGGGCAGTAGCTGCTGGGTCATGATCCCCTGCAGGGCCACCGACAGCTGCACGCGCACCTGGCCCTGCTGCTCGGGCGGGAACACGTCGATGATGCGGTCCACCGTCTGAGCGGTGTCCTGCGTGTGCAGCGTCGCGAACACGAGGTGGCCGGTCTCAGCGGCGGTGAGCGCCGTGGAGATCGTCTCCAGATCGCGCATCTCGCCGACGAGGATCACGTCGGGGTCCTGGCGCAGGGCGGCCTTCAGAGCAGTCGGCGAAGGACTGCGCGTCCGAGCCGAGCTCGCGCTGGTTGACCAGGCACTTCTTGTGACCGTGGAGGAACTCGATCGGATCCTCGATCGTCATGATGTGCTCCTCGCGCGTCGTGTTGATCTCATCGAGCATCGCGGCGAGCGAGGTGGACTTGCCCGAACCGGTGGGGCCCGTCACGAGCACGAAGCCGCGCGGCTTGCGCGTCAGATCGTGCACGGCGGGCGGCAAGCCGAGCTGGTCGATCGAGGTGAGCTCGAAAGGAATCAAGCGAAACGCCGCTCCGATCGCGCCGCGCTGGTAGTAGGCGTTGACGCGAAAGCGGGCGTGGCCGGGGATCGAGTAGGCGAAGTCGAGCTGCCAGTTGGTCTCCAGACGCTGGCGTTGGTCGCCCGAGAGGATCGAGTAGACGATCTCGCGTGTGTCCGTGTCCGAGAGGGCTCGGGTAGCCCTCGAGGCGCGTCGAGACGGCCGCGTACGCGCACCGTCGGAGGTGCGCCAGCGGAGAGGTGCAGATCGGAGGCGCGCCGCGCGACGACCTCCATAAGCAGATCTGCGAAGTCGATGTTCATCGCTCCGCCCATCGGCGCGCGCTACCAGACCGGTTGGATCGCAGGGGGCTCACTGGACGCAATATTCGGCATTCCGGTGGGGTCGATCGGACTGGTGCTCGTGGCTTGCGCCGAGAAATGCGGTCGCACGCTCAACTGCTGCCGATCACGCGAGCGATCTCGGCGATCGAAGTGAGTCCCTGGCGGACCTTCTCCAGGCCGTCGTCGCGCAGACGGCGCATCCCCTCGCGGATCGCCACGTCGCGGATCTCCTCGGAGGGACGGCGCTCCAGCGCCATACGGCGAATGTCCGAGGAGAGCGTCATCACCTCATAGATCCCCAGACGCCCGCGGTAGCCGGTGCCCCCGCACCGGCGACAGCCGGTGGACTCGTAGGCCTCCAGGTCCACGAGCGCCTTGTAGCCGTTCTCGCGCAGAACCTCGGCGGGGACGATCGTGCGCTGCTTGCAGTTGGAGCACAACATGCGGGCGAGTCGCTGGGCGAGCACGCAATCCGAGCGCCGAGGCCACCAGGAACGGCTCGATCCCCATCTCCACCAGGCGGGTGATGGCCGATGGGCGCGTCGTTGGTGTGAAGCGTAGAGAGCACGAGATGCCCGGTGAGGGCCGACTCGACCGCGATCTGGGCGGTCTCGCGATCGCGGATCTCCCCGACCATGATCACGTCGGGGTCGGCGCGCACCATCGCGCGCAGGCCGGTGGCGAACGTGAGGCCCACCTTTGTGGAGACCTGCACCTGGGTGATCCCTTCGAGCTGGTACTCGACGGGGTCCTCGACGGTGATGATGTTCTTCTCGGGCGTGTTGAGCGCAAGCAGCGCCGCATACAGCGTGGTCGACTTGCCCGAGCCGGTGGGGCCCGTGACCAGCACGGCTCCGTGGGTTTCGTGGAAGGCGTGTTCGAAGCGCTCGCGCTCGGCGTCGGCCATGCCGAGCTTCTCGAGCTTCATGACGACCGAGTCCTTGTCGAGAATGCGCATCACGATCGACTCGCCGTGGACGCTCGGGAGCGTGACCACGCGTAGGTCGACGTGGCGGCCATCGACGGTGAGGCTGACGCGACCGTCCTGGGGCAGGCGTCGCTCGGCGATGTCGAGTTCGGCCATGATCTTCACGCGCGAGACCACCCCGGCGGCCATGCGCCGCGGGACTGTGGTGATGTCCTGCATGATGCCGTCCACGCGCACCCTCACGCGCACCTCGTGCCCGTCGGGGGCCAGGTGCACGTCGGAGGCGCCGCGCTCGACCGCCTGGGCGACGATCTGGTTGACGAGCTTGACGACCGGGGCGTCGTCCGCGGTCTCGCGCAGGTTGACGATCTCGGCTTGGCTCTCCTCGCTCCTCGATGGCGCTCTCGCCGGAGACGACGTCGTCGAGGCGCGCCATGCGCGAGATCAGGTCGCCGATCGCCTCCGGCGAGGCGACGGCGACGCGCACCTCATAGCCGGTCATGATCGCCACGTCGTCGACCGCCAAGACGTTGGAGGGGTCGGCCATCGCCAGCAACAGGGTGCGCTTGTCGACGAACGCGACCGGCACCGCCTGGTAGCGCTTGGCGGCGGTGTTGACGACGAGGTTGGCTGCTCCCATGTCGACCGGGAAGACATCGAGGTCGAGGTGGTCGAGCCCGTAGCGCTCGGCAAGCGCGCGGGCGAGCCCGTCGGGCGGTGATCGCGCCCCGCGGCGAGCAGCACTCGCTCGGGTGTGGTGCCTTCGTTGCGCGAAGCCTCGATCGCGTCGTCGACCGCTCGCGCGAGGCGAGCCCCATGTCGACGATCACATCCGTTAGAAAGCGCGAGGAGGAGCCGCGGCGCTAGGCTGGGTGACGCCCGGGGGGGCGTCGGGAGACTGCGTATAGGCGTCACTCCCGGGGGGGCGGGTGGGAGGGGGGCGAAGAGATCCTCGCTCGCCGGCGCCGGTCTCGCGCTCGTGTCCAGCGGCCTGTCCTCAGTGTCTTCGTGACCGGTGGGGCCGAGCTCGTCGTGGTCGAGCTCGACGCTTACCTGCGGGTCGGTATCGCCAAAGAGGTCGTCGGGGTCGCTCAGGCCGCTGGAGGGGGTGTTCATCGCGGATGCCCGCCCGTCGCACCCCGGCCGCCCCCCGGCCTCGATTGCGGGGCACGCGAACGTCTGGACCATGAACCCCTATAGCCCGGCGCCTCGGCGCATCGCCTGGAGCGGTGCGGGTCGTGCCTGTCCACGCCTCGAAGCTGAGGGCTCCTTGTGCGACGAGGACCTCCAGGCCATTGACGACGGTGACGCCGCAGCGGCGTGCAGCGGCGAGCAGGGGAGTGGGCCGGGTGGGCTCCCCGTTATAGACCAGATCGACGACATAGGCATACCCACCGACTTGATCGGCGGTCATGCCGAGTTGGTTGAGCGCCTCGGCCTCAGTGGCCGACCGTTGCAGTCCCACCGAGGTGCAGTTGACGAGCAGCTCAGCTTGTAGGGGAGTGCTCACGGCCTCAGCCCCAAGTTCGCGAGCGAGCTCGATGGCTCGCTCCGGCGTCCTGTTCCACACAGAGACGCTTGCGGCGCCCGCGTTGAGAAGGCCCCATACCGCCGCCCGCGCGCTCCCACCCGCGCCAAGCACCAGTGCGCTCATGCCCCCCACCGAGCGGTCGAGTGCGGCGATGAGGCCCGGTGCGTCGGTGTTCTCCGCCTCGATGCTCCCGTCTGCGCCGAAGGTGAGCGTGTTGGCCGCCCCGATCGCGCGGGCGGCGTCGCTCGCGCGATCGGCGAGCGCGAGCGCCGAGCGCTTGTGGGGGATCGTCACATTCGCACCCACGAAGCCACTGGCGGGGAGCGCGCGGACCGTCTCCTCGAAGAGCTCCGGGGGCGAGCGGCAATCGCTGATAGCTCCAATTGCTCATCCCGCACGCCGCGAAGGCGGCCTGGAACATCGCGGGCGAGCGGCTGTGGGCCACCGGCCAACCGATCACGCCGAGCCGCGGCATCACTTCTTCTTGCAGGAGGGGACGCGGCCGCCGTTCTTGCGCAGAGCTTCGCGATAGGAGGCGGCGTTCTTTTCGAACTGGGGATAGCTCGTGGAGAAGACCTGCTCGCCACAGCCATCGGCGCCGGCCACGTAGTAGAGATAGGAGACTTTGGCGGGGCGCGCGGCGGCCTTGATGGCAGCCGCTCCAGGGTTGGAGATCGGGGTGGGTGGCAGACCCTTGTGGATGCGGGTGTTGTAGGGCGAGCCGCTGGCGAGCTCGGCTTCGGTCAGGGGGTGAGCGAAGTCGTGCAGGGCATAGCGCAGGGTGGCGTCGATCCCGAGCGTCATGTCCTGGCGTAGGCGGTTGTAGATCACGGCGGCCACGAGCCGACGATCGCGCGGAATCCCGGCCTCCCGTTCGACGATCGAGGCGACGATCAGCAGCTGATAGGGGGTGACGCCGAGGGTCTTGGCACGGTGAGCCTCAGCGCCCCCGAAGTTCTCGCGGAAGGCGGCGAGCTGCTCTGAGACGAGCCGCGACGCGAGAGCGCCGGCGTCCATGTCATAGGTGGCTGGGAACAGGAAGCCCTTCGAGGTTCGGCGTCCCCGCGGGGGCCCCGTAATGCGATGGATGTAGCTCGGAAAAGCGCTTGGAGGCGACCAGGTAGCTGCCGTTGAGACCGTCGGCGTGTGCGAGCGCGGCGATCTGCGCGCGCGTGTAGCCCTCCGGGATCACCACCTTCACGACTGCGGGTATGGGTGGGGTTTTGGGTCGTTCTGAGTGGTGTAGCGAGCAGCACGGCGGAAAACGCGAGCGCGCCGAGCACGATGACGAGACCGAGCAGCGCCGTTGCCCTCGCAACCCGCCCGCGCCAGCGTGGGATGTGAGGCCGGTGGATGTGAGGGCGGTGGACGTGAGGCCGGTGGAGGTGAGGCCGGTGGAGGTGAGGCTGGTGCGGCGCCGACATTCCCGGCCGGTGCTTCTTGCGCAGGCCGAATGGTTGGCGCGGGCCTGAGGCTGAGCTTGGCAACGGTGAGGGGTAGCGCGACGCGGTGTCCTCAGGCTGGCCTGCTCGGGCCGGCTCAACGGTCGGAGGATCGCTCCTGAGGGGAGGAGCTGGAGCGACGGGCGTCCTCTCATCCGCGGAGGGGCCTGCAAGCGGTGGCGGGAGGGGCGGCACCACCGGGGCGGGGTGTGCGACCCCGGCCTTTGCCAACCGGCGACGTTCGCGCTCCTCGCGCGCGCGTTCGCGCTCCTCCTCGGTGCGTTCCCCCGAGCTCTCTGTTCTGCGCTCTCTGGCCAAGCCCGGGACCCTACTGGGATCGTTCGAGCCAGCCCTCCAGCAGCACGCCCGCGGCGCGTGAATCCTCGCTGGTCGTGGCGTGCTCCATGCCGGCCGCGATCCGCGTGGTGAAACGCTCGTCGTGCAGCTCGACGGGCACGCTCTCGCCGAGCCGCCTTGCGAGCGCCGCGGCGAACTTGCGCGTCTCGCGCGTCTGCTCGGTGTCCTGCCCGCGCAGCGAAAGCGGCAGGCCGACCACTACGCTCTCAACCTCGCGTTCCCGCACCAACCGGACGATCGCCGTAAGCCCGCGGCGGCTCGCCGGTTGGGCGATGGGGTCGATCGGCGTGACGATCGTGCCGGTGGGGTCGCTCAGCGCGCAGCCGCAGCGCGCGCTGCCATAGTCAAGCGCGAGGACTCGCATCGACCGTGATCGTGCCGTGACCGACAATCACGTCGCCCGCATACAGGCACGCGACCTGACCGGGAGCGGTGCGCTCGAGTGGCTCGAGCGTCCGCACCTCGACGCGCTCGTGCACACCTGCCGGAGGGGTGTCCTCGACGCGGCAGGGCAGGCGCGATCCGCGATAGCGCACCTTCACTCCATCGACGCACCCGCCATCGCGGTGTAGCGTAACGTCGCGCACCCTCACACGGTCGGTCTGCAGCTCTCCGCGTGAGCCAACCGTGACGGTGTTGGAGCGGGCATCGGTGGAGATTACGTATAGAGGCCCCCCAGCCCCGCCGTGGCCCCCGATCCCCAGGCCGTGGCGCTGACCGACGGTAACGGTGTGCACGCCCCCGTGCTCGCCGAGATGGCGTCCGTCGCGATCCACGATCGCGCCCGCACGCCGCTGAAGACCACCGTGGCGTGCCAGGAAGTCAGCGCTGCGGGTGCCGGCGAGAAAGCAGAGGTCCTGGGAGTCAGGCCGGCGTGCCACCGCAAGGCCGGCGTGTTCGGCGCGCTCGCGTACCTGTGGCTTGGTGAGGGCCCCGAGCGGGAAGCGCAACCGCAGCAGAGAGCGCGGCGAGAGTGCGGCGAGAGCGTAGCTCTGGTCCTTGCCCTCGTCGACCGCCATCCTCAACAGGGGCTCCTCACCTTCGATGGAATGGGTGCGCGCGTAGTGACCGGTGGCGAGCGTCTGTGCCCCCAGGCGCTCTGCCAGCTCGAGCATGGCGTCGAGGCGCACGTTGCCGTTGCAGCGCACACACGGGTTTGGTGTGAGTCCCGCCGCGTGGTCGGCGAGCCAGCCGTCAACCACCCCCGCCCTGAACTCCTCGCGCAGGTCAATCGAGAAATGCGCCATCCCCATGCCGTGGGCGATGGCTCGCAGCCGAGCGCACCGCCTGCGCCGAGCAGCAGCTGCGCTCGCCGTCGTTCTCGGGGTCTGACCACAGCTCGAGCGTCACCGCCACCGTCTCATTCCCGTCCTCGGCGACGAGCAGCGCGGCCACGGCGCTGTCCACTCCGCCGCTCATCGCCACCAGCGAGCGCGAGTGCGAGGGCGTGAGCGCGGCTCGTTCGCGTGCGGCCCACCCCAGCGCCCGGTGCAACGCGTCGCAGGCCAGCTCGGCGGCGTGAAGCTTGGAGGGACTCAAGCCGCCCAGCTCGGCTGCGATCTCAGGCGCGCCCAGACGAGCCGCGGTCAAGAGGCTTGTGCCCCGCACAAGCTCAACGGTCGCGCTGCCGGCCGCGATCGCCGCTCCACATCCGCTGGCGTCGAAGCCTGCTTCCACGATCCGTCCGTCGGGGCTGTCCCGGTCGACCGCCAGGGACACTCGGATCAGGTCGCCACAGGCGGCCCCTCCGGCCGCACCGGTGCATGCGTCCGCCGGCACGTGACCGCGCCCGACCGGTCGTTCCATGTGGCTCGCCAGGGCCTCGACGCTCATCGTCATTCGAGTGTAAGGCCGCCGGGGCGAGTGTGCGGACGCTCGTCCGCAAGCGATACCGCGCTACCGGAGGCCTAGCGGCCGGCGCCGCGGGCTTCGCGCACGGCCTGCTGGAGCGCGAACACGTCTGTGAGACCGGTGAGTGTGCTCACGACGCCACGCCGGTTGACGATCAGGATCGTCGGGGTCTGGTAGACGTGGACGACTTCGGTGATCTTGCCGAAGGTCCCCACCTGGTGGGCAAGCGCCGCGTGCACGGTCACTGTGCCTTTGGCCCCGCCGGCGAGTGCGTCGGCCTGCGAGCGGACCTCCTGGTCAACCGTGGACTTCGGGTTCCAGAAGACGAGCATCACCGTCTTGCCGTGGGCGAGCTCGCCTTCGACCTGGATCTGTGCCGGCGTGCGCCCCTTGTGGGACTTGGAGGGGGAGCCGGTCCGCGTGTGTGCTCGCGAGGCTGTCCTGCGCGCGAGCGCGGCGGCTTCTATCGACTTCTGCGTGGCCGACGCGCCGGTTGCGCCTTTGACGGCGGCCACACCGGGCGCCGCTGAGGAGGCGTGCGATTCGCCCGAGGCCTTTGCCGACTTGGCCTGAAGCTGCTGTGCGTTCCGTTGCGAGGTGGCCACCGCCCCATGTGCTTTGGCGATCGCCCGTGTAAGCCCTTCCACACCTGGGGCGGCCCCGTGATAGACGGGCGTTGGCGCCGCGGCAGCTTTCGCCTCGGAGGCCGCTGTCGGGGCCGGCGCGCTCTTGGGAGGGCTCGCAGGGGAAGGTTCGCTCGGGTTTCGTGAGCCATGGCCGCGCAGCGCCATCACCCACACGAGCCCGAGCACCGCCACCACGCCGAGGGCGATCTGATAGGGACGTGAAAGTTGAGCCATTGCCCTCACTTCGGCAGATTTGCCCGCCGAGTTGAACGACGGGATGAGCCATGGACATCACGCAAGCGCTATTTCATCGGTCACAATCCTCGCGTGCCGGTCTCGAGTGGCCGGCCGCGCAGAGAACAGTCTCCATTTGCGTGCTCTAGGCGCAGAAGGACCCTATGCCAGCTCGTGCAACCCGCGCAGCGCCGCGTGCACCACCTTGTCGCTGTCGAGTTCCTCCTGGCCCCCACCCTGCA
Organism: uncultured Solirubrobacterales bacterium; assembly: GCA_963742945.1. Taxonomy (GTDB): domain Bacteria; phylum Actinomycetota; class Thermoleophilia; order Solirubrobacterales; family Solirubrobacteraceae; genus Palsa-744. The sequence goes on along the minus strand of CAVUNX010000011.1, from coordinate 349,601 downwards.
TGTCCTTCAACAAGTCTCCCCCTCCCCCACGAGCGCCAGGTAGCGGGCGCCCAGGCGGTTGGCGCTGCCCCTGCTGGCCCTTCAGCGAGCGGCCCGCCATCTCCATCACGCCCTCAAGCCCGCCGAGCGTGCCTCGCTCAGCACCTCAAAGGCAGCCGCCTTGACTCGTGAGCACGAACCCTCCTCCCCCACATCTGACAAGCCCCACATACAGATCCAGGCTTGGCCACCTGCCGCGGCGGGCTGCCCGCAAGCAGGATCCGCTCGATCCCAGCGGCCCAGCCCATCCCTGGAGTCGCTGGACCACCGAGCTGCTCGCACCAGCCCGTCGTAGCGCCCACCACCGCCGACGCCGCTCTGCGCGCCAAGGGCGTCGCTCGTGAACTCGAACACCGTGCGCGTGTAGTAGTCGAAGCCCCGCACCAGCGTCGCATCGACCTCATAGGCCATCCCCGCCCTGATCGAGCAGCTCGCGCACCGTGGCAAAGTGCTCGACATCCTCGACGTCGAGCTCGTCGAGCAGTCGCGGCGCGTCTCGCATCGACCGCGACCGTGCCCTCGTGGGTCGAGTCGAACGCCCGCAGGGGGTTCAGCTCGATGCGTTCCCTCACCTCTGCCGAGAGGCTCTCTGCGTTGGCGCGCAGGTGAGCCTGCAGACGTTCGCGGTAGCGCTCTCGGCTGTCGCTGCTGCCAAGGCTCGACAGGCGCAAGCGCACCTCCCTCGACCCCCATCTCCTCCAGCAACGTCGCCGAGCAGCACGATCGACTCCGCGTCGACCGCCGGATCCTCTGAGCCGAGCGCCTCGGCCCCCACCTGCCAGAACTGACGATAGCGGCCCTGACTGGGCGCGCTCATAGCGAAAGAAGCTCGACAGGTACCACAGCTTCACCGGTTGGGGGCGCTTGTGCATGCCGTGCTCCACGTAGGCCCTGCACACCGGCGCCGTGCCCTCCGGGCGCAGCGTCAGCGAGCGCCCACTCCCGTCGGTAAGGGTGTACATCTCCTTCTGCACGATGTCCGTCGAGTAGCCCACCCCGCGCGCGAACAGCTCGGTTGCCTCGAACGTGGGCGTCTCGATCCGCTCGTAGCCCGCTCCCTCCAAGGATCGAGCGCGCACGATCCTCGAGTACCGTGCGCACGACGGCCTGCTCGCCGAGCACGTCGAACGTGCCCCGAGGGGCCTTTATCTGTTCGCCGCTCAACTTTCGTGCGCCTGCGAGGGCGCGGGGCTCATCGCGGCGGCTCGCAGCTCGCTGAGGAACGGGTTCGCGTCCCACTCCCCGCCGAGGGTCGTCACGCCCATGTGTCCGGGATACACCATCGTGTCGCGCTCGAAACGCTCCATCAGCTCGCCGATCGAGCGCTCCAGCGTCCCCCAGTCCCCACCTGGCAGGTCCACGCGCCCAACCGAGCCCTGGAACAGCACGTCACCCGAGAGCAGCATGGGGGTGTCCCCCTCGCCCGCGGCAATCGCGTAGGTCACATGCCCGGGGCTGTGACCCGGGGTGAAGATCACCTCGACGTCCAGGCCCGCGAGCCGCAGTCGCTGGCCGCCCTTCACGGTGTGCTCCGCCTTCCAGCTCTCAAACGGCCCGAACCCCGACATCGTCCATTTCGTGATGTCCGCAAGTACCCCCAGTTCGATCTCGGGGCAATACACCGGCGCTCCGGTGGCCCTCGCGACTGGCGCCACAGCGCCGATGTGGTCGAAGTGGCAGTGGGTGATCAGAATCGCCTCGATCTCCACTCCGAGTGCTTGCGCCGCGTCGAGCAGCCGCTGGGGCTCTTCGCCCGGGTCGATCAGGAGCGCGTGTGTGGCCTCTGTGTCGGTGCGCACGAGATAGGCGTTCTCCTGGATGGGGCCCACGGCGAACGCGCGCACATCCGTCATTTCACGCTCGCCCGCCCGTCTGCCTGGCCTTGCTCGCCATCCTGCGCTTGTACAGCCAGTAGTCCGTGTAGTAGCTGATCGGCACGTACCCAACCAGGACGATTGGGAACAGCGCGATCGCCTCGTTGGGCTTTTTGAGCAGCAGGATGCTTATCAGGAGCATCAGGACAGCCGCGGCCATCGCCCGATAGAACGCCCCGCGCCAGGTCGGCGCCTGCTCGGGGCGACTGAGAGGTTTGCCCTTGGTCGCGCCCGAGCCGCCACCCTTACCGGTCTTCTCGGCCGTCGTCGGCTTGCGCCCGGTGCGCCCGCGGGACTCAACCACCCCGGCCGCATTGCCGCGATGCTTGGTCTGTCGCTTGCGCTTCGTCTGGGCCATCTCGCGCCTTGTTTCGCGTCTCTACACCGGATACCTGCGTCCGGCGGTATCGCGGGACGCCTAGAACCCTAGTGCGTTCTCGATTATGTGTACCTCATCGTCGAAGCCCACGAGCGGGACGTCCGCCGGGAAGCCCATCAGAGCGGCCCGCGGGGCGAGGCCGACGAGCTCCGCGCGCGCCACGTCCGCATGCCTGCGCACCGCCTCCACAACCGCGTTCAGCGGAACCTCGAGTGGGCGCTCGACGTTCATCGAGACCTGTGGGACCGTCTCTCCAAAGGGGTTGTCCCACGCGCGCGCGTGGGACACCTTTTTGAAGTCAGCAACCACCTCCCCACCGGGGCGCTCCCCATCGCCTCCTCCGACGTGACGCAGTGGCACTCCAATCGCCCGCACTCCCTCCAGGCCCTGCGGCTCCCCCTTCGCGAATCAGGCCCGCGATGTGCCTCGCGTCCTCGACGCTCGCGGGCGGGGCCAGCTCGAGGTTGAACGCCACCAGCGGCTCGCGTGCCGCCACGAGCGTCGCACCGGCCGTCGGATGCAGCTGCGGCCGGCCGAAGTCTGGCCGCAGCTCCCCTTCCTTCAGGCGCCGCGCCAAGCCGAGGACCCCTCCGCGTCGCAGGTCCGCGCGCGCGCGCCCCTGGGCGAGCTCCCCGTAGAGAAATACCGGCACGCCGAGCCTCTCTCCCAGCTCATGGGCGACCACCAGTCCCTCGGCGCATGCGGCCCCTCGCTGCGGCGGGTCGAGGTACACGACCGGCATCACGTCCACGGCCCCCACATGCGGATGCTCGCCCGATGTCCCCGGGTCGCGCCCCTCCCCGACGTCGACCCGCTCCACCGTCACGGCCGCCCCAGCGAGCAGAGCTCTTGAGAGCTCTCCCTGCTCCCCCGCGAGCGTGAACACGGAGCGGTGGTGGTCTGCATCGGAGTGGACGTCCAGTAGGCGTGCCATCCCTCGGACGGTGAACGCCCGCGCGATCGCCTGCACCGAGGCCTGCTCGCGACCCTCGGAAACGTTTGGGACAGCTAGCAGGGGCTTGAGGGGCATCTTCGGAGCTGTTTGCGCACCGCTGGCGGGGACTCCGGACATTGTCACAGAGAGGCTAAACTCCCCGCTCCCGCCGGAGTAGCTCAGCTGGTTAGAGCAGCGGAATCATAATCCGCGTGTCGGGGGTTCGAGTCCCTCCTCCGGCATCCCGAAGGGCCTGCAAATAAGCGGTTTTGCAGTCTAGCAGCGAGCGGGAGAATTTCCCTGGAGATTTCCCCAGAGGGCCGCTTTCACGCACCACTTTGGTGATCCGCGGTCGAGAGGGAATGCGAAGACGTTCGAGGCCTGCTGGGCGCCCAGAGAACGCGGTCCCATTTGTTTGAGCGAAACAGCAATAATGTTGTAAGATAGCTCAAATGACAAGGACACGCGTGGCTTCCTCCGCTATCCCTATCGCCGAGCGCCCGCTGAGCGAGCGGGCATTCATTGCGCTCAACCGCAACGCGCTCAACGTTGGGCGCCATCCCGTCGTGCGACTTGATGAGGACATGCATGCACTCGATGCCGCCACGGGCTCCCGGCGACGCAGCCAGGACGCCCTACGTCAGCTCAGGCGCGACGGTCGCCTTCGACGGGTACGTCGGGGTGTCTATCTCGTGGTCGCCGCCACAGGCTCGACCGACGCCCGTGTATTGCCGCTCGTTGACGCGGTCACCCCGAGGCCGTATCTCATCACCGCGGGACGGGCGTTGGCGGAGTTCGGCCTCTCCGACCAGCACTTCTTTTGCGTGATCGTCTTGACGTGCCATCGTCTGGCGAACTGGAGTTGGCAAGGCGATGAAGTTCGCTATGCGCTCCTGGCACCCGAGCGGATCTGGGGTCTGTCGACACCCGACGGGCCCCAGGTCGCGTTACCAGAGCGGGCGATCCTCGATTGCCTGGCGAACCCACGTTGGGGAGTGACACTGGCGCAGACTGTTGAGGCCCTCGATAGGGCCATACGGGACCGGACAACGCCTGAAGATCTCGCCGTAGCCGCGAGGCGCTACGGTAATGCTGCGGTCGCTCGAAGGCTTGGCTACCTGCTCGAATTGCTGCGCGGTCCCGATGCGGGTCTGCCCTTGCTGGATCTGCGAGGTCGAAGCCATGCCCACGCGTTGCTCGCATCCTCCGCACCGGATCAAGGACCGACCGACCCCCACTGGGGTCTGCGGATCAACGTCGATCCCGACGCCCTGCTTGCCCACAGGCTGGTCGGATGAGCCTCCCTCGCCGTCTAATCCACAACGAGTACGACCTGCAGGACATCGCCGAGCAACAGGACCGTCCGATCGAGCTAATCGAGCGGGACTTCGCTTTGGTGAGCGTCGCAGCGCATCTGGTCGACCAGTTCCCAGGTCAACTGTGCTTCAAGGGCGGCTTTGTGCTCCGCCATGTCCGGGGCCATGCCCGCTTCTCAGGAGATCTCGATGCGACTCGCACCAACCCTCCAAAGCACAAGATTGAGGCCACCGAAATAGCCGAGGCGATAAGGCGCGCCACTGACGAGCCGATGCTGCGCATCGACCCGGGTATGCCGGCTACTGATTCCCAGAACAGCCTCGATTTCGACCAAATCGCCTTCCACACGCCCCACCACGACGGACAGATCGCTGTTGAGATCAGCTACCGCGAGGCTGTTGTCGACGAGCCCGAGTGGGCTGACATCGGGCCGCCCTACTACGCGGAGTTCCAGGTCCCGGTGCTGACGCTCGAGGAGACTGTGGCGGAGAAGCTGAGGACGCTTCTACAGCGACTACGCCCGACGGACCTCTCAGACCTCGCGCTGATTCTCCGCGACCACGGCGACCAGTTGGACCGTACCCACATCCGTGAGCTTGCCGTCGCGAAGTTCACACTGGTCAAGCAGGGCGACCGCCAAGGGCGCATCGAGTCCAACGTCGAGGCAATGCGCCCAAGCTACGACGAGACGGTCCCCGGGCTGGCCCCCGACGCACCATCGTTCGCCGAGGCGCGCGGACTGGTCCTCGCCGCGCTTATCACCCTCTTGCCGTAGCGCCTTCTCATATGGCCCGCAACGACAATGCCTGGCGTTGGGACAAGCTGGCAGAATTGTTTATTTGATTGACGAGCCCGACTATCTCCCCGAGCCTGTCGTTGCGTGGGCGCGTGAGCGCCAGGGGCGTTCGTGAGCAACAGCGCGAACGCCGCTCATCCTGATCACTGATGATCGAACGAATCGCCGGGACGTAACAAGTGCGAACGACTCCCCACACCACCCACCACAGTTGACGTGGGCTCACTTCATTGTCTATCATTAGGCAAGCATCGGTTTCAGGCGTCGGAAGAGGCGGTGCGTCCATTCAAGCCTCATCGGGGGGCTCGTTCAGGGAGGCTTCATAGTGTCGAGTAGAGTCGCCGTCGCACGCCGTGTCCTTGCCATGCTCGCGTCGCTGTGCGCAGCACTGGCGTTGTTGGCGCTGGGAAACGCGAGCGCATTCGCCTCTCCCCCTCCGAGTCATACGCAGTCGATCGATTCTCCTAACAGCCTGAACGCTGTGTCATGCGTACCGGAAACAACCGACTGCACGGTTACCGACAGCAAAGGCAACGCGCTCTACTCGACGAACGTGAGTGTTACCTCGTCGGCCACATGGACACCGTGGAGCGGGCCGGCCGGTGCGAGTCCCAGCGAGGCCATTGCATGCCCGTCAAGCTCGCTATGCACGCTCGCCGATGGCCAGGTCGAAGAAGGAATCGGCGGCAACTTGTACTACGCAACCTCGCTGGGCGGCACCTGGACAGAAGCGGTCAGCCCGGCATTTGGCATATTGGCGATCTCCTGCCCCACCACGTCCTTCTGCGTCAGCGCACAGGAAGCCCTCGGCGGCATCCGCTACACGACCAAGCCGGCCTCGACCGAATGGACCTTCTTGAGCATCGGGTCGGGTGCGATGAACGCCATCGACTGCCTTTCGTCGTCGTTCTGCGCAGCCGTAGACAACTCGGGACATGTCCACGTCGCCAACGGAGATATCAAGGAAGCGTCTCACTGGAAGTCCACGGACATAGACCCCTCAACGGCGCTGAACGGTATCGCCTGCACGTCGACGACATCCTGTTTTGCTGTCGACGGCGAAGGCAACATTCTCGGTCTGGCAATCAATAGCAGCGGCGAAGCGACTGTGTCCAAGGAAGATATCGACGGCACGAACAAACTGACCGCGATCACCTGCACGCAAAAAATCACGTGTGTCACCGTGGACAACAAGGGCAACATCTTCGTGTCAAACAACAACGGCGCGTCATGGAACGAACAGAATGCGCTTGGCACAGACCTCACCAGTGTTTCATGCGCGTCAACCTCACTCTGCATGACCGCCGATACGGCGGGCAGTGTCACGGCGTTTGCCACGCCTCTTTTCCCACTCACCGTGTTCATCACCGGCGAAGGCGAAATCACCTCGACGCCCGCTGGGATAAAATGCTCGACTGAAGAATGCACGTATGCGTTCGGAGGCGAAGTGATCTTGACGGCGGCTAAAGCCGGCGCGGGCTACGAATTCGCCGGTTGGATCGGCTGCAAAAGAGTCTCGGTGACGACTTGCGCGGTTGACATGACCGCGGCGAGGGAAGTCACTGCCGTGTTCTTGAAAGCGGGCCAGGAAGGCCCGGCGGGCAAAGAAGGAGCCGCCGGCAACGAAGGCAAAGCTGGGCCCGCGGCCCCAGCCGGCGAAAAAGGCGTGGGAGGCGCCTCGGGCGCTCAAGGTCCGCCTGGTGCGCGGGGTCCCGGAGGTCCTGCGGGCAAGGTCGAGCTCGTCACCTGCAAGAAGGTCAAAGGCAAGCAGCACTGCACGACCAAGCTTGTTTCCGGTGCGGTTAAGTTCACGACCGTCGGCTCGGCCTCGCAGGCGACGCTCTCACGTCACGGCGTGGTGTACGCAAGGGGTACAGCGCACACCGCGCGTGGGCGCATGAGCCTGCGGCTGCTGCCGGTGCGCAAACTGCTACCAGGGAAATATGTGCTCACGCTGATCAGCGGGACAGGACGGCACCAGAGCATCCGCCTCGAGCCGTTCACGCTCTAAGGCTCTCTCTAGAGCTGGCCAGTCTTGGAGTCCACGATCCGCGATCGCCTCGACCTGGCCGTTGGCCTGCGACAGCAGTTCGTCGGAGCAGTGCCAATCGCTGGCGCGATCGTCGAGCTGAAACACTTGCCAACGCGTGCACCCCCGATTGTTATCAGTAGCTACCACCTACCTGATCGAACGACCCAAAAATCAAAATCGTCGGCAAGAAACCTTGCAACCCTTCCTATGTGATGCATCTTGCAACGTGACCTGATACGTTGATCCGCGTTCGTGCCGAGTCCTTGCCCCCACGGGGGTGAGGAGCGGGGGACCCAGTGCAGCCGATCAGGCTGCGGGGGCGAATCGTCACAGTTTGTGGCGTAGCGCATTGTGCGCGAGCCCGACAGCTAACCCCGTAGGCGCCCTGAGATAACGAAAGGACGCTTTTCACATGTCGGGATCCCCGCGTGATCTTGCTGCCGTTGACCCCTGGGAGGCTTCGCTCGCCCGCTCGCGGGCGCGCCGCGAACGAGCCGACAAGCGCGCCGCGCGCTCCCCGCTGCGACTCGCCAACCTGATGGATGCCCGACATCGGCTGCTGAACGATCAAGGATCCCTCCATCTCCGCCCCGCAACCTCGCCGAGGAGGAGCCGTGGGAGCTCTCGACGCTGCGCTCGCGCACTCGCCGGCGCGCCGTCGAGCTCCAGTTCGTACCAACCGCCACGCGCGCACGTCGCGTGTCGCTCGGGCACGCTGATCGCGATCGCGGCCGGTCCGGCCGCCGGATTGGCCGACGCGAACGGTACCTGGCCCAGCCCAGGAACTCCGACGCCTGAGCCACCGACCACTACCGAACACCACATCCAGCTGGAAAACGGCAGCGAAGGCCGCCAAGTGCGCGATCCTGCAGCAGGCGCTCGGATCGCAGTGGACGGCATCTTCGGACCTGAAACCGAAGCCGCGGTGCGTGCCTTTCAGGCTGCCCACGGACTGAAGTCGATGGGATCGTGGGACCGCGGACGAGTGCAGCGCTTGCCGGCGAAACGCCTCCGTAGCGCGATCGCATCAGACGCCACGACAGCCGTCGACGCGACGGTCGTGGAGGCCGTCGACAACTCGTCGCATGCTTCACCGCCAGCCAAGGAAAGCCCGGCTCACAGCACGAGCACGAATCCGCGTCGTACGCCTGCAGGAAGCACTCGGGGTGCAGGTCGACGGCACCTTCGGCCCGGAAACAGAGCGTGCCGTGCGCCACCTCCAAGCACGTCACCACCTGCACGTCGATGGCGTCGTCGGCGGAGCAAACCTGGAGAGCCCTGGGGATCCACGAGCACGTCACCCTCCATCCGCAAGGCCTCGTCGTCCCGCCCGCCCAGCCACGGAGTCAGGCACAAAGCCGGCGTGCCACACAGCGATCCGCGCCACAGCTCGCTCAAGCAGCCGCACCGACGCCGTGCAAGCGTCTGCAGGAAGCACTGCACGTGCAGGCCGACGGCACCTTCGGCCCGGAAACCGAGGCTGCGGTCAAGCACATGCAGGCCCAGCGCGGGATCGCGATGCGATGGCGTCGTGGGACCGGAAACGTGGAGCGCGCTGGGGATCGACGAGCAGCACCACGCTGCATCCCCCCCACGCGGTCTCGCACGTCGAGCGGCTAAAAAGCTCCGCTCCAGCAGCGACAGCGCCGGCGGCGGAGGAATCCTCGAGCGTCGTGGAACGGGTGATCGCGGCCGCCGATGAAATCGCGACGCGACCGTACGTGTATGGCGGCGGCCACGGCTCCTTCCAATCCACCGGCTATGACTGCTCGGGGTCTGTGTCCTACGCATTGCACGGCGGCGGCCTGCTCAGCTCGCCCGAGGACTCGAGCGCGCTGGAGTCCTACGGCGACCCTGGCCCGGGCAGCCACATCACGATCTACGCGAACGCCGAACACGCCTGGATGGTGATCGACGGACGACGCTATGACACGATCGCCCAGCAGGAGACGGGCACGCGCTGGTCGGATTCGATGACCTCGACGGCCGGCTACGTAGTGCGCCACCCGGCTGGGTTGTAGGACCTGCGTCACGGATTGAATGACGATGTTCCGCCGCGCGTGCCGGCGCGGGACCGACTGTGCGGTCCCGACCGGGCCGCATGCGGCCCGGTCTTCCAAGAGATGAACGACCGGGACGCCCGCGCGCCAAATACCGTCCCAAGCGCGACGTAGCTTGATGTGCCTCACCTGACAACCGCAAGGGAGGCACACATGCTCGCTCGGGCGCGCACGTTCACAATCGAAGGGCTCCACGCACGCGCAGTCAGCGTGGAGGTCGACATCAGGGCCGGTCTACCGGCGTTCTCGATCGTCGGCCTCGCCGACGCAGCCGTGCGCGAGGCACGCGACCGTGTGCACGCGGCCGTGCTCAACTCCGGCTACGAGTTCCCGGCGCGTCGCATCACAGCGAACCTCGCCCCGGCGGACGTGCCAAAGGTCGGTCCAGGCTTCGATCTTGCACTTGCCTGTGGGGTGCTCGCAGCAAGCGGGCAGAGTCCCAGCGAACTATTGGAGACGCATGCCCTCTTCGGTGAGCTCTCGCTCGACGGCGAGGTGCGCGCTAGCCACGGCACGCTTGCCGTCGCCGAGGCGACCAGGAAGGCCGGCATGGACATGCTGCGTCTGGGTCCCGCGCGTGCGCGCGAGGCGATGCTGGTGGACGGCCTGCGAATCGGCGTCGTCGAGCGACTCTCGAGCGCCGCACGCGTGCTTCATGGTGGCGTTCCCGACCCGCTGCCGAAGCCAACCGCGCTCGCTGCCACGAGGCGCAGAGCAGCAGCGACTCGGACCTCAGCGACGTGCGCGGTCGACGCGAGGCGGTCGAGGCGCTGACGGTCGCCGCCGCCGGTGCCCACAACAGCCTGCTGAGTGGCCCACCGGGGACCGGCAAGACGATGCTGGCACAGCGCCTACCGTCGATCCTGCCGCCCTTGGAGCGCTCGGAGGCGATCGAAGTGATGCGCATCCACAGCGTCACCGGAAGGCTCACCGGCGGTGATCTAGCTCTCACTGAGCGACCGTTCCGGGCGCCCCACCACACGATCACCACCGCCGGGCTGATCGGTGGCGCGCGGCGCGGATGGGTCGGCGAGGTGGTGCTCGCCCACAACGGCGTGCTGTTCCTCGACGAGCTCTCGGAGTTCGCCGCGACCGACGCTCGAGGCGCTGCGCCAACCACTGGAGGACGGTCGGGTGGCGATCGTGAGAGCGCGCCACTCGGCCGTCTACCCGGCGCGGTTCATGCTGATGGCGGCCACCAACCCCTGCCCGTGTGGGTATGCGGGCGAGCGGGAGCGCTGTAGATGCAGCGAAGCCGACCTCGCGCGCCACCGTCGCCGTCTGAGCGGGCCCCTGCTTGACCGCATCGACCTGCTCGTGTACATGGAGCGCACAAGGCAACCGATCATCTCACGAGCGATCCTTCGATGAGCTCCGCGACAGGCTCGGGAGCAGGTGACCGACGCACGTGAACGCCAGGCGCTGCGGCTGCGGAGGAAGGCATCCTCGTGAACGCGGACATGGACGCCGCACATGATCCGCACGGCACGTCAAGCTGGACGAGCGCGGCGAGCGGATGCTGGCCGACGCTCTCGAGCGCGGCCTGCTGAGCGCGCGAGGCCAGCACCGCGCCCTGCGCGTAGCGCGCACGATCGCCGATCTGGAAGGTCGCGAGAGAGTCGATCCCAGGCATCTCTCGCGAGCGCTCTCGATACGACCGGAGGCCGTCCTCCTCCAGCAGGCGAGTCGCATGAGCGGAGTCTGTCCAGCATGCGCGCGACGCACATGGCTGCTCGCGAAGCTCGGTGTTCGACTCGACTTCAGGGCGCGCGACCTGGCGCGTTTCTGGAGCATCCTGGAGACTGACCGACCTGGAGCTGATCGAGGCGATCGGTGGACGGCGGCGAGCCGATCTGCGCGCGGCATATGCCGCCTGGGAGCCTGTGCCGACGCCGGGAGACGCGCAGGCCAAAGACGAAGAGCACGCGGACAGGATCTGCCGGCACCATCCCGCATATCCGCGGAGGCTGCGCGAGGATCCCCTTGCCCCGCACGCGCTCAGCGTCCGTGGAGGCGTCGGAGCGTCTAGCGAGCATGCTCAACGGGAGGGTCGTGGCGATCGTGGGAACGCGCCGGGCGAGCGACTACGGCATGGAGACAGCCCGCGAGCTTGGGCGTGGGCTCGCCGCCTGTGGACTGATCGTCGTAAGCGGGCTCGCGGAAGGCATCCCGACGGCCGTGCACGCCGGTGCGCTCGAAGCACACGGCTCGACGTTCGCGCACGGCTCGACGCTCACCGTCATGGCAGGCGGCGTGGAGCGTTGCTCGCCGGTGGGGTGCACTCCTCTCTACCGCCGCATACTGGAGAACGGCTGCTCGATATCCGAAGATCGCCGCGCCCAGCGAGCCCGCAACTGGTGGCAGCCCGCGCGGGCCCGAGTCCTCGCGCTGCTCGCCGAGCTCGTGATTGTGGTGGAGGCTGCCGACCACCCATGGGAGCTGGCCTGCGCGCATGTCGCGTGGTCGCGAGGGAGGCATGTGGCGGCGGTGCCCGGGCGCGTGAGCTCATCCGCGTCGAGAGGGACAAACGCGCTGTTGATGAGAGGCGCAAGACTGGTTCGGGGCCCCCAAGACGCACTCGATGTGCTCTACGGCGTGGGCGTATGCGAGGCAAGCGCAATCGCTGAGCGCACCGGCACTCGAGCCGCGCCTTGCACGAGTGCTCGAGCGCGTGGGCCGCGGAGAGGACACGATGACAAAGCTCGTGACGCGAGACGCCCAATCCGACGAGATCGCCCTGACCCTCGCCGAGCTCGAGCTGCGGGGAATGCTCATCCGCGGCGACGGGGGACGCTATCTACCACGTGGACGAGCCCCCGCGGGCCGAACATTCGCGCGTGCGCCCTCGTATGAGATCGCGTGAGTCCCCACGAGCGAGGCATCTGGTCAGTCGCGCTCCTCTGCGATAGCCAATCAGGACTATCCGTGTGGCATGGGCCTTAAGGTGCGAGCCACTCACCGAGCACCGCCGGACCGAGCACCCAACGGAGGACCCACCTATAGCCTCTTCAAGCTCCATACGCGAGAGACACTCCGATCCACGCATCGATCGCCCGGAGCTACTCGCGATCGCCTGCGGCGGGGCACTCGGGGCACTCGCGCGAGTCGGTGTGGCCGAGGCTTTGCCTGCCAATGCCAGCGGGTGGCCGTGGGCGACATTTGCGGTGAACATCGCGGGGGCGCTGATGCTGGGATATTTCGTAACACGCCTGCAGGAGCGACTGCCGGTCTCCACCCTGCGCCGACCGCTGTTGGGAACGGGCCTGTGCGGAGCGCTCACGACCTTCTCGACCGTTCAGATAGAGCTGCTGAGGATGGCCGACCGCCAAGCCTACGGACTCGCCACCGGGTACTTGCTCGCGAGCGTATTCGGCGGATACCTCGCCGTGTTCGCCTCCTCCGCGCTCGTGCGCCGTGTGAGGGCGATCGTGTGAGGACCCCAACGAAGCGGCCCGCGCGCGCCGAGGAGTGGCCGGCAGGATGAGCGCGCCGGCATGGATCGGGGTGGCGATCCTCGGCAGCCTCGGCTCGATCGCGCGCTTCCTGCTCGATGGCGCTGTCTCGGCACGAAACTCCTCGAGCTTTCCCTTTGGAACCCTTGCGGTGAACGCGAGCGGCGCGCTCGTCCTCGGGCTGCTTACTGGGCTGGCGCTGTCCGGCGAAGCACTGCTCCTGGCGGGTTCTGCGACGATCGGCTCCTATACGACGTTCTCGACATGGATGCTCGAGACCCATCGCCTGGGTGAGGACGGGCAACTGCTCGCGGGAGCGCTCAACGTGCTTGTGAGCGTCGTCGTGGGGCTCGCCGCAGCCGCACTGGGGAGATCGATAGGCGGGGCGCTGTGAGCGATCGACAGAGACCGACGACGACCAACCCGATGGGCGCCAGCGGCTCGGTGAGAGCGAGTGGCAGATCCCGACGAGAAGACCGACGATGAGCGAGGGGGCCCTGAAGCTCACGACCTACTTCGGCGAGCGCAGTCGAGCGGGAGGACGCTTGCTGGCGGACGAGCTCCTGGATATCCACGCTCAGCACGCGATCCGCAGCAGCATCCTGCTGCGAGGCACGCAGGGATTCGGGGCCAAGCACCGGCGACGTACCGACCGCTTGTTGACGCTCTCCGAAGATCTTCCACTCGTGTCGGTGGCGGTCGACACGCCCACGCGCATCGAGGCGCTCCTGGCCGACGCGAGCGAAATCGGACACGAGGGACTGATGACGCTCGAGCGCCTTCACATCGGGGGCACCGAGCTCGCCACAGGCGAGGGCGCGAGCCTTCCCGGGAAGGCGATGAAGCTGACCGTCTACCTCGGACGCCATGAGCGAGTGAATGGCGCGCCGGCCTTTGCGGCGGCATGTCAGGCACTCCACGAGAGTGGTGTGACGGGAGCGACGGTGCTTCTCGGAGTCGATGGCACCAAGCACGGCGAGCGACAGCGAGCGCAGTTCTTCGCGCGAAACGCGAACGTGCCACTGATGGTGATGAGCGTCGGAGACCCCCAGCGGATCGCCGGTGCGCTGCGGCGCCTGGCGGGGATCCTGCGCGACCCCCTTTTTACGGTTGAGAAGGTTCGCGTGTGCAAGCGCGACGGCATCCTCTCGCAACCCCCCCACGACGAGTCTCCGGCTGGCGAGCGCGGACCGGACGCCCGCCAAAAGCTGACGATCATCGTCTCCGAGGCGGCCCGCCACGACAGCAGGCCCGTCTACCTCGAGCTCGTCAGGCGCTTGCGCATGGCCGGCGCCGCCGGCGCCACCTCGCTGCGCGGAATCTGGGGCTTTCACGGCGACCATCCACCCCACGGCGACAGGCTCCTCTCGATCCGCCGCCACGTGCCCGTGGTCACCGTGGCGATCGACACTCCGCGGCAAATCGCCAAGCTGTTCCCCATCGTCGACGAGCTCACAGCCGAGCGAGGCCTCGTCACGAGCGAGCTGATCCCCGCCAGCTCACCGCTCCACACGACCCCTGGTCTATAGTTAGCCGCCGCGCGGCTGTAGCTCAGCTGGCTGGAGCGTCGGCGATAAGCAGCCCCTCCCCCGCCGCTCGTTGTGCCCGCAGGAAGCCCGCGAGGCGCGCGTACGGCCTTGGTGCCCGAACGCCGCACGCGGCGCTCCATGGAGATATGCCCAGCCCAGGGGCGGTTTTTTTTCTCCGACGCAGTTTGGGGCCTCTGGAGCACCACACGGCCCCGTAGGGGCCTGTGGTGCAGAAGGGAACACACACGAGGCTGCGCGTGCGCGAGGGGCCAGCGGATCTGGGCTAGGCGCGAGCGAGCCGCCAGGCGATGCGAGCGTGCTCGCCGCGCTTGAGCGTCGCGTGACGGCAGCGCTTGGCGGGGAGGCGCTGCGAGCGCTGCTGGTCGCTGAGAGCGCTTTCGAGACCCGATTCGGGTTCGAGGCCCGGACAGCGCGCCTCGTTGAGCGCAGACGCCAGGGACGGCGTCCTGGCGATGCTGTGACCGGGCACCGCCTCACCCAGCTCCCGAAGATCCGCGAGCTCTGGTCAGCGCTGCAGCGGCTCGACCGTTACGCCGACCTCGGCGAGGGCCGCACCGGCGCCGGCCTCGCCTTCCTGGAGCACCTCCTCGACGAGTACGCAATCGACGTGCTCCAGGGCCGTGCCGCCCCGCCGCGCCACCTCGGCTACTTCATCCCAGCGCTACAGGCCGAAGCCAAGCGCTGGAAGCACACTTGGGCGCCACGAATCAAGGACCGGCGGATCCGGGAGGGCCGCCGGCGCCCACGCCGCGCCGCCGGATCGCCGGGCCATGGTGGCCCGGCGACCGGCCGGCGCCCCCGCAAGCGCCGTCAGGACGGGAGAGGCCAGTGACGCTCCTGCATCGCTTCGATCACCTCGCCGGGATGCAGATGGTTCACGTAACGCTCGGTGATCCCGAGACTTGAGTGGCCGAGCTGACGCTGAATCAGGAGTACCGGTACTCCCTCTCGCATCAGTTCCGCGGCATGGGTGTGGCGCAGGCCGTGACTGTGGACACGCTTCTCGATCCCGGCCTTGCGACCCAGCTCCTTGATCGCCTCACGCCAATAGCCGCCACCGAGGGGCCGCCCGAGGTTCGTCGAGGTGATCGTGCAGAACACTCTCGCTCCTCGCGGCACACCGAGCTTCGCACGCCTGTCGAGCCATTGCTCGAGCACCGCGAACGCCGACGGGTCGAACCCGACGACGCGCCGGCGATTGCCCTTACCGTGACGCACAAGGAGCGTGCCCTGGTCACGGTCAATATCGCGCGGCTCCAGAGCAAGAGCCTCTGCCGTGCGCAGGCCTCCGCGCCACAGCACGACAATCAACGCGCGGTTGCGCAGACCCGCGGGCCCGCGGCGCGAACACGCGTCCATCAACCGACTTACCTCCGCCGGCGTGAGGACCTCCGCCGGCAGCTTCATCCCGTAATTCGGAGGACGCTCCCCGCGCCTATAGCCCGGCGTCGTGACCGGCGTACGCGGCCGGCCAATCCGATCGAACTTCACCTGCTCCTCACGATGCGAGGAGCGTCGAGGGAAAGAGAACACAGATGCACCTGCCTGTTCGTATCACGTCCGTCTGACGTTCCAGATCAAGCGGACTGGTTGACACCGCAGAGAGTAACCCAAACAAGCGGGGCGTCCACGGCTGGAACCCGTGGACGCCCCAGGGCCGTGGTGGGGTGCATCCCGCCACAGCCCAAATTGACACTAGACCCTACGCATGGAGGTAGACGGATGAAGGTGCATCTGAATCCACGCCGGCGCCAGCAAGACCGCTACGCGCTGACCCCACTCGCTGAAGCCCTGCTCGAGGATCCCCTTCGAGACGTGGTACGCGCTCGACCCAGACGCCGAGCGCGAGCTCGACGACGAGAACCCACGGCTGGTAGCAGCATGACCGCCGTCCTCGAGGAGTCCAAGACAACCAAGAAGCCCTACGCCGCGATGTTGACCATCGACGGCGAGCTCACCGTCTACTCCGGCGACACCGACCTCTCTGCCGCAACGATCGCGCGCCAGCTCGTGATGAGCGTGCAGTCATCATGCGCGAGCCAGATCGGCGTGGAAGTAGTGGTGGGCTGATGAGAGAGTTTTTGATCGGCGCCGGGATCGGCTCAACATGGATCGTCTTCGCGCTCGCGATCGTCGCTATCGCAAGATCGGGAGCGAAACGATGATGGGTTCAGGCAACAGCAACACAATCCTCTGCCCGGCCTGCTTCCGCACCGTCGGGTACCACTCAGACGGGACGATGTTCACGCACCTCCTACCAGGGGGACGGCGCGACGACAACGGCCTGCTGGCCTCCTGCATGGGCTCCCAACGCAAGCCCGGCGACGTATTCCACGAGATGCAGGGACAACTTGACCTGCTGAAGGAGATGACCCAATGACGATGCTCGGTGCATATGAGCGCTGCCGCCACGGCCTCCATCGCTGGATCGAGCTCAGCGGCCACACGTTCTGCAAGTGGTGCGGCGAGGTGGAGCCATGACGGATTCTCGGCAAAGCAACAGGCACCGCTCTGGCTGTACCTGCGAGCGCTGTTTCGCGCCAGTGATCGACTTCATGGTCGCTCAGTCCGGCGGCACGCAGACGAAGGAGGAGGACCCGCTACCGACGACGCGCGCCGAGTTGCAGGCGGCACTCGATCGCGCGTACCACGCCGGCGTCAAGCATGGGCGGATGGTCGAGCAGCGGGAGCGTGCGGCATGACGCCTCCGGGTCAAAGCGACAGGGAGCACCCCGACTGGGGCACGCCCAACGACTGGGAGCCGCGCGTCGCCCGGCGGGCGGCTCCTCCCGATGAAAGCAGCTTCGATCGCGAAATCGATCGTCTCCTGCTGATCGTTCGGGTGCTGACCGTCCTCGCCGGCTGCGTCCTGGTGCAGGCCGTCATTGTGCTCCTGCGGGAGCTCGTATGACGCCTTTGGACCAAAGCGACAGGCCGCCTCCGTCGGGTGGGGTTTGTTCTCAGTGCGCGCCGTGGCTACGCATCGACGCTGGTGTTGCGAGGGCTATGTGCCTGGCTGGCCTTCATGCGAAGGTCCGGCCGTGACGCAACGGGACGAAAGCGACAGGCGGCCCACGCCCCTCTGCACGATGCCTCACGGGCTGGCTAGTGCTGCTCGTGCTGACGGCCTATTGGGCGTGGATGTATTGGTGAGCCTGGTGCGCGAGTTGGCTGCGCTCGGCCGCTGGCTGCGAGGATCGTGATGGAGCGGCTCGGCGATGGCACATGGGTGAGCTCGGGCGCGAGCGGCACTACCTATCTCTACGATCGAGCTCTCGACGCGGCGCTGCGCGCGCACACGGCCATCCAGGAGCTGGGCTCCCTGATCGCCATCCTCGGCGCTCAATTGCATAATCCATACCACGGCGGGCCGCCCATCATGCGCGAGCTTGAAAAGGCGATCGAGGATACGAAGACACCGGCTCGGCTCGCCTACGAGCGGCTCCTCGAGATTCGGGCCGGCTAGCGCGAATGGTGACGCTTTTGTCGAGAAGCGCCTGCATATCGCGAGCCCACCGTGGCGCTGTGCATAAGCGTCACTATTCGGTGGCCTGACAGGCCCTCGGTCAGGGGTAGGATCGCGGCCTTGAAGCGCTCGAGACTCGGGGAGATCGAACAGGTTGCGCACCGCATGATGTACGCGGGGGAGATCGATGGGTGGTTGGCGCTCTCGACGATCCTCAAGGCGCGGATGGAGCTGGCGCCGGTGCTGAGGGTGCTCCCCGGCGGCTCGCCTCGAGCATGACCCGCTCGAGGTAAATCGCGCCGAGCTCCTCCTCCAGGGGCGTGTCGCACACCCTGGTCCGCGTGCAGCTCGTATCGCCTTCCTCGTAGTCGGCTACGAGCCGCACGATGCGTCGGCCTGTTCCCCCGGTGACGCGCAAGAGCTCACAGCGGAGCTCGCCGCCGGCGACGCGCCGGCGCCAGAGGATCGTCGCGAGATCGTAGGTCGCTGCTTGCGCGACGCGCGCGTGCTGCACGACGCCATCGGGGTCGAAGCGTGGCCCGTAGCTACGCATGTGAGGGGGTGTTGAGGTTGCCGATCGCCATCGCGGCGATCATGGAGTAGTCGCCGAGGAATACCTCTTGGCCATCGGTGAGCTTTGCGTACCAGCCTTGGGCGGGGCGCTCGGGTGTGCCGTGGTCGACGCGGGGCAGGATCGTGCCGCGCTCGCCGAGCATTCGCTGCAACTCGGCGCGTCGGCTGCGATCACGTTTACTCACGCTGGGCACAGGCGCGCCATCTTATGCGAGGGTCTGGGGTGGCTACCAGGGGGCAGCCCGGGGACGGCCCCCTGTTGCCCTCGGCACCGTCGCGCGAGGATCGCGTGAATGGCCGAGAGTCCCGCACAACGCGCCGCGCGAGAACGCAACCTACGCTTGGGCAATCCTCGGAGCTACAGCCAGCCCGCCGAGGGCGCGCCCGAGAAACCCCCGAGGGCGGCCGAGGGAGAGACAACAACGTTCAGGGCGCGCGCGCCGAGGGCGGCAGCCCCGAAAACGCCGAGGAAGCCCCGTGCGGCGCCGAGGGCGCGGCCGAGGGCGCCCGAGGGAGATCCCCCGGCGGCGCCGAGGGAGCCCAAGAGCGGCGGCGGGGGTTTCTTCGGCGGTCTGCTCGACGGGTTGAGATGACCGACGTCGACATCGACTATGTCGAGGAGACCGGGCCCGGCATTCCAGAGCTGCCAGCCGCGGCAGTCCCCGAGGTCGAGCCCGAGGGCGCGACCGAGCAGGCTCTCCCGGGCTGGGAACTGGAGACGATCGAGCAGTTCCTGCGCGGTACGGGCGCGGGCCTGCACATGCTCGCCGGCGTCACCGACAAGGACTGGCTGATGACCCAAGCCGACCTCGAACGGATCGCACCGCCGCTCACCCGAATCGCGAACCGCTACGAGCCAGTGCTGCGCCTCTCCCCGGTCGCCGATCCGCTGCTCGTCGCGCATGGTTTCGCGCTCTACGGCTGGCGCTCGGCCCTGGAACGCAAGCGCGCTCTACGCGACGCCGAGGAGCAGGCCGCCGCCGGCGACGGCTACGAGCCCGTCGAGGGTAGCGCCGTCGGCGAGGAGACGCATTTCGACCCTGAGGAGTTAAGGAGCCAGAGCCCTATTTCCCCGAGTCCCCGAGAGCGCAACCATGATCCCCCCCGAGGAGGAGAGACAATTGTCTGATGACGAGGTAGCGCCAGGGACGGAGCTCGAGATCGCGGCGCCCGAGGAGAGCACAGCCGCAGCGAAGATCATGCAGGCGTTGCGTGACATCTCCTCGCCCAAAGACGATGCGGGCGAGCTGGAGCTGATGCTCGCGACAGTCGCGATGGGTCTCGAGCGGACTCTCGGGCAGGAGCTCGCGAGAACACAAGCCACGGGTGAACTGGATGAGTTCCTCGCGGGATTGACGAGATGGTTCGCAACGCTGCGTTCGGATTCGGCATGGCGACTCGTCGTTATCGAGATGCCTCGCAAAGATCTCCCCAACGGTAAGCGCTTGCATCTCCTCGACGAAGCCGAAGAGCTTGCTGAAGTGGCGAGCTTGCCGTTGTGAGAGGGATCCGTCTCGAAGACCGGTTGCTTATTGCCGGCGAAACGAGGGGCGGTAAGACGACGCTCGCCGAATACATCGTGGAGGGACTACAGCCCGTGCGGGTAATCGCGTTCGACCCCAAGGGCGACCTGCAGCTCGGCGTTACACCAGTCACCTCGACGGACGGGCTCCCGGAGGCGATCCGGGCGCCCGTGTGCCATTTCATCCCGAGCTCGTTTGAGCGAGACGAGCTTGAGCGCGCCTGCCAGATCGTGTGGGAGACCCCCGGCCCATGGTTGTGGTGGGTCGATGACGCCAACGAGATCAGCAGCCCGGGCTACTGCCCGTTGGGATTGCGTCTGGCGGTCACGCAGGGCGGCGCGAAGCAAAAGATGGTACTCGCGACCGTGCAGCGCCTCGCCGAAACACACCCGTGTCTGCGCTCCCAGGCCACGCACATGATCGTGTTCGTCCCCGCACCAATCCTCCTGGACCTCCGCACGATTGCCGGACACCTACACACCGAGGCCGAGACCCTCAAACAGTTGCTCGAGGGGCTTGAAGCCGAGTATGGCCCCTACAGCCACCTCTGGTACTGCAAAGACGGCAAAGAACTGCGGCAGTGTGCACCCCTGCCAACAGGGGGCAGCCCGGGGCCACCAGGGGGCAGCCGGGGGCAGGCCACGGCTACCCGGGGGCAGCCCCCTACCGCACTCGAGGATGGGCAGGCAGGCTCTCTCACATGCGAGGAATCGGATTCAGCCTCGGGGCTTTCCTGAAGATCACCATCATCGCGATTGTGGGCATCCTGCTCGCGAAGTTCGTGTTCAACAAGGTGAAGGTGCCCGGGCTTTCAACAGCAGTCAACGCAGTCTGAGCGATGCCCACCCCCAGCAACGCACCAGCCACCACCACCAGTGGCAAAGAGCAACAGAACCCCGGCCTGTTCACGCAGCTCACTGAGCGCCAGGAGATGCCACAGACGACCCAGTTGATCAAGGGGTTCTCAAAGAAACAACAGCTCACCGTCGAAAAGGTCGGCGTCGTATCGCGCATACGCCTCCTGGTCAAAACCACGATGGAAACGGCCGCTGCCGAAGAACAGGAACTCACACCCGGGTTCCCGCAACGGCTGATCAAAGAGATCGCGCTCTCCGCCAACGGCGTGACCGGGATCATCGATTGCAGCGCGATGACTCTTGAGATGCGCCGCCGGCGCGTCTACCGCAACACCGTCAAAGCGATCGAAGCGGCGTCGAAGAAACCCCTGGAAAAAATCGCTGCGAAAACGATCGTCACCTCGACGTTCGTGGTGGAGATCCCGATCGCGCACGACATGCTCTCCCTGATCGGATCATTGCTCGCCCAGAACGAGGAGACCAGTCTCTCGATCAACATCACGTGGGCCGACGAAGCCGAGGTTGTGGTCGCGGGCAAACTCGCCAAAGGCCTCGAAGGCGAAATCCAGTGGGCCACAACCGTATTCTCGATCGGCTCAACCTCGATCGGCAAGGAGGAAGTCACGATCCTCCCCGATCTCACCGCGTTCCACGGCCTCCTCGAAAAAGACGATCCACTCGTCGCCAAAGGCGAACAGAACACGAAACTCACCCGCACCGCGGGCCAACTGCTCTGTTACACCGCGACGATCATCAACGAAACCAAGACGGACGTCTCGCCGGCGGAATGGACAACGTTCAAGATCGAATACGGCGGCAACAAGGACCCGCGCGTCTGGACGCCGGCCTCCCAACTGCTCGAGCTCAACGCCGACGAGTACGACGGGCCCCTCTCGATCGCCGGCGTGCACTACCTCGCGGTCGACAACGAGGTCGACAACCCCACACGCGACATGATCATCCCGGAGAGCCTCACCGAACTCCGCGGCGTGATCGGTGTGCCCGCCGCTACGGTCCTCAAAGAAGCCAAAGTTCTCACCACCCAAGAGACCCTCTACCCGGCGGTCTGAGATGGCCACACCGGGATTCGATGATCCGGCAACGGCGAGCATCCCCGCCAGCACGAACCTGTACTTCGAGGCTGACCAGGCCGTCATGGTCAAGAACCCCGGGGAGGTCACCCCTGGGGGCTATCCGACCGCGCAAGGTACCACCGGCCACGTACTGAACCTGCAGACCGCTTCCCTGATGTTCGGGGACGGCGCGATGACAGGCGACGGCGAACAGATCGTTCACGCCTCCAACGCGAGCAAGGGCCATGTCTCGGAAATCCTGAACTTCCATGGATCGCCCGCACCATGGGTCCTCATCGGGATCCTCTTGGCCGCGGGACTGCTCATGTTCTCCGCCAAAGGCACCCTCAGCGCAGGAGTACGACTGTGAATGGAATCACTCGCGTCGATCCTCTTGAGCGTGTTCGTGATCGCGATGATCATCGCCTTCGCTACCGGCGGCATGAGCGGGATCGGGAAGTGGCTTCACGCCAAGTTCGTCGGGGGCAGTTGAATGCCCGCTGTCGGCATAGTGCTCATGCTCATCGGCCTCTGGGTCATCATCCGCACAGTGCGCGGCTCGCTCGCCGCGACGATCACGAGGACCTCCGGTGCCTAGATCTTCTCTAAGCAGACCGGCACGCGCACGACGCTACCTGCAAGCCTCGATGGAGGCCGGATACACCGGTCTCCCAACCGAGCATAAGCGCGCGAAGGAAGACCTGATGCGCGAACACGAGCGCGCCTACCCCAAGGTGCGCCAGCACGCGCTCGCCGGCACAAACCGCGACTTCGACGTTCCCCTCACCAACGGCGAGCGTGAACACCAACGCCACCTCCGTCAACAGGAAGGCCTCACAGAGCACGACGTTCGCGACATCCGCGACGAACTCCGCGCCACCCCCACCCGCAACACGCCCGCACGCGAAACGCCCAACCTCACCGGTCCGACCAAAGCCGTCACGGGCGCGGTCGGTGCGATCGACGCCGCCGCGACCGGTAAAGGCAGCCTCTTCCTACAACTCGCCGGCGTATTCGTCGGACTCTCCCTCTTCTACCTCCTCGTCAAGGGCAAGGGCACCAAGGCCCTCCAAGGTCTCACCACGGCCGTCACCGGCGCTGTACACACGTTCATTGCGCCCATCGACCCGATCGCCAAGCTCGAAAGCACACTCGGCGCCACACCCATCGGCGCCAGCTCGAGCACAACCGAACCCGGGAGCACCTCTGCCGCCGCCGGCGGCGGAACCGGCCCCGCGGGGGGATCGGTAGGAGGGGTAGGTCCGAGCACCTGGAGTCTCCACCTGGCGCCAAAGCCCTCGAAGATCAAAGTAAAGGCCTCTACGCCAGCGCAAGTTCGCGCGTTTGAAAAGGCGACAGGCGCACACTTCGCACACGGAGCTGGCTGATGCGTAACGCACTGAAGGTCTTCATGATCTTGATCCTCGTCTACCTCGCGCTGATCCACTTCACTGGGTTCAGCAAGGACATCGCGACGCTCACCAAAGGCGGAGTCGAAGTCACCAAGGCGTTCCAGGGACGCTGAGGAGTATGGGCCGTTTCGACACCGGGCGACGCCGGCCGCCGGTGCGGATCGGTCTCGCACAAGCACGCGCGCTGAACGACCAGCTGCAGGGCGAGTCGCTGCATACCGCGCGCGGCGCCGGCGACTACGGCATGAAGGAAGCCCGCTTCAGCTCGATCCCACTGCGCCTGCGCATCGACAAGAGCGCAGGACCGAACTCCCAGATAGGAGTGTCAGGGACGATCGCGATCGGTCACACGCGACGCAAGGCCGGCTACCCATCCCCACTGAGCGACGAAACGCTGTTCGGTAATGCAGGGAGCTAACGCCAAGAGCAAGAGCCGCAAGTGGCTGATGTACGCCGCCGGCGCCGGCGTGCTGTTCGCGCTCATCTTCCTCTTGCGCAAAGGCACACCCGCTGCTGAAACATCCTCTGGTGGAACACTAACCACACAGGAAGGTGCTGTTCCCGCCGGCGGCGAAGCACTAGCAGCAACCCCAGGCGGCGTGACCGACACCATCCCGCCACCAACCCTGAATCTCGGGGGCGCCCTGAATCCAGGGGAATCGGTCAGCGCGCGCGAGGTCACATCCGGTGGCGAAGTCGAAGCGGCACGCGCCCGCGAAGCCTCAGAGGCCGCAGGTGCTACCCCCGACCAGGTGAAGACGGCTGAAGACGCCGCGTATCACCGTGGCGTCGCGAAGGTCCAAGCGCAGAACAAGGCCAAAGCAGCCGCCGCCAAGGCCAAAGCGCCGGCAGCATCACACGCGACCAAGGGACACCCGGCCGCGAAACCCAAGCACGGTCACGGCGGAGGAACCAAGCCCCAACCGGCAGCCAAACACAAGCCGAAGGCCGCCACGAAAGCGCCTGCCAAGAGCCAAGGCAGCAGGACCCACAAAGCAGCGCCCAAGCCCCATAAGACCACCAAGAGGAGATGATCCATGGCCCACCAGTTCACACGAGACGAAGTCGACCAGCTCGCCGCCACAGAGGCCGCGAGCATCACCACGCAGGAGGAGACCGCCGCAAGCGAAGCTCCCCCCGCACAGACCACGCTCGCCTACGGCGCGACCGGCGAGTGCGTCCAGAAACTCGTAGACCTGTTGGCGGTGCTCGGCTACACGACCAACGCCACGATCAAGGGCGGACCGCCGCTCCTCGACGACTCCGTGCTCACCGACGTACACGCCGCACAGCAAGCCCTCGGGATCACCGAGCCTGAAGTCACCATCCCCGCAGACATTCCCGTCGGCGTGAAGGGTGAACTCGTCGGCACCGCGACATGGAACGCGCTCTACACCGCCGCCGCGGAGAAGCTCACCCCGCCGGCCGGGAGCGACGCCTCGGGAGCATCCACCACGTGAAATGGCCGAGCACGGACAAGCTGCAGCGCCTGAAGCTCCTCCTCGAGGTGCTCCTACTGCTGCTGCTTGTCCCGCTCGTCTACCACGCACTCATCAAAGGAGGCCCGCACGCCGCGCTCGCAGGCCTCGCGGGACGAACACCACGATGACCACCATCCAATGCGAGAAGCCCGCCGAGCCCCGCACAGCCGAGCAGGAACGCCTCTCAGACGGCCTAGGGCATGCTGAGCCACTCACAGAGCCCCTCACGCCCGGAGGGAGCGACCACGGCGGCTCAACCGGGATACCACCCGAGATGCCCCCAACCGACCGCGATCGTCACGGCGGCCGGCCCAACCGACCGCCACTCTGGCAGCGCATCCTCCTCCTGGCCGCCGTGATGGTCCTACTAGGGGTGTTCAACGCCATGGTGTTGAGGAAGATCACGAGCCAAGAGGCATGGGGTGCCTGATGGCGCCCAAGCCACGCACCACATTCAAACCCTCGTCCGTGCTGTCGTTGAAACAGCTGATGGAACTCTGGGTCAAAGCTGGCGGTCCCGTCACCGCGGCACCGTTGGCCGGCGCGATCGCGCTCGCCGAGTCCAAAGGTGTCGTCTCGGCGACCAATCACAACACCAACGGATCCATCGACCGCGGGCCCTGGCAGATCAACTCCGTCCACTCCCAATACAACGCTGCGCAGCTGCTCACCGATCCCGAATACAGCGCCAAGGCCGCCGTCGAAATCTTCAAGGCCAAAGGCGAAAACTTCACCGACTGGACAACCTTCAATAACGGCGCCGCACAAAAGATTCTCAAGGGAGAAAACCCCCTAAAGGTAGCCGAAGCATTGGAAACGGTCCCCGGCTCGGGAGTCACCAGCAATTTCAAAGTTCCGCTGCCGGGCTTCGACTGGAGCAAGCTCTCGGAATTCGCGGTGAAGCTCGTGCTCGTGCTCGCCGGTGCTGTGCTTGTCGTGTACGGGGTCATGGTCGCGGTGCGTCCGCGCGAGAGCGCGTTCAACTTCCCGAAAATGCCTGTCCCCGTCCCCGTGTGAAGGAGGCGGTGTGACGCATGAGGATCTGCTCGAATATCGCGTCTCGCAATTGGAGGAGCGCCTCTCCCAGGAAGCTCGCGATCGCAAAGGACGACCCTCGATGATCGCCACGATCGTGATGAGTATCTGCGCGATCGCACAGGTCACTACGACGATTCTCCTCGCGACAGGAGCGTTGAACAAATGAACTACGAGCCGCTCCAGGTCGGCCAGCCCGAACAACCACCTTGCCCCGACAAATACGACGAGGACAGCACTCTGATCGCGCCGCGCGCGAAACGCCTCTTCCTCCAGGTCAGCAACCAGGCCATCTACTTGCAGTTCGGGATCATGCCGCAAGGCCGCGGCGTCGACGCGGGCAGCGTCGTCTGGCAATCCGAGGAGCCCTACCTCCCCATCATCGTCACCCTCCGACGCGACTACGACGCCGTACGTGTCCGCAACTACACGCCCGGGCAGGAAGCCCAGGCCATGCTCACCCCCATCCCATGACCACAACCGCGATACCAGACACCCCCACCGACTCGGTCGGAGCACCAAACCCCTTCTTCATAGGAGCCGACGGGAAAACCGGCGAGATCCCCGCCACGCTTCCGCCTTCGGTGGTAAGCAGCAGTGCCGAACCAGGCGAAGAAGGGCTCATTCCGGTCAGCAAGGGCGAAGGCAACAAGATCAAGGAATGGATCAAGCGCGTATTTTCTAACCTTCAGAAGACGGAACTCAAGACGTGGGGGCCTTGGCATTTTGTCAGGGATTTTGGCGGCGTAGCCGACCTCGAAGCCTACTCGGGCGCGGAAACGACCGCAGGCTCCAACACGGTAAAAGTCATCAGCGCGCAGGCGTCGTGGGTGGGCAAGTGCATCGCCGGTCAGCTTGCGGGCCAGTATATACCGCGCGGCTCCAAGGTGAAGACGGCCGTCAACGGTGCGACGACGATCACCATAGAAACCCCCGGCGAAACGGGAGCAATCGCCAATGGCTCGGGGTTGTACGTCAACATCTTTACCGACAATGGCCCAGCGCTGGAAAGTCTGTGGACGGCTGTCGTGGCTGCCATCAAGAAGAACGGTGTTGTGAAGGGAGGCTCAGGACCGGAAGACCCCGCGTCTCTATGCAGCGTGTTCTTCGGAGCCGGGAACTTCGGGGTTGCGACCCCCGGCGCCTGGATGAAGCTCAAGCATGGGGTGTTCAAGGGTTTCAAGATGACGGGCGCAGGCATGGACGCAACTACATGGTTCTTTGCACCCAACGCTGAAAATGTTTATATGGGGGAAAACATCCAGAGCCTCTACAGCGCAACATTCAGGGATATGACGTTCAAGTGCAACGACGCTACTGCGATGTGGATGCTGACCATTGCTCCCCCGGGTAACTTCTATCGCTACTACGACTGCCGCTGGACCGGAAGCTGGAAGTACAGCGGCATGGACCTTGTTGGACCAAACGACAACAGCGACAGCAAGTGGTACGGCTGCATCTTCGACGGGGAATGGGTGACGTACCAGCACTCGGCGAAGGAAGGCTCGAAGACCACAGCCGAAGTCGCAGAAGGCGCTACGTCGATCCCGGTGGAAAGCTCCGCCAACTACGAAGTAGGGCAGGTGGTTTGGTTTTGCAGGGAAGCCACGGGGGAAGCTGCGGTGGCGACGGTAGAGAAGGCAACCATTCTGGAAAAGCCGGACGGTACGCATATCACCTTGAGCGCCGGGCTTGCGCACAGCCATGTTTCGGGCACGTTTGTTTCGGGCGGCTCTGACCAGTATCTCAATTACGACTTCTTTGGATGCTCGGCACAATACGCAAAGGGCAACCTCCTCGATATGTATACCGGGGGCAATATCAACTGGTATGGCGGGGGGCTCATCCACACGGGCAACGGCGAAAGTGAACAGATCCACTTCGCCCTGCGTGGTCAGGCACACCAGCTTGGAGTGTGCAGAATCAACATCAACGGTACGCGTGTGGAGCCTCGCCACATTCGCTCTAAAATCCTTCTCTGCGAGTGGAACTCGGGCGTCGTCAACATTGACAACATCGACACATCAACAGTGGCGGGTGGCACGGCGATGCCCCAGCTTCCCACCGAAGTCGCCACCACTCTTTCTGCTGAAGCGGCGGCGGGCGCGAGCACGATCCAGGTGGCCGCTTCTGGTGGCGCTCACCCATTCACGGTCGGTATGCAGGTCGTGGTCCTGGCCAACGGGAAGACGCGCCTGAACGAGGGTCGGGTAGTGAAGGCGATCCCGGACGGGACGCACATCGAACTCAACGCACCACTGACCTACGCCCATGGCAACGGGGTGGTGGTGGAACAGGCCAGCCGCAAGTACCTTCAGACGGTGGACATTAGGTATCCGCTGAGCCTTCAGGTATCCTTCAGGGCGAGCCGGTTGTGCGGGCAGCACATCTACGGGTTCGCGCAAGGTGAAGAATACTTGTACCAGCGCAACTTCAGGTACGAGCTTTGCGAGTTGGTAGACTATGAATACGCTGGGGGCAGGTCGAATTCCAACGTGTTTATCTATTCGTTCTCGACGGGGGGTGGCGAAAATCCCGGTGCATTCCCGCCAGTCAAGTTCGTGGACTGCGTAGGAAAGGTCGGCAGTGGCGGCTGGAGGCGGCAGATCAATGGGACCGTCAACGGGAGCACCGCGACCGCGACGAAGCGCGAGCTCCACACTGCAGCCTTCCGAATGCAGCAGGGATATCTTCCCAACGCGACCAATGGCACTGTGGCTGAAATCAATATCCACGGTGAGGCGCGCATTGTGGCTATACGCGCAGGAAGAAAGGCCGGCGGCGCCCAAACGAACACGAACTGGGTCTTCAAGCTGCTCGATGAAGCGAACGGTGGCGCGGTTATTGCAGAAGCAAAAGGCGGCGGCACCGTCGAACTCAAGAATGGGTTCGCTCTCCAGGAAACGAAGGACTTGGAACGAGCGACCGAAGGCGCCAATTGGTTGCTAAAGCTTGTCGCGGAAAACGTGTCTGCGGGGAACGGCACTCCGAACACTGAACACTGGGAAGTGGACTACATCGCATGATCGCCACTGCCACTTTGCGTGACCAGGAGAAGACATGAGTACCAGCGGACCATACGTCGAACCAATCGAGCTGCCCGATGGGCCTGCCGTCCAGGTACCCAAGGGCAGCGGCTTCGTACCGGTTTACAACAAGCGGATCCCGACCAATATCCAGCAGGGGGAAAGCTGGAGCTTCAAGCGGATCGCGGCCCAATTCCGCGCGGTACTGATAGAAAAGGAACGCGAGAGCACCGAAGAAACGCTTGAGGAAACCACGGCCTACCACAGCGAAGCCGCGGCCACCGCAGCGATGGGTCAACCCCAAGAGCTATCCAAAGAACAACGTAACCCCGCGGGACTCAACAACCCCGCAGAATCGCAAGAGACCACTTTCAAATACACCATCGTCGGTGCCTTCAAAGACGTCATCGAAACGACGCAAGTGGTTGCCACGCAGCGGTCCATCTTCCCATGCGTTGCGACCGCTCTCGTGGAGCTCATCAACCTGAACGGCACCATAGGATCAATGACGCTGGAGGGCACTTTCCGATGGTTCGCCCTCACGGCCGGCCTGTACTCGGGACAATGCGACTTCAGCGGTTACGCCGACCTCGTGAATCCAATCACGGTCTACACCGAGCAAGTCTCGCTGCGTATCTCCCTCTTCATGCCGCTGAGCGTCGCCTCAGAAGCGGAGCTAAAGGCCATAACAGCGGCCTCGCCCGGTTTCGTGAACCTGATCTACGACAAGGAGGTGAAGTAATGGCCCGCAAGAAGCGTAAAGGCCGCAAGCCCAAGGGCCACAAGCGCGGCTGCAAATGCGTCGTCTGTCGACGCCGCAAATAAGACGAGATCAATCTAGGAGGATGATCGTGAAACTCCCCACACGCATTGCGGTGACGCTCACCACCGCGCTCACCGGACTGCTGGCCTTGTCGGCCGAAGTCAAAATGAGCCATCCCATGCACGTCGTGTGCCTCATCGTTGGTGGCGCGATCTTGGGCCTCGTCGTGCACCCCGCCGAAGGCGGCGCGATCGCCGGCGAACAGGTCCCGACGGTCCCGATGTCCGCGACCGAAAGCCAACCGCTATGAGAATCGGCATCGACTACGCCTACGGAGGGCCGCCCCCCATAGCGGCCCTCAAGCGCGCCAACGTCAAGTTCGTCGGCCGCTACCTCTCGCTGGACCCCAGCAAGAACATCACCGTGCGTGAGTACCAGTCCCTCTGCAAACAAGGCCTCGGCGTGATCGTTGCGTGGGAGACGACCGCAACCCGAGCTCTCGCTGGCCGAGCGGCCGGCCGCGAGGACGCGCGCCTGGCCGAGGCCCAGCGCGCCACACTGGGCATGCCCGCCCACCAGGTCATCTACCTCGCGGTCGACTTCGACGCACAAGGCCCCGAGATCCAGGAATACTTCCGCGGCGCCCACGACGTCCTCGAAGACCGCACCGGTGCCTACGGCGGCCACAAGGCACTCAAGCACCTCTTCGACACCGGCCTCATCCACCACGGCTGGCAAACCTACGCCTGGTCAGGCGGCCGCTGGGACCGACGGGCCCACATCCGCCAATACAGCAACGGCCACCGCCTCGGCGGCGTCGACGTCGACTACGACGTCGACATCAACCCGCCCAGAGGACCCTACGTCCCCGGCGACGAGCACAACTGGATCCGCGAGTACGACCGCCTCAAGCATGAGCGCCGCGCGCCCGCGCGGCGCATCTGGCTACGACGCACCATGACCCGCAGGCGCAAGCTCATCTGGCACCTCGCGCAAAAGACCGGCTGGAGCACACTCAACCGCACCAACCGCTACCACGAACTCGCCCGACGAACGAAATAATCAGCCGCCGCCGCGCCGAACTTCTTCTTCGCCTCGATGCACATCTTCGTTAGCTTGATGTTCGTCGGCTTCCGACTGCTTGAGATCAGACCTTTCTACCGCTTGCCTTTTCCGCTCTTCGCGGGCTTTAGCCGGCGCTTCTTCCTGTTCCCTATGTTTGGCTTCTTCTTCAGCTTCGCGCTGCTTGGTATCCCTTTCGACCTGTTCCTGGGTCTGCTTCTGAGCCTTGGCTTTCTGTTCCTGGATCTGGGCTTCCTGTTCTTCGCCGCTGGTCGGATTGCGGCTCATTCTTATGCCCAACACATGCCTGACCTCGCACCGTACGGCAGTCCCATCGCATGCTCCGAAGTACCACCCTCCAACGATCGCATCGACGAACGAGCCGATCACGAGGACCGCCGCAATAACGATGAGCGCGCGAACGACAGGATGCCGTACCATCGGCCGGGATTATGGGCTAGAACCATCCCGCGTGCTTGACTGGGCTGTCGGCTGCTGCGATCATCGCCTGATGGTCAGTACGGTGATCAGATCGCGGTTCCGTCCGAGCGGTAGAAGAAAGTACCGCCATGACCGGTACGGCGGCCACGGCGGTAGACCGAACTGTAGCCGAAGACGCGGAAGTAGTTGCGGACGCAACGAATCTCGCGGGGAAGACTTGGCCGACGGATGCCGAGTTCCTGGCCGCCGCCCAGCTTGATCGCCATGAGTGCGGTCGCCGCTATCAGCGTAACGTTGGCGAGCATGTCCAGGCCATCGGAGCCGGCCTGCGCAAGTGGGCGGCCATGGGTGGCGACGGAACAACCAGCACGCGGCAGCTCGCACGGGACCTCTACCCGGATGTCGGCGAGGACTTCAATGCGGCTCGGAACAAGCGCGAGTCGATACGACGGTGGCTCAAGTTGCTCGAGCGCCAGGGGTTGATCTCGATGGAGGAGTTGCGTAGCCCGGGCGGCAAGGCGCTGGGCCTGCGAATCACGTTGCTGCCCGTGCCGGAGCGAGTCGCTAGACTTGCGGCCTCACGCGGCTGTAGCTCAGCTGGCTAGAGCGTCTGCTTGCCATGCAGAAGGTCGAGGGTTCGAATCCCTTCAGCCGCTTCGACGTGAATCCCTTGCACACGGGCAACTCGCCCATTGCGGGGGAGACTGGAACCACCCGGCTGATCGCCCGTCCGCATCGCGGGGAAGCAGCGACATCACGGAACCGTATAGTCACGCAGCAGCACCAGTCGAATTCGGCGGCGCCAGCCTACTTCCCTCTCGCACGTCTGTCGAGCTTTACGGTGATCGAGTAAGTGTGTAGTACGGGCCCGGCGCCGCCAGTGGCCCGGAAGCGCAGCAGAGCGCTCACCTGCAGCCCTCTGCCCTTGCTGAGCGCGTTCTTGAGTGCCCTTCTGGCCGAACGGCTGGGCATGACCGTGAAGGTTGTCGGGCCGGCCGCGGCAACGGACATGCCGCCTTGGCCAAAGACGATCTTTGCCGGCCGGCATCTGCCCCTCAACTCGACCTGACCCTTCCTGCAGCTCGTCTTGCTTGCGAGGAAGGCGCCGAATTTCCCGTTCTGGAAGCTCAGCAGCCAGCTGAGCCTGCCTGGATTAGCAATTGACAAGGTAAATGCTATTGCGCCGGTCTTTGGGTTCACGGTCGGCTTGCCAAGGAGCGTAAGGCTCGCAGCGGGGGTGCAGCTCGATGTGATGCCGGGGGTTACCAACGTATTGCTGGCGAGGCTGACGCCCGAGCAGCCCCCCGATGGTTCCGGGTTCTTGGAGTCTTCGCTCGGGGTTACGGGGCTGACGGGTGGTGGTGGCGTCGGCGGCGTGTAGGTGAAGCGATCGGCGCTGCTCGTAGTAGAAGTACCTCCTGCCGTGGTCACCGTCACGTCAACGGTTTCAGCCGCGTTTGTGGGACTTTCCACTTCGATTTCAGAAGCGGTGTCCTTGATCGGGGTGGCCGCGATCTTCGTGGACCCGAACTTGACTTCCGTCGCGCCCGCGAGGTTAGCGCCCTTGATCGTCACCGTGGTGCCGCCCAGGGTGCTGCCTTCGCTCGGGGTCACGGAGCTGACGGTCGGCGCGGGCGGTGGCGGGGTCTCATAGGTGAATTTGTCTGCTGAGCCGGTGGGACTGGTACGTTCTGGCGTGCTTACGGTGACATCTACAGAGCCGACACCTGACGGTGAGACCGCGGTGATTTCCGTTGCGGACTCAACCTTGACTTCCGTGGCTTGCGCGGCGCCGAAGCCGATTGTCGTGGCTTCGCTGAAGTTGGTCCCCGTGATGGCCACCGGGGTCCCGCCGGCAGCCGGCCCCTCGCTCGGTTCGACCTTGGCGACGGTGGGTATTGGCGGGAGGTCCAACACCCATGCTGACCCAGTTCTTCCTTCGCCTTGGGCGCCGATCAGAGCAGTGGTGCCTTCAAAGGACAGCGCCACGCCTGAACCGAAGCTGTCGGAACTGCTTTCTTGGCCGCCTTGGCTGGCTGCGGTGAGCTTTTGCCCCTGCTGAGTCCAGGCGCTGCCCGAGCGCGCGAACAGCCACGCCGCCCCCGCGGAGTTGTTGTCATTGCTGGCGCTGATCAGCGCAGTGTTACCGTCGGAGGACAGTGCCACCTTGGAGCCGAAGGCGCCTTCGCCGATCTCGCCGGTGCCCTGGTTGGCACAGTTGGTCCTGCAGTCCCCGACGAGCTTTGGCCCTTGCTGAGTCCAGGCGCTACCCGAGCGCGTGAACAGCCAAGCCGCCCCCGCCCAGAAGTTCGCTCCCGCCCGGGCGTTGTCATTTCTACCGCTGATCAAGGCGGTGTTACCATCGGAGGAGAGCGCCAGACCGTAGCCGAACCAGCTATCGCCGCTCGCATCCCTCGGGGTGAACTTCGAGCCTTGCTGAGTCCAGGCGCCATCCGAACGTGTGAATACCCACGCCGCCCCCGCGAAGCTATTGTCAATGAAGCCACCGATCAGCGCCGTGTTACCGTCGGAGGAGAGCGCCACGCTGAAGCCAAAGCCGCCGATGCCGATCTCGCCGGTGCCCTCGTTGGCGCAGTTGCTCGTGCAGTCCCCGACGATCTTTGCGCCCTGCTGAGTCCAGGCGCCATCCGAGCGTGTGAATACCCACGCCGCCCCCGCCGTTTCGTTGTCCGAATAGCCGCCGATCAGCGCGGTGTTACCGTCGGAGGAGAGCGCCACGCTGTTGCCGAACTCGCCGTTGCCGGATTCGCGTTCTCCTTCGGACTCGCCGGTGCCCTCGTTGGCGCAGTTGCTCGTGCAGTCCCCGACGATCTTTGCGCCCTGCTGAGTCCAGGCGCCATCCGAGCGTGTGAATACCCACGCCGCCCCCGCCGCGATGGTTCCCACCCCGCTGCCGTCAAATCGAGCGCCGATCAAGGCGGTATTGCCGTCGGCTGACAGCGCCACACTTCCACCGAACGCGCCGATGCCGGTCTCGCCGGTGCCCTCGTTGGCGCAGTTGCTCGTGCAGTCCCCGACGATCTTTGGCCCCTGCTGAGTCCAGACGCCGTCTGAGCGCGTAAAGACCCATACCGCCCCCGCAGCGCCGCTATCGCCGCTGCCGCCAATCAAGGCGGTATTGCCGTCGGCGGAAAGCGCCACGCTGAGGCCGAAGGCGCCACTGCCGCTCTCACCCTCCCCGGTGAGCTTTGGTCCCTGCGTATAGAGGTACTGGTCGGCTGAGCCGGTCGCGCTGGTCCCCCCAGAGGTCGTCACGGTCACGTCGACTATGCCTGCTGTCCCCGCCGGGGAGACGGCGCTGATCGAGGTTGCCGATTCCACGGTAAAGCTCTTGGCATTGGTCGAGCCGAACTTGACCGCGGTGGCGCCGGTGAAGTCGGTGCCGCTGATCGTCACAGTGGTACCCCCGACGGACGGTCCGCTTTCCGGATGCACGCTGGTGACCGCCGGCGGCGCCGTCGTGAAAGACATGTCTTCTCCGTCGCCGGTCCCTTGATCGTTGGCCGCGACCAATCGGTAGTGGTAGGTGGTATCCGGTGTAAGGCCGGTGATGGCCCTGCTGACTGCCTCGGCGAGCTTGCCCGACCCCGCAGAGGCATCGGGAACCGGCACGCTCGTCCCGTAGGAGATGCTGGTCCCGTATTCGAAGTGATAGGTCGTTTCGAAGTCGTTCGGGTCCACAATGCCGTTGAGCGTGGCAGCGCTACCCGTCACAGCCGCTGCCACTGTCGTAGTGACGGAGGGCGGCCCGCTGGCGAGTTGGAGAGGACCGTCGGGCGTACCGTTGCCCGTCGGCCCGTCATAGCCGACCTCGGCGTTGCAGAAATATTCTCCTCCGCCGCCCGGCGGCGTGCATTCTCCTTCCGGAAATTCCCCGTTGCCGCCAGCCGTCACATCAAAGACAGCGCCCGGATCTTGGTAGAAGGCCGCGGCGCCCGGCAGGGAGCGTGTGTATTCGCTGGCATGCGCCTCGATCCCCGCCACCAGAGGCGAGCCTGCGCTCGTGCCGCCGACGTTGATCCAGCCTCCTACGCTGTGGTTGTAGACGGAGACCGGCGTTTCAGGGTCGGCGACCGCGGCCACGTCGTCGTCGGTCCTATTGGCGCAGCCGGTGTCCCTCTGCCAGGTGGGCTTTGGCTCAGATCTGCTGCAGCCGCTGCCACTCTTGCCCCAGACTTCCTCAGACCAGCCACGCGAGTTGGAAGCTTTCATCAGGCTTGTTCCCCCCACGGCGACTACGGATGGTGAAGTGGCGGGGAAGCTGGGTGATTCTTCGCTCGCCATGAAACCGTCATAGCCGCTGTCGCCGCTCGACGCGGTGATCATCACCCCGGGGTGGTCATAGTCGACGTTGTATTCTTCACAGTTGGCTTTTTCACAGTTTTCCTCAGCGAGGCCGTAGCTGTTTGAGATCTCGGTGGCGCCAAGCCTGGCAGCCGTATTGACAGCTTCCCCAAAACCGGCGAAGCCTTCGGGAGTCGCCTCCACGAGCAGGATGTGACAGTGCGGGCATGCCGCCGAGGCCATGTCCAAGTCCAGCGCCGCCTCGACATCCCATTCTTCTTCGGGTTCCCCCCCCACTTCTGGATAGTTGGCTTCTTCGCCCTTCTCGTTGACCTTCCTGAAACAGCCGCTTTCCGGATCCAGGGGGTCCCTGGTACACGCTTGGAGTCCATAGCGGGTGCGATATTTGGCGAGGTCCGATTCGGCTTCGCGATAGCCGTAAGCATCGATGAGCGCAATCGTCTGGGTCGAGCCTCCCGAAGCGGGGATGTTGTACGCCGACTGAAGGTCCTGGGGGTCATAGCCACCCCTTTCTCCGCCCCCTTCAAGCAGTGGCCCACCCGCCGGCAGTGCCCAGTGGCCTGACCTCTCGACCGCTGGCGGGTCGATGATCGCTTCGCACGGCCCATGCGGGCAAGCCCAGTAGGGTTCGGTCTTAGAGGGCGTCTGGGAGATCCCCGCCTCTGGTGGCCGGATCCGAACCTCGCCGCCCGAGCCGTGCATGGGTTCGCTCGGCCCGTTCGAGGCTAGGAGCGTCTCGCCAATGGCCACGTTCTCCCTGCGGGCGACGGCTACGGTCTGCTTGCGGGGCTGCCTGGACTCATTTTGGCCGTGCGCAACCTGGGCTCCCAAGGATGCGCCACCGCTGAGCGCCGAGAGATCGGCCGCCCTGCGTGCACGTACGGTGGACCTTGCACGTACAGCGGACCTGGCCTGCGCGGGGACCGATGGGGTGGCCGGCCGCGGGTCGCTCCTGACGGTACCGGACGACGAGCCCAACGACGTTATCGCCACCGCGCTCGCCACCGAGACGAGAATCGCCACCAAGAGCACAGCTGCTGCCCGACCGTGCCGGCCTGGGACGCGATTGGGTGCTGAGGGACCATCCGTCTGCCTGTCCATCTCTTCGGCGTCCGGCGCTCGGCGTAGAGCACGGATCACCCGAAGGATCGCTTCCTTGACGATGGACCCCGCCCCGCTCATCTGCGCCCTATCCCCGCTTGAGTTAAGCCCACCCTAGCCTATGACCGAACTCCTCAGCTACTTCTTAGACCGCGAGCGACCTACATTCTACCTTCGTCCGTGGCGAGCATCTGACACGACACCAAAGAGGTCGGGGCGTACCGTACTTACATGACCTCGGTCGCCTGGAGCGAGGTTCAAGCTCTGATAGGCCGTCCGATAGCGGCTGATCAGGCCCTCCAACGAATAGGCTGATCAGGCCCCCCTCAACGAGTAGGCCACCCTCCAGGCGCGCAAGACCGGCCCGAGCAGTGCAGCGAGCGACCCACCTGAGCGGAGCAGCATCTGACTCGTCGCAATCATGTCAGGAGTCAGCGCGCTGTCCTTCGAAAGATAGAGAGCCACCATGCAAGCCACGATCACCGTATGACGGTGCCCGTGGCGTAGCACTTGCGTCTCATGCATCGCGCGCCGGACTATCTCGTGAGCGCGTCGCACGCCCTCCTCTTTGGTGGGATAGTGGCGGAAATAACTGTGGTCGCCGTGAGCGGTATCCTCCTCCTCATCCACGTAGCTGTCGAGTACCGTCGCGGCCAAGCACACCCAGAAGTAAGCCGCGTACATCTCGACCCCTTCATGCGGCTGGCGATCGGGCTCCGACGCAAGTGCGAGTAGGGCCAGGACAGAGATCCACGTACTGGCCGCACCCGACAGCTCATACCAGGCAAGACCTAAATGATCCGCGAACTCTCGTGCCACCCACTCGCGCAATGTGACATCACGCAGATGCTCATCCAGCTCATGGTTCAACCCCTGCACCTGTGCGAGAGTCGCAGCACGTAGCAGGACGGGTCGAATCGCCACATAGGACGGCAACAGCGTGCATGCGGTGCGGCATAATTCGACCAGCAGCCTCAGATAGCCTCCATCGTCATGCCACGGGTGATATAGGTAGTAGTCGGAGATCGGGGTGCTCGGATCGAGAGCCTCAGTGAAAGCAAGGTGCAATTGTCGCCCGTTCGCAAGGCCGGCTCCGGCCCCGCGCTCACTGACACTATCGAGGAAGTCGCACATGATCTCGTATGTGACAAGTAGGCGCAGCAGATCGGGGTGACGTGTGTTTGGAAGTATCCAGAAGAGAGCTGCTCCATCGGTGTTTCCGCGCTTGCCTTCAAGTGAGCTGAGCGCATCTTCTCTGATCGTGTGATCGGGAATCGCCGAAGCACGACTATGCCAGAGTGCGACCTCGCCGGAAACCGCACGCAAGCCCCAGCACAACTCTCGAACGACAGCGGCCGCAAGCGCTCTGGCCTGCCCGAAGGTGACACGGTTCGCGTCTTTGACTGCACCCGGCATCTACTTCTTCGGGTAGAAAGGACGCTTGCTCGGTCAGTCTTGGAGAGCGGGTTTCACCTGTGTCGCGAGGTAGCCGGGCAATGCCGCGATAGCGACCGCTATCGCTGTCACGATCGCGAATATGCTTATCGCGATCGGTATCCCTATCGCAAAGACGACCGGGAAGCCCGTGACGCTCACCAACGCGTGGCTCAACAAGAGCTGGCCGTATAGACCGAACACCGCACCGATCGAGCATCCTGCTCCAAGTAGTAGCGCGCTCTCACACAAGAGCGCTCGCCACAACTCCCCCTGGTCGAATCCGTCGACCTTCATACTGGCAAGCCGTGAACGACGTTGCCAGATCATCGCGCCCATCGCCGCCGCCATCGCGAGCGCCGCGGCAACAAGCACAAGCACCGCTATATCGCTGAGACGTGAGAGCCCCTGCCGCTGCGTGGAGCGGTACACCTGTTCGCGCTGATAGCCACTTTGGGTCATCAGGGACGATCGTGGCCCCAGGGCGCTTTGGATCTCCCGTTGAACAACCGTCACCGCGACGCCCGGAGTCACCCGTACCTCGTAGGCACTCGGGTCTGCACTGCCCCACGCGCGTGCGTAGTCAGCGGCGTTCAATATCACCGCACCCGGCGGCCATCCGAAGTTGGTCGTTATCGCAGCCAGTCGAAACATCGTTGGCCTGGGAGATGGCAGTGTGAACTCTTGACCCACCCGGAGGTGACGATCGTTTGCCAGCGCCTGTGAGAGCGTTGCCCAGCCGGTCGTGCGAAGCAAGCTGGTCGCATTTCCCTCACCCCCACTCACGATCTGATTCTGGGGAACCAGATGTGTCGTGTCGCTTGGAGGCGCGATCACGAGGGTACGACGATCGCCGATGTCCAAGAAGCCGCCCCGATAGACACTGACGCGGGCTACTCCTGGAAGGCCCTTGAGTGTACTTGCCGCATTGCCTTCGAACGGGGTCGTGGCGATCGTGTTCGATTTTCCGGCGGGAGAAACCCAGATGTCGGTGACACGCGTGACTTCTCGTGAAACCTGGTCGAGCCCGCTCTGCAAATTCTGGCGGGCTCCCTCGATCGCGACGCTCCCAAAGACAGCGATCGCCCCCGTGGCAGCGATCGCCAGGGAACGTGCGCGGGTGGAGCTCGACTGCAACTCGATGACCGCGATCCTAGGTGACACACCCATCACTGGACGTTGAACCAGGTCGAACAACGCCACAAGTCCGTTGAACGCGATGGGGAGGACCAGCAGAAGAGCGAGCACGAGGCTCACGAACGCAGCCACGGCCATCGGCACGCTTGTGATGCCCAACAGCAGGATCATGGTCGTCACGGCCAGTCCGGCGACGCCCCCGAGCAGCAAGAAGCATCCTCCTGCTCGTGGGGGAGCTGAACGAGCTTCCTGTGGCCGGCGCCTGGTGTGCAAAGATCTCGTGCCGCAGCGGAACGGTTACTCCGACGATCGCCGCGAGCAGACCTCCGGCGGTCGCAAGGACGATGCTCTGCCAGCTCACGATCCGTAGCGAACCGACTGGGAACGCAAACGACAGGTAGCCGGGATTCGCCTGCAACAGGCCGTGGGAAAGAACGTCCCCAAGCAGCAAGCCGATCGCCGAGCCTGCCAGTCCGAGCACGAACGCGTCGAACAGCATGACCTCCACGATCTCACGAGGGGGATAGCCATCAAGCCGCAGGTCGCTGATCAAGTTGCGGCGTTGAGGCACTGTGAGGAGCATCGCGTTGAACGCGAACAAGAAGCCGACAAGCGCACTGATCGCTGAAAACAACTCGGTCGATTGGGTAGTCGGATCCTCTGCTTGGCGGAACACGGTTGCCTCAAAATTCGACGGCAGCACGTTCAGCTGACTCCCCGCGAGCCGCCTGAGCCCTCGCTCTACTTCATGATCGTGGCCGGGACTTGGCTCGACGAGTATCCGGCTGACTCTTTCTGGCATCCCAGCGAGGCTTTGGGCCAATACCAGGGGTGCTATCGCGACTGGACTGTCGACGAGCTCACCGATATCACTCGCTTGCAGGACCACTGCCACGAGCGTCTTGATACTGCGATCGCCGACTTGAAAGAACAGTCGTTGCAAGGGACCGACGCCAATGCGACTTGCCACCGGCGCCGGAAGGGCCAACCCCTGCTGCGTGGATAGCTGGGCAGCACTTACCTGTGAGAGCACCTGGCCCTGGAGGCGCACAAAACTTGCGTCCACGCCGATGAGATCGACAGACTCGGCACCCTTTTGGCCTATCACATTCACGCTGCGCTGGAGCACCGGCGCAGCGGCGAGCACGCCGGGGAGTTTTTGGACGTCGGTCAGCAGCCGTTCGCTGAATCCATGCGGATCACGCGCGGCCAGCTGCAAGCGCGACTTCCCCACAAGGCCATCCGTGAGATGGGTGACCGATCCCGCGAGGCTCGTGTTGGCCACCTGCGAGGCGAACAGGAGCGCCACGCCGACCGCTATGCCGGCAACGGCAAGTAGCTCTTGCACCAACCGCGCGCGCAGGCGGACGCGGTAGAGGTAGAAGATTGTCGAGAGCCTCATCCTCTGCTCAGTGCGCGCCGGCGGGGGCGCATGCTTGCCTCATCGGGCATCGAACGGCGCATGAACACGCTCGGGCTCGTACTCGACGAGCCGGCCGTCACGTAGGGTGTGCACGTGGTCGGCAAATGCTGCCGCGCGAGGATCGTGCGTGACGAGCAGGACGCCCACCTCGCGTTCGTGGCACACCTCGGAGAGCAGTGTCAACACCTCTCTGCCGCGGTCGGTGTCGAGGCTCCCGGTTGGCTCGTCGGCGAGCACGAGACTCGGCCCGGTGGACAATGCCCGGGCGATCATCACGCGCTGGCGCTCCCCCATCGAAAGCTGCTCGGCTCGTTGTAAGGCACGACCGTTGAGCCCCAGGCGCTCAAGCAGCGGAGCCACCTGTTGCTGCGCCTCGCGTCGCCCGGAGGTCGCGAGCAGCTTCAGGGCAGCGTTGTCGTCGGCACGCACTCCGGGGATCAGGTCAAGCGACTGCCGGATGAACCCGAGTTCAGAGCGCCTGTAGTGCGCCCGCTCGCGCGCCGAGAGGGTGGACACCTCTCGTCCGTTGACCTTCACGCTGCCGCTGTCGGGGGCGAGCAGCCCCGCGATCAGCATCAGCAGGGTCGTCTTCCCCGACCCGCTTGGTCCATATAGGGCCACGAGCTCGCCCGCTCTCACCGACAGGCGCACCCCGTCGACCGCTCGCACAACCTCT
The DNA here is from genome assembly GCA_963742945.1 of uncultured Solirubrobacterales bacterium. Lineage (GTDB taxonomy): Bacteria > Actinomycetota > Thermoleophilia > Solirubrobacterales > Solirubrobacteraceae > Palsa-744. The sequence continues at coordinate 308,359 of CAVUNX010000011.1, read as the reverse complement.
CCGTCTCCCACGCGGTAGTGCTTGACCACTTCGCTCAGCTGCAGCATCCGAACATCCCGAAGCTGTCATTTTCAGGGCCCGATCGCGCTCTGCACGTTGCTCGCGTCATGCTCGAAGGCGACCTGTGGGTGATGAGGCGGATGCTCAGAGCAGCGCGATCCATGATTCCAGAATTGCTCGCTCCCCTAGATGCGACCGTTGAGCACCCACCAACCCCTTGGCAGTGCACATTTCAGATGTCGGCGTCGAGCCCACCACTGCCTTTCCAGCTGACCGACCGATCCTGCTTTTGGACAATACCCCAGACGACCCGCTGCTCTGGCATTTCGTCGCGTAGGCGATGATCTCCGGTTTGAGGGGCGGCGCGTTGTCATGGAGGACCTTGCGCCCAGGTAAGACCGACAAACCTACTCTTTGCGGGTCTTTTATCCTCCTCGATTGCCTGACTGGGTCCGAAGCCTCCCACCGGGACCGCCCTCATAGGAGTCGGAAACATTCGAACAGACGCGCCCGACGGCGAGGCTCCACCCGGGCTCAGGCTGCCGCCAAGTTCGCCAGACGGCGACCCTATAGGCTCCTCCCGATATGGGAGCCCACGCGATGAGCCTCATCCGCCTCGACCAGGACGGCCCGCTGACGATCCTCAGCATCGACAGCCCGCCGCTGAACCTGTTCGACCAGGCGCTGATGGGCGAGCTCTCCGAGGCCATCGACCGTCTTGTCGCAGAGCCACCCCGCGGACTGCTCATCAGGGCGGACGGACGCGTGGTGAGCGGCGGCGTCGACGTGCACGTCTTCGACGCGCTCTCCACCGATCAGGCGGCCGACATGTGGATACGCCTGCTCGACCTCGTCCACCGTGTCGAGGAGCTCCCGCTACCGACCGTATTCGCGGCTCACGCCCTATGCCTGACCGCGGCGTTCGAGCTCTCGCTCGGCTGCGACCTCCTGCTCGCCGCCGAGTCGGCGCGTTTCGGGCTGGTCGAGACCGTCGTCGGCTTGACTCCCGCGATGGGCGGAACGCAGCGCCTTGCCGAGCGCGCCGGGCCCGCCCGGGCGCGTGAGCTCGTGATGACGGGCGAGCTGTACGACGCGGCGACGCTCGAGCGCTGGAACGTCGTCAACCGCGTGCTCCCCGACGAGGGCTTCGACGCCGCGACTCACCAATTCGCGCATAGGCTCGCCGAGGGGCCCACGCGTGCCCATGCCGCCACGAAGGGGATCGTGCGGGCAGCTCTGGATCGCGGTGGCGCCCGGGGGGCCGACGAGCGTGTGCCAGAGCTCGCCGGTGACCTGTTCGCAACCGAGGACCTGAAGGCCGCGGTGCGCTCGTTCCTCGAGCGGGGACCCGGGCACGCCAGCTACGAGGGACGCTGACCGCGAGCCACGCCTTGGTCGCGGCAGCGTCTTGTTCGTTCTGACGTGCAGCACCAGGTAAACGAGCCTTGTCGGCACGAGCCTTGTCGACAGCCCTCCTCGCGCACATACGAGCGCCGGCGCGCAGACGAGCGTCAAACAGCGACGGGCCGATATTCGCGTGTGGTGGGGTTCTGCTCGAGCAACCCCACGGCACGCAGGGTCTTCACATAGCGATGCGTCGTCGAGGGCGACATCCTCAGCTCCTTGGCGAGGTCGACGATCGCCCGCCACTGTCTTTCCGGGCCGTAACAAGAGAGGATCGCAAGCCCGCGCAGCAGCGATTGTGAGAGATTCGGATCGCCGAGCGCGCCGGCAAGCGCAAGCTGGGTCGCCTCATGCAGTGAACTGCGTGCCGGGTGCTCTCCGTGAGGCTCGGAGTGAGCGTTGTCGAGCGCCGCGACGAGCAAGCTTGACACCCTCCCATTCCTGGCTTGGCCCGCGGAGCGAATCACCTGCTCGATCTGTGCCGGCGATAGTGCGATCGCAATATCCTGATCCTGCGTCATGACTCTGATCTCCCCTATCTGACTTCCGGGTATCGTGCGGAGCTCGGGTTGGTTCTGCTGGTGCCCCCAAATCGACCTCGTGCTGCGATATGGAGTCCGGGATGACTCCCCGATATGGAACGCCCCCTACGATCCACTTGGATACTACCCTGCCTGTTCTCTAAATATTCGATCCTTAGTAATTGAATGTTTCTGGTGCGTTGCCGGCGCTCCGTTTGGATCACTCAGCTAGATAAAGCGCCCATTCACAGAATTAGAATGATCCGCGTGCTGCCTCAACTTTCGGGCGGGTCCCTCGGCAAAAGGGCCCTGGCCAGTGGGCTCTGATAGATACCCCTCAGATGGACTCGTCGCCGCCGAACCGACACCGCAACGCCCGACGCGCCGGCGTGGTGATGGCGGCGCTGCTGCTCGCGGCTGTGCTCGCCCTCGCGCTCACTCGCCTGAATCTCCCCCACGTCGCACATGCTCTCCTCTCAGCCAGCCCCGGCTGGCTCTTGCTTGCACTTGTGCTGATGATGCTCTCGCTGCTGGCGCGCGCCGCCTCATGGCGTGCCACGCTGCTCGCGGCCCTGCCTGACGCCCGGCTCCCGTGGGGGCCGGTGATGCGAGCGACGATGATCGGCGTGATGGCCTCCGCGGTGTTCCCCGGACAGAATCGGTGAGCCCACGCGGATCCTCGTGCTCAGCCGCCGGCTAAAGGGCCCGGCAACCAAGCACTTTCCCGATCGTCGCGGGGACCGTCTTCTCGCAAACCCTGATCAACCTCGCCGCGCTTGGGATCCTCGCGGCCGTCACCTTCAGCAGCGTGTCGCTGCTACACGGGGATGCCTCGACACTCGAGGGCGTACTCGCCATACCCGCATTCGTGGCTCTGTTCGTGCTCGGGGGACCCCCCTTGCTGCGCCTCGCTCAACGCTCGCGCAACCTGCGCATCCGGGCCGGCGCGATCGCATTCGCCAGACTGCTGCGCCTTGCCCGGCGCGGCCTTGTCGTGTTCGCGCAACCCCGCCACGGGGTTCCCGCCGTCGGCTTCCAGCTGTTCGCGTGGGCGTTGCAGTGGGGCTCCTGCTACATGGTGGTGCTCGCCCTCGGACTCCAGCACCAAGCCGACACCTGTCACGGCGGCCGCGATCCTCTTGGCGGTCAACGTCACCGCGGTGCTCCCGGCGACACCCTCCAACGTCGGCGTCTTCCAGGCCGCCTGCCTGGTGGTGCTGGCCGCCTACGGTATCGGTGCCGGCCCGGCGCTCGCCTACGGGATCATCCTGCAGGCAATCGAGCTGCTCACAGCGCTGCTGCTCGGCGTTCCCGCACTCCTGAGGGAGGGAATGAGCTGGCAGGACATCCGTCGCGCGCGACTCGACGAAAGCGGGCGGCCACCTGTCAGTTGAGCAGGGCGCGCACCGATTGGCGCAGCGAGCGCGTCGTCTGGAGCACCGCCGTGGGCTCATAGCCACAGTGAGCCATGCAGTTCTCGCAGCGGGGGTCCTTGCCACGACCGTACTTGCTCCAATCGGTGGTCTCGATGAGCTCCCTGTAGGTGGCCGCATAGCCGTCTGACATCAGGTAGCAGGGGCGCTGCCAGCCGAACAGCGAATAGCTCGGTATTCCCCACGCCGTGCAGTCGAATTCCGCTTTGCCTTCCAGGAAGTCGAGGAACAGTGGGCTGTGGTTCAGGCGCCACTTCTTGCGTCTCCCCCCGCAAAGGCCTCGCTGAATAGCTCACGCGTTTGGCGCACCCCGAGGAAGTGCTCCTGGTCGGGGGCCTTCTCGTAGGCGTAGGCGGGCGAGATCATCATTTCGTCGACGCCGAGGTCGTCGTTGAGGAAGTCGAGCACGTCGCGCACCGTCTTCGGAGAGTCGTGCGTGAAGAAGGTGGTGTTGGTCGTCACCCTGAAGCCGGCGGCCTTGGCGGCCCTGATCGCCGCGACCGCCTTGTCGAACACGCCCTCGCGCTCCACCGAGGCGTCGTGGCGCTCGCGCAAGCCGTCCATGTGGATCGCCCAAGCGAAGTACGGGCTCGGCTTGAAGTCGGCGAGCTTACGCTCGAGGAGAATCGCGTTCGTGCACAGGTACACGAAGCGCTTGCGCTTGACCAGCTCGGCGGCGATCAGGTGGATCTCTGGATGGATCAAGGGCTCGCCGCCGGCTATCGAGACCATCGGCGTGCCGCTCTCCTCGACCGCGCCCACCGCCTGCTCGACCGACATGCGCCTGCGCAGCACGTGCTCGGGGTGCTGGATCTTCCCACAGCCCGAACAGGCCAGGTTGCACTGGAACAGGGGCTCCAGCTCCACGATCAGGGGAAACATCTCGCGCCGCGCGAGACGCTGGCGCATCAGGTACCACCCCATCCTCGCGCCTTGCCTCATCGGAACCGCCATGATCGCCCTCGCTTGCTGGTTGGGGCCGTCGCTCGTACAAGAATAGATCGTGGCGTTCTGAACTGAGTGGTTTGTGCCCCGAGCGTCACCTGTCGCAGAGCACGGCATGCGCTCCCTGTTCGCCCACGAGCCGCTCGAGCGCCGCGGCTGTCCGTCTCAACGATAGCGCCGCCCGCCCCGCCCCGGCGAGCGTCAGCAACGGGCGTGTGACCTCACGCGAGGGAGTGTCGGCCACGACGCGTATCACAGCGAATGGACGCTCCCCGCGCGCCTGCGGCAAGCCACGCCGACTCCATGTCCACGACGATCGCCCCGCGTTCGCGCAGCTCCACGCGCTTCTCACCGTGGGCGATCCTCGCAACCGACACCACCGTGCCGCGACGAACGACCACACCGCGACGTCGCAGCGCCTCGGCCAGCGGCTCCGCCGAGGGGCAGGACAGGCGCTCATCGCTCGACCCCTCGCCGTCGAGCAGCTCGTCGGCGATCACGACGTCGCCCGGCTCGCACTGCTCGTCAAGACCGCCGCACACCCCCATCACGACGAGCGCGGCGGCTGGATCGCACTGCAATATCGGGACCGCCGCGTGCGAGCGCGCGCGCCCCATCCCGCTCTTGTGGATGCGCAGGCCCCTCGCCCCCGCTCTGATCGCGAGCGCCTCCAGGCGCAGCGGTGCGGTCACGAGCAAATCGCTCACAGCAGCGCCTCGCGCGCCGCGGTGTGACCGCTCAGGACGGCTCCCTCGAGCGTCGCCGGCCAGCCTGTGTCAGTCCATGCCCCGGCAAGCACCAATCCCGGAACGCTCGTCCGGGCGGGCGGGCGCAGCGCCTGGGCGCCAGGGCCGGCTCGAAACGTGGCGGCGTACTCGCGGCTGACGTGAAAGCCCCGCACGACGGCTTCTCGTGCCCGGGGCAGCAGCTCTTCCAGCGCGCCGACGTAGCGCTCGCGCAGGCACTCGACCGAGTCCCCCATCTCCCGCTCGGCAGCGGACAGGGAGACAGCGAGGTACTGGCCCTGCGAGAGCCCCGCGGCGGCGGTGCGATCGAAGACGTATTGGACGGGCGTCCCGACACCCGCCACGAACGGCAACTCACACACGCGCCGGTCATACATGATGTGCACGTTAATGATGGGCGACTCCCCGAGCCTGCTCCAGGGCTCGGTCTCGCGGCCCAGCAGCCGCTCGAGCAGGGCGGCCGCGCGCGCGTGGGGTACGGCACATATGACGGCGTCGGCCTGGAGCTCGCCGTCGCTCGCGAGCACACGCAGGCCTTCCTGGGGCCGCTCCGGCTCGCCCTCCAGCGGGCGCGTATGTGGGCGCAGGCTCTCCGCGACGCGCCCCTCAGCCTCCGCGCCTCGCCTCCCACCCTCTCCACGACCTTCCACCCGCTCGATACCCTCCATCCGCTCGACACCCTCCACCCGCATCCGCTCGATTCCCTCGACCCGCACTCCGAGCCTCACCTCGACCCCCGCCTCACCCAGCTCCCGCTCGGCCGGCCCCCCGAGCGTCTCACTCAGGGGGCGCATGTGAAAGCCGATATCGCCGGCGTCGTTGTGTTCGAAGAGGCCCGTGCGCAACACGAACGCCCCAAGCGCCAGCGATCCCTGGGCCGCGGGAAGGTTCAATGTGGGCAGCGCGATCAGGTCCCACAGCGAGGCCACCGTCGCGGCGTCCTGACCGTGTTCGGCCAACCACTCGCCGAGCGTGCCGGGCACGGGGGCCGCGAGGTCGAGCCATGCGCCGGCGGTGTCGACTCTCGCGCCGTCCCCGCCCTGCTCGCTCGGGGGCCGGTCGGGGGCCTCGCCCGCCCGGCGCTCACGATCGAGGGCTGCCCGCGGGCTCAGGCGCGCGAGCCTGAACGCGGCCCGGGCCGCGCCCACACGCTGGGGGATCGTGAGGTGGGAGTAACGGACGAGGGCCCCCGCGAGGTGCAGAGGCGCCGGGAGCCCACTGCGCCGCAACACCACCCGCCTGCCCCCCGGGCTCAGCACGGGGATCTCCAGGCGCCCCTGGATCGACACGCGCCCGGTGCTACCGAGCCGCTCGAGCAGCGCGCGGTAGGCCGTACAGCAGCGCAGGAACACGTGCTGGCCGTTGTCGAGCCAAAGCCCTTCGCGCTCAAACGAGTAGGCGGCCCCTCCCAGGCGCGGCCTCACCTCCAGCAGTGTCACGCGCGCGCCCGCGTCCGCGCAGTCGAGCGCCGCCGTGATCCCGGCGAGCCCGCCGCCGACGACGATCACGCGGCGCTCCCTCACCTCAAGCCATACCCGCCGCGAACACGCTGCGAGCGGCCACCCACGCCTTCTCCCAGATCGGGAGCGACACTCGAGCCCGGCGAGCCCCCTCGCGGGTCGGCCTCGATCCGTGTGAGCACGCGACTGTAGATGTTGGCCATCGCCAGCACGCACGCGCCACTGCGCCTGTCCAGCAGAGGCACGAGCTCGAGCCCTTGCTCGAACCATTCTGCTGGCGCGGCGCACCTGGAAGCGCACGAGCGCGTCGAGCTGCCCCTGCTCCCCCTCGATAGCGCCCGTCAGTGCTGAGCTTGTAGCGCACGAGATCCTCGCGCGGCATGTAGACGCGACCGTTGGCGGCAGTCCTCGCGCAGGTCGCGCAGGATGTTGGTGAGCTGCATCGCCACGCCCAGGTCGTCGGCGAGCCGCTGGGCCAGCTCGAGACTCGCGCGCACCGAAGATCGCGAGGCAGAGCACTCCCGATCGAGCCCGCCACCTTGCGGCAGTAGACGAGCAGGTCCTCGAAGCGCTCATAGGTGGCACCCAGCGACGTCCATGCGCACCCCCTCGATCAGATCCTCGAGCGCCTCGATCGGCAAGGAGAAGCGAGCGTGGGCGTCTGCCAGAGCCACGATCACCGGATCGGCGCTCGACGTGGACAGCTCCTCAGAGCGCGCGGCGAGCCTCGTCCAGTAGCCGGAGCTTCTCGTGAGAGTCGATGTCCCCATCTCCGATGTCGTCTATGCGCCGGGCAAACGCATACACGGCACAGGTCGCGCGGCGCTTCTCGCGCGGGAGCAGACGGATCCCATAGTAGAAGTTGGCCGCCACCGTGCGCGTGAGCGACTCACAGTGATCGTAGGCCTCCTCGACGTTCATCCCGCGGACTCTCCACGAGTACGCGCCGTGAGCGCCCCCACACGTGCCGGAGGCGGCTCGCGTGCGTGTAGCACCCCCCAGCACGTCGAAGTCCGCTCGTTCGATCGCCATCGAGCGCCGCGCGCCCCCCGGCCACGAACGCGGCTACGGCGAGCTTGGGGGCGCCCTGGAACGCCCGCGCACGAGTGGCACACCCCGCAGCCAGCAGCTCCCGCGCGCGCGCTCTGTCTCAAACGAGATGGCCTCGCGCAGACGAGCCACCGAGCGACGCGTAATCCTCACTATGAGTGGGAGAGCCCGTGGGAACGCCCCGCAAATCCAAATCCACATCACCCGATGAGACGAGCTGGGCGAGCTGCTCATGCGAGCAGCCGAAACGAACAAGATCCTCCGCCGGCAGATACACGCGACCGCGGCGCACATCCTCGCCGAGGTCCTGCAGGTGCTCGACCAACTGCAGGGCGGTGCACACCCGGTCTGGAGAGCTCGATCCGCTCGGGCGTGGCAAGCCCGAATACGCACAGCACAAGCTCGCCCACCGGGTTGGCCGAGAGCTCGCAGTATGAGCGCAACTGCTCCCATGTCTCATATCGCGTGACGCGTTGGTCGAGGCGGTTGGCCTCGATCAGGCGCACGAAGGGCGCCGCGCGGGAGAGGGCACTCGCCGAGCGTCGTCTGCAGGGCGCGCAGCAGTGGATGTCTGCGCCTCGCCCGCGTAGGCACGATCGAGCTCGCTGCTCAAGCCAGTCGAGCGCCATGAGCCTGTCTCCGGTGAGCTCGTCTCCGAGCTCGTCGGCGAGACGCGCGAAGCCGTACACAGCGAGCAGGTGGCGGCGATGACGGCGCGAGAGCACCCGTGTGGCCACCGGAAAGTTCTCGCCACCCACGCGGGCCATCACGGCTTGGCGCGTCGGGAATCTCAGGTGAGGTGAGGCTCGAGCGAGCGCGGGGTGCATCATGCGCGGCGGGTGGGTGGGCCCGTCAAACAACGGCCGAGCGCCATCACGGGGAACACCAGACGGTAGAGGTGATAGTTGATGTAGTAGTCCGACGGGAAGCCCGTACCCGTGTACTGCGGCTCATCCCAACTTCCGTCCTCCCGCTGGGTGTCCACGAGCCACTGCACCCCCCGCGCGAGCGCTCCCCGACGCTCGCCGCGGCCGCGTGCAGGGCGAGCAGCGCCCAGGCGGTCTGCGATGCGGTGCTCTCCCCGCGCCCCACCCACTCGGGAGAGTCATACGAGCGCGGGTCCTCCCCCAGCCCCCATCCTCGTTCTGATGACGCTCCAGCCAGCTCACCGCACGCCTGATGCACGGCTCGGAGGGCGTCACCCCCGCGGCGATCAGGGCAGGCACGACCGCGCCGGTGCCGTAGATGTGATTCACCCCCCAACGTCCCCACCACGAGCCACCTGGCTCCTGGCGGTCGATCAGCCAGCGCACCGCCGCGAGCGCCTCGGGGTCGCGAGCCCGACCGAGCGAGGCGAGCATCTCCAGTGCGTGGGCGGTCACATCGGCGCTCGGCTCGTCGATCACCTCGCCGAAGTCGAGGAACGGCAGCTCGCGCACGAGCGAGCGGGTGTTGTCGGCGTCAAACGCCCCCCACGCCCCCTCGCGGCTCTGCATCCCCTTGGTCCACCTCACCGCTCGATCGATCGCCTCACCCGCGCGCGCGCGAGGGGCAACGATGTGGGGAGTCGGCCTCCGTGGGTGCCATGCCTGCTCGAAAGCCTGCCCCACGCGCGCGTGGGGGGCGACCGCGTGAGCTCCCGCCTCCCCCGCATGCACCCCTCTCTCAACGCCTCCCCCCGCGCGCACGTGGGGGAGCTGTACGCGAAGCAACGCCAACACCACCTCGGCGGTGTCGTCGACGTCCGGGATAGTTGTCGTTGGCGAACTCAAACGCCCACCCCCCGGGCGGCACGCCGGGGCGGGCCACGCGCCAGTCCCCGGAGAGGCGCACCTCCTCGCCGAGCAGCCACTCCGCGGCGCGCACGAGCGAAGGATGGTCCTCGCGGGACACCCGCGTCGCTGAGCGCCACCACGGCGAGCGCCGTGTCCCACACGGGCGACTGGCACGCCTCCAAGCGCCGGCTCGGCCCCGCCGGCGCGACGGGCGGCGGGACGTGGGATGGGTGGGGTCTCCAATTCGGAGCCCCCGTCGGCTCTCGACCATGAACCCCTCCAGACCCTCGATGCCGCGCCGCATCACCGGATGCTCGAGCGGGTAGCCGTTCAGGTGGAGCGCCATCAGGGAGTACACCCAGGGCGGCTGGATCCCACCCCACGAGCCATCCGCCTCCTGGCGACGCACGATCCAGCGCTCGGCGCGACCCAGTGCCAGCCTGCGCAACAGTGCGCACCGGGTGACGCTCGTAGGCGCGCAGGACACGATCCAGGCGCACGAGCCACCTGCCACGCGCGCTGGCCGGGGCGGCGGGCCGCCAGGGCTCAGAGCCGTGCAGCTCCTCCAGGGCGAACGGGAGCGGGCGCTGGGGGCGGTGGGCCATCACCACGGACAGCGCCACGATCGTCTGGCGCGCCCAGCAAGCGAAGTCGTAGACGTTGAGCGCCACCCACGATGGCAACAGCACGATCTCGGGCGGCAAGCGCCGGGACCTGCTCCCACGGCCACAGCCCGAACAGGGCAAGCCACACGTGGGTGAAGACCCGTCGCCGCTCGATGCCTCCATGCTCGCGGACGAAGCCGGCCGCGGCGAGCATGTGCTCCTGCTCGGGCCTCGTCGCCCGCCGAGCCGCAGGGCCCAGTAGGCCTCGATCGTCGTCGAGAGCTCTCCGGGGCCGCCGTAAAAATTCGCCCATGTCCCGTCGGGGCGCTGCTGCGAGCGAATCCACGCGGCCGAGCGCTCGGTCTCCCCAGAGCGCCGGATGCCGAGGAACTCGCGCAGGAGCATGTCCTCGGCGTCCATCGTCACGTTCGTCTGGAGCTCCCCCTTCCACCAGCCCGACTCGTCCTGCAGCGAGAGCAAGCGCTCGCACGCTCGCTCGAGTGTCACCTGCGCCTCGCTGACTGTGTGAGCGATCTGCGATGACATGGCCGTGAAGGCTAGGTGGTTTTCCCTGGGGACACGGGAACGAGCACCTCCGGATGGGCGTCTGTGATCACATGCTCGCGCAGACACACGCTCTGAGATCGTGACAGGGACAGTGGATGTGAAGCGGTACACGATCAAGCCGTGGATGTCGCGACGTTCTGAGAGATGAAAGCCCGGTGCGGGCGGTCGTAGCGGCCGACTTGCGCAGGGGAGCGTAGCCGGTCTCGTCTACCTCGCTCACCGTGACCTTGGATCCGCGCGCCAGATTGCCGAGCGGCGGGAGGTAATACTCGAGCGGGGCCGCCCCCAACTCGACCGTCGTGATCGCGCGATCCGGTCGGCTCGTTCGCAGCAGCATCGGCCACCCCCGCCCAGTCGCCGCGCTGCAAGCGCGGACTGAGGTTGACGTCGATGGTGAGCGCCACGAAGCCGAGCACGAGCAGCCCTGCCAGGCCGATCCCACGCACCCCGTGCGCCGGGCGACGATCACGATCGCGAGCAGAGCGCTCACCGGGACCATCGCGGCCACCAGGTTGCGCGGAGCGAGATAGTCCGCCCCGAGCACCGCCAGCACGATCGGGAGGAGCACGCCGCACGCCGGCGACGGTGAGCGCGATCAGCGCCCCGCGCTCCTCGCGCGGGTGAGCGTGCACCACAGTCCGTACCCGAAACCCACGAGGATCGCGGCCAGCACGAGCAGCTCGATCCCGTGGCCGAGCGCGGCGCCCGGTGTAACCAGTCAGATAGTACTGCGGGATCGCCTCCAGACGACTGGCGAGCGCCCATTCCCCGATCCACTGCGTGCCGTGTCCCCCCTGCGCGAGGATCAGCGGGACCAATGCCGCCCCGACGAGGTCGGGAGCGCCACGGCGGCCAGCACGCGCGGGATGGCCGCGCCCCACAGGAGCCACAACATCATCGGGATCAACAGGAACACCGCGAAGTAGTGGGTGAGGAGCGCCAGCGAGGCGGCGAGCGCGAACGCCGCCAGACGCCGCGTGCTCGGCTCTTGCGAGGGCCCGCAGGAAGCACAGCAGCGTAAATGAGGCGCAGAGTACGAACAGCGCGTAGGCGCGCGCCTCCTGCGAGTACCACACGAGCAGCGGGCTACCGGCCACGAGCGCCGCCGTCACGATCGCCGCGCGGCGGGTGGGTGGGCCCTGAAGTTCGCGGCCGATCGCCCACGCGACCGGCACGGTGGCGATCCCCGCGAGCGCGGAGAGAAGGCGCAGGGCCACGGCTCCGGTGCCGAGCACGCGCGAGACTCCCCACTCGAGCACGTACCACAGCGGGCGGCGTGTTCTCGCTGTGGACGACGTTGTGAAGCGTCGCCCCGAGCGAGGCGCGCAGCACGTGCACGGGCGTGAACGCCTCGTCGTACCAGAAGCTCTGCGAGCCGAGCGTGCGAAGGCGCAGCAGGGCCGCGAGCACCGTGATAGCCACGCAGCGGCCACCAGCCGGGTAGCGCGCGCGCGCGTCGCGCGGGGATGGCGGCGGCGGTCCCCTGTGCGCTGTCCGGCGGCGACTGGGAGCGCGGGGCCGCTCATCGCCTGCCGGTGGGCAACGGTCGGCGAGGGCGGGGCGCCCGGCGGGGGGCTGCTCAAGGCCGCACAGCCCCGCCTCGGCGGCGCCCCCGAAGCAGGCATAGCGGCTACGGCGACCGTCGACGGTTTGCGCGCGGCAGGTAGTAGCCACCGCTCACCTGCCCGGCCTCCCGAGAGCCGGGCCCCACGAGCACGAGGCACACCTGCGTGCGTTCCTTCGGGCCCCCCGGCGACACGTTTCCGCAGACCGTGTCACGCGTGGTGTGCGCCTTGACGTCCTGCTCGACGCTGAGGTTGTGGTAGTCGTGGCCGGTCGCCAGGCGCCACGTGTGCAGATCCGCGACGAGCCGGTGGTTGACGTGGGTCTGCTGCACCACGTCGTTGATCGTCGCGACCGCGAGCAGCAGGGCGACGAGGATCAGGATGGTGGTCTCGGCAAGCCGCAGGCTGCCGAGACCGTGCCGCTCGTGCTCGCGCGGGCGCGCCCACTCGGGCAGGCGCGCCGAGACGCCGGTCTCGGGTGAGGTCGGGCGGCGTGCTCACGAGACGGGCGCCAAGAGCGGCGAGATCTGGTGGAGGACGAACAGGGCTTGCACGACGAGCGTCGCCACGAGCAGGCGGCGGTCGCGGCTGACTGCCGCCAGGGGCAGCGACCACAACGTGTACCAAGCCAGTAGCCATGTGCTCGTGACCGAGATCGCGAGCAGGGTCCAACCGGAGGCCGCCACCCAGTCATAGCCGCGCCACGTCCGCCACAACAGGTGCAGGACGATCAGCACGAGCCCCGCCTTGAGCAGGTCGTGGTCGACTGGGAAGACGCCGGGCTTGCCGAGCAGGTGCGCGATCTCCGTGGGGAAGCTGTCGGTCGAGACCGAGCGCGGCGTCGCGATTGAGCGCCGCGACCACATCCACGCCGTGGATGCCGAAGGCGAGAAAGGCCGCGAGTGCGCATGCCAAGCCCGCGACGACGGCGCCGATGAGGGGGGCGAGGCGGCGTCGGCTGAGCAGCATGAACGGCAGCAGCACGATCCCGGTGGCCTTTACGAGCGCCGCCGCGATCACGGCTGCTCCCGCGTAGGCCTCGTGGCGCGCGAACGTGAGGCTGACAGCCGCCCATCATGAGCAGGGTCATGACCAGATCGTTGTGGGCGCCCCCGAGGCCAAAGATCACCCACAGGGGGTTCACCCCCACCGCGATCAGGGCAAGCTTGGGGTCGAGCTCGCGCAGGCGCGCACAGCGCCACGTCAGCGCAAGCGTGCCGGCGCCGGCAAGCAACGCCATCAGCTTCATCCCCCACAGCGCCCCCGTCACTCCGAGCAGCGCGAGCGGGTAGGAGATGAGCGTGTAGAGCGGCCCATAGGCCGTGGCCACCATCTTCCAGTCTTTGCCCACGTCGTGGTAGACGGGGTCTGCGCACGATCGACTGCGGGCCGTGAATGTAGGGGTTGATGGCGTGCACGACCCCCATGCGGGCGTAGGCGATGTAGCTGAACACGTCGGTCGACAGGAGGATCGGGCCGACGAACACGATCAACTGCAGCGCGACGGTCAGCGTGATCGCAAAGCGTGCGGAGACACGCGCGCGCGAGCAGCAGCATGCAGCCGTACGCTCCGGCGTAGGAGAGCAGCGCGATCAAGAAGACGCGGAAGCCGAGCCGCTCCCCGATGCCGCTCAGCCAGCCGCGATCTGCGGCGATTTGGGGATCAGCGGCGAATGACCGACCGCCCCGTCGAGCACGATCTCGAGCGTCGCCGCGAGCATCACGACCGCCAGGACACCCGCGAGCGCCGACATCCAGCGGCGCCCTGCCCCGTCTTGAGCTCACGCCGCTCTGGTATTCGGTCGCTGCTCAGCGACCGGGCTCAAGACTCGAAGCGCAGCACGTCGAGCGCCCCCGTCATCTCGAACACGCGCTGCACCGACTCCTGGCCGGGCAGCAGCACGAGCTCATAGCCGCGCTCGCGTGCGCGGGCGTCGGCGAGCAGCAGCACGCGCAGGCCGCTCGAGTCGATGAAAGCGAGCCCGCCGAGGTCGACCACCACGCGCGAGGGGCCCTGCTCGTCGATCGAGGCGAAGCGCTCTTCCATCTGGCGAGCGGAGGCAAGGTCGAGCTCGCCTCGCAGGGAAACCGTCGACGGCGCCGTTGACCAGCGCGCTCGATATCTGAAGGCTCCCGGGCTTCTGAGGATGCCCGCTCATGAGTGGACTCTAATGCACCGGCAGGGACCGCCGACAGACGTCGATCGAGCACATGCCCGACTCGGCCACATACTTCGAACTGGCTGTCGGCGCGCCTCAGCTGAGAGTGGTCCAGACGGTCTTCGTCTCCAGGTAGGCGTCGAGGCCCGTCGTGGCCGTGCTCGCGGCCGACGCCCGAGGCCTTGAAGCCGCCGAACGGCGCGGCCGGGTCGGAGCCGCCCCAGTGGTTCACGTACACCGAGCCGGCCCGCAGCAGCGACGCCAGCCGGTGGGCGTTGCCGACGTCGCGCGTCCACACGCCGGCCGCCAGCCCGTACTCGGTGTCGTTGGCGCGCTGCGCGCCACCTCCTCGAGCGAGTCGTAGGGCGAGGCGACGAGCACCGGGCCGAAGATCTCCTCGCGCGCGATGCGTCAGTCGTCGGAGGTGGCGTGAACAGGGTCGGCTCGACGAAGTAGCCGCCGCTGTCGGCGAGCGCGCATCGCCGCCGGTGACGAGCTCGGCGCCCTCTCGCGCCGGCGTCGATGTAGCCCATGACGCGGTCGAGCTGCTCGGCGGACACGAGCGGGCCGAGCTGCGTGGCGGGATCGAGGCCCGCGCCGAGCCGGGTCGCCTTCGCGCTCTCGGCGAGCGCCGCCACGACCTCGTCGAAGTGGTCCGCCGGCACGAACAGGCGCGAGCCCGCGTTGCAGGCCTGGCCGGTGTTGAAGTAGATCGCCTGGTACGAGCCCTTGATCGCCGCCTCGAGGTCGGCGTCGGGCAGGATGACGTTGGGGGACTTGCCGCCGAGCTCGAGCGTCACGCGCTTGAGCGCGCGCCCGCCTTGGCGCCGATCTCGCGCCCGACCGCCGTCGAGCCGGTGAACGCGATCTTGTCGACGTCGGGATGGTCGACGAGCGCCGCGCCGGTCTCGCCGTCGCCGGTGACGACGTTCAGGACGCCGGGCGGGAAGCCCGCCTCGAGCGCCAGCTCGCCGAGGCGCAGTGCGCTCAGCGGCGTCTGCTCGGCCGGCTTGAGCACGATCGTGCAGCCGGCGGCCAGCGCCGGGGCGATCTTCCAGGCGGCCATCAGCAGCGGGAAGTTCCACGGGACGATCTGCCCGCACACGCCGACCGGCTCCCGGCGCGTGTAGCAGAGCATGTCGGGCGCGGTCACCGGCATCACGCTGCCCTCGATCTTCGTCGGCCAGCCCGCGAAGTAGCGGAGGTGGGCGACCGTCCCGCGCACGTCGACGTACTGGGCGAGCTTCACCGGCTTGCCGTTGTCGAGCGACTCGATCTGGGCGAGCTCCTCGCCGTGGTCCTCGATCGCGTCGGCGAGCGCGGTCGATCAGCTGACCGCGCTCGGCCGAGGGCGCAGCGTCGCCCATGGGCCGCTCTCGAACGCCTCGCGTGCCGCGGCCACGGCGCGCGCGACGTCCGCGGCGCCGCCCTGGGCGACGATGGCGATCTCCCGGCCGGTTGACGGGATCGAGCGTCGCGAAGGTGCGCCCGTCGGCGGCCGGCACGCGCTCCCCGCCGATCAGCAGGCTGGTGCTTGCCGGCGACGAACTCGCGTGCGGCGTCGGAGAGCGCGTCGGGGAGGGCTGTGGAGGCAACGGTGGTCATGTGAGCTCCTTGGGGTCCCTTGGGGAGTTGGTTCGCGTCTGTGAGCGCATACGAGGATCGGCCTGTGTCAGGGCGTCAGGACGATCTTCAGTGCCTCGCGGCGGTCGTACATCGCGTACGCCTCGGGGGCCTCCTCGAGCCTCATGTGGTGGGTGACCAGCGGCGTGGGGTCGAGCAGCCCGGCGGACATCATCGCGAGCACGCGATCGACGTGGGCGATCACGTTGGCGTGCCCGGCGCACACGTGCAGCGACTTGATCCACACGAGGCCCATGTGCACCTCGGCGCGCTCGGCGTACACGCCGACAGCCGGCACCGTGCCGCACTTGCGCGTCAGGCGCAGGGCGAGGTCGAACGCCTGGGGGTGGCCGACCGCGTCGATGCACACGTCGACCCCGCGGCCTTCGGTCGCCTCGCGCGCCGCGCGCGCGCGGGTCGTCCTCGGTGAGGTGCACGGCCTGGGCGCCGAAGGACTCGGCCATCGCCAGGCGCTCGGCGACCGTGTCGACCGCGATCACCTGCGCGGCGCCCGCGGCCCGCGCGGCCTGCACGGCGCACAGGCCGACCGGGCCGAGCCCGAGCACCGCCGCCACGTCGCCGGCGCGCAGGCCACGTCGGCGACGGCGTGGTAGCCGGTGCCCATCACGTCGCCGGCGAACAGCGCGGCCTCGTCGCTCATTCCCGCGGGATCTTGCGCAGCACCAGGTCGGCGGTGGGGATCAGCGCCTGCTCGGCCTGCGTGCCCTGGAGCGAGCCGAGCGTCGCGCCGTGGCCGAACGTGCGCGAGGAGTCGCACTTGTGAAACCAGCCGCGCCGGCAGAAGAAGCAGCGCCCGCACGCGGTCTGAAAGCAGCCGAGCACGCGATCGCCGACCTGCGACGCTCTGCACCGCGTCGCCGACGGCGAGCACCGTGCCGACGTACTCGTGGCCGATCGTGAACCCGGGCTCGATCTTCACGCGGCCGTGGTAGATGTGCAGGTCCGAGCCGCACACGCCGGTCGCCTCGACCTGCACGATCGCATCGCCGGGATCTGAGATCTCGGGCTCCGGGACGTCCTCGACGAGCACCTCGCCGGGCGCTTGGAAGGTGACGGCGCGCATCGTTGGGAAACCCTATTCCGTATGCTGCGCGAATGTCCGATGTATCGAAGGCAGTGCTCATCACCGGCTGCTCGTCCGGCATCGGCGAGGCCACCGCGAGGCGCCTGGCCGGCCACGGCTGGAGCGTGTACGCGAGCGCACGGCGCCTTGAGTCGATCGAGTCGCTGGCGAGCGCGGGCTGCGAGCTCCTGCGCCTCGACGTAACCGACGAGCAGTCGATGCGCGCGGCGGTCGAGACGGTGGAGCGCGAGCACGGCGCCGTCGGCGTGCTCGTCAACAACGCCGGCTACTCCCAGGGCGGCGCCGATCGAGCAGGTGCCGCTCGAAGCGGTGCGCCGCCAGTTCGAGACGAACGTGTTCGGCTTGATCGCGCTCACCCAGCTCGTGCTTGCCGGCGATGCGCAACCAGCGCTGGGGCAAGATCGTCAACATCGGCTCGATGGGCGGCCGGCTGACATTCCCGGGCGGCGGCCTCTACCACGCGACGAAGTACTCACTGGAGGCGATCAGCGACGCCCTGCGCTTCGAGGTCAGGGGCTTCGGCGTGGACGTCGTGCTCGTCGAGCCGGGGCTGATCACCAGCGAGTTCGGCAAGCGCGCGGTTGCGACGGTGAGCGAAGCCGAGGACGCGGGGGCTGACGGTAAGCGGGGACGCCGGGGAGCCCTACAGGGCATTCAACGTGAAGCTTGCCGCGATGACGACGGGTGTATACGAGAGTCCCGTGCGCCATCTCGGTGGCGCGCCCGACGTCGTGGCGAAGGCGATCGAGAAGGCGATCTCACGCCGCAGCCCCCCGGCGCGAATGCTGCTCACACCATCCGCGCATCTGACCGTCTTGCAGCGCAAACTGTTGCCGGACAGGTTGTGGGACGCGATGATGCGCAGCCAGTTGCCCGAACCGCGCTAGGCGGCCCAGCTCGCCCGATCCTCGGCGGTAGCCGTGGTTGCCCATCTCAAAGATGTCCGTCCCACACGCGCATCGGGCAGGACCATCGGGACCGTCAGATGCTGGCAAACGCCTCGACCTGGCCGCGCGGGCGCCCGACCTCGAAGCCCTGGGCGTAGTCGACGCCGTAGCCGCGCAACAGGCGCATGGTGGGCTCGTCGCCGACGTACTCGGCGATCGTCTGCTTGCCCATCCCCCGGGCAACCCCGACCAGAGCCTGCACGACCAGCTGGTCCTTGTGCGAGGTTGGCAGCGTGCGGATGAAGTCGCCATCGATCTTCAGGTAGCGAAACGGAAGGTGCTTGAGGTACTGGAAGGAGCCGAAGCCGGCGCCGAAGTCGTCGAGGGCGACCGAGCTGCCGAGCGTGTGCACGCCTTCACAGAAGGTCTGGGCGCGGCTGCATGTCGCCGATCGCCGCCGTCTCGGTGACCTCGACGATCAGACGCTCGGGGGTCGACATCGTGGCGGATCAGCTCCTGCTCTATGTGAGCGAGCATGCCCTGGTCTGTGATCGACAGCGCCGAGAGGTTCACGGCGACGCGAGCGCCTCGCTCGGCCAGCTCGCCCCCCATGAGCGCCACCACCTTGCCGATCACCATGCGATCGATCTCCTGTATCAGGCCGTAGCGCTCCGCCGCGGGCAGGAAGCTACAGGGCGGCGTGAGCGGGCCGTCGGGGTCGTCAGCGAGCCGGATCAGCGCCTCGTAGTGCGAGACGGCTCCGCTGTGCAGCGAGACGATCGGCTGGTAGTGGAGGACGAACAGGTCCTCCGCGCAAGGCGCGCCGCAGGCGCTTACACCACGGCCTCGGGTGAAGACCAGCGGGCGAGGAGAAGTTGCCGACACGGCCGGGGTACCGCCGGCGACGCTCCTCTGAGGAGCGCATGTCGCGCGCCTCGATCACAGAAGCTCGAGGTGGAGTCTGTAGTGGATGTTGGCATCGCGCTGAGATATTCGCTGCCGCCCGCCGAAATACCCGCGCGCAGCGGATATGTGGAGGTTTTCGACCGAAAGCGGCACCGAACCTCCTCAAAAATGCACAATCATGCCCAAACCCGATATTCGCACTCGCGACGCCGGTGTCGGCGACACTAGCTCACCGCGCGACGAATAGGGCCGGCGAGCACGGTCGGAGACGACGAGCAGGAGCGCCAGCAGCACGAAGTTCATGACCACCGAGGAGCCACCGTAGGCGACAAGCGGGAGCGTCACGCCGGTGAGCGGAATCACTCGCGTGACGCCGCCGACGATCACAAACACCTGCGTCGCCACGACGAACGACAGACCGACGGCGAGCAGCTTGGAGAACGAGTCGCGCGCGAGCATCGCCGTCTTCAGGCCGCGTGCGACGAACAACAGGTAGGTCAGCATCAATGCCGCGGCTGCCCGCCGAGCCCGAGCTCGTTGACGATGACCGCGTAGATCATGTCGCTTTCCGGCACCGGCAGAATCGGTTCGCGGTGGTGGGGAAGCACGAGCAGCGACTGGTCGAAGCCGGTCCCGAGCAAGCCTCCGTCGGCCTGGGCGAACAGCGACTGGGCGAGCTGATAGCTGCCGCCGCGCTTGTTCGTAGAGGGACCTCGTCGAAGGGGTGTTCCCACGCGAGCACGCGGCTGTGGACGTGACCGACGTGGTTGGCGACGAACCACGCGCCGAGGCCGAACAGCACGAGCCCGATCAGCGGGAAGGAGAAGCGCCCGGTGGCAACATAGAGAAGCGCGAGGAACGCCCCGTAGAACATCAGCGAGGTGCCGAGCTCACGCGTGAGCAGCAGCGTGGCCATCGCCGCCCCCCACACCACGAGCATCGGCCCGAACTGCTTCATCGGCGGGACCGTGAGACCAAGGACGCGCCGCCCCGCTGTGACCAGGATCTGGCGATTGTCGCGCAGGTAGCTCGCGAGGAAGATCACGATCGCGACCTTCGCGAGCTCGGCCGGCTGGAAGGAGACCGAGCCGAAGTGGATGTCCAGATAGGCGCCGTTGACCTGCTCGCCGATCACCGGAAAGCGCGGCAGGACCGCCATCGCGATCCCGACCGCGGCGATCGTGTAGCGGTAGCGCTCGAGCACCGCCTACGCCCGTGCGCCGCAGCCACACGATCGTGGCGGCGAACAGGATCAGGCCGAGCACCATCCACTGCGCCTGCTGACGCGCCAAGGAGGGATTGATGCGTAGACCATCACGATCCCCACGCTCGCCAGAGCACCGCCGCGAGCGGGAACAGATAGGGGTCGGCGTGCGGCAAGCGCGAAGCGGATCACCAGATGAGCGGCCAGGCACAGCCCCAGGAACAGCAGGCCGTAGGTCAGCGACAGGCTCGACGGCGTGGTTGAGCGTCACGTTGGTGGAGGCGCCCAACGAGCTGTTTTCCTCCTGGATGAAGATCGCGGTGAAGCCGGCGGTGACGAGCAACGCCGGCCGGGATCAGCCCGAGCAGCTCGCGATTGCGGGGCTTGAGCACGAGGCGAGCGTATCGGGATGCCCGGCGCGGCAGGGCCGCTCGACACGCTTCCCGCCAAGTTCTCCGGGCGTGGCCACGGGTAAAGCGCCCGGCGCGAGCCGGCCGATGCCCCCGCTAGGCTTGACCGACGGGTGGCCGCGTTGGGTTGTGCTTGCCCGGACCCATACATGAGCCTCCCCCCCGCGATACCACCGGACGACGAGCGTCCGCCCTCCCTCGCACGCGGCATGTGGAAGCGCTTTGCCATCGCGGGCGTCTTGATCCTGCTGTTGAGCGGCGGGACGACCGCGACGGTGGCGCTGATCGAGCTCAACCACATCGCCGGCGAGGTGTTCCTCAAGGGCAGCCAGATCAAGGTCTCCAAGGGCGTCGTCCAGGCCGCCTACAGCGGCGAACCCCAGACCTTCCTGATCATCGGCTCGGACAGACGCGTGGGCTCTAAAGACGCCTATGACCGCAACAACCCGCCGCGCAGCGACACGATGTTGCTCGTACACCTGGATCCCGAAGTCGGCCAGATCTCGGTGCTCTCGGTGCCGCGCGATCTCCTGGTGACAATCACGACCAGGGACGGACAGAGCTACTACCCGCGCAAGATCAACGCCGCCTACACGCTGGGTAGCCAGGAAGGCGGGACCGATCGCGGCGCCGAACTGACGGCGCAGACAATCAAACGCCTGCTTCACATCAAGATCAACCAGATCGTCGACGTCACATTCAGGGGCTTCAAAGGGATCGTTAACGCCATTGGGTGCGTGTACGCAAACGTCGATCATCGCTACCTCAACGAACCCAATGGCAGCCCGGAAACGAACTATTCGGCAATCAACCTGCAACCCGGCTACCAGCGGCTGTGCGACGAAAACGCGCTCAGCTATGTGCGCTACCGCCACCACGATTCGGATTTCGTGAGGGTGGCGCGCCAGCAGGACTTCATTCGCGACCTGCGCACGCAGGTGCCGGTGGGGAACCTGATCGGCGAGATCGACAAGGTGTCAAAGGCGGTCGGCAAGGCGGTCACGAGCACGTTTCGCTCATCAACGGGACAGCTGATCGAACTGGGGAAGCTCGCCCTCTTCTCACAGCAGAAGCCGTTGCGCCAGATCAAATTTCAGGTGGACAACGCAAACGCGATGATTGGCGGAGAAAGCTACGTGACCTCCTCCCCCTCGCTGATCAAAGCGACCGTTAGAGAATTCCTGCACGGCCACGAACGGGTGCACCTGCCCGCCTCCGCCTCCTCGCACTCACACCACTCCGCGCACAGCCCGTCCAGTGCCGCACTCGGGCTCTACCCGGTCTCGGCCTCGGGCAAGGCAATGGCGCTGACCGCCGCTCCGGGGGTGCCCTTCGCGGTCGAGTACCCCTCAGTACAGACAGGCGCGGGGGTTCCTCAGGAAGTACACGTGTACAAGCTCGAAGACCAGCACAAGCACGTACACCACGCCTACGTAGCCGTGTGGCAGCAGAACGGGCTCGGGGGCTACTACGACGTGGAGGGCATGGACTGGGTGAACATTCCCCTGTTCGCCCACGCTCGCCCGCAAAAAATCGGGGGTCGCTCCTACCTGCTGGTCGACGACGGCTCGCACATCCACGACATCGGCTGGCGCGTCGGGAAAGTCATCTACTTCGTGAGCAACACGCTGCTCGAGGATCTCTCGAACGCGCAGATGATCGCGATCGCACGAGCGACTCATACGCTTCACTAGCGTCGAGGCGAGCGCCCCGCGTCAGACGGCCCGCGTCAGACGGCCCCGCGTCAGACGGGGGCCGCGCGTCGGCGAAGGGCGCTAGGCGGTCGCGCGTGCGTTGTCGAGCGCGACGTTCACGAGCGCGTCGGCATCGGCGTTTTGGGCTCGCGGGACGGTGCGGATCTTCCACGCGTCGAAGCCGCGCAGGGCGCTCAGGGCCTCCTTGTGGAGCGGGCGCATCGCGGCGTGCTTGACCTTGTAGATGCCACGCACCTGCTTGGCGATCAGCTCAGAGTCGTTGACAACCTCCACTTCGTCGGCTCCCAGGGCCCGTGCGCGAGCAAGGCCGAGCAGCAGTGCCCGGTACTCAGCGACGTTGTTGGTGACGGCGCCGAGCAGCTCCGAGGCCTCGTCGAGGACCTCCCCTGAGTACGTTGAGACGACGCTCGCGGCCGCTGCGGGGCCGGGATTGCCGCGCGAGCCGCCATCGACATGGACGACGAGCTTCATCGCCGCGCCTCACTGGCGCGGGAGCTGACCTCCGGGCGGGGCACTAGGAGCCGTCGACGAGCGGCGGGAGATCGCCTGGGACGCGGGCGCGGCGGCGGTCGCGGACCAAGCGACGCTGAAGGTCGCTCTCCGAGGGGCGCAAGCCACGCGCGCGGCGGTCCGCCTCACGGCGGTCGATGATGACGGTGACGTTGTCGTCGTTTTCATAGTGCTTTACGAGCTTCGGGTAGAGCTCGTCGGCCAGAGCCTTCGGTACAACGCAATAGATCATCGCGTTAGATCGTACTGCGCTCGGCGGGTGTGGCCAACCGCGGGACGACGCCGCGAGAGATCGCCCTCACGCCAGAAGCGCGGCCAGCTCGCCGCGCTCGTCGGCGGCAGCGTTTGCCAGCCGGTCCTCTGCCGGAAGCTCATCGAGCTCCATGCCCTGCGCCACGAGCCGCGGTCCCGCCGCCTCGTCGCCGAGATCGACCTCGTAGCGGTACCAGCAAAGCTCCCACGCCACGATGATCGCCACGGTGCTGCCCGAATCCTCCAGGGGGCGTGCTGTGACGGTGGGAGCCCCGAGCGATCGGGCTACCCCAGCCACCCGTCTCGGCTGCTCGCCCGCGTTGAATACCTCGAGCGCCCGCGCCACCTTGAGCTCACCGCTCGTGAGAGCCTCACGAGCCGGGCGTCCGGGGAGCCCGGCCGACGGGTGCTCGATTGCGCCACTCTCCCCCAAGGAGCCCTCGCCAAGCCCCCCGTCGAGCTCGGCGGTCCATTCCCCCACAGCGGGCTCGCCGGCTTCGACGGAGCCGATGTAGAGGTCACGCTCATAGGGCTCTGCGCGCTCGAGCGCGCCGCCCTCCAGGAAGTCGTAGAGCTCCTCCTCACGCAGCTCATCGCCCTCTGCGGCGCCGTCCCCCGTGGCCGCCTGACCCTCACGGCGGAGGGGGCGGGAAGGCTCGCGTAACTGGCGTAGCCGCCCGAACAGTGAGCCGGCGCGCCGCGAGCGGGTGGGACGAACGCTGGAGGCATGGTCGTCAGCCTCACGCAACCAGCCCTCCGCGGATGCCCGCGGGACACATAGCTCGCACACCGTGCGACGCTGACCACCGGCGAGGAATACGTCGGGGCTCTCCCCGCGCAGCAGTCGCCTGCCACATACGTCGCAGGCGACGACCGGGTGCGATGTGACGATTGCACGAGTAGCCATCGGCCCACCAGAGTACCGGAGCCGCAAAATCGCGCCCTCCGCCGGCTCGGTCGGCCATCTCCGTGGCCCTCCGACCTGGCAAATTGGGTCGTCGGCAACGGCCTCGACGGCGACGCATCCCGGCGGGCGGACTCGTCTGGCCTGCCATCGCGTCTGCCCCCTAGACGTGAGCCGCTGAGTGCTCGGCGTCGAGGTGCTCGAGCACCTGCTTGGCCAGGCGCCCCGGGGCCGCCTCATAGCGCAAGAGCTCGAGTGTGTAGTCGCCCTGGCCTTGGGTTATGGAGCGCAGATCGGGGGCATAGCTGAGCATCTCCGCCATCGGCACCTCGGCCTTGATCTCGGTGGCCGAGCCGGTGGGCTCCATGCCCTGCGGGCGCCCGCGGCGGCTGTTGAGATCGCCGATCACCTCGCCGACGTGCTCGTCGGGGACCGAGACGCTGACGAGCATGATCGGCTCGAGCAGCACCGGATGGGCCTGATGCAGCGCCTCCTTCATCGCATGGCCCCCGGCGAGCTTGAAGGCAAGCTCGGAGGAGTCGACCGCGTGGAACGAGCCGTCGATGAGCGTGACGCGCACGTCCTTTACCGGATAGCCCGCGACCGGGCCGGCGGCCATCGCTTCGAGCACCCCCTTCTGGACCGCGGGAATGAACTGGCTCGGGATCGCACCGCCCTTGATGTGGTTGACGAATTCGAAGCCGCTTCCCTGCGGGAGCGGCTCAATCTCGATGTGGCAGTCACCGAACTGACCGCGGCCACCGCTCTGCTTCTTGTGGCGCCCGTGACCCTTGGCCGCGGCGCGAATCGTCTCGCGGTAGGGGACACGCGGCGGCTTGAGGGTCACCTCGACGCCGAAGCGCGAGCGCAGACGGTCCACGATCACTTCGACGTGTACCTGCGAGAGTCCGGCCACGATCTGCTCGCCCGTCTGTGAATCGCGGTGGAGGTCGATCGTTGGGTCTTCCTCCTGCAGGCGCCGCAGCGAAGCGAACACCTTCTCCTCCTCCCCCCTGCTGCCGGGCTCAACCGCGAAGGCCATCACGGGCGCGGGCAGCCGCGGCCGCGGCATCTCCAGCGGCTCGTCACGGGCCGCCAGCCAATCCCCGGCGTGGGTGTCCTTGAGCTTTGCCACCGCCCCCATGTCGCCCGCCCCGATCTCCTGAACGTGCTCGGTTCCCTTTCCCGAGAATGAGATCGGCTGGCCGATCCGCTCGCGCGTGTGGGTACGCGTGTTGAGCGCGTGGGTGTCATGTGCGAGCACGCCCTGATAGACGCGCAGCAGGTTGACACGCCCGGCATAGGGGTCTGCGCGGGTCTTGAAGACGTAGGCGAACAGCTCGGCCTGCTCAGATGCGGAGAGCTCGACCTCCCCCACCACGAGGGGGCCGTGCTTGACCGGAGAGGGCAGATCCTCCACGATCGCGTCGAGCAGGCGGGAGGTGCCGAGGTTGCGCGTGGCCACGCCGCACACAACCGGGAACATCTGCCCGTGGTTGGTGCCCTGCTTCAGGGCCGCGGCGATCTCATCGTGGGAGATCCGCTCGCCCTCGAGATAGCGCTCCATGAGTGTGTCTGAGACCTCAGAGACCTCGTCCATGAGGCGCTCGCGGTATTCACCGGCGATCTCGAGGTGATCGTCGGGGATTGGGACCTCTTCAAAGCCACCTCGCTCGGGGGAGTCCTGACGGAATGCGGCCATATCCGGCAGGTCGATCATTCCCTCGATCCCGCCCTGCGAGCCGAGCGGGATCTCGGTGGCCAGGACGTGCGGGCCGAACGCCCGCTTGAGCGCCTCCAGCGTCGCGAAGAAGTCAGCGCGATCGCGGTCGAGCATGTTGACGAACACGAGCCGGGCGATGTCGAGCTCAGCGGCTCGTTCCCACAGGCGGATCGTTGTTACCTCGACACCCTCCACCGCGTTGACGACGAACACGGCGGACTCGCACACGCGCAGCGCCGCCAGGGCGTCGGCCACGAAGCTCGGCTCACCGGGTGTGTCGAGCAGGTTGACCTTGCGCTCGCGCCACTGAAGCGAGCTGAGCGTCGTGGAAATCGACATCTGACGCGCCTGCTCGTCGGGGTCGGAGTCGGACACGGTGCTGCCCTCGGGTACCGAGCCGAGCCGGCCGGTGACGCCGGCCTCGAACAGGAGGGCCTCGTGCAGGGAGGTCTTCCCCGAGCCGCGATGGCCGACGAGGGCAACGTTGCGAATCCGATCGGCTGCCGGGCGCATGGGCGTCTCCTTTTCGAGATATTCAGCCCAAGATACCGCCGATTGGAACCCCTGGCTAGGGGTTCGCCAAGCTCCCGACGACTCGCCGATAGATGCCACACACCGCGACCGAGCGGGGCGTACCGGTTTGTGCCTCGAGCGCCGGGACGATGGCCGGCGCGGCCGGCGCGCGGGAGCCTAGTCGAAAGAGCCGTCCTGCATGCGGCCACGCAGGCGCAGGACCGCCTTGGTGTGAAGCTGGGAGATGCGCGACTCGGTGACGCCCAGGACCTCCCCGATCTCGCGGAGGGTGAGGTTCTCGTAGTAGTAGAGGGCGATCACCAGCTTCTCGCGCTCGGGCAGCGAGGCGATGGAGTCGGCGATGCGGTCCTTCAGGTCGCCGACGTCGAGCGCACGTGAGGGGTCGGGGGCGTTGGGGTCCTCGATCGTGTCCATCAGCGAGACCTGGTCGCCGCTGGAGTCCGACACGCTCCAGAGCTCGTCAAGGGCGGCCACAGAGGAGTGGGAGATAGCCAGCAGCGCCTCGTGGAACTCTGGGACTGTGAGGCTCAGCTCGGCCGCCATCTCCTCGTCGGTGGGGGTGCGCCGCAGTCTGTGCTCGAGCTTGGTGTTGGCGCGCTCGATCTCGCGAGCGCGGGCGCGCACGCTGCGCGGGACCCAGTCGATCGAGCGCAGCTCGTCGATGATGGCGCCCTTGATGCGCGTGATGGCGTAGGTCTCGAACTTGATCTCGCGCGAGATGTCGAAGCGCTCGATCGCGGAGATCAGCCCGACGAGCCCGTAGGAGACCAGGTCGGCCTCCTCGACGTGCGGCGGCAGACCGGCGGCGGTGCGCCCGGCCACGTACTTGACCAGCGGTGAGTAGGCGACGACGAGCCGCTCGCGAGCGCGAGGGTCTCCGTCTGACTTATAGCGCCGCCACAGTTCGCGCAGCTCGATCGCTTTGACGTTCGTCTCCAGGGTCTTCTCCCGCCGATCAGGCCCGAGGGTGACTGCGCTCATAGGCGCTTCTGAGTCTGGCGGACTCTACCCGAGTGTAGACCTGGGTTGTCGAGATGCTCGAGTGCCCGAGCAGCTCCTGGATCGAGCGCAGGTCCGCTCCGCCGTCGAGCAGGTGGGTGGCGAAGCTGTGGCGCAGGGCGTGAGGGGAGACACCCCCGGGCACTCCGGCACGTGTGGCCCATGCGCGCAAGCGGCGGCGCACGTCGCTGGTACCAAGCCGCCGGCCCGATCGGCTGAGGAATAGGGCGTGTTGCTCACCATCGCCGCGGAGTACGGGTCTGGCGCGCTCGAGATAGAGCCCCACAGCCTTCAGGGCAACCTCCCCGGCGGGGACGAAGCGCGTCTTTGCCCCCTTTCCCTCGACGCGCAGCTGCTCGGCGTCGTGCTCGACGTCGGCTACGTTCAGCGATACGATCTCCTCAGCGCGCAGGCCGCACGCGTAGGTGAGCTCGAACAGGGCTCGATCGCGGATGTCCAGTGGCCGCGCCTCCCCGTCCACAGGGATGCCGTCGAGCAGGCGGGCCACCTCCGGAGCCTTCAACACACGGGGCAGGTGGGAGTCCTGGCGCGGCGTGGCGAGCAGGTCGGCCGGACTCTGCTCGACCTCGCCATGCTCGCGTTGACTGCGAAACAACGCCCTGATCGCGGCGAGCTTGCGGGCTGTGGTGGTCGCCGAGAGCTGCTGTTCGGAGAGGCGGGCGACATAGCGTCGAACGTCGCGGGGTCTCACGGTGAGGGGGAGCAAGCCGTGCTCATCGGCCCAACGGGCGAACTGAAGCGTGTCGATGGCATATGCGCGCCTCGTGCGTGCAGCCGCGTTGGTACGCCGCAAGTCCTCCTCCAGCAGGGCGAGCGCCCGCGGCCACGGATCGCCGAGGCTTGCCTGGGTGTCTGGCGGCGGCGTGCTCATCACCACGCATAGTTCGCCGTCGCAGGCGCTGCGCCCTGCTGTGCTTTGTGACTTCCGTCGGGTGGCTTGCCGGCCCGGCCCGGCTTCAGCCGGCGTTCCTGGTGGGGCGGCGCGCCCCGACCGTCAGCCTGTGCCGGCGATCGCGGGGGTTGAGAGGACGGGGGCCATCAAACGTGAGAGCTCGTTCCAGTCCCTGGCGGCGAGCACGTCCTCCTCCTCGCACAGCTCGGCGTTCCATGGGTGGAGGATCGTGGCGGCGGCGATTCCTCGCTCGATTGCCGCGCTGATGTTGAACGGGCTGTCGTCGATCAGGATGTCCATCTCCAGCTCGACGCAGCGCGTGACCTTGTCCTCGGAGCAGTGGAGGTCGTCGAAGGGGAACCCGAGGTTCGCCAACCACTTCGCCGTGGCCGGGGCACATGCGCCAGAGCGGTGGGAGGTTATGTGGATGAAATGACCCTGCTCGCCCCAGGAGCGGACCGTCTCCACGGCATCCGGGTAGGGCCGCCCGGCGAGGATCAGCTGGTCGCTGTGGCTCTCCTGGATGCAGAGGGCGAGCTGGTCGGGGCGCAGGCGGGTGATGCCCCATGTGAACTGCTCCTCGTAGGGGAGCTCGACGCCGAAGCGCCGTTGGGAGATCTCCGAGAGGACGTCCCAATAGTGGTGCAGGGTGGAGTCGATATCTATGGCGATTCGCATCGGTCAAGTAGATTATTGAAGGATGAGCGGCGTAAACACCCTCCCCCGGACCGATCGGGCGCAGCCCTATGGCCCGGCGGGGCGATCGGCGTGGTTGGATGTGGACTGGCGCGAGCACCAGCGCTGGGTGACGGTGGCGGGCCGACCCGTGAACGTGGTCGAGCTGGGCGAGGGCCCCGCGATCGTGTTCGTGCACGGGCTATCAGGCTCATGGCCCAACTGGCTCGAGCAGCTGCCCCTGTTCGCGCGGGACCATCGTGTGATCGCGATGGACCTGCCGGGGTTCGGCCATTCGCCGATGCCGCGGGAGCACATAACGATCTCCGCGTATGCGCGCATCCTCGACGGTCTTCTGGAGACACTTGGGGTTGACGCGGCGACGCTTGTCGGCAACTCGATGGGGGGGTTCGTCTCCGCGGAGTTGGCGATCGCCTTTCCGCGACGCGTGGAGCGTCTCGTGCTGGTGTCGGCGGCCGGGATCAGCACATACCGTCACCGCGACGTGGAACGGATCGAGCCGTACCTGCGCCGTGTGGCGCCCATGGTCGCCGTGTACACCGGCTGGACCGCGGCGAGATCGGACTGGGTGGCGCGCCGGCCCGGTCTGCGAAACCTCACGCTCGGGCTTGTGACCCGTCACCCAAGTCGTCTTCCGGCGGCGCTGGCCGCCGAGCAGATGCGCGGAGCGGGCAAGCCAGGCTTCATGCAGGCACTGCGCGCAAACATCGACTACCCGGTGAGGGAGCGCTTGCCGGAGATTGCCTGCCCGACGCTGATCGTGTGGGGAGACGAAGACAAGATCATCCCGGTGGGGGACGCGAGCATCTTTGAGGAGTTGATCCCGAGCTCGCGCAAGGTGATCTTCGAGGGCACAGGGCACATGGCGATGCTCGAGCGTCCGGCGGCGTTCAACGAGCTGCTCGATGAGTTCGTCGAGGAAGAACCCGAATCAGCTGGTAACGGCGCCCTCGGCCGCTGAGCCGACCAGGCGCGCATACTTACGGATGGCCACGTCGATATGGGAGTCGGCGCGCGGCGGCTGAACGTAGCTCGCCGAGCGCTCCGCGATCTGCTGGTCGTTGAGAGCGACGTCGATGCGACGCGCCGCGACGTCGATCGTGATCTCATCGCCATCTGAGAGCGCGCCGATCGGCCCGCCGCGTACAGCCTCCGGGGCGATGTGGGCAGCCATGAAGCCGTGGGTGGCTCCTGAGAAGCGCCCATCGGTGATGAGGGCGACGCTTTCCCCCAGGCCCTCCCCCACGATGGCTGCCGTGACGGCGAGCATCTCGCGCATGCCGGGACCACCCGCGGGGCCCTCCCCGCGGATCACGACCACGTCACCGGCCAGGACCTCATGAGCGAGCACGGCGGCCATGGCGTCCTCCTCGCCGTCGAACACGCGCGCCGGTCCGACATGGTGGCGGCGCTCGTGGCCGGCGAGCTTGACGACGCAGCCGTCGGGAGCGAGGTTGCCCCGTAGGATCGCGAAACCACCGGTTGGCTTGAGGGGGTCTGTGAGCGGTCGCACGACACGCTGTCCCTGGGTTTCCCGGGCCTCGTCGGCGTGGTCGGCCACGGTACGACCGGTGACGGTGATGGCGTCGGGACGAAGCACCCCGGCTTCCTGCAGGCGGCGGATGACGAGCGGCACTCCGCCCGCCTCGTAGAGGTCGGTGGCGACGTAGCGGCCTCCGGGCTGTAGATCGCACAACAGGGGCGTGGCGTCGGAGATGCGATCGAACTCGTCGATCGAGAGTGGAACGCCCATTTCGCGAGCGACGGCGAGCAGGTGCAGCACTCCGTTGGTGGAACCCCCGCTGGTTGCGACGGCGGCGATCGCGTTCTCGAGGGCCTGCTTGGTTATCACGTCGCTTGGGAGCAGCCCGCGGCGCAGCACGTCCATGACCAACTCGCCACACTCCAAAGCGACCTGGAGCTTGCGACCGTCCTCGGCCGGCACCATCGAGGAGCCGGCCGGCGATATGCCGAGCACCTCGAAGGCCATGGCCATCGTGTTGGCGGTGAACTGCCCTCCGCAGGCCCCGGCTCCGGGGGAGGCTGCCTCCTCGAGCTCGTGGAGCTCGGCCTCGGTGATCTTCCCGGAGGCGTAGGCCCCCACTGCCTCGAAGACCTGCTGGATCGTGACGTCCTCACCCTTGTAGTGGCCGGGGCGTATCGAGCCTCCGTAGAGCATCAGGCCGGGGATGTCCAGGCGCGCGAGCGCCATGACGGCCCCGGGGATCGTCTTGTCGCAGCCGGAGATGACGACGAGCGCGTCGAAGTGGTGGGCGGAGGCGACCAGCTCGATCGAGTCGGCGATCAGCTCGCGTGAGACGAGCGAGGCACGCATGCCCGAGGTCCCCATCGTGATGCCATCGGAGATGGCGATCGTGTTGAGCTCCATCGGGGTGCCACCGGCGGCACGAACGCCCTCCTTGACCTTGGCGGCAAGGACGCGGTTGTTGAAGTTGCACGGCATCGTCTCGATCCAGGAATGGGCGACGCCAACGATCGGCTTGGCGAGATCCTCAGCGGTGTAGCCGATCCCGTGCAGGTAGGCGCGCGCGGCGGCGCGCTCGGGGCCCTCGGTGAGGGCGCGCGAGCGGTGCCTGACGTCGAAGGGTGTGGAGACGCTCACCGCCGTGGAACACTACCGAGGCGGGGGTGGGCGCAGCTGGGCAAGTCCGATCACGTCGACCGGCCCTGGGCCCTCCCCCACGTCTCGCAACCCGTTGGCGACCGCCGCACCGGCAAGGACGCGAGCAGCGAAGGCCGCTTGAAGCGGGGCTCGACCGAGCGCAAGTTGGGCGGCGAGCACGGAGGAGTGAGTGCACCCGGAACCGTGTGCGGCTCCGTCGAGGTGACGCTTGCCTGGGATGCTCACGATCCGCTCGGGTGTGGCGGAGTCAAGGAACAGATCGACCGCCTGCTCACGATGCCCGCCGGTGAGGACCACTATGTCGGGACCGAGCGAGAGCACGGCGCGGGCCACCGCCGATGCCGCTGCCTGCTCGTCGTCGGGGGGCTCACCATCCTCCAGGGCGCCCTCTTCACCCGAGGCGTCATCTTCGCCCGGAGCGCCATCTTCGCCCCCCCGCGCGGTCGGGGCGCCCGCGGCCCCGGGGGAGGCATGACGGGCAAGGGCATGTGCCTCGGGGAGATTTGGCGTGAGGATGGTGGCGCGCGGGAGGACTTCGGCGACCAGAGCCTCCTCGGCGTCGGGGTCGAGCAGCCGGGAGCCCGACTCGGCGACCATTACCGGGTCGACCACCACGGGAGTCCCGGCGGGAAGCTCGTCGAGCGCTTGTGCGACCGCAAGGGCCGCCTCGACCGTACCGAGCATCCCGACCTTGACGGCGTCCACCCCGATGTCCGTGATCACCGCTCGCACCTGGGCGAGGATGATGTCGCCTGGGATCGAGTGCACGGCGATCACCCCGAGGGTGTTCTGCGCGGTGATCGCGGTTATGGCGCTCGTCCCGTGGACGCCGCAGCGCGCGAACGCCTTGAGGTCAGCCTGTATGCCTGCGCCACCGCCGGAATCGGAGCCGGCGATCGTGAGCACGCGGGGAGTGTGGGCGATGTGGGGCACGTGCGCGGTCGTTGAGTCGATCAAGACACGTTCTTACTGAGGGAAAGCCGGCCGCTTGATCGATAGTCCGTCGAGACTAGGGGCCTACGCGTCAGGTGGCTCGGGGACGGCGGCGGGCCGGAAAGATCGCATAGCTGCCTATCGCGGTCACGAGCAGCCGGCCGTCCTCGTGGCGCACCTCGCTGCGCAGCACCGCGTTGGTGCGGTTGCGCCGGTCGAGCTCGGTTGTGCATACGATCTCGCCCTCGGTGGCGGTCTGGATGTAGTTGATCGAGATGTTAAGCGTCGCGATGTGCTCGTCTTTGCTGGTGTGGGGCCATAGAGTCGAGCCCATGCAGTAGTCGACGAGGGCGTATGTGACAACCCCTGAGAGCAGGCCTGCGGCGTTGATCAGCTCGGGGCGAATGTCGAGACGGACGGTGTCCGAGCTGTCCCAGCGCATACCCATGAAGCCGCTGACGCCGTCGATGCCGGGCGTCCGCCGAACGGAGGGCCCGGCATCGACGCCGGTGGGAGCGGCAGGCGCGGCAGTCGAGCCGCTGGGGTTGTCGGAAGCGTTGTCCACGAGAGGGGCTCGATCTGGCCCACGTCAGGATATCCGGCGGGCGGGCGGCCCGGATCTTCCGCGGCGCGACTCTGAGGCTGGGGACGTGTCGAGTCATGGTCGGGCCCACCCTCCGCTTCCCCTCGCCACCAGTCCCACGGTCTGGGATGAGGTGTGACAAACGTGGTGGTGAATTGGCACATTTGTGTCTTTTACATCACATTTTGCTGCCTATGGTCGGGGCATGTCCCTTGGCAGCCCTCCTCCGGCCGGTGCTCCCGCTCCACGCGACAGGCGTCGTCGGCTGGGCTCGCTTGGCGAGGATCTGGCCGTGGCTCACTTCCGACGCCTGGGATTCGTGGTGGTGGCACAGAACTTCAGAACGCGCCACGGCGAGATCGACCTGATCGCATTTGACGGGCGAGTGCTCGTGTTCGCGGAGGTGAAGACAAGACGAGCCGGCAACCGTCGCAGGGGACTCTGTCCCGAGGAACAGCCGCTTGCCTGGTTGAAGCTCAGCCAGCGTACACGCCTGAGGAAGCTCGCTTGCGCATGGCTCTATGAGAACGCCCACGCTCGCCCAAAAGCCCACACGATCCGCTTCGACGCCGTGGGCGTGATCGTCGACGGTGGCAGCCGGCTCCTTCGCCTCGACCACATCGAGGGGGCGTGGTGAGCCCCCTCCAGATTCAGAGCGCCAACTGCTGGTAGGCGAGCGACTGAAAGGACATGCGGTGAAGGGGTGAGACGCCCTGGCTCACGATCGCTTCGCGGTGCACCGGCGTCGAGTAGCCGACGTGCTCGGCGAAGCTCCAACCGGGGTGCAGCTCGTCCGCGTGGTGCATGTAGCGGTCGCGCGTGACCTTCGCCACGATCGACGCCGCGGCGATCGCCGCGCTGGTGGCATCTCCATTGACGATGGGTCGATGGGGCCGCTCGAACTCGGGAACGGCGAAGCCGTCCGTCAAGCACATGACCTCACCGGGTATCCCGGCCGTGACACCTCTGATCGCGTCGCGCAGGGCCGCAAGGTTCGTCTTGTGCAGACCGCGCGAGTCGATGCCCTGCACGCAACGTGAGACCACGGTGACGCGCAGCGCCGCGGTGAGCACGAGGGGATAGAGCTCCTCGCGAGCCTCCGCTTTGTGCTGCTTGGAATCGTTGAGGGTCGCAAGAGCGCGCAACTCGCGGGTGGTGAGTCTCTCGTAGTCGAACAAGACTCCAGCCGCGACGAGCGGCCCGGCAAGGCAACCACGGCCCGCCTCGTCTGCGCCCGCGACCAGGCGGACTCCGAGACCACGGTCGAAGGCGAACAGGCGCTGGCCGCTTTTGCGACGTGCCCTGCGCCTGGCCGCGCGCTTGGAGTAGGGGGCCCGCGAGGAGCCTTGGGCCCTTGAGGAGCCCAGGGTCCTCGGAGAACCTTGGGTCCTGGGGGAGTTCTGAACCCTAGAGGAGCCCAACGCGGTCGGGAGGCCAGTAGGTGGCAAAGGCCCCTCCGATGATCCAGCTTGTGGGGACGGGTCCCCAGAACCTGCTGTCGTCCGACTCGCCACGATTGTCCCCCATCATGAACCAGTGACCGGCGGGAATCGTGATCCGTGTCGGGAAGTTGCACTCCGACCCGCCCCCACACGGGTTGATATAGGAGTCGTTCTCGCGCTTGCCATTGCGATATGCATGACCTTCCTTGATGTACAGCGTGTCGCCCGGCCCGGCCACGATGCGCTTGATGAAGTTCACACTCGAGGATTCAGGCTCGGGTGTCGAGCACGCCGCACCACCAGGGGTAACCATGTGTGGGACCGGCCCACACACCTGTTGTTCGGCGTCCTTTGGTGGATGGAACACCACGATCTCGCCGACATGCGGCCCTTTGAAGTCAGTGCCAATGCGGTTGACGAGCACCCGCTGCCCAACTTTCAAGGTCGGTTCCATCGAGCCGCTCGGAATCCGGTAGGGCTTGACCACGAACGCTTGTATCGCGAGCGCCAGGCCGATCGCCACCAGCACGATCACGATCAGCTCGACGATCGAGTTGGCCTTGGACTTGGGCTCCTCCTTTTGCTGAGTTCCCTTCACCGAGGGGGACTCAGTCTTCACGCCGTGTCGCCGGCTCCAGCGTCGCCGGCGTCGGAGAGGGTATCGGCCTCGTCGGCCGCCGTAGACGCAGCGGGCTCCTTCTCGACGTCACCCCGCACGACGGAGCCCTCCGCCTCAGCGAGAGACTCCTCGCTCGACTCGGGGGCCGGCGCGGAAGAAGCAGACGCCTCATCGTGGCCGTCCGCCGGAGCAGCCGTCTCTCCCGCCCCGCTCGCCAACTCGGCCTCCTGGCTCTCTGAGGCCGTCTCCGCGGCGGTCGCCCCCTCAGCGTCGGTGGCCTCGGTGGACTCATGCAAAAGCCCGTACTCGACCATTTCCTCCGGACCTGTGTAACGACGCTCGCGCACACGTGCGCGCTTTCCTACGCGATCGCGTAGGTAGTAGAGCTTCGCGCGGCGCACATCCCCCCTGGCCGCCACCTCGATGCGCTCGATCTTCGGCGAGTGGACGGGGAACATGCGCTCAACGCCGACACCGAAGGACTGCTTGCGCACCGTGAAGGTCTCGCGTGCCCCATGCCCCTGACGCTTGATGACAACGCCCTCGAAGACCTGGATGCGGCGACGCGTGCCCTCGATCACCTGGAAGTGCACCTTCACGCGGTCGCCCGGCGCGAAGTCGGGGACACGGCGCAGTTGCGCACGCTCGATGCTTTCGATGACGGTGCTCATAAGAAAGAGGGCGCCGTGTGAGCGAAACCTGCTGCTCTCACTGGCGCGACCGCGAATGGTAGCGAACACGGCTCGCGGGAGCGCAGGTGGGGCTGGGGCCCGCGACTGAAGAGACGTAGGTTGAGATGGTCGAGCCGTGGATGAATGCGCCGCACGCGACGCGTGGGCGCGCTGGTGGCACGTCGAGCATCGTGGGTGGCGCGCCGCGCCGCGGGAGGACCACCTAAACCCCGGTAGATATTCTTGCCCGGCCCTAACGTCGGGTGCCGCGGCGCCGGCTCTGATCGGCCCGCCACTCGCGTATCCGCTCGTGGTGCCCCGAGAGCAGAATCTCCGGCACGGGCCAGCCACGGTACTCGGCGGGGCGGGTGTAGTGGGGATACTCGGGGTCTCCGTCGAGCGCCGCGCTGAATGACTCCTCGACAGCCGATTCGACATGACCGAGGGCCCCCGGGAGCTTGCGCAGGACGGTGTCGCACACGACCATCACGGCCGGCTCGCCGCCTGAGAGAACATAACGACCGATCGAGAGTGTCTCGCTCGCGAAATGCTCGATGATCCGCTCGTCGAAGCCCTCGTAGCGCCCGCAAAGAAATGTGAGCGCCGGCTCAGCGGCGAGCTCCTGCACGTAGCTCTCGTCGAGGAGCCGTCCACCCGGGGCGAGTGCGATCACGCGCCGACTGTCGCGGACCCTGGTCGCGTCAATCCCGTAGTGGGCGCTGAGGGCGGCGTCCATCACGTCGACGCGAAGCACCATTCCGGCACCCCCACCAAATGGGGTGTCGTCGACCTTGCCACCGCTGAGCGGGGTGTGCTCGCGAGGGTTGACATAGCGCAGGCGTCGAACCGCGTTCGATCGCGTTGCGCACATGGCGCTGGTCCTCAAACCACTCGAACCACTCGGGGAACAGGGTGAAGATGTCGATCTCCATCAGGGCGCCACGCCCATGCGAGCCAGTGGCAGCCCCTCGCTCCCCAGTGACGAGGCTCCCGGGCGAGACTTCGTCGGGCAGCCTCGCGCGGCCCGCACGCCACCGCGGCGCACGAGGACTGGGGCGCGGCACACGAGGACTGGGGAGCACCGGCTCAAGGCGCATCCTCGAGGAAGCCCATGTTCACGTCGATCCGTCTCCGGGCGGGATCGACGGCGCGAATCGCGTCGCGCACCATCGGCACCAGCAGGGGCCCGAGCCGCGCGCCGTCGGTGGGGTCCTCTACGGCGAGGCGGACCTCCAGTGCCTCACACGAAGGCAGCTCGACGAGCTTCGTCACGATTCCGACCTCGCGCTCGCCGTCGAATACCTCGCAGCCCTCGAGTTCGCTCGCCCACCACTCGTCCTCGTTGAGGTTGGGGGCCGCGGTGAGATCGACCATCAGCTCGAGCCCCCGCAACGTCTCGGCGGCACCTCGATCCTCGACTCCCTCCAGGCGGACGATGGGATGCTCGTCCGTGCCCGCTCTCCTCACCACCTCGGAGCTGTCTCCGGCCACGGTGACTGACGTCCCGAGGGCCAGCAGGCGCGGACGCGCGCCCGTGACGTAGAAGCTCCCATCCAGGCCATGGGCGCGTCCCACGCGACCCGCGGCGACCGCAGAGGGGGTGTGCTTCCCTGCGGAACCCTCATCCGCGGTGGCGGTCACAGCCTCAATCGACTATGTCGACGAGCACGCGGCGCTTCTCGTTCACCGCGGCGGCCTTTACGACGGTCCTCAGCGCATGAGCGGTGCGCCCCCCACGGCCGATCACCTGACCGTAGTCATCGTCTGCCACGCACAACTCGAGCACGACTGTGCCATCGTCCTCTTCGAACTGCTCGACCGACACGTCATCGGGATTGTCGACCAGCCCCTGCGCCAGGTACTCCAACAGCTCGCGCATTACCTCGCTGGACACCGCGTCACCTTGCCGAGGGACCCGTCACGGTCGCCGCGAGATAGCTCGATGCCGCGCGGAGCACGACGTTACGGCGTGATGCCTTGGATGCGAAGCAGCTTGCGCACCGTGTTCGACGGCTGGGCCCCGCGAGCAAGCCAGCTCTTTGCCCGCTCCTCGTCGATCACAATCGTGGAGGGGTTCGTCTGGGCGTTGTAGTGGCCGATCGTCTCGATCACGCGCCCGTCGCGAGGGGAGCGCTGATCGGCGACGACCACACGCCACATGGGGTTCTTCTTTGCGCCCACACGCGTGAGCCTTAGCCTTACCGACACAGTTTCCTCTCTGAGTGCTTACCTATCCAGCTTGAGAGCTTAGCGGTAGGGGATCGACTCGGGTCTCTGCCGAACCCGTCAGCGCGCCTGGCGCACCAGCGCTCCAACATCTGGCATCTTGCCGCGGCCCATCTGGCGCATCATCTTGCGCATCTGGCCGAACTGCTTGACGAGCTGGTTGACCTGCTGCACATTCGTCCCCGACCCTCGGGCGATCCGTAGGCGTCGGGAGCCCTTGATGAGCTCGGGGCGGGTGCGCTCCTCAGGGGTCATCGAAAGAATGATGGCCTGGATGCGGTCGAGCTCGCGCTCGTCCACCTTCAAGCCTTTCAGCTGAGCTCCGGCGAAGCCCGGGATCATGCCGAGTAGATTGGTCAGGGGTCCCATTCGCCGGATCGTCTTGAGCTGATCCAGGAAGTCGTCGAGACCGAACTCGTTGCGCCTGAGCTTGCGCTCCAGGTCTACCGCCTGCGTCTCGTCGAACTGGCGCTCGGCCGTCTCGATCAGGCTCATCACGTCGCCCATCCCGAGGATCCGTTGGGCCATACGATCGGGATGGAAGCGCTCGAACTGGTCGAGCTTCTCGCCGGTGGAGGCAAACAGGATCGGCTTGCCGGTGACAGCCTTGACCGATAGGGCGGCGCCACCGCGAGCGTCGCCGTCGAGCTTGCTCATGACCACGCCGTCGAACTGGACGGCCTCGGCGAACTGCTCGGCGACGTTGACCGCGTCCTGACCGGTCATGGCGTCCACGACGAGCAGCACGTCGGTCGGTTTGACCGCGTCGCGGATCTTGACAAGCTCGGCCATCAGGGCCTCGTCGACGTGAAGGCGCCCGCTCGTGTCGACTATCAACACGTCCTTGCCCTCCTGCTGGGCGCGTTCGAGGGCCCAGGTTGCGATCTCCACCGGATCCCTCTCCGTTCCCTGCTCATACACGGCGGCACCAGCCTGGGCTCCGACCTTCACAAGCTGGTCGACGGCCGCGGGTCGGTACACGTCGCAGGCGGCAAGCGCGACCGAGGAGGAGTGCTCCTCCCGGAGATAGCGAGCCAGCTTGGCCGTGGCAGTGGTCTTGCCCGAGCCCTGCAGACCCGCCATCAGGATCACCGTGGGTGGTTTGGGCGAGAAGCTCAAACCCGCCGAAGCTCCTCCCATCAGCTCGGTTAGCTCGTCGGCGACGATCTTCACCACCTGCTGGCCCGGGTTGAGCTTGCCGACGATCTCGGCGCCCAGACAGCGCTCTCTGACGTCGCTCGTGAAGCGCTTGACGACCTTGAAGTTGACATCGGCCTCGAGCAGCGCGAGACGGATCTCGCGCATCGCCTGCTCGATGTCCTTCTCGGTGAGCGTGCCCCGTTGGCGCACGTCGCTGAGCGTGGCTTGCAGCTTCTCGGCGAGGGAGTCGAACATCAGACGCGTAATTCTCGCAGCCTCGTGGCCGGCGACGTGGGTCTCGGACTCGCGCAGGCCGTATCGCCGCCCGCCGCCGCGATTCAGACCGCTCGCGGCGGCGGAGGCTTCTCCTCGGAGCGCCGCGCCAACGCCTCACCGATCCCGCCGAAGGCCTCGGCGAACTCGGAGGGTATGACGAACACCTTGTTGGAGTCCCCTTCGGCAAGTTGCGGGAGCATCTGCAGGTATTCGTAACTGAGCAGCTCCCTGGACGGTTTGCCTTCGTGGATGGCTTTGAAGACGGTATCGATTGCCTTCGCTTCGCCCTCGGCACGCAAGACGGCTGCCTGCCGGTCACCCTCGGCACGCAGCACCACAGCCTGCTGCTGACCCTCGGCTGTGAGGATCTGGGCCTGCTTCTCGCCTTCGGCGGTCAGGATCGCCGCGCGCCGGTCGCGCTCGGCGCGCATCTGCTTCTCCATCGCCGCCCTGATGTCCTGAGGCGGATCGACCGACTTGATCTCCACGCGGTTTATGCGTATCCCCCACTTACCGGTCGCCTCGTCCAGCACGACCCGCAGCTGGGTGTTGACGTTCTCACGAGCGGTGAGCGTGTCCTCGAGCGTGAGGCCTCCGATCACGTTGCGCAGCGTGGTCACAGTCAGCTGCTCGATCGCCTGCAACGGGTTGGCGACTTCGTATGTCGCCGAACGGGGGTCGGTGATCGTGAAGTAGAGCACCGTTTCGATGGCCACCACCACGTTGTCTTCGGTGATCACCGACTGGGGCGAGAAGTTCACGACCTGCTCGCGCAGGTCCACAAGCGGCTTGACGCGGTCGATGAAGGGGGTGACGATCGTGAGACCGGGCTCAAGCGTGCGGCTGTAGCGCCCGAGCCGCTCCACCACCCCCGCGCGCGCCTGAGGAATTACGCGAATTGTGCGCGCCGCCACCACAAGCAAGAACAGCACGACGACGGCTAGGACGATCAGAGCGGCCATGAGAGTTGGTTGTTCCTTTCCATTGCGGTCTACCCGAGAGCCTACCTATGAGCTCCGCGTCTGAACCCTCAGTGCATGACCAGGGCTGTCGCGCCCCTTATTTCGACGACTTCGACGCGTTCTCCCGGATCGAACACCTGATCTTCGTCGAAGCTGCGCGCCGTCCACACCTCGCCGTCGATCTTCACACAGCCGACCCCCTCGTCGTTGGCGATCCGCTCGAGCACTATCGCCTTGCGACCGACGAGCGCCGCCGCACCCGTCCTCATCGAGGGGGGGAGCCTGCGATGGCGGCGCGCGACGGGCCTCAGGGTCGCAAACACGATCCCCGAGGAGACCAGGAACACGATCGACGTGAGTAGAACGCCAACGCCCAACAGACTCACGAGCGTCGCGAGTGCCGCTCCCGCCGCAAATGGCGCGAGGTAGAAGCCACCCTGGTGCATCTCCCCCACACCGAGAATTCCGGCGACCACCAACCATGCGATCCAGGCGTCCATACCTTCGATTATCCCTCAGCCACAAGCGCACGGGCAAAATCGTCGGCATCGAAGGGCCTGAGGTCCTCGAGCTGCTCTCCGATTCCGATCAGCTTCACCGGCAAGCCCAGCTCCCGCGCGATCGCGAGCGCTATCCCTCCACGTGCCGTCCCGTCGAGCTTGGTGAGCACGATCCCGCTCACCTCCGCGGATTCGGAGAACATCCGTGCCTGGCGCAAGCCGTTCTGACCGGTCGTCGCATCGATCGTCAAGAGCGTCTCGTGCGGCGCTCCATCCA
The DNA here is from genome assembly GCA_963742945.1 of uncultured Solirubrobacterales bacterium. Lineage (GTDB taxonomy): Bacteria > Actinomycetota > Thermoleophilia > Solirubrobacterales > Solirubrobacteraceae > Palsa-744. The sequence continues at coordinate 267,475 of CAVUNX010000011.1, read as the reverse complement.
ACTGCCTCGCGATCACCCGCCGCACCTTCGCGAGCTCCCCCATCAGGTCCTCTTGGGTATGCAGCCTTCCGGCAGTGTCCACGATCACGACATCGACACCCGTGCGTCGCGCCTCGGCCACCGCCTCGAACGCCACCGAGCCGGGGTCTGAACCCTCGGGGCCCGTCACGATCTCACACCCAGCGCGCTGCGCCCATCCTTCCAGCTGCTCTGTCGCCGCCGCCCGGAACGTGTCCGCGGCGCCGAGCAGCACGCTCATGCCGAGCTCTTTGCTCAGGTGCCACGCGAGCTTGCCGATCGTCGTCGTCTTGCCGGTGCCGTTCACCCCCACAGCGAGGATCACCGTCGGACTGGCGCGCACGTCGATGCGATCGTCCTCGCTGCGTGCCGTGTCCGCCAAGAGCTCGATAAGCCGCTCGGAGAGCTCAGGGCCGCTCGTCAGCCCCTCGGTTGCCTCGCGCTCGAGTGTCTCCACGACCGACGCCGTCGTGCCGACCCCCACGTCGGCCATGATGAGCGCCTCCTCCAAGCGTTCCCAGGTGTGCTCGTCGAGATTTGCGAACAGCGTCGCCTGGATCTCCGAGCCGAGCGCCTGTCTGGTCTTGGAGAGGTTCTCCCGCAGGCGCCGCAACAGCCCACGGCGGCGTTCCCGGCCCTCCCCGGAGGGTGACTCGCCCGCGGCCTGCGCAGGCTGGTCGGTGATGAATAGTTCGGCCCACTCGCGCGGCACGGCTCATCTCTACGCCACCGGCGCGACCTGTGGCGTGGGCTCCTCCTTGGGAAGCCGTCGCGAGAGCACCTTGGAGACCCCGTTGTCGGCCATCGACACCCCGTACAGCCAGTCGGCGGCCTCCATCGTGCGCTTCTGGTGAGTGATCACGATGAACTGGGCCCTGTCCGCATAGCGGCGCAGCAGCGTCAGGAAGCGGTCGAGGTTCAGATCGTCGAGCGCGGCCTCCACCTCGTCCAGTACGTAGAAAGGACAAGGGCGTGCCAGGAACACGGAGAACATGAACGCAAGGGCTGTCATCGACTTCTCCCCCCCGGAGAGCAGCGACAGACGCTTGGTCGACTTGCCGGCCGGTGTGATCTCGATCTCGACCCCGAGCATCTCCTCGCCCTCACCCTGCCGATCCTCCGCCTCGAGCTCGGCGCCGGCCTCGGCGTCGACCGCGTCCCCCTCAGGCACCGGCTGGCCGCCGAGCACGGCGCGCTGAGTCTGCTCATCCTTGACAAGCCTGAGCCGTCCGCTACCCCCCGGAAACAGGTCCCCCACAAGCTCTTCGAAGTTTTGCGCAGCCGCGCTGAACGTCTCGTTGAACGTCTCATGTATCTGGCGGTCGGTTTCGCGGATCACGCCCCTCAACTCGCGCAGAGCCGTCTCGAGGTCGGTGCGTCGCTCCTCGAGCTCCTCCACGTGAGCGATCGCCTCGGCGTACTCCTGCCCCGCCAGCGGATTGACCGGGCCGAGCTGCTCGCGCCTGCGAGCCAACCGTTCCAGACGGGCCCTCAGCGCCTGTTCCTGCTCCTCGCCCAGCGCCTCGACCATCTCCGCGGTCCCCGGGCTCTCGGGGCCTCGCTGCTCGGGGCCCCGCTCATCGGACTCCCCTTGGTCGGAGTCAGGACCCTCGGACTCGGGCTGCGCTGACTCGGGCCGTTGCGGCGCCGCCATTGCCGGCATCGGCAGCTCCAGGCGCCCTGAGACATCCCGCAGCTCCTCCTGCGCCTCTGCCGTCTGGTCGCGTAGGCGCTGGGCGGCCACCTCGGCTCCGGTGACGGCCTCGCCCTCGACTCGCAGCGACGCCTGGATCTCGGCCTCTTCCTGGGCGCAGGCCCGCAACTCCGCCGTGACCTGTTCGCCTGCCGCACGGTCCTGGCTGAGCAGCTCCTCGATCTGACCCAGCAGTGCTCCGAGTGCCTCGCCGGCGCTCGCGAGCGCCGTCGCCAGGCGCTCGGCGCGTGGGGCGAGCTCGACATCGGCGGCGTGCTGTGCTCGCAGGCGCCCGATCCGTCTCGCGCGCTCGGCCTCCTCAGCCTTCCTGCGCTCCACCTGCCTGCGCTCCGCGGCAAGCTCACCCAACAGCTCGGCGCGGCGCACCGCAAGCGGGCCCTGCTCGGGGGCGGCCTTGCGCTGCTCGATCAGCCAGCTCGCCTTACGCTGCGCCTCAACAGCCTCGGAAAGAAGACGCTCGCCGTCGCGCAACGTCCCATCGGCCTGATCGCGCCCTTGCTCGGCCTCGCGTAGTTGCTCCAGCCTCCGCTCGACAGCCTCCCTCGCCGCGTGCTCGCCGGCGACCGCCTGCTCGCTCTGCGCAATCAGGCTGTCGCGTTCGTTGCGGCGCGCGAGGACCCGCTCGGAGCCTCCCTCGCTCACCTGTCGCAGCTCCCCCCAAGCGGCGAAGAGAACTCTTCCCGAGCGGGTACTCGCGACCCCGTGAAAGCCCTCGCCCACATCCTCCAGACGCTCGACCACCCAAGCGTCCGAGAGCAGCCTGCGCGCAAGCTCCAGCACGGGATGGGCGCCCCGTACAAGGTCGATCAGCCTCCGTGCCCCCGGCGCAGGTGGCTCTCCGCTGAGGTCTACCGCCGAACCCTCTCCGGTGTCTTGACGCTCAGGCACCTCCTGCTCGCTCGCCGCCTCGCCGGCAAGCAGCGCCGCGGCCCCGTCGGGGCCGGCCTTGTCGAGCAGGGTCCGAGCGCCCTGCATGTCTCGCACCAGCGCTGCGTCCAGCCTTCCGCCGAGCGCAGCCGCAAGCGCCAGCTCGTAGCCCGGCTCGACCTGCAATGCCTCGCTGAGTGCGCGCGGTGACCCGGATTGCGCGCCGTGCGCCCCCGCGTGGCTGCGTAGGAACTGGTTGGCCGCGGCCAACTCGGCGCCCACCTTCGCTGCCTCGCGCCGCGCGGCCTCGGCCTCCGCTTCCACCTCGCGCAACGCCCCTCGTGCCTGCGAGGCGCGAGCGTCGGCCTGCTCGCGAGCCTCACGGGCAGCGTGCGCCTGCCTCTGGAGCTCCTGCGCCCCGAGGGCGGCCTGCTCGCGCTCCTCGTTCAGCCCTTCGAGCTCGCGCTCGAGCTCGCGCTCGTGTTCGCCGTCTATTTGCGCGAGCGCCGCCTCGATCGCGAGCAGGCGCGCCTCGCTTGCCTGCTCGGCCGCCGCGGGGTCGTGTTCGGAGCCCTCACCGCCCAGCGGCTGGTCGAGTGCTCCGAGCTCTATCTCGATGCGACTTGCGCGTTGAGCGACGGTCGACGCGGTGGCCGCGGCCTGCTCCCCGCGCATCTGCAAGCGCTCGCTGGCCGAGCGCGCCTCATAGGCTCGCTTGGCGATCGCGTCGTGGCGCTCGGTGCGTTGGGCCAGTGCGCTCTCGGCGGCTGCTCGCCGTCGCACGACAGTCCGCAGGCGCGACTCGATCTGCTCGCGAGCCGCTCTGGCCGCGCGCACTCCTTCCTCAGCCTGTGCCAGCTCATCGCTCCTTGCCCTGACCGCCTCGCGCGCGAGCTCGAAGCGCGCCTCCAGCATCTGGCGCTCGAAGACGCTCGTGCAGCTCGGCGGCCTCTGCCTGGCGCTTGAGGGGACGCAAACGGGTGCGCGCCTCGCGCTCCACGTCTAGAGCCCGGTCGAGGTTCTCCTGGGTGCGCTCGAGCTTCAATTGCGCGCGGCGACGGCGCTTGCGGTGCTTACCGAGACCGGCCGCCTCCTCGATCAATAGACGCCTGTCGCGGGGCTTGGAGGTCACGATGGCCTCTACCCGTCCCTGGGAGATGACCGAGTGAGTCTCCTTGCCAAGGCCGGTGTCGGAGAGCACCTCGATCACGTCCACCAGGCGGCAGCGCGCGCCGTTCAAGCGGTACTCGCCATCGCCGGAGCGGTCGAGCCGTCTTACTACCGATATCTCAGATAGCGGCAGGTCAACCGTGCCATCGGAGTTGTCCAACACGATCTCCACCTCCGCGGAGCCGCGCGCTTGGACGCCGCGACCGCCGCCGAAGATCACATCCTGCATCGATTGGCCCCTGACGGCCAGCGGCGACTGCTCTCCCATCGCCCACAGGAGCGCATCGGTGACGTTTGACTTGCCCGACCCGTTCGGCCCCACAACGACGCTCACGCCCGGCCCGAAGTCCAGTTTGGTGCGGTCGGGAAACGACTTGAAACCCTTCAGCGTCAGCGACTTCAGGTGCATGGGATTCAGGCTTTTGCGAGGCTCTCCAGCGCCTCGTTGGCCGCTTGCTGCTCGGCATGCTTCTTGCTGCGCCCACGGCCTCTACCCAGAGGCCTGCCGTCAACGAGCGCCACCACAACGAAGGTACGATCGTGCGGGGGGCCGTCCTCATCGGTCACCTCGTAGGCGATCGTCTCCCCGCGCCTGGCCAGCTGCTCCTGAAGCGCTGACTTGAAGTCGAGCGGATGCTCGAGCGCGTCTTCCATCTCCGGCGCGAATGCCTCCACCACGGCCTCGGCGGTGCGCTCGTACCCGGCGTGCAGGTAGCACGCCCCGATGACCGCCTCGATGACCGAGGCGAGTACCCGCTCGGTCTCGAGCAACCCCACGAGCCTCCCCTCGCCGTTCTCGGGTGCCGCGGCACGCAGGCGCTCCCCAACCCGCAGGCGTTCGGCCACGGCCCGACAGGACCGTCCGGACACCGCCTGTGCGCGGATCTTGGTCAGCCGGCCCGCTCCGAAGCGCTCGGCTTCCAGGCGCGGGTAGAGATGCGTGGTAACCGCCAGCGCGAGCACGCTGTCGCCGAGAAAGGCAAGCCGTGCATAGGAATCGCTGCGCCTCTCCGTCCATGAGGCGTGCGTGAACACCTGTCGCGCGAGCTCCTCGGGCAACTCGTCGAGCAGCGACCTCAGCAGCCCAACCCCGCTCGCGGTCTTCTGCTCAAGCATGATTTGAGTGTGCCATGACGAAATCCACAGCCTGGCCGACCGTTTGGATCTCGGCGCCCTGCTCGTCTGAGATCTGCACCCCATAGGTGTCCTCGAGCTCCTGCACGAGCGTGTACAGGTCAAGCGAATCGGCCTCCAGATCGTTCTTGAAATGGGTGCTCTCACCGATCTGAGAGGGCTCCACATCAAGCTCGTCGGCCAGGTGGGCCTGAATCAGAACGAACACTTCCTCGCGGGTCATTCGCTTGGCAGGCTAGCCGGATCGGCGGACAGGGGGGCCTTCCTCAACGCCCCCGCCTCGCGGAGCGCTGTGTGAGTGGCCCCAACCACGTCCTCGCGCACCCCCCGCTCGGCGCGCATAATCGCCTGCGCGAAACCGCGCCTGCCGAAGCGCCCATGGGGGATCACAGCGAGACTACGCAATCCCAGCAGGTAGGCCCCACCATGCCCTTCCGGGTCGATCTCGTCGCGGAAGCCCCTCAGCGACGGTCTGAGCAACATCCCTCCGAACTTGCCGCGCAACGAGGAGACGGCCGCTTCCCTGACCGCTTCCAGAATCGTCTGAGAGACACCCTCCATCAGCTTCAGGGCGATGTTGCCCGTGAAGCCATCCGTGACGATCACGTCCGCTACCCCACCCACGATGTCCCCGCCCTCGACGTTGCCCACCCAGCGCAACTCTCCATCGCGCGCGCGCCGGGACAGCTCGGCGCCCGTCTGCACCACCAGCTCGCTGCCGCGCTCTGCCTCCTCCCCATTTGAGAGCAACCCAACGCGCGGACGCTCAACGTCCAACACGACCTTCGCGAACGCCGCCCCCATGTAGGCGAACTGCACGAGGTGCTCGCTGCGCGCCTGTGTGCTCGCGCCAACGTCCAACAGCGTCACCGACCGGGCGGGCGGGGGTCCCGGAATAGGGATCGGCAGAGCCAGTGCCGGACGGTGGATGCCGCGCGCTCGCTTCACGTTGAACAGCCCGGCAGCCAGTGCCGCTCCGGTCCCCCCCGCGCACACGAGCGCCTGCGCGCGGCCTTCCCCAACCGCCCTGGCGGCCTGCACGATCGACGCCTGCGGCGTGGAGCGCACCGCGCGCGCGGGATCGGCGCTCTTGGCTACAGAGACGGCGGCGTCGATCACCTCGACGCACGACCCCAAGGGTGGGAGGGCCTCGATCTCATCGGCGGGACCGAACAGCAGTACGCGTACGCCTTGCCCCGCCGCGATCCTCACACCCTCCGCGACCTCGGCCGCTCCCATGTCCGCGCCGTTGGCATCCACGGCGACCACCACCTCGTCGGGCCGAACGGACCCTCTACCCACCGCTGAGGACTCAGTCGTGATCGTGGTCGTGGCCGTGCGCTTCAGGGGCCACCACCTCACGACCCGCATAGGTCCCGCACACAGGGCACACGCGGTGGGGCCTGCGCGGGCTATGACAGCGCGGGCACTCGTTCACCGTGGGCGCCTCGATCTTGTGATTGGCACGGCGCAGCGCGGTGCGGCTGTGGGATTGCTTTTTCTTGGGGACCGCCATCGGCCGGACAGGCTACCAGGACTACTCGAGCTTCAAGTCCTCCAGTGTCGAGGCCCGCGAGCTTCAAGGCCCGAGCCTTGACCTCGAGCGCATCGACTACTCGAGCTTCAAGTCGCTCAGCTTCGCCCAACGGGGATCCGGCGGGCGCTCGTGTGCGTGATCGGAGCCGGCCTCGTTGAGGTCTGCCGCACACACCGCGCACAACCCCGCGCAATCCTCGCGGCACAACACCTGCGTTGGGATTGCCAGCACGAGCGCGTCGCGCGCCCAGGCCCCCAGGTCCAGCATCTCCTCCTTCACATACGGGCTCGCGAGCTCCTCCCCCCCACCTGGCCTGTCGACCTCTCGCGCGTCCACCTCGATCCGCGGGGTGGCATCCTTCAGGCAGCGCATGCACGCTCCCGCGAGGCCCGCCTGAAAGCGCAACCGCAGCGCATACCCGTTGCCCGTCATACGCGAGACGTCGAGCCTCGCGGGCACCGCCGCCGGGCGCACCTCGTAGGGCTCCCCTCCGAGCGTCAACGGCTCGACATGCGCCCCGAGCTCGAATCGGCGCCCCTCGCCCGCCCTGAGGCGCAGGCCACCAAGGTCGAGAATGTCCGTCACGACAGGCACTCCCTCAGATTAGTAACGCGCCGGGCACCCACCCCGGCGAGGCGAATCGCCAGAGTGTCTTGGCGGCGCTCCACGCGCTCGGGGACTGCCTTGCGGGCCTCCCACCCTCAGCGTTACGGGGCTCCCACCCCTCAGCGGCTCAGCTCGCGCAACTCGCGCTTGAGCACCTTGCCGGTCGCGTTACGCGGCAGCTCCTCGACGAACACCACCTCGCGCGGCACCTTGTAGCGGGCGAGGTTGTGCTTCACGTACTCCTTCACCGCCCCCTCGTCGAGACCCGAGCCGTTGCGCGCAACGACAAAGGCATTCAGGCGTTGCCCGAATTTCTCATCCTCGACGCCGATCACGGCGGCCTCCTCGATCCCCTCGTGATCGGCGAGCAGATCCTCCACCTCGCGCGGGAACACGTTCTCCCCGCCCGAGACGATCATCTCGTCGTCGCGCCCGTCCACGAACAGGCGTCCCCCGGCGTCCATGCGGCCCACGTCGCCGGTGCTCATCAGTCCGTCCACGACCTCCTTGCCGCCCCCGCCCGTATACCCCTCGAACACCATCTCGTTCGCCACGAAGATGCGTCCATTCTCGCCCTGGGAGACCTCGCGTCCCTCGCCGTCGAGCAGCTTCACCACGGTCCCCATCGGAGGCCTCCCGGCCGTGCCCGGCGCCGCCCGCAGGTCGGCGGGCGTGGCGATCGTCGCCCACGCAACCTCGGTGGACCCATACAAGTTGTAGAGCACATCCCCGAACACATCCATCACGCGCGTCGCCAGCTCACCCGGAAGAGCCGACCCGCTTGCCGCGATGATCTTCAGGGCACGCGTGTCGAAACCCTTGATCGTCTCGACCGGCAGCTCCAGGATGCGCTGCAGCATCACCGGCACCACCGCGAGCGCGCTCGCCCGGTGCTCGGCCACCGCCCTCAGGGTCTCCTCTGGATCGAAGCGCCTGCGCAGCACAAGCGTCGAGGAGAGTGGGAGTCCCATCGTGAAGTGTGCAAACCCCCATGAATGGAACATCGGCGCGGCGATCACGGTCGTCTCACGCGCCTTCAACGGGATCTTCGAAAACAACGCCGCCAGGGGCTCCAGCGAGTCGGGCTGTTTGCGCGCGGCCCCCTTTGGGGCTCCTGTCGTGCCGGAGGTGAGGATCACGACCTTGCCGCTCTCGGCGGGGGGTTGGCAATCGGCGGTGCTTCCTTTCGCGATCAGATCCTCGAGCAGGGGGTCCCGAGGAGAGGCTCCCGGCTCGCTCCATCCAACAAAGCGCTTGCACCCCTCACCCCCCTCACTCACAAGGTTCGCGAAATCCTCGTCGTACACCAGCCCTGCCGGGTCCTCGCGACGCATCACATCCGTGATCTGCGGCCCCGCGAACGCGGTATTCAGGTAAAGGGCGCTGGCCCCCAGCTTCGAACATGCCACCGTCGCCTCGATGAAGCCGCGGTGGTTGCGGCACATGATCGCCACCCCGTCGCCTTCTTTGATGCCGCCCGCCCGCATTTCGTTGGCGAGCGCGTTCGTGCGTCGGTGCAGCTCTTCGAACGTCAGCGTCCCACGCTCGTCCGCGATCGCCGTCCTGTCCGGGAAGCGCGCGGCCGAGCCGGTATATGCCGCCGCGGGCGTCGGGCCCCAGCGCCTGAGCGCAACGACGGACCTGATCGCCCTGTCGGGCCTCACGGGCGCGACCATGCCGGTCCCGAGCAGGACCTTCGCGACCTCCAAACGACGCTTCAGGGGCGAGCTCACGCGGGCACCCTACCCAAAACGGCCGCCTCTATACCCACCGAGCAAGGTCAGAGTGCGCGCGTCTAAGAGACTTCGGCGGGTTCGTCCTTGCCTTGGAGACGCTCGCGACCGCGCTGCACCGCGGCGATGAACTTCGACAGGTTGACCTCGAGCGTGTTGAGGATCTCATCGGCATAGTCCTCGGCACCGAGCCTGATCTCGCGCTCACGGGCGCGGGCATCCTCGACTATGTCCTCGGCGGCGCGCTCGGCCTGCTTGGTGACCTCCTCCTCACCCACCAACTGCTCCTGGCGCTCGCGCGCGTCCTTGACGATCCGCTCGGCCTCCTTCTTGGCCTCTGCGAGCATCTCCTGGCGCTCCTTGACGATCCAGCGCGCCTGCTTGATCTCCTCAGGGATCGTCGCACGCATCTGATCGAGGATGTCGTAGATCTCCTCCTTGTCGACCCTCACCTGATCGGTTAGGGGCACAGGCTTGGCGTTGTGAACCAAGTCGTCGAGCTTGTCGATCAGCACCAGCACGTCCATCAGCGGTCACCTCCGTGGAGCGTCTGAGCCCACGACATATCAAGAAAATGGGGTCTCACGTCAACCAAAGTTCGTCAGCGTCGCAACTCTTCCTGCAAGCGCTCCGCCACCTGTGGGGGCACGAGATCGTCAATTCGTCCGCCGAACGTGGCGAGCTCCTTGACTCCGCTCGAGGACAGGAAACTGTATTGCGGACTGGCCATCAGATACACCGACTCTATCTCGGGATCCTGCCTACGGTTGAGCTGGTTCATCTCGAACTCGTACTCGAAGTCCGAGATGGCTCGCAATCCCTTGACTATCGCCTTCGCCCCGACCCGCCTTGCGAAGTCCACGACAAGCGTGTTGAAGGGCTCAGCGCGCACCCCGTTCAGGTCGCTGAGCGCCTCTTCGATGAACGCCATTCGCTCGTCGATCGAGAACAGCGTCTTGTCCTTGCGCACCGAGCGATTCACGACCCCCACCACCACTTCCTCGTATAGCTCCGCCGCACGGCGGATCACGTCCAGGTGGCCATTGGTTATCGGGTCATATGAGCCCGGGCACACAGCTATCGACTTATCAACGCTCATCATTGTCCTCTGTGACGTGACGGTGGATTGTGATCGTGGTGTCGCCGTAGCGCCGCTCCCGTACCGTCTCCAACAGCAGTTGCAGCGGGGCTCGCCGATCGCTCTCCACCACCACCCGCGCTCCCGGCGTGAGCACAGCCGTCAACAATGCCGACAGCTCGCCGGGCTGGGCGGGACTCGATTCCCGTACGTAGCTATATGGAGGATCCACGAATACGAGATCGTACGTTTCGCCGGCTCCGCGTGCGGCGCGCAGTGCCCCGAGCGCATCCCCCACCCTCACCTCGGCCTCGGGTGCGGCGAGCCCGAGTTGCTCCAGATTCGCCCTCAACGCTCGGATCGCGGCTGTGTCACGCTCGACGAACACAGCCCGCCCGGCGCCTCTGGACAGCGCCTCGATCCCGAGCGCCCCGGTCCCGGCAAACAGGTCGAGCACCTCCACTCCGTCGAGCCCGCCCAGCATCGAGAAGATCGCCTCGCGCACGCGATCGGAGGTGGGACGCGTCGTGGCTCGCCCGCGGGGTGCCGTCAACCGCCGCCCGCCCAGACGCCCCGCGATCACCCTCATGCCGGGATCGGCTGAAGCGCCTCGGCTCCGAACTTTCCCTTGAGCGCCTGCCCCAACAGTGCGTGCAGCGGGCCGCACAGCTGTGAGTCATGCGCGAGGATTTCCCGAGCCCGTGTGCGTGCGCGCTCGAGCAGCTCGGCGTCCTCAGGAAGGCTCGCGAACTTGAACTCCCCGAGACCCGACTGTCTCGTCCCCACCAACTCGCCCTCCTTGCGCAACGCGAGGTCGATCTCGGCGAGCCTGAAACCGTCGGAGTGCTTCACAAGCGCCCGTAGACGGGCCGAGCCGGCGGGTGGCTGGGTGGTGGAAAGCAGGCACGTGGAGCGGTGCTCGCCACGCCCGACCCGCCCCCGCAGCTGGTGCAGCTGGGAGATCCCGAACCGCTCGGCGTTCTCCACGAGCATCACGGTCGCGTTGGCGACATCCACGCCCACCTCGATGACGGTGGTCGCCACGAGCACGTCCGCCTGCCCGCAGGCGAATGCCTCCATCGCCGCTTGCTTCTCGCGCGGGCGCATCTGCCCGTGCAGCAGCGCGAGGCTATGGCCCGCGAGCTCCCCCTTGCGTAGGCGCTCGAACTCGGCTGTCGCCGCACGCACCTCGCCCGCGCCCTGCCCCGCGGCGGCCCCGCCGTCCTCGCCTTCCTCGACAAGTGGGCACACCACATAACCCTGGCGGCCCCGCTTCAGCTCCTCGCGCAACAGGTCATAGGCGTCTGCGCGTCCGCTCTCCCCGCTCACGAGGCGGGTATCGATCGGCTTGCGATCGCGTGGCAGCTCGCGCAGCACGCTGCGATCGAGGTCGCCGTGTCGTGCGAGCGCGAGCGTCCTTGGAATCGGGGTCGCCGTCATGTGAAGCGTATGAGGCGGGTGCGCCTCATCCTTGCCGTCAAGTGCTGCGCGCTGGCGCACGCCGAAGCGGTGCTGCTCGTCGACCACGACCACCGCCAGCTCGCGGAAGCGCACATCCGGCTCGATCAGCGCGTGGGTGCCCACCACCAGCGACAGCTCTCCGCTGGCCAGCTTGCCGAGCGTATCGGCGCGCCTGCCGGCCGCGGTCGAGCCGGTCAAGAGCGCCACCGTCAGGGACTCCGATCCAAGCAGTCGCTGCACGGTCGCGAAGTGCTGCGTGGCGAGCGTCTCCGTCGGCGCCATCAAGGCTGCCTGAGCACCGTGCTCCACCGCGCGCAGCATCGCGTGCAGCGCCACCACGGTCTTGCCGCTCCCCACCTCCCCCATCAAGAGTCTCTGCATCGGGCGCGCCTGCTCCAGATCCAGCCCTATCGTCGCGATCGCCTGGCGCTGGTCCCCTGTGAGCTCGAACGGCAGGCCCTGCTCAAGCCAGCGCCGGCTCAAGCTCGGCGGGTCCCGCAGAGCCCGCGCACGCGCCTGCGCGGCACGCCGGCCGCGGCGGGTGAGAAAGAGGAGCTGGCTGAGCAGCAGCTCCTCGAAGGCAAGTCGTTCGAGTCCCTGTTCCTGTGTATCGCCCACGCCACCGAAGTGCATCGCGGCGAGCGCCGCCCCCCGCTCGGGTAGCCGCTCGGCGACCCGGATGCTCGCGGCGAGCGGCTCCACGACATCGGCGATCCCATGCCTGTGCTCGCGCACGAGAGTCAGGATCTGGGTTGAGCTCACCCCCTCGGCCGCCGGGTAGTGGGCTACCGACTGGGCCTCCCCCGATGCGATGTCAGAGCCGACAGCATGGTGCGTCACACGGAAACGTCCCCCGCCATCGGCCTTGCCGTGCAACACCAGGCGCGTACCCGTGGGATAGCGGCCCACGAGCCAGGGCTGGTTGAAGAACGTCGCCTTCATCGACCCCGTCTCGTCGAAGACCGTTGCCTCCACGAGCCCGCGCATTCCCCGCCGTCGCACCGGCCGCCCGGCGATCGAACGCACTTGCACCGCCACGGTTGCCTGCTCGCCGGCCTGCAGCTCGCCCACCGTACGCGCCTCGCGATGGTCGCGCGGCATATGCTCGAGCAGGTCCCCGGCGGTGCTCAGACCGAGCGCCGCCATCCCGTCGGCCATCTTGCCGGCCGGGAGCTCCAGCGGTGCCTGCAGGCGCGAGGGACGCGGCCAGCGCACGCGCGCCCCGAGCATCTCCTCCCATGCCAACCGCCCCCTCGCCGCGAACGCGTATGGGCTCTGAAGGGGGTCCTCCACGGAGGTACGATCCAGCACTGCGGTCACGGTAGCTGTGGCTTGCGGCATCTCCCACCAAGGATGATGACCCGCCGGCCGGTCGCCTCCGGCGCTCGTCCTGCCTACCCGCGCCGCCTACTCAGCGACCAGCAACCACCAGTAGGCGGGCTGTCCGCCCTCGCGCAACTCGAGCTCGACCTCCCCGTTCATGATCGACCCCATCTGCTCAAGCTCCAACGGCGCATCCTCACCCGCCAGCACGCTGATCAGCTCCGCCTCGTCGGCAAGTCTCCGCAGCACGGCAAGCAGCGTCTCGCGGGGCTCGCCCCAGGCCACCACCTCCTCCTCGACGAAGCCAACCGCCTGACCCTCCGTGAAGCGTCCCTGCGCGTCATCGCGCGCCGCGGGCGCCACAGCGCCTGTGCGCAGCGCCGTGAGAGCTTCGTGCATGGCCTTCGCGTTCTCACGCACACTTCGACCACTCTGTAGCGCCACCGCCACCGCGAGACCGACCTGTTGGCTCGTGGCGGGCACGACGAGGACCTGCTTGTCGGAGAGCTCGGCGGCACGCTCGGCGGCCATCACGACGTTGGCGCTGCCGGGGAGCACGACCACCTCCTCGGCCGGCACCTCGTGAATCCCAGCGAGCAGCTCGTAGGTGGAGGGGTTGAGCGTCGGCCCACCGTCGATCGTGTGCACGCCCAGCTCGCGATACATCCGCGTAAGCCCCGCCCCGTTGACTACAGCGAGCGCCCCGCAACGCACGCGCGGCGGCGCTCCTCCCGCCGTCGCGGCGTCTGCCGCGACACCATTGGTGGGCGCGGCCCGCCGGAGACGCTCATCGCGATCAGCCATCTGTACGCGCATGTCCGCCACGTCCAGATGGGAGACGACGCCATCCCCGTCGAACAGCGCGGTGGCACGCTCGGGCTCGTCGGTGTGGACATGCACCTTCAGCGTCGTCGAGTCCCCGACCACGAGCACCGAGTCCCCGAGGGCCTCAAGCGCCGCCGTGAAACGCGCGGGAGCGAGGGTACGGCCGGTGACAGCGAAGTTGGTGCAGTAGCGATACGTGCTCGAGCTGTGCTCAGGATGGGTGATCTTGGCGGGCGCATAGTGCTCGAGCTCAGGCGGCGCCTCGTCGCGCAGGGCCGCCACGACACCGGCGAAGATCACCGTGAGGGCGTGCCCGCCGGCATCCACGACACCGGCGTCGCGCAAGGCCGCCAGCATCTCGGGCCCGCGCTTGACCGACTCCGTGCCGGCCAGCACAGCGCACTCGAGCGTCTTTGCGATGGCGAGGTCCTGCTCGCGCGGCTCGGTCGAGGGCTCGAGCCGGCCGCCGTCCTGGCTGTGCGCCACGTCGGCCATGATCCCGTGGGCCATCTCGCGCGCCACCGTCAGGATGGTCCCCTCGGCCGGCTCGCGCACCGACGCGTATGCGCGATCGGCGGCGTTGGCGAGCGCGGCGCCGATCAGCGTCGCGTCGATCAGCTGTCCGGGGCGGCTGACCAGCTCCTCCGCGGCGCCCCGGATCAGTTGCGAGAGGATCACTCCCGAGTTGCCTCGCGCGCCGAGCAGGGCCGCGCGCGCGACCGACTGGACGATCTCCTCGCGCCCGATCTCGTCGATCGTCCTGGCGGAGTCGCTGCCCTGCAAACGGTCCAGCTCCTCCAGCACCGCCCTGAGCGTCAGCACCATGTTGTCGCCCGTGTCGCCGTCGGCGACCGGGAAGACGTTCAGGTCATTGACCTCCTCCCTGCGGGACTCGAGGTGCGCGAGCGCCCCGGCCACCGCCGCCCTGAAGCGAATCAGGTTGGTATCAGTCACCCTCTCGCCTCCATCGCATGCGTCGCATGCGTCCGCGATCACTGCTCACAGCCGGTCATACCAGCACAGCCACCGGCCGCACCGCCCCGTGATCGCATCCCGGGCGGTCCAGAACGATGCTCAGAGGGCCTTCGTGACCTTGCCGGCCTTCAGGCAGCGAGTGCACACATACACGCGACGGGGAGCCTTCCCAACGAGAATCTTGACCTTCTGCAGGTTGGGGTCGAAGCGTCGCTTGGTGGCGACCATCGAGTGACTGCGGCTGTTGCCGAACGCGGGACCCTTCCCGCAGCTATGACATACCTTGGCCATTAGGATCGGCAGTCTAGCCGCTCTCCCCGCCGTCCGCCGGTACGACGCTCACCGGCCGCGTTCACCACGATGCCTGACCGTACTCCTTGACGGGGGTGACCCCCTCGTCGCCCACCAGCTGTTCGCGCAACGCCGCCATCCGCAGCACGGCTTCGGCCGCATGACGTCCCTGGTCTCGCTTTCCACCCCCCGAGCGCGCGAGCGCCTGCTCCATCGTCTCGCACGTGAGCACCCCGAACGCGCACGGGACACCCGTGCTGAGCGCAACCTGTTGGATACCACGCGCGGCCTCGGCACAAACGAAGTCGTAGTGGTCGGTCTCACCGCGGATAACCGCACCCAAGCAGGCCACACCGGCAAAGCGGCCCGACCGCGCCGCATAGCTGGCCGCAAGGGGCAACTCAAAGGCGCCCGGCACCTCGAATACCTCAACCTCGGTGTGGCCCGCGTGCGCGAACGCCTCGCGGGCACCCCGCTCCAAGCGCTCAGCGAGCTCCTCGTAGAAGCGCCCGATCGCGATTGCATAGCTCACTTGCCGCGCCTGCGCCCTCTGGGGTGCTCGCGATCCTGTTCGCGCTCGGCGTGCAAGAGCTCCGCGTCGAGGTTGAGGCCCTGGTGGTGCAGGATGTGACCCATCCGCTGGGCCTTCGTGCGTAGATAGGCCTCATTGTGCTCGTTGGGGGCATGCTCGATGGGAATCTGAGCGCTGACCGACAGGCCATAGCCCTCCAGGCCCTTGATCTTCTTCGGGTTGTTGGTGAGGATCCGGATCGAGCTGAGGCCGAGATCCACGAGGATCTGCGCCCCGATCCCATAGTCGCGCAGGTCGGCCGGCAGTCCGAGTCGCTCGTTGGCTTCGACTGTGTCCAGACCCTCCTCCTGCAGGCGGTAGGCCCGCAGCTTGTTGAGCAGACCGATGCCGCGGCCCTCCTGGGAGAGATAGAGCAGCACTCCCTGCCCCTCGCGCTCGATTATCGACAGCGCCGAGGCCAACTGCTCGCCACAGTCGCAGCGCAACGAGTGAAACACGTCGCCTGTGAGACACTCCGAGTGAACGCGAACGAGCACGTCGTCGTGACCGGAGACCTCACCCTTGACGAGCGCCACATGGTGCTTGTCGTCCACGAGCGAGCGGTAGCCCACCGCGTCGAAGTCGCCGAAGGCCGTCGGCAGGCGTGTGGCTACGACGCGTTCGACGAGCTTGTCATGGCGTCGGCGGTATGCGATCAGCTCGGCCACGGTGATCATCTTCAGCTTGTGGCGCGCGCAGTAGTCGACCAGGTCGGGGACGCGCGCCATTGTGCCGTCGTCGTTCATCACCTCGCAGATCACACCGGCTGGATTCAGGCCCGCGAGCCGTGCCAGATCCACCGCCGCCTCGGTCTGGCCTGCCCGCTCCAACACGCCACCGGCGCGACTCTTGAGCGGAAAGACATGTCCTGGCTGGACCAGATCGCGTGGGGCGCTCTCAGGATCTATCGCGACCTGGATCGTGTGTGCCCGATCGTGCGCCGAGATACCGGTCGTCACGCCCTCACGCGCCTCGACCGAGACCGTGAACGGGGTTTCGAACGAGGACTCGTTCTTGGCCGCCATCAGATCGAGGCCGAGCTCGTCGCAGCGCTCGGAGGTCAGCGACAGGCAGATCAGTCCTCGGCCCTCCTTGGCCATGAAGTTGATCGCTCCCGGTGTCGCGAACTGAGCGGCCATCGTAAGGTCGCCCTCGTTCTCGCGATCCTCGTCATCGCAGACGACGACCATCTTGCCCTGCCTGATCTCCTCGATTGCCTCCTCGACGGTGGCAAACGGGGTCTGTGTCTTGGACTGGGTCATATGCGGGTCTTCTCCATGAGTCGCTCTAGATGCTTGGCGAGGATGTCCACCTCGAGGTTGACCCGATCCCCGACCTGCGCCTCCCCGAGGCTAGTGCGCGTGAGCGTCTCAGGTATCAGCGACACCGAGAAACCACGGTCGCGAACTTCGCTGACGGTGAGGCTCACGCCGTCCACGGCCACCGAACCCTTCTCCACCAGATAACGCGCGAGCTCCTCCTCGGCGTCTATGTCGAGGATTCGCGCGAACCCCTCTTCTCGCACCCGCTCGATCGCACCGGTCCCATCGACGTGGCCCAACACGATGTGGCCCCCGAGCCGCCCGTCGGCCCGCAGGGGGAGCTCCAGATTGACGTGAGATCCTGCTCGCAGCCGCTCGAACGAGGAGCGCCTGAGCGTCTCCATCATCGCCTGGGCGCAAAAGCCCTTGTCGTGCACCGTGGTGGCCGTTAGGCAGACGCCGTTGACCGCTACAGAGTCGCCCTCCGTGAGCTCGCCGGCGAGGGGCGTCGATATCTTCGAGCGTCACGCCCTGGGCGTCACGCTGGACCGAGCTGACACTGCCGAGATCGGCGATCAGGCCGGTGAACACGTCTGGAGCCTCATCCCGGCCGTCTACCACTCGCGCAGGCGAGCCGATATCAACAGGTCCTCACCGACACGGTCGCAGTCGAAGGAGAGAGCGCGTTGGGCCTCGGAGATGAGCTCCACGCCTTCGCCCTCCAGGGGATCGCGCGCCGTGCGCCCTCCGAGCAGGATCGGCGCGAGGAACAGACGGATCTCATCGACCTCGCCCGCGTCCAGGAACGCTCCGGCGAGGTGCGGGCCACCCTCGAGCAGCACCGAGGCGATCCCGCTCGCACCGAGCTGATCGAGCGCCGAGCGCACGCGCGCCGGCTCGTTCTCACCGGTGGCGACGAGCACCTCCGCGCCTGCTGCCTCGAGCGCGTCGGTGTCAGAACGCGCCGCGGCGCGCGAGACGCACACGGTCAGAGGCACCCTGTCGGCGGCGCTCACAAGCTGCGAGGAGATCGGCAGGCGAGCCAGCGAATCGAACACCACGCGGCGAGGTTGGCGGGGAAGCTCGGCCGGAATACCGTCCGGGCGCGCGGTCAGCCGGGGGTCATCGGCCAGGGCCGTGCCGATCCCGACGACCACGGCATCGACCGACGCGCGCCAGGTGTGGGCGAGCAGGCGGCTTTCCTCACCGCTGATCCATTGGGAATCGCCGGCTCTCGTGGCGACCTTGCCGTCGAGGGTCATCGCCGACTTGAACAGCACCCAGGGGCGCCCCACACGCGCGTGCTTGCGAAACGGTTGGTTGAGCAGACGCGCGCGAGCAGCCAACTCACCATCGGCGACTACCACCTCGACCCCCTCGTCGCGCAGAATCCCGAGGCCACGTCCCGAGGCCTTCTCGGTGGGGTCGTCAGAGGCGACGACGACGCGCCCGATGCCGGCCTGCATGATCGCGTCGGTACACGGTGGCGTATTGCCCTCGTGGCAGCACGGCTCGAGCGAGACGTACAACGTCGCGCCGGTGAGGTCGGCCGCCCGCATGTCTCGATCGCGTTGACCTCGGCGTGAGGGCCACCGATAGTGCTCGTGCCAGCCCTCGCCGAGCACCTCCTCCTCGCGCGCGACGACAGCTCCCACGAGAGGGTTTGGCTTCACCTCGCCGCGCCCCTTGCTCGGCGAGCTCGATCGCTCGCGCGAGATGGACGCGGTCGGTGTCGGTGGTGATTGTCATACGAGCGTCCAGGATAGGGGCTCAGGCCCTATCCGCCACCAGCGCAGCGTCCGTTGCGCAGGCGATAGACGGTCATCTGTGGGCCTGGGCGCACATAGGAGAGCGGGTAATAGTCGAATGTCCAGTCGAAGTTGAACCTGGGCGGTCGCGAGCCTGGCGAGTAGGGAGAGACGCTATAGGCCACTTCGGCTTGCCGGGAGAGCGCTCGGTAGTAGGCGACCGCGAGAGGCGCGGCGCGAGGGTCGGCAAACGCGCGTCCCGACTCGGTCGAGCCGCTCACCACCCAGCAGTAGCCCTGTCGCTCATACCAACCGATCAACGCAGGGCCGAGCGTGGTCTCATAGTCCTCGAACGCCACCGAGTGGACCGTCTGTGGAGCGAGCGTGCCGTCGGGTGCGATCACCGACTCCAGTGACGGATACTTTTGCCAGCGCTTGGCGCCCGAGCCCCCACCTTCCTCGATCCACGAGTTCAAGCACGACCGGCTCGAGCACGATGCGAGCGCCGCGTGGTACGTGGGAGACCATCCACAGCTCGTGTCAGGTTGCGCGTGTCCGCGCGGGCGAGCACGAGGTCGTTGTGCACGCTGAAGAGGAGACCTTGAGCGAGCAGGAGGAGTCACCGCGAGAACGCCCGCGAGGACCGCGACAGTGCGTCCCACGCGTGCGCGTGGGGCCTCCCGTTGCGAGCAACGCGCGCGTCAAGCCATGCCGGTTCGCCCCGACGCACACGCGCGAGTCCCACCTCAACACGCAAAATACGCGGCGAGGCAGACACGCGATCGGGAAGATCGGCAAGAGCCAGCGCCCGAAGTAGCGATCCTGCAGGCCCATGAATGCGAGGAACAGGATCGGCGCGGGCACGAGCAGCCAACCGATGCGGGCGTTGCGACGGCCAGATCGCGATCGCGCCGCCGCAGCGCAGCGAGCGCGGGAGCCCATCCGAGCCCCCAGGTGAACGACCACAGGTAGTAGAGGAGACCCCCCTGCCTGGGCGCCCCGAGCTTGCCCTGGGCTTCCTCGGAGAGGCTCGACTGGTGGACGAGTTCCGAGTGAAAGCGGTGGAAGTCGAGCACGGCGTAGGGATTGGCGAGCAGGAACGCGGCGAGCGCGCATGCGCCCGCGATGGTGAGCCCCACGAGCACACTTCGCCCGCCGGGGTGGGTGGGCATCGGGGGTGGGCATCCCATCCATGGAGGCCAGATAGTGAGCAGCGACAGCCGCGGCGAGCGGGAGGATCGCGATACCGGCCGTGTACTTGCTCGCGCAGGCAAGGCCGAGACCGACCCCGGCGAGCGCATAGTCGCGCATGCGCCCGTGGCGCATGACTCCGGCGCTCCCCAGCAGCGAGAGCGTGAGCGGCAAGAGCGTGGCGGCGTCGTTGAGCGCGAGGTGCCCATAGAAGACGGGCAGGAACGCGACCGCCTCGAGCGCCGCCGCGAGCAGGCCGACGCGACGGTCGAAGAGGCGAGCGCCGAGCAGGTAGAGCAACCACACGGCCGCCGAGCCGAGCAGGGCAACGTCGACGCGCGCGACGAGAAAGACCTCGTCAGGATGCACGTCGTATTCGCGGGTCAGGACGTGGCCCGCCCCGAACCAGACCACGAACACGAGGTGCAGCACATAGGTGAGCGCGGGCGGGTTGACGAAGTAGTGCGGGTTGAGGCCATGTGCGGACATCTCGACAGCCTTGGGCACGAAATGACCGGCCTCGTCGATGTTGTAGACGTAGGGCAAGCCCTGCCTGATCCCCCACAGGCGCAAGCGAGGGCGCCAAGCAGCACGAGCCGAGCAGCGGCCAGGCCCACAGTCGCGAGTCGCGCGGAGCGACCCTCGCGAGTCATCCGCGTCGCACGCCCACGCGGAACGTTGCCCGGCATCGCCGGAGGCCGGGGTCGCCGGGCTCAGCAGTTGGCATAGACCGCGTAGTAGCGGCTGGTGTAGACGCGCTTGAAACCGCGCAGAGGGCACCTGATCGCGAGGATCGTCGCCGACGTCGACGATCGCCTCGATGAAGACGGCTTCGCCGAGCGGGTAGACCGCGACGCTGCCGCGCCGGATCCGGCGCTTGAGCTGGTGGGCGCCCTTGCGCACGTCCGCGGTGGCCTGGCTGCGGGCGACGATGTTGCGCTGGCCGGTGCTGTCGAGGATCCAGCGCGCGTCGGGGATCAGCTTGTTGTTGGGCAGCGACAGCAGCGGACAGCGCTTCAGCTGGGCCTCTGACCGCCGGGCTGTGAAGCGCCGCGACGAGCCCCTCGTGGAAGTCCTCGTGGTAGGCGAGCGTGGTGCGCAGACTTCCCAGGCTGAGCGTCGTGGCCGCGGACACCCCGCCGTAGATCACGAGCAGAGCCGCGCCGGCCATCCATACACGCCGCAAGGCGGTGCCGCGCTCGAGCATCGACCAACCGCCGACCGCGACGGCGCAGAAGACGAGCGTCACGACGGCCGCACCGACCATGTAGCGATCGACGACCGACGCGCCGGCGGCGCCCTCCGCGATGAACACGAACAGGAGCCAGGCGAGCACGACGAGCGGCACGAGCACTCGTCGCGGCGCGAGCCAGATCGCCTATGAGCAGGCCGAGCAGGCCACCGAGCACAACGGGCAACTTGTCGATCCGCACCGCATAGGACCACGTCGAGGAGAGCACTTCAGAGAAGCTCTGGGTGCGACCGAGTTCGGCGGCCAGGCCCGAGGTGGAGTGCAAGGGAGTAGAGCGGGTTGCCGGTCACGATCGCGTCGACGCCCAGCCACAAGACGGGGGCGATCGCGACCGAGCCCGAGATAGCGCAGGCGTGTGGGGTTGTCGGCGGGGTGGGTGGGCCATCCAACACACCACAGCCAGTAGATCGCCGCTCAAAAGCCAAGCGTCAGGACGCAGCAGGCCGGCTGCGGCGAGCAGCGCGAACACGATCGGGCCGCGCCGCGGGCGCTCGATCTCAAGCGCCGCGGCCCACACGATGAGCGCGACATAGGAGATGTCCAGATAGCCCTGAGCGGCGAGGTTCTCCACGAAGAAGCGACTCAGGACGAGCAGGGCCGCGGTCACCCCGACGACCGGTCCGAAGCAGAGCCTGCCGACCCGGTAGACCCCGGCGACGAGCGCCACGAACGAGGCGATCGAGGCGAGCACCATGAGGCGCGCCCCGCCCTGGCCGAAGATCGAGCAGAGGGCACCGAAGGCGATCGCAAGCGGGTGCTCGGTGGGGCCGCGGTAGACGCTGGAAGTCAGGCATGTGCAGGTGCAGGACGTCGCGTCCCCACAGCAGCGCGTAGAAGGAGTCGTAGGTGGGATAGGTGGGGAAGGCGAAGTAGCCGACGAGGGCGAGCACGCACATGAGGGCGAACGCGAGCTTGGCCCACCTCGAGGCGGGCATGGCACGCAATCGCCGCAGCTGCATAGCCCCCGGTCCGGTCCGGGTCAACGTCGCGCTTGCCATCGGCCGTAGAGCCTATCTGCGCGAGGGGGGCCGCTCACAGGATGGGGTCCTACTCAACCCGGGTAATCGAAAGGGCAGGTTCCCGGCAAGAAGCCGCGGGCCGACGGGATAGGCTTTCCCCGATGAAGCTCATCATCCAGATCCCCTGCTTCAACGAGGCGGAGCAACTGCCACAGACGCTGGCGGACCTCCCGCGCGATGTGGAGGGGTTCGAGGTGGTGGAGTGGCTGATCGTCGACGACGGCTCGACCGACGAGACGATCGCGGTGGCGAGAGCACACGGGATCGACCACATTGTGAGGCTCACGAACAACAAGGGCCTCGCCGCGGGCTTTCAGGCGGGTCTCGACGCGTGCCTGAAGCTGGGCGCGGACGTGGTGGTGAATACGGACGCCGACAACCAGTACTACGGACCGGACATCGTCAAGCTCGTGCGACCGATCCTCCAGGGGCGACGCCGACATGGTGGTGGGCGACCGTGAGGTGACCAACATCGATCATTTCTCAGGGCTGAAGAAGAGCCTGCAGCGTCTCGGATCGTGGGTGGTGCGTCAGGCGTCCTCGACAGACGTGCCCGACACGACGTCGGGTTTCCGGGCCTATAACCGCGAGGCGGCGATCCAGATCCTGGTGGTTTCGAAATTCACCTATACGCTCGAGACGATCATCCAGGCGGGCAAGCACCTGGTGGCGATCGACCACGTCCCGATCCGCACGAACCCGAAGACGCGCGAGTCGCGCCTGTTCCCGTCGATGTGGGCATATGTGCGAAGAAACTCGATCTCGATCTTCCGCATCTACGCGCAGTACGAGCCGCTGCGGGTGTTCTGGAGCCTGGCTGGCGCTGATCGGGCTCGTGTCGCTTGCGGTGTGGATCCGTTTCGTGGTGGCCTACGCGGAAGGGAACGGGAAGGGGCACGTGCAGTCGCTGATCCTGGGGGCGGTGCTGTTCATCGCCGCGGTTGTGCTGTGGGCGCTGGGCGTGATCGGTGACCTGTTGGCGGCACAGCGCGTGATGACGCAGAAGACATTCGAGCGGGTGCGTAGGATCGAGTTGCAGCTCGGGGTTGAGCCCTCTCACTATGAATCGAACCCGGCCCGGCCAGCCTCGGGCGGCGACATGAGCGGCGCCGCCGAGCGGAAGGAGAACAGGACCGGGGGGGCGCAGGAGAAGACACCCGCCGAGGAGACGGTCGAGGTATGAGCGGTGGTGTCACCGTGTCTGAGGAGGGGATCGTCACCGGCAACACGTATGACAAGTACGGCTCGAGGAATCCGCTGGTGAGACGGATGATGAGTGGCTTCGAGCGCACGCTCGATGAGCTGTTTGCGGGGGCGAGCCCCACCTCGTTGCTCGACGTGGGCTGTGGGGAGGGGGTGCTCGTCCACGAGTGGGCGCAACGGCTCGGGGAGGCCCGTGTCGTGGGGATCGACCTCGAGGAGCCATCGGTCCAGGCGGGGTGGGCCGAGCGCGAGGCGCCGAACCTCGAGTACCGAGTTATGCGTGCCGAGAACCTGCCGTTTGCTGAGAACGAGTTTGACCTGGTGACGGCGATCGAGGTGCTCGAGCACGTCCCCGACCCGGAGCACACGCTCTCTGAGATGGCCCGCTGTGGGGAGAGCAGGCTGCTCGTGTCGGTCCCGCGCGAGCCTCTGTGGAGGATGCTGAACATGGCCCGCGGGGCATATTGGCCGCAGCTGGGTAACACCCCCGGGCACCTCAACCACTGGTCCAAGCGCTCGTTCGTGCAGCTCTTGTCGCGCTACGGGGAGGTCGAGGAGACCCGCTCGCCGTTCCCCTGGACGATGCTGCTTGTCCGCCTCTAGCCAAGCGCCCGGCCAACCGTCGGACATGCCGGGACAGCCGCTCGATACGCCCGACGGGGGCACCCACGCGTCCGGCGGGGGCGGACAAGGTGAGGTGAAGGGGGGTCGTTCCTACGGCAGCGGGGCGCGCCTGCTCTCGATCGGGATCGCGAGCACGGGCGTGCTGACGTTCGCGTACTTCTCGATCGCGAGCCACGTGCTGGGCGAAGAGGCCGCCAAGCGCGTGGACCTGTTGTGGTCGATCATGTTCGTGATCATCTCGGTGATCTACAGGCCGATCGAACAGCTGCTGAGCCGAACGATCGCCGATCGCAGGGCGCGAGGGCATGTGCAGCATTCGGTGCGCGTGCCGATCGCGATTCAGGCCGGGTTCGCGTTGATTTTTCTCATCGTGGCGTTGGCACTGAGGGAAGAGCTGATCGACAACGTGTTTGGGCACTACGGGGCCCTGTACTACGTGCTGGTGGTGGGGACGCTCGCATACGCGGCCAGCTACTTCGCGCGCGGGTGGTTGGCCGGTCACGAGTACTTCGGGCTGTTCGGGGGTCTGGTGCTGATGGAGTCTGTGTCACGCCTGTGCTTCGCGCTTGCCGCGGCGTTGGGGATCACCAGCGGGCAGACGGCGGTGGCGCTTGGCATCGCCGCGGCGCCGTTCGTCTCGCTGGTGGTTGTGCCAGCGGCCTTCTCGCGGACCGGTGCCCACCCACCCGAGCCGGAAGGAGCGCCTGAGATGGAGGAGCTCGACGCCGCCTTGGCAGGGCCAGGGACAGAGGGAGTCGAGGAGGCGGTGGCCGCCGATGAGCTCTCGCTGCGGCACGGGTCGGGGTTCGCGTTCGCCGTGTCGGGCGTGATGCTCTCCGAGCAGACGCTGCTGAACGCGGCGGTGTTGACGGTGGACATCACGTCCGTGAACGTGGCGCTCGCGGGGATCGTGTTCAACGTGCTGCTGATAGCCCGCGCGCCGCTTCAACTCTTCCAGGCGATCCAGACATCGCTGCTGCCGCACCTCACGGGCTTGGAGGCGACCGAGGGCCACGAGGCCTTCGCGCACGCGATCCGCGTGACCGTGATGGCGATCGCCGTGTTTGCGCTCGCGGTGGCGCTCGGCCTGCTGGCGGTCGGCCCGCCGGTGATGAAAGCGCTGTTCGGCCAGAGCTTCGAATACGGCCGCGTGGGGCTTGCGCTGATCGGGCTGGGGATGGGCATGCATCTCGCCTCCGGGGCGCTCAATCAGGCGGCGCTTGCCCGCAACGAAGCCCGCGCGGCGGCGACCTGCTGGATCGTGGCGGCGGTGGTGTTCGTCGCGTGGATGCTGACGCCGCTCGTCTCCGAAGAACTGTTGCGAACCGAGGTGGGATATCTCGGCGCGACGAGCCTGCTCGCGCTGCTGCTTGGCGTGGTCTACAGGCGCGGGACTCCGGCCCCTCAGAGCGCGCCCGCGGCCTCCACGATCGCCCGATAGGCGGAGGGGGGATCGGGAGACCCGAAGACGGCCGATCCCGCGACCAGGAGGTTGGCGCCCGCGGCGCGGCAGCGGGGCGCGGTCTCGGGATCGATCCCGCCATCCACCTCAAGAGCGACGTCGTCTCCGAGGATGTGGCGCAGGCGTGTGACCTTGTCGAGTGTGTGCTCGATGAGCGGCTGTCCGGCCCAACCGGGGTTGATGGTCATGCAGAGCGCAAGGTCGATCGCGCCGACGAGCTCGGCGAGCGCGCCGACGGGCGTGGCGGGGTTGATGGCGACGCCGACGGTGGCGCCACCGTCGCGCACCAGAGCGGCGGCGTAGGCCGCATGCGAAGTGGCCTCGGCGTGGAAGGTGATCGAGTGAGCGCCGGCCCGGACGAACTCCTCGATGTGGCGCTCTGGACGCTCGATCATCAGGTGAACGTCAAGAACCCCGCCGACCTGCTCGACCTGTTCGCGCAAGGCGGAGACGACCAGCGGGCCGATCGTGATCGAGCGGGACGAAGTGACCGTCCATGACGTCGACGTGGATCACGCGCGCCCCCGCGTCAAGCACCTCGCCGACCTGCTCACCGAGGCGGGCGAAGTCCGCGGAGAGAATCGAGGGCGCGACACGCACCCCGCGCAGAAGTTCTCCGGTCGTCACGGTCAGATCATCTCAGCCGACGCCCTCAGATGGGCATCAGCATGGAGTCCCCACAGTTGTTGCACTTGAGAATGGAGGTGGAGGACATGCGCACGATTGTGGAGTGCTCGCCGCAGTTCGGGCAGACGGAGGAGAGCTCGAAGCGGTGCAGGCAGTAGACGCAGCGGTAGCGCCCGGGGAGGTTCGTGGGGCGCAGCCAGGGCTCGGCGCAGTTAGGGCACAGGGGCCCGAGGTTGACCTGCTCTTTCGAGGGGGTGGTATGGCCGTCCTCCATTCTCAGAGCCTACCCGCGCGGGGCTGGCTCATTCGCCGCATGCGGGCGATGAAGAAGCCGGCCGTGCGGTCGCGGTGGGGCATTGTCAGGAGCAGCTTGGGGGCCCGTGGATGGGTATGGATTTGCTGTTCGTTCGTGAGGTCTTCGAGCGCGAAGTCGTGGTTCTGAGCGAGGAAGCGCTCGAGGAGGAGCTCGTTCTCGGCTGGGGAGATGGTGCATGTGGAATAGACCAGCACGCCACCCGGACGGAGCGCGGCGGCGCCGGAGGCGAGGATGGCAGTCTGGATCCGCGCGAGTCGGGTGATGTGCTCGGGGGTGACGCGCCAGCGCAGGTCCGGGCGCGCCTGCAAGGTGCCGAGCCCCGAGCAGGGTGGGTCCACGAGCACCCGGTCGAAGACGGCTCCCTCGGGTCGGGGGAGGGCGGCGTCAGATATCTCGACATGGACGCTGCCGGCGTGCAGGCGGCGCGCGGTGTCGCGCAGCTCCGCTGCGCGCTTGGGATTGTGCTCGACGGCCAGGACCTCGCCCTCGTCGCGCATGAGCGCGGCGATGTGGGTGCTCTTGCCGCCCGGGGCGGCGCAGAGGTCGAGGATGCGCTCGCCGGGCTGGGGGTCGAGGGAGCGCGAGACGAGCATGGCGGCTCGCGATTGGGCGAGGATCGCGCCACGACCCCAGGCGCTCGAGCCGTGCAGGTCGAGGGGCCCGTCGAGCACAAGCGCCTCGGGGATCTCCGGATCCGGGTGGGTGGGTACCGTCAGCTCGCCGGCGAGCGTCGGCGGATCGGCACAGAGCGTGTTGACGCGTACGGCCAACTCGCCCGGCTCGTTGTCGGCTGCCATCAGGGCGAGGGCCTCAGAAGAACCGAGCTCTTGCCACCACAGGCGGGCGATCCACCGGGGGTGGGAGTGGGCGACGGCGGCCAGCTCCGGGGTGTCCTCACGCAGGGAGCCGAGCAGCGTCGGGGGGCCCTCGCGGGCGGCGCGACGCAGGACGGCGTTGACCAGGCCGTGGCCTGAGCCGCGGGTCGTCTTTGCGAGCTCCACGCAGTCGGCGACGATCGCACGGTCGGGGGCGCCGCCCGTGTACAGCAGCTCGTAGAGGCCGAGCCGCAGAGCGGCCAGCAGGGGTGGGTCGAGCCGCTCGGCAGGGCGGGCGGCGAGACGCTCGATCAGGTGGTCGAGGGTGAGGCGGCGCTGGATCGTGCCGTAGGCGAGCCGCATCGCAAGCGCGCGGTCGCGTGCGTCGAGCTCGCGGGCCTCGGACTGCAAGGCCTGATCGGCGTAGGCGCCCTGCTCGAAGACGCGACGCACGACCGAGTAGGCACAGCGTCGGGCAGGCGCGATGGGCGCGCCCCCCGGGCGCTGAGCGCGTGCGTCCCTTGCCTTCGCTCCCTGTCGCCCACCGGGCTGTGCCATCAGGAGGTGGGCGCTCCGTGGCCGCGCAAGAACGCGCCGGCCTCCATCGGGCGCTTGCCCGGCGGCTGGACTTCGAGCAGCTCGAGCGCGCCCGGAGAACAACCGAGCAGCAGGCGGCCGCCGTTTGCGTGCACGCCCGAGCCGGGCCTCGGCGCATCGGGCGCAAGCACGGCGCGCCGCACTCCGATGAGCGTGCCGTCCGCGAGAGCTACGCGCGCGCCAACGTGTGGGGAAAGCGCGCGCACGACGCGCTCGAGCTCCACGGCGGAGGAGGCCGGGTCGAGCAGGCGGTCGGCGGGGGCGATCTTCTCGGCGTAGGTAACCGGTCCCTCGTCCTGTTCGACGAACGCGAGGGACTCACCGCGGCCAAGCGTGTCGAGCGCGCTCACAAGCAGCTTGCCACCGGCCCGCTCGAGCCGTGGGGCAAGCGATCCGAAAGTGTCCTCCGGGAGGATCGGCTCGGTCGCGGCGAGAGACACGGGCCCGCTGTCGAGGCCCGCGGTGAGGCGCATGATCGACACGCCCGTGCGGTCGTCGCCCGCCATGATCGCGCGCTCGATCGGGGCGGCGCCGCGCCAGCGGGGAAGCAGGGAGGGGTGGACGTTGAGTAGCTCGTAGTCGGAGAGCAGGGGCTCCTTGACGAGCGCGCCGAAGGCGCAAACGACGATGGCCTCGGGGGCGACGCTTGCGATCAGCTCGCGTGCAACGGGATCGTTGACGCTCTCGGGCTGGGCCAGGTCGAGGCCCAGATCGCGCGCGAGCAGGGCAACAGGCGGCGAGGTTAGCTTGCGCCCGCGCCCCGCGGGGCGGTCGGGGCGCGTGACGACGAGGAGGGGGCGGTGGGGGCCGGGATGTTCGTGCTCGCCCGCGAGGCGCGCGAGCACGGCGGCGGCGAACTCGGACGTGCCAAGGAAAACGGTGCGCACTGGTCCCGCCAGCCTATCCGCAAGGCAACCGAGCGCCGGCTATGCGGCGCTTGCGGCAGTGACGGCCTCGCGCATGGCGCGCATGGCCTGCTTGCGCTGCTCGCGCGAGATGCGATCGAGGATCAGGATGCCGTCGAGGTGGTCGACCTCGTGTTGGATTACGCGTGCCTCCAAGCCCTCGGCCTCGATGACCAGCTCCTTGCCCTCCCTGTCTTGTGCACGGACCCGTACCTGCGAGGGACGTTCGACCTCGACGTGGACACCCGGCAGGCTGAGGCAACCCTCCTCGAGCGTCTCCAGCTCAACGCCCGACCACTCGATGGTGGGGTTGACGAGCGCGGTGAGCGGGTCCTCGCTGTAGGCGCGGTAGACGAGCACGCGGTGAAGCACGCCGAGCTGGGTGGCGGCCAGGCCGATGCCCAGCGCGTCGTGCATCAGCTCCCCCATCCGCTCGATCTCGGCGGAGAGGGCCTCGTCGAAGCGGTCAACCGGGAGGGCGGTGGTGCGCAGGACGGGGTCGCCGAACTTGCGCACGTGGCGCAGCGCGGCGTCGCGGCGCGCGCGCGTCTCGGGGTCGAGCTCGGCGACGGTCGAGGCGCCCTCCTCGGGCTCCACCTCGGCGTCCATGACCTCTTCGTCGCTCATCGTCCTCAAGTCTAAGGACACTCGAAGGGGACTGATCGGTCGAGGCGATCGAGCCGTGGATGGATACGTCGTACACGAACACAGGCGCGCTGCCGATCGAAGATCGGCCGGCACATCGAGCGGCGCGGGCGAGGCGACACGCCGCGGAACGGCCGCCTCGACCCAACCAGCTACTGGGGATCGACGTCCACGCTGTAGCTGACGCCCGCGTGCGCGCGGTCTCCCGCGACGCGTTGGACCGCCGCGCCGACGCCGCGGATCACAGCTGAACGACTCTCCGGAGGAGCCTTGACGACGAGCACCTGACGCTCGCGTCCACGCAGGCGAAACAGACCGGCCGGCCCAAGCACGCTGCCCTCGGAGCCGGCGAGGCCCGAGCGGACCTCATCGGCGGCGGCGCGAGCGCGAGGGGACCGCTCGGCGGAGCACACGACCCGCACGAGGCTCGAGAAGGGCGGATAGCCGAGCGCCTGGCGACGCTGGAGCTCTCCGGCCAGAAAGCCGTCGCTGTCGTGGGCGGCGGCATGGAGGATCGAGCGCGCGCTCGGGGCCATCGTCTGCACGAGCACGCGTCCCTCTCCCCCGCGTCCGACGCGCCCGGCGAGCTGAGTGACGAGCGCGAATGTGCGCTCCTCGGCGCGGAAGTCGGGGAAGCGAAGGGTGGCGTCGGCGTCGAGCACGACGCCGAGCGTGACGTCGGCGAAGTCGTGGCCCTTGGCGACCATCTGCGTGCCGATCAGGACACCCGCGGGCGCCGCCTCGAAACGGCTGAGCAAGCCGGCTACGCCGTCCCCGCCCGCCTGGCCCCCGACCGTGTCGGCGTCGAGCCGGAACACCGGAAAATGTCCGTCGTCGAGCGCGGCGGCGAGGTCGTGCTGCATGCGCTCGGTGCCTGCGCCGTGGCGGGCCACCGAGCTTGAGCCGCACTCGCAACGGCGGGGTGCGGGCTCCCGGTGCCCGCAGTGGTGGCAGGCCACAAGGGCGCTGGCACGGTGAAGCACGAGCGCGACGTCGCACTGCGGGCAGCCCCACACGCGCCCGCAGGAGCGACAGGTGAGGAAGTTGGACCAGCCGCGACGGTTGAGCAGCACGATCGCCTTGCCACCCGTGGCGCGAACCTCCGCGAGCGCCTGCGCCGTGAGCGGGTGCAGGCCGTGTGGCTGCTCGCGCATGTCGAGCACTGTTACCTGAGGCAGGGGGCGGGCGTCGACGCGCTTGGACAGACGCAGCAGGCCGGTCGCCTCGTGGACGCTCTCCGGGCGCGGGGTGGCGCTGCCGAGCAGCAGGAGCGCGCCGCAATCGCTCGCGCGGCGGGCGGCTACCGTGCGCGCGTCATAGCGCGGGTCCCCCTCGTGCTTGTAGGAGGAGTCGTGCTCCTCGTCGATCACGATCAGGCCGAGTCGCTCGATCGGGGCGAAGACGGCCGAGCGCGGCCCAACGCAGACGCGCGCCTCGCCGACGCGCAGGCGACGCCACTCCTCGCGGCGCTGGGCGATGGTGAGACGCGAGTGAAGGACGGCCACCGTGTCGCCGAAGCGCTCTACGAAACGCCCGACGATCTGGGGCGTGAGCGCGATCTCCGGGACGAGCACGATCGCGCCGCGCCCGCGTGCCAGCGCCTCGGCGCAGGCGCCCAGGTAGACCTCGGTCTTTCCGGACCCCGTGATCCCGGCAAGCAGGCGCGTCTGTGTCGTCCCGCCCGCGAGCGCCTCGGTCAGGGTGGCGAGCGCAGCGGACTGCTCGGCTGTGAGCTCTGGCGGGCGCAAGGTGCGGGCCCCGACCTGAATGTGCTCGGGGCGGGGCGGCGCGAGGCGGCGTTTGCGCCCGCTGAGGCGCCGTGTGGCCGCGGGGGGTAGCACCAGGGCGAGCGCGCGGGCGAGCGTCGAGCAGTACTCCTCGGCGAGCCACTCGGCGAGCGCGACGAGGTCGATCGGCACGCCGAGGTCGAGTGCCCGCAGAGGCGCGAGGAGCTTCTCCTCTGAGACCTCGCTGTGGTCGGCCAGCGCCGTGACCACCCCGAGGATCTCGCGCCGCCCGAAGGGGATGACGAGCATCGAGCCGATGGTGACGCCCTCGCGCAACTCCTCGGGCAGGCGGTAGTCGAACGGCCCGCGCATCGCGCGGGCCGTTGTCATCGGCTCCACCTGGGCGATCGCGGACACCGGCCCACCCTAGACCCGGCGCCGGACCACGCCGGGCGCCCAGACCCGGCGCGGCTAGACGATGGCGCGGCTAGACAATGCGATGGCTCTGCTTCAGGCGGGAGCCTCGGCGGCCGAGAGCCCGGCGGCGGCGCGCAGCGCCTCGGCCTTGTCGGTCTTCTCCCACGTGAAGTCGTGATCGTCGCGACCGAAGTGTCCGTAGGCGGCGGTCTTCTGGTAGATCGGGCGGTGCAGTTTGAGCTCCTCGCGAAACGCTCCGGGACGCAGGTCGAAGTGCTCGTCCACCAGCTTGGCGATCTGTCCGCGACCGATCTTCTCGGTGCCGAACGTCTCGACCATGACGGATACGGGATGCGCCACCCCAATCGCATAGGCGACCTGAACCTCGGCGCGGTCGGCGAGACCGGCGGCGACGATGTTCTTGGCCACCCAGCGTGCGGCATAGGCGGCCGAGCGATCGACCTTGGAGGGGTCCTTGCCGGAGAAGGCGCCGCCGCCGTGACGGGCCATGCCGCCGTAGGTGTCGACGATGATCTTGCGCCCGGTGAGACCACAGTCGCCCATCGGACCACCGATCACGAAGCGACCGGTGGGGTTGACGAGGAAGTTCTTCATCAGCTTCTTCTCGTCGTAGAGCTCCGCGGGCAGCACGGGGCGCAGGACGTGCTCGAACAGGTCGGGCTTGATCAGGGACTCCGAGTCGATCCCGTCGGCGTGCTGGGTCGAGATCAGGATCTTTTCGATCTCGACCGGGCGCCCGTCCTGGTAGCGCACCGTGACCTGCGTCTTGCCGTCCGGGCGCAGGTAGGGCAGGACCTCGCCCTTGCGTACCTCGGCCAGGCGCTTGGAGAGCTTGTGGGCCAGGGCGATCGGCAGCGGCATCAGCTCCTCGGTCTCATTGGAGGCGTAGCCGAACATCATCCCCTGGTCTCCCGCTCCGGCGACGTCGAGCTCGTCCTCGTCGGCGGGGTCGTGGCGCGTCTCGTAGGCGGCGTCCACGCCTTGGGCGATGTCGGGAGACTGCTTGTCGATCGCGTTGATGACGGCGCACGTGTCGCAATCGAAGCCGTAGATCGCGTTGTCGTAGCCGATCTTGCGAACGGTCTCGCGCGCGACGTGCTGGATGTCGACGTAGGTGTCGGTGGAGATCTCACCGGAGACGACGATCAGGCCGGTGTTGACGAGCGTCTCGCAGGCGACGCGGCCGTAGGGGTCGTCGGTGAGGACGGCGTCGAGCACGCCGTCCGAGATCTGGTCGGCGATCTTGTCCGGGTGGCCCTCCGTGACTGACTCGGAGGTGAACAAGAACTCTTTATCGGAATGGTGGCTCATGGCTTTCAGATCTGCTCCACGTCGCGGGAAGAAGTCCGAGGAAGTCTATTCGGCGCGAGCGCGACGGTGTGGAAGGCGTGCGGCGGCGCCGCCAAAAGGCGCGTGCGCGGCCGCCAAGAGCGGTGCGCGTTACGCCGCGCGCTCGCGGGTGCGCGTCCCGCGCTCGACGAAGTCCACGATCAGGGGCACTCCGTCCATGCCGTAGCGGGCACGCAGGCGGTTCTCGATGAAGTAGGCGTAGTCGCGGGTGACGCGCGCTCGCGAGTTGACCTGGATGGCAAAGCGCGGCGGGCGCTCGCCGATCTGAGCCATGTAGATCAACTTGAGGCGGTGCTGGCCAGATCCGCGACGCGTGCCGACGGGCGGCTGGCGCGCCTGGACGGCCTCGGCGAGGAAGCGGTTGAGCTCGGGGGTGGGGATGCGCGCGCGGCGGCGGTCGCCGAGGGCGAGCGTCTCGGCGATGAGGCGCGAAACGTTGCGACCGGTCTTGGCGCTCGCGGTGAGCACGCGCGGGCGCAGGCGCAGCTTCTGGGCTACGCGCGCGCGCTCGTGGTCCAAGTCTTGCTCGGTGGGTGGGTGGGACTCCGAGTAGAGGTCCCACTTGTTGAGCACGATCGCGGTGGCGCAGCCTGCCTTCATCGCAAGCTCCGCGACGCGCAGGTCCTGCGCGGTGACGCCGTCGGTGGCATCGCAGACCACGAGCGCCACATCGGCGCGCTCGGCGGCGCGCTGGGAGCGGAGGGTCGTGTAGTACTCGACGGAGTCCGAGACCTTCGATTGGCGGCGCATGCCCGCGGTGTCGATCAGGACGAGCCTGCGGCCATCCACGATCAGGGGCGTGTCGATCGCGTCGCGGGTGGTGCCGGCGACCTCGGAGACGATCACCCGCTCTTCGCCGAGGAAGCGGTTGACGAGCGAGGACTTGCCGACGTTGGGGCGGCCGATCAGCGCCAGGCGAATCTCATCCTCGTCGGCATCCTCGGACTCCTCAAGCGGCAACAACGCGACGATCCGGTCGAGCAGATCACCTGTGCCGAGCCCCTGTGTGGCGGAGACCGCGAGCGGCTCGCCGAGGCCGAGACGGTGGAAGTCCGCGGCGAGCGGCAGGTCGGAGGCGCCGTCGCACTTGTTGGCGGCGACAACCGTCGGCAGCGGCGCGCGGCGCAGGAGCTCCGCCATCTCCTCGTCCCCCGGACGGGTCCCCGCGCGAGCGTCCACCACGAGCACGGCGACCTGCGCGTCGGCGAGCCCGGCGCGGGCCTGCTCGCGAATCGAGCCGGACAGCGGGTCCTCGTCCTGGAAGTCCACCCCACCCGTGTCGATCAGCGTGAACGTGCGTCCACCCCACTCGCACTCGATCTCGTTGCGATCGCGCGTGATCCCTGCCCGCTCGTGTACAACAGCCTCGCGCGAACCCGCCAAGCGGTTCACGAGCGAGGACTTGCCCACGTTCGGATAGCCGACTATCGCCACCTTCTGCATCGCAAGAGTATGACTGGAAGAGGCACACAGCTCAGCAATGGCGAGCCCTCCGGTCCGTGCCGCGACCTTCAGGTGGAGGCGCCTGCGACCCGCGCGAGCCTCGCAATCTGCTCGAGGACCTGCTCGATCGTCATGCCCGTCGTGTCTAGCGCGACGGCGCCGGGGGCGGCTTGGAGGGGGCTGTGGGCTCGGGTCGAGTCGCGCTGGTCGCGCAGGGTCTGCTCGGCCATGACTGTCGCCTGGTCACCGCCCAACTCAGTGGCGCGCCTGCGCGCACGCTCGGCGGGATCGGCTGTGAGATAGACCTTCAGCTCTGCGTCGGGTGCAACGACGGTGCCGATGTCGCGACCCTCCGCGACGCAGTCACCACGTGCGATCAACTCGCGCTGCTTGGCGACGAGCGCTTTGCGCACCCCCTGGTCGGCCGCGACACGCGAGGCTGCCTCGGAGACCTCCGGTGCGCGGATCGCATCGCTGACGTCGCGCCCGTCGAGCAGCACACGCCGCTCAGAGGCGCCTGCCAGGCCAACGCTTGCGGAGAACTCGATCCGAGCCGCGCCGGCAAGCGCGACAAGGTCCTCATCAGGGGCCTCGAGTGCGAGCAATCCCACGCAACGGTACATCGCGCCACTGTTCAGGTAGGTGAACCCGAGTCGCTCCGCAAGCGCCCGCGCCACGGTTGACTTGCCGGCCCCGGCGGGACCGTCGATCGCGATCAGCATCGGGGCGGACGATAACCGCAATTCGAGTCGAACAGACAGCGACAGTGCTGTGTGCCGAGTTGTGGCTGTAGGTCCGGAGGAAACACCGGTACATGACTGCTTTTACCCCGACCTGCCGGCTGCTGCTAAGAAGTCACGGCGTGGCTCCACGGGCCATGCCGCGTCGTCAACTGAGGGCGGCGAGGTCCTGCACGAAGCCCGGGTATGACACCGCCGCTGCCTCCATTCCGAGCACGGTGACCCCCTCGCGCGAGGCAAGCCCGGCTACCGCCCCCATCATCGCCAGACGATGATCGCCGGCGGCGTCGATCGTGCCGCCCTTCAGGCCACCCGCCTGCGCCCCCCGGGGTGTGCCGCGTACTGCGAAGCCGTCCTCGGTCGCCTCGATCTCGGCGCCGAGGCCGCGTAGACCCTCCACCACCGTGGCGATCCTGTCGGTCTCCTTGAGGCGGAGCTCCTGGGCGCCGCGTACGACCGTCTCCCCCTCGGCGAAGCATCCGAGCAGCGCGACGAGCGGCAGCTCGTCGATCGCGAGCGGGACCTCTTCGGGCTCGACGGTCGTTGCCTCCAGCGCCCCGTGGGCGACGTCCAGGTCGCAGATCGGCTCCTCGGCGATCAGCTCGCCACTCTCGTCCTCCAGGTCGCCGAGCACTATCCCCCTCATGCGCTGCACGATCCGCAGGAAGCCGGTGCGCGTCCAGTTGGCGCCGATATCGCGAACCAGCAACCGCGAGCCGGGGACCAGAATGCCGGCGGCGATCGCGAACGCCGCCGAGCTCGGATCGCTGGGCACGACGACGCGGTCGAGCACGAGCTCATCGGCGTTCACCACCGTCACGTGGCGGCCGTTGCGGTGGATATTCACCCCGGCCCGTAACAGCATCCGCTCGGTGTGGTCACGGCTGCGCGCGGGCTCCCCCACGGTCGTGGCCCCATCGGCGGCCAGGGCGGCAAGGAGCACGCACGACTTGATCTGGGCGCTCGCCACCGGCAGCTCGTAGGAGATCGAGCGCAGGCGATCCCCGTGGATCGTCAGCGGCGGAAAGCGGTCCTCGTGCGCCTCCAGCGCGGCGCCCATGAAACGCAGCGGCTCGGCGACGCGGTCCACCGGGCGCCGGCGGATCGACTCGTCGCCGTCGAGCGTGAATGAGCGGCCTTCCTGAGCTGCCAGCCAACCGGGCAAGAGGCGCAGGAGCGTACCCGCGTTACCCACGTCGATCGTCCCGGCGGGCACCCGTGCCTCGCGCAGGCCGGTGCCGCGCACCGTGACGACCCCGTCGCGTTCGTCCACGAGCGCCCCGAGCGCCCGTACCGCCGCGAGCGTCGAGTCGGTGTCCGCCGCGTGCAGGTAGTTCTCGATGCGCGTGGGCTCTGAGGCCATCGCCCCGAGCAGCGCCGCCCGATGAGAGATCGACTTGTCCGCGGGGGCCCTCAGCTCGCCGTGCAGCCCGCCTGATGGCTCGAAACGCATGTCCATCGTATGCCTACCCTAGGAGCCCTGAGCCAGGCCGGTCCGCCGCAGCTTCTCGTGCGCGGCCCGCGCGCGCTCGTTCCATGCCGCGAGCGCCTGGGCGTTGCCCGCGTCGAGCGCTTCTCGCACAGTGCTCAGTTCCGCGATCGCCTGATCGAGCGCGTGGCCGAGAAGGTCGCCGTTGGACATGTAGATGTCGGTCCAGATCGCCGTGTTGGCGCCCGCCACGCGCGTCGCGTCACGGAAGCTCGGGCCGGCGCCGAGCGCGCCACCCTCGACCACGGCGCCGTCTGCCTCCACGGCCCGGAGCGCCTGCGCGACAAGCACGTTCGCGAGCACGTGCGGGAGATGCGACACGCCCGCCATCAGGCGGTCGTGGGACTCGGGATCAACCGCGACGGGCCGCGCCCCCACGCCCTCGATCAGCCCGCGCAATCGCTCGACGGCCCACGGCGCGGATTCCCTCGCGGGCGATACGCTCGCCCCGGCCGACGCAGGGGTTTCCGAGGAAGGCCTCGCGGCTCCGGTCGCCACGGGCGTGAGATACCAGGTCGCGCCGTCGAAGAGGTCCTCGCGCGCGTGCTCCACACCAGCCGTCTCCGCCCCCGCGAGAGGGTGCCCGCCGACGAAGCGCTCATCGGAGATCGCCTCGACAATCTCACGCTTGGTTGACCCCACATCGCTCACCGCGCAGCCCATCCCCGCCGCCTCGAGCGCCGCGAGGGCGGTCTCCACGGTCGCCCCCACGGGAGTGGCGACGAACACGACATCGGCATCGTGTACGGCCTCGGCCAACTCCGGCGCGGACTCGTCGATCGCGCCCGCCTCCACAGCGCTCGACAGTCCCCCGGCGTCCGAGTCGTAGCCGACGACGTAAGCCCCCATGCGACGGCGCGCGGCCAGGCCGATGGAGCCCCCGATCAGCCCGACCCCGAGCACCGCTATCCTCACGCGGCGCTGAACGCCTTCCCAGCGACGGCGGCGACGCGCTCGACGGTCGCCACGTACTCGGCGAAATCGTCCGTCAAGAGCGCCTGTGGCCCGTCGCAGAGGGCCTCGTCGGGGTTCGGGTGCACCTCGACGATGATCCCATCCGCCCCGGCGGCCGCCGCCGCCAATGACATCGGCGCGACCAGCGAACGCCGCCCCGCC
Organism: uncultured Solirubrobacterales bacterium; assembly: GCA_963742945.1. GTDB lineage: Bacteria > Actinomycetota > Thermoleophilia > Solirubrobacterales > Solirubrobacteraceae > Palsa-744. The sequence goes on along the minus strand of CAVUNX010000011.1, from coordinate 230,203 downwards.
GCATGGCTCGGGTCGACGACGACCGGCAGGTGGGAGAGCTCTTTGAGGACCGGAATAGCCTGCAGGTCGAGCGTCGTGCGGTAGCTGTTCTCGAACGTGCGGATCCCGCGCTCGCACAGCATCACGTTGGGGTTGCCTTCCTTCAGAACGTACTCGGCCGCCATCAGCAGATCATCCAGCGTCGCCGAGAGGCCGCGCTTGAGCAACACCGGACGGCCCGAGCGGCCTATCTCGGCGAGCAGGGGGAAGTTCTGCATGTTGCGAGCCCCCACCTGGATCACGTCTGCCACCTCGAGTACCGGCTCGATATCGCGCGCGTCCATCAACTCGGTCACGATCGGCAGTCCCGTGCGCTCCTTTGCCTCGGCGAGCAGGCGCAGACCCTCCTGACCGAGGCCCTGGAAGGCATAGGGGGAGGTGCGCGGCTTGTAGGCACCCCCACGCAGCATCGCACCGCCGGCGGCCTTCACGACCTCGGCCGTCTCCAGCAGCTGCTCGCGCGATTCGACTGTGCAGGGCCCCGCGATCAGCGCGAAGTGCTCACCGCCAATCTTGCGCCCGTCGATCTCGAGCACGGTCCGCTCGCCGTGACGCATCTGCGCCGAGGCGAGCTTGTAGGGCTTGAGGATCGGCATCACACGATCGACTCCGGGCTGACCCTCCAGGCCCAGGCCCGCAACGTTGACATCCTGCTCCACGTCGCCGATTGCCCCGATCACGGTGAGGCGGGCCCCTTTTATCGGATGGGCAAGCGCACCGGCACCCTCGATCTTCGCGATAACCGCCTCGATCTCCTGATCGGTAGCGGCCTCCTTCATGACGATCATCATCTCTTCATCCTTTCAAGTACGGGTTGGTTGTGGCTACTCCGTGAGAGCCGCTACATCGCGGGCATCGCGAAGGCGGTATGCCGATGGGAACGGCGCTCGGTCCCGCGAGGGACCCCGTGCGGCCTTGAGTGGCCTCCACTCACGAACGGAGGCACGGCCGGAGCGCCTAGCTAAATCGCCAGGCGCAGCGAAACGACCAATACGACACGCGGAGTGCGGATGCGAATGTCGGAGCGGTCGTCTGCATGATCGTCTAGGAGGTTTGTAGCAGACGAAGAACCTCACGTCGAGCCCTGAAAGGAGATCGTCTCCAACCCTTCACACGCACCTCAGAGGATTTCGGCAAGGGCGTCGAGGAAGATCGCGTTCTCCTCGGCCGTGCCGTAGGTGACGCGCAGCGCCCCCGGCTTGCCGAGCGCACCTCCTCCCCGCACGAGCACCCCGCGCTCCGCGAGACCACGCATCACCTGCTCTTCGTGCTCTGCCGCCCTCTCGGACGTCTCGTCGCCAAGCCCGAACCAGCAGAAGTTTGCCTGCGACTCGGCCGGCTCGATCCCGAGCGCGCGCAGGCGCTCCTCGACCGATATGCGCTCGGCGATCGTGCGCGTGACCCGGTCGATGACGGCGTCCTGGTGGGAGAGCGCCTCCACCGCCGCCGCCTGGGCGACGGCGTTGCAGAAGAACGGCTGGCGCACCTGATCCACCGCGCGCGGAAAATCCTCCGAGCCACACAGGGCAAAGCCCACGCGCAGGCCGCACAGGCCGTACACCTTCGAGAAGGTGCGCAGCAACACCAGGTTTGGGTGGTGCGCCAGCAGCTCGATCGAGGCGTCGGGGTCCTCGAGCAGGTTGAACTCGCAGTAAGCCTCGTCGACGAGGACGCACACGTGGCGCGGGACCTCCGCCACGAAGTCCGCGACGCTCGCGAGCGGGAGCGCCGTGCTCGTCGGGTTGTTGGGGTTGCACACGATCACAAGGCGCGTGGCGGCCGTCACCTCGTGCAGCATCCCCTGCAGGTCGTGACACTCGCGGGCGTCGAGCGGGACCGTCACCGCCCGCGCGCCGGAGGCTGCGCTCAGGTGGGGGTAGACAGAAAACGACGGCCATGCGTACACCAGCTCGGCTCCGGGCTCCAGCAGGGCCTCGCCCGCGGCGAGCAGGATGTCGCATGAGCCGTTGCCGATCGCGATCCGCGCCGCCGGGACTCCGTAGCGCTCGGAGAGACGCTCGCGCAGCAACGAGTTGGTGGGGTCCGGATAGCGGTTGAGCGTGGGAAGCGCCGTTTGGATCGCGTCGATCACCGCCGGCAAGGGCGGCCACGGCGACTCGTTGGAGGCGAGCCGCACCCTCGGGGCACGCTGCGCGTAGCCGCCCGCCGCCGGGTAGGAGGGGATGCGCGCGATGCGCTGTGAGAACTCGATTGCCATGTTCGCTGCCTATTGTGGCGAACCTTCGCGGCGTCAGATGCCACCCCCCGGCGCTCGACGTACGACCAGCACGCCTGAGCAGTGTCGCTGCGCTACTGCGCCGCAAAGAGGTCTGCGCGCAACGTGGCCGCTTCGCGCAGATAGACGTGCCTTGCCTCGTGGCCTTCGTCGGCGTAGTAATGAATCAGAACACGGATCACGCGGGGTAAGGAGCCCGGCACGGGGATCTCTCGCGCGCACAGGAGCGGCACGCGCTCGAAGCCAAGAGCGCGCGCCGCCACCGCCGGGAACTCGGCCGTAAGGTCGTCGGTGACGGTGAAAATGCAGCTCACGACACGCTCGGGGCCGAGCGCGTTGCGCTCCATGATCTCCTCCATGAGCTCCGTCGTGGCGCTCAAGATCTCCTCGGCGTCGTCCTGGAACACCGAGATCGCGCCCCGCAGGGCGTACAGGCGTTGCGACATCGAGAGCGATTCTTTCAGTTCCCGCCGCCGGACAGGCCGCGCAGCAGCTCCACCTCGCCATCGGCGAGCCTTCGATGGGCGCCCAACGCCAGGTCCCCGAGCTTCAACGGGCCGAACGCCACACGCCGGAGCTCCTGCACCGGATGGCCTACCGCCTCGCACATGCGGCGCACCTGCCGGTTGCGGCCCTCATGGATCGTGAGCTCGAGCATCCCGCGGCCCACAAGCCTCACGCGCGCGGGCGCCGTCATCCCGTCCTCCAAGCGAACCCCCTCGCGCAGCCTCCGCAGCTCCCCATCCCCCACAGGCCCGCCGCCCACACGCGCACGGTAGGTCTTTTCGACCTCGAAGCTCGGGTGAGTCAAGCGGTGGGCGAGCGCCCCATCGTTGGTGAGCAGAATCAGCCCGCTCGAGTCCGCGTCCAGACGCCCGACCGGGTAGAGGCGCAGTGGCTCGCGTGCCTGCCTGCCGTGTGCCCCTTGGGTATGCCCTTCAGGGTATGCCCCGGAGGGTGCGCCCGCGAGGGTGTGCGGAACGAGCGAGACCACAGTCGGGCGACCATGGGTGTCCTTTACGGTGCTGAGCACACCGAGCGGCTTGTTGACGGCATAGACCACGTGCTCCTCGGCCCCCTCGATCACGCGTCCGTCAACCGCGACAACGACATGCTCATCGACATCCAGCGCGGGATCGAGCACGATCTCCCCGGCGACGGTCACGCGCCCGTCCCGGATCGCCTGCTCCGCCGCGCGGCGCGAGGCGACCCCGGCGTGGGCCAGATACTTGGCTAGGCGCATTGGCCGGCGAGGGAGCACATGTCCCGCAACCATAAGATGGACAGACGCCGACTGCCGACCACATGGCGTGTCTCGACGGCGGCACGCCCCTCTCCTCCCCATCCAAACTCGCCCTCATGGACCTACAACTCCTCGATCGGACGCTCGCCGCCGGCGGCCAACCTGCCTTTCGCGCCCGTCAGGTATGGGAGTGGGCCGCGAAGGGGGCCGTCGGGTACGAGCAGATGACCAACATTCCCGCCCCCCTGCGCGAGTGGCTGGGCGAGACCGTGCCGTTCTCGAGCCTCGAGCCGCGCGACGAGCGCACGGCGAGCGACGGGACCGTCAAGGCCTTGTTTACCACCACCGACGGGCGCCCCCTGGAGGCCGTGCTGATGCGCTACCGCGATCGTCGCCACTCGATCTGCCTCTCCTCGCAGTCCGGCTGTCCCCTCACGTGCACGTTCTGCGCCACCGGCCAGATGAAGTTCGCCCGCAACCTGACGGCCTCGGAGATCCTCGACCAGGCGCTTCACTTCCGCCGCATGGAGCCGGTAGACCATTGCGTGTTCATGGGCATGGGGGAGCCCATGCTCAACCTCGACAACGTGCTAGCGGCATGCGAGCGCCTCCCGGACATCGGGATCACCCACCGCCGCACAGCGATCTCGACCGTGGGCTGGATTCCCGGGATCGAACGCTTGACCGAGTGCGAGATGCCGCTGCGGCTCGCGCTCTCGCTGCACGCGGCGGACGAAGCCTTGCGCAGCGAGCTCATGCCGGTCAACGAGCGCTTCCCGCTCTCCGAGGTGATCGAGGCGTGCCGAGCCTTCTACGAGCGCAAGCGCCGGCGCGTATTCGTCGAGTACGTGATGCTCGCCGGGATCAACGACCGCTACGAGCAGGCCCTGGCGCTCGCCCGGCTACCCACTCGAGCCGCGTGGCACCGGAGAGCAGCCGCACATGTTCAAGGTCAATCTGATCCCCTACAACCCGACGGACTCAGCCTACGAGGGCTCCAGCCGCGAGTCGATCGCCGCGTTCAAGGGGGCCCTGGAGGCGCGCGGGGTGCCGGTCACGGTGCGGCTCACGCGCGGCCGCGACATCGACGCGGCCTGCGGACAGCTCGCCGCGAGTGCCGCCTGCATAGACAGCCAACTATCTCCAACGTCCTAGGGGCCGTCGCCGGCGCGAGCCTCGCCCGCGCGAAGCAGCCGGTCGCGCAACTCTGTCTGCTCCTCCGGTGTGGGATCCCATTGGGCGACGTCGGGCAGCTCCTCGAGCGAGCGCAACCCGAACAGCTTGAGGAACTGTGTGGTCGTGCGGTACATCACCGCCCCGAACTGGGAGCGCCCAGACTCTTCGACGAGTCCTCGCTCCAGCAGCGTGGACGCGGCCGAGTCGGCGCTCACGCCGCGAATGCGCGTGATCTCAGGCCGCGAAATGGGCTGCAGGTAGGCGACGATCGCGAGCGTCTCGGCCTGCGCCGGGCGTGAGCACCGAGGCACGCGGGCGGCTGAACAGGCGTCTGGCGGCGTCCTCGGACTCCGGGTCGCTGGCGAATGTGAACCCTCCCCCCAGCTCACGCAAGTGGATGCCGCAGTGACCGGGCGCGTACCGTTCGGCCAGCTCGACCAGCGCAGCGATCACCGTGAGCTCCTCGGTAGCCGCCGCGTCGGACAGCTCCTGGGGGCTGAGGGGGTCCGGCGCGAGGAACAACAGCGCCTCGACCGTGCGCACGATCTGTCGGTCTGGCTCGGGGAGACCCTCGATGTCGAGGGCGCTTTGCTGCTCGGTCTGCTCGTCTGTCGCCAGCACATCTCCTTGATCGGCAGGCGGCTGCCGATCCTCAAGTGCCGGCTCATCCTGCCCCGGCTTTCCTGCGCCCCCGAGGGTGTCGCTCATCCCGCCTGTGCCCTGAGGGGTGCGCGCGCCTGTGGCACTTCGGCGGCGACCCCCGAAAGGGGGTTGACGGCGATCTCACCGAAGCTCTCGTCCTGCTCCCACCATGCTTCCCCGCGCTTGTAGAGCTCGAGCAGGGCGAACACGGTCACGGCGACGGTCATGCGATCCTCGCCGCGCACGGCCTCATCGAACGAGAAGCGCCCACGCCTGAGCAGCCCGCGCAGATGGTCGAGGCGCTCGGCCACCGTCACACGTGGCGTCGACAGGTGCCGCAGGCTGATCGTGGGGGGCATCCGCAAGAGCCTTCCAATCGCCTCGCCAAGCACCCCCGCGTCTTGTGAGCCCTCGGTTGGGGGGGCGATCGCCTTGCGCAGACGAGCGGGAAGGGGGGCGCTGCGGAAGCGCACCCCCTGCTCGCGCCTGAAGAGCTCCTGCAGGTGGGTGGAAGCCGAGCGGTAGCGGCGCGCCTGCAGCATACGCTCGAGCAGCTCCTCGGCTGCCTCGCCGGGCTCGATGTCCAGGAGCTCCTCGCCGTCCTCGGCGAGCATCAGCCTCGACTTCAGTTCGAGCAGCGCCGCGATCAGGACGATGAACTCGGTGGCGGTCTCCAGGTCGAGCTCGCCGCGACCCTCCAGGTGGTCGAGGTAGGCGAGCACGACGTCGGCCAGCTCCAACTCGAGCAAGTCGACCTCCTCGCGCAACACGAGAGCGAGCAGGAGGTCGAACGGGCCGCTGAAGATCTCGAGATCGAGGTCGAGCGCGGGGAGCGTCACCCGGCTACCGTACCGATCGCTCCCGACGGCGCGAGCCACCTCTGTCTATATTCCCGAAAACGCTTGTCCCACGCGCGCGCGTGGGACAAGGCTTTGCGAACAACTCAAGGCTTCGCGAACAGCTCCACACGCGCGACGAGCCGCCCACCCCGGGACGGCCGGACGCGCAGCCGACCCTCAGCCCGAGGGGGTGGCCGCGCTCGGACCGATCCCCATGCACTCCCGCACGTCGGCCAGCGTCTCGGAGGCGATCGCCCGGGCACGCTCGGCCCCGTCGGCAAGTACCCGCTCGAGCGCCTGCTCGTCGGCGCGCAGCTCCACGTAGCGCTCGCGCACCGGCGCCAGCATCTCGACGACCGCGTCGGCAACCGCCATCTTGAGATCGCCGTAGCCGCGTGCCTCGCGCATATCCGCTTCGACCTGCTCGGGAGAGACGCCGCGCGCGACGGCGAGGATTTCGATCAGGTTCGAGACCCCGGGCTTCTCGGGTCCGCGCTCGATCTCCCGGCCCGAGTCGGTCACGGCGCTCTTGAGCTTCTTGGCGAGCGCGTCGGGCTCGTCGAGCACGTACACCGTGCCCTGCTCGGATCCACCGGTGGTGGACATCTTGCGCGTGGGGTCCTGCAGGTCCATGATCCTCGCGCCGATCGTGGGGATCCGGTGCTCGGGAACGACAAGCACCTCCCTGCCGGCGCCGAAGCGAGTGTTGAAGCGACGCGCCACGTCGCGCATCAACTCGAGGTGCTCGCGCTGGTCCTCTCCGACGGGGACCTCCTGGGCTCGGTAGGCGAGCACGTCGGCGGACTGCAGGACCGGGTAGACGAGCAGGCCGGCCGAGACCAGCTCGCGCTGGAGAACCGACTTGTCGCGGAACTGGTGCATGCGCTGCAGACGACCAAGCTCGGTGACCGAGCAGAGCAGCCAGCAGAGCTCGGTGTGCTCGTGCACGTCACCCTGGCGAAAGAGCACGCAACGCTTCGGGTCGAGGCCCGCGGCGAGCAGGAGCGCCGTGAGGTCGTACAGGTCGCGGCGCAGCTCGGAGGGCTCATAGGCGACTGTGATCGCGTGCAGGTCGACGACGCAGTAGAGCGCCTCGCCGCGGTCCTGCCCCGCGACGTACTGACGGATCGCGCCGATGTAGTTGCCCAGGTGCTTGGTGCCCGTGGGCTGGATCCCGGAGAAGATGCGCACGGCGAGCCAGGCTACAGGGAAGGCCGACGCACCGCCGGAGCAGGTTGTGCGCGCCTCAGAGCGCTTGACGAATTACCGGATGCTTCGCGGCACCGACCTCGTCAAGGCGCCTGACAGGGGTCGTGTAAGGCGCCTGCAAGGCGATCTCGGGGTCCTCCGCGGCCTCGCGCAGGATCTCGGCGATCGCCTCGGCGAAGCCATCGAGCGTCTCCCGAGTCTCGGTCTCGGTCGGCTCGACCATCAACGCCTCGTCCACCAATAGCGGGAAGTAGACCGTGGGCGGGTGATAGCCATAGTCGAGCAGCCGCTTGGCGAGGTCGAGCGTCTTGATCTTCAACGCGCGCTTCATCGGCCCCCCGGACAGGACGAACTCGTGCATGCAATAGGAGCCGCTTGCCCCCCGCGATGGGGGGTAGGCGAGCGGTAGGTGCTCGCAGACGCCGAGCTGGCGCAACCGTGCGAGCAGATAGTTGGCGTTCAGAACGGCCGTCTCGGAGACGTCCTTCAGTCCCGAGGCCCCGAGCGAGCAGATGTAGGCGTAGGAGCGCACGAAGCAGCCGTAGTTGCCCTGGAAGCCGCGCAGGCGGCCGATCGATTGAGACCCACCCAACCTGTCCCGCCCCCGGTCCTCCCGCTCCGAGGGCTCTGCCCCATTGCCGTGCGCGGAGCCGGCGGGGGGTTGCTCCACCAGCTCAAAGGAGCCGTCATGCCCGCGCGAGAGGCGTGGGACGGGCAAGAACGGCTCGATGCGCTCGGACACCGCGATCGGCCCAGAGCCGGGCCCACCGCCCCCATGCGGCTGGGTGAACGACTTGTGGAGGTTGAAATGAACGATGTCAAAGCCCATGTCCCCGGGACGTGAGAGGCCCATGACGGCGTTGAGGTTGGCGCCGTCGTAGTAGAGGGTCGCTCCCACCTCGTGCACGACCTGGCCGATCTCCCGGATGTTGGGGTCGAACAGGCCGAGGGTGTTGGGGTTGGTGAGCATCAGGCAGGCGACGTCCGTGTCCGCCTTGGAGCGCAGGTCATCGAGGTCCACGCCGCCGTCTGGGTTGGTGGCCACCTTGACCACCTCGAAGCCCGCCATCGTGACCGTCGCGGGGTTGGTGCCGTGGGCGGTGTCGGGGGTGAGCACCTTGTGTCGGGTCTCGCCGCGCGCCTCGTGGTAGGCGCGCGTAAGCAGGACTCCCGCGAGCTCGCCGTGGGACCCGGCCGATGGTTGTAGACAGACGTGCGGCAGGCCCGATATCTCCGCGAGCGCCCTTTCCAAGTTCCACATCAACTCGAGCGCGCCCTGAGCCCGCTCCGGGTCTTGCAGCGGGTGAAGACGCGCATGGCCGGGAAGCGCCGCGACACGCTCATGCAGGCGCGGATTGTGCTTCATGGTGCAGGAGCCGAGCGGGTAGAAACCGGAGTCGAGATCGAAGTTGCGCTTTGAGAGGCGCACGTAGTGGCGCACTATCTCCGGCTCTGAGACCTCGGGCAGGCGCGGCGGCTCGGAGCGACGCAGGTGGGCGGGGAGCAGCTCGTCGAGCGGCACCCCGGGGACATCGAGCTCAGGGCATTGGAACGCGCGCCGCCCGGGGGCGCCGCGCTCGAAGATCGTAAGCGTCGATTCACGCTGAAGCGGTGTGTCGGTGCCTTGGGAAGGAGGCCTCATGCAACCCCCGCCAGGCTACGCTCAGCCGCGACGGCTGCCCCGAGGATGTCGGCGAGACGGTCGATGTCGGCGCGCGAGCGGCGCTCGGTGATCGCCACGAGCAGGCCACCGCGGTCCTCGGGGCGACCTGTGAGCGCGTACAGGTCGGCTCCTGGGTTGACGCCCTGCGCGGCACAGCGACCGCGCACGGCGGCGACGTCCGCGTCCAGGCGCACCGCGAACTCGCGAACCACGGGCTGCGAATGCAGCGCGGAGACGCCGTCCAGCGCGCACAAAGCGCGGAGCGGGCATAGTGGGTGCGCCTGAGCAAGAGCTCTCCCAACTCCACGAAGCCCCGGCGACCAAGCCAGGAGAGATAGACGACGCCCGCGAGCGCGTTGAGCGCTTGAGAGGTGCAGATGTTGGAGGTGGCCTTCTCGCGGCGGATGTGCTGCTCGCGCGTCTGCAGGGTGAGCACGAAGCCGCGACGGCCGTCGACATCACGCGTCTCCCCCGCGATGCGCCCGGGCATACGGCGCAGGTAGGGCTCGCGGGCGGCGAAGAAGCCGAACGAGGGGCCGCCGAAGTCGAGGCGGTTGCCAAGCGACTGGCCCTCCCCCACGGCGACGTCGACGCCGCACTGGCCGGGCGGGGTGAGGACGCCGAGCACGATCGGGTCGACCTGGGCGATCGTGACGAGCGCTCGCCGCCCGCGTCCTTCGCGGCGAGGCAGAGGGCGCCGACGTCCTCGACGGCGCCGTAGAAGTTCGGCTGGGCGAAGATCGCGGCGGAGGTGTCCCCGTCGATCGCCTCAGCCCATGCGTCGGGGTCGGTGACACCGTCGCGGAGGGGTACCTCGACCACCTCGATGCCGTAGCCGTGAGCGTAGGTGCGCAGGGTCGCGAGCGTATGGGGGTGCAAGGCCGGCACTCGCGACGAAGCGGGAGCGCCCATTGTGGAGCTTGAGCAGATAGCCGGCGGAGGCGACGGCGCTCGGCCCCTCATAGACCGAGGCGTTTGAGACGGGCAGGCCGGTGAGCTCGCAGATAGCGGTCTGATACTCGAACATGACCTGCAGGCCCCCCTGGGAGATCTCGGGCTGGTAGGGGGTGTAGGGGGTGAGGAACTCGGAGCGCTCCATCAGCATGTCGACGATGGAGGGGACGTAGTGGTCGTACATACCGGCGCCGAGGAAGCACAGCTCGTCCTCGGCGGAGATGTTGCGGGAAGCGAGCAGGCGCAGATGCTCGTAGACATCCTGCTCGCTCATGCCGTCGGGTAGGGCGAGAGGGCGCCCGAGTCGCACCCCCTCGGGGATCTGGCGGTCGAAGATCTCCTGTACTGAGGAGACTCCGATAGCCGCGAGCATGGCGGCCAGGTCGCTGTCGGTGACTGAGGTGTAGCGAGTCAAGTGAGAGTGAGCGTAGCCGCTGCGCCCAAGGACTCCGTCAGCCGCCCAAGGTGGCAGAGTAGGCGTCAGCGTCAAGCAGGGCGTCGCGCTCGGAGGCGTCGGTGAGACGTACCCGGACGAGCCAGCCCTCGCCGTAGGGGTCCTCGTTGATCATGTGGGGGTTCTCGGAGAGCGCCTCGTTGACCTCGACGATCTCGCCTGAGAGCGGCGCGACAACGTCTGAGACGGCCTTGACCGACTCCACCTCGGCGTAGGGCTCGTCCTTGGTCACGATCGTGCCGGGGGATGGCGGGTCGAAGAACACCACCTCGCCGAGAGCGTCCTGCGCGTACCAGGTGATGCCGAGAGTCACGATCTTGGGGTCATCGGCGTCGATGCGCGCCCAATCGTGCTCGGGGTGATACAGCAGGTCGTCTGGGTAGCTCACCTCGGCCATCGGCGGGGCTCCTCGGTCGTCGTTTGCGATTGTCGGGGGCGGGATTGTCATGCCTTCTTCAGCAATAAATGGCTTGGAGTGGACCGTGGCGAGGGCGCAGGGACCGCGCACGTCCGAACTCGATGGGGGTACCGACGGGGGAGCGCTCCAGGCGGGACGTAGGCAAGCCCGATGCCGACGTCGAGGCAGGGCGAGAGCGTGCCGCTCGTGACGGTGCCGCCGCCGACGACGGGGTTGCCCTGACGGGCGATGCCGGGGCCGTCGAGCATGAAGGCGACGAGCTTCTCCCGACTCCCCCAGCCGCGCCGGCCTTGTCGGCGGCTCGCGCCGAGCGGACGGCCTCCGAGCCGATGAAACCGGTGTCCTCGCGACAGCACCAGCCGAGGGCCGCTTCGATCGGGTTGCGCTCGGGCGAGAGCTCGTGACCGTACAGGTGAAAGCAGGCCTCCAGACGCAAGGTGTCGCGCGCGCCGAGGCCCGCGGGCACGGCGCCGCGGTGGCATAGCTCGTCCCAAAGGCCGGGCGCGTCTTCGGGGGAGAGCAGGAGCTCGACGCCCTCCTCGCCCGTGTAGCCGGTGCCGCAGACCAGCACGTCGACGCCGGAGAGGCGACGCTGGGGCGGCGGTCATGCGGGCACGGCAGGGGGGCATCGGAGATCGCCTGCACGATCTCGCGTGAAAGCGGGCCCTGCACGGCGAGCATCGCGTAGTCGTCGATGCGGTCGCGTACGTTGGCGTCGAACCCGGCGGCATTGGCCTGAGCGTGAAACCACGCGAGATCGGCCTCGTGGTTTGAGGCGTTCGTGACCGTCAGGTAGCGGTCGGGCTCGACTTGATAGGTGAAGAGGTCGTCGAGCACGCCCCCACGCTCATCGCAGAGCACGCTGTACTGGGATCCGCCCGCGCGGATCTGTGAGACGTCGTTCGAGAGCAGCCGCTGCAGTAGCTCGCAAGCCTGCGGGCCGCTGACTTCGATCTCCCCCATGTGCGAGACGTCGAAGATGCCGCAGCGCTCGCGCACCGCCATGTGCTCGGCGCGCACTCCAAGGGGGTACTGGACGGGCATCTCCCAGCCGGCGAAGTCGACGAGCCTTGCGCCGGCCGCGACGTGGCGATCGTAGAGCGACGTGCGCTTGGGCGTGTTTGGGGCCTGGGTCGCCACGCGCCCAGGCTACCCAACGTCAACGAAGGAACGGCGGGACGTCGATGTCGTCGTCGGAGATCTCCAGAGCGCAGAGCGCTGACGATCGTCGATGCGCGGTCCGCGATCGGGGCGTCCGCTCTCGCGGCGCTTGCGATCGCCGCGGACGGCCCGACCCGGGACGGTGGTCGAAACCGGTGCCGATCACCGTGACGCGCACATCGTCGCTCATGCCTCGTCGATGACGGCGCCGAAGATGATGTTGGCGTTGGGGTCGGCCGCGTTCTGGATGATCTCCGCGGCGTCGTTGACCTCGAACAGGCCGAGGTCCTTGCCGCCGGTGATGTTGAGAAGGATGCCAGTCGCGCCGTCCACCGACTCTTCCGAGTAGCGGCGAGGAGATCGCTGCGCGGGCGGCGTCGGCGCAACGCGCCTCACCGCCGGCGGTGCCGATGCCCATCAGGGCCGAGCCGGCGTCGTGCATGATCGTGCGCACGTCGGCGAAGTCGAGGTTGATGAGACCGGGGATCGTGATCAGGTCGGTGATCCCCTGGACCCCCTGGCGCAGCACGTTGTCGGCCTCGCGGAAGGCATCGAGCATCGAGGTGCGGCGCTCGACGACGGCCGAGCAGCTTCTCGTTGGGGATCACGATCAGGGTGTCCACGACCTCGCGCAGGCGCTCGATGCCCTCGATCGCCTGGCGGCCACGCTGGGAGCCCTCGAAGTCGAATGGGCGCGTGACCACGCCGACGGTGAGCGCGCCGATCTCGTTCTTGGCGATCTCCGCGATGACAGGGGCCGCGCCGGTGCCGGTGCCGCCACCCTCGCCGGCGGTGACGAACACCATGTCGGCGCCCTTCAGGGCCTCCTTGATGTCGTCGCGCGACTCGGCCGCCGACGCAGAAGCCGACCTCGGGGTTGGCGCCGGCGCCGAGACCCTTGGTGGACTCGTGGCCGATGTTGAGCTTGATGTCGGCGTCGCACATCGCGAGCGCCTGGGCATCGGTGTTGGCGGCGATGAACTCCACGCCGCGAAGCCCTGCATCGACCATGCGCGAGACCGCGTTGGTCCCGCCTCCGCCGACTCCTACGACCTTTATGACCGCCAGGTAGCTGCCGCCGCTCTCCATGATGTCCGAAGCCTTCAAGTAGGTGTTTAAGGTTTGCCGGGATACACCCGGCAAGCCATCAGAATACGCAAGTTATGCAGGGAACTTCGCCCTGTCAACGGCAACCCTCACTCTCGCAACAATCGTTGCAGAACCGCCAACTCTCAACCACCGGTCGAGAATTGGCCTCGAGACGCTATAACCCTCAAGTATAGGTCAAGTATGGTTTACCCGCCTTGGACAGGCGTCGAGGACGCCCCGCCCGTAGAGCTCGCCGGAGCTTCGCCGGTCGCGCCGGTCGCGCTCGAGCCGGCGCCGCCAGTGGCCGTGGGCAGCGATTCGCCGCCGCTCGGCGTGGAGGCTTCAGGGGAGCCCGAGGACGCTTCGCTTTCACCGGCACCCGCCGCTGTCGAGGAGGGGGATGTCGTTTCGCTCTGGCCCCCGCCTTCGTTTTCTCCGCCACCTGAGGAAGAGCCGGCGGACGCCCCAGCGCTACCGCCCGCGGCCTTGGAGAGGCTCGCCGCGAGCGCCGCCGCGGTTGGTTCGGAGGCTCCGGCCTGCAGGGTCGCGGACACCGAGGCGGACGAGGTCGAAGAGAACCCGGCGGCGGGACGCTCGGGCAGGCGCACGTCCACATACAGGGCTCCCGCCGCGCTCGGGGAGACGAGCACGCGCGCGAGCGACAACCACTTGGCGTGCGGTCGCAGGGAGTTTCCGAAGTAGACGAGCAGGCCGTTGCGCATCGCCAGTGTGAGGCCTTCCGAGCCGTTGAAGACGCGCACGACGAACCCTGCCAACGGGGCGGGCGCGGCGCCCAGCACGGTGACGGCGGCGAGCGCGGCCGGCTCGCGCAGACGCGCGCCCGCGGACGGCTCGACGGAGCCGTTGATGGTGGGGAGCGAGCTCGACAGCACGGCGGGACCGAGCACGGTGCCGTCCGCCGCCACAGCGGTGCGCTGCCCGGCGCTGAGCAGCGCGGCGACCGGTGGGCGCTCGACCACGGAGATGCTCACCGTGTGCGGAAAGCTCGTCGAGGCGTGCAGAGCCCCAACGATCGCAAAGGAGGAGACGGCGTAGCGCAGGGCACCCACGTCGAAGTTCATCGTCGTCATCCGTGCCGCGGCGTTGTCCAACGCCTGCCTGATCTCGAGCGCGTCCGTCCCATGAACGCCCGTGATGTGAATGTGGCGGACCGACACGAGCGAGGAGTCGCGCAGCCACAGCCAACCCCCACCGAGCAGCGGCACCGCGACGAGCAGGCCAAGGGTCGCGCGCAGCACGAGCCGATGGCCGCGAAGCCAGTAGAGCGCGGGCCCCAGGCGCATACCGGAGATCGACCGAGGACGAGCCCGGCGGCGGCCCCGGCGACGAGTACGACGCGGGAACGGTAGGGACAGCTCCATTGGAGATCTCTTCGACCTCCAACGGCGAACCCCTTGGTGCTTCGGTGGCCTGGCTCCTACCAGGCAGCCCACCTACGGCTCAGTCCGGGTATTCGTCCTTGCGCCAGGCGCGAGGCTCCTCGGGCGGGTCCTTCGGCGTTCGCTCGAGCAGGAACGAGTTGTACGGTGCGACGAACCGATCGGGCGCCATGACCGTGTAGGTGTGGTACACGCTTCCGTTCTCGCGTGCGAAGGCGATGAAGCTCGGGCCCTCGCGCAGGCCGTCCTCGAGCTTGGCTCCGACCTGCCGCCCCCATTCCTCCAGCCACTCGGGAGGGTTGTCGATCATCTCTTTGACCTCGGGGATCTCCTGCGCCTGCTTGGGCGTGAGGGCCAGCCCGAAGTCGAACGGAAACTCGGTCTCATACGTCGAGACATAGGGAAACTGCCAACCCATTCGCTTCTTGTAGGCGATGAGCCGATCGATCGGCGCGCGCGAGAAGCAGATCAGTGTCACGTCGCGGTGATTGAGATGAACGCGCGTGGCGTCGAGCTCATCCCCCAGGTTCGAACATCCGGGGCACGCGCCGAGCTCGTAGTCGGGGCCGAACATGATGTTGTAGGCAAGCAGCTGCGAGCGCCCGTCGAAGAGCTCGGCGAGCGTCTTCTTCCCGTCCTCGGTGTCGAATCGGTACTCCTTCTCCACCGGAACCCAGGGAAGCTGACGCCGCTGCTCGGTCGCCTTTCGGCCGAGCTCGGTGTGCTCGGCCTCGAGCTTGGCAAGCTCATCGCGGGCCGCCTGCCATTCCTCGCGGGTTCCTACTTTGTGGCCAGGCATCGCGTTGCCTCCTTGTGTGCGTCGTCAAATGATCCCCATCGGGGGGGCCGGTCAAACATGAGATCGCCTAGTGGCTTGAAACTCATCGGGGCCCGCGGGAGCGCTCCGCATGGGAGTCATACACGGCGCTTGGTCCGGGATGCACTCCGTCGGTGGAGCGATGCCGAGGCGTGAAATGGCACCGATGAAGCGGAAATAAGTCATCATGGGAGTCATGGCCGAGCACAGGATCGGGACGCAGGAGGAGTGGCAGGCCGAGCGCGACGAGTTGCTCAAGGAGGAGAAGGAGCTCACCCGCCGCGGCGACGAGCTGACCAGGAAGCGGCGCGAGCTGCCCTGGGTGCCGGTCGAGACGGACTACAGCTTCGACACCGAGGAGGGCACGAAGACCCTCGCCGATCTCTTCGACGGCCGCTCCCAGCTGCTCGTCTACCACTTCATGTTCGGGCCGCCCTACGAGACGGGCTGCCCGGTCTGCTCCTCGATCGCGGACACGCTCGATCCCCAGGTCGCCCACCTGACGGCCAGGGACACCACGCTGCTGCTCGCCTCCCGCGCGCCGCTCGAGAAGCTCCTGGCCTTCAGGGAGCGGATGGGCTGGGACATCGACTGGGTCTCCAGCGACGGCAGCGACTTCAACCGCGACCTCGGCTTTCTGCACACCGAGGAGGAGCTGAAGCCGTTCCTGGAGCGCGACATCCCGGCCACCGTCGAGCAAAACGCGCGCATGTGCGGGACGGACGTGGCGGGGTACGTCTCCGAGGGACCAGGCCTGAGCGTGTACGCGCTGTCAGACAGGACCGTCTACCGGACCTATGTGACGACCGCCCGCGGCCTCGAGCCCGCAATGGCCTACTACGGCCTGCTGGACCGGACGCCGAAGGGTCGCGACGAGAGCGCCACCGACCCGTTGTGGGTCCGGCGCCACGACGAGTACTAAGGAGGCACGCCAAAGCGACGGCTGTGCCTGCGGCAGCGGAGATGGTTGCGAACGACGGCGACAATGGCCCCTCTGCTCGGCGAGGACAACTGGGGCCCAAGAAACATTCCCGATGACCACCAGAGAACCCCTGCAAATCAGCGCTACATACCGCCAACGGGATTCGAACCCGTGTTACCGCCGTGAGAGGGCGGCGTCCTAGTCCCCTAGACGATGGCGGCTAGTTGCTCGGGTCGAGGCTAGCAAAGCGGGCCGCGGAACGACGGTCGCGACCAACCCGCGATGCCGCTGGGTTCACCTCCCCCGAGACGGCCGCTGGCGCTCCTGCGCCTTGCCTCGGTGCGATATCGTCGCTACCCCAACACGCGGATGTGGCGGAATTGGTAGACGCGCGGCGTTCAGGTCGCCGTGTCCGTAAGGACGTGGAGGTTCGAGTCCTCTCATCCGCATGAACCTCCGAGCTCTCGTCAGTTCCATCAATTGCCAGCGCCATTTTGGAACCGGCAAACACACGGTTGCCCCCTTATCAGCCGACCGGTCGAAGCTCCGCCACAACCCGCCCTGAAAGACGACGCCCAACCGACCTGAAACGCTGTGCGGCGGTCTACGCTCAGGAGGCCGTGCACGAAACGCCAAGTCAAGCTCTGCCCACCACATGCCGATGCGCTCGCGGAGCGGGGCATGGTGAAACGACGTCCTCATGGAGAAGCGGTGAGCGCTAGGGGGATCATGGTGAGGGCGCTCGCGCTCGCCGCGATCGCACCGGCGGGTGTGGCCTTGGCCAGAGCTCCTGTCCTCTCCGGCGGAGGCACCGCTCAGACGACGCCTGGCCTCACGCCAGATGGCGAAACGACGCCGACAACGCCAACGACGGCCCCCGCTGAAACCTCGCCCACGAAGCCGACTGCGCATACGCGCGTCACGGCGCTCCCCAAAGGCACGATTGCCGACGCGACGGCGCCGTTGCGCGTCCGTCTGTCGGCCCCTCCGGCGCCGGGCTCCCCCGTGCCGATGCTAAGCCCACATGTGGCGGGCAAGTGGTCGACGGTTGGAGACTACGAGTCGTTCACGCCCAAGTCGACGCTCGAGCCGTGCTCGACGTACACGCTGACCGTGTGGGCGGGCACGACCGCAACTGAGCGGCTTCCGCTTGGCAAGCGCAGGACGCTCACCCTGAAAGTCGCGTGTCCCTCGACTCTCGCGCTCCAGCAGAGCTTGGCGCGGCTGGGCTACCTCCCCTATACGCTCCACTCGCGCTACAACCAGAACAGCGGCGGGGGCCCGGAGACACGGAGTGCGGCTGCTCGTTATCTCTACCACCCTCCGGAAGGCCCGCTGAAGCCCAACGTGGCTCATGCCCCGGGCCTTGACTACGCCAACCTGGACCAGACGACGCGCGGCGCCGTGATGGTGTTCCAGTCTGGTCACGGGCTCTCCCCCACGGGGGTGCCGGATAGCTCAACCTGGGCTTCGTTGCTCGCGGCCGGGACGCTCGGCCACGACAACCCGCGGCCGTACACGTTCGTGACGGTCTCAGAGTCGATTCCCGAGACGCTCGAGGTGCACCGCGGCCACCGCGTTGTGCTGAGCACCCCCGCCAACACGGGCGTAGCGGGCGCTGAAACCGAACGCGGTACGTTCCCGATCCAGTCGCGCTTCACGTCCACCACGATGACCGGGACAAACCCGGACGGTTCGCACTACAGCGACCCGGGCGTGCCCTGGGTGAGCTACTTCAACGGCGGCGATGCCGTGCACGGCTTTCCCCGCCCCTCCTACGGCTCCCCGCAGTCAAACGGGTGCGTCGAGCTACCGATCGCAACAGCGGCGCGCGTCTACCCGCTGCTCGCGATCGGCGATCTCGTGATTGTCAGTTAGGGGCGGGCGGGTCCTCAGCGCCCGGCGTCCTGGCGGCGGCGCTGGACGAGAACGATCGACATGCCCATGCCCACGAGGAGCAGGCCGCCGAGCGTCACCATGCGCAGGTCGAGGCCGGTGAAGGGGAGCGTCTTGGCTTTGGCAGCCGTCGTGGCCGCCGGTTCGCTGCTCGTTTTCGTCGGTTCGTTGGCGCTGGAGGGGGTTTCTTTCGCGGTGCTCGAGGTCTGGGTCGGGGCCGTTTCCTGTTTCGGGGCCGGCGTCGTTTCAGTTTTCGGGGCAGGCGTCGTTTCGGTTTTCGGGGCAGGCGTTGTCTGGCCGTAACCGGTCGTCGCTTCGGCCGCCAGGGCCGTGGCGCCGGGCGCGATCAGCGCCAGGGCGAGCGGGAGAGCGAGCAGCCCGCCCACCATCCGGCGCCGGCGCGAGCCTCCGCGGCCGAGCGGTGCTGCGGTTGGCGTCAGTGGCCCATCACAGACCGTCAAGTCATTTCGCATGTTGCTGTCTCCCGCATCCGATGGTTCGCTTGGGCCGCCCGTAGAGCGGCCCCTCATTTCCTTTGAGGGCTTTGCCAATCAATTTGGCGATACTGCGATCGCGTCAGTCTAACCGAGAACCATTTTTCTCCAGAGATCGATTCTCCTGCTTGTGTTCCGCAAATCCCGTGACCGCAAACACGAATAGCGTCTCAGGCGCCGCGGACGGCCGCGTCGGCGCTCTACATTTGGGCCGCCCCACGCGTACGCGTGGGGCAAGCCATTTCGCGTTCAAACCCTCCTCACCCACCCACCGTGACGCGCCCACCAAGCGTGCCTTCCCGCAGGTGGGTGCGCAGGACCTTCTTGTCGAACTTGCCGACGCTCGTCTTGGGCACCTCATCGACGAAGGCGAACTCATCGGGCAGCCACCACTTGGCCACGCGTCCGCGCAGGTGATCGAGCAGCTCCTCGGGCACTCAGCTCGGCGCCGTCGCGCACGACGCACGCAGCACAGGGGCCGCTCGGCCCACTTCTCGTCGGGCTTGGCGATCACCGCGGCCTCGATCACGTCGGGGTGGGCCATGACCTCGTTCTCGAGCTCGACCGAGGAGATCCACTCCCCGCCCGACTTGATCACGTCCTTGGAGCGGTCGGTGATCTGGATGAAGGCGTGCTCGTCGATCGAGGCGATGTCCCCTGTGCGCAGCCAGCCGTCGTGGAAGCGCTCGACGCCGGACTCATCCGAGAAGTAGCCGGCGGCGATCCAGGGGCCACGCACCTCGAGCTCTCCGGTCGACTCTCCGTCCCAGGGAACCTCGGTCCCATCGTCGCCGACGAGCCGTGTCTGCACCCAGGGCAGGGGCTTGCCCTGCTTGGCGCGCATGTCCCAGTAGGCGTCGTCGTGGCCGACGGACTCGTCGGGACGGGAATAGGAGGCGACTGGGCTCGTCTCGGTCATGCCCCATGCCTGGAAACACGTTCACGCCGTGACGCTCGTCGAAGTCCTTCATCAGCTGACGCGGCACCGCCGAGCCGCCACAGGCGGCGTTGCAGAGCGAGGAGATGTCGACGTCGTGGGAGTCGGCGTAGCGCAGAAGCTCGCCGAAGATCGTGGGCACGCAGCCGACGATCGTGGGACGCTCGGCCTCGATCAGCTTGGCCAGAGGCTCGGCCTGGAGGAAGCGATCGGGAAGCACCAGGTCGGCGCCGGCGAGGGCGGCCGCGTGGGGGATTCCCCAGGCGTTGACGTGGAACATCGGCACCACCAGGAGCGCACGGTCGCGCTGGGAAAGCCCGAGCGCGTCCTTCATCAGGGACGCGGTGGAGTGCAGGGAGATCGAGCGGTGGGAGTAGAGCACCCCCTTGGGGTTGCCGGTGGTGCCACTCGTGTAGCAGAGCGCGGCGGCCTGGCGCTCATCCACCTCGGGGTACTCGTAAGGGTGGGTGGGATCCGAATCTACTTCCTCCAGGAGCTCCTCGTAGCGCAGAGCGTTCGGCAGGGTGCCGCAGTCGCCGTCGCCCATGACGACGTAGTTGCGCACGCCTGGGAACGTGGGGGCGAGCTCTTGCAGGATCGGCACGAGCGAGTCGTCGACGAAGATGAGGCCGTCCTCGGCGTGATTGACGATGTAGGTGAGCTGCTCGGCGAAGAGGCGGATGTTGAGTGTGTGGAGGACCGCGCCGACGCAGGGAACCGCCATGTAGAGCTCGAGGTGACGCTGGTTGTTCCAGGCGAATGTGCCAACGCGATCGCCCTGGCCGACGCCGAGACGGTCGAGCACGCGCGCGAGCCGGTCGACGCGCTCGGCCACCTCGCCGTAGCTGGCCCGCAGGACACCGTCGTCGGTGAGCGTGACGACCTCGGAGCCCGGATGGACGGAGCGCATCCGGTGCAGGGGATGGTGGAGCGTGAGCTGGAAATCGTCTTGCATCAACCCTTCGAGCATGTCGTCATTCTCTCCTACTCGTCTCGACGCTGGGCATGAGGTCCTGGTAGACGGTGGTGGTGCGCTGAACTATGTCGGACCAGTCGAAGGAGAGGACGTGCTCGGTGGCCTCGGCGACGAGCCGGTCGCGCAGCTCGTCGTCGACGAGCAGGCGTTCGATCATGATGCCCAGATGGGCGGCGTCGCCGCCGTTGAAGCGCAGGCCGACGCGCTCGCCGGCGGGGACGACCTCGCGTAGGCCACCAGTGTCGGCCACGATGCAGGGGCAGCCGGAGGCCATCGCCTCGAGCGCCACAAACCCGAAGGGCTCGTACAGAGAGGGCACCACGCAGAGGTCGGCGATGCGGTAGAGCGAGTGGAGGGCGTCGTCGCCGATCCAGCCCAGGAAGACACCGTGCTCGGAAAGGCCGAGCCGCTCGGCCTGAGTCTTGAGCTCGCCTTCGTGGGTACCGGAGCCGGCGACGAGGAAACGCACGTCACCCACCTTGGCGATCACGTCGGGGAGCGCGTCGAGGGCGAGCTGGAAGCCCTTCTCGTAGACGAGGCGCCCGACGAGCAGGACAAGCTTCTGCTCTGGCCGGGCGAAGCGCAGGCGAAGCGCGGAGAGGTCATCGACGGGACGCAGGTCGGCGGGGTCGATCCCGTTGGGGATGACGGTGACGCGGCGCTCGTCGATGTCGTAGATGTCGGCCACATGACCGCGCATGTAGTGCGAGCAGGTGATGACCGAGTCCGCGCGATGGGCCATCCAGCGCTCGATCGCGTGAATATTGGACTGCGGCGGTTTGTCGACCCAGCCCTGGTGGCGGCCGTACTCGGTGGCGTGGATGGTGGTGACGTAGGGAATCTCGAGGAGCTCGGAGAGCGCCGCGGAGGCGTGGGCTACCAGCCAGTCGTGGCCGTGGACGAGATCGTAGGAGTGCTCTTCGGCCAGGGTGCGGCCCGTGGCGAGCATGTCCTCGTTCATCTGCTCCACCCACGCCAGAAAGCGGTCGAGGTCACGGGGGAAGCTGGGCTCGCGCACACGATGGACCGTGACTCCCCGCTGCTGTTCGCACGGAGGGGACTGCTCGCGCCCACGCGTGAGGACGTCCACGACAGTTCCCTGTGCGACGAGCTCCTCGGCGAGCTTGCGCACATGGCGGGCAAGGCCACCCTCGATCACCGGGGGGTACTCCCAGGTGAGGATCAGGACACGGCGGGCCACCGGGTAGACCCTAGCTGTAGACGGGCCTTCATGATCTCAACCGCCCGCGGGCTTGAGTCGATCAGGACAAAGCGACGACCGAGCTTGGAGGCGACAGCACCGAGCGTGCCGGAGCCGGCGAAGAAGTCGAGGCACCGATCGCCGGGGCGCGTGGAGGCGCAGACCATGCGCCTGAGTATCCCCTCGGGCTTCTGCGTGGGATAGCCGGTCTTCTCAGCGCCCTGGGTGGGGACGATCGTGTGCCACCACACGTCGGTGGGAAGCTTGCCGCGGGCGGCCTTCTCGGCGGTGACGAGCCCTGGCGCCATGTAGGGCTCGCGGTCAACCGTCTCGGAGTCAAAGAAATAGGCCGATGGGTCCTTGACGTAGACGAGGATCGTGTCGTGCTTGGCGGGCCAGCGCCGCCGCGAACGAGCCCCGTAGTCATAGGCCCAGATGAGCTCGTTGAGGAAGCAGTCGCGGCCAAAGATCTCGTCCAAGAGCAGCTTGCAGTAATGGGCCTCGCGATAGTCGATGTGGAAGTAGAGCGTGCCGGAGCGCGCGAGAAGGCGGTGGGCGTGCTCGAGGCGCGGCGCGAGGAAGGAGAGGTAGTCATCGAAGCAGTCGCGGTAGGAGCTCTCGGCGAGCAGCCTCGTGGTGTAGCGCCGACCTTGAAAGCCGGTCCTGTCGCCCTGCTCGTCGGGGACCGTTCGCAACGTTCTGCGCGTCTGTGGGCGACCGGTGTTGAAGGGCGGATCGATATAGATCAGCTGGAAGGAGCCATCGGCAAAGCGCGGCAGGATCTCCAGGCAGTCGCCGAGCAGGATCTCATCGGCGGTCGGATGGTGTGACGGGCCACTCACCACGTCGGGAGGCTATTCCCCACCCCCGATGGAGGGAATGGACGGGAGACAAGATCCGCCAGCGCCCGCACGAGCGCCCCAGTGACCGGTCACGGCGCCCACGGGGCGAGACCACGCGGTTACCGCCGGGGGACCATCTCCACCCACTGAAGCGGGCGGGTGCACAACTTGCGCAGGGCGGCGGCAGAGACGGTACGCAGCACGGGCTCTCCTCTGGGGCCGGAGGGGGTGAGGAAGACCGCGGTGAGCAGAGCGGCGCTGCCGTCGCCGGGTGCGAGGTTGGTGGATGGGCGGGTGATCGCGATGGTGTGCCGCCCCGCGGTCAGCCGCGCGCTGAGCGGGCTGAGCGTGTTGGGTATCAGCGAGTTGCCGCCGAGCTGAGCCCCGAGCGAGCCGAGCGGGCGCCCGTCGATGGCGATGTGCAATGAGCGCATGACCTCGCCCTTCAGCCAGAGTTGCCAGACGCCGGGATGTGGGAGCCGGAATGCGATATGGAGGGTGCCGGGACGACGCATGAGGATGCCCGAGCGCACCCGAGCCCAGCCGGGGGGGCGGAAGAAGCGCAGGTGCGGCACGGGCACGTGGACGAGCTCGGGTGCGAGTGCCACAAACAGCCGCACCCGGCGCGCGCGTGGGGCAAAGCGTCGAGCGACTTGCAGACACCGCGCCGGGGAGGGGGCGAACGGGGTCGATACAACGACGTGGGCGAGCGCGGGCTTGGCGCCGGGGCGGCGACCCCACACCTGGTAGTAGGTGCCCTGCCACAGGAGGCGGTAGGCCGCCGGAGGGCGCGTGGCGGTGGGGTCGCGGCGCATGACGATCAGGGGATAGACGGCAAGCTTCGCGGGTGCGACGCGGTCGAGCGTGACAGGCTGACCGTAGCCACCGGATGCACCGGAAAGCCGGGGCACCGGGTAGGCGAAGTCGGGCCCGTCGATGTCCAGGTCGCGCAGCTCGTAGAGGGCGTATTCGTCGAAGTCGGTGAACAGGGTGGGGCCACGGCCGGCGAAGCGTGTGTTGAGCGACGCGAGCTCTTCATAGCGCGCGGTGGGCGCCAGGTTGGATTCGTGGTACTGGAGTGCGTCCGAGACGAGCACCCCACCCACAAGCACGAAGGCGACGAGCGGGGCGCCAAGACGCAGCGGCGAGGCACGCAGGGCGGCGATGCCCGCCCACGCCATCAGGATGACCACAGGCGAAGTGAGCATCAGCGTCTTGGCGTCGGCCCAGGTTGTGGCGTAGGTGGCGAGCAGGAGCCACACGACGAGCATCGACGCGAACCAGCCGGCGAGCGCATACCAACCCGAACGAACGGCGTTCCCAATACCCAAGATGGCGAGGAGAAGCATGAACGCGACCAGGAGGGACGTGAGCGTGAGGGCGATGCCTGTGGGCACCAGTTTGTAGCTGCCCCCGAGCCAAACGCCGAGCAGCTGCGAGGGGCGGAGCGCCGAGTGGAGATTTCCGGTGTTGGATGTCGAGGCGATCGCCTGGGCGACGTGCACGGAGCCCGAGAGATCCACCCACGTGGGCCAGGCCGCCACGAGCAGCACGGGCGCCCCGAGGACGACCAGGGCGGAGAGACCTCGGAGGGTGGGCGCTCCCGGGACTGCGCTCGCGGGCTCCGCCGGCGCCGGAGGGTGCTCTGAGAACGGCTGCCCCACGCGTGCGCGGGGGGCAGCGAAGAGCGGAAAGCCCCTCCCCTCCTTTGACGCTCCGATTCCGCGTCCTCCCCGCACAAGACCGGTGAGAGCTACCGCCGCCAAGACCAGCGCGGCGGCGAGCGCCCACGCGCCGAACGCCACCCCGAGCGCAGCCACCCCGGCGGCGACCGTCAGCGCGAACGGGATCGCCCCGCGCGCCCCACCCCACAGCCAGCGCCGGTGCTCCACCACGAGCGCTCCGAGCGTCAGGATCAGCGAGAGCGCAACGATCTCCTTGACCGACCCGATCAGCTCGTATGCGTACACGAGCGCCGGCAGCGTGATGGTGAGCGCCGCCATGGCCCCCCATGCCCGTTCGAGTCCCACGCGCCTCGCCAGCACCCAGGCGGGCCCGGCGGCCGTGGCGAGCATGAAGGCCGTGAAGGGTTGGAACGCCCACGTCAGCGGCAGGCGCAACAGCCGGGCGCCGGCGCCGAGCAGGGTGTCGGCGCCGGAGGGGTAGCTCGAGTCGTAGTAGGCGTGGATGAAGGCCCCGTAGGAGTTGTGGAGGTCCAGCCGCGAGTAGTCCTGACCGTGGCGGATCAGGTAGTCGGCGCCCAGCATGTGCACGGCGGAGTCCGCGAGGGCCATGTAGGAGGAGAACGTCGGCCTGCCGGCTCCCAGGACCGGGGCGAGCGCAAGCAGGTATGCGAGCGGCACGACGATCAGCTGCCACGTCGATGTGCGCCATGCGCCTATGAGCGCGCGCAGCCTGTCCCATCCGAGCGCCACCCCGCCGACGCCCACAGCCACCAGCAGATACGGCGTGGCCGGAGCCAGCGGCGCCACATAGGTGCTGAGCTGCGAGAGGACGATCAGAGCCGCCGCCCCCACCGCCGGGAAGAGCATGGCCGGCAAGACCCCCCCGCTCACCCTGTCCACGAGGGACCCCGCGCCAAGACAGAGCGACGCGAGCACAACCGGGTAGACCAGCGTGGTGAGCACGAACATCGAGGGCGGTCGATCCTACAGTCGCATCGACGGGCGCGCGACGGAAAGGGCGGACCCTCGCCGTCCCGATCGCCACAACAACTCAGCCTGCCTGCCCGACAATCCCGGCGCCGCTCCCCCTCGCCGGGCCGCGGTCGTCCCTTATCGCAACCTTCGCGTGGTCATACGCCCAGACCCCGCGGCGACCTGGACTCGGCCGCCGCAGGGTCCCGCGCTTCATTACCTCATCCGACTGTGACGGTCTCGCGGCTGGTCCCGTGCCGGAAGGCGAGCACGAGCGTGTAGCGCCCAACGGGCACCCTGCGGCTTGCCCTGAGAAGCAGGCCACCGGAGCTGGCGATGTGGGAGGGCGCCCAACTTGCATACACGACACCCTTGCGCTCCAGCCTCGCCGTGACGGGCTTGGAGGCCGAGCGAACGCTCACGGAGCACGCCTGCTTGTACTGCCCGTGGCGCCGGCGCGGATGGCAGACGTAGGTCGCCGTCAGGCCACGCAGACCGCGTTCGCCCTGAGGGCCAGCAGGCCCCTGAGGGCCTTGCGGGCCCGTGTCCCCGGACTTGCCGGTTTCACCCATCGTGCCCTGTGAACCTTTGGCTCCGGTGGCACCGGCTTGACCCTGAGCGCCTGTTGCGCCCATGTCACCCTGCAGACCTGTGGCACCGGTCGTGCCGGTCGCACCAGTCGCACCTGTTTCACCCGTCGCACCTGTTTCACCTTGGGGCCCCTGCGGAAGGGTGCCGCCTGTGCCCGTGAGCGCGATGACGGTCGGCCCCGCACCCATGTTGCCGGCGATCTGCAGCGTCGCGGTGCTCGTGCCGGTGCCCTGGGGTGCAAAGCGGACCTTCATCTGACAGCTCGCTTCGAAGGCGATCGTGCCGAGACAGCTGGAGGAGTCCACCAGGAAGTCCTCGGGATGGTCGCTCGGCAGGGAGGGCGTCGAACCCGCGAACGTCGCGGCAGCGATCGCCAACGGGTTGCCGCCGCTGTTGGTGAGCGTGATCGTCTGGGGGGCGCTCACGGTCGAGAGCGGCTGAGTGCCCGGGAACGTGACGGTGCTCGAGTCCGGCGTAGCCGTTGAGGCTGTCGCGTATGCGATCGATACAGACGGGGCCGTCGAGAGCGAGGCCAGGCCGAATGAGGAGGATGTGGCTTCTTCGGAGACGAAGCTCGAGCCGCCACCACCACCGCCTCCGCCATTGCCGAAGGGGCCGCCAAAGGGACAGGAGCCTTCGCCGCCTCCGCCGCCCCAGTAGCCGCCGCCACCGCCGCCGCCACCGGTCTGCGGGGCGTTGAAGCCGTCCCCACCAAAGCCACCCGAGCCAAGCGTGCCTTCCTGACCGGACCACGGTGCCGGGGCATCGCACCGGGCACCACCCGTTCCACCTCCGGTGAGCGTGCCCGCGCCACCTCCGGCCGAGCGTGCGCTCTCGCCGCAGCATCCACCGGATTCTGAGCTTGCACCTTCCCAGCCCGCGCCACCGGCGTCGCCGCCGCGACCGCCGCTGCCTTCGTCGAATGTGCCACCGCCTCCGCCGCCTCCGGCGGCGACGAGCAGGCGGGATTCAAGCGTTCCTTCCGAGGCGCTTCGAGATCGTGCGCACATCGGAGGCGCCACCGCCGCCACCACCACCAAAGCTCGGGGAGCCGCCGCCGTTGAAGCCACCGGACGCCACCTCCACATACAGAACCTCGCCGGGTGTCACCGGCAGCTGGCTTGCCACGACGGCACCCGAGCCTCCGGGAGCGCCCGACTGAAAGGGGCCCTCCGAGAGACCTGTTTCGCCCGCCGCGCCGGCTGCTCTCACCCGAATACTCGTGACGCCCGCCGGTACGACAAAGGACTGCTCTTCACCATTCGAGGCAAATGCTTCCGTGACCCTGGACGAAGCCGAGGCCGAGCCGGCGGCAAGTGAGCTTGCGACAAGCGCGGCACAGGCCACGCCAAGAGCGATCATTGCGCGACGAGGAGCCGCGAAGGACCGGCTCTGTGTGCCTGCCCTGGACGCACTCGCCGGAAGAGTTCCGCTCGGCTTCGAGCGACCTGCGGATGTGAGGGTCATCGGAAATGGGGCTCCTGAAGTCGAGGGAAGGCGCGTTGAGCGCCCCCGACCCTCTCGACGGCTGGGCCACCCGACTTGAGAGATGACACCCGTCGCGCAGAGGCGATGTCAGCCTCGTAGATATCGATGTGGACGGATTCCTCGACCGGACGTCCGCGCCGCGTCCAGCGAGACAAACTTGCGTTTGCCGCTTGGCCTCAAAACCTGAATGGCTTGTACAAAGGCTTTTGAGAGTGCCCCCGGCAGTGTGTGGTTTCAGCTGATAGTGGACTGATGTCTCGGGAGATACTGGACACCAACGCGGCGAAAGGTGGCTGGTATGGGGATGGGAGGGTCGGGGTTGGCGCGCTATGTCGTGGACGCCGTGGTCCTGGAGGGACGCAGCGCTCGCGAGGTCGCCAAGGCGCACGGGATTTCTAAGAGCTGGATTTACGAGCTAATCGCGAGATACCGGGACGGGGGCTATAAAGCGCTGGAGCCCCGTCCAAGCGGCCACGCTCGTGCAGGCACGGCACACCACAGGAGACGATCAACGCGATCGTCGCGCTACGCACCCAGCTGCACGCTGAAGGCCACGATGCCGGCCCAGCAACGATCGCCTACCACCTCACCCAGAAGATCGAGAATGTGCCCTCCCGAGCAACGATCTGGCGGATCCTCAGACGCGAGGGATTGATCCTCCTCGAACCACAGAAGCGACCCCGCAGCAGCCTGACCCGCTTCGAAGCAGACCTACCCAATGAGACATGGCAGACCGACGTCACCCACTGGCATCTCAAGGATGGCGAACACGTCGAGATCCTGAACATCATCGACGACCACTCCCGCCTGTTCCTCGCCTCCGAGGCCTACCCCACCGTCAAAGCCCAAGACGTCGTGGACACCTTCCACAAAGCCGCTGAGCTACACGGTCTACCCGCGTCGCTGCTCAGCGACAACGGCGCGGTGTTCACCGCCACACCACGCAAGGGCAAGGTGCTCCTGCAAACAGAACTCGAGCGCTACGGGATCACCAGCAAGAACTCACGGCCATACCACCCCCAAACCTGCGGAAAGATCGAGCGGCTACACCAAACACTCAAGCGCTACCTCGCCCGCCAACCCCCCGCAAACACGCTCACCGACCTGCAAACCCAGCTCGACACGTTCGTCCACTACTACAACAACATCCGCCCCCACAGAGCACTCCACGGACGCACACCACTACAGGCCTACAACGCACGGATCAAGGCCAGACCAGCCACCACCGGAGCGCTCCCAACAACACACTTCCGCGTCCGCCAAGACAAGGTCGACCAAGGTGGACGAGTGACCCTCCGCCACAACAGCCGACTACACCACATCGGCATCGGCAGAGCACACACAGGACGAGCAATCAAGCTCCTCATCGCCGACCTGGACATCCGCATCATCGACCCCGAGAACGGCCAACTCATACGCCATCTCACGCTCAACCCCAACCGCGACTACCAACCACTCAACCAAACCTAAACCGTCTACGATCTCCCGAGACACCCGTCCAGGATGTCCCGAGACACAACAGAGTGCCCCCGGCAGGATTCGAACCTGCGACCCTCGGATTAGAAGAGGCGTATTTGGGGGTCCGTTTGGCTTGGTTGAGCCAGATTGGGTTGAGTTGGGGGTGCCGATATGGCCTCAGATTTGCCCACTTGGGGACATGTTTCGGGACATGGTTTTGTAGGTGCCGGTGCCGTCCCAAGTCGTCGACGCTTTGAGCCCGGGCGTGGTGCCTCGAGGCAGCCCGAAACGCGGTGCTGCGTTTGGTTTATTGGTTTGTGAGCCAGTCTTCGAGCATTGCTTGGGTGAAGCGTATGTGGCGGCCGACGCGTAGGCAGGGTAGTCGTCCGGTGCGCACGGCGTCGTAGATCCAGCTGGGCTTGACGGAGAGCAGCTGGGCTGCTTGCTCGGGTCGTAGGAGTGGGTCGTTGAGCCTTGGTCGTGGCGCGAGGTCCTGGGTCATTGGATTCATCGAGCTACCTCGGGTGTTTGGTATTGCCGCGGACGCCGCTGTTCTCGTCGGTGTGCGTAGGCGGATGTTTCGGTGGGCTCGTTGCCGGTCGTCAACTCGTGGATGAGTCGCGGTATCTCCTCGATGGCGAGGACGCGTATGCGGTTGGTTGCGTGCGCGTTACGTGCCGCGCGCTCGACGGCGCTGGCGGGACCGGGTGCCGCGAGGTAGTAGACGCGATCGATGTGCCGGGCGCGGGCCCAGCCGCAGCAGATCGCAGCGAGCCTTGAGGATGACGCAATCGACAGCTCGATCTCGATCGAGGTGACCTTGCCGCCGGGACGCTCGACGGCGAGGTCGGGACGGTGAAGTACGGGGCTGTCAGCGACTGCGCCCGTCTTTGCCGAGGCGAACAGTTTGCCGCTGTTGGTCTCGACTGCGCGTATCTCTCGCTCGCTGAATACCGGCCAACCGGCTAGACCGTTCTCGATCTGCACGTTCGCTTGGGCGACTTGCCAGGCGTGCTCGAAGCCGCCTGGTCTGACCGCGAATTTGCCGAGACTCTCGAGGCCTTGCCAGCGAAGACCGGCGGGAGTGGCGGTGTACATGCCGGGCCGGGCGTACAGGACAGCGTAGTGTTCGAGCAGTTCGTCGCGCACCATCGAGTTCAAGCGCGCGTAGGCGACGCTGCGACTCAATGAGAAGCGGCGCATGACGTGCTCGGCGCCGGCGGCGCCGAGGCGCGCGATCCAGTCGACGATCTGGGCGTCTCTGTGGGTCTGCATCAGACTTGCCTCCGTTTTTTCGCCTACAAACTCCTTCACTGGCTTAATCCGGCGAACCGCGGTAAACGGGACAGGATCGAAGCGAAGTCAACGGGCACTTCATAGCTTGGTCCACGTTCAGGGACTGCCAACCAGGCCCAGCCATACACATTGGTGCTGCTGTTCAGTCCCGCCGGCGGCAAACTCGGAGACAGGTGGCGCTGAGGTCTGGACAGCGTTCGTGTAACGACCTGCCACCAACCACAACCATCGAGTGCTGCGGCGTTCGCAGCCTACGTCCACCCCGCCTCGTCCCTCACGGAACAAGGACTGGGAGGTTTTTGACCGTCGTGGCCCACCCCACAACACCTCATCCCTCAACCCGCTTGCGCGGGCCGCGACGGTCAAAAACCGAACCAGGCCGTCAGGCCTGGCGGTTTACTCCGCTCCAGCGGATTCCCAATCCGGGACGCAGTCCCGGAGCAAATCCACACATCGCGTACCCCATCAGAGGTAACTGCAACGATCGAGTGGCGGCTATGTCGTTGCTGTGATATCGACGTCGGGCCGCGTGAGCGCCGCCGCCGCGAGGACGGTCCGTCCATCTTTGCGTTACGTCCGGCGCCGCTACTTGTGTGCAACGACGATCTCGTGCGCCTCTGCGGCGTCGAGCATCGCTTTTGCGCGCTTGGCACCCTGGGAGAGCAACATACCGCTGAGGGCGAGTTCTGTTGCCGTGTTCTCGTCCCAGGGCCGGATGCCTTTGCCATCGGCTACACACAGACCCTCTGGCAGATCCAGGTCGCGATAGTGGATCTTCTTCACGTCTCGATGGTAGCGCTCGCCACGGTCTGCGGTGCCGTTCACGACATCAACTCGACGATCAGCTGCACGAGCGGGTCAATCGTTTGGTGGGCGTCGCTTCTCATCGCCCAGCCCAGGCACTCATCGTGGCGGTCGAGCACCGGACGAAAGTCGATCGCCGGCAGTCCAACCGAAGCAAGCCCGACGGTCAGCGCCACATATGCGACGCGAAGATTGCCGTCGACGAACGGATGGATCTTGAGAATGGCGCTGTAGAGCACCGCCACCGGCTCGACACCCTCGCCCGCCTCGACTGCCCGCTCGCAGTCGCGCAGAGCGGCCACGCTCGCGTTGAAAGTCTCACACGCCAGACGCAACTCGTGCATGATCGCGGTGCGACCAAGCGTGCCGCGAACCGGCACGTCGCGCAGCTCGTCGCCTATCCGCAGGGGCACGCCGAACTCGACCGGCTCGTCATCCGCGCGCACTCTGCCAGCGTCGCGCTCAAACGTGGTCAGGAAGATCGAGCGGTGCCAAGCACAGACGCGCTCGGCGTCGAGCACGCCGGGGCGGCGTTGGGCCTCCGCCGCCACTGAGCGCAGGATGCGCGCCAGGCGACGGGTCGCCTCCGCCCAAGTCGCCTCCGCGGACGTCGCTCCCGCGCGATAGAACGGCGCCTCCGGAGAGTCCCGGAAGCCCTCGAAGCCCTTCATGCGCCCTGGGGCGAGCCCACGCCCGAGGCATCCTCCACCCAAAAGGCCTCGGCCACCAGTCGCGCGTCCTCCTCGCGCGGCGCGTAGTGCAGGTAGCGCATCGTCGTCTGCACATCGGCGTGACCCATCCACTCCTGCACGCGCCGAATGTCGGCCTTGGCGATCATGCGAGTGCCGAACGTGTGGCGCAGATCGTGGAAGCGAAGCGAGCGCAACCCGGCGCGCCCCAGCGCCGCCGTGTAGCGGCGCCGAAGCGCCGACCCATCCAAGAAATCGCCGAGCTCGCCGGGAAAGGCGAGATCGTCCTCACCCATGAAGCGCTCGCGCCGGGAAAGATGCGCAAGCGCCTGGGCGACCTCCGGAGCGAGCGGAACCGAGCGCACCTTGCCTGACTTCGGGGCTGTGAGCGCGCCTCCCGCATAGCTCGCGCGCACGCGCAAAACAGAGCCGGTGAAATCGACGTCACGCCACCGCAAAGCGATCAGCTCGCCCCGCCTCAACCCCGTAAACGCCGCCGTTAGAAAGATCGCGCCATCCTGCTCAGAGGCAGCGGCGCGGACGAGCGCCCAAACATCCTCGGGGCTGAAGACGTCTATGTCGCCAGTCAGTCGCACCGGATGACGCTCGATGCCCGACGCCGGGTTGGTAGGCAGTCCGTAGACCTTGCAGGCGCGCTTGAGGATTCCGTGAAGCGTCACCATGATCCGGTTCTTGGTGCTGTTGGAAAGCGCCCGCGACGATGTTGGTCGATGCCCCCCACCTTGCGCGCGCCGACGATCCACACGTCGCGCCTCGCTGATGCTCTCGAGCTCCGAACGCCAGGCTTCGATGCTGGCGGTCGTAATCCGCTCGAGCGGCATGTCTCCAAATGCCGGCAGTAGGTAGGCGTCGAGGATCGACTGGTAGCCGTAGAGGGTGGACGGCTTCAGCGTCTTGTCGTGCTCGACGTATCGCATGAACTCCGCCGCGGCGTCGGCGAACGTAGCCCCGGTCACGACGAGGCCCGGCAGCGTGCCTCTACGGGCCTGGTCAAGCACGTCGCGCAGCCAGTCCTCTGCCAAACGCTTGGTGTAGTAGCCGGCAGGGGGGCGCCCCCGCTCTGTCCAAGCGGGTCCAAGCTTCTTTTGCAGCTGGCGTCCATCAGGCAGCCGGTACTTCGCGTACCAGACCGGTCCGCGTGCGCGATCAGCCCTAAAAACGTGCCCGCTGGGCCGCCTGGCCGGTGTGTTTGACGGCTGAACCATGTCCGAAGCCTAACAAGTTTTGGGACATATTGGGGACATGGTTACTATTTTATAGTAGAGTGCTCGTCTGAAAGTGGCTTTGTTATGCGGTTTTGCAGCGCCCCCGGCAGGATTCGAACCTGCGACCCTCGGATTAGAAGTCCGACGCTCTATCCAGCTGAGCTACGGGGGCAATGTCTCCGTCTACGGTACGCCACGAACCGCGCGCGTACGGCCTCGGCGGGGTTCGCTCGACCCCGCGGGCTCTGGTCCTTAAGCAATCTTGAGGCAAAGTGTGCAAAAGTTGCATCCATGAGCCCGGTGGAGGATCACGAGTCGGACCTGACGCGCAAGCAGCGCCGCGAGCAGGCGCGTGAGGAACGCAGGGCTATCGAGGAAGCGAGTGCGACTCAGTCCGCGCAGCGCAAACGGCTGATCCAGCTCGGGGGCGTCGCCGGGGTGGTGATCGTGATCATCGCGATCATCCTCATAGCGACGGGCAGCGGCGGCTCCAAAGGCGCCCCCGCGCCGAAAAGCGCCGCGGCGAGCACGGCGGCACGCGAAGTCACCAATCTGCTGCAGGGCATCCCGCAGAGCGGCATCACGATCGGCAATCCAAACGCACCGGTCACGATCCAGTACTTCGGGGATCTGGAGTGTCCCTTCTGCAAGGAGTTCACGCTCGGGGCTCTTCCCCCCATCATCAAGAAGTACGTGCGCACGGGCAAGGCGAAGATCGAATTCCGCTCGATGCAGACAGCCACGCGCGAACGCGAAACCTTCCAGACTCAGCAGGTGGCCGCGCTCGCCGCCGGCAAGCAGAACTTGATGTGGAACTTCCTGGAGCTCTTCTACCGCGAGCAGGGGGAAGAGGGAAGCGGCTATGTCACCGAAAGCTACCTCCAGGGGTTGGCCGCTCAGATACCCGGCCTGAAGCTCTCTGACTGGAGCTCGGCGCGCAACGACCCCACTTTCGCCAACCAGGTCATCAGCGACGCACAGCTCGCCAATCAGACCGGCTTCACCGGCACTCCGTCGTTCTTGATCGGCAAGACCGGTGGAGCTTCGCCCGAAAAGCTCGAAAACCCGTCGTTCACGGACCCGAGCGGGTTCGAAGCGGCGATCGAAAAGCAGCTGAAAGGCTGAGCAGGACTCGGGTGATGGCGCTGATTGCCCCCTCACCCGCACTTGCAGACCGGGCCGAGCCGCCGTCCACTCTCGGGATGCGTCCCTCCTCCCAACGGCTCCCACTCCACGAACCGCCTCGCTCGACGCCATGAGCCGGCGTACGCTGCGAATCGTGATGATCGTCCTCGCGACGGTCGGGCTCGGTGTGGCCAGCTACCTCACCTACGTCCACTACTCGGGCTCCCCCCCGGTGTGCACGGCCGGCGGGAGCTGCCTGAAGGTGCAGACCTCGGTCTACTCGAAGCTCGCCGGTGTCCCCGTCGCGCTGATGGGCCTGATCGGCTACATCGCGATCCTCGCCTCGCTGCTTGCGCCCGAAGGCGAGACGAGCCGGTTCGCGACACTTGTGTTCACGATCGGCGGGTTCGGCTTCTCGGCCTATCTGACCTACCGCGAGCTCTTCTCGATTCATGCGGTCTGTGAGTGGTGCGCGTCCAGCGCCGTGATCATGACGATCCTCATGCTTCTCGCTGTGTGGCGCTTCCTTTGGGGGGGCTCGCCCTCCTATGAATCGCCGCATGTCAAGCCCGCCGAAGGACCCCAGGCGGCCCAGGCCAGCGCGAACTAGAAATCCGTCCATTGGAGTAGGCTCGCATGCATGGGGTCTCCTCGTGCGCCTGCACCCGCGTCCCTGAGCCAAGAGAGCCAGAAGCGCGCGGCCGCGCAAGCCGCGGCGGCGCTTGTCGATGACGGCACGCGCGTGGGGCTTGGGACCGGCTCGACGGTCGCTCACCTGCTGCCCGCGCTTGCCGCGCGCGGGCTGAGCCTGCGCTGCGTGGCCACCTCTCCCGCCACCGAGCGTGCGGCGCGCGAGCTCGGTCTCATGGTGGAGGACCTGGACGCCCTCGGGCACCTGGACATCGCGATCGATGGCGCCGACCAGATCGATCCCCGCGGATGGCTCGTGAAGGGAGGCGGGGGGGCGCATACGCGTGAGAAGATCGTCGCCACGGCCGCCGAGCGATTTGTCGTGATCGCCTCCGCCGAGAAGGCTGTCAACTCGCTGCGCCCACCCGTCCCGCTCGAGATCCTGCGCTTTGGGGCCCACACGACGCTCGCCGCGCTCGGACAGGCCGTCCTGCGTGAGGCACCCCCGAGTCCCGAGGGCAACCTGATCGCAGACTATCTCGGCCCGGTTGACGATCCGCAAGCACTGGCCATGCTCCTGTCCAGCATGCCCGGCGTCGTAGATCACGGCCTGTTCGCGCCGGAGATGGTTACAGACATCCTGATCGCCGGCCCCGGTGGGGTCGAACATCGCCTGCTGAGCGACGAAGGGACGACCGATGAATGACCCAGATGAGGTAGGGCTTGCCGGCGATCCGTTCGTCGCGCTCGTGACGGGTTCCTCCAGCGGGATCGGCGAGGCCACAGCGCACCGACTCGCACGCATGCCGAACGCCGCCATCGTGCTCGTCGCGCGCCGCGAGGAGCGATTGCGAGCGCTCGCAAGCTCGCTGGGCGAGCGCGTCAGCTTCGTCGCAATCGACCTGCTCGACGAGGACGCTCCCGAGCGCGTCCGAGCGCACGTGGCCGAGCGCCACGGACGACTCGACCTGCTCGTCAACAACGCTGGAGCCGCTTGGCGGGCGAATTTCGCCGAGGG
The DNA here is from genome assembly GCA_963742945.1 of uncultured Solirubrobacterales bacterium. GTDB lineage: Bacteria > Actinomycetota > Thermoleophilia > Solirubrobacterales > Solirubrobacteraceae > Palsa-744. Next base: position 194,613 of record CAVUNX010000011.1, on the reverse strand, counting down.
TGGCTACGAGAACGTGAAGCGCACCATGAACATCAACTTCGACGCCCAGGTCCGGCTCACCGAGGCCCTGCTCCCACTCCTGCGCGCGAGCGCGCCGAGCGCGATCGTCAACGTCGCCAGCACCGCCGGGCGTGTGGCCCGCGCCGGCTCAGGCGCCTACTCCGCGTCGAAGTTCGCCCTCGCGGGCTGGTCTGACTCGCTGTGGGCCGAGGAGCGTCCCCACGGCGTGCACGTCGGCCTGGTGCTCCCCGGCTTCATCTCCACCGAGGGCTTCCCTCAGGCCGAGCTCACCGCCCGTCCGCTCACCCGCTGGATCGTCTCGACCCCGGAGAAGGCGGCGCAGGCGATCTTCCAAGCGGGCGTCGGTCGGCACCCGGAGCGCTACGTCCCGCGGCCGTATGCGCTCGCCGCGGCGCTGCGTGTAGTTGCGCCCGGGCTTGTGCGGCGCGTGCTCGGCGGCGGGACGGCGCAGGTGATGACGACCGTCACCGGCGCGGACATGGCCGACCGCCGCGACCAGACCGGTCCCAACCAGGCCTAGCCCAGGCCGGGTGCGTTGCCGGCTGGGTGCGAGCGATCGCCGCCGGGGTCATGCGTTGCGGCGCGCAGCACGAACGCAAGCGCGCACATCACGACCCCGCGCGCGAGGAGCACGATGCTGAGCACCACTGCCAGCGTCGCCACGCCAAACCGTGGCCAAGACACGATCAGTACGCCGGCTGCCAGGTCCACGAGCCCCCACACGATCAGCCAGCCGCGGCCGCCGACCGCGTAGACGGCGGCATAGAGACGCATCATTCCCATCACCACGAGGTAGATCCCGAAGGCGAGCGCCACCACCTGGACGCTGCCGCCCGGATGGCGAATGACGATGATCCCGGCTATTCCCGCGACGGCGGCGCTCAGCAGGAGGGCACCCCTCGAGCGCTCCCCTTCGCCGAACGCGAGCGCCAGTTGCACGAGCGCGGCGAGTAGCAGGTAGATCCCGAAAATGATCGCGATCGTCGCGAGGGTCTCCCCCGGGTAGACAAGCGCGAGGATGCCGACCGCGATCGAGATGAGGCCGAGCAGGAGAGCCATCCACCACAGGCGACCCACCCGTTCGAGCTCAAGCTGCGGCTGATCGCTCGCGAACGTTGCCACGAAATTGAAAATGGCAGCAATCCGCGCGCCTGACATCGGTAGTTAACCGCACTCACACAATCGTCTGTCCGTCACTCGCCAACACCTCCCAAACGTCCCCGGGGAGGCAGCTCGCGCTGAGCTTTCGCGGCCGACGCACGAAGTCTCCCCTGCAGAATCCAGGTATTGCATGAAAACACGGACCCCAGCCCGGGGAGTTTCACGGTTATCGCCAAATGGGGACGAGCGTAGTCTCACATGACGTGAGCCTTCCCCTTCGAACCGGTCCACGACCGTGATCGGATCGATACCAGGGCGAGGGGGTGTGCGACGGTGAGCGCCGCGCTCCCCCACCCCCACCGTTGGCTCGTACGCAGCCTCATCGGCGTGGCCACCGTGCTCGGCATTGTCGCGATATTCGCGGTGTGGGCCAACCGCCAGCTGCTCGACAACGATTACTGGACAAGCACGAACACGAAGCTGATCGCGAGCCCACCGATCAGGGAAGCGGTGTCTGGCTATCTCACCGAACAGCTCTACGCGAACGTGGACGTGGCGGGCGAACTGAAAAATGAGCTCCCCTCCGAACTCAAGCCGCTCGCGGCTCCCGCCGCGGGCGCCTTGAAAGACGTGGTCGAGAAGGGCATCAACCTGCTGCTCGAACGTCCCCGTGTCCAACAACTTGTGGAGCAAGGCCAATCAGGTGACTCATGCGGAGTTCGTGCGCCTGGTCGAGAACAAAGGCAGACGTGGTAAAGCTGCCGGGGGGCGGAGCCGTGGTGCTCGATCTGCGACCGATGCTCGGAGAAGTCGCCGCAAAAGGTGGGCGCGCTCCGTCAAGCCTGGTGAACAAGATTCCGCCGAAAGTGGCCCAGCTCAGGATCGTCACCTCCAAGCAGCTGAACACGATGCAGAACGCGGTGAACCTACTGCGCTCGCTGGCGCTCGTGCTCCCGTTGCTGGTGGTGGCGCTGTTCGCACTGTCTGTATACCTCGCGCGCGGACGCCGCCGTCAGACCCTGATCGCCGTCGGTAGCGCCTTCATCGGCGCGGGTCTCGTGGTGGTGGTCGCGCGCGGAATCATCGGGGACAAGGTGGTGAGCTCGCTCGCCACGACCGAAGCCGTGAGGCCGGCCGCGCAGGCGGCATGGTCGATCGGGACGAGTGTGCTCGCCGAACGTGGCGTGGTCAGCCGTATTCATCGGCGTCCCGATAATCCTGGCGGGACTGCTGGCCGGCCCGACGAGGAGCGCCACAACCCTGCGCCGCCTGATGGCCCCCTACCTGCGCGACCGTCCAGACATCAGTTTCGGCGTCCTGGGGCTGCTGCTGCTGCTGCTGTTCGCATGGGGGCCGATCGTCGCCACGAGAACGCTGAGCGGCATCGCGATCATCATCGTGCTGGCGATCTTCGGCACGCAGATGCTGCGCCGCCAGACCGCCACGGGAGTTCCCCGACGCCCACGTGGCCTCGACGGCAGACAGACCACCGTCCACGCCGCCAGAGCAGAGCACCCCCTCCCCCGCTCCCAAGGACAACCCCGAGACGCCGGACAGAACTTGATGTTCCCTCACCGAACAAGGAGACGATCGTGCCTGTACTAGTGGCGAGCACCGTTTGGGAAGTGCTTTGGGTGATCTTGATCGTGATCCCGATAACCATCTGCTGGATCGCGGCGATAATGGATCTGCTCGTGCGCCGACGCGACCTCAAATGGTGGGCCGTCGCGACGTGGCTGATATTCGTCCTGGTGCTGCCCGTGTTCGGGATGCTGATCTACTTCATCGCGCGCCCCACATTGCCGGGCGAGCAAGCCGCGATGGAAGCGGCGGCGCACCAGGCCAAAGCCCAGCAGACCGCGTCGTATGCGAGCGCGCTGAAGGATCTCAGCGACCTGCAGGAGCGCGGCGTGATCACAACCGAGGAATTCAACACGCGTCGCGCGGACCTCACGCGGGTCGCCTGAGGTATCGCGCGTGGCTGACCTCGACAACGTCAAGCAGCGAGAAGCCAAGGGCAGGGCGGCGAGGGGGCAGACCCCGCGCTCGAGCCATGCCGAGTGGCAAGCCCCGCCCGACCGCGAGGACCCCGTCGCGGCGCTCGAAGGCCAGGCCACGAGCCGCGTGGCCGAGCTGGTGCCGATCCGCTACGGACGCATGCTTGTCTCGCCGTTCACGTTCTACCGTGGCGCGGCGGCGATCATGGCCGCCGACCTCGCCGGGACACCCATCTCGGGGTTGAACGTGCAGCTGTGCGGAGATGCCCACCTGTCGAACTTCGGCATCTTCGCCTCCCCCGAGCGGGAGATGCTGTTCGACATCAACGACTTCGACGAGACGCTGCCCGGGCCGTGGGAGTGGGACGTCAAGCGCCTGACGGCGAGCCTGTGCGTCGCCGCACGCGACCGCCAACTTGAGCAGGCAGGAGATCGCCGACGTGCTGGCCTGGACGGTGCGGGCCTACCGCCGGTCGATGCGGGGGTTCGCGCAGATGAGCAACCTGGCCGTGTGGTACGCGAAGCTGAACGCCCAGGACATCATGGGCGTGGTGCGCGCTCAGCAGCTCGTCAAGGGCAAGCGGCTCGCAGAGGATGGAACGAAGCGCTCGGGCAAGGCCCGCTCGAAGAACAGCACGCGCGCGGTGCTCAAGCTCACCGAAGCCGTGAACGGGGAGCTGCGCTTCGTGAGCGAACCGCCGCTGATCGTTCCGCTTGAAGAGCTACTGGGGGAGAGCCGAGCGCGATCAACTACGCGAGCGGTTGCAGGGATGCTCGCCGACTACCGCGACAGCCTCTCCGACGATCACGGGGCGCTGCTGGACAGCTACAGCTTCCAGAGCATCGCGCGCAAGGTGGTCGGGGTCGGGCAGCGTGGGCACACGCGCGTGGGTGATGCTGTTCATGGGTCGCGACGAGAGCGATCCGCTCGTCCTGCAGGCCAAGGAAGCCCAGGCGTCGGTACTCGAGCCATATGCGGGTGCCTCGCAAGTACCCCAACCACGGCAAGCGCGTCGTGGAGGGCCAGCGCCTGATGCAGGCGGCGAGCGACATCTTCCTGGGATGGCTCCCCGCCGTGGGGATCGACGAGGTGACTCGCGACTTCTACGTGCGCCAGCTGTGGGACGGCAAGCTGAGCGTTGAAATCGAGACGATGGGACACGCGCTCCTGCGTGCTTACGGGGCCCTGTGCGCGTGGACGCTGGCGCGTGCCCATGCGCGTACGGGCGACCGTGTAGCCATCGCCTCCTACCTCGGCTCCGGTGGCGTATTCGACCAGGCGATCGTGGACTTCTCCGAGGCCTATGCCGACCAGAACGAACGCGACTACGAGGCGCTCGTGGAGGCGGTAAGGTCGGGGCGCATACAGGCCGAGAGCGCCTAGCTAGAGAGCCGAGAACTTGGAGACCGAGATGAGCGAGAGAACCGAGATGATTACCCGTGTGGACTTCGTGGGAGTCCCCACGCACGATCTGCCCAAAGCCGTGGAGTTCTACGGGGACACGCTCGGCCTGGAGCGGTCGGTGTACCTGCAAGAGCGCAACTACGCGGAGTTCGAGACGGGCAATCTGACGCTCAGCGTGATCGACGCAGAGAAGATGGGCTTGGAGCACGTGCCGGTGCGCAGCGGGATCGCGCTGCACGTGGAAGACGTCGCGGCGGCGCGCGCGAGCGCTCGAGGAGCTGCGGAGTGGTCTTCGAGCGCGACACGCTCGACACGGGGGTGTGCCACATGGCGATATTCGACGACCCCGATGGGAACCTGTTGATACTCCACCACCGTTACGCACCCCGCCCGCCGCGATCCTAGTTTCACGCGGGGGGTCCGTCCGGCCCGTGCCGCAGGATGCCGTGCTCCTCAGCCGGGTCCCCCTCCGGGCCTGCCCGGTAGCGACCACATGCCGAGCTGACCCTCCCAGGAACGTGCAGCTATCCCAAAAATGACCTGCCCCACTTCGACCGCTCCCGCCGCGTCCCCGCACCGGTGACGCTCTCAGCGACGACATCCCTGCGCGCCTGGCAGCGCGAGGCGCTCGAACGCCTCGACGGCTGGCGGGAGCGGCCCGTTTTTGGTCTCCGCAGCGCCGGGCGCAGGCAAGACCGGCCCGCGCTCGAGCTTGCTCGGCGGATGCTCGCCCGCGGCGAGGTCAAGGGCGTCGCCGTCCTGTGCCCGACGACGCCCCTCACTCGCCAGTGGGCCGGCGCAGCCGCGGAGCTCGGCGTGCAGTTGCAGCCCGACGCGGCCGGTCCTCTCCCGCCGCGCGACTTCCACGGCGTGGCCGTCACCTACGCGCGCGTGGCCTCCGACCCGCGCGCTTGGGCGGGCAAAGGTGGCCCCCGACACGCTCGTCATCGTCGACGAGGCCCACCATCTCGACGAGGAGCTGGCGTGGGGTACCAGCTTTCAGCACGCCTTCGCGGCGGCCTCGCGCTGGCTGCTGCTGTCGGGGACCCCATTTCGCTCCGATGCGACACCGATCCCGGGCGTGAGCTACGACGCCGAGGGGGTGGCGGTGCCCGACGTCTCCTACACCTACGCGCAGGCGGTCGCCGAGAGGATCTGCCGACCGGTGGCGTTCGTGACCTTCGACGGGACGCTTTCGTGGCGCAGCGGCGAGGACGTCATCGAGTCCTCCTTCGAGACGGTCCTGAGCTCCGAGAGGCGAGCCGGCGCTATCGCACGGCCATCTCCACCGAGCTGCCCGACGGGTTGCCGCGCATCCTCAGAGAGGCCGACGCGAAGCTGCGAGAGCTGCGCGAGGGGGGCCATCGCGACGCCGGAGGCCTGGCCGTGGCGGCGGACGCGACTCACGCGCGCCAGATAGCCAAGCTGCTCGGGGAGTCGACCGGTCGGGCCCCGATCGTGGTGCTGCACACAGAGTCGCGGGCGGCGGCAGAAGCTTGCCGTGTTCAGAGGTTCGCGCGAGCCGTGGATCGTCGCGGTGAACATGGTCTCCGAGGGCGTCGACATCCCGAGGCTACGCGTCGGCGTATACGCGACGGCGGCCAAGACACCGATGATCTTCCGGCAGATCGTGGGTCGTTTCGTGAGGACGATCCCCGGCCAAATGCCCGAGGCGAGTTGGGTGTACCTGCCGGCCGATCCCGTGCTGCGGGGCCACGCGGCCGAGGTCGAGAGCGAGCTGCGCCGCGCCCTGCGCCGGCGCGAGGCCGAGGAGGGACTGCAGGAGCCGCGTGAGCGGCGCGCCGGCGAGCCCTCCCCCGCGATGGAGTTCGTCCCGCTCAGCGCGGAGGTGGCGCCGCAGATGACCCTCTTCGGCCCCGCCCCCACGTCCCCCTCGGGCAAGGCCCCACAACCGCGGGCACCCGAGCCGGCACCCGTGGCCGCCTTCGAGCGTCGGGGGAGCCTGCGCGAGCAGCGCCGTCGTCTCGTGGCAGACCTCGCCAAGCGCGGCGGCGGCAACCACCGTGAGATCAACGCGTGGATCAACCGCGAGGTCGGCGTGGGACGAGTGGAGTCGGCGACCATCGAGCAGCTGGAGCGCACCATCGAGCGGCTCGTACGCGAGCTCACACGACACAGCCGTCGCGCGGCGTCGGGCTGAGCGAGGCTGTCGCCTCGCCCCTTCGCCAGGCTTGCACCGCCCCTGGCGAGGCTCAGACTTTCAGTCGAACTGGCAGTTCGGCGCGGTGTGCTAGGCCAGCTGGACGTTGACTGCCTTGGGCCCCTTGTCGCCGGCCTCGGCGTCGTAGGTGACCTTGGCGCCCTCGGCCGAGCGAGCGGTAGCCGTCGCCGGCGATCCCCGAATGGTGGACGAACAGATCCTTGGACTGGTCGTCGGGCGTGATGAAGCCAAAGCCCTTGTCGTCGCTGAACCACTTGACGGTTCCTGTAGCCATCTTGCTTCCTCCGTGTTTTCGCGTGCTGCGAACGCGGAGATTGCTATGAGCAAAGGCTACGAGCGCTGACACTGCGTTTGAATCGGGGCTGTTGGCCCCGGCTGGATCGGGCAACTATAGCAATCGGGCTACGCCATTTCAGAGTACGCGGGCTCGCCACCGGCACGCTCGCCCTCAGGCGCCGGCTGCCCCGCCGGCGCTGCCTGCGCGCCCAACACCGTGACGGAGACGACGATGCCCGCCACCACGAGCCCCGCGGCGATCCAGAACGCGAGGTGATAGCCACCCGTGAGCGCCGCCGCCGTGGAGCCCCCCTGCGCGAGCAGCCTGTCGCTATGGGACGCCGACAGCGTGGCGAGCACCGCCAAGCCGAGTGCCCCACCGACCTGGGCGGTGGTGTTCACAAGGCCCGAGGCAAGCCCCGCGTCGCTCGGCGTGGCACCCGACATGGCGACGGTCATGAGCGCCGGGAAGCACATGCCTGCGCCTGTGCCGAGCAGCAACATCGACGGCAACAGCCCGGTGATGTAGTTGGCGTGAACCGGCGCGATGGCGAGCAGGACGAGCGCCAGCGCGATCAGCGCGAGACCCGGGGGCAGCAGCGCCCGGGCGCCGAAGCGCGTGATCAGGGGCTCTGAGAAGCGGATCGACATCGACCCCATCGTGATCGTGACGGGCAGGAAGGCCAACCCGATCTCCAGGGCGTCGTAGCCGAGCACCCTTGCGCATGTAGAGGGCCCCCAGGAAGAACATCCCGAACATGCCCGCCACCGACAGCACCTGGATCAGGTTCGCCCCGCTGACGTTGCGCGAGCGGAAGATCCTCAACGGCACGAGCGGGTTGCGCGCGGTCGCCTCGCGCACCACGAACGCGGCGAGCAGCCCGAGCGAGAGCGCTCCCAGGCCGAGCGTGCGCCCTGCCCCCCAGCCGTTCTCGGCCGCCGGCTTGACGATCGTGTAGACGCCGAGCATCAGCGCGGCGGTGATGAGCGCCGCCCCGGGAATGTCTGCGCCCTCGCCGAATCCGATCCCCTCGTCCTTGTCGCAGCAGGCGCCTGGCGAAGAGCATCGTGGCGATCCCGATCGGGACGTTCACGAAGAAGATCCAATGCCAGTTGATCGACTGGGTGAGGACCCCGCCGGCCAGCAGACCCACGGACCCTCCGGCGGAGGCGACGAAGGCGTACACGCCGATCGCCTTGGCCTGCTCGCGCGGCTCAGGGAACATCGTGACGATCATCCCCAGGACAACCGCCGAGGTCATCGCGCCGGCGATCCCTTGCACGAAGCGCGCACCAGACGAGCAGCGTCTGTGTCCACGCCAGGCCGCACAGCAGGGAGGCGAGCGTGAAGAGGGCCACGCCGAGCAGGAAGATGCGGCTGCGCCCCATCAGGTCGCCAAAGCGTCCCGCCAGCAAGCAGGAGGCCCCCGAAGGCGATCAGGTAGGCGTTTACGACCCACGCCAGGCTCGACGTTGGAGAAGTGCAGATCGTCCTGGATCGAAGGCAGTGCCACGTTGACGACGGTCACGTCGAGCACGATCATCAGCACCCCCACACACAGCACGTACAGCGCCGGCCAGCGGGAACGATCGTCCGTGTGCTCCGGTCGTCGCGGGTCGCGAGATCCGGTCATCGCTTGCACCTCCTTGGTATCCGTCGCTTGCATCTGTGTGGCTCCCTTCGGCTCGACTCAGGTTACCCAGGCGCGCACCGTCGCCGTGTACGCACTCGAACGTATGACCCGAGGCGCCCCACTAACTCATCGGTGTGCCGGGACTCACGAGGAGAGCGACACGGAGCCGTCGTCACGCAGGGTCCAGTGGGGGTTGTGGGCGACCTCCCACGGATGCCCGTCCGGGTCCACGAATACGCCCGAGTACCCTCCCCAGAACGTCTCGGCGCCCTCGCGCGCGATCCTCGCGCCGGCCACCGCCGCCTCGGCCAAGACCGCATCGACCTGCTCGGGCGAGCGTGCGTTGTAGGCGAGCGTCATCCCGCCCCAGCCACCGCCGTCCTCGACGGCGCTGTCCTCGGCGAGCTTGCGACGGCCCCACAGTGCGACGATCATGCCGCCGGCCTGGAAGAACACGACGTCGTCCCCCGGCTCAGCCCCGCTCTTCCAGCCGAGCGCCTCGTAGAAGGCTCGCGAGCGGGCGAGATCGCCGACTCCGAGCGTGACAAGGCTGACGCGCTGCTCCATGCTTCAATCCTCGCACAGACCACAAAGGAGCAGATCGCAAATGGGATACACGATCAAGAACCTCGAGTCGGTCCAGGACATGGCCAAGCAGCACGGGCTCAGCGATCAGGGCGAGGCACGCTTTGCGGCGGGAGACCTCGACACCGTCCAGACGGGCGTCAGTCACCAGCGCTTGAAGCCGGGCAAGCGCCAACAGTTCGGCCACCGTCACGAGCAGGCCGAGGAGGTCTACGTCGTACTCGCGGGAAGCGGGCGCATAAAGCTCGACGACGAGATCCACGAGATCGGCAAGCTCGACGCGATCCGCGTCTCACCCGAGACGATGCGGGCCTTCGAGGCGGGAGACGAGGGCCTTGAGATCCTCGCCTTCGGCCAGCACTTCGGCGGCGACGGCGAGCTCGTCCAGGGCTGGTGGAGCGACTGAGAGCGCGATCTCCGGGGCGTATCTCGGTAGGGCTGCACATCTCGGCCGCCGCGGCGGCTTACGTTCCTCGGCGAGCAGCTCCATCAGGAGACCGTCCCGCCACTCCTCGCTGCCGTGGAGGCGCTCGTAGCGGCGCATCACGCCGACGGGCCTGAAGCCCACCTTTTCGTAGGAGCGGATCGCGGCTGCGTTCTCCCGTGCCGGGGTCGATCGTGATCCGGTGATGCCCTCGGTCCTCGATCAGGTGGCGAACAAGGCGCCTCATCGCCTCGGTGCCGATGCCCTGCCCGTGAAGGACCGGATCGAGGAACAGGTCGATCGTGGCGTGGCGGTATTTGGGAGCCGTGCTCCTCCCAGAACTGGATCATGCCCGCGACATTGCCCTCCACCTCGATCGTAAGGCGGGTCGACTCGGGCTCGTCGCTCCACGGGAAGCCCTCATCCGGCAGATCCCACCACAGCGCCACCTCGGGGGTCGGCGTGGATGCGCAGCAGCTCCCTCTCGTCTCCTTGGTGAGCGGACGCAGGACCAGGCGCGATTGCTCCACGATCCCTCCCCCGGCACTGCGACGCGGCTCAGACGGCGCCGGCTCCATCTCCTCGACCGTCGACCCGCCGGCCGGAGAACTCCATCGCACTGTCCTCGACCGAGCCGAACCTCAGGTTGACGATGTCCATCGGATAATTCTGGTGCAGACGCCACGGTGCCTTCGAGCCCTGCTTGGGGAACTTGTCGATCGAGCGCTGCACGTAGCCGGAGGAGAAGTCGAGGAACGGCAGCTCGCGCACCGACGGATCGCGGTTGTGCGGCGTGCACTGCTGTGGCCCGAGCTCGTCCATGTGGTTGAGCAGCCGGCACACGTACTCGCAGGTGAGGTCGCACTTGAGTGTCCACGAGGCGTTGGTGTAGCCGACCGCAAATGCGAAGTTGGGCACGCCGCTGAGCATCATGCCCTTGTAGCTCATCGTCTGCGAGAGCACGACCTCGCGCCCATCGACGGCGATCTCGATACCCCCGAGTGCGAGCAGGTTGAGACCTGTGGCGGTGACGATGACATCCGCCTCCAGCTCCTGCACCGGAGACGAGCTTGATACCCGTCTCGGTGAAAGTGTCGATGTGATCGGTCACCACCGAGGCGCGCCCCTCGCCGATCGCCTCGAAGAGATCGCCGTTGGGAACCAGGCACAGGCGTTGATCCCACGGGTCATAGGTCGGGTTGAAGTGCGTGTCAATGTCGTACCCCGCCGGCAAGCTGGCGTTCAAGTCCCTTGCGGACCAGCTTGCGCATGACCCTCGGCCTGCGGCGGCTGAGCTGAAAGCTCGCCATCGTCAGCAGCACGTTCTTCCAGCGCAGCATCGGATACGGAGACCTTGGCCGGCAGCAAGCGGCGCAGCCGCTTGCGATCGGGTCTTCGGCGGGCAACGAGACGATGTAGCTGGGCGAGCGCTGCAGCATCGTCACGTGCGCGGCGCTGCGGGCCATCGAGGGGACGAGCGTCACGGCGGTGGCGCCGCTGCCGATCACGACCACTCGCCTGCCGTCGTACTCGATGTCCTCGCTCCAGTGCTGGGGATGGACTATGCGCCCGGCAAAGCGCTCGGTGCCCTGGAAGTCCGGCGTGTAGCCCTCGTCGTAGCGGTAGTAGCCGCTGCACGAGAACAGGAAGCCGGCGCTCATGCGCACGGTCTCCTCCGTGTCGCCACGAGTGGCCTCGCACCGTCCAGCGCGCATCCTCGGTGGACCATTCCGCACGCACCACGTGATGGTCGAAGCGGATCTTCCCCTCGATTCCGTGATCCTCCGCCGTCTGGCGGACATAGTCGAGGATCGAGGCCCCGTCCGCGATCGACTTGTCCTCCATCCACGGCCGGAAGGAGTAGCCGAGCGTGTACATGTCCGAGTCCGAGCGGATACCGGGATACCTGAACAGGTCCCATGTGCCGCCGATGCGATCGCGTGCCTCGAGGATCGCGTAGCTCTTTCCCGGACAGTTGGCCTGTAGGTGGCAGGCGGCGCCGATCCCGGAAAGGCCGGCTCCGACGATAAGAACGTCAACGTGTTCGAGCGACATATCCCGTCCAGAGTCGAGGGTGTGCGAGCCATCCGAGCTTAGCTTCTCGTGGCGTTTGGGTGGATGTCCAGTGCGATGCGCTCCATCTTGGGCGTGAGTCCATATGGCGCGAGAGCGAGCTTTGGCAAGCTGAACGAGTAACCGCCCCAGCTCACGTCAAGCGAGGTAGCCAGCGATGCGACCCCGGATCCCACAGATTGTGGCCCTCGGAGGCGGCGGCTTCTCCATGGAGAAAGACGGCTCCATGCTCGACGAGTACGTGCTGTCGCTCACGGGCGCGAAGCGGCCGAGGATCTGCTTTCTACCCACGGCCTCGGGCGACGCCGACCACTATGTGGTGCGCTTCTACCGCCGCTTCTCGATGGACTGCGAGGCCAGCCACATCTCGCTGTTCCGCCGCGATCAGGGGGGACAGGGCGTCGAGGATGATCTCGCCTCGCATCTGTTGAGCCAGGACGTGATCTATGTGGGCGGCGGCAACGTCGTGAGCATGCTCGGCGTATGGCGCGCACACGGGCTCGACGAGGTACTGCGCCAGGCCTGGCGCGAGGGCATCGTGCTGTGCGGGCCCTCGGCGGGATCGCTGTGCTGGTTCGATGAGGCATTGAGCGCCTTTCACGGGCCGCCGCGGCGAGTGCGGGGGCTCGGGCTGCTGCCCTACTCCAACTGCGTCCACTACGACGCCGAGCCGGCGCGACGCGCCGAGTATCACAGCCTCGTAGGCGACGGGATGCTCCCCGGGTTCGCCGTCGAGGATGGCGTGGCGCTGCACTTTCACAACACCGACCTCGCACGAGTGGTGAGCTCGCGTCAGGGCGGAAGGGCCTCTCACGTCAAGCGGGTTGGCCAGGAGATAGTGGAGATCGCCTTGAACGTCACCTATCTCAGCGGGAGCACACTCAGGGCCATACCGGTCGAGCGCGCGGGGGCACTGGCGTGAGCTCCCAACCTGCCCGCGGCGGCGATGAAAAGCTGATCTTCGCAATGGGCGGGGGTGGCTTCACGATGGAGCCCACCAACCCGCTGCTCGACGACCACGTGCTCACGCTCGTCGAGCGCACGCGAGCCACGGATACTGTTCCTCCCGACCGCCTCGGGAGACACGACCACGCAGATCAACGCCTTCTACGCGCGGTTCGGCGGACGCGGTTGCGTGCCGGGCCACATCTCCTTGTTTCGCCTTGGTGACCTCGAGCGCCCGCTTGAGGAGATCGTCCTCGAGCAGGACATCGTCTATGTGAGCGGCGGGTCCATGCGCAACCTGCTCGCGATCTGGCGAGCCCATCGGCTCGACGAGCTGCTCACCCGCGCATGGCAGAACGGCGTTGTCCTCGCGGGCCTGAGCGCGGGGGCCATGTGCTGGTTCGAGGGCGGGATCACCCGCTCGAGCGGGGTGCCTGAGGCAATCGACGGGCTCGGCCTGCTGAAAGGGTCGTTGACCGTTCACGCAGACGGTGAGCCCGAGCGACTGCCGGTGTGGCTGGCCCGCATACGCGAAGGCGTCCTGCCCGGAGGATGGGCCGCCGATGACGGCGTCGGTCTTCAGTTTCGTGGACAGTCCCTCGAGCGCGTGGTGAGCTCGCGACCAGGCGCCGCCGCTCAGCGCGTCGACGCGCTCGCCGGAGAGCTCGTCCGTCACCGCCTCGAGCCCGAGCTCCTGGGCGCGAACGAGCATGCCCGCCCGTCGGGCCTCGACGACGACGTGCAAGAGCTCCGTCGCGTCCAGCAGCTGCGTCGCAGGATGACCGGGGAGACACATCGATTCACCGATGGGTGAGCAAACCGCGAGTCGGCGTGCCCAGCATCGATAAGACCCGCTCGCGCTTGCGCTAGACGTATTTTCGATCAAGGAGTTCCGGCGGCCTGTCGAATAACCATGAGATGGTGCTTACCCGCGCGCGCGGATCGGCTCCGGGGCGCCCGGGCTCCGCCCATGGCGTCCTGCCGGTCTACTCCGGTTCGTTCGGGGCCGTGCAGGCCGAGCGGCTGCTGTGGCGTGCCGGCTTCGGCCCCAAGCCCGGCCAGGCCACGGCGCTTGCCAAACATGGGCTGCGCGGAGCGGTGCTCTCCCTCACGCGCCCCGCGCAGCGCTCGCTCACGGGGCCCTCGCCAAAAATCCAGAACGGCGAGGCGATCGCCCCCTACGACGTCTGGGGACACGACGTGCTCTGGTGGCTCGATCGCATGGTTCGCGGTCGCGCGCCGCTGATCGAGCGAATGACTCTCATCTGGCACGACTGGTTCGCGACCAGCAACGAGGGGGTCAACTCTCAGTGGATGATGATCGAGCAGAACCGGACGCAACGCCGGCTTTGCCTGACGAGCTTCCCACGCATGCTCGCGGCGATGACGATCGATCCAGCGATGCTGCTGTGGCTCTCGGGCGCCAGGAGCACGAAGGAGGCTCCCAACGAGAACTACGCACGCGAGATGCAGGAGCTCTTCACGCTGGGTGCTGACAACGGGTACAGCGAGCGTGACGTGCGCGAGCACGCTCGGGCCCTCACGGGCTGGACCTTCACATGGAACAGGGCGACCGGCCAGCAGCAGAACTTCCACTTCGACCCGAAGTTGCACGACGATGGGGTAAAGGTGATTTATGGCCGTCGGGGACGCTTCGGCTGGCGGGACAGCGTGAGGCTCGCGCTCGCGCACCCCGAGCACCCCAGGCATTTCGTTACGAAGCTGTGGTCCTACTTCTGCCCAGAGCCGTTGTCCGCCCGAGACACACGCGCGGCCGTAGGACTCTATGTCTCCTCGGGTAAGCAGATCAGACCTGTCGTGGAGGCCATGCTGATGCATCCGCTGATCCATCGAGGCCCGCGTATGGTCAAGCCACCGATCGTGCAGATCGCCGGGATGCTGCGAGGGATGGGCCGCTATATCGACACCGACGCGTGGGCATGGGAGTCGAGACTTACCGGCCAGACGCCCTTTCATCCACCCAATGTCGGCGGCTGGGAAGCCAACAGGTGGCTGAACACGGGGACTTGGCTGGCGCGCTTCAACCTCGCCGCGCAGATGATCGACGAAAGGCGCGAGCTGAAGCCAAACTCCGCCAAGAGGATCGCGTCGCTCGATGCGCACGCGCTCACCAAGCAGGCGCTCGCGTTTTGGGGCGAGCCGACCGTGAGCCGCGCGACCCATCGAGTGCTCCTGTCCTACGCCAGGGCCGCGGCGGTCGACGCCGCCACGGCTGAGTGGGAGCGCGAGCAGTTTCCAACGCTCGCCCTGAGTGGCCTGCGCGCCCTCGTGGTCGCAAGCCCTGACTACCAGACATGCTGAGATGAGTGCCGGGCCCGCGATCCGCTCCTGCGCCTGCCAGGACTTCACCCGGGCGGAGCTCATGCGGGGCGTCGCCGCGCAGGCAGGCCGCGGCCTTCCCTCGATTGAGCCCGGCATGCCGGCGCCGGCGGGTACCGGTCTCTCCCGGCGCGGCTTCCTGCTCGCGTCGGCCGGCCTCGCCCTGTCTGTGTACGGTGCGGGGGGCGTGCTCAACCCCTCGGCCTTCGAGGAGGGAATCGCGCGTGCCGCCGAGATTCCCAACCAACCCGTGCTCGTCAGTGTGTACCTGCAGGGAGGCATCGACTCGATGTCGGTGCTCTATCCAGCCGGCGACCCGCTCTACACGAAGTACCGGCCGACGCTCGGGCTATCCGAGGGGGCGGGGCCGGCGTTCGCCGAGGACCCTCGCCTGCACTGGCACCCTCAGGCCACTCCGCTTGCCCAGCTGCACGGCGAGGGGAAGCTGAGCGTGCTACCGGCGGTCGGCTACTCCGACCCCGACCAGTCGCATTTCACCAGCCGCCACTTCTGGGAGGTGGGGGCCACTCAAGCAAATCTGCTCACCGGTTGGATGGGCCGCTACCTGGACCTGACGGGAAGCCCCGACAACCCGCTCCAGGGCTTGTGCTTGGACGAGGCGCTGCAGCCGTCGCTGGCGACAGCGCGCATGCCGGTGGCGGCTATCAACACGCCGTCCTCGTACTCCTTCCAGGCCAAGGATGTGTGGGGAGCTCCCAGGGCGATCATGTACGACTACTTCGACGCCCTTGGCAGGGTGGGGGCACGCTCGGGCGACGCGGCCATGGCCCTGTCCGGCGGAGCGGCGCGGATGTCCAACGCGCTGCGCCGCCAGCTGATGCCCTTTCAGCCCGCATCGGGCTCCTCCACGCCGGCGCTCCCGGCCGGCTATCCGAGCGCCACCGACGGCTTTCCGGCGCGCATGGCCGGCATCGCACAGCTGCTCGCGGCAGGGTTGCCGCTGCGCTGTGTGACGGTCTCGACCGAGTCGGTCTTCGACACTCACGACAACCAGGTCGCCACGCTCGACGCGGGGCTCGGCGAGGCCGCGCAGACCCTGTGCGCCTTCCAGCGAGATCTGGAAGCGCGCGGGCTCGCCGACCGCGTGTTGACATTGGTGTGGTCGGAGTTTGGCCGCCGCCCGCTGGAGAACGCCTCAGCCGGCACCGATCACGGTGCGGCGGGCTGCGGCTTTGTGATGGGTACGCGCGCCGCGGGGACGATGATCGGAGAATGGCCGGGCCTTGCGGGCGGGCTCGACGCACTCGGCAACATCAAGGCCACCGCCGATTTCCGCAGCCTCTACAGCTCGCTGCTCGAGCAATGGCTGGGGCACGAGGCCGCGCCGATCGTTCCCGGAGCCGCCCGGCTCGCACGGATGCAGGTGGTGAAGTGAGCACTCGAGCAAAACTGTCGCTCCTCACGCTCGCGGTCGCCGGGACGCTCGCGGTCGCGACGGGCGCACGAGCCCATTCCAGCCCCGTAGTGCGAGCCGGCGTAAGTGCCCGCCCACACCTGCAGGTGACACAGGTGGAGTACCGGTTGATCCTCTCCCGCGGCGTGGTGAAAGCAGGAGCCGTAGACCTGGAGGCGATCGACGCAGGCACCGACGCCCACGACCTGAGGCTGCGCGATTCCGGCGCCAGGCGGGAGACCTCGGTACCTGAACTGACGCCGGGAAGGCGCTGGGACGGGGTGGTGAGGCTCAAGCCAGGGCTCTACCACCTGTGGTGCTCACTGCCAGAACACTCAAAGCTTGGAATGCACGCAACGCTGAGGGTCGTTCCCTGAGGAAAGCTAGCCCCCGCTCGGAGCTTGCGAATAGCGCAGCGAGCCGGGTGTCGTGAGGGTCTCCCCCGTCTCCAGCAAGGTCTTCAGGCCGGAGAGGATCATTGGCCAGCCACCGTAAAGTTCGCTGTTGGCGCCATCCGCCAACTGGTCATGGGTAACGGTCAGCTGACATGAGTCCCCGACGGGCTCGATCTCCCAGGTAACTCGCGAGGCCCCTTCGCGCTTGACGTCCTCGCCCCACAGAGCCGTGAAGCTCTGGACGAGCCTGCGCGGCGGATCGACCTCCAGGTTCTCTCCTTCGAGGAGCGCCGACGGAGCCATCGGGTGGACGCCCTCGTAGTGGGAGCCGGGCGTCCAATCGGTCTGTACGTCCACCCCAAAGTTGTACTTCCGCCTCATCTCGCTGTCGGTGATCGCCTCCCAGAGACGCTCCGGGGTAGTCTTGATGTAGATCTCGAATACCTTCTCCATCGTCTTCTCCTCCAATCGGGTCTTCAGGTCGCTGAGCGTCGCTGCCCAGGGCTCGGCGTACTTACTCACCCACCTGTCGTGGACGAGCCGGATCGGAACCGGGTTGAGGAAGTGCAGCTTCTCCCGCCCGTGCCTCCTCGTGGTCAGGAGGCCCGCTTCCTCGAGCAGCTTGAGGTGCTTCATGACGCCGAACCGAGTCATCGGCAGCCGCTGCTCCAAGGCACTGAGGCTCTGCCCATCCTCTTTGAACAGCTCATCGAGCAGGCTCCTGCGGGTGGAGTCGGCGAGCGCCTTGAACACCAGGTCCATGACCGTATTATAGGTGACTATATAGTCACCTGTCAAGCCAACAGAACGACTTGCCCCGATCAGGGCCTCCGCGATGGACGCGCTGATCGCACCCGAGCCAGACGTCTTGCCCGCCTTGTCAAGCGGGCTGCGCTGAGGGCGCGGGCATGCGCCCCATCTCGACCGAGTCACGGTCCACCTCCTGCGCTACCGAGCTGGCAGGAGGCCGCAGTATCAGCAGTGCGGCGAGCACGCCGACGGCCACAGCCCCCGCGCCGACCAGATAGGCCAGGTGGTATCCGCTGGTGAGCGCGCTGTCGAGCGAGTAGCCCTTGGACGTCAGCGTCTTGGTGTGGTCGGTGGCGATCGTCCCCAGCGTCGCCAGGCCGATGGCGCCGAACAGCTGAACCGAGACGTTGACGATTCCCGAGGCCAGGCCGGCGTCGCGCGGAGGGGCGTCAGACATGCCGACAGTCAGCAGCGGCATGAACGAGGCGCCGGCTCCAAGCCCGATCAGCAGGAACGCCGAGAACAGACCGGGGAAGTAGCTGGCGTGCATCCCCTCGCCGGCGAGCAGCAACAGGCCGGCGACGATCGTCGCGAGACCCACCGTCAATGTCCGTAGCGCGCCGAAGCGCTGCATCGCCCTGGCCGAGAGCCCCATCGACATGACGCCGATCGCCGCGGTCAAGGGCATGAAGGCAAGACCTGTTTCGATCGCGTCATAGCCGAGCACGCGCTCGAGATACAGCGAACCCAGGAAGAAAGCGGAGAACATCCCGGTCACGAGCAGCCCTCGCACGAGGCTCGACCCCATGAGCATCCGCAAGCGCAGGATCCGCAATGGCATTATCGGGTTTGAGATGCGCGACTCCAGCGCGAAGAAGCCGGCCAGCAGCGCGATCGAGGCGCCACCGACGCCGAGTGTGCGCGCGGAGAACAGGCCATATTCGCTCGACTTGACGATTGCGTAGGCGCCGAGCACGGTCGCCAGGGTGATCAGAAACGACCCGAGCACGTCGACGCCGTCGGCTAGGCCAATGCCCTCGTTCTCATCGATCAAGGCCGATCCGAGCAGCAATGTGAGAGCCCCGATCGGGACGTTCACGAAGAAGATCCAGTGCCAGTCGAGCGACTGCGTGAGGGCTCCGCCGGCGAGCAGCCCGATCGAGCCCCCACCGGCGGACACGAACGCGTACATCCCCATCGCCTTCGCCCGCTCGGCGGCGCCGGGGAACTCGGTCACGATGATCGCCAGGATCACGCTCGATGCCACCGCTCCACCCACTCCTTGCAGAAGACGGGCGCCGATCAGCATTGCCTGACTATCGGCGACGCCGCACAGGACCGAGGCGACCGTGAACAGGACGAGCCCGGATAGGAACACCTTCTTGCGCCCGACCAGGTCGCCAAGCCTGCCCGCGAGCAACAGGAAGCCGCCGAACGTGATCAGGTAGCCGTTCATCACCCACGTGAGATTGCCCTGGGAGAAGTGAAGATCGTGCTGGATAGAGGGCAGCGCGACATTCACGATCGTCGCGTCGAGGACCATCATCAGCTGGCCTAGGCAAAGGACGGCGAGCGCCGTCCAGCGGCGGCGCTCGCGCCTGCGAGCAAGCTCGGAATCGCTCACGGCGGGTCTATGGGTATCGAGGGCGGTGTGCTTATCGAGGACAGTCTGGGTATCGAGGGCGGTCGGGGTATCGAGGGCGGTGGCGTGGCTCATTTGGGCTCCTTGCACATCGGTGAGACGCGAGGTAGAACACCATAGCATGGATCATCCCTAGAACAAGTATGATCAACTGAACGTGATGATTGCTACATCGTGGTACAATCAGCCTCGCTATGGATGCGAAGAGTGGTTTGTGTGCGCCGGGGTCAATGGTGCTGTTGACGCGTCTGGCCAAGCAGGTCTACCGGCGCAGCAACGAGGAGCTCCTGGGGATGCACCTGCGTCATCTCATGACGCTCAGCTATCTGCGCGACCACGACCGCTCGCCTCAACAGGAGCTTGCCGAGGCACTCTGCATGGACGCTAACAATGTGGTGCTGCTGCTCAACGAGCTCGAGGATCGCGGGCACATAGCCAGACTGCGTGACCCCGAAGATCGCAGGCGTCATCTCGTCGAGCTCACCGCCGCCGGTCGCCAGGCCCTAAAGAGCGCCGAGAAGGCACAGGAAGGGATCGAGGACGAGGTGCTGCAAGCGCTCGACCCACAGGAGCGCGCCGTCCTCTGGCAACTCTTGACGCGTGCGCTCTATGGCTCGGAGCCCGCCTCGCCCCAGGTCGAGCTCGTCGCCGCGGGCGCGAGCGGTGGGACTTCGTAAAGAGAAACTGGTCTCAGTCGTCCTCGGCGTAGGGATCGCACCCGGGCATCAGCTCCCACTTGAGGGCATGTCCTTGCCGTCGCGCAGCAGTTGATCTAGCGTCCGATGGCTCAGTACCGAGGCAGGTTGCTCCACGACGACGTCCGAGCCCGGGCGCGCCTCATCGTCACGTCGCTTGATCAGCAACCACTGCGGCTTGGAACCCGGCCGCGTGCGCTGTAGCGCGAAGCCGCCGCGGAGCTTCTCACCACATAGGACGAAGACGGCGTGCCCGCGGTCCAGAGCCTCGGGCCAGGCGACCCTACCGCCCTGCTCGTAGTAGCCGCGATCCCATACCACCACGCCTCCGTCTCTCGTCGGGCCCTCGAAAGCATTGTGCTCCACACCATGATCGGCGACCTGAACTGCCAGGCGCTTGATGGCCGGATCAAGCGATGGGCCCTTGGGCAACGCCCAAGATCGCATCACGCCGCCAACCTCGAGGCGCAGATCGAAGTGGCGCGTCGTGGCCACGTGCTCCTGTACCACAAACGCACCGGCGCTCACACCACGGACCGCGAACTGCTCATGACCCTCAAACCGCACGGCGTGCACCGCCGCGTCCAGCACGGCGGTGCCAGGGGGGCCCTTGCGCAGAAAGAGGATGAGCGCGTCGATCGCGGCCGGCGGGCCCTCCGCATGCACGGCCACGGTGCCGTCCTCCAGGTTGCGCACCCACCCCATCACACCCAACTCACACGCTCGGCGTCGAGTGGCGTCCCGGAAGCCGACACCCTGGACGGTCCCCGCGACAATCGCTCGGATCGCCCTGGAGCCGGCGAGATCGTCAGTCACAAGGATTCAGTTTAAGGGCGTGGAGCTACCCAAGTCAGGTCCCCTACCCGCGACGGCGAGGGTTTCACACTCAGCTGTTCTTCTTCTTGCTGCCCTTCCGCCCAGCGGCGACCTTCTGTGCCTTGGTGCCACCCTGGCTCGTGGCGTGGCGGCGGGTACCGCTACCTGAGCTCTTGCCGCCCTTCTTGGATGCATCGGAGGTGTTGGCGATCTTGGCGGCACGTTCCTTGCTCATCCCCTTCTTGCGAAGACCCTCGTACTGTTTGTCGTCCTTCACACTGGGACCGTGATCTTTGGCCATGGGCACCATCCTTTGGTTCGTTAGGTAGTTCCCAGCTACGCACTGGGGAGGATCATGTGCCCAGAGCTACCCAGGTGGGCTCGCTTTGACACACATGCTCCATCCGGTGAACCGGGAGCGAGTCAGGCCGTCTTCAGCATGTGCGGCCGGCGTCGCTCAGGAGCTCGAGCACGGCTGCCTCGATGCGTTTGCGAACGCGAGCGTCGGCAAGGTCGGGACCCTTTGAAGCCTTGAGCGCCTCGGCAATCGTGACTCCGGCGTGATAGCGGTCGATCACGCGCGGGTCGACGTAGGAGGCCCGGCAGACCGCTGGGGTGTTGCCAAGGTAAGTGGCTACCGTCTTGATCGCTTCGCTGACCTCGCGCTCCCGGCCAGCGCGACTCTTCTTGCGCACGTCGGCACTCGCGAGCGCGACGGCCGCCAGCACGGTTGCGTTCCAGGTGCGGAAGTCCTTGGCCGTGAAGGCTCCCCTGGTGTGCTGCTTGAGGTAGGCGTTCACTTCATCTGCATGGACCTCCGTCCATAGATTCGCCGTGCGGTAGGCGAGCAGCTGGGAGCCTCCGCGTCTGCGCTTGAGCGTCGCGACAATGGCCAGTGCGTCCTCGTCGGCGATCTCCTGTATCCGCCGCTGGCCGGACTTCGCGGGGAAATCGAAGACGAGCTCGTGTTTGCCGATCGTGACGTGCTCGCGCAGCATCGTGGTCAATCCGAAGGACTCATTGCGTTCGGCGTAGTCCTCTGAGCCGATGCGGAAAAATCCGAGGTCGAGCAGCCTTACTGCGCATGCAAGCACACGCTCACGAGTGAGATCCTTCGGAGCCAGTCGAGCTTTGACGTTCTGGTCGCACTCCAGATCACGGGATACACGGCGTCGCAATCGTGGCAGGGACTGCCCGACGGCGAGCATCGAATCGAACTTCGCTCGGTCTCGGTGAGTGCGCCAGCGTTCGTGATAGAGGTACTGCTTGCGCCCCGCGGCGTCGAGGCCGGTGGCCTGTAGATGTCCGAGCGGGTCCATGCAGATCCAGACCTCCCGCCAAGCGGGTGGTATCGCAAGCTCAGCGATGCGTTCCTGCACCTCGGGGTCGTCAATGCGATCCCCTGCGGGGTCGCGGTACTCAAAGCCGCGGCCGCGGCGCCGGCGCATGATGCCCGGTGCGGCGCAATTGGATCTTCGCAGTCTTGCTATCGCCAGACCCGCTCGCGCCGCTGTCTGGTGTCGGGGCCGATGCGCTTGGCGTGGAGGCGCTCAATCACAACCTTGGCGCTACCCGGCTGACTGACCCTCGAAGCCAGAGGCGAAACTTCTGGCTTGCAGTTGCCTCTGTTCCGGCCGGCACATGTGCCGGCCGGCCGGGTCGCACATGTGCGACCCGGGACCGCGCCGCATGCGGCGCGGTCTTCCCAAAGATTGAATAGGTTGGGAGCCCAGCACTCGGGGTAGGTGAGGTGCTGGGCATGAGCAACGGGGTCGAGACAGGCACGATCAAGACAACGATCCCGGCGCGGCTTGACCGGTTGCCTTTGTCGCGTTTTCACTGGATCGTGATCGTCGGTCTAGGGACAGCTTGGATCCTCGACGGCCTGGAGGTAAACGTCGTCGGGTCGATCTCAAGCCGCATCTCCGAACCCGGCGCCGGCACCGGGATCGGCGGAATCATCGGCCCACAGGTATTCAGCCGCATGATCAACACCGAAAGCTACGAGCAAGTGTTCCTCGCCCTCACACTCGGTGCGATGATGATGATCCTCGGCGGTCTCGCAGAGCTCATCCTCGGCGTGAAAGCCGAGCGCGAAAGCCTTGAGAACATCGCAAAGCCCCTCACGGTCGAGGACTCACCCGGGACACCCCTCTCCCCCGCACCGGCCGGCTAGCGAGGCCAAACGATGGAGGAGGTGCGAATGTTCGATGTGATCGTGATCGGAGCCGGTCCTGCCGGCGAGGTGCTGGCTGGACGTCTCGCCGAGCATGGCCACGAGGTCGCCTTGATCGAGTCGCGGCTTGTGGGTGGCGAGTGCGCCTTCTATGCCTGCATGCCGTCAAAGGCACTGTTGCGCCCTACCGAGGCACTCGCTGAGGTGCATCGGGTTCCGGGTGCAGCGGAGGCACTCGCAGGCGGGCTCGATGTCAAAGCTGTGCTGGCACGCCGCGACCAAATCATCGACGGCCTCGATGACTCTCATCATGTCCCATGGCTCGAAGACCATGGAATCACCCTGATACGCGGCCACGGGCGAATCGATGGGGAGCGGCACACGCGAGTGGGCGGGCGAATCTATGAGGCGCGCAGAGCCGTGGTCATCGCCGTAGGCAGTTGCGCCGCAATCCCACCGATCCCTGGTCTGGCCGACGCGAAGCCCTGGACGAACCGAGAGATCACGACCGCACAAGACATACCCGGCCGCCTGGTGATACTTGGTGGGAGCGCGGTCGGCGTCGAGATGGCGCAGGCATACAGCTCACTTGGCTCCAGGGTGTCGCTCATCGAGGCCGATGGGCGCCTACTGTCTCGCGAGGAGCCATTCGTGGGGGAAGAACTACGCGACGCCTTCCTGGAGCGCGAGGTGGAGATCCATCTCGGGGTTAGCGCGAAGGCTGTCCACCGTGACCAAGCGGGCGTGACCGTCCTTTTGGACGACGGTGAGTCATCGAAGCTGATGAGATCCTCGTAGCGGTGGGACGTCAACCGCGGACCGACGATCTGGGCCTCGAGAGCGTCGGCCTGGAGTCAGGCCGGTCAATCGCCGTGGACGACACGCTGCGAGTACCAAGTGTGCCATGGCTGTTCGCCATCGGCGATGTCAACGGACGCTCGCTCTTGACTCACATGGGCAAGCACCAGGCCCATATTGCCGCCACTGTGATCGAAGGCGGACATGCCCAAGCGAGCCGTGAAACCGCTGTCACGCCGCGAGTGGTGTTCACCGATCCGCAAATAGCCGCAGTAGGTTTAACGCTGCAGGAAGCTCGGGAGCAGGGGATCGATGCCCGCGCCTACGACGTGCCGAGCTCGGGCACCGCAGGCGCGAGTTTTCACGGGCGTGACACACCCGGAACCTCACGATTGGTGTTCGACGAAGACAGCAGTGTCCTCGTCGGTGCGACGTTCACCGGCACAGAGGTCTCCGAGTGGCTGCACGCTGCAACGATCGCCATCGTCGGCAAGGTCCCCGCCAAGCGCCTTTGGGAAGCAGTCCCCGCTTTTCCAACCCGGAGTGAGATCTGGCTCCAACTGCTCGAAAAGCGTCGACGCGAGCGTGGCGTATCGCCCTGGGGCAACCCTCCCCTTAGTTAGATCGCTTAGATCGTTCGTTGATGGCCAAAGCCTCATCCTGGCCACTATCGCTCGCATCCGGATCGACTGCGCGCGCTTGATCATGATGAGCGCGAGCGTCCTCGGTCATCTGCTCAGCCTCAACAGCGCGCCGCTCCGCGGCGGCATGGACCTGCCTGGCTTGAGCCGCACGCTCCTCGGCTTCCGCTTGGGCACGTTTTGCCTCAGCTGCTTGCTCGTCGGCTGAGGCGCGAGCGCTCTCTGCCTGTATGGAGCGGCTTCTAGCCCGCTCTCGAAGCTGCCCGGCCTGCTCCCGACGACGATCGTTGCGCCTGCGGTTCGCAGCACGAACGGCGATGGCGATGATCAGCACTAGCACGACAGCGCCGACGACAATTGCGATGATCGCCCCAGTGCTCACAATTCACTCCTTTGAGTTCTATTGGTACTGTTGAGCTACCCGTTGACTTGACGAAGAAACCTCTTAAGGTGCGGACTTTCCCGGACCCTCGGGGACTTTCCCGGGCCCTCAAGTACAGTGATACACGTTCCATCCTGGCTCGCGCCGCTCAGTCCTGCTCCTCGTCTTCCTCGTCGTCGTCACTCATGTAGCGACTACCCAGCTCAGACCAGATCTCATCGAAAGCGTCCTGGTTATAGGGAACGACCCAACACTCGGCGATTCTGCCCTCAGCGACCCGAAAAATCCCGACCGTCCCCCAGGCTAAGGTCTCACCGTTATGCTCGACCTCGCCTCCGGCGAGGATCACCGTGCGCTCATTGTCCGCAAGCACGCCGCGCACGTCGATCCGGAACGTCGCGTCGGCCAGCTCGCGTCTCCTGGCAAAGTAACGCAATACCTCGTCCCTGCCTTGATAATCGCCTGCGATCACACTGGCACCCGGCACGTGCCAGATCACGTTTTTGGTGAGCATCGCTCCTACAGGTTCCTGATCGCCCCCTGCGTAGAAGCGATTCTGGCAATCGTGGAAATCGCGGATGAGCTGCATATCCGGATGGAGTTCGGACATACCGCCACAGTACCTCGCTTGCGTGGAGAGCATTTCGCCGAATACATACGCCGGCATGTCCACGGGGGTGTGGGTGCTGAACGGGACGACACCTTACCCATCGTGTGTCGCGCACACGCGCCCGTTGAGGTTCAGGGTCGCCTTGTGGAGCTTAAGATGTCCGATCCGAGTCAGAACTCGTCGTTGACGGTGATCAGACCAATCTCGAGTGCCGTGACGGCCTGCCAGGGGATCACATCGCCTTGAATCAAAGGGTCTACGCTGCCGGTGCTGCCGACTAGGCGCGCAGCTATGCCTCGCCGTCCTATCACCAGTCCAATGAGCTGCCAGCCGTCGTCTGTTGCCTGTGTGCGCAGGTCGTGTACCCTGCCGAGCCGGCTGCCGGATTGGGTACGCAGCTCACAGCCGATGAGGTCGCTCGCGCGGATCACGACTTGGGGAGCTTGGCGACGAGGGCAGCGTCGCGCTGGTCGCCTTGACCCAGGCCCAGATCACTGGCCTTGGCCTTCAGTCGGACGACGCTGCTGATGTCCTCGACCTCCTCCCACGGCACACGGACGACATCGCACCCCGAGACCCCCGTCCCGAAAATCCGCTCTCCCAGCTTGCGGAGCGGGCGCGGCAGACGTCGATGCCAAGTCCCCGATCCGCTGAGGATCGCGTGCAGGCGCAACGGATCGCCAAGGCTCCCGTCGAACTCGAGGTCATCTACACGTCCGCAGCGCCGGCCGTCGACGTCGACGAGCTGATCGTCGAGGACCCGATAGACGAGATCCATCCGTTCTGCTTCCATCAGACCGACCCCCCGTTGGTGATGAACATCAACGGGATAGCGGCCAGTGAGACGCCGAGGATGATCACAAAGTAAAGCCAGCCAAGCACGTTGCCAAGGTTGCCGTTGGCGTGCTCGCCCATGAACGTGCGATCCCGCGCGATGAGCAGCAGCGGCAGATAGGTCAACGGCAGCGCCACCACAGACAGGATGACCGCGTACTCGGTTAGCAGCACGGGATCGACGCCTGTCTCTACGATCACAAACGCCAGCGCGAAGAAGATCAGCCAGGCAAGCGTGAAACGCGAGGCGTCGCGTGGACGGCGGTACTTACCCCACTCCCATCCCGCGAACTGCGCGAGCGTATAAGCACCGGAGAACGCACACTCCACTGCGGCTCCGCCTACCGCGAACAGCATTCCCACCAAGGCGAGCACCAAGCCTGCCTCCCCGAAAGCGTGCTGGGCACCCAGCGCCGTCGTTCCCAGGTAGCCCGGCTGGATCTGGGGGTCGAAGAAGACCTCTCCGGCGACCACGATCAGCGCGATCGACAAGATGCCTCCAAGCCCGAACCCCAGGGCGGCGTTAGCTCGGTTGAGGTTGAGATCCGCAGTGCTCCAGCGATCCTCGATCGCTCCCGAGCTGTAGAAATAGACCTCGTAGGGAACTAGCGCAGCCCCGATAACACCAATGACGAAATACGCGTACAGAGCCGAGGAGGGCAGGTGAGGAACGAATCCCTGACCCACCTGATGCCAGTCTGGTTTCAAGTGCACGGCCGCGGCGACGTATACCAAGAGCGCACAGCCCAGATAGCCAAAGATGCGCTCGATGCCTCCAAAAGGCACGAAGTAGACGATCAGCACCAGGCCGACAACGCTCAACAGAATCAGCGTAGAGACGTTGAGGTCGAATAGAAGCTGCAGCACGATGGCCGCCCCGCCGACCTCCGCGGCGAGCGTGATGAGGTTGATCAGCAGCGACGCTACGAGGGTCACGAGACCGACGTTCAGCCCCATCCGCATCCTCACCACGTCGAACACCGGGCGTCCTGACACGGTCGCAACTCGTCCGGTCATCTCGGCGAACACGACGATCCCGAGCACACCGACAGGGACAGCCCAAAGCAGTTGGAAACGGAAGTCAGCCCCGGCCTGGGTGTTGAACACCAGCTCCCCGATATCCACGAATCCTCCAATGGCGGCGATGATCCCTAGCGCTACCTGAAAGAGCTTTCTCATAGGTTTTCCGCCAGCGCTCGCGTCTCGTCCGCCCAATGGCGCAGCTTCGCTTCGTCCTGGTGCGCCTGCTTCCGATCATGGGGGGAGACGCGCAGATCATCGATGGCTCCCGCGATGTCCGACGACAATTCGATCGCGGCCTCGATCGAGCTCTCCAAGCCTGCGGAGACGGGAGCGTCGTTGAGCTTCTCAGCCTCGTGCTCGGCCTGGTCGCTCAGCTCAGCCCCGTGGACTCGCACGAACGTGGTCTTCGTGCGCCCGCGTGCCAGATCGCTGGCCATCAGGGCACCCTCAGCGGAAATCGACGCCAGCTGTTCGATGCTGGCCCGCACCCCTTCGTGACCCACGCGCCCGCAACCCCCAAAAGGCCCAGCGGCGCACACCACGAGCAGCAGGACCGAGAGACGATGCACAAGCGGATGTTCTATCGAGTCCGCGCAAGATGGGAGGCCGAGCCCGGCCCTCACCTCCCCGATCCTGACACGGACCGGTTCCTGGCTTATCCCTCCACCTCGTCTGGATTCTCCTGTCCAGCCAGATCCAGAGAGCCATCAAGAACATTCTTGAGATGACGCTTCTGGATGGGAAGGGCCCATTCGACCGGCAGATGCTTCTGATGCGGCGCATCGATCGACCTGGCCCTTGGAGCCACGCCACCAGCGCGGAAAGAGCTACTTCTCATCTCGATGGAGCGCCTCCTTTGCTCTATCGGCGGCCCTGTCGACCTTGTCCTTTACCGAGGCCTTGGCTCGGTCGACCTTGCCCTCGTTCTTCAGGTCGTCATCGCCAGTCAAGCTGCCTGCGGCCTCCTTCAGACGGCCCTTGCCCTCGTCGACACTCTTGTCGGTATCCATCAGTACCTCGCTTTCTGTTATGAGTCTCTACCCGCTCAGAAGATGAGGAACCATCCCAGACGGGAAATGCGGGGCAATGAACCCCGGTGGCGGTCGGCGCGAGGCTTCAGGCATCGGTTCTGCGGGTAGTGCAACGCTCATCTCCTAAATCGAACGAAACGAGGATCTCTTGGATCTGCTGCTGCTTCTCATCATCGTCTTGGTCGTTCTGAGCATCGCGGGCGGGGCCTTTGTGAGCCCCTTTGTGCTGCTCCTTCTGCTCGTCGTGCTCGTGCTGTTCATGGGTCCCTATCGTGGGCGCCGAGGGCGCTTGTAGGAAGGAGACGAGATGGCTGAGCTATCTGCTGGGAACGGGAAGCTGGTCCAGTATCTGAATGAGGCGTTTGGCCTTGAGAAGCGCTTGGAGACCGCGCTTGGAGGCGCATATCGCGATGACAATCCAGCCCACGTACAAGAAGCGTCTGAAGCAGCACCTCTCGGAAACCAAGCGTCATGGTCGCAACGTCAAGAAACGCATCAAAGAACTCGGTGGCACGGCAACGACAGTCGACACGCCCGGGCCCGCCCCGGTGACCGAGGCCGCTCAGGCGGTGCTGAGCGGCGCTCAGAAGGCGGTCGCGCTCGCACAAGGTCCGTTGCACGCGTTTCGGGGCACGGGCGAGGAGGAGAAGCAGCTGAAGAACGCCAAGACCGAGTATGCCAGTGAGGCCGAGGAGATCGCGACCTACGCCGCGATCGAGACGCTCGCGGGAGTGCTCGGTGACAAGGAGACGCAGCGACTGGCGCGCACGATCGGCCGCGAGGAGGAGCGTATGCGCTCCTTTCTCGAGAAAGAGATCGTGCGGCAAACCAAGGCTGTGGCCAAAGCGGAGATACCCGCCTCGCAACGCAGAAGCGCTCCGCGCACCAAGAAAGCCTCCCGCGCTACGAGCAGAACTAGAACTGCGAGGTGAGGTGACGAGGGTTTAGCTTTGGGTTCGAGTGCGCGCACCTCGCTTCGCGGCCTTGCTGCGTTGACGTGCCTTGCGCTTCCGCGTCCGCGCCGCCTTCCTGGCGGCGGCGCTGCGCTTCTGTGGTCCTTGTTGAAGCCGATCCTGGATCTCGGCTACCACCGACGCTAGATCAGACATTGCGCGTCGAGCGATCTTTGGGCTAGCAGCCCCGTTCGTTGCGCTGGCCACCTTGCGAGCGAGCCTCTTGCGCACACCGCGCGCACGGAAACTCTTACTCAAGTCCTTCTCGCGTTTGCTCATCATGTCCTCCTCCGAAGTTCTCCTAGAGAATTTCTACCCACCTGCAGGGCTCGAAAACTCTGCTCTCCCTCGCGGCAAGTTCTACATCTAGTTCGGCTCGTCTCGGGGTTTGAGAAACGGCTCGCGGTCAGCGGGCGCGCCTGCCTGGATCTGGCGTCCGCGCTCAATCTCGGCATTCAGCTCAGCACCGAGCAGGATCACCGTGTTGGTGATCCACAACCACACGAGGAAGACGACGACGCCCCCAAGGGCACCATAGGTCTTGTTATAGGAAGCGAAGCTCGCGACATAGAAGGCGAAAGCGGCTGAGGCCACGATCCACAACAGGACCGCCAAAACGCTGCCGGAAGTGATCCAGCGAAAGCCGGGATGGCGCACGTTCGGCGAGGCGTAGTAGAGGATCGAGACCATCAAGCTCACCAGAAGCACCAAGACGGGCCACTTAGCGATGTCCCAGATCGTGACCGCGGTGCTTCCGACACCGATCACATCTCCGACCTCCTTTGCCAGGCCGCCGGTCAGAACCACCGCGACGGCGCTCACGGTGAGCAGCACTACGGTCACCAGGGTCACGGCGAGACGGAGTGGAATGGTCTTCCAGATTGGCCTCCCCTCCCCCACGTCCCAGACGATGTTCGAGGCGCGCATGAACCCCCCGATATACGCGGAGGCCGACCACAGACCGCCCGCTAGACCCACGATGAACAGGATGCCGGCGGTGCCCTTGTTGCTCTGTACGTTCTTGATCGCACTAGTGAAGATTTCTCTGGCGGGACCGGGCGCGACCTTGCCGAGATTTTCAATCAATGGCTGTGTCGCGGAGTGCCCGATCAACCCCAGGATCGAGACAAGCACGATCAGCATGGGGAAGATCGCAAGCACCCCGTAATAGGTCAGCGCAGCAGCGAGATCAGTGAGATTGTCATCCCTGTACTCCCTGAATGTGCGCTTCAGGATATCCCGCCACGCGCCCCGCGAAAGATCACTCGGGTGCTCGGACGCTCGCGATTGATCCACAGGCCTCCCAGGCCGCCGTGGATCTGTCGATTCGCTAGTCATGAGGTCCTCTGCCGATGTCCCGGCAGCCAGCCGAGGAGAAAACCGACAGCAAGCGCGCCAGCCGCGAACGGCGCCGACCTGCGCTGGACGCTCGCAGCCACGTGCTGCGCCCCGGAGCTGACCGACTCAGGAGCGACATGCTTCACCTTTGCCCCTCCTCCCAGAATAGGAGAAATCGGGGTGGAACCCTGGTCCGCCATGGCCTGGGAGATCGCAAGATCCTTACTTTGCATCTCCCTGCCGTATACCCCCAACGCGACCGAACAACACGGAGATAATGCTCTGCAAGTCGTGTAGAGCCTTCTTCGCTTGGCGCTCGTGAACCGACGCAAGCGGGACTACTTCAGCCACCCGGCGTGCCTGAGCACGATCCTCATGTTCACAAGCCAAGCACCCGGACACGCCTGAGCGCCTCAAAGGCGATTGAGCAGTCTCGTCCGTTCGGTGCGTGCGCAAATGAACCCATCACCCGCTGGCGTGTCGACGGTGAGGATGTTGAGATGGCCGACCACGATCGCGTTACCTGAGGCGTCGAACGCGATCGCCCTTGGGCTCACGCAGAGATAGCGCGAGCCGTCCAGGATTGACGAGCGAGTCATACCGGCTTCACCAAAATGGCGGTCGAGGTGACCTGTGCTCGTGTACTTGTGTACTTGGCGAGAACCAAATACTTTCGCCATCGACGGCTCGCCGTTCGCCGACAGCAACGAGAACGTGCCCATTGGATGCAGCGATGTTAACAGGGCCCGCCAGGCCCTTGAGCCTCAGACGCGCTACACCTCGCTCTCCAAATTACGATCGAGCTCGCCTGTGGACGTGAGGCGCTCGAGGAAGAACTACACGCTTGTCGCGCTTACCCGATGGGAGAATGCGTGTCATATCGAGCCTCGTAGTGCCCGCGTCGTAATCAGTCGGAGGAACGGCCTCAGAAACAGAACAAAATTGGTCCCAAATTGGACCCCGCGCTCAACGGACAACGCTCAAACCAGCTCGTTTGCAGGCATTGTGTAGTCGGGGAGATAGGCGTTGGAGGCTTGATTGAGCGGGATTCGAGCGGGCGTGGGCGGTTTCGTGGGCGGTGCGGCCTTCGTGCACTCTCTTAACCGATAATGCCTCGGAGCATTTTCTCCACATGATCGCGTTCTCGCGCGCCGACGGGCAGGTCGGCGATACGCGCGAATAGAAGCTCGATGTCGACCAAGCCCGCATCAATTGCTTCCCTCGCATACTCCCAATCGCGCTCGCGGCCGGCCGCGCACTTTGACAGCACGAGATCGTGGATCTCCAGGTACCAGGCAACTGCCGTGTGCTTACTGGCTACGCGCCGTGGGATCTCGCGTCGAACCAGCCGGGCTTGCCAGCCCAACGGGGCCTTCGCGGTCACCGGACCCACACCGTGAGCGTAATAGCCAAAACTGCTGTGAAACGGCGAGCCGTCGCCCAAGGAGCCGTCAATCTCGATGGCGGCCTCTGGTGCGTGCCTGGGATAGATGTCGACCTCCATCGAGACGAGCGCGGATGGCGGCGTCGCGATGCTTCCGAGTATCGGTCATCCTAGGCCTGATAGCAGACCAACACGTTTGAGGCTTTGTTCCCTAATTGTTCCCCAGCGACTAAAGAGGTGCCACTCTGACTCAAAACAGCCTACTTGCCACGGAGAGCGCGAACTGACGCCCGAGGGATGCGAGCAGCATTTTGGCGTTCTGCTCGCCGATGGCGGCTAGGAAGACGGCCTGTCGGCTGCCACCACATCATTGGCCAGTCGCTCGCGTAGCTTCTCCAACTGCGGGCGAAGGATCGGCAGTTCCTGTTCCACGACATCCCAGACGAGCACGAGGTCAACACCGAAGTATTCGTGGATGAGCTTGTCGCGCATTCCGGCGATTTGTCGCCACGGTACCGCGGGCTCAAGAGTGCGAGCGTCGTCCGATATTCCCTTGACCGTCTGACCGATGATCTCGATATTGCGGATCACGGCATCCTGCGTCTTGCCATCCGAGAAGAACGCCTTTTGGCCATCGGCCGTGTAGTCCGTGATAGCGTCGATCGCCTCGATCGCGTGCGTGAGGTAAGTACGCTCGTCCTTCACAGGACTACGGCGTCGGCATATATACGCTCGCGCAAATGCGGACTCACGCCGCCCTCACTGAGAACATCGACGTGGGTACCGAGCAGATCCTCAAGATCCTGCCAGAGTCCCACCAGATCGAGCAGATTACGGCCTGGTTCCATCTGCACCAGTAGATCCACGTCGCTCGCGGCGTCTGGCTCTCCCCGCGCCATGGATCCGAACACGCGGACATTGCGCGCACCATGCTCGGCAGCGCAAGTCAGGATCTCCTCGCGCCGGGCGCGTAGTCGTCCGAGGTCGAGATTGGGAGTCGAAAGGCTCATGACGACAATTACGTTACCGCCAACAAAGCGATATATGGGGCAGGAGGGCCTGAGTCCTAGTGTCCGCATAGAGTAGCTCGCTAGCCGGATCTCAAGGCCGCACGAGAGCTTGACGACGGTCGATGTGCGGAGGTCTCGTACTCCGCGCTCGGCTCGACCGACCTCTACAACGTGATGTCGCAACCCTCGGCAAGTGCCTCTTGGGTCATTTTCAGACGGCGTCGGTTGACGCAAGCACCCGTCTTTTAGGCACGAATATGCCGAATTTGGAACCTGCGACCACCCGGTCCCTGCAGCCAACTTCCAGCGTTGAGCACACTTTGGACCCCAAATTGGACCCCAACCCCAAAGCTGGCTACCTAGCCAAATTCCCAAAACCAGCCAATTTGCAGGGATTTTCTAATCGGGGAGACAGGATTTGAACCTGCGACCGCCCGGCCCCCAGGCACCAGGATGGGGGGTCTATGGATGCCCCTGGCCCGCTATTGCTGGGCTTGAGGTTCGCTGAGTTGGGGCGTTTTGCGCTCAAAATGGACCCCGAATTGGACCCCGTCGTCCTCGCAATCGAGCCCGGATGACGTGCAAGTTGCCGGACCTTGTCATGTACGTACTCAGGCTGTACAATCTGGAGTATGGGATCAGCCGAGCCGATACGTCAAGGACGCATCAACATGCGGGTCAACGAACGCCAAGAGCGTGTCCTAAGAGCTGCCGCTGATCTAAGCGGCGAGACCCTCACCGGATTCGTGCTCTCTGTCGCCACCGAGCGAGCAGAGCAAGTACTCGAGCGAGCCCAACGGATCAACATCAGCAGCGACGCGTTCAAACGCTTCGTCGAGGCGCTCGACGCTCCAGCCGAAGACATGCCCACTCTGCGCCGCTACGCACAAGCGCAAAGCCCCATCCCCACTCGTTGAGCACCGAGACACTCCGCGCAGTCGATGCGCTCACCGCCGCCCACGACCTAGACGACTTCGACTGCGGTATCGACTCACTGAACCGGTGGCTACACCAGTCCGCTCGCATTGCAGCCGCCAGCGGCACCGCCGCCACATACGTCCTTTGCCGCGGAGAACGAGTCGTTGGCTACTACGCCCTGGCGATGAGCGCCATAGAGCACCAACAAGCCCCATCAAGACTGCGGCGCGGGATGCCAGACCCTGTCCCCGTCGTCCTTCTTGCCCGCCTTGCACTCAACCGTTCCGAGCACGGACACACAATCGGCGGACACCTACTCATAGACGCTCTCTCCCGCAGCGTCCGCGGCGGCCGCGAATTCGGAGCCAGAGCCGTCATCGTCGACGCCATCTCAGACGACGCCGCCAACTTCTACCGCCACTTCAACTTCCGAGACCTCGACGATCGCCGCCTCTGGCGACGGCTCACCGACGTGGAGCGCTCTCTCAAACCCTGACCGTCAGGGCAGGCAGACCTTTGGAGCGATATCGCGCACCCTGAAAGGTCCGCCGGCAACGGTCGCGCGAACAGCCGACCGTCTTGCAAGACGAGATCATTCCGATCCGGCTCGCAAGCCATGGTTGCCGAGTTCAAGCGCCCAACACATCAACCGATACACGTGCATGGCCTCGCCTCCCCACGCGCTACCGCGAAGATCAACGCTCACACGAACCAAGGCAGAGCTGTCGTCGAAGCGCCGCGGAAGGCACCTCGTATGACCCTTCGGCAGGCCCGGAAGGGGTATCTCCGCTGGCTCCGCGCTACGCGCGACTTGTCGCCCCACACACTTCGTGCCTATGCCAGCGATATCGCTGCGTTTGAGCGGTATGCCGGCGCGTCTTCGTTTGTGAATCAGATCGATAGGGACCGGCTCGTTGCTTTTCTGGAAGACCAGCGGACGACAGGGCTTTCGTCAATGTCGATCAAAAGACGGACATCCGGACTTCGTGGATTCTGCAGGTGGCTTCTCTCGCGCCACCTACTCGACGCTGATCCCTGGGTTGGCGCAACGGTGGCGTTGGGACGGTCGCGCAAACTCCCCCGCGTATTGCCGAGACACGAACTCAATCGGTTATTCCTCTACCTACAGAAAGCCGCGGGGGTCCACGGCACAGGCAACTTTGGCGACCCTCTCCCCCTCCCCCATGAGTCAACGACACTCCTTGCCGTCGCGCTCATGGTGGCGACAGGTGTCCGGGTCAGCGAGCTTGTCGGGATCCAGTGTAACGACATCGACTTGCCCAGCCGAAGCCTAAAGCTCACGGGCAAGGGACGTCGCGAGCGGCACGTGTTCTTACCAAATGAGTGGATAACAAGCCTCACTCAGGCGTACATCAACACTCGCAGTGCCATGGGCGTGACGCATCCCCACCTCCTATTCAACTTGCACAACGCTCCTCTCAGTCCACCGGCGATGCGGTCACGGCTCGCCAAGGCCGCACAGCAGGCGGGCGTGAACGCCAGATTGACACCACACATGCTCCGGCATACCGCTGCCACTCAGTTGATAGAAGCCGGTGTCGACATCCGGTATATCCAGCGCCTCCTTGGCCACGCAAGCCTGACCACGACCGAGATCTACACACACGTGTCCGACAGAGCGCTTCGACGGGTCGTCTCGGACGCTGACGTCCTTGGGAGGTTGCCCCACCCACGATAACTAGGAATTATCGACGGTGGACGCCGGCTTCGGGAGGTGCCGATGTCGCATAGTCAGCTGAGCTCGTCCCGACCGGAGCCGGCATTCCTCAATCGCGACTACGAGCGCGACCTCGTCGAGCGTCGCGTCGAGTTGCTGCACGGTGCTCCGGAGCACCTGTCGGTGATCGAGCTGTTGGGTCTCCCCGGGTCCGGGAAGTCGCGGCTGCTGTCCGAGCTTCGCGACGACGTCGCAACAGAGCACTTCGGGACACGGCAGGTCGCGAGCGTCTCGCTCGAACCGCAGCGCTACAACACGGAGTCCGGGCCGTTGCGCTCGCTTCGCGAGGAGCTGAGCATCGACTGCATGCTCTTCGACACGGCGCTGCTGGCCCTCTGGCGCGCAGCCGGTCAGCCATTCCCGATCGAACCGAACAGCCGCCTCGCTCGTTCCCCGGTGCTCGGCGCGCTGGATCTCGAGAGCAGCATCCTCCAGGCGCCGCTGCAGTTCGCCGTCCAGATCTCGCTTCCCGCGCGCTTCGCCGTGGACGTGTTCGACCGTCTCAGTCAGACGGCCACGAGACTGCGGCGCTACAAACGCGATGAGTTCAGAGCGATCGACGATATGGGAAGGGACTACGGTGCGCTGCTGGAGCGTCTGCCGCACCTCCTCGGCATCGACGTCCGACGCGCCCTCGAAGCCTCCGGCGATGTGCTCGTCGTGTTCTACGACTCCTACGAGAAGCAGCATCCGGACACGCTTGACTACGGCTCGCCATGGCTGCGCAAGTTCATCGGTGCCATCGGC
This sequence comes from uncultured Solirubrobacterales bacterium, assembly GCA_963742945.1. GTDB lineage: Bacteria > Actinomycetota > Thermoleophilia > Solirubrobacterales > Solirubrobacteraceae > Palsa-744. The sequence goes on along the minus strand of CAVUNX010000011.1, from coordinate 158,335 downwards.
CGCGGGTTGCACGTCATCGCGACATGCGAGCCTCTGCGATGGCCTGCCGATGTCGCCGGCAAGGCCGTCGAGGAACACACCGTCGGTGAACTGCCCGAGCAGCAGGCGCGCGAACTGCTCCGAGCGCGCATCGGAAGCGTGCGACCGGCCATCGAGGACCGCATCCTCGAAGTCTCCGAGCAGATGCCCTTCTTCCTCGAGACGATCGGTGCCGAGTATCTGCGCCTGTCGGCCGACGGCGCATGGGTCGACGTCGAGGATCTGCCGGCCTCCAGCAGCGAGGCGCTCTCGCGCCTAATTAAGCATCTGCCGCGCGAGCAGCGAAACCTCGCAATCGCGCTGGCGTCGATTCAAGTGTTCGACAACGAGTTGTTCACCTTCCTCGTGCATCAGCTTCACCTCCAGGTGGACATCTTCGAGTTTCGGCCGTTCACGGAGCGCTTCTTCGTCGAGCCGATCGCCCGCGAGCCGTATGAGCTGTACAAGACGCACGATCTGCTCACCGCATCCGTCCGAATGTCGGGGGACGAGCACGTGAAGCTCGCCGCGCTCGAGCAGGCCACCACCCACCTGCTCGTGCGCTGCCAACTCGACGGCACCAGATCTCATCAGGGGGTGCTCGCGCTGTTCCTCGCCGTCGTGGCGGGATGGCACGCGAGCGACACGATGCCGCAGGCGTCCACCGAGGCGCTCGTCGACGCGGGCTACCTGCTGTACGACGCCGGGTACTGGAACGAGCTGGCGTCGATCGCGACCGGCGCATCCGACGGCGACGGGCGGCCAGTGGCGGTCGTCTGCCGCTTCTTCGCAGCGCTTGCCACACGGCGCATCGTCGGGATCGAGCGCGCACGAGAACGCTTCCGGGCGCTCGCACCGGAGACCGCAGTGCTCGGGCGGCACGGCCGTTCGGTGGAGCTGGAGGTCGCCTACTTGGACGAGCTGGCGGGCGATTACGCGGGAGCGCGGGAGCAGTTCGCGCGGCTAAACCCGCCGGTGGACGACTTCGATCCACACGACCGCGCGCAGCTGCGAGCACGTCTGTGGCATGCCGACATGCTGATCATGGACGGCGCGCTGCGTGAAGGTTCGCGACTGCTCTTAGAAGCGCATGAGCTGCTGGCAGAGGGCGCGCCGCTGGACTGGGCAGAGCTGGTCCGTCACCGCGCACATGCGTTCCGCTACTCGTTCGCGCTGAAGACGGCAGAGTGGCTCTACCGGCAGGCGATGAGTGCGGTGCCCGAGGTAAAGGCGCTGCAGGGCAAGCTTGAGACGAACCTCGTCGAGACGCTGTGCTGGTGCGATCCCGAGCGCGCGCTGGACGCCGCCGAATGCGCGACCGTGATCAATCGCGGCCTCGAAAACCGCATAGAGCTGGCCAAGTGCGAGGCGGCGCGTGCGATCGCGCTGGCGAAGCTCGGCGACTTAACCGCGGCGTGCGCGGCGCTCGGCGCCGCGCACGAACATGCCAGCGCGGTTGGATACAGAGCCGGCACGGCGTTCGCGCTGCAGGCGGAGGCGGTGGTGGCAGGCCTCGCGAGCGACAACGACGGTCTGCTCGACGCACTCGGACGGCTCGACGACGCAGTCGCGACGCTTGGAACCTACGGACACCTGCGCGTCGCCCCGGTAGCGCTGCTGGGGGACGGCACCCGCCTGTGCCAGGCGATCGAGGAGGTCGAGTGGCTGGAGGGAGAGGAGCTCCTCAAGCGGCTCCAAAGGTATCTGCGACCGACGCCTGACGGGAATGGCGAAGAATGAGCGGCGTCGACACGTCACCGCTCGTGACCTCGGCGGAGCCCTACCTGCCCCGCTCCCGCTGCTTCGAGGTGCGCACGCCTGAACTGACACGCCTGCAGCACCATGAGCGGCTGCGTGCCTGCCTCGGAGTCACCGAGTGATCTGGATTACCGTCTTGCACGCCGGCGATGCGCGCCGCCGCTCGAACGCTGCCTGGAGGTCGTCGATCGCGACGAGCTCCAGCGTATCCTGCCAGGCGACGTCCCAGCCGTCGGCCAGCATGCGCGCCGCCCGTTCGAGATTCGCGCGCTCCCCGTTGAGGTAGCTCACCTTGAACGTCACGTCGCGGCGCATGAGCGCCTTCAGGAGGAACCCGCCGCTCGACTCGGCCATCAGGTGGCTCAGTACGCACAGGGTTCCGCCCGCGCGGACGCTGCCGGTCGCGACGCGCAGCCCGTCCTCCGTGCCGGACAGGTCGAAGACGACGTCGTACTCACCCTCGGCCGCCGACACCGCGTGCACCTGCGGGTCGGCCGCTCTGCCCAGCAGCGACAGCCGGGAGGCCAGAAGGTCGGTCACCTCCACCGCTGTCGAGCGCTGCACCTGGGAGAACGCGAACGCCAGGCACAGCCCAAGCCCTCCGGCCCCGAGGATGAGCACGCGGTCTGCGGCCGTTGGCGCGGCCCAGTCCTTCGCGTGCAGCACGCAGGACAGGGGCTCGACCAGCGTGAGGTGTGCAGCCGGTGGCCCATCAACGTGCAGGAGGTAGTCGACGTGAAGATCACCAAGCTCTGCGAACCCACGATTGGTGAACAGCCTGGCCCCGGCCTCCTGGCACAGGTGCGACCTCCGCGCCAGGCACTGGTCACACTGACCGCAGCGATGGTTGAGGTCACTCGTGACGATATCGCCCGGCCGAAAGCGCTCCACATGCTCGCCAACCGCGACGACCTCGGCGACGAACTCGTGGCCGAGGGACATCGGGTAGGCGACGGCCGTGCTCGCTTCGAACTTGGAGAGGTCCGAGCCGCACAGGCCGCAGTACACGAACCTGAGGCGCACGTCGTCGGCCCCGAGCGCTCGCAGCGCTCGACGCCGGTCCACGAGTCGTCGGTGACCTTCGAGGACCCACTCGCGCGACGTCGCAGGCTGGCTCATGGCTCGGCATTATGCTCGCTCGTGGGTGGGAGCAATCAACACGTGAGCTGTCATGCCAGCTGCGCCGCATAGCGCGACGACATTCGCGGACCTGGCTCGGAGGTGGCGTCCCGGCGACTTCATCGCCGACCAGATGGACCGGGCGCAGACTCCGGCCCTCGTCATCAACCGCGAGGCTGTCGACGCGAACATCGCCGCGATGTGCGGACTGCTCGGTGCGCGTTGGCGCCCGCACGTCAAGACGGCAAAGCTGGAATGGACCATGCGCCGGCTGGTCGCGGCCGGAATCACGCGCTGCAAGTGTGCGACACCGCTCGAACTCGAGGTCGCCCTTCGCGCTGGCTTCGAGGACGTCCTTGTGGCGTTTTCGCTTCGCGGGCCGGGCACACGCCGCGTCGCTAAGCTTGCCGCCGAATCGAACCGGGACGTGGGCGTGCTGGTGGAGGACCGCAGCGGCCTCGACCAGTGGCGCGACAGCCGCGTCGCGATGTTCATCGACATCGACCCCGGAACCGGACGCAGCGGCGTGCCGTGCGGTGACGTTGACGCCGTCCTTGCGCTCGCGCGGGACGTCGCGTCCACCGGCCTGCGGCTGCGTGGTCTGCACCTCTACGACGGCGCTGCCGTCGGCGACACCCTCGACGACCGTCGCGCGTGGTGCACGCGCGCCTTGGATGCGCTGCTTGTGATGTCGCAAGCGCTGCTCGCCGAAGGCCACGAGATCGGGGAGCTCGTCACGAGCGGCTCGCGGACCTGGCCGATAGCGCTCGAACACGCCGGCCTCGCCGGGCTGCCGAGCGCTCACACCATCTCTCCCGGGACCGTGGTCTATGCCGACGCCAGAACCTTTCAAAAGGATCCGGCCCGCGACGCCCTGCGCCCGGCGGCGGCAATCGTTACCCGCGTCACCTCTATCGGGCCGGGTAGCCTCACGCTCGATGCCGGGCACAAGGCCGTCGCGCTCTCTCCGCACGGCCCGTCAGGGATCATTCTCGGGCATCCCAACCTGGAGTCGCAGAAGCCCAGCGAGGAGCACGGGCCCGTCAAGGTGGCGGGCGCGTCGGGCGTCGACTACGGCGACCTACTTGCCGTGCTGCCCAGCCACATCGGGCCGACGGTGAACCTGCACGACCATGCGGTCATCGTCAGCCGCGGACAAGTCATCGGACTCGAGCGTGTCAGCGCCCGGGGACACCACGCCCCGCTCAGCTGAGGGGGTGGTCGGGCGACAGCACCGATGTCCAGGCGGAGTCCGTGCCCACGGCAGCGCACCCCATGGGACCCAGCGCCGTGTGGCGACTTCTCGCAACCTGAGGCTGACCTCAGGTCACTCGATGCCCAACTCCCCCAAGAGGGCCGTGTTCAGTCGCTGCGTCGTCCCAGCGTTCCACAGCTCTGCGAAGCCCTGATCGAGCGCGCCGCAAAATGCCTTGTGGCCTTGACGCCGCAACGTCAGCGTCGGCGACGAAGCACCTCGCCCGAACGTATACAGCGTCACGATATATCGGTCGCCGTATCGATGAACTGACGCACGCCGACTAGTCGGGTAGAGGCGCACGACGTCGCAGAGGACCGCGGGTGAGAACTCGTCCGCGAGGCGCTGGAGCGTATCCAGGATCTCGCGGTCGAACATGTCGTCAGGCGTCGTGGCACCACGCGCCCGCCGTTCTTCGACCGCCAGCCGTGAGCCCCAAGTGCCAGGCTCCATCAGCAGGATCCGAACCTGGGCGCGCGCCCGATAGCGGTCGTGAAGCGCTCTGATGGCGGCGTTGTGCTCCACGAAGGTCTTCAGGGTTCCGCCCAAGATGTCGACGCTGTCGGCAGCTTCCAGAAGGGCCTTGGTCGGTCCCACCACACGGCGTACCCCGTCGTTGTCGCCAGCGGTGAAAACACGACCGGATTGTGCATCGACCCGTCTCAAGCCCAGCTCAATCGCAAGAGCTGCCACGCCGTAGACGCCGGCCCATGCGAGCAGCAGCCATGCGCGCGCGCCACCCGCGGTCACTGTCACCGCGAGCCCCAGCAGGCCACTGAGCGCGATCACGTGGAACGGGCCGCGGAGGCGCCTCATGCCCACCCGCGCTCCCAGATCGACTCGTTGAACCGGCGCGCCTCATCCTGGAGTGCGGACGTAGCGCCCCGGCAGCGGATCTCGGCTATCAGGTCGGCGAGACGTGGCACGTCGTCGGTCGTGAGCCCTATGCGCACAGCGGCCGCCACGCCGAGTCGGAGTCCGTGCCCCAGACCGTAGGGAAGCAGCCTGAAGTTGGTCATGATCAGGCAGCTTTCGAGGCGCTCGTACGTCTCGAAAGCCTCCTCTCGCGATGGCTCCCTGATCCAGATGTGATGCGTGGGAGGACCGTCGGTCGCCCGTGCCACGACGGGCACCCCGAGGTGGCCCAACTCGGCTTCCAGCAGCACCGCGACGTCGAGCATTCGGCGCGAGTACGACTCCAGCCATTCGCGTCTTGCGAGCGTCAGGCCAGCCGCGTAGGTGCTGGCGACATGCATGTTCGAGACGTAGGTCGAGACACCCCCGAGTAGCTCACGCCATGGCGTGTCTGCCACACGCGTTGCGAGCAGCGCCTTCTGCGGTCCCGGGAAGTTCTTGTGGACGCTGGCGACCATCAGATCGAACCCCCAGTCGAACGGGTTCGGGTGATCCCCGCAGATGATGTTGCTCAGGTACTGCGACGCATCGAAGATCGTCCGGTCGGCGACATCCGCCAGCGCGGAGAAGTCCTCGAAGACCAAGCCCTCGCTGCGATCGACGAGCACAAAGTCCGGCCGGCGGCCGGCGCAGCGCCTGAGCGTCGCGTCGACGTCGATGCGCATCGCGCGGCGGTCGACCACCATCTCGACGACAGTCAGCCCGAGCCGCTCGACGATCGCTTGCCCTGAGACGTGTCCGCCTGCCTCGACGGGAAGCAGGAGCACACTCTGCCCAGGTCGCGCGGCAGCCATGAAGAGCACGACGTGTGCGTGAAGGCCCGAAAGCAGGCGGAGCGTCGCGTCAGCCGCGCCGAGCGCGTCCGCCCACGCGTCGTAGATCAGCCGCGAGTCGGACTCGAGCGTCTGCCGTCCGGCGAACTGCATCGGTGTCGCGACCCGCTCCTCGCGTCCGCGCACCTTGTCGCTGTTGTAGAGGCCATGGAGCGTGCCGGCGACCACCGCGAGGTCGTCCGCGAACGGGACGTTCTCGACCGGGTTCAGCAAGAGCGACGACCGAAGGAGAGCTTCCTGCTCTGCGAGCGATGCCCTGAGGCGGCCCGACAGCTCTCCGTTGAGCAACGATAATTCCTAGTTATCCAAACAGGAAGCAGACGCCTGTGGCATGCGGCGACATGCATCCGCTGAACCATGAGTAGGCCTGAATCCCGGCGATGCGGTCGATGACCTGCTCATGCGCGGCCAGTCAATCATTCGGCACAAGCCGTGTCTACGGGCGTCTCCCATTCATTGGGATCCACCCTGGCCCAGGGCCGGGTGCAGCGGCCCCTGGCTCTACGCAAGCAACCTCGACAGCACCATCGGAACCGCACATGCCAATATTCCGAATCTAGAACCTGCGACCGTCCGGTCCCTGCAAGGCACGCCGCATATCTCTCAGCATTTGGTCCTCAACTTGGACCCCAACGCCAAAGACGATCTACCTAGCCAGCGATGTAAAACAGGCCTATTTGCAGGCCTTTTCTAGAATCGGGGAGACAGGATTTGAACCTGCGACCGCCCGGCCCCCAGCCGGGTGCGCTACCAGACTGCGCCACTCCCCGTGGTCAAGTCGATTCTACGGACAAAGCGCGCGAGACACGCCGCGGCGGAGTTCTACCCGACGCGAAGCCGTCAGTCGGCGGGTGGCTTGGCGCGCAGGGCCGGAAAAATCGTACCGAGCACACCCCGCCCCAGAGCCAACGTGAAGTTGACGAAGTCGAAGTAGTCGCGCCAGAGCACGATCTGGCCGCCTTGGACGTCGAAGCGTCCGCACACCCAGAGCTGGACTCGCAGCCCGCGAACCTTCAGGGCATCGGTGCGCTCGGTCAGAACCGTCGAGCCATCCGCCGAGATCGTGTGCATGTAGGCCTCGAAGCCGGCACCGGGCTGACGCATGGCGGCCCGAAAGAGCCGGCGGACACGCTCGCGTCCGTGCACCGTTGGCAATCCGACATTCTCGTAGCGAACGTCAACGACCAAGAGCTCCACAGCCCGGTCGACATCCCCGGCCACAAGAAGGGCCATGAAGCGTTCGACCACCGACACCGGGGATGCGTCGGTCCCTGTTCGAATCTCTGCTTCTCCTGCGACGTTACTTGCGGGCTCGACCATGATGCTAAGCATAGGCCTTCAAGGGTGCACCCCTGCCGAAACCGCGTTTCCGTGTCCTCAACAGGTATGTGGGCCGAACCTCCTGGGGCCCAACCGGACGCACACCAAGCGGGCGACGGTGTGTGGTTTCAGCTGATAGTGGACTGATGTCTCGGGAGATACTGGACACCAACGCGGCGAAAGGTGGCTGGTATGGGGATGGGAGGGTCGGGGTTGGCGCGCTATGTCGTGGACGCCGTGGTCCTGGAGGGACGCAGCGCTCGCGAGGTCGCCAAGGCGCACGGGATTTCTAAGAGCTGGATTTACGAGCTAATCGCGAGATACCGGGACGGGGGCTATAAAGCGCTGGAGCCCCGATCCAAGCGGCCACGCTCGTGCAGGCACGGCACACCACAGGAGACGATCAACGCGATCGTCGCGCTACGCACCCAGCTGCACGCTGAAGGCCACGATGCCGGCCCAGCAACGATCGCCTACCACCTCACCCAGAAGATCGAGAATGTGCCCTCCCGAGCAACGATCTGGCGGATCCTCAGACGCGAGGGATTGATCCTCCTCGAACCACAGAAGCGACCCCGCAGCAGCCTGACCCGCTTCGAAGCAGACCTACCCAATGAGACATGGCAGACCGACGTCACCCACTGGCATCTCAAGGATGGCGAACACGTCGAGATCCTGAACATCATCGACGACCACTCCCGCCTGTTCCTCGCCTCCGAGGCCTACCCCACCGTCAAAGCCCAAGACGTCGTGGACACCTTCCACAAAGCCGCTGAGCTACACGGTCTACCCGCGTCGCTGCTCAGCGACAACGGCGCGGTGTTCACCGCCACACCACGCAAGGGCAAGGTGCTCCTGCAAACAGAACTCGAGCGCTACGGGATCACCAGCAAGAACTCACGGCCATACCACCCCCAAACCTGCGGAAAGATCGAGCGGCTACACCAAACACTCAAGCGCTACCTAGCCCGCCAACCCCCCGCAAACACGCTCACCGACCTGCAAACCCAGCTCGACACGTTCGTCCACTACTACAACAACATCCGCCCCCACAGAGCACTCCACGGACGCACACCACTACAGGCCTACAACGCACGGATCAAGGCCAGACCAGCCACCACCGGAGCGCTCCCAACAACACACTTCCGCGTCCGCCAAGACAAGGTCGACCAAGGTGGACGAGTGACCCTCCGCCACAACAGCCGACTACACCACATCGGCATCGGCAGAGCACACACAGGACGAGCAATCAAGCTCCTCATCGCCGACCTGGACATCCGCATCATCGACCCCGAGAACGGCCAACTCATACGCCATCTCACGCTCAACCCCAACCGCGACTACCAACCACTCAACCAAACCTAAACCGTCTACGATCTCCCGAGACACCCGTCCAGGATGTCCCGAGACACAACAACCAAGCGGGCGACGGGAATCGAACCCGCCCTAGAAGCTTGGAAGGCTTCTGTGCAACCACAACACTTCGCCCGCGAGAGGGACCATCGTACCGTCCCACTCCCCCGATAACCTACGGGCGTGCGCCTCAGAGCCCTTGTGTCTCTGCTCGTGCTGACCGCGGCCGACTACGCCCTGTGGGACTGGTCGATCGCGGAGGGGCATGACATCGTGTCGCTCGTGGCGGGCCTCACGCTGCTCCCGCTTGCCGCGGTGAGCCTCGGTGGGCTCGTGTTCACGGGCGCGCGAGCGCTGGGGCTCCTGCTCGGGATGCTCCTCGGGCCTCGCGCGCGGGCGGGCGCGCGCATCGCGTGGGGAGCCTGTAGGCAGAGCATCGACCCCACACCTCGACGCCCGAGCCAGAGTCGTCCTCCAGCAGGCTTGCCGCCTGAGGGCGGGAACGCGCGGCTTGGGGATTGATCGATGAGCGGCGGGCGAGGACGTCGCCTGCTGCCCCGCACGACACGGGGAGGCTGGGCCTTGCCGGCGCCGTGGCACTCGTGCTGGCGGGAGGAGCGCTCGCGCGCCTACCTGTACGAGAGGCACCGGACCGGCAACATCTACCACCCGCACGCCGTGTTCGTGCCACAGCCGACGCCCACCTTGCCGAAGACCAAGCGCGAGGATCGCTTCGCGTGGCCGCTTGTACGGCTACACGAAGAACCACACGCGCTTCTTTCCCGCCTCCGCGAAGATGAGGCCGCCGTTCAGGACGGTGTGGACGCGCGGCGGCAGCGCGCTGCTCGAGTTTCCTCCCGTGATGTGGGGCAACCGCATCTTCCAGCTCGGCGACGACGCGGTGCTGCATGCGATCGACAAGTACACCGGGCAAGGACCTGTGGCGCAGGCGCATAGGTGCGCTGTCGGCCTCCACGCCGGCCGTGGCGGGGACCACGGTGTACGCGCACCGTGCTCTCCCGCTCCCCCGGCGCGCAGGGCGGGCGGGTCGTCGCGCTGAACACCATCAACGGTCATGTGCGCTGGGGGCGTGACCTGCCGAGCCGCGCCGAGTCCTCTCCCCTGCTCGACAAAGGCAAACTGTTCTTCGGCTCCCAGAACGGGACGGTGTACGCGCTGAATGCGCGCAACGGCAACGTGCTGTGGACCTACCACGCCTCGGGCGCCGTGAAGGCCAGCCCCAGCCTGTCCGGCGGGGTGCTCTACTTCGGCGACTACTCGGGCGCAACTTCAGGCCGTGCGGCGAGCACGACGGGCATCTCCTGTGGAAGAGCGGTTCCGGAGGGGCGCTGTTCGGAAGCGGCACCTTCTACTCGACCCCGGCGGTGATGTACGGGCGCGTGTTCCTCGGCAACACCGACGGGCGCGTGTACGCGTATGACGCCTCCTCGGGCAAACTGGACTGGGCGGTGCAGACGGGCGCGTATGTGTACGCCTCCCCCGCCGTCGCGAATGCCCCCGGGCTCGGCCCGACCATCTATCTGGGCTCCTACGACGGGACGTTCTACGCGATGAACGCCCGCTCGGGACGCATCGACTGGCAGTATCACGACGGCGGGAAGATCTCCGGCTCGGCCACGATCATCGGGCGGATCGTGTACTTCGCCAACCTTCGCGCACCACCGCACGACGGGCCTCGGGATCTCCACCGGGAAAGTCGTGTTCTCGATGAGGACGGGCGAGTTCGACCCAGCGGTGAGCGACGACCACTACCTCTACCTGTCAGGCGTCACGGGCCTGTACGCGCTCGCTCCCAAAACCGCAGCCCCTCGCAAGGCGGCAGCGGTGGGCCCGAAGGTCAGGCGCACCCGCCACCAAGCCCGAGGGCACGCGCGAGCGAGAAGCGTGCGGCGACACGTACGACGCCGGGGGCATCGACGCTGACAGCCGTCCACCCGCCGGAGGCCGATGAGACACAGGCGTGCCCGCCGGCGAGGGCCCAGTAGCGCGTGTAGTGCAGACGCACGATCGAGCGTCCTGGCCGGGCGAAGCGCAGCGTGAACCAGTCGTGACCGAGCCCCGCCAGGGTCGCCGGCTCCGAGACCAGTGGAGCCGGGTCGCGCACCGCGAAGACGCGCCAGTGGGCGCTCGTGAAGACTTCGCGCAGATAGGGGGCCCCTGCCCGGATCAGGGCGGCCTCTTCGTCGCTTGAGCCGTCGAGGCGGACATCGGGGAGTGCGACATAGCCGACGGCGTTGTCGTGCAGCCAGGCGCCGTACCCGGACGGGGTGAGGGGAGTTTTGAAGAAAATTGGGTCGTTCTTTGTGTCGAGCTGACGCTCCCACCCACGGGCGAGCAGAACGTCCGGGGCGAGCAGGGCGGCCTCCCAGTGGGAGTGCGTGAACGGGACCTCGACCCGCACTAGAGGGCCGCCGTGCGTGGCCAGGAAACGCTCGAGCGGGGTGTAGAAGGCCGCGCCCGTCGAGGGGTCGCCGATCACCTCGCGCTCTCTCGTACCGGCCCCCAGACGGTCCAAACGACAATCCCCGCGACCGCCAGAGCGACAGCCGCGAGCGGTCGTCCGGCCTGCCTGAAGCCGTCGCGCCCCAGAGCGCAGAGCGAGAGGGGCCCCGCGAGAAGAACCGCGTAGCGGGCGATGTTGCTGCCCATCGGGGTGGGCAGGATCGAGAACAGTGTGACCCCCAGATAGACCAATCCCCCCACGCGCAAGAGCCGCTCCTCGCGGGGGACGACATACAGGAACGCGAGCGTTACCGCCAGCGTGGCCGTAACCGAGCTCGCCGCGAACGGCTCCCAGCCACCCTCTGGAAAGAGCGCCTCCAGAGGGAGCACCACAAGGAACGCGGGTGCCGCGAGCGTGAGCCCGGAAAGGGGGCTGCGTGTGACGAGCACGTGCGTGGCCCCCGCGAGCGCGAGCAGGAGGCCGGCGACGGGGCTCGTGGCGGCGCAAACCGCCGTGAGCCCCGCGGCAAGCCATGGTCGCTCGCGCACCAGGGCGAGCACGGCAAGCATCGCGAAGGCCACCCCCAGCGCAAACGTGACCCTGCCGATCCACAGGTCCCCGGCGGCTGCCAGTGCGAAGCACGCGGCGCCCCAGCGCGCGCGCGGCCCGTACACGGTGAGGGCGATCCGCTCGAACGCGAAGGTGGAGAGGAGCACCGCCAATGCCCCCACGAGCCTGATCCCGAGAACCAGGGCGAGCCACGGGAACACGAGGCTGTAACCGGGGAGATGGTGGCCGGCGTACCAGTTGTCATCCCAGAGCGTGAAGCCGGAGTTCTCGAAGAGGGTGGCGCGGTAGGTCTGCGCCGCAAGGTCGGGTGAGCGCGGGGCAAGCACGAGCCATGCCCCCACGAGCACGCATGCGAGTGCGAGGGGGAGCGAGATACGACTGTTCGCGAACACCGTCCTCGCCGCCCCAAGTGGGGACCGGGCCCGGGCGGTTAGTGCTTGGCTCTCCACAGCGGCCCAGTATGGCGAGGCCCGCGGCTCGCCCAGTTAGGAGTCGAAACCGCCCCCTCATCCCGTCCACCCCAACGGCCGCGTCCAGTCGGCTCCCCGAACGTAAAGATGGCCGAGGCCGTCATCTCGTCGAGCCACACAAACGATCGCGTCCCCGACTCCTCGAAATGCAAGATCGGCCGGAGCCCAGCCCGCTACCCGACCGGACCCCGGCACACACGCGAGTCGAGCTCATATGGACGAGTCGCGCGCTTGTACTCCTATGAACAGGCGGAGTGCCCGGAAGTCGCGTTGCGCGCGGGAAACGCGCGTAGCCGATAATCAGCGCCGATGGCCACCACCCTCAAGAGGAGTCGCCGGGCGCTGGCGCTCACGCTGCTCGCCGCGACGGGCCTGACCTCGGGCTGCGGCACGGCGCATCCGCCACAGCTCGAAGCCGGCGGCGCTGGCCGAAGCCCAGACGTTCCCCTACTACAGGCTCTACTGGGTGGGCCCGAATTTCATCGGCAAGCCGCTCGCCGCGGTGGACGGTCTGAAGGGCTACAGCACGGCAATCGGCGACAGCGTGTACTACGGCGATTGCGTCAACGGCAAGGGACTGCTCGGCGGTGGCGGGAGCTGCCTGCTGCCGCTGCAGGTCACGACGGTGATCTACAGGTTGCACTCCAACAGTGCGCTCGGCCCACAGCGCAACGCACTCATCAGAGGCGTGCCGGCCACGATCTATGACGAAGAACGCTCCATCGAGCTCTACAGCGGCCGCCTGGCGATCGACGTGTTCTCCGACACGCTCGCCCACGCCCTGCTCGCCGCCAACGAGCTGCGTCCTCTCAACGCTCCTGGCTCGGCGAGCGGCACGCTCCCACCCCCTGTCTTTTGCCCCGGGCTGTCAGGGCCCAGTCCAGCGGAGTTGCGCACAGTGATGAACAGCCTCCCCGGGCACCCCTGCCAGAAGGCGCGGGCGGCGATCGTGGCCGCCGAACGCCTGGGCGGCTGAAGCCTTTGCGAGGATCGCAGTCACATACGCCAGGACAGCCCAAGCCCTGCGGCAGTCGCGGCCGCTGAGCGCCCGGGCAGCTAAGCCCCCTCGGGCGCCGCCGTCACCGGCTCGCCGATCTCACGGCGCAAGCTGAAGAACGCCACCGACCCAATCAGGGCCGGCAACCACAGCGAGATCGCTCGATAGGTGACGACCGCGGCCACCACAGCCGAGACGGGACGAACGTGGAAGAGCACGAGCATTCCGATCAGCCCCCCTTCGACCGCCACCAGACCCGCCGGGATCGGGATCGAGTTGGCGAGCTGACCGACGAGGTAGGCCATCGCTCACTCCCAGAACGGTCGGGGTGGGCCCATACGCGGCGAGACACGCGTACAGCACCAGCGTGTCGAACAGGCAGTAGCCGACCGCCCCAAGCAGACGCCAGTCACGCCGGGCGATCAGTCGCAGCGCGCCCCGCACGCCATCGCTGAGGCCACCAGTGCGACATGGGCACGCCCGTGCGCAGCCCCCGCGCGTCGCGAGCCGGCCCGCGAGCCCCGCAACGGCGAGCGTCGCGACGATCGCCGCGATAGCGAATGCCGCCGGCAGCAGCGTGAGCAGGGCATTCCGGGAGCCGGGGAGCAGCCCTAGCCACATCGATACGCCGATCAGCGCGACGACGCCCACGTTGACTGCGCTCGTGAGCACGAACATCAGGACCGAGCGCCTGCGCGATCCGCTCGACGGCCACTCCCTTGGTGCGCAACACCCAGGCCCCCAGGGCGATCCCTCCGATGCCGCCGATCGAGACGACCGAGTTGACTCCCAGCTCTGCAAGCGACAGCCGACGACTGAAGACCCGCTCCATCTTGAAGACGAGCTCGAACAGCACCACATACCCGGCGCAGGAGAGCAGCTCGAAGCCGATCCCCGCCCCCACCCATCCAAGCTTGGCGTCGGTGATGCTTCCCCCGGCCGAGCGCAGCCCCGGGACGGCCAGCAGGAGGGCGGCGACGAGCGCGAAGAAGATCGCCAGACTGATCAGGCCGTTGCGCAGACGGCGCGACTGCGCGGACATCCCGCCATCGGCGCTCGGGCCCGACCCCCGGACATCTCCTCGTCTGAGCTCGAGCCCAAATTGTCGTCTCGAATCGCCGCGGTGGTGTCATGATCGACGATTCTTCGCATCCTCTTCGGCCGTGGTCCTAGAGTCCTGACGCTACCGTCACCATAGCCTCACCTCCTGGGCACCCCGTGGCCCGGCGGAGGAGTGGCGCAACCCCCATGGCAGAGCCCGCACGCATACTGGTAGTCGACGACGAGCCCGCCGTTCAGCATGCGCTGTCGCGGGCGCTCACCCTAGAGCGCTACGAAGTGGCCCTCTCGGGCGACGGCGGCGACGCGCTGGAGCGCATGACCGAAGGCTTCTATGACGCGGTGATCCTCGACGTCTCGATGCCCGTGCTCGACGGCCTGGAGGTCTGCCGGAAGGTGCGCGAGAGCGGGCGATCACACCCCCGTGCTCATGCTCACCGCCCGCGAGCAGGTAGACGACCGCGTGGCCGGCCTGGACGCGGGCGCGGACGACTACCTGATCAAGCCCTTTGCCCTGCGCGAGTTGATGGCGCGCGTGCGTGCCCTCTTGCGCAGGGCCGATGAGAGCGAGCCGGAGGAGACGCTGGCGTTTGAGGACCTGCGCCTTGACCGCCTCGCCCACGAGGCTCGCCGCGGCGAGCGCTCCTTGAACCTCACCCGCACCGAGTTCCTGCTGCTCGAGCTGTTCCTACGCCATCCCAAGCAGGTGCTCACCCGCTCGATCATCTTCGAGCACGTGTGGGGGTATGACTTCGGCTCGAGCTCCAACTCGCTGGGCGTGTACATGGGCTACCTGCGCCGCAAGACCGAGGCGGGCGGGCGAGCCACGCCTGCTGCACACGGTGCGCGGCGTCGGCTACGTGCTGCGAGGCTGACATGCCCTCTGGCCGTAACTCCCTGCGAAGGGCCACGGCGAACATGAGCTTCCGGCGGCGCATCACGCTCGTCTCGGCGGCTGCGGTGGCGGTCGCGGTGGTGCTCGCCTCGGCACTCACCTACCTGCTTGCCTCCCACCAGCTGCGCAAGCAGGTGGACGAACAGCTGCGCAACCGCTCCGGTGGGTTGCGCTTCATCGCAAACGCGGTACCCGGCGGCTTGAGCGGCCGCGACGAGCGCTATCTCGCCGGGGTGCTCACGAGCTCGGGCGGCACAGGGTTCTCGCCGCCGACCGCAGGGTAGGCGCCCCGCTTGGCCTGCTGGTCTCCCCGCCGGCCCTCGACTCCTCAAGCGCTGCCAGGCGCGGCCCGCGCTCGCGGGGCCGAGGGCCGATCGTCGCCTTGCAGAGCAATCCCTTTGGCAACCTCTCCCCCCACCCGGACCAGGTGCGCGGCTACCAGCAGCTGATCGACTCGAGCGGCAAGATCCTGTTTCGCTCCTCCTCGAACCTAACGCTGCCGATCGACGCACGGCCACACGCACGCTCGCGGCGAAGGGGGGCAAGCCGTTCTACCGTGACGCGCACGCAAGCGGGATCCACCTGCGCATCCTCGCCGAGGCACTGCGCCCCGGCTTACGCCGTGCAGCTCGCCCAGCCGCTCACCGACGTGGACCATTTGCTCGAGCGCCTGCGCCTGATCCTCGCGCTGCTCGACATCGGCGGGATCGCGCTTGCGGCGCTGCTCGGACGGCTCGTGGCGGGCGCCGCCGTCGCGCCCGTCAAGCGTCTCACCCGGGCCACCGAGCACGTCACTCGCACGCAGGATCTGTCCAAGCGGATCGAGCCCTCGGGCGAGGACGAGATCGGGCGACTCGCCGAGAGCTTCAACGCGATGCTCGACGCCCTGCAGAGCTCGATGGGGGCGCTCGACGCCTCCGTGCACGCGCAGCGCCAGCTGGTGGCGGACGCCTCGCACGAGCTGCGCACACCTGTGACGAGCCTGCGCACGAACATCGAAATCCTCAAGCAGGAGCGTGATATGAGCGTCGAGGAGCGACAGCGCGTGCTCGACGGACGTGGTGGAGCAGATCGAGGAGCTCACGCTGCTCATGAACGACCTGATCGAGCTCGCCCGTGGCGAGCAGCCGCGCACCGGGGCCGAGGACGTGCGCCTGGACCTTGTCGTCGAGGAGGCCGTCGATCGTGCCCGACGCCACTCACCCGACACCCCGTTCCACGTCGAGCTCGACCAGGTAGTGCTCAGCGGCGAGCCGGGACGACTCGGGCGCGCCGTCAACAACCTGATCGACAACGCCGTCAACTACAGCCCCGGTGGGAGCCCGGTGGAGATATCCCTGCGCGGCCGCGAGCTGACCGTGCGCGACCACGGTCCGGGAATCTCCGCGTGCAGACCTCCCCCACGTCTTCGACCGCTTCTACCGCGGCGTGGAGGCGCGCGCACAGCCCGGCTCGGGCCTGGGTCTCGCGATCGTGCGTCAAGTCGCCGAGCAACACGGAGGCAGCGTCAAGCGCCGAGCGGGCGGGCGGCGGAGGCACCTTGATGCGCCTGCGCCTGCCGGGCGCCGGGCCGGTGGAGTCGCTCTCGGCGCTCGACACGGCGCTTCACGCGGCGCCGGCTGAAGAGTGCGCTCGTCGGTTCGCGTAAGAGTGGAGCGCGATCGGGCCGATCTGCATGCGACCGGCAGCCGCTTCCCCGCGCATAGGCCCGCGCCTCGGCTCTGAAACTCGCCGGGTTGAGCCCATAGCGCCGCCGGAACGCCTTCGCGAAATGCGGTGCCTGGCGAAAGCCGACGAGCCGCGCCACGTCGTCGCACCGAGATCGCCGGCTGCTCGACCAGCAGCTGAGCGGCAACGTTCAGGCGGCGCGTGAGCAGATCCTCGCGGAAGGTCGTCTCGCCGAACTGGGCGTACGACACGCGTGAGCTGGCGCGGCGAGCTGGCGAGCGCTCGCGCCACGCTCATCGAGCGTGAGCGGGCGCCGGTAGTGACGGGCGATCACGACCCGCGCTTGCAGATACAGGCGGCGGCGCTGCTCGATCGTGGAGGGGCGCATATGCCCATCTCCGACCGCCGCTCCCGGGCGGGACACGCATAGCAAGGACATGGGCGGCCCACATAGCGCTCCGCGCCCGGCCGCATGGCGGGCGCCGCCGGCCGGCACGGTTCAGCTCGCGTATCGCTCTGCGACGCGTTCGGCCGCCTCCCGGTAGGAGCCACCGAAGAGCACCGCGTGCACCAGCAGCGGCAGCAACTGCCACAGGCTCACGCGCTCCTGCCAGCCGTCGGCCAGCGGCGCCACCTCCTCGTAGGCGTCGAACACGCGCTCTGAGGGCGTCCCGAACAGGCGCAGCATCGCCAGATCGAGCTCGCGATGGCCGCCGTAGGCGGACGGGTCGATCAGCCATGGGCGCCCATCGGCGTCCGCGTGGACGTTGCCGCTCCACAGGTCGCCGTGCAGGCGCGCAGGTGACTCGGGGGGCCCTGAGAGCCGGTCGAGCCGTCCGCACACCCGCTCGACGGCCGCCACCCCACCGCCGGCCAAGGCGCTGCGCTCGCGGCGAGGCGCGCCAGTGGCAGGAGCCGTCGCTCGACATAGAACGAGGCCCAATCCTCGCTCGGGTCGTTCGGCAAGCGCAGCGAGCCGATGCGTGCCTCCACGCCGAGCCGCTCACCGAAGCCTGGGTCGCCGAAGCACGGGGCGCCCGCCAGTGGATCGCCGCAAGCCCGCGCCCGAGCTCCTCCGCACCGGCGGCGCTGAGGCTGGCCCGGGTCGACCCACTCGAGCACCAGGTAGTCCTCGGCGACCTCGATCACGCGCGGCGCGCGCAGCGCCCCCGGCTCGGCCAGCCAGCTCGATCCCGGCGGCCTCGAGCGCGTACTCGCCCGGCGCCGACGTCGGGGCGCGTCTTGACGAACGCCTCCGCTCCGTTCAAGCGCACGTGCCATGCCTCGTTGATGTCGCCACCGCTGACGCGACGTGGGTCCTCGGCTCCCGGGGGCAAGCTCATGGCGCTCAGCGCCGTCCGCGCGTACGCCGGGACCGTCCACGCGGAGCCTGGCCATGCCCTGAGAGCCCGCACCTACTCGAGCAGTCCCGCACACGCCGCCTGGACCTGGTCGAGCACCAGCTCGAAGCCAGCGCTCCCTGTCGTAGTAGGGGTCGGGCACGTCGAGATCCTCGAGGCCGGCGCTGGCGGGATCGAACTCGCGCAGCAAGGCGCACCTTCGCGCGCGAGGGCTCATCGGGCGCAAGCCTGCGCAGCGCACGCTCGTTGGAGGCGGTCCATCGCGAGGATCAGGTCGAAGCGCTCGAAGTCCTCTGGGCGCACCTGCCGTGCGACGCTCTCCAGCGCGATTCCCCTGCGCCGTGCGGCCTCGGTGGCCCGCGGGTCGGGTGGCTCCCCCACATGCCACCCCCGGTGCCGGCGCTGTCGAGATCGGATGCTGCTCCTGCAGCCCGGCTTCGTCCACGAGCTTGCGCATCACTCCCTCCGCGGTCGGCGAGCGACAAATGTTGCCGAGACACACGAACAGGATCGTGCACCACGCGCGGTATCTCCATGTGTACGAACAACGATCCAAACAATCAACGGCGGGCATCACCGAACGCCACGCGATCTCGGGTCGCCTAGCGCCCACTTCCACTCCTCCCCGATCTCGAGCACCGCCAGGAACGCCTCCTGGGGCACCTCGACGCGCCCGACCTGCTTCATGCGCTTCTTGCCCTCCTTCTGCTTGCCCAGGAGCTTCTTCTTGCGCGAGATGTCACCGCCATAGCACTTGGCGATCACGTCCTTGCGGAAGGCCTTGACCGTCTCGCGGGCGATGATGTGCGAGCCGATCGCCGCCTGGATCGGCACGTCGTACTGCTGGCGGGGAATGCGCTTGCGCAGCTTTTCGGTGAGCGTGCGGCCCATGTCATAGGCCTTGTCCTTGTGCACCACCATCGACAGCGCATCCACCGTGTCGCCGGCGAGCAGCACGTCGAGCTTGACGAGGTTCGCGCGGGCTCAGTCGTTCAGCTCGTAGTCGAGCGAGGCATAACCCGCGCGTGCGCGACTTGAGCTGGTCGAAGAAGTCGAGCACGATTTCCGCGAGCGGCAAGTCGTAGCTCATCTGCACCCGCTCGGGCGAGAGGTAGTGCATGCCCGCGGGCTCGCCCCTGCGTTCCTGGCAGAGCTCCATCACCGCCCCCACGTACTCGCGCGGGGCGATCACCTGCGCCTTGATGAACGGCTCCCTGATCTCCGCGATCGTGCCCGGGTCGGGCATGTCCGAGGGGTTGTGGACCTCGAGCTCCTCCCCGTTGGTCAAGGTCACGTCGAACTCCACCGAGGGCATCGTCGCGAGCAGTTCCAGGTCGTACTCGCGCTCCAGACGCTCCCTCACGATGTCCATGTGCAGGAGTCCCAGGAAGCCGCACCTGAAGCCGAAGCCGAGCGCGTCCGAGGTCTCGGGCTCCCAGGAGAGCGCCGCGTCGTTGAGCGTCAGCTTCTCCAGGGCGTCTCTCAGGTCCGGGTAGCGGTCGGAGTCGATCGGGAACAGGCCGCAGAACACCATCGGCTTGACCTCTCTGTAGCCCGGCAGCGGCTCCGTGGCGCTCCTCTCCCCGCGCACCACGGTCGTCAGCGTGTCGCCGACGCGCAGGTGCGTCACGTCCTTGATGCCCGTGATCAGGTACCCCACCTCGCCCGGCCGAAGCTCCTTCACCGGCGTCATCGTCGGTGAGAAGAAACCGATGTCATCGATCTCCGCGTGCGTGCCCGCGGCCATCGCCCTGATCGCCTCCCCCTTGCGAACACCCCATCGACCACCCTGATGTAGGCGACCACGCCCCTGTACTGGTCGAACTCCGAGTCGAAGATCAGCGCGCGCGGCGGTGCTGTTGGGTCCCCGGAGGGTGGCGGCACGCGCCGGATCAGCTCGTCGAGCACCTCCCCCACGCCCGCTCCGGTCTTGCCGCTGATCTTCAGGATCGCCTCGGCGTGGCTCCCCGATCAGCTCCCCCACTTCGCCCGCCACCCGCTCTGGCTCGGCGCCGGGCAGGTCGATCTTGTTCAGGCATGGGATCAGCTCGAGGCCCGCATCCACCGCGAGGTAGGTATTGGCCACCGTCTGAGCCTCCACGCCCTGGGAGGCATCCACGACCAGCAGCGCCCCCTCGCAGGCCGCGAGTGAGCGCGACACCTCGTACGTGAAGTCCACATGCCCGGGCGTGTCGATCAGGTGCAGTTGGTAGGTCTCCCCGTCGGAGGCCTCGTAGGCCACCTTGACCGCCTGGGCCTTGATCGTGATGCCCCGCTCGCGCTCGAGGTCCATCGAGTCGAGCACCTGCGCCCTCATCTCGCGCGCCGCGACCGCGTGGGTCAGCTCCAGGATCCGATCCGCCAAGCGTCGACTTGCCGTGGTCGATGTGGGCGATGATCGAGAAGTTGCGGATGCGGTCCTGTTGCATGGCGTCCAAACTGTAGAAGGCGGGGGCTCGCGGCTGTGCCCGACTAGCGATACCTCCGGCGGGTGCCGGCCGGCCGCGCCCCAATCCCCGCTCTCCAGAGACCTCCCTGGCACTAAGCGCGAAGAAAACCCCAAGGAGGCGATAGCCTTACGGGTCCGGCAGATCGCCCACCCGACCGGAGCCCTCGGGCTCGAGCCAGGCAACGCGCCGGCCTTCGGGCCGGCGGCCAGTCCCGGTGGTTGGGAGTGTCATAGCCGCCCAGGCATACGACACAAGTCCTGGGACGTAGTAGTTCAGTCGGTGATCTATGACCGGACCAGGGCCGGGTGGGCGAGAGTCCTCCCGGCCCTTCTTGTTCAGGCCCGCCCGAACTGAGTTCGGATCAGCTGGTGTACCTGGTGGGCCTCGGGGACGCGCATCGCGAAGACCGCGCGTGCGTACACCAGCACTCCGGCCAGGGCCGCCCCCCCGACACTCACGATCTGTGCCGGCAAAGAGGTCCCGAGCAGCCCGTTGAGCACGCTCCAGACGACCCATGAGACGATCCCGAGCAGGGCCGACGCAACGGCGATGCGTGCGGTGATCATCGTCGTCTGGGCCCCATCGAGGCGCCCGTTGAAGCCGATTCTCAGGTAGTGGAGCTGAAGCGCCGTCATCACGGCGTTGGCCGCCACCGTGCCGATGATCAGCCCCGCGATCCCAAACGGCTTGTAGAGGCCGATGCTGACGACGATGTCCACCGCCATGTTGAGCGCCGCCAAGCGGGTCGGGATCCACGGTCTCTGCACCGCGAAGAACGACACGCGTCAAGAGCAGGTTCAACCCCCCGAAGGGGAGGCTGAAGGCAAACCAGAACAGCGCGATCGATACGAGTTCGGTGGAGCGGGTGTTGAACTCGCCGCGTTGAAAGACCAGTCTTACGATTGGGGTCGAGAGCACGATGATGAACACCGACGCGGGAATCAGCAGGAGATTGATCTGGCGCATCCCGCACGCCGATGGCCTTGCGCATGCTCCCCACCTCGCGCCTCGATGCCATGCGGCTCAAAGTCGGGAACAGGACCGTCGCGACCGCCACGCTGAAGAGGCCCTGCGGGAGCATGTAGATGCGAAAAGCGTTGTCGATCGCCCGCGGGGCTTCGTCTGATACGAGCGTCCCGAAGACCGAGTTGATCAACTGGTCGAGGTTTACGATGCCCAGGCCGATCGTCACCGGGAGCATCAGGGTGAACACTCGACGGATGCGCGGGTCGTGCCAGTCGATCGTCATCTGCAGGCGGAAGTCGATCCGCCCGAGCGCGCCGAAGGCCATCAGCAGCTGCACGAATGTGGCCACCAGGATCGCGATCGCGTACGCGTACATCTGGTGTCCGTCTTCGTAGCCCCTGGAAGTGCGGGTGCAGGACCACCAGCAGGACGATGATCACCACGTTCCACACAGCCGGGGAGATAGCCGGGATCGTGAAGTGTTCGTAGGACTGCAAGACGCCCACGCAGCAGCCCGTTGAGCCCGAGTAGCAGCACAACAGGGAACAAGCATCTGCGAGAGACCCGCGGTGAGCGCATCGAGCGCGCCGTTGAAAGTGGGACCGGTGAACAGGGGCATGATCACACCCGCGGCGAGCACGAAGAACGCGGTGACCGCCCCCAACGCGATCAGCATGATCCAGAAGCAGCGTCGAAGCCAGACGGAATGCCTCTCGCTTGCGCCCCTGGGCGAGCAGGTCGGTGAATACCGGCACGAATGCCGCCGAGAGCGCCGCGTTCGCGAACAGGTTGCTCACCAGGTTGGGGATCTGGAAGGCGATTGTGAACGCCGACGCTGGGCCCGAGGTGCCGAAGTAGCTCGCTGCCACGATCTCGCGCCCCAGCCCAAGCACACGCGAGAGGCCGGTCGCAAGCGAGAAGATCGCGGTGTTGCGCGCGACCCTCCCGGGGGGCGCGGGACCCGCCGGCTCCTGCGCAGATCCACTGCTCACAGACACGGGGCGCTATAGTACGGCGCTGCGCGGCGCGCCCCGGCAGGTCCTCCGGCCGCACGCGCCACTAGACATGGCCAACATCGCATCACAGAAGAAGCGCATCCTCCGCTCCGAGCGCGAGCGTCTTGAGAACCGCGAATACACCTCGGCGATCAGGACCTACTTCCGTCGCCTCGAGACAGCCGCCCAGGAGAAGGACGCCGAGACCGCCGCCACCGAGCACCACCGGCTCGTGAGCACGATCGACAAGGCGGTCAAGCGCGGTGCGCTTCATCGCAACACGGGCGCTCGCAAGAAGTCCCGCGCCTCCCGCACCCTCGCCAAGATCAGCTCCTAGACGGTAATTGCGAGGATCGCTCGCATGGCGAGCGTGTCTTCCTCCAGTGAGGAGAGCGAGGTGCGCGACCCGCTCAGGGGGGCTCCCCCGCGCGTGTCGAGTTCGAGGTCGGCGATGCGGCAGACGGCGACGCGCAGGTGCTCAGGCTCGGTGCGGGCGACGTCCGAGATGAAGCGGTCGGCGGCACGCGGTGGCATCCGCATGCCGCGCTTGACCTCAGCGGGCGGCTCGCCCGCTTGCAGGCGCACCGACACCCCCTCGGCGTCGCGCAGGCGTTGGGCCATGAGGTATAGGAGCCCGGATAGGCGCTCGCCCTGTGCGCGCAGACGCAGATAGGAGCGGATCGCTTCTCCCCCATCGCCCCCCACCAGTGCGTCCGCGAGCGAAAAAGCACGCCACGCGGTCGAGTGGGCCGATTCCTCCTCGATCTTATCCGCGCTCACCTTGATCGGGCCCTCGGTCGGGTCTGCCGCCAGCGCCAGCTTCTCAAGCTCGCGCAGCAGGCGCTGCTGGCGGTCCCCTACCTGAGCCACGAGCGTCTTTGCGGCGAAAGCGTCCAGGGAGAGCCCGAGCCGTGTCGCCTGCTCGCGCACCCACCCCGCCAACTCCCAGGGCTTGATCGTGGCCTCGGCGACGATCTGGCCCTTCGCGCCCTTCACCGCGTCGTGCAACGCCGGGGGCGCCTTGCTGCGACCCTCCTCGCGCGCGAAGAACGCGATCGTGGTGTCGGGGGGCATCGCCGCCATCGCCGGCTCGATGTGCTCCTTCACCTCAGCCTCCTTGAAGCGCTCGACGCCATCCACCACGATCACACGCTGCCCGATCGCGAAGGTCATAGTGGAGAGCACGAGCGCAACCGCTTCCGGCGTACCCGCCTCGCCTGCCAGGACCTCCACGCTGCCGGCGTCGCCCTCTGATTCGGCCAGCGCCTTCAGGCGGGAACGACGCTCGCCAACCGCGCCGTGATCGTCGCCATGGATGAGGTAGGCGGGCTTCAGCGCGGGCATCGAGATCGAGTCTAGTCTCGGTGCGGACGGCGTCGCGCTCGACGGCATGACCAGGTCACGGCCTTGATCCTCGTGGCGGTGTTCGCTCGCCGATCGCGACCATCTCCTCAGCGCACGACCAGGTTCACAAGCCGCCCGGGAACTACGATCTCCTTGACGATCTCATACCCGTCGATGTGGGCCAGGACATTGGGTGCGGCGAGGCACAGTGCCTTGAGCTCCTCGGCGGTCGCGTCGCTCGGGGCTTGGACGCGGTCGCGCAGCTTGCCGTTTACCTGGCAGACGAGCTCGTAGGCGTCGCGTTCGAGCATCTCGGGGTCGGCTTGCGGCCAGGGCTGCTCCCAGACCCGCTCGCCGGTGAGCATGTCGTAGATGTCAGAGCAGGTGTGCGGCGCAAAGGGGAAGAGCAGCGAGGCGGCCGTGGAAAGGCCGAAGCGCAGGGTGCCAACGTGCAAGGTCTCACGCATGCGCGAGCAGTCGTTGAGCAGCTCCATGACCGCCGCGATGGCGGTGTTGAAGGCGAAGCGGCGCATATCTTCTGAGACCTTCTCGATCGCCCAGTGGGCCTTGCGCGCAAGCTCGAGGTCGTCGTCGTCGAGCGAGCCGTTTTCGCCGAACCTGTCGATCGGGGGCAGCGGCTCGTCGCTCGCACGCTCCGCCGTATCGGCGGCCAAGCGCCAGAGGCGAGCGAGAAAGCGGTGGACGCCCTCAACTCCCTCGTCCGACCAATCGGCGTCCTGGTCGGGGGGGCCGACGAACAGGATGTAGCAGCGCGCGGTGTCTGCGCCGTAGCGCTCGACGATCGAGGCCGGCGAGACGACATTGCCCTTGGACTTGCTCATCTTGGCCCCGTCCTTGGTCACCATTCCCTGTGTGAACAGCGCCTGGAAGGGCTCCTGGAATTCGAGGTGGCCGAGATCGGCCAAGGCCTTGCAGAAGAAGCGCGCGTACATGAGGTGCAGGATCGCGTGCTCCACCCCGCCGATGTACTGGTCGACGGGCATCCACCGGCGAAGCGCTGCCGGGTCCCACGCGGCCTTGTCGTTGCGCGCGTCGCAGTAGCGCAGGAAGTACCAGGAGGAGTCCACGAAAGTGTCCATCGTGTCGGTCTCGCGACGGGCGGGGCCGCCACAGGAGGGGCACTCGGTGGCGACCCAGTCCTCGGCGGTGGCCAGCGGCGATCGGCCCCGCGGCGCGTAGTCCTCGATGTCGGGGAGCACGACCGGGAGCTGGTCGACCAGAACCGGGCGCGGTCCGCACTGCTCGCAGTAGACGATCGGGATGGGGCAGCCCCAGTAGCGCTGACGCGAGATGAGCCAGTCGCGCAGGCGATAGTTGACCGAGGCGTGACCCTTGCCTTCGCGGTCGAGCCAGCGCACGATCGCGGTGTGTGCCTCACGGTTGTCCACGCCGTCGAAGTCGGAATGGCTGTTCACCAGTGGGCCATCGCCGGGGTATGGCATCCCCTGGTCATCGCCTCCGTCCTCGGGCGTGCCCTCGATGACGCGCCGGACGGGCAGCTCGTAGGCACGCGCGAACGCGTAGTCGCGCTCGTCGTGGCCAGGGACCGCCATGATGGCGCCTGTGCCGTACTCCATGAGCACGTAGTCGGCGACGTACATCGGGATCGCTTCGCCATTGACGGGGTTGACGACGGCACGCCCGAGCGCGACGCCGGTCTTGGGCTTCTCGAGCGACCCGCGTTCCTCCCCTGACTCGGTGAGGGCATGGTTGATGTAGTCGCGCACGGCCTGCTCCCGCGGGGTTCCCTCCACAAGTCGCAAGACGTCGGGATGCTCGGGGGCCATGACGAAGAACGTGGCCCCGAAGAGGGTGTCGGGGCGGGTCGTGAAGACGGGATAGTCGATGCCGAGTTCCTCACAGCGGAAGGTGACCTCTGCTCCCTCAGAGCGCCCGATCCAGTTGCGCTGCATCGTCTTGACGTGCTCGGGCCAAGCGATCCCGTCAAGGTCCCCCAGAAGACGCTCGGCGTAGTCGGTGATGCGAAAGAACCACTGCTCGAGCTGCTTGACTTCGACGACGGCGCCGCAGCGCTCGCAGCAGCCGTCCACGACCTGCTCGTTGGCCAGCACGGTCTGGTCGCGTGGACACCACTTGACCGCCGCCTCTCTGCGATATGCGAGCCCGGCCTCGAACAGTTGCACGAAGATCCACTGCGTCCAGCGGTAGTAGGAGGGTTCGTGGGTGCCGAGCTCGCGCGACCAGTCGATCGATATCCCCCAGGAACGGAACTGGCGCTGAAAGGAGGCGATCGAGGCGGCGGTGGAGTCGCGCGGGTGGACGCCCGTCTTGATCGCATGGTTCTCGGCGGGGAGGCCGAAGGCGTCGTAGCCCATCGGGTGCAGGACGCGATGGCCCGTGCGCCGGTGGAAATGGGCGATGGCGTCCCCGACCGCGTATTTCTTGAGGTGCCCGATGTGGGGCTCGCCGCTTGGGTAGGGGAGCATCTCCAGGACGTAGGAGGTTGCGTCCCTGGCCTCGCCGGGGAGCGCGTCGTTGGACACCTCCCATGTGCGCTCCTCAGCCCATAGGGCCTGCCAGCGTGGCTCGATCTCCTGCGGGTTATAGCGGCGCTCTGCCATCGGACAGCGCAGGTTAGCGGTCGGCCCCGGACGGTTCTCCGAAAACGAGCCCCCCACGCGTACGCGTGGGGCAGGCAAAACGGCAATACAACCAACCGTCCCAACCCTCGCACGGAAGTGCGCGAGAGCTGTGGGAGACGCCCTATTCGATCACGGGTGCAGACCTCTGTCAACCAGGATTACCCGCACCTCAGAACAGTGCTCAGACTGCCTGTTCGGCGAAGCGGGAGTAGGCGCGCACCGCCTCGACGATCTCCGAAGGGGCCGTGTGGGGGGAGCCGGCGTCGAACGGCGGGTGGGGGTCGTACTCAAGTCCCAGCTGAATCGCCTGAGCCATCTGATCGCCGCCGATGCGTGCGGCGAGCTCGAGGGCCATGTCGATTCCGGCGGTGACGCCGGCGGAGGTGACGAGCTTGCCGTCGAAGACGACACGCTCTGCTCTGACATCGGCGCCCAGGTCCCGGAGCGTGTCGAGCGCCTGCCAGTTGCTCGTGGCATGCTTGCCGGTGAGCAGGCCGGCGGCGGCGAGCACCAGCGAGCCCGTGCAGACCGAGGTGGTCCAGGTTGAGGTCTCATGGGCCGCACGCAGCCACTCGTGGAGCGGGGCGTCGTCCATCAGCGCGGACTGCCCGGGACCACCTGGGACGAGCACGATGTCCGGGTGGGGCAGCTCGTGGAGGGCGGCGTCGGCGACGACGGCGAGCTGGCCGGTGTCAGTGCGCTGCGGGGTGGCGCGCTCGGCGACAAACGTGACCTTGGCGTCGGGGAGGCGAGAGAGCACCTCGTAGGGACCGATGGCGTCGAGGGCTGTGAACCGGGGGTAGATGAGTATCGCGATGTCCATGGGACCTGCCTCTGGTGGTTGGGTTTGGATTTGGGGTCGTTCTTGGGGGGTGGGCGACTCGTGTGAGATCAGGCCGCCGATGCGGTCCCGGACGGCGATCCAGCGGGGTGAAAGCGGCGGCGATACTCAGTGGGGCCGACGCCGAAGCCACGCAGGAAGGCGCGGCGCATCGTCTCGGGAGTGCCGAAGCCGCAGGCTCGCGCGACCGTGGCAACCGGCTCGGGGGAGTCCTCGAGTGCGCGCCGGGCGGCCTCCAGGCGCACGCTCTCGACATAGCGGGCGGGCGTGACACCGGTCTCGGCGCGAAAGGAACGGGCGAAGTTGCGCGGGCTCATGTGGGCGTGCTCGGCGAGCGTGTCCACCGAAAGGTCTCCCGCGAGGTGCTCGACGATGTGGCGGCGGATTTCGCGCAGGGGCTCTCTGAGCGGCTCCTGGGCGGCGAGTGTGGCGCTGAACTGGGCCTGGTTGCCGGGGCGACGCAGGAAGAGGACGAGGTGGCGGGCGATCACGAGCGCGGCGTCGCGATCGAGGTCTTCTTCGACCAGGGCGAGCGCGAGGTCCATGCCCGCGGTTACGCCGGCGGACGTCCAGATGTCGCCGTCGCGAAGGAATATCGGGTCGGGGTCGACCCGGACGGAGGGGTGAAGGCGGGCGAGCTCCTCGGCGGCGGCCCAGTGCGTGGTGGCGCGCCGGCCATCGAGCAGGCCGGCGGAGGCGAGCAGAAAGGCGCCGGTGCAGACCGAGGCGGTGCGGCGCGCACGGGCCGATGTACGCGCGATCCATTCGAGGGTGACGAGATCGGCGCTCGCCTCGCGCGAACCGTGGCCACCGGCGAGGATCAGCGTGTCGAGCCGCTCGGGTGTGGCGGCGAAGTCGCCATGCGGGGTGATCGTAAGCCCGCTCGAAGTGCGCAGCGGCGCCCCGTCGCTGCTGAGCACGAGCACGTCGTATCCGCGCTCGGTGCGACCGACGGCTTCGATCAGGGTCTGTGCCCCCGCGAATACCTCAAGCGGGCCAGTGACGTCGAGGCTCTGGACATCCGGGAAGGCGAGGATCGCTACCTGGCGCGGCCTGGAGGGGCCGGGCCGGGGGTTTGTGTCGCTGGGCATGGTTCGATCATGCCTGAGCGAGAGGTTGTCCGCAAGGACGGATTTCCAACATTTCCTGCCAGGGCAGACGCCGGGAGACGGCTGCTCGAGAGCTCAAGGATGGATGATGGCGGAGGTGCCGAGCACCTGCCCCTGTGCGTCGAGCGCCCGCACGGCGAGGTAGCGCGGTGCGGTGGTGGGAATCGCGATCGCAGTCTCGAAATCGCTGCGCGCGGCTGTGGCGATCGGGGCGAGCGTGTGCGAGCTCGAGCCGCCGAGCAGCTGCCACTCGGCGACGGCGGTGGAGCCGTTCCAACTGGCGTAGGCGACTGGGCTCTTGTGCGGGGAGGAGCGCACCGTGAGCTGTGGCGGCCGCGTGGGAGCCCCCGACCAGGGAAACTTGAGCGCCGTGTAGGACTGGTAGGTGGCGGGAAGATGGGCGTCGAACAGGAGCTGGCCAGCGGGCGCGAACTCTGAGAAATAGGGCTCCTGGCCCCAGCCTACGAACCAGTTGCCGCCAGGGAGCGGCTGGAAGTCGCCCTGACTTGGGGCGATGAGAGCAGTGGAATGGTCGAAGCCCGAGAGGAGCGAGGCGGTCTTGCGGGCCGTGTTGAGCGAGAGCACGATGACACGCGACTGGGGGTGCACCCTTGGGGTGGCCCCGTTGTCGAAGAAGGAGATTGTGCCGTCCGGTTGCTCGCGGACGTCGTGCTGCCAAGCGGGACTCGCGCCTGGGCCCATGGCGAAGCTCGAATGCTTGCCACCAAGCGTCCAAACGATCTGGCCGTCGCGGTGATCAACGTCGTAGGCGGCCCATGTGTTCCGCGAGTCGATGAGCAAATCGCCGCCCGGTTCAGAGACGGCGTTGATATGGAACCAGTCCCACGGCGAGGTCGGCGTGCCGCCGTGCCCTACCGGCATGTGGGAGTCCGAGAGCGCGACGTGGTCGAGACTGTGCCACTCGAAGCGGACCAGGCCGGTCTTGAGATCGAGCTCCTGCACGAGCGTGTCTGCGACCGCACCGTCGGCTGGGCCGGCGTAAGCGCTGAGATTGCACCGGACCGCGTCGTAGACGGTGAACAGGGCGGTTCCCCGCGGCGTGATTTCAAAGGCGTGCAGGTCGGGCTGGTAGCCGTTGCCGGCGCGGACGATCGCGAGGTCTTTGTAGGAGCTGTCGGCGATCACGATGCCGGCGTTGCGCTTGCCGGACGCGACGAGGGGGTCCTGCCACCAGGTCAGGACCGACCGACCCTCGTACTGCTGGACGCGGAGGTCCGCGGCCCTGGAGCCGGATGGGATCGCCTTGAACCAGAGCAGCTTGCCGGTACCGTCGAGGATCATCGGCCCGTACTGCCCCGGCCCGGCATAGGGCGCGAGGAATATGTCGCCCGGTGTCTGGGCGCTCACGTTCGTGGTGACGGTGACCGTGGGGGGACGGAGATCCGAGCGCGAGACGAAGCGCTGGAATTCGCTCGCCTTCGGCGGAGGAGGAGGCGCCGGGGGTGTCTCCAGAGAGCGGCTGACGGTGTCGGGCTCGGCGATGATGAAGTGCCAGGCGAAGGGGGTTGTGATGCCTGCCCGACGAAGTGAGGCGTGCACGGTGACGAGCTCCCCGGGGGTGAAGGGCTTGCTGGGTAGGAAACTGGCTCCGTCGCCCTGTGAGTAGCCGAGCAGATGACCGGTGTGGTGCCCGCTGCGCGAACCCGTGACGCCGACGCCGGCGATGTCGGAAGCGGGTGTGCCGAGGAAGCTGATCTGGGTGAGGAAGAAGGCGTCGCGCGTACCCGGGGCCGGCGAGACGGTGACGTCTCCACCGGCGAGCGCCGCGGAGGCATTGAGGCTGGCGGGCGTGCATCGCGTGGCGACGGAGGCGAAAGTCGAAGACGCGGCGGCGGCGGTGGTTGTCGAGACGAGGACAACGACAGTTGCGAGCGCGCGCGTGACTCTGGAAGTGAGCGACAAGCGGGAGAGGATACGCAGGCGAGCCATGACAGGCGCCGGTGTGAGCGCTTACCATTGGGGCATGGAGCTGGGGGATGCGTCCGGGCGCGTGAAGAACATCGTTGACGCCGCCGAGCGCGCGGCCCGGCAATTGCGTGAACAGGCCGAGGAGCGCGCGGGGGAGCGAATTGCCGAGGCCGATCGGGCCGCGGCCAACCGCGTGCGGGCAGCCGAGGAGGAGGCGGAGGAGATCCTCGCCCACGCACGGGCCCAGGCTGAGAGCCTCCTCGCCCATGCCCGCGGGGAGTCGGAGGAGATGCTCGCGGGGGCTCGGGAGCAGGTGGGACAGACGCTGGCATCAGGCGAGCGACAGCTTGCGGTACAGCGCGCCGAGGCCGAGGAGAAGGCGGGCGAGATGCGCGCGCGGGCACGCACCGAAGCACGCGAGATCGTGAGTGAGGCGCACGTGATTGCACGCGAGGTGATGCAGGACGGAGACGAGGTGTCGCGCAACCTGCGCGACCTGTCGGCCTCGATGCGAAGCAACGCCGAGCGCCTGCTGCGCGACGTGCGCCTGACCCACGGCAGCATGACAGCCCGCCTGGATCAGGCAGCCCCGGGGGCGGCCTCCTCCGGCGCGGCCCACCGAGAGGGCCATCTCTCCCACTCGCGTCGCCGCGGGCACGACGATCCCGACGGCGATCTGGGCGTCCCGGAGTTCATACCTCGGACGTGAGTCCCGACCCGGCTGCTCAAGCGTTATACGATTGAACGCAGCGCGGGGCTATAGCTCAGCTGGA
Organism: uncultured Solirubrobacterales bacterium; assembly: GCA_963742945.1. Taxonomy (GTDB): domain Bacteria; phylum Actinomycetota; class Thermoleophilia; order Solirubrobacterales; family Solirubrobacteraceae; genus Palsa-744. The sequence continues at coordinate 127,249 of CAVUNX010000011.1, read as the reverse complement.
AGAGCGCCTGCATGGCATGCAGGAGGTCGTCGGTTCGAGCCCGACTAGCTCCATAACCCGCACAGTTCTCAGATCGTGGCGCCGAGCGGTTTCATTTCGCGGCGGTAGCCCGAGACCCAGATCTCGCATCGCGGGTCTTCCCGATGACGCACGCGATTCGCGCATCCAAATCGGTGGGCCTAATACGACCCAGGTGATCCGCAGCCGTCCGCGGCGCGAATCAGGATCGACCAGCTCACCAAACAGGAGGAAACGATGCGCGACATGCACGACGATCGCGAGGGAATGGCCGAACCGGGCACCGTCACGGATCCGTGGACGGCACCGTCTACCCGCAAGAACTTTTTGAAGGGTGCGGCAGTCGCGGGGGCCGGTACGGCGGGCCTCGGGATGCTCGCACCCGCTGCCGCGCTTGCCAAAGGTGGCAAAGGCGCCCCGACCCACGGCGACCTGGCGATACTGAAGGCCGCTCAGATCGCTGAGGCATTGGCTGTCACCACGTACACCAACATCATCAACACGGCGCCATTCTTCAAAAACCTCGCGCCGGACGATCAGGGATACCTGAAGGCGGCGGTGCAGGAGGAGATGTCTCACTACCTGCTCGAGGAAAGCCTCACCAAAAAGCCCTCGGCGTTCACCACGTTCTACTACCCGCCGAAGATGTTCGCCGACGCTCAGACGACACTGAATATTCTCGTAACCCTCGAGGATGCTTTCATCGCCGCCTATCTCGTCGGGGTACGCCACTTCAGCACCGCGGACCTGCGCGTGACGGCTGCTCGAATCATGGGTATCGAGTCCGACCACCGCACCCTCGCGCGCGTCGTGGGGCCGGGTGTGGCCGGCGGCGATGGCGGGCCGATCGAGCAGATCACAGGCATCCAGAAGACGGCCGAGTCGGTCGATCCCCCGAACAACAACGGTTACGAGCGCACGCTCGGGTTGAAGAACATCGGCCAAGCCGTGGAAGCGCTGCTGCCGTTTGCCGAAAAGGCGGCCGCCGAAAAAGCCGGCTTCGACACGACCAAGCCCTACAAGTTCGTGCCATTTACCCCAACGTTGCCAAGCCTTCTCGGTGAATTCCACTCGTTGAAGGGCTGACCAAACTCGCGTGACCCCGCCCGCCGGCTCAGGCCGGCATGCGGGCGACCGTGAGCAGGTATTCGGCGCGCGCTTGAAACGTTCCGTCCTTCGCCTCGTTGCCGTCGATGTAGAGCTTGACCAGGTCCCCGCGAAGCGCGTCCCACTTGCCCTGCGGCTCGAGGGCAGCCTTGGCCATGATGGTGGGGCCCAGTACGCGTTCGTTGTACTCGAACCAGCTCTCCGGAGACTCGTGCAGGAAGGTGACCATGTGACGCTCGAAGGCGAGCTCGGCGCCAGAGGGCTCGAATAGGGAGCGCACGTAGTCTTCATTGCCCCACATCACCGGCGGCTTGAGCTCCGGCGGCGGCGCGGGCATGTAGAAGCCGACGGTCTTGAACATCCTCCCGTTCAGGCCCTCAGGAGTCCACGCCGTGACGACGATCGTGGCGCCTGGACGCGCGACGCGGACCAGCTCGTCGGCGGCGAGCTGCTGGCGAGGCGCGAACATAACGCCGAAGCACGAGGTGACGCGGTCGAAGGAGTCGTTGTCGAAGGGCAGCTCCTCGGCATCTCCCTCGATGAAGCTAACCTCCGCACCGGCCTCCGCGGCCCGCCGGCGAGCTACCTCAAGCAGTCTTGGCGTCAAATCGAGGCCGGTCACGCCGGCCCCGCCCAGGGCCGCGGGGATCGCAACGTTGCCTGTGCCAGTGGCCACGTCCAGAAGACTCACGCCCGGTCCGGCGTCGGCACGCTCGAGGATCGTATCGGCGACGCCCACGATCGTGCGAGCTATGTCGGGATAGTCCCCGATCGTCCACATCCGGCGCTGCCCTTCCTTGATGCCGCTGACGTCGATACTCATCGATCTCCGCTCCTCATCGATTGACTGTGGAGAGCTCCAGTTGCGCAGGCCCCGAGGGGCACCGCCGACGATACGGCATTGACGTGTGGATCGGGCACTGAGCCCGCGGGGGGCGCCTCGCCGTGTCAGGCTGTGACGATGACTGACGAGCGACCGATCTTGACCCGTCGCCGACGCCCCCGCCCTCGGCCCTTCCCACACTCACCCTCGATGACGCTTCACGGCCCACTGTCCGCCGGCTGACTTGGGGCCCCGCCGATCGCGTTCATCAGCCGGCGCCTGCGCGCTCGCACACGCCTGAACCGTGCCTGGGAGCGCACCATGCGACGCCCGTCGGGCGGATAGCGCCAGCGAGCCCACGGCGAGGACGGGGCCGCCAAACGCACCGCACCAGCGATCGAGAACAGGGGTACGAACACACCCATCAGGCCGAGCATCGGCTTTCCCTTGAGGATCGCAAGCATCGAGAAAGTCAAGTCGATGGCGATCGCGAGGACGAGCGAGCTGATTGGCGCCGCGCGATTGGAGAGGTCAAACGGCGCGATGCCGAGCACGATCAGCCCACCCAACAGAGTCGCCACCACGACCGCGTCGATCGATGAGCGCCCCTCCTTCGACCAGTAGACGTCTTCGAGGTGTATCCAGAGGGCGAACTCGTCAAGGGTCAGCCCGGCCCCGATGCCAAAGGCAGCGGCAAGGACCTCGACCCCCGGGCTGCCCGGCTTCAAGACGAAGTTCAGGAACCCGGAGGCGAGGATCAGCACGATCCCCCACACCAGGTGATGCAGATGCAGACCGCCTTTCGTGGTCACGCTGCCCGGCCACCAGGTGACCTTGGGGCTGCGAATCAGGCGTGCGCTCGTTCGGATGAAGAGGAACGCGGCCAGGAACGAGCCCAGCAGGATGAAGCCGGCACGCTGCCCGCGGTCATCGAGGAAGTGCTGTGAGATTGCGAAGTTCAGTTCCCGCGATGGTGACAGTCGGGACGGCTGGGTGCCACGTGACCTCCAGCGGTCGCACTCTCAGAGGTCGCTCCAGGCGCCATGGGCGCCGCCTATGCTCCCCGGACCCCTAGATCCAGCTGCGGCACGCGAGCGCCGCCGGGCTGGTGGGCGGCCTCGTGCTCCGAGCAGCCACACCTTGCGTTGGAGTCCCCCGCCGTAGCCGGTGAGGCTTCCGTCCGCGCCGATCACACGGTGGCAGGGGACGACGATCGCGACCGGGTTGCGCCCGTTGGCGAGCCCCACGGCACGTGAGGCTTTGGGGTTGCCCACCCGGCGGGCGAGCTCCCCGTAGCTGATCGTCTCTCCATAGGGGATCTCACACAGGGATGCCCACACACGCCGCTGGAAGTCGGTCCCGTGCATCTCCATCTGCAGATCGAAGTCTGTGAGATCGCCCGCGAAATAGGCCTCCAACTGCGCCACGACATGCGCGAGTCCGGCGTCGTCGCGCTCACAACCGGCTGGGAGTCTTGGGGAGTGTCGCTGTTCGTTCATGTGGATACCGGTGAGCACACCGTCAACGGCGGTGAGGGTCAGCTCGCCGATGGGGCTGTTCATCGAGGCGGTGATGGTCAGGTGCGATGCTGTCGCTGTCGGTGTCATGCGGCCTCCTTGACCTTTGTGCTGGCGAGATTAATGGTCCCGTTGCCACTCGCGGGCACGGGCCAATGGTTGATCGGGTGCTCCACAGCCGACCACAGATATTGCACGGCATAGGCCCGCCACGGTCGCCAGCGCTCGGCGCGGGCGGTGAGCGCGACCGCGGAAGCGGGCAGGCCGAGAGATTCGGCCGCACGGCGCACCCCGAGGTCGGCGGCGGGAAACGCGTCGGGGTCGCCGAGGGCGCGCATCGCAATCACCTGGGTCGTCCACGGCCCGAACCCGGGGAGCGTGGAGAGCACGGAGAGGGCCTCACTACGGTCGCACCCCGGGTCAAGCGAGAGTCGCTGCGAGCGCAGAGCCTCGACGAGACCGTCGAGGGTGCGCCTGCGGGTGGCGGGCATCGCCAGGTGAGCCCCCTCAAGCGCCTCGGGTGTCGGGAAGAGATGGGTCAGCCCACCGCGTGGATCGCTCACCGGCTCGCCGCACTGGGAGGTGAGGCGTCCGGCGTACGTGCGCGCGGCGGCTGTCGAGATCTGCTGCCCAAGCACCGCGCGCACGGCCAGCTCGGCCCCCTCCACGCAGCGCGGGACCCTGCGCCCGGCGGACCTGCTCACGACCGGGCCAAGCTCGTGGTCTGCGCGAAGCAGGTCATCGACGGCGGCGGGGTCGGCGTCAAGGTCGAGCAACCAGCGACAGCGCGCAGTGGCGGTCGTGAGGTCGCGCAGGTCGGAGAGCATCATGCGGCACGCCACGTGATCCTCCGCGGGAGAGAGCTCGACGATGCCCGGCCCATGGGCGAGGCGCAGAGTGCGCCTGTAGGCACCGTCGCGGACCTCCTCGACGCCCGGGACCGCAGTTGCCGCCAGGTGCCCGAACAGGTTGTCGGGACAGAGGGGGCGACGGAACGGGAGCCTGAGCGTCAGCGCCGCCGGGTGCCCCGCCGCCGGGAGAGGACGTGTCGCCGGCGCGGTGACGCAGCTGCGTGGGCGCCGTCGCGAAGACGGCACGGATCGTGTCGTTGAACTGCCTCACGCTCGAAAACCCCGAGGCGAACGCGATCTCCGTCATCGTGAGGGTGGTCGTCTCGATCAAGACGCGGGCGGTCTGTGCGCGCTGGGCGCGAGCGATCGCGATCGGGCCCGCCCCCACCTCGGCCACAAGCATGCGCTGGAGTTGACGGACGCTGTAGCCGACCCTATCCGCGAGACCCGGGACGCCCGCGTGGTCGACCACCCCGTCGGCGATCAAGCGCATCGCGCGCGCCACGACGTCGGCGCGCCCGTCCCACTCCGGAGAGCCAGGAGCCGCGTCCGGTCGACAGCGCTTGCAGGCGCGAAAGCCGGCCTGCTGTGCCGCTGCCGCGGAGGCATAGAAGCGCACATTCTCGCGCTTGGGGGTCATCGCGGGACAGCTCGGGCGGCAATAGATGCCGGTAGAGGTCACGGCGATGAAGAACCACCCGTCAAAGCGCGGGTCGCGCGATTGGGCGGCCTGGTAGCAGCGGTCAAAGTCCTCGATCACACCTCCAGTCTGACTGAGGCAGAGGCGAATGTCTGGCGGGATTGCGACATGGCCGTTTGTGTTCAGAAGATCGGTATAACCCACCATGCACGGACAGGGACGACGGATGGCCGGCTCACATACACAAAGAACGAACAGCAAATCCATGTATGAAGAGAATGGCGCGCGCGAGGCCGTCGTCGAAGACGTGGGCCACCTGACGACGGCATTGGCGCAGGCCTTCGACGAGGACCCCGTGTTCGGCTGGCTGATGCCCGACGAGCAGACCAGGCAAGCGCGATTGCGGCGCTTCTTCGAGATCGAGCTGCGACGGCTGGTGCTGCCGCGCGGGCGCGCCTGGACCTCTGTCGAGCTGGCCGGCGCCGCGCTCTCGCTGCCGCCCGGAGCGCGGAAGGCGCCACCGCGCGTCGCCGTGCAGCAGGGCAGGTGCTTCGGCATCCACCTGCCGAAGGCCGCCGGCTTGAGCAGCCTGATGGAGCGGCGCCACATCCGCGAGCCCCACTACTATTTCCCCTATATTGGCGTGTCCCCCGGTGCCCAGGGACAGGGGCTTGGCAGCAGGCTGATGCGGCCCACGCTCGAGCGCTGTGACGAGGAGGGTGTGCCCGCCTATCTCGAGGCCACCAACGACCGCAACACAGCTCTGTATGAGCGCCTCGGCTTCAGGCTCGACAGCGAGCTGCGTTTCGCGGGCAGCCCGCCCCTGCGCCTGATGGTGCGTCCCCCACTCGCCCGGCGACCGAGTGCATAGCCACGCGGGAGTCGGGGCGGCTGGACGCCTGTCATAACGTGGAGGGATGAATGTCGAGCTGCTGTTTTGGGAGGGCTGCCCCTCACACCCCAAGGCGCTTGCCGACCTGCGCGGGGCGATGATCGAGCTCGGCCTGGACCCGAATGCGGTCGTGGTGCGTGAGATCCGGAGTGACACCGACGCTGAGCGCGAGCAGTTCGTGGGCTCCCCCACGATCCGCCTGGACGGCGTCGATGTGATGCCGCCGAAGGACGAGCCGTTTGGGTTGACCTGCCGCGTCTACCATCGTCGCGACGGCCGTATATCGCCGACACCCGACCCTGCCGACCTACGCGACGCGCTCGCGGCAGCCCACCCCGACAGCACTGAGAGGAAATGAGGATGCCGACACTCGGTAAGCCAGCCCCCACGTTCGCCCTACCGGACACCGAGGGCACCATTCATGAGCCGGGCGGGGCTCCCGCCACGGTGGTGGTGTTCACCTGCAACCACTGCCCCTACGCGCTCGCCTGGCACGAGCGGATCGCGGCCCTCGCGCGAGACTACTCAGCCCGCGGGGTGCGGGTGCTGGCGATCAACCCCAATGACGCCGAGCGCTACCCGCGCGACTCGCTCGGGGCGATGCGCGCTCGTGTCAAGGACGGAGAGTTCGACGGCGTTCCCTACCTGCGCGACGAGTCCCAGGAGGTTGCCCACGCCTACGACGCGAAGACGACCCCTGACGTGTTCGTTCTCGACGCCGGTGGCCTGCTGCGCTATCGCGGCGCCCCCGACTCCGACTATGAAGATCCCTCGCAAGATGCCGCCTACCTGCGCGGAGCTCTCGACGCCGTGCTCGATGAGCGCGAGCCTGAGCCTTCGCAGACCACGCCGGTGGGATGCTCGATCAAGTGGCGGCAGGAGAACTGAGGCTCACCGCCGCCTCATCGCCGCCTCGCCGCGACCACTCGCGCCCCCTTCGAAGGCACCAGCACAATCGCCCGCCGGCTCGTGCGCTCAGGTCGCTTCTCCACGGGGCTCAGGCGTAGCGCTCTGGTCAACTCTTCGAGCACGATCCTGGCCTCGAACTGAGCGAAGGAGGCACCAATGCAACGCCGCACAGAGCCCCCGAACGGGAACCAACCGCCCGCCGGTGGGCGGTTGTCAAGGAACCGCGTGGGATCGAACCGCCACGGGTCCGGGTAGAGGTCGCCCCGGCGATGGACGAGCAGCGTGACCGGCACCACGTCGGTCCCGACCGGTAGCTCATGGCCGCCGATCGTGAGTGGCTCGCGCAGACGACGCGCGACGCCTCCCGTCGGTGGGTGCAGCCGCAGGGTCTCGGTGATCACGGCGTCGGCGAATGCTCCCCCCTCGACGGCGAGACGATCCTGACTGCCCGCATCGCGGGCGAGATCGTGAATCGCCCAGGAGAGCAGCGTGGCGGTCGTCTCGTGACCCGCGATCAACAGCGTCATCAGTTCGTCGCGCAACTCTCCGTCGGACAGCTGCTCGCCGTCCTCGTCGGTGGCCTGGATAAGCAACGAAAGGATGTCCTCACGCTCACTCAGGTCCCCCAGCGCCCGCCTGCGTGCGATCTCCGCGAGGATCTCACGATCCACGCACGCCAGCTGCCGGCGAAACGCGGGCACCTTGTCGAGTCGTTGCGGGCCGACCATGAAGAAGAACAGCACGCGACGCATGTCCGTGACCCACGCGATCATGCCGCGCAGCGCCTCTCCCAGCTGCCCGACGCGCTCACCCTCCTCGACTCCGAAGACGCAGCTCATGATCACCGAGAAAGTGAGCGCCTGCATGCGGGGCAGCGCCGCCACAGGCTCGCCGAGTGGCCAATCGGCGATCTCCTTGCGAATCGCCTGACGGATCGTGTCCTCGTAGGCACGCATCCGCTCTCCGTGAAACGGGGGCAACACGATTCGCCGACGGTGCAGGTGCTCCTCGCGGTCGAGCAGCAGCAGGTTGCGCGTCCCGAGCACCGGGCTCAGCGCCTGGTTGGCCTCACCCGAGTCGACCTCCTCGGGGCCGTGCGAGAAGAGTTCCTTGACCGCCTCGGGGTGGGCGAGGGCAACCCATCTCTGCCCCAGTATGCGCAGCGTGAACATGTCGCCATGACGGCGCTGGGCACCCGCGAAGTAGCCCTCCGGGTCGAGGGTGAAGCGCAATGTGTTCAACAGCACCGACCCGCGCATCGTCGGCAGCGGCATCGAAGTCGGCCAAGTCTGCGCAGGCGGGGCCTGCTCGCTCTGCAACTCCAAGGTCTTGCTCATGCGACCGCCTCCGGTTGAGTCTGGGAATCGAACTCGATCCCCGATGGCAGCGCAACCCCCTCCGAGGACATCTTCGCAGGAATCGCAAGGCATCGCTCCGCGCCGGCGGTGCGGCGCCAGACCTCCTCCGTGAAGCCACGCTCGGGTCGCTACCCGCCCCCGGCGACCTCGGCTCGATGGGCCGGAGCCTCTCCCCAAAGCTGCTCCAGACGATAGAACTCACGCGTGACGGGCGTGAAGATATGGACCACCACGTCCAGGTAGTCCATCAGTATCCAATCGGCGCTCGCCACCCCCTCGACCCTGCGCGGAAGCACATTGTGCTCGTGCTTGAGCCCCTCAAGGATTCCGTCGTGGATCGCCTTGGTCTGACGCTCGGTATTCCCGGTGCAGATCACGAACCAGTCGGTGTACCCGAGCACCCCGCGCAGGTCGAGCTCCACCAGCTCGCCGGCCTTCTTGTCCTCGGCGTAGCGACAGATCTCGGCGAGCAGCTCCCGCGAGTTCATTGCCCGGCCGCCTGCGTGCCTCCCGCGGGCCGGCGGCCGTAGAGCTCGTGCTCGGCGATGTAGCCGGCCACCTCGGCACCGACCATCCCCTCGATCGCCTCCCCCGCGGTCAGGCGCCGGCGAACCAGTGAAGAGGAGACGTCATGGGGCTCCATCTCCAGAAACACCGTCCTCTCCCCGCCCCCCAGCGGCGCGAGAGTCTCCAGTACCTGCCGCCGAGCGGAATCGTCGCGTTCTGCTACGGCGAGTCGGGCAAGCCTCAGAATCTCGCGCGGCTCGCGCCAAGAGCCGAGTGTCAGTGCCACGTCGGCGCCGACAATCAGGGTCAGCTCTGCCTCTGGGTCGCATGCATGAATGCTTCTCAGCGTATCGACCGTATAGGACGGCCCTGGTCGTTCGAGCTCAAGCGTGCACACCCCCAAGTGGGGATTGCCCTGCACGGCCAGACGGCACATGCGCAGGCGGTGCTCGGCCCCCGGATCCCACCTGGCGGGCTTGTGGGGAGGCACGAGCACCGGCGTTAGCAGCACCTGGCGCAACCCGAGCTCACTCGCGGCTGCCCGCGCGAGCGCGACATGGCCGATGTGGGGAGGGTTGAACATGCCCCCGAGGATTCCGATTCCCTGTGGTGGGACTCCCGTCGAAGACACACCTTCATGCGCGAACGTGGCCGGCACCTTCGATGAGGTACTTGAACGTGCACAGCTCGCGCAGACCGATCGGCCCGCGGACGTGGAGCTTCTGCGTTGAGTTGCCGATCTCGGCACCCATCCCGAACTCGCCACCGTCGGTGAAGCGCGTCGAGGCGTTTACGTACACGCAGGCAGCATCCACACCGAGTTGGAACGCGCGCGCGCCGATGGTGTCTTTCGTGACGATGGCCTCGGAGTGGCCGGAGCCATGGAGGGCAATGTGCTCGATCGCCTGCTCCACAGAGTCCACGACCGCCACGGCGAGGGTCATTGCGAGGTACTCGGTGTCCCAGTCCTCCTCCCCCGCCAAGCCCACCGCGGAGGAGGCCTCGCCGGCGAGCTCAAGTGCCCGCTCGTCCACCCGCAGCTGGACACCGGCCCCACTCAGGGCTGCCAAAACACGTGGCAGGAACACAGGTGCGACATCCCGGTGGACGAGCAGCGTCTCGGCGGCATTGCACACACCGGGGCGCTGGGTCTTGGCGTTCAGGACGATCTGCAGCGCGTCGTCCATGTCCGCGGAGGCATCCACGAACACGTGACAGTTGCCCGAGGCCGCATAGATGACCGGCACGCTCGCCACCTCCTTGAGCGCGGCCTTCAGACCCTCGCCGCCGCGCGGAATCAGCAGGTCGATGGCGTCATCCTGTGTGGCGAGCTCGGCAAGCTCCTCGCGTCCGCCGCCGGCGACGAGTCCGATGCACCCGTCCGCGAGGCCCGCGGCCACGACTGCCTGCGAGGCGATCGCCGCGAGAACCGCGTTGGAGTGGACAGCTGTGGAGGAGCCGCGCAGGACGATCGCGTTACCCGACTTGACGCACAGTGCGGCCGCGTCGATCGTGACATTGGGGCGCGCCTCGTACACCACGGCGACCACGCCGAGCGGCACGCGCACCTTACGCACGTCAAGACCATTTGGCAGGCGGTGGCCGTCGATGACCTCGCCCACCGGATCGCCGAGCGCGGCGATCGCCTCAACCGCCTGGGCGATGCCCTCGACCCGCTGCTCGTCGAGACGCAGGCGGTCGAGCAACGCATCGCCGATGTCCGCTTCGCGCCCTGCAAGGAGATCGCGCTCGTTGGCTCTCAAGATCTCCCCCGTGCGCTCGCGCAGGGCAGTGGCTATACCGACGAGCGCAGCGTTCTTGGTGGCGGTGTCGGTGCGAGCAAGCACTCTGGACGCCTCACGAGCCCGCGCGCAGACGTCAGCTACGGATGAGACTGTGACGGCCATCGCCCTACAGGGTACGACAGCTATGCGGGCTCGTCCGGGTCCAGCTCGAACGCCAGTCCCGCGATCTCCAGGTCGTCGCCGGCTTGAAAGCCCTCGGCTTCCAGGGCGCGCAGCACCCCGATCTTGCGCAGACGTCCCTCCAGATAGGCCATGGCATCCTCGTTGTTCACGTCATAGCGTTCCACGAGGCGCTCCACCCCACGGCCGTTGACCGCAAAGGAGCCCGCGGCCACCCGCTCGACCGCGAAGCCGCTGGAGGCCGCCGGCCGAAAGACCATGTGCTCGGCCAGCTCACCCTCGGGTGCGTGGGGGCCATCTGCGACGCCCGGCTCGGATCCCGCGCCGGCGAGCTCGGGCACCCGACGCAGGAGCTCGGCCGCCAGCTCCCCCACCCCCGAGCCGGTGGCGCTCGAAGTGGCGAGCACCGGCACGTTGGGGCCGAGACGCTCCGCCCACTGCGCAATCGCCTCGGCGACGCGCTCCGGCGGGACGAGGTCGGCCTTGGAGAGGGCCAACACTCGCGGCAGGCTTGCCAGGCGCGCGTCATGAGCCGCCAACTCGTGCTCGATCGTCGCGTGGTTGGCGACCGCGTCGGCCTGCTCGTCGGCGGTGAGCTCGGGGGCAAGGTCGAGCACGTGCACCAGCAGACGTGTCCGCTCGACGTGCGCGAGGAAGTCGTGGCCGAGGCCCGCCCCGTCGCTCGCCCCCTCGATCAAGCCGGGGATGTCGGCGATCACGAGCTGGCGCTCCGCGGCCGCCTGTGCCCCGAACGGAGTATCCAGCACCCCCAGAACGGGCGAGAGGGTCGTAAACGGGTAGCTCGCGACCTTCGGCGTCGCCCTCGTGAGGCGCGCGAGCAGTGAGGACTTGCCCGCGTTGGGCAGGCCCACGAGGCCCACGTCGGCCAGCAGCTTGAGCTGGAGCTGGAGCCACCCCCCCTCGCCAACCAGGCCACGCTCGGCAAAACGAGGTGCCTGCCGCGTGGGGGTGGCAAAACGCTTATTGCCTCTCCCCCCTGAGCCACCCCTGGCGACCACGGCCCGCTGCCCGGCGACCAACAGGTCCCAGCGACGTCCTTGCACGTCTCCCTCGACACCCTCGACCTGCGTCCCCGGCGGGACCCTGACGACGAGCGTCTCCCCGTCGGCGCCATGACGCAGGGAGCCTCCACCGTGACCACCGCGACCGGCTCGATAGTGAGCAGTACGTCTGAAGCTCTGTAGATCGCGCAGCGAGTCATCACACACGAGCACGACCTCGCCGCCACGCCCACCGTCCCCCCCATCCGGGCCACCGCGCGGAACGTGGGCTTCACGGCGAAAGCTCGCGGAACCGTCGCCGCCGGCGCCGGCCTTCACTTCGATTCTCGCGCGGTCGTGCAGCATCCCGCAATCGTGGCAGCCCGGCTCGGCCGGGCGTTGCCGCTAGCTGCTCTCGGGGATCACGTTCACGACCCTGCCGCGTCGGCCGGTCGTGAACTGCAAGGTGCCGGCCGCGCGCGCGTAGAGCGTGTCGTCTTTGCCGATCCCCACGCCCGTCCCGGGCTTGAAGCGGGTACCGCGCTGACGCACGATGATCTCCCCGCCGCTAACCGTCTGGCCGGCGAATGTCTTCACACCGAGGCGTTGGGCGTTGGAGTCGCGCCCGTTACGGCTGGATCCGAGACCCTTCTTATGAGCCACTGGGGTCCTCCTGCTGCTTGCCGGCGCTCGAGGCGGCGGCCGTCGTTGGGGGTGTCTTGGGGGTGGGCTTCGAGGGGGCGGGCTTGGCGGCTGTTGGCTTGGCCGAAGCCTTGGCGGCCGCCGGCTCGGAGCTCGCGGTCTTCGCGGCCTCCGGCTTGGCGGCGCTCTTTGCCGTGCCCTCCTTGGCGGCGGCACCCATCGAGATGTCCGTGACCTCGATGCGCGTGAGCTCCTGTCGGTGCCCCGTGCGGCGCTTGTAGCCACGCTTGGGCTTGAACTTGAAGACGCGCAGCTTCTCGCCGCGCTCGTGAGCGACGATCTTCGCCGTCACCTTCACCTTCTTCAGGCCGGCCGCATCGAATACTGCGTCGTCGGAGCGGTACAGAATCGGCTCGAGCGCGACGTTGGAACCCTCATTTGCGGCAAGCCGCTCCACGAGCAGGGTCTGACCCCGCTCGACGCGGTACTGCTTGCCGCCTGTCTTGACGATCGCGTACATGTCTACTCCGAGGTTGCCTGAGCCTTCGCAGCCGAACGGCGCCGTCCGCCTCTGCGGCCGCGGCGCCGAGGCTTGGATTGTAGGTCATCCTCAGTTCCCTCGTCCTCCGCCTGCTCTGGGGCGATCTGTGGCTCGACCTCTTCAACCGGCTCCGCCTGGCGCTCGTCGGGCGGTGAGGACTCCAGCGCAGACGGCCTTTCAACGGGCTTCGTGCTGCGCCTGCGCGAGCGTTTCGCCGCTGGACGCGCCGCCGGTCGGGGTGCGGGGCGGATCACCTCGCCGGACTCGTCGAGCAGCAGCGCCGAGGCGGCTGTGCGCCCGACGTTCTCGATCCGCACCATGCGCTTCTCCCCAACATGGCGTGCGGCTCCCGCGATCGAGATGATGTAGCCGTCGAGCTTGGCCACCGCGTCGTCGACGTCATACATGTGGGGCTCCACGATGTCCACGAGAACCTCGTCGCCCTCACGGAACGGCAGCGCCCGTTCTTCGACTTCCTCCGCGCGTCCCCTGGAAAGTGATCGCGAAATGATCGAGCGCAAGTCCTTCGGAGCCCTCGAAGTGAAACGAGCGCCCGCTCTGTGCCTCAAGCGCGTGCAGCACTCGCGAGCCCTGTCCGGTGAACTCGGCGGTTACGCGCGGATTGACCTGCACGAGGAACGCCTCGCGCGTCGGGATGCTCGACGACGAGGTCACGCAGCCTGCGCTCGAATTCGATCGCGATCGTCTCCTCCGAGCGGATCACGCCCTCGCCGCTCGCAGGTGGGGCACGGTCGGCTCATGATCTCGCGCACCCCCTCGGTGACGTTCTGACGGGTCATCTCAACCAGCCCCAGGCGCGATATCTCGGCCGTGAAGGTCTTCGTGCGATCCTCGTCGAGCGTCTTGCGCAGCGTCTTCATAACAGCGTCGCGATTGCGCGCGCGCGCCATGTCGATGAAGTCGATCACGATGATCCCGCCGATGTCGCGCAGGCGCAACTGGTTGACGACCTCCTCGGCGGCCTCCAGGTTGGTCTTCGTGATCGTTTCCTCCAGACCTGCGCCCTTGCCGCGTCCGATGAAGCTGCCCGAGTTCACGTCGATCACGGTGAGCGCCTCGGCGTAGTCGATCATCAGGTAGCCGCCGCTGGGGAGATCGACGCGCCGCGACATCACCCCGTCGATCGCCTCGGTCACCTTGTAGGCATCGAGCAGAGGTTCAGGGCTCCTCCCACAGCTCGACGCGCTCGACGAGCTCAGGAGCGGTACGCGCGAAGAACGACACCAGCCGGCGGTGCTGCTGCTCGTCGTCGACGATCGCCCGCTCGAAGTGCTCGGAGAAGATGTCGCGCACGACCCGCACCGAAAGGTCGGCCTCCTGGAAGACCATCGCCGGCGCCTGAGTGTCCTCGACCCGCTTCATCAAGACCTCGTGCAGCTTGTGCAGGTAGAGCAGCTCGCGCTCGAAGTCCTCCCGCTGGGCACCGTGGGCGGCGGTGCGGATGATCGCCCCTCCCTGCCCTATCTCCAGCTTGGCCGTCTGACGGCGCAGGCGCTCGCGCTCTTTGTCCTCCAGGCGCCTCGACACGCCGACGCCCTCGCCGGTGGGCGCGTACACCATGTAGCGTCCCGCGATCGTGATCTCCATCGACAGGCGCGCACCCTTGGTCTTGAGTGGATCCTTGACGACCTGCACGACGATCTCCTGACCCGGCTGGAGCAGATCGGAGATCTTGCGCCCTCCGCCGCGCCCGCGCTTGGGCGCCTCCACACCGGGGAGCACGATCTCATCGACGTGCAGAAACCCGTTCTTCTCCAGACCTATGTCGACGAACGCCGCCTCCAAGCCGGGCAGCACGTTGTCGACCTTGCCCTTGTAGATGTTGCCGACGATCGAGCGTCCTCCGCGGCGCTCTATGTAGAGCTCAGCTATGCGATAGCCGGCTCCTGGACGGGTGCCGGACCCTTGCGAGAGCGCCCGGCGGAATCCTTTGCCGCGCCCGGCGGAACGTGAGGCCGCCGGGGGTACCGGCCGCCTCCAGAAGCGCCACGCGCGTCTCCGCGCGATCGACGCTGACAAGCACTTGCTTTCTCAATTTGATCCAGTCTTTCGATAGCTGTAGTGGGCGAGGACGGAGTCCTCGCGGCCCGCGTACTGACCGAGTCCCGTGCAGGCGAGCGCCGGACCGTTGCGGTCACGGGCGTTGCCTTGGCTGGTTGTGGGGGATCGGTATGCATCTTCTAGTAGCGGTAAACGCGGCCCTTCATCGCCTGTGAGGCGCTTGCCTGAACGTAGATCGATTGCAGCAGACCTATGGCCAGCAATGTCGTTATAACCGACGAGCCGCCGTAGCTCATGAGCGGTAGCGTGACGCCGGTGATGGGCATTATCCCAACCGACATCCCACGTTCACGAACACCTGAAACATCAGCATAGCCACAACCCCGGCAGCCACCAGCGAGCCGAACAGGTCCTTGGCCATGACGAGGATGCGAAGCGTGCGCCATATCAACAGCGCGTAGAGGGACAGGACGAGTGCCGCACCGACGAAGCCGTACTGCTCCCCGACAGCGGCGAAGATGAAATCGGTGTCGTCCTCCGGCACATAGCTGCCCTTGATCTGAGTCGAGTTCACGCCACGCCCCGTCTTCTGGCCGGCGCCAATCGCCACCTTCGACTCCTCCTGCTGGTAGCCCTGCTTTTTGGAGTCGCGTCGGACGGGTGCAGAAAGGCCGTCAAGCGTTCCACCTGGTAGGTCTTGAGCACATGCACCCCGGCCGCTGGCGCAGCCACGAGCACCGGATGCGCCCGATACGCCACCAGCGCAAGGAGCCCCATCATCTGCCGCCACGAGGTGCCTGCCACGAACAGCAGCATGAAGGCGATTGCCATGTACACCAGACCCGAGCCGAGGTCGGGCTGGATGACACGAACAGCGCGGGCACAAGCGCCGCCAGCATCACCTGGACGGTTGTCTCCAGGTCACGCAAGCGCCTGGAGCGACTCACGACGAAAGCCGACAGCGCGAGGATCAGCAACACCTTGCCAAGCTCGGAGGCCTGGAAGGAGAAGAGCGGAAATTCGATCGCGCGCTGGGCCCCCAAAGCGGTCTTGTGGCCAAGCACCAGCACCGAGAGGATGCTCAGCATCAGCGCCCCGTATAGCGGTACATGAGATGACGCAGGCGGGAATAGTCGATGCGCGAGAGCACCAGCCATCAGCAGCCCGCCGACGATCAGATAGATCGCCTGGCGATCCACGTAATAGTGCGGGTTGCCCGGCACGAATTCGCGTGTGGCCACGCCCAGCGTGAGGATCGAGCAGATTCCGAGGCCGATCGTGGCCAGCGTGAGCAGCGGGTCAACGGCAAGCGCAGACTGGGAGGCCCCGGGCCCGTGACTGGCGCCTCCTCGGGCAACTCAATCGGACTTGTGGTCGACGGGCGTCAGGGATCAATAGGTCTTGGAAGATCCCGCCACGAACTTCTCGGGCTGGTTGAACCACTTCGAGGCGATCAAGCGCGCAATTGGAGCGGCTGTTTCCGCGCCGAAGCCGCCCTGTTCGACGGTGACCGCGATCACGATCGGATGGCTAGGATCGGCGATGTAGCACATGTACCACGACTGGTCTTCCTTGCCGGTGTGCTGAGCCGTGCCCGTCTTGCCGTAGACCGGGTGCTGGGCCTGATTCCAGCCTTTCCAGACTTCGAAGGACGTTCCACCCGGTTGGCTTGCCGCCTCGTGGATACCTTCCATCACAAGACTCAGATCGGCGTAGTTGAGGCGCACGTGACCGGCCGGCTGGGAGCTCAGGCTCTGGACCAATCCGCCTTTGGAGTCGTCGATCTCCACACCAAGGTGCGGGCGCACCACGGTGCCGTGGCCTTCGTGCATGAATGAGTCGGCCAGCGTCGAGTAGGCCACGGCCATCTGCAGCGGATCGGTCAGCAGATCGCCCTGGCCGACCGCGAGCTGCATGTTGTCGCCGACGCTCCATTCCCGCACTTCGGCGACATAGCCGCACGAGGCCTTGTGTTCGCGGTGCTCGCACTGGAGCTCTTCCCTGTTGCGCTTTTCGCGCCACTTGCGATCGGGCACGACGCCCTGAAACTCTTTTGGCAGGTCGATGCCGGTTTCCTGCCCCACCCCGAGGCGGTGAGCCATTTCCTGAATGACGCTGCCGTGGCTGTTGGCGCGCTCGCCGGTTTCGAAGAAGTAGGTATCTGAGGAGACCTTCAAAGCTTCGACCAAGCCGACCGCGCCGTAGTCGGCTTTGCCGGCGTTGCAGAACTGCTGTTTGCCCGCCACGATGCACGATCCGGCGCCGAGACCTTCCTCCGGGGTGATTACGCCCCCTTCCAGCGCCGCCATCGCGGTGATCGGCTTGAAGGTCGAACCGGTCGGATAGGCGCCTTCGGTGGCCCGGTTGAACAGCGGGCCACCGCCGGCTTCGTCGCCCCCGATCAGGGCGTCGTATTGGGACGGGGAAAACGGTTTGGCAAACACGTTCGGGTTGAAGGTCGGATAGGAGCCGATTGCCAGGACCTGGCCGTCGCGCGGGTCCATCGCGACATAGGCACCTCCGTTTGCCGGCTTACCGGACGCCTGGGCGACGGAGATGCCTTGTCGCAGCGCCCTTTCGCCCTCGCGCTCGAGGCCGAGGTCGAGCGAGAGTCTCAGGCTGTGCCCGGCGACCGGCGGCATCACCGCCAGCTTCGCCGGCTCGGCTTCCCCAAAAGCGTTGACCTGCACGCTCCGCGCTCCCGGCCTTCCCCGCAGATAGCGGTCGTAGTAGAACTCGACCCCTTCCTGGCCGACGACCGTACCCTGCCGAACTCCCCGGAACGCTTTCTGCTTCAGCTGTTCCTTGCCGACCTGCCCGACGTAGCCGAGCACCTGTGCCGCCAGCTCGCCATACGGGTAGTGCCTGATCGACACCTGTTCCTGGCGGACGCCGGGAAAGTCGTTGTGGCGCTCGGCGAGCAGCGTCAGCGCGGCCGCTCCAGCGTCGGTCTTGACGTAACCGGAGCGTAGGGAAGCGCGACAATCCCAGCGATCACGCGTTCGTCGATCGACTTCGGGCTGAGGCCGATCACGGGGGCCAGGCGGTCATATAGATGTCGCAGCTTCACCGCCGCGCGCGGCAGCCGCGGGATCGGCACGTGGCGCAGGTGCGCCTGGGCGCGCAGCGCTCTGAGCTCGGCCCGCTCACCGGCGCTGGCATGGCGCCTGGAGGAGTGCAGGTCCTCCTCGAAGGCTTTCAACCGTTCCTTGGCGAGTACATATCTGGTCCTGCGCTCGGGCGACGGCCTTCTGGTAGGTGGCAGCCTCCTCCTTGACCACCACGGGCAGCGCGCTCGGCAGTATCTGCACCGCGTTGGTGACGCTGTTCGTCACGATCGGCGTACCCGTGCGATCGAGGATCTCCCCCCGCGGGGCCGCTATCGGCAGCTTGCGCTGGTCGTTGATCCGGGCCTGCTGGACGTACTGTTCGCCGGTGAGCACCTGCAGATACCAAAGGCGGAAGAAGATGACCCCGAACATGACAAGCGCGATACTGCCCAAAATCGCCACACGCAGGGCGAGTTGGGGCGAGCCCACCCAGTCCGCGCGGCTCGTTCGGCTTGCAAACGCTCGATCGTGCTCACCGCGCGCCTCCCCTGCCCTGGGAAAGCGGGCTGAGGCCGCCGGTCGTGTAGGCACGGCGGCGGCGGCGGCGTGGGTCGTCAGGCAGCGCACCCACCAGGCAGCGACGGACCAGCGCCCACATCGGCAGCGCGACGACCGTGTCTACAAGCACGCCTACCACGATCTCGCGCAGCAACTCGAAGCTGACCGGGGCATCAACGCCGAGCAAAAACTCGATCAGCGAATATCCGACCATCGCGGCTCGCGGCGGCCGTCGCTCCGACGAACAGTGGCGTCAACGCGGCCTGTGGGTCGCGCAACTCACGCAGGCGGCCGGCCCAGTAGCCGATGATCGTGAACGTGAGCGAGGTGACGCCGAGCGTCTGCATCAGAGCCAAATCGATCAGCAGGCCCACGGCAAAGCCGGCCACGGCGCCGAGCATGGAGCCGCACAACAGTCCCGTGAATGCCACCAACAGCGGCGAGAGGTCGACGCTCACGCCAAAGACCGGAACCTCGGAGACGACGCTGATCTGGACGAACACGACGACCACCGACAGCAACGCCACGCGCCACACCAGCGATCCTGGAAGCCAGGCGCCGCCCGCACGGACGCCGCGTGAGTCACCCCGGATTGGGTAGCTCGCGTACTTGTCACCCTCCGCCTTCCCCCTGAGCGACCGGGCCGCCCTGAGCTTCTTCTTCAGAGCTCACCTGGGTGGTCGGGCGTCAAGTTGGCCGCCAAGCCGTTCAGCGACGCAGCCCGCGATCCCGTGGTGTACGTGAGCACCTGGACAACGTCAAGACTGTGAAGATCGGCGAGCGGGCTGACCTCGACGGACTTGAAGCCGCTCTGTTCGTTGACCGATGTGACCTGGCCGATTGGGATGCCCTTCGGGTAAAGCGATTCGGCACGGCTTGAGATCGTGCCCGAAGTCACCACATAGTTACCCGGCACGACCGATGTGGTCGCGGACTGATAGATCTGCATCCGCAGGCGACCGGGTTCGCCGACCTCAGGCTGCACCATGCCCAGGCTCTCCGGTTGCGCTGATCTTCGCCGCTCACTTCCACTTCGCTGTCGGTGATCAGGCTCACAAGCGCCCCGTCGGAGACGACTCGCGTGACCTTGCCGATCAGCGCCCCGTCGGCGATCACCGGATCGTTGACGCGCACTCCCGAGGAGGACCCGTGGTCGATCTCGATCGTGGAGTACCAGATGTTCGGGCGACTGGTAGATGACGGTGGCCGTGACGGGGTGGTAGTCGGCGATGCTGAGCGCGTTGTCGAGGTGGTAGAGCTTGAGCAGTTCCCGGTAGGAGACTTCGTTGGACTGCTTGGTCGTCAACTGCTGCGCGTACCGTGGCGAGCTGCTTGCGCAGTTCGGCGTTCTGTTCCTTGGCTTTCAGCGTGCTGCCGAACCAGCCGAACAGGTCGCGGACCGGCTTGAGCGCCTTGTTGGCGCCATCCTGGATCGGCGAGACCACGGTCAGAAAACCGCGCTGCACAGAATGCAAGCCACCGCTGCGGGGCCTCCCCGAAGTAGGCGGTCAACAGTATCAGGGAGAGCACGACGAGCAGTGCGAGCACCGCGCGCCTGCGCCGAACCGTCTTGTCATACACCAGTAGGAACCTTCCGATGTCTTCATCGCACAGGGTATCCGCGCACCGAGTACCAGTGTCCCGATCCGGAACACCGGGGACACGGATGCGTTTTCTGCTCGAGAGCTCGCGAGGGGGCGGCTGGTCAAACGCGGAGCGCTGCGCTCATCGCCGCCGGCGGTTGCGGGAGTTGCGGTTGGAGCGGTGGATCGCCTCGAACTCCTCGAGCGAGCGCCCCGACCCGACCGCCACGCACGTGAGCGGCGACTCCGCCAGGTGAGCCGGCATCTGCGTCTCCTCGCGCAGGCGCTGGTCGAGCCCCTGCAAGCAGGGCCCCACCACCCGCCAGCATGATCCCGCGATCCATGATGTCCGAGGCAAGCTCAGGCGGCGTGCGGTCGAGCGTCTCCTTGACCGCCTCGATGATCTGCGAGAGCGGCTCCTCGAGCGCCTGACGGATCTCCTCGCTTGTGAGCACGACCGTCTTGGGCAGGCCCGCAACCATGTCGCGCCCGCGGATCTCCGCCTGAAGCTCCTCCTCCATCGCGCAGGCGGAGCCGATCTCGAGCTTCAGCTCCTCGGCGGTCTGCTGGCCGATCAGGAGCTTGTACTCGCGCTTGGCGTAGTTGATGATCGCCTCGTCCATCTCGTCACCGCCGACCCGATCGACTGCGAGACGACGATCCCGCCAAGCGAGATCACCGCCACCTCGGAGGTGCCCCCGCCGATGTCGACCACCATCGAGCCCGTGGGCTCGCCGACGGGCAGACCGGCGCCGATCGCGGCGGCCATCGGCTCCTCGATCAGGTAGGCAGTGCGAGCGCCGGCGGACAGGCAGGCCTCCTCGACGGCGCGCTTCTCCACGCCCGTGACTCCGGAGGGCACGCACACGACGACGCGCGGATGCGCCCAGCGGTTCTGGTGGACCTTCTGGATGAAGTGGCGCAGCATCTCCTCGGTGACGTCGAAGTCGGCGATCACGCCATCCTTCAGCGGTCGGATAGCCTGGATCGTGCCGGGAGTACGGCCGAGCATCCGCTTGGCCTCGATCCCCACGGCGTGCACCTCGCCGGTGCGCGAATCGATCGCGACCACGCTCGGCTCCGACAGCACGATCCCGCGTCCGCGCACATATACGAGCGTGTTGGCCGTCCCGAGATCGACCGCCATGTCGCGGCCGCCGAATCCGGTCAGATACGTGAGGATGCTCATCTTGAGGTGGGAGCACGCTCGGATTCGACTTTCGCCTCACCGGTCAGATCGAGGCCCGGTGGGCGCCGGGGCGTACCCGGCGGGAGTCTAGCGGACGCCATCGCTTTCGCCGCAAGCTTGACAGCGTATTTGCAGGCAAAACCGCCGGCGAGCCACCCGGGGCTCACGCCGGAAATTGAGCGAGATGGCCATGAGGAGGGAGCACGGTCCCTCAGACAGGACCGCCCGGTTGGCTGAGTCGGTCAGACGAGCCCGGGCCAGAGATCGAGCAAAGTCGAGAGCGGGAGTCCCACGACGTTCTCGTAGTCCCCGTGGATCTCGCGCACGAGCACGGCACCGAGGCCCTGGATCGCGTACCCGCCGGCCCTCCCCCGCCACTCGCCGCTGGCCACATACCGGTCGATGAGACCCTCGTCGCACGCACGAAAGAGACCTCTGTCCTGGCGATCGCCACCCGCTCATGGGCGTCGTCGAGCAATGCCACCCCGCTGAATACGGTGTGGGTCGCGCCTGAGAGCGCCGTGAGAGTCTCGCGCGCCCGGGCTTCATCGGTCGGCTTGCCGTAGATGCGCCCTTCCAGCGCGACGAGCGTGTCCACCCCGAGCACGGTCTCCCGGGCGCCTGTCACGCGTGCGGCACGTGCCTTGCGCAAAGCATTCTCGACCGCCACCTCTGCCGGCTCGCCCAGCTCGATCTCCGCGACGTGGGTGGGACGAATCGTGAAGGGCACCCCGAGACGCTCCAGGATCGCCCGCCGCTGAGGCGAGGCGGAGGCAAGCACGAGCGGCGGGCGCAGCTGCACGCTCCTCGCCAAGCGCCCTCAGCCGGCGTGCTCGGGGAAGAAGAGCGCCGCCTCACGGGCGGCGGACTCGGGCGAGTCTGAGCCGTGGACCATGTTCTGACACATCTCGATCGCGAAGTCGCCACGGATCGAGCCGGGAGCGGCGTCGAGCGGGTTGGTGGCGCCAATCGCCTGGCGAGCCGCCTTGACCGCGTCCACGCCCTCGAGCACCATCGCCACGATGGGCCCGGAGGTGATGAACTCGACCAGCTCGCCGAAGAAGGGCTTCTCGGCATGCTCGGCGTAGTGGCGCCGCGCCAGCTCGCTTGAGACGGTCATGTGGCGCAGGGCGACGATGCGCAGCCCCTTGCGCTCGAAACGAGCGATGATCTCGCCTGTGAGCGAGCGAGCGAAGGCGTCCGGCTTTACGAGGATCAGCGTGCGGTCCATGGGGTCCTTTGGTTCGGATTTCAGGAGGTTGGCCGCGGGCGACGTAGGCTCCGCGACGGGCGCTCGGCTGGGGAGCGGGCTCCTGCCTACCCATCCTCCGCGACGACATCCGGCTCAGCGGTCAAGGAGGCCGGCTCCGAGGCGAACGGGGATGGCTCGCCGATGAAAGTCGCCGGCTCGGGAGCCCGGACCGCCGCACGCTCAGCCGCGCGCTCACCGGCACGCGAACGTAAGGCTGGTGCGACCGCGCTCTCCACCTCGAGCGCGTCGGCGTCGATATCGCTCTCGGTCGCCAGTGCGGGCCCGCGATGAGGGCCCGGAGCTCGACCCGCGCTCGCGGCGCGGGGCACGGCGCGCCGGCTTGGCGACGGGGACGTCCGTCTCGCAGTAAGGACAGATCGTCCAAGCGCGATCAAGCGGCCGGGAGCAGCTCGTGCAACGCTCCTTGAGCTTGCGCAGGCAGCTGGGGCAGCGGATGAAGTCGCGCTCGATGCGGTAGTCACAGTGGGGACAGAGGCTGTGGTCGAGATCGTGTAGCCGCGCTTCGGCCGCCTGCAGCTCGAGTTCGCGCTCACGCACGTCCTCCAGGTACTCCGGCGGACGCAGGATCATGTAGACGATCGTTCCCACGAACGGGAACAGCGACGCCGCGGTCGCGCAGCCGACCAGCATCGGATCGGACGATCCGTCGGCGCGCATCCGAGTAAGTCCAGTAGAGAAGCGAGAAGTACAGGACCACAGCGAACAGGATCAGCAGGTCGATGACGAGGCTCAAGCCACTGCTTTCGATTCCGAAGTAGGCGATTGGTGGCATCGAAGTTCCCTACGGAGCCTCACGGGAAAATCTGCACGGACAAACGCGCAAACCTGTGCGAATTGATACTAGAAGGTGCATCGGGCGGACGAGTTTAGAGCCTGGGGCGGCAGCAGCGAGCAGAGCCTCACAGGAACAGGCGCCCGAAGCCATAGCCGGCCGCGAAGAACACCAGGATCACGAGTGCCACGATCAGGGCCACCGCGCCGACCATCGTCAGCACCGACGGTCCATCGTCGTTCATGATCGTCCCCTTCCCTCGACGCTATGCGACTGCGGGTGGCCCTCGGCGAGCTGCTCGATGCCGGTATGCACCCTAAAGGGCACAAGCAAGCCGAGCTCGCGCGCGTGGGCAAGGAGATCCCCGACGAGGTAGATCGAGCCGCTTGCCAAGACCGCCGCCGCGCCGCCCCCCCACGTGCGCGCCCAATTCTGTGCGGCCGCCAGGGCCCTTGCCGGCTGGGGCTCACAGGAGGTCTGCTCGAAGCCAAGCTGACGAGACAGCGACAGGAGCGTCGCCGGCGGCAGCGCCCGCTGACTCGGCGGCGCGGTAAACCAGGCTTGCTCGCACAGAGGGAGCAGCGTGGCAAGCATCCCCGCGGCGTCCTTGTCCTCGAGCACGCCGAACACCAGCCCAAGTGGGCGACCGGCCAGCAGTTCGGGCAAGGACTCCACCAAGGCCGAGACGGCGGCCGGGTTGTGAGCCCCATCTACGACGGTGAGCGGGTCAGACGCCACGACCTGCATGCGCCCGGGCACCAGGGTGGCGATGGCCGCCGCACGCACGGCATCCTCGCGCAGCTTTATTTGCCCCCCACCCACTCTGTTCATATATGACTTGGCCGCCAGGCGTGCGAGCGCGAAGTTGGCGCGCTGGAACGAACCGCGAGCTCCCACGGCCAAACCTGCGAGCGAGGGCTCCGCAATCAGAAGCTGGGCGTCGCGCTCGGCGGCGAGCGCTCTGGCCAGGTCGAGCACCTCGGGCTGCATCCGCGCCCCGAGCGCCAGGGTGGAGTGCTCACCCAGGACAGCCAGCTTCTCGGTGGCGATGTCTGTGAGGGTCGGCCCAAGCCAGCGGGTGTGCTCGAGCCCTACGTTTGTGAGAACAGCAAGGGTCGAGTCGATCACGTTGGTGGCGTCGTAGCGACCGCCGAGACCTGCCTCGACGATCACGACCTGTGCCCCACGCCGCGAGAGCTCCCAGAAGGCGGCCGCCGTGAGCAGCTCGAACTGGGTCACGTGATCGTCCTCGGCAAGTGTGCGGTTGACGCGCTCTGCCGCCCATGCGGCCTGCGCGATGGCGGCAGCAAACGCATGGGTCTCGATGTCGCGCTCGCCGATCTGGACACGCTCGGAGTAGGACACGAGGTGGGGCGAGAGGTAGCAACCCGTGCGCAGACCGTGACGCTCAAGGATCGCGGCGATCATTCGGGTGGTGGAGGTCTTGCCGTTGGTGCCGACGACGTGAATCGAGTCGAAGCTGCGCTCGGGGGAGCCGAGCACTGTCATCATGCGGCGCATCCGGTCAAGGCCGAAACGCATGCCGAACAGCTCGAGCGAGCGCAGGTGGCGTTCGGCGTGCTCGGGACTCCAGGGTTGACTCACAGCCCCTGAAGCTCCGCTCGCAGGTGTTCGAGGCGCTCGCGCTCACCCTCCACGACGGCCGCGGGGGCCTTTTCGACGAAGCCGGGCTTTGAGAGCTTGCCCTGTACCCGGTCGATCTCGGCGAGGAGCTTCTCCCGAGCGGCGGCGCGCCGTCGCTCGGCTGCCCCGAGGTCGAGTCCCTCCCCTGAGAGCACCTCCACAGTCCCGCCGGGAACGGGTATCGAAGCCACGACGCCGGCGCCGTCGGCCGAGGTGCCCTCCTCAGAGAGCTCCAGGCGCGCCAGGCGCGAAAGCAGCGCCGCGGTGGGCTCATAGCCGTCGGCCCGCAGGCGGGCGGGCACGATCAGGCCGGCGCGAGCCCCGACCGAGTCGCGCCAGCCTCGCACGAGCGTGATCGCCTCGATCAGACGCTGAAGCACCACCTCCGCCTCCAGGTCGATGAACGCATCTCGCGTGCGAGGGTAGGAAGCGCCGGCGAGCAGCTCACCGCCGTCGTCGAGATAGGCCCAGAGCTCCTCGGTGACGAATGGGATCAACGGGTGGGCCATCGCGACTGTCTCGCGCAAGACGAACAGAAGCGTCGCGGCCAGCGCCTGGCGCTCCTCCACGGCAGACGCGTCTTCGACGACCCGCGGGACGGATAGCTGCTCGCCGGCCTCGGCGCTGTCTGGAAGCCGGTGCTTGACGAGCTCCAGGTACCAGTCGCACAGTTCGCTGTACACGAAGTCATACAGGCCGAGCGCGGCGTGCGAGAAGTCATACGCCTCGATGCGGGCCGCGGTGTTGGCCTCGACCTGGGCGAGCCTCGAGAGGATCCAGCGATCCTCGACCATGCGTGGCAAGGCGGCAGGCCGCACGGCCAGGGCGCCCTGCGTGCCGAGGCTCGCGTGGATGCGGGTCAGTGCGAAGCGAGCGGCGTTGAAGAGCTTGTTGGCGAGCGCCTGACCCTGCTGGACCTTCTCCGCCGAGTAGCGCACATCCTGTGTGGATGACATCGCGAGCAGGCCGAAGCGAACAGCATCGGCGCCGTGACGCTCGATCTCCTCGACCGGGTCGATACCTGTGCCCAGCGACTTTGACATGCGTCGTCCGTCGGGGGCCTGGATCACCGAGTGGATATAGACGTCGGAGAACGGCGCCTCGCCGGTCAACTCCAAGCCCATCATGATCATGCGGGCCACCCACAGGAACAGGATGTCCCGTGCCGTGGAGAGCACATTTGTGGGGTAGAACGCTTTCAGCTCGGCCGAATCCGCGGGCCAGCCGAGTGTGGCAAACGGCCATAGGGCGGAGGAGAACCAGGTGTCGAGCACATCCTCCTCCTGGCGGACATGCCCGCCGCACGCCTCGCAAGACTCCGGTTGCCTCAGCGCGACGTTGACGTGGGCGCAGGTCTCGCAGTAGTAGACGGGCAGACGGTGGCCCCACCAGAGCTGACGGGAGATACACCAGGGACGGATGTTCTCCATCCAGTCGAGATAGACGCGGCGATGGTTCTCGGGAACTATCCGCACACGCCCGTCGCGCACTGCCTCCATGGCCGGGCCCGCCAGCTCATCCATGCTCATGAACCACTGGAGCGAGATGAGCGGCTCGATGCGCTCACCGGAGCGGTGAGAGTAGGGGACCTCGTGCTCGTACTCCTCGCGGGCGACGATGCGACCTTCGCGCTCCAACTCGGCGACGACGGCCTCGCGCGCCTCCATCACCGTGAGCCCCGCGAAGCGCTCACCCGCCTCGGCGGTCATG
The DNA here is from genome assembly GCA_963742945.1 of uncultured Solirubrobacterales bacterium. Lineage (GTDB taxonomy): Bacteria > Actinomycetota > Thermoleophilia > Solirubrobacterales > Solirubrobacteraceae > Palsa-744. The sequence continues at coordinate 100,717 of CAVUNX010000011.1, read as the reverse complement.
CGGCCGTCCTCCCCGATCACCGATACCTGGTCGAGGTCGTGCCGGCGACCGATGTCGAAGTCGTTGGGGTCGTGGGCCGGCGTGACCTTGAGCTGGCCGGTACCGAAGTCCATCTTCACGTACTCGTCGGCGATGACCGGGAGATGACGGCCGACCAGCGGGAGGATCGCCGCGCGTCCGACCAGGCGCGGTAGCGCTCGTCGTCGGGATGAACCGCCACGGCGGTGTCGCCGAGCATCGTCTCGGGGCGAACCGTCGCGATCGTGACGCTTGCCCCCGCCCTCGAGGTCGTAGACGATCGAGTAGAGCGTGTCGGTCTCGCGGCGCTCCTCGACCTCGAGGTCTGAGATGGCCGAGCGAGCTGCCGGGATCCCAGTTGACGATGTAGCGATCACGATAGATCCAGCCCTTCTCGTACAACCGCACGAACACCTGGGCGACCGCGAGCGCGTAGCGCTCATCGAGCGTGAAGCGCTCATCGGCGTAGTCGCAGGAGGCGCCGAGTCGCTTGAACTGCTCGACGATCGTGCCGCCGTAGTGCGCTCGCCACTCCCACACGCGCGCGCACGAACGCCTCGCGGCCAAGCTCCTGGCGGCTTGTGCCCTCGGCGCGCAACGCCTTCTCGACCTGCGCTTGCGTTGCGATGCCCGCGTGGTCGGTGCCGAGGATCCACTTGGTGGGTCTGCCGAGCATGCGGTGGTAGCGGATCAAGATGTCCTGGATCGAGCCATTGAGTGCGTGGCCCATGTGCAGTGAGCCGGTCACATTGGGTGGGGGGATCGCGATCGAATAGCTCTCGCTCGCCTTCCCGGCCGGCTCGCCATGGAACAGGCCGCTCGACAGCCACCGCTCGAGGATGCGCGGCTCGACCTCCGCGGGCTCGAAGCGGGTGCGCCGCTTCGAGCTCTTCGATGCGCTCACTCATTGGAGCGTGAGTGTACGGCGCGAGCGCAACGGTCCGCAGAGAGCGTTATGGGGATCTTCATGTTGTTCCGGTCGGTGCATGCTGGCCGATCGGCGATCCCATCGATCGCCGATCGGTCCAGCGGGACGTGCATGCACGTCCCGAGGCGGCCGGCACATGTGCCAGCCAGCCGGGCCGCATATATGCGGCCCGGAACAGCACATCCTCAACTACTGGGCCAGGCCGCCGAAGATGGCAAATGGACGGGAGGGCCCGTTGACGGCAACCCACATCGGCCAGGCGGCGCCCTCGACCTCGAGCGTCGAGCCCTGCGGAGCCTCTGAGCGCAGGCGATCGGCAAGCGCGCGAGCGTCATCCTCGTCCTCGGCGCCGAGCGTCAGGTGGCGCCAATGACGCTGGACGGGAATCCCCTCGGCCGCCAAGCGCTCGGCGAAGGCGCGCGCGTCGTGGTGGGTGGGCAGCGTGACACGTACTTCCCACTCGGGGTAGCCGGCGCTCTCGGACTCCTCGGTCTCGAGCTCCTCCAGGCGGGTCGTGCTCGGCGGCGTGCTCGGCGGCGGGTCCTGGGGAGCGCGCAGCGAGGCATCCTCCCAGCGCTCCTCCTCGGGGTGCCAGCGCCACGAGCTCACCTCGCCGGGGATCCCCTTCTCCGAGAGAACCGCTTCCAGTGCCCCACGCGCGCGGGCGGCCTCCTCACCTGAATCGGCGTACAGGAACACATGCCCCTCCTCGTGGCTGACGGCGACATGCTCGGGACTCGGAAAGCCGGCGCCACCATCGCGCTCGTGCGCCTCCAGGGCCTCCAGCAGCTCGCGTACGCGCTCGCGCGGCACCTCTACGCGGATGCGGAAATCGTCATGCACAGCTCAGCGTCTTTGTCGGCTTGACCACGGTGAGGTGGATGCTAGCGAGTGGCGTGCGCCAACCGACGCCTACGCCGACTCCTCACGCAGCGAGCGCTCGGAGGGCTCCTCGGGCGCGGCTTCGGTAACAAGCGTTGGCGTGGTGCCTTTCTCGACGGTGTCGCGCGTGACGACGCACTTCTTGACGTCGCGACGGGAGGGCAGCTCGAACTGGACCTCGAGCAGGATCTCCTCGATGATCGAGCGCAGGCCGCGCGCTCCGGTTTCGCGCTCGAGGCCCTTCTCGGCGACCGCCAGGAGCGAATCCTCGGCGAACACGAGCTCGATGCCGTCGAAGGAGAAGAAACGCTGGAACTGCTTGACGAGCGCGTTGCGCGGCTCGGTGAGGATCGAGACGAGATCCTCGCATGTCAACTGATGGACGGCTGACATGACCGGCAGGCGCCCGATGAACTCGGGGATCAGGCCGTACTCGATCAGGTCCTCGGGCAGGCAGCTCTCGAAGATCTCGCCGGTGTCGCGTTCCTGTTTGGTTTGCATGGCAGCGGCGAAGCCGAGGCCGTTGTGGCCGATGCGCCGCTCGATGACTTGGTCGAGGTGCGCGAAGGCGCCCCCGCAGATGAACAGGATGTTGGTGGTGTCGATCGTGAGAAACTCCTGGTGGGGGTGCTTGCGCCCCCCCTGCGGCGGGACGGAGGCGTGGGTGCCCTCGAGGATCTTCAGGAGTGCCTGCTGGACACCCTCGCCTGAGACGTCGCGCGTAATCGACGGGTTGTCGGCCTTGCGAGCGATCTTGTCGACCTCGTCGATGTAGATGATCCCGGTCTCGGCCTTCTTGACGTCGTAGTCGGCGGCCTGGATCAGCTTGAGCAGGATGTTCTCGACGTCCTCGCCGACATAGCCGGCCTCGGTGAGGGCGGTGGCGTCGGCGATCGCAAACGGCACGTTGAGGATCCGGGCAAGCGTCTGGGCCAGCAGGGTCTTGCCGCAGCCGGTGGGGCCGAGCAAGAGGATGTTGGACTTCTGCAGCTCGATGTCGGAGTCCTCGGACTGCATCATCTGGACGCGCTTGTAGTGGTTGTAGACGGCCACCGAGAGGGTGCGCTTGGAGGCCTCTTGACCGACGACGTACTCGTCCAGGACGTCGTAGATGGCGCGCGGCTTGGGCAGGTTCTCGAGGTCGAACGCAGGCGGGGCCGCGAGCTCCTCGTCGATGATCTCGTTACAGAGATCGATGCACTCGTCGCAGATGTAGACGCCGGGCCCGGCGATCAGCTTCTTGACCTGTCGCTGGGACTTGCCACAGAAGCTGCACAGAAGCTGCTCGTTGGAATCGGTTGGTCTCGCCATGGTGCGTCTCTCCTCCTAGGACGCTACCCGCATACTCAGAACTAGTGTTCTGAAATAACGCGGTCGATTATCCCGTACTCCTTGGCCTCCTCGGAGCTCATGAAGTAGTCGCGCTCCGTGTCCTTGCTGACCTGCTCGAGCTTCTTACCGGTGTGCTTGGCGATGATCTCATCGAGGCGTTTGCGCACGTCGATGATCTCCTTGGCGTGGATCTCGATGTCGGTGGCCTGCCCCTGGAAGCTGGATGAGACCTGGTGGATCAGGATCTTGGCATTGGGTAGAGCCATGCGCTTGCCCTCAGCGCCTCCAGCCAGCAGAAGAGCGCCCATCGACATGGCGATACCGACGCAGATCGTCTGCACGTCGGGCTTGATGAACTGCATCGTGTCGTAGATGGCCAGCCCCGCATATACCGATCCGCCAGGGGAGTTGATGTAGACCGAGACGTCCTTGGTGGGATCCTCGGACTCGAGGTGGAGCAGCTGGGCGACGATCAGGTTGGCGACCTGATCGTCAACGGGCGTTCCCAGGAAGATGATCCGCTCGTTGAGCAAGCGGCTGTAGATGTCGAACGCGCGCTCGCCTCGCGAGGTCTGCTCAACCACCATTGGGACAAGTGGGCTCATGATCCTCGCTTCAGTTTCGCTTTAGGGGCCGGATTCCTTCAGAACATATCCAGGGCGGGTGCGTCCTGGGCCCTAGGCTAGCGGTCCGGGGTCCACAGTCGCGCCGCAGCCGGCTCCGCGCCGCTCTCGGCCTGCTGCTCATCGGACTCGGGCGTCCACAGCTTCTCGCGTGCCTGGGCCTGCTCGATCGGTATCGGCCTTGGCCTCGGTCGGCGATCAGCTCGACCGCCTGGCGGGCGGCGAGATCCTCGCGAATCTCCTCCAGACGCCCGGACTCGCGCAGCTCTTCGAGCAGCTTTTGCGGCTCGACTCCCTCGCGCTCGGCGGTTGGCGTGACGCACCTCGAGCAGGTCCTCCTCGCTCGGGACGATCGCCTCCGCGGCGACGATCGCGGCGATCACCGCTTCGCGGCGCAGCGACTGTGCGGCCTCCGGAGGCGAGCTCGGCGATCAGGTCGTCCTCCTCGCGCCCGGTGATCTTCAGGTAGGCCTCGCGAGATATGCCGCGGTGGGAGAGCGAGTGGAGCATCCGATCCCACATCTCGCGGGACTTCGCCTGGACGAGCGTCTCGGGCGTGTCCACGTGTGCGCCGGCCACCGCCGCATCGAGTGCGGCCTCGCGAAACTCGCGCGTCCACGCGCTTGCCGTCGGCCTCGCCAAGACGCGTGCGGATGTCCTCGGTGAGCTCCTGCGACGGAGTCGAAGCCCATGTCCACCGCGAAGTCCTCGTCGACCTCGGGAAGCTGCTTGTGCTTGACCTCCTTGACGGTCACCTCGAACGTGGCGTCCATACCGGCGAGCTCCTGGCTTGGATAGTCGGCCGGGAAGGAGAGCTCGATCGTGTGGGTCTCGTCCGGCGCGCGACGCCCTCGAGGCCCTCCTCGAAGCCGGGGATCAGGTTGCCTGAGCCGAGCTCGACGAGCTGGTCGCGTCCCTCGCCGCCCTTGAATGGCTCGCCGTCGACCGAGCCGAGGTAGTCGACCACCACGAAGTCGCCCGAGGACGCGGCCCGCTCGACGGTCTCCAGCCGCGCGAGGCGCTCGCGCAGGCCGTCGATCTCGTGCTGGATGGCATCGTCCTCGACGGTGACCTCGCGGCGTCCCACCTCCAGTCCCTTGTAATCGCCGAGCTTGGCGGTGGGAAGCACGCCGATCTCGATCGAGAACTCCGAGCGCCCGCCCTGGGAGGGCAGGTCGGCGAGATCGAGCTGTGGGATCGCCGACGGGAACGATGCCGGCGGTGTCGATGGCGTCGGAGTACCAGTTGCCCAGAGTGTCGCGAACCGCTTCCTCCAGCACCACCTCGCGACCCACGCGTCTGGATGACCAGTGGCGCGGGGACCTTTCCGCGGCGGAAGCCGGGGAGCTTCATTTCGCGCCCGAGCTGACGCGCCTTGCGCTCCAGGCGAGCCTCGATCTCGCTGGAGGGAACCTGCACCTGGACACGCACGCGCGACTCGGGGAGCTCTGTGACCGTGGTCTTCAGGGCGGCTGTCATCGGCTGCCACGATACCGTGCCGATCAGTGACGGCTCCCGCCAGTCGCATACGTCGCCTGGAGAGATGGTTGTGGACCGGCCCGATCGGGCACCTCGTCGGCGGAGCGCTCGACTTCGCGCAAGCGCTCGCGCACTACGCACGTGCGCGTCGCGTGAGGCGCTGAGATCCTAGGGCCACGACGACGGCGCAAACACGAAAGGCCGCACGGCCCTGGGGACCGTACGGCCAATCTCGCGTGCGACCAGGCAGGCGGCGGCCACCGGGACGCCGTCGAACGAAAGCGCCTTGCCGCGCGGCACGACGAGCACCGGGGCAGGTGGCGAGCTCGATCAGGTTCTCGCTGGCGGCGCTGAGCGACACGCGGCCATGCTCAGCCTCGGGACGTGAGCCGACGACGAGCAGGCTGGCGGCGCTGCTCGCCCGCGGCACCGAGCTCTGCGCCGAGAGCGCGTGGCAAGCGCCTCGGCGGTCGCCTGTGCGCTGCCGTCGCCGGCGACGCCGATGCGACGTGACGCGCTGCTGAGCGTCCTTGGCGAACCCGGCCGGGGCGATCGCGACCGCGGTGGTGCCACCCGTCGAGCAGGCGCTGGGCCGAGTTGCCGACGCCGATGTGACCGCGAGCGGTGTGGGAGTCAGAGCAGAAGACGATTACGTCGAGCTTCGTTCTGCGCGGCGAGCTTGCTAGGCCCTCCGGGGTGGAGCGGTCGGTGATCACGTGGCGAGGGGCTTCGCGATCGCCGAGCAGCTCGGTGCCGCGCTCGAGCAACGTTTCTGCCTCGTGCTGGGCGAGGATCTCGCGGCTGGTCTCCTCCTCGGGGGCGTGACGTACGTATGCGAGCGAGACGTCGGCGCCGGTGGCCGCGAACAGCCGGCCGAGCGCTACGGCGTCGTCCTCGTTGTTGGTCCCGTCATAGGAAATGATGATATTGGCGGACATGATTGGCTCTTTTCTCCTTGTGCCTTTTCGCCTGACTGTGATGGTGTGCCCGGCGCCTGTTGCCGTAGTGGCGATCGTCCTGTGTGGCACGATCCGAGCTTGGACTTCGATTACAGGGTTCCACTTACCTGCCATCAGTACCAGTGAAATTCATAATCTGAGCTATAAGGACAGCTAATGCTGAATGTGGGTCGACTCAGAGTGCTGAGCGAGGTGGCCAAGCGCGGCTCGTTCTCAGCGGCGGCGGACGAGCTCGCTCCTATACCCAGTCGGCGGTGTCCCAGCAGGTCGCGACGCTCGAGGCCGAAACCGGGATGACGCTGCTCGAGCGCCACGCGCGCGGTGTGCGAGTGACGCCGGCGGGACAGGCGCTCGTGGAGCACGCGGAAGGGATCCTCGCGCGCCTGGAGGCAGCCGAGAGCGGAGCTCTCGGCGATCGCCGGGTTGCGGGCTGGGAGGCTGCGGATGGCCTCGTTTCCCACCGCTGGGGCGACGTTGATGCCGCTCGCGATCGCGACCTTCCGCTCGAGCTACCCCGAAGTCGAGCTGACACTGTCGGAGGGCGAGCCCGAGGAGATCGCTCCGCGGCTTCGCGCCGGGCGAGTTCGACCTGGCGCTGCTGTTCGAGTTCGACGAGCCCGAAGAGGGGCTGGACGGCCTGAAGCGGGTCGAGCTGTTGAAGGACCCGATGTACCTTGCGCTGCCACGGGAACATCGACTCGCCGAGAAGAGCGGGCTGCGCCTCGAGGACCTGCGTGGCGAGGCGTGGGTGCAGACCTCGCGCCAGAGCCCGTGTGCTCGTCACGTGGTGCGCTCCTGTCACGCCGCCGGGTTTGAGCCGAACGTGTCGTTTGAGAGCGACGACTACCAGACCGTCCAGGGCCTGGTGGCGGCGGGCGTGGGCGTGGCGCTGATCCCCGAGCTGGCGCTGTCGGTGGTGCGCGAGGACATCGCGATCCGGGCGCTCGCTCCGCGACCGCCGGTACGCCAGGTGATCGCCGCCGCGCCGACCGACGCGCGCCTCAGCCCGGCCACCCCTTCGATGCTGGGCATCCTGAGGATGCGGCCAAGCGCTACGAGGCGGTTGGAGCCGGGGTGACCGCGCGCGCCGGCTGAGCCGGATGCGCTATAGCCGACAGGGCTTTGAGTATTGGGATGGATTGGGGCGTTTCCGTGAAACTAGAGAGCCCACGGAAAGCGCACGGCTCCGAGCGTCTGGACCTCGGGCTCCGAGCTCGACGCCGAAGCGCTCGAGCACCCGGCGCCGACCCTCGGCCATCAGCGCGAGGATGTCGGCAGTCGTGGCCGTGCCGGTGTTCTCGATGAAGTTGGCGTGCTTGGGGGCAAAGCGTGCTCCGCCTACGGCCAGTCCGTTGCAGTCGGCCTGTGAGAGCAACAGCCCCGCGGTCCGTCCTTCGGCAGCGGGTCGTCCGGGTTCTTGAAGGTGGAGCCGAACGTCTTGATGCCCTGCGGTTGGGCCTCGTGGCGGCGAGCGCGCATCTGCGCGAGCGTGGCCTTGACCGAACGGGATCGGCGGCGCATCAGCGAGAAGCCGGCGCTTGCGACGATCTCCCCCGCGCCCAGGTTGGAGCTGCGATAGGCAAAGCCGAGCTCGGCGGGTGAGCGCCGCTGCGAACCGGATGCGCTTACCACGAGAGCCCAGTCGAGCACACTTGCGAGCGCTCCGCCATAGGCGTTGGCGTTCATGCGCACCGCTCCACCGACGGTGCCGGGGATGTTGACACCGAACTCGATGCCCGAGAGCCCGTGACGAGCCGCGTGGGCAGCCACCGAGGGCAGCCGCGCACCGCCACCGCATGTGAGACTCGTGCCGTCGAGCTCGATCGCGGTCAGCTCTCGGTCGAGCTTGAGCACGAGTCCCGGGACGCCCTCGTCGGCGACGAGCAGGTTGGAGCCCGAGCCGATCGCGTTGACCTCGACTCCCGTCCCGGGCGGCCCAGGCGAGCAGCTCGACGAGATCGGCCTGCACTGCCGGCACGCGCGAACAGCTCGGCGGTCCCCCTGTGCGTACGGTGGCAAGATCCGCGAGTGGGTAGTCCCTGCGAATGGCGGGGCCTGCCGGCGATCGCTCATGGGGCGCTCACCAGCTTGCGCGCGAGCGCGTCGATGTCCCCGGCCCCCATCATCACGCACAGGTCCCCGGCGTCGAGCAGCTCGAGCAGCGCCGCCTCTGCCGCGTCGAACGTCTGCCAGCCAGAGGACCGGACGCGCGCCGGCGTGCCTGCGTGCGGCGCGCACGAGCGTGAGCCCGCTTGCGCCGGGATGGTCCTCGGGCGCGCTCGCGTGCCGGGTAGACATCGAGCAGGGCGATGACGTCGGCCTGCGCGAGCGCCGCGCCGAACTCGTCGGCGAGCAGTGCGGTGCGCGAGTAGAGATGCGGTTGGAAGACGGCGACGAGCCGCTTGGGATCGAGCGTGCGAGCGGCGCTCAACGTCACCGCGACCTCGGTCGGGTGGTGGGCGTAGTCGTCGATCACGACAGGGCTCCGCGCGTGCTGTGGCGCCGAGGCGCTGAAAGCGCCGCACGGCGCCCGTGAAGCCGACGATCGCCGCCGGTCGCGCGATCCTCGTCGACGCCGAGCGAGCCGGCGACCTCGAGCGCCGCGGTCGCGTTGAGCGCGTTGTGGGCGCCCGGCACCGACAGCCGCACCTCGTTCCCCCGCCACTGAAAGCGCGAGCCGCCAGTCGTGCGGTGCGCGGCTCGGCACGTCATAGCGAACGATTGCCAGGACGCTCACCTCCCGCGATCTGAGCAGCTGGTCCCCAGCGCGAGCAGCTCGGGACGGTCCCAGATCACGACCTCGCGGCACGCGCGCGAGCGAGGAACTGCGCGGAACGCCTCGCGCAGCTCCGCGAGCGAGCGCGAAGGTGGCGTGGTGGTCGAGCTCGACGTTGGTGAGCACGGCGATCTCGACGTGAGGCTGAGCATCGAGCGATCGGACTCGTCGGCCTCCACGACGAGCCACTCGCCGGCGCTCCAGTGCGAGTTGGCTAGGCCGGCCCCGACGGAGCTGCCCACGAGCCAGCCCGGGTCGAGGCCCGTCTCGCGCAAGACGTGAACGATCATCGAGGAGGTGGTGGTCTTGCCGTGAGCGCCGGCGACCGCGATCGTGCGACGCAACGAGGTGAGCTCCGCGAGCAGCTCCGCGCGCGGGCGATCCGCCAGGCCTCGCTCGCGTGCGGCGACACGCTCGGGATTCTCGGGCGGGCATCGGCGCTGGAGTGGATCAGCTCGACATCGTCGCCCGCCGGCACGTTGGCGGCGGCGTGGCCGATCCGCGCGTCGAGCACGCCCTCCTCGCGCAGGCGCTCCAGATATGGGGTCGAGGGCCCTATCCGAGCCGCTGACGGTCGCGCCGAGCGCGTGGGCGGCACGCGCGTAACCGCTCATCCCGGCGCCACCCACCCCGACGAAGTGCAGGCGTCGCCCCTGCCACGGTCCGCTCGCTCATCGTGCGGCCGCCTCCAGCAGCTCGGCCGCGATCTCACGAGCGGCGTCGGGCCGCGCGAGGCGACGCGAGGCGCTTGCCATCGCCGCGAGCCGGGCCGGGTTGGCAAGTAGCTGCGGCGACCTCGCGTGCGAGCCGCGCGGCGGTCAGCCGCGCGTCCTCGATCACGATTGCGGCACCTGCCTGGGCCATCCAACGCGCGTTGGCGCTCTGGTGGTCGGCGGAGGCATGGGGATAGGGCACGAGGATCGCCGGTAGCCCATGCGCGGCTATCTCGAACACCGACCCGCCCGCACGCGCGACAACCAGGTCGCTGGCGGCGAGCGCGTCGGTGAACTCGTCGATGTCCAGGTACTCGCGCAGGTCGTATCCCGGCGGCAGGGAGCCGTTCGGAGAGCTCCGGCATGGTCTCGGCGCCCGCACACGTGCACGACGTGGAAGGCACCTGAGCCGAACGCGGCGAGCGCGGCGTGATTGATCGTGCGAGCCCCGAGCGAGCCACCGAAGACGAGCACACACTGCTCGGCCGGCCGCGATTCCAAAGCGCAGGCGGGCACTCGTGCGCTCCGACGTGTGGGTTGGAATGGGACGGCCGGTGACGCGGTAGCGCGGGTCGGAGCGACCCTCGATCGGGAACGACAGGCAGACCCGCCGCGCACACGGGGCGAGCAGACGGTTGCTCAGGCCGAGGTGGCTGTCGGCCTCGGTGAGCACGAGCGGGATGCGTCGTGTGAGTGCCGCAAAGCCGACGGGCCCGGCGACGTAGCCGCCGCCGCCCATGACGGCGTGAGGAGCGAGCTCGGACAGCAGCGAGCGCGGCGTCCAGGATCGCTTGGGCGGCAGCGAATGAGCGCACGGGCGGCACGCAGGGGGTTGGTGCGGCTGAGCCCTTCCACGGAGATCGTGCGAAAGGGGTAGCCGGCGGCGGGCACCAGCTCGGCCTCGGCTCGCTCGCCGCCGATGAAGGTGACGGTGGCGCCCTCAGCGCGCAGCGCGTCGGCCACCGCGAGCGCCGGCACCACGTGCCCGGCCGTCCCCCCGGCGGCTATCACGATCCTCATCGGAGCTTCGCTCACGGTCCCATCGTGCCTGTTCGCGCGCCGAGGCGTCGGCCACGCGTCGCTTGGAGCCCGCTTCGCCGCGCGCGGGGCTGCCACGCTCGCCGGTGGCGACGGCGCGCGCGCGCCGTCGCTGCGCGGGCGCCACGGCGCGAACGTGGGCGGTACCGCCGGAGGCGACGTTCAACAGCAGCCCCATCGCCGCGAGTGTCACGATCAGGCTGCTCGAGCCGTAGGAGACGAGCGGTAGGGGCACCCCCGTGAGCGGCGCGAGGCCCAGCACGGCGAACACGTTGAGGGTCGCCTGGGAGACGATCAGGGCGGTCAGGCCGACCGCGAGCAGGGCGCTGTGGAGGCTGCGGGCGGCCTTCGCGGCGCGCAGCCCGGCGTAGGCGATCAGGCCGTAGAGGAACAGGAGCGCCGAGACGCCAACGACGCCGAGCTCCTCGCCGACCACGGCGAGGATGAAGTCTGTGTGGGCCTCGGGGAGGTAGAAGATCTTCTGCACCGACTCGCCGGGGCCGACCCCGAAAAGGCCGCCCGAGCCGATCGCGATCTGGCCCTGCACCGCCTGGAAGCCACTACCGGACGCGTGTGCCCATGGGTCGACGAATGAGGTGAGGCGCGCGCGCGCGTAGGGGCGCACGATCGCGTAGAGCGCGACGACGGCGAGGGCTGACCCGGCGATGATGGCGAGGTTTCGCAGGGGGATACCGGCGGCGACGAGCAGGGCACAGCTCGTGAAGGCGATCACCATCGCCGTGCCGAGGTCGGGCTGCGTGGCGACGAGCAGGCAGGCACAGCCCACGACGGCGAGCAGCGGTTTGGAGAGCTCGCGCAGATCGTGTACACGCTGGGGGCGACGGGCGAGCAAGGCTGCGCTGTAGAGGACGAGTGCCAGCTTGAGCAGCTCGGAGGGCTGGAACTGGAGCGGCCCGCTGCCGAGCCAGCGCCGGGCGCCGTTGACGCTGACCCCGACATGGGGAATGTGGACGACGAGGACGAGCGCGAAGGAGACGGCTAGCAGGGGCCCGACGAGGCTCTGAACCCGGGCGATGCCGTCGCGCGCGAGAATTCGCATTACGAGCAGGCCGAACGCCCCATAGACGACGAACTTCAAGAGGTAGGCGGTGCCGCTGCCCTTGCCCTGAAGCAGGCTGCTTGCCGAGGAGGAGCTGTAGACCATGACGGCGCCGAGCGCGAGCAGGCAGAGGGTGGCGGTCAGCAGGATGCGGTGCTCGAGCGGCTGAGCGCGAGACGTGGAGGCGGCGCGGGGGGAGCGCTTGGCCCGCGACTTGCGAGCGGCGGTGGAGTGGGAGCGCCGTCCGACTGCTGACATCAGGGCTCACTTCGACGTGGCGGCAAGGAAGCCTCCAAGCTCTGGGGCGGCGAGCTGAGACTCAATGCCCAAAGGCGGACATCACGAGGATCTATATCCGCAGGATGAGCTCACGGAAGCACTCGCCACGGTCTTCGAAGTCGGTGAACTGGTCGAAGCTTGCGCAGGCCGGCGAGAGCATCACCACCTCGCCCCTGGTGGCTGCGTCCTGAGCCTTGGCGAGGGCGCGCGAGAGCTCCCCACACTCGTACACGGGCAGGCTCGCGTCCTCCAGCGCGGCGGCGATCGTGGGAGCGTCTTCTCCGATCAGGTAGACGGCCCGACAGACGCCCCGGAGGGGGTCTCGTAGGGCTGTGAAGTCCTGTCCCTTGCCCTGTCCACCGAGGATCAGGTGCACGAGGCGTCCCTCATCGGCCATCGCCTCGAGCGCGACAAGCGTGCTAGCCACATTGGTTGCCTTGGAGTCGTTGACGAACAGGACGCCGTCATGGGTGGCGATCTCCTCGAGGCGGTGAGAGACGCCCGCGAAGCCACGCAGGCCGGCTCGCACGACCTCCGGGTCGAGCCCGCGCGCCAGACAGACCGCGGCGGCGGCCATCGCGTTCTCCAGGTTGTGGCGCCCGCGCAGAAGCAGATCGCCGGAGCGCAGGCAGCTGCGAGCCCCCCCAGTAGAGGGCTCCCTCGCGCTCTGAGAGTTGCGCGCCACGAGCGTGACCGAAGCTCACGCGCCGGGCGGCCCCGGGGATCTTCTCGGCCCCGAAGTCGGCCGGGACGACGGCCACGTCGCTCGCCCCTTGACGGGCGAAGGCCCACAGCTTTGCTTGCAGGTAGGCCTCGAGCGTCCCGTGCCTGTCGAGGTGGTCTGGGGAGAGGTTGAGCAGCACAGCGGCCTCCGGGGCGAGGGCGAGCGTGTCTTCGAGCTGAAAGGAGGATGCCTCGCACACGACCGTGACGCGCTTCTCGGCGACACCGACGAGCCCACTCAATGCCGCGCCGACGTTGCCGGCCACGGCCACCGGAAGGGCGGCCTGACGATGGATGTGGCCGATCAGCTCAACCGTCGTGGTCTTGCCGTTTGTGCCGGTCACGAGGATGAGCTCGTTGGGAAGCATCCTCCAGGCGAGCTCGAGCTCGCCGAGCACGCACATCCCACGTGAGCGCGCCTGCGCGATCACGGGAGCCTGGGCGGGCACGCCCGGGCTCTTGACGACCGTGCTCACGCGCCCGAGCAGGGCCACGCCCTGCTCGCCCAGGTGAAGCTCGATGCCGGCTTCGACCAGCGCGTCCAGGTGCTCGGGCCGGCGGGCATCCACCCCGATGACGTGCTCGCCCCTGGCTCGCAGCGCGAGGGCCGCCGCGATGCCCGAGCGGGCGAGGCCGACCACGAGATAGGGGCCGGGTGGCAGCTCTGGACGGGGCTTCACCCGTGGAGCGCTCCGTGACGCGGGGGGTGGTCGTTCGCGGCTTGCCTCAACCGAGGCTCTGCCGGTAGATCGTAAAGCCGATCGCGCAGCAGATCGCCGCGACGATCCAGAAGCGCAGGATGATCTTCGTCTCAGACCAGGCCCGCAGCTCGAAATGGTGGTGTATCGGGGCCATCAGGAAGACTCGCCGGCGGGTCATCTGAAAGGAGATCACCTGGATCACGACCGAGAGCGCCTCGATCACGAAGATCCCACCGAGCAGGATCAGGAGCGTCTCGGTCTTGGTCATCACCGCGAGCCCCGCGATCGCCCCACCGATCCCGAGCGAGCCGGTGTCCCCCATGAAGATCGTGGCGGGGAACGCGTTGAACCACAGGAAACCGACACACGCACCGACGAGCGCCCCCGCGAGCATCGCGAGATCGAAGTCTTCGGCGATGAACGTGATACCGACGTAGGCGAGCAGCACGATGGCGCCGCAGCCGGCGGCGAGCCCGTCGAGCCCGTCGGTGAGATTGACGGCGTTGGTGGTCCCGGCGACCACCAGATAGATGAGCACCGGATAGAACACGCCGAGGTCCACCTGATAGTCGACGAAGCGCAGGCGCAACGTGGGCGCGAGATGGGCCTCGTGGCTGGCGATGTACCACAGCCCCAGCGAGATCGCGATCGTGATCGCGAGCTTGGTACGCCCGCGCAGACCGAGCGAGCGGCGCTTGACGAGCTTGGTGTAGTCGTCGGCAAAGCCCAGCAGCGCACAGGCGATGGCGGTGCCGAAGACCCCCACGGAACGCCATTCGAAGTTAGTGAGGATCAGGAAAGGGACCGTGACCGCGAGGAAGACGATGATCCCGCCCATCGTCGGGGTGCCCGCCTTCTCGTGGTGTCCCTGCGGGCCGTCCTCGCGGATGTGTTGGCCGAACTCGCGGTTGCGCAAGAACTCGATGAACTTCGGGCTCAGGAAGATGCAGATGAGCAGGGCGGCGGTGCCCCCGATCAGGATGCGCCCCATCAGTGTCTCGACTCGATCCGCGCGCCGAGGGCTTCGCGCGCGACTGTGACGTCGTCGAAGGGAACCTTCACGCCGCCCGCGAGCTCCTGTCCCTGCTCGTGGCCCTTGCCCGCGATCACAAGCACGTCGCCGCGCTCGGCGAGCGAAATCGCACGCTCGATCGCCAAGCGCCGATCGACCTCGGCCTGGACCGGTGGGGCCCCGGATGGGCGTGGGACGCTGCTTGCCCCGGCCATGATCTCCGCGATGATCGCCTCGGGATCCTCCGAGCGCGGGTTGTCGGAGGTGATGAGCAGGACGTCGGAGAGGCGAGCGCCGATCTCCCCCATCAGAGGGCGCTTTCCGCGATCGCGGTCGCCGCCGGCGCCGAACACGCAGATGACGCGGCCGTGGGCGACTTCGTGGGCGGTGCCGAGGACATTCTTCGAGCGAGTCGGGAGTGTGGGCGTAGTCGACGAGCACGGCGAAGCCCTGACCCTCCTCGACGGGCTCCACGCGACCGGGTACTCGCACTCCGCGCTCGAGCGCCTCCACCAGCGTGTCCAGGTCGGCCCCGAGGGCGTGCGTCGCGGCGAGCGCGGCGAGCGCGTTGGACACGTTGAAGCGGCCGGGGAGAGGGAGCGAAAGCGTGCGTGGACCGACGGGCGTGTGCACTTCGAACCGCGAGCCGGCGAGCTGGACGTGTACGTCGCGTGCGCGGAAATCGGCGTCGGCGTCGATGGCGAAGGTGATGACGTGCTCGAGCTCGGCGGCGAGTCGTTGCCCGTAGCGGTCGTCGAGGTTTACGACCGCCGGCGCGGGCTTGGCCAGTGGGTCTCTTGACCCAAACAGGAGCCGCTTGGCCTGAAAGTAGTCCTCCATCGTTTCGTGGAAGTCGAGGTGGTCCTGGGTGAGGTTCGTGAAGACGGCGGCGGCGAAGCTGACGGCATCGGTGCGCCCAAGGGCGAGCGCGTGCGAGGAGACCTCCATCGCACAGAATCGCTCACCCCCGTCGAGCATCGCACGGAAGTCGGCCTGCAGGTCGATCGCCTCAGGGGTCGTGCGAGCCGCCGCACGGCGTGAGCCGGCGATCTGTGACTCCACCGTCCCAAGTAGGCCACATGGCTCTCCGCCTGCCTCGAGCAGGGCTCGCACAAGGTGGGCTGTGGTGGTCTTGCCGTTGGTGCCGGTGACGCCGACCACGCGCAGCTCGGATGTGGGCTCGTCGTAGAAGCGGGCGGCGAGCGGGCCCATGGCGGCGCGGGATGAGTCCACAACGATCTCGGGGAGGCCGAGGTCGAGCGGTCGCTCGACGAGCAGCGCGGCGGCTCCGGCCGCGATGGCGGAGGGGGCGAAGTCGTGGCCATCGCGCTCGTAGCCGGGGACGCAGCAGAACAGCGTGCCGGCTTGAACGCGGCGACTGTCGTAGGCGAGCCCTGTGATCTCGAGTGCGTCAGGGGTTGGCGAGGAGCCCCGCAGCCCGGGGATCTCAGTGGCCGTCAACTCGTCGAACCTCATGGCTTCGCGCCGTCTCGTCGCAAGGAGCGAGAGTCTAGGGCTCGCACCAGAGGGGATCGACCGACCAGCGGGCGGGAGGGCGGGTCCCTATCCGGGCGGGATGCCGAGATAGGGCAGCGCGAATTCCATGATCTGGCCGAAGGCGGGGGCGGCGACCACACCGCCGTAGATCGAGCCGGTCTGGGGTTCGTCGATGATCACGGCGCTCAGCAGCTTCGGGTTCGACGCTGGGGCGAACCCGACGAAGGAGGCAACGTAGGCGCTTTTCGAGTATTCGCCGGTACTGGGGTCGATCTTGCTGGCGGTCCCCGTCTTGCCCGCAAGTTGGTAGCCGTGTATCGAGACCTCACTCGCCGTCCCCCCCGGGGCGAGCACTCCCTTCAGCATTGTCCGTAGCTCGGCCGCCGTGGCTTGCGAGATCACTCGTCTCCCGGTGGGCTCGCTGACGCTACGCCCTGCGACCTGGCCGACGATGTGGGGCGGGCGCAGGATCCCGCCGTTGGCGATCGCCGAGTAGGCGGTGGCCATCTGGATCGGCGTGACCAGCTCGCCTTGGCCGATCGGGAGGTTGCCCATGGAGGAGCCCGAGTAGCGGCTCAGCGGCAGAGTGGCGCCACGTTCGTCGCCGGGAAGGTCGACCCCAGTGGGCGCGCCGAAGCCAAAGCGGTGCACCCATGAGTCGAATTTCTGCTTGCCCTCGAGCAGCCCGATCTTGATTGCCCCGACGTTGCTTGACTGGGCGAGGATTTGCGAGGTGGTGAGCGACTCGCCCGGATGTTCGGTGTCGTCGTGGATGGTGCGGTCGGCCACCTGGATCTGGTCGGGGATTTCAAAGCCCGTGTTGGGAGTGATGAGCCCTTCCTGGAGTGCCCCCGAGACGGTGAAGGCCTTGAACGTTGAGCCCGGTTCGTAGTCGAAGTTGACGGCCCGGTTCTGGAACGCTTCGATAGCCGACGCGGCGTGGGTGGTTGGCGTCCACGGGGGGCCAGTTGGCCATTGCGAGGATCGCGCCGGTGCGCGGGTCCATCACGATCGCCGTCGAGTCCTTGGGCTGGAAAACCCGGCCGACCGCGCTCAGGACATCTTCGGTGCGCTGCTGGATGTTGGCGTCAAGCGTGAGCGATATCGACGATCCGGCTTGCTCGTGACGGGTTTCGGCGATCGAGATCGGTTGCCCGATCGCGTCGCTGACGACCCGTCGCCGGCCTGCGTGGCCGGCCAGGAGCGCGTTGTGCGAGTACTCGAGACCCATGGTGCCTGCGCCTTCATGTTCGGTGCCGACGATTCCGAGCACCTGAGCCGCGAGCGTCCCGCGTGGGTAGACGCGCCGCATCACCGGAGCCCCCTGCACGCCGGGGATCTTCAGGGCCAGAACCCGGTGCGCCGCGTTGTAGGGGAGCGCGTGCGCAAGGTACACGAAGCCGCGTGTGCTCGCTGAGCTTGGTGAGTACCTGCGCCTGCGTGAGACCGAGCAGTGGCGCCAGGCGCTGGGAGGTGGCAAAAGGGTGCTTGATCAGATAGGGGTCGGCGCTGAGTTCCTGCGCGGGCTCTGAGATCGCTAGAGCTACGCCGTTGCGGTCGGTGATCGTGCCACGCTCGGCCGGCACGACTTCGTCGTGAGCTGCTGTGTACGTGCGGCGCGGCGCAGCGCGGCGCTGTGAGGGCCTCCTAGATACAAGCCCGTAGGCCGGCCACGAGCAGCAACGGAAGAAGAGCGCAAACAGGAGTCCCAACGCGACGCTGGACGACGGCCATCGCCTATTCCCGCGAGCCTGACGCTCGAGACGGAGCTTTCGGGCGAGACCCGGCTTTCCGCCGAGCCTCCCGATTCAGCGGTGGCGACCGATCCCTGGGGGGCGCCGGAGCCGGCTGATGAGCTTTCGGGCGAGCCTTCTGTTTCGCCGCCGGCAGCTCCGCTCGGGGAACTGGAGGCGAGAGCTCGTCGCGGTTTCGCCCGCTTCCGTCGGGGTGGGTTCGGACGCCCCGCTGGATGCTTCTGTCGAGGGCGTGCTGAGAGAGGCCGGATGGCGCGGGAGCGCGCTCGCCGCCCGCGAGGCGTCCACCCGGCTGGCGGCAACGAAGTGAACCGTTCCCACGGGCGCGAGCGTCATCCCGGCGTTCGCCGCCGAGGGAGCGATCCGGCTTTCGGCCGAGGAGGTGGAGTTTTCGATGCCGAGCTGCGCATTGGCTCGCTGAAGCTGGCGCCACGTGCTCGAGCGTGTGGCCGATTCCCGTGTTGAGCTTGAGCACGAGCAGCTGCATGGCGACCATCCCGATCAGCGCAAAGGCGAGCAGGCCGATCCATAGTCGTCCTCGAATGAGCCTGTCGAGACAGGGCGCTGGCGGAGATGTCCTCGAGCGCGCCCACGGCGCGCAGAGCGATGCCGGGCGATGCCTGCCGCACGCTCCTGCGCGCTGCCTTTCGCGCTGGGCGCGGCGCGGCCTTGACGCGGGGGCGCGAGGGGCGCTTGCGCGGCAGCGCGATCGCCGGGCGCGGGGATGGCTACGGCCGCGGCGGTGACCGATCCCGCGACGCGACCGGGACCGGAGATCCTTCGTGGGATGGCGCACCGCGCTGCGAGAGCCGGATGCGGGACGATGGGTCGAGCCGGGCTGTGGCGGGGGGCGTCATGCCTCACCTCCTGGTTGTGTAGAGGAGCCCGCCCAACCTGCGAGCTTGGTTGCGGCGCGCAGGCGCGCCGAGGAGGCGCGTGGGTTGCGTGTAGCCTCTTCCGCCGAGGGCATGGTCGCCCCGCGCGTGAGCAGCGCGGCCTCGGGCTCGCGCCCACAGCCGCACACCGGCAGGTCGGGCGGGCAGATGCAGCCTCGTGCGAGCTCTGCGAGAAAGCGCTTGACGCGTCTGTCCTCGAGCGAGTGGAAGGAGATTCCGGCGAGCACACCACCCTCACGCAGCAGCTCCCACGCGAGCGGTAGTGCGGTCGTCGAGCTGGCCGAGCTCGTCGTTGACGGCGATGCGTAGCGCCTGGAAGGTGCGCTTGGCGGGGTGCCCCGCGGCAAAGCGAGCGGGCGTGGGGATCGCCGAGCTGATCACGTCGACGAGCGCGAGTGTCGTGTCGACGGGGGCCTGTGCGCGCCGGCGCACGATCGCGCGCGCGATCTGATGTCGCGTGGCGCTCCTCGCCCAGCTCGCGCAGGATCCCGGCGAGCCGGCGCTCGTCCCAGGTGGCGACGATCTCGCGTGCGGTGAGCTCCTGGCGCGGGTCCATGCGCATGTCCAGCGGAGCGTCATAGGAGTAGGAGAAGCCGCGCTCGCGCGTGTCGATCTGCATCGAGGACATGCCGAGGTCGAGATAGACGCTGTCGGCCCGTACGCCCTCCTCGGCGAGCAGCGCGAGCGCCTCGGCATAGCCGCCGCGGATGAAGCGCATGGAGCACGGGACCTCGTCGGCGAGCTCCATGAAGCGCTCTTGAGCCTCGGGGTCGCGGTCGATCGCGACGAGTGCCCCTTCCGGCCCAAGGCGCTCGGCGACCATGCGCGCATGTCCTCCCCCGCCAAAGGTGCAGTCGATCGCCAGCTGGCCGGGTTGGGGGTCGAGCAGCTCGAGCAGCTCCTCGGCGAGCACGGGGATGTGCGAGGTGGTCATGTCAAGCAGGATGGTCAACGCGCGCGGTGATCTCCGCGACGCTGCCGAGCAGCGCCGGTCGGTGTTCGTCTCCAGCTGGCCTTGTCCCACAGCTCCAGGCGGTCGCCGGCCCCCACCACAACGACCTCCTTGCTCAGCTTGGCGTGCTCGCCGAGGAAGCCCGGCACCATGATCCGCCCGGCCGCGTCGAGGTCTATGTCGTGGGAGCTCCCGTAGAAGAAGCGCTCGAGCTCTGTCAAGCGAGAGGAGAGCGGTGGAAGCTCCGCCAGCGAGCGCTCGGTGTAGCGCTCGTAGTCCTGTGGACGCCACACGCCGACGTAGGGCTTGAGGTCTACCGGCATCGCGAGCACGACTCCGTCCGACAGGGCGGCGCGATAGCGAGCGGGGACCGTGAGCCGGTTCTTCGCGTCGAGCGTGTGGTCGAAGGTGCCGCGGAAAGCCACTGGGGGGGCTCCAATCAAGTAGGTCGAGCCGCGGTGGAGGAGTGGGAGGAGCTCCTCCACCACGGCTCGCTACCGCGAACTTACCCCACTTTCCCCCACAACGCAACCCCAATTGCACATTTTCTCCCACAATGCACGCCCCAACACCCAAAAAGACCCCAAAAGCCCTGCTCAGCCGAAGGTTTTGGCGGTGGGAGGCATCGTCCGGCAAGCCCCTCACGAATGCATGCGAACGTGCAGGGGCGGCGCGTGTAACGTTCGTTGCGAGACCTCACTGCAGCGCAACCCAACCAGGACTGCAGCTCGACAGGGACCACACCTGAGCAACTGCCGGCCACGAATTCACGCCAGACCTCCCAGAGAAAGGAACGCGTTGCCCATAGCCACGATCGCCTCACCCGCTCATTCCCACCCGCGGGCCTCCGGCCCGCGGCGCGGCCCTGGCGCAACAGCACTGCTCGGGAGTGCGACGGCGCTGCTCGCCGCAGGAGCACTTGCGGGATGCGGTTCCTCCGGCGCGGGCACCGACGCCGACCCAGCCACGGTCACGCCGGCCTCGACCCCTCTGTACGCGAAGCTCGCGATCAAGCCGAGCGGCGGCGCGAAGGGTACGGCGTCCTCGGCGGCGAAGACGCTCACGCACCTGACCGAACCGTACGGCAGCCTCGCGCAGGCCCTGCTCGCAGCGAAGGCAGCCATCTCGACTTCAAGCGCGACATCGAGCCGTGGGTCGGCGACGACGCGAGGCGTATTCATAACCTCACTCGACACGAGCAGGCTGCCCACAGAGCGCGGCTCGGCCCAGGCGCTGCTCGAAGGCGGGCTGTCGAGTGCGGGCGCGGCTCCTTGGCGCCGGACGCCTTCGGCTCCAGCGGTCCGAGGGCGCAATCGTGCTCGACACCTCCGACGTGGGCGGCGCTCGTTCGTTCCTTTAGCGACGCGCCCACGAACAGGGAGCCCACGGGGCGAGCTACCGGGGCGTCTCCTACCAGGTGTCCCCGAGCGGAGCCGCAGAGGGCATCGTCAAGGACTTCGCCGTGATCGGCAGCGAATCGGGCTTCAAGAGCGTGGTGGACACCTCGCTCGGGGGCGCTCCGCGATCACGAATGCCAGCGGCTATGCCAAGCCACCGGAGAACGCCATCGCAAGCGTCTACGTCCGGCCCGAAGCGCTGACGAAGGCGGTCCACGGCTCGAGCGGCGTCGCCGGCCAGGGCAGTCTCGCTGATCGGCCAGCTGTTCGCGGGCGCCCAATCGGCCTCTCTGTCGGTGACCCCGACCTCCAACTCGATCTCGCTGCAGGGCGAAATCCACTCCGCCGGCGGCTCCGACCCCCTGTTCAGCCAGGAAGGCGCCAAGGCGCTCGGGGCGATGCCCGAGCGGAGCATGGCTCGCCGCGGGCGTGGGAAGCCGGCGCGGAGCCAACCTACCGCGCGCGCTGGGCTCTGTTGCGCGGCGTGGCCTCGTTTGGCAGCTCGACCGTGTTCGCCTCGCTTGGCGGCGCAGCATCGAAAAGATCTTTCACGAGCTCGACTCGCCCAGGCGAAACTGCAACAGGACTTCGGTAGCTGGGCGAGCCCCGGCGGCATGTTCGTGAGCGGCACCGGCCTGTTCAACCTGCAGGCGGCGCTCGTGATCGCCTCCACCGAACCCGCGCGCCTCGCAGGCGGCCGTCGGCAAGCTGGCGCAAGCTGATGCAGAGTGCCGGGGCGGTCGTCAGCACGCCTCCATCCCCGGCACCGACGCGGCCGTGAGCGTCAAGCTGCAGGGCTTCCCGGCCGTGATCTTCATCGCCGACGGGCCGAAGGGCAAGTTCGTGCTCGGACTCGGACAGCCTCCGTCGAAGGCGCGCTGACACCGTCGAGCACGCTCGCCACCTCCCCCTCCTACTCCACCGCCACCGCCACCCTCGGCGGTGGCATCGAACCGAGCCTGATCGTCGAATTCCCGACCCTGCTCGGCTTCCTCGAAGGGTCGGCCTGACCCAGAGCCCGGGCGTCTCGAACCTCGTGCCCTACTTCAAGTCGCTCGGCACCCTCACCGCCGGGGCGACGAGCCAGGGTGGAGTCGAGCACTTCAAGCTCGTGCTTGGGCTGGCGCCGTCGCAAAGCGAATGATCGCTCAGGCCGGCGCCCCGCTCAGCGGCGTCTTCTCGGCCTCGCGCGCCCGCTCGGGCCGGTTCTCGGTCTCGATGATCACGCGGCACGGGCGCTTGGTCAGGAGGTAGGTGGCGGTCGGGCCGATGCGCTGCTCGCCGACCGGGGCGTGGATTGTCGACCAGTAGATGACGTCGGAGCCGACGCGCTTGGCCTCCTCGACGAGCGCCGCGCCAGGATTACGCGTGCGGATCAGGCCCGTGCGGATCTTGATGTTCGAGCGGCGCGCCTTGATACGCGCGCTCTCCAGGGCCGCCCGACCCTCGGCCTCCTCGGCCTCCAGTCCGGCCTCCAGCGACAGCTGGCTGGGCACGGGCAGCACAAACACGGCGTACACCGCACCGGCTTCGCCGATCAGCTTCGCCGCGCTCGACAGCGCGCTCGCGCTGACGTCTCCGCCGAAGATTGGCAAGAGTGCGGTGCGATACCCGAGGGCTTCGAAGTCGGCCGGACGCTCGGGACTCGCGACGCGCTCGGTGCTTCGGAGATCCAACCCCTGGTTTCGGCGATAGAGGACGTAGACGAGGATTCCAACCATGAGCCAGGCAACGCCCACAAACGCCACGTCCAGGTGCAGGACCGTCACTGTGAGGAACGCCAAGCCGGTTCCGAGCGCACCCACCATCGCGAACAGGGGGAGCTCGCGCCCGGCGAGCCGCAGCGTGCCCGGTCCGCGATAGGGGCGCGGACGGTCGGGGTCCTTGAGGCGTAGCGCGATCACCGCGACGTGAGCCATCGTGAACGAGAGCATCGCTCCGAAGGCGTAGATGTTGCCGAGGAACTCCGCCTTGCCGGGGATCATCGCGAGGCAGGCAAACGCCGAGAAAAGCACGATCCCCACCCAGGGAGTGCGGTAGCGAACGTGGAGCTGGCGCAGGCGATCCGGCAGCTGGCGGTGGATGCCCATCGAGTACACCAGCCTCGAGACCCCAATGATGCCCGCGTTTGTCGCGATGAACAGGATCGTCGCGGCCAGCAGCCCAACATAGATTTCACCGGCATGCTGAAGCGGTCCGAGATGGAGGTGCTTGACGATGCCGAGCACAGGATCCCCTGCGAAACCTCCATGTTCCTCGCTGACGCCGAGGAGCGTCGAGCACTTACCGTGACTGCACGTGACCGGGAGGGCCGAGAGAGCCACCGAGGGCAAGAGCGCATAGATCGCGAACACCGCGATCACCACGCGGTTGATCGCGCGGGGGATCGTCCTTGCCTCGTCGCGCGCCTCCTCCGCCATGTTCGAGATGGTCTCGATGCCGGTATAGGCGATCATCGCCACGGGGATCGCGACGATGAAGTTCCTCCATGTGGGCGCCACACCCCAGTGCACATTGCCGGACAGGGTGTGCGGGGAGAAGACGAGCACACAGCCCAGCACGACGAGCAGAAGCTGGGTGCCGAAGTCCACGACGGCCAGGAAGATGTTCAGGCGAGCCGCCTCGTTGACCCCGAACACGTTCACGATCGCCAGCACCACGACTACGAGCACGCCGACTATCGACGTCGCCCGGCGAATGGCGCAAGGGGCTCCAGAAGAGCCCCCCGATGTAGTGCGGAACAAAGAACGCGGAGATCGCGATCGTGATGACGTAGTTGAGCATCTGCCCCCACGCCGCGAAGAACGACCAGAACTCGTTGAAGGCGTGGCGCGCGAAGCTGGAGGATCCACCGGCCTCGGGAAACATGGTGGTCGCCTCCGCGTAGGTCGCGGCGGTCAGATAGAAGATGAAGCCCGCGATTACGAAGACAATCGGCGTCAGCCCCAGGGCAAAGGAGGCCACGAGCCCAAGCGCGTAGTAGATCGACGAGCCCACGTTGCCGTAGGCGGTGGCGAACAGGCCGGAGACCCCGACCGATCGCCGCAGTCCGTGCTCTGTGAGGCGTGCCATCTACCCGGAGCGTATAGAGGCCTTCCTCCGAATCGAAGGCGCACCGCAGAAGAGGATGCCCGAGATGGCGGCGCCCTCGAGGATGAGCAAGCTCTCCCGAATGCCCAAGGTTCGCATCCCCTGAATGCAATATCGCGTGCAGGTACAGCGGGCGGGCAGGAGGCCCGCTTATGATCCCGACGGCCTGGAGCTTTGGCGAAGCGACGCTCCACATCCAACATCCACCCAAACCCTTAGATCATCGACCATGGACAAGACACGTCGCGGCAACTACAACTCCGGTGAGGACTTCGTCCTCGAATACGGCGATCTGCGCTTCACCTTCAACGAACGTGACTTCTCAGAGCGCTGCGAGCAAGCCGCCCTGAAGCTGGGTTTCGTCGGCGGGCGCCTCGGTGAGGACGAGTTGGAGGATCTCGTGAATCTGGCGGTCAACGGAGATATCCAGGACCCCGCCTCGGCGCTGGGCGAGCACGTCAACGACTGCTGGCCCGAGATCGTCGGCCCAGCCGAGCGCTCGCTCGTGCACTGGCTGCGTCGCCTGGTGTTCCGAGGCGCGTGGCTCGACCAGCGCGTTAACGAGGGAGAGCTGATGTTCGCCTTCGTCGAGGAGACAGGCAGCTTCGTCTACATCCAGCACGACCGCAGCGGCGAGCCGATCGAGCTCGCCCCAGAGCCCTCTTGGGGCCGCGTCGCCTACCGTAGGTAGACGACCTCGCTCATCCTTCCGCGGCCGTCGCGCGGGCGCGGGTGATCGCCTCGGCGCCATCCTCGCCGACCAGGAGCTCGGGCTTGAGCGTCCCGCTGCCCACGAGGTCGAGCGCCGTCGGCTGACCCGTGCTGGCGCGAACGGCATCCAGGGCGATCACCGTGGTCTCTCCACCAAAGGGGCGGGCGGCCGTCGCAATCACCGTGAGCGAGCCTCCGTCCTTCAGGTTGCGGGCGGCTGCGAGCACCTTGCGGGCCGTGTGGGAGTGCATACCGTCGAGCCCGTCGATCAGCACGATGGCGTTGCCACCGCGGGCGGCGATGCGCTTGGCGGTCTCGACGATGGGCTCTACGGCCTGCCCCTGAGCATCCGGGGAGGCGGCGAATGTGAGCATGGTCTCGGGCGCCACGGGACCCTGTTGCCACTCCCCGAGCTCCTCGGGTCTCACGCCGACGAGCGCGAGCGTCAGCTCGATCCCCTCGCGGCCGGCGAGCGCTCCGAGGATTTGCCGCAGCGTCTCCGTCTTGCCGGCGCGGGCCCCGCCCACGATCACGGCGCGGGAGCCGCGGCCGAGGGGAGTCAACCATTCGATCGCCTTGAGCGTGGGGTCCTCGGAGTCGAAGGCCAGCCGTTCGCCGGCATAGGTGACCGACAGGTCCTCGTAGCGGGTCCCCTCGGAGACCGAGTCGGCCGACTGGCCGTTGATCGTGTCGATGCGAACCAGCGAGGAGTAGCGCTCGGAGCGCCTGGGCGTGCGCACGGGCCCGTTGACGCGATCCCCGGAAACGAGCTCGCAGCGACGTACCTGGGCGGCGGAGATGTAGACGTCCTCATCGGAGGGCTCAGGTGGGTCTACTCGCAGGAAGGCCGAGCCGTTGCCAAGCACCTCGACGACCCCCTCGGCTGTGCGTCCGGGCTCCTCTGGCTTCTCGGGCTTGTCGCGCTCGGTGCGCCCACGCCCACGCCCGCGTCGCGCGGAGGGGCGCTGTCGGAGACCGGACGCGCGGGCTCCTCGTCCTCCTCGGCAGCCGACTTCGGGTCGGTCGAGGACTTCGCGTCTGAGCCGGCGCGTCGCGAGCGCGGCGAGCGTGAACGCCGTGCGGGGGTACGGCGCTCGGGCTCCTCCCCGGAAGGGCCGTCATCGGAGGAAGCGTCGTCGGAGTCGGCGACATCCTCTCCCTTTTCGCCGAGGATCGCATCGATCAGGTCGGCCTTGCGCAGTCGCCTGAAGCCCTCCAGTCCTATCTGGTCGGCGATCAGGTGCAGATCGGCGAGCGGGCTTGCCTGAAGCTCAGAGCGGTCGAGCACTGTCATGTGGTTCTCCTTCGTAGTGTGGTCGGGCGGTTGGCGTCCGGCCGCGTTGGAACAGCGGTCGGCACCCACGTGCGCTTAATACCCTAGCCGGCCAGTCGGTCCTACCAGGAGGCTCTGGCCTAGTCATCGGCCACAAGGATCCCCTCCAGGCGCGCCTCTTCCAGGAAGCGCGCGGTCTCGATGGCGGTGCGCTCGCCGCTCCAGCCGAGCTCGCCCGCGAGCACGTCCGCAACACGCCCCACCGCGGGGGTCAGCTCATCGCCGTCGCCCAGGAGCTCTCGCGCGGCGATCAGCCCTAGGCGTGTGCGCCGTAGGAGCACGTCCCCCACGCTGCGCGCCTGCTCGCGGCGAGCGGCGATCACGACCTCGGCCATCAGGTCGGGAAGCCCAGGGACGATCGGCTGAGCCAGCTCCTCGCGATCTGTGATGAGCGCGAGGACCTCGTGTGCGCCGTAGCCGTAGCGGGAGGCGAGCGCGGCCCGCGCCGGCTCGGACACGCTGTTCATGGAGCTCAGCTCGCCGGCCACGAGGGCCTGCCCCAGTGGAATCTCGGCGGTGCGACAGGGGGCGTCGCGCGCTTCGCGCTCGACGAGACGGTCGACGACCATCTTGGCCATCCGCCTCCACGTGGTGAGCTTGCCTCCTGTGATCGTGATCATGCCACTGGAGGTCTCGTACAGCTCGGCCTTGCGGGAGATGTCCACAGATTTCTTGGTGTCGCCGGTGGAAATCAGAGGGCGCACGCCGGCATAGGCGCCGGCCAGGTCATCGCGGGCGAGCTCGGTGGCGAAGAACTCGTTGACGGCCGCCAGCAGGTAGTCGACGTCCTCGCCTGCCGGCTGAACATGCTCGAGCGGGCCCTCATAGTCGTTGTCGGTGGTGCCGACGAGCGTGCGCCCCAGCCAGGGCAGCGCGAAGATCGTGCGGCCGGCCCCGGCGGGCACGATCGCGCCCCCGACGAGGGGCAGGTCCTCGTGGCGCAGGGTCACGTGGGTTCCGCGACTCGGTCTGATCACGGGCAGCTCGGCCTCGTCGTGGAGCTCCTGCGGGCGCAGCTCGTCGGCCCACACCCCGGTGGCGTTGACGACGTTCTCGGCGCGCACCTCGAAGCGCTCACCGCTCTCCTCGTCACAGACGTGCACGCCGCGGGCGCGCCCATCGCGCTCGAGCAGGGCGGTGGCGTTCAGACGGTTGGCGCACACCGCTCCGAAGCGCTCGGCCTCGCCGAGCACGGTCAGCACCAGACGCGCGTCGTCGGTCTGGCAGTCATAGAAGAGGTAGCCGCTCGTCGGCTCACGCCGCGCGAGCGCGGGCAGCAGCTCCACGACGGCCTCGCCGGAGATGACCCGATGGCGCTCCGGGCTCCAGGACTCCCCCTGCTCGAGCGTGGCCGTGCCATAGCCGTCCCCCGGCTCAGCCGCGGCCTGCTCGCCCCGGGAGCGACGGGAGCGACGGGAGCGCAGGCGCTCGCGATCGACCGACATGACGTCGTAGAGGTTCAACCCCACACCCATCAGCCGATCCGGCCGAGCCCCTCCAAACGCCGGCACCACGAGCGGCAACGGGCGCACTAGATGCGGCGCGAGCGCCACCATCAGCTGACGCTCGAGCAACGCCTCGCGAACGAGCCCCAGATCGAAGTTCTGGAGATAGCGCAGGCCACCGTGAACAAGCTTGCTGGAGCGGCTCGAAGTCCCCGAGGCATAGTCGTGCGCGCTCGATGAGCGCCACACTGTAGCCGCGCGCGGCCGCGTCCAGGGCAACCCCGGCACCCGTGATCCCGCCGCCGACGACCAGGAGGTCGAACTCGTTGGCGGAGAGGGCGGCGACGGCGTCCTTGCGTGAGATCACGCCTCCAGTCTTCCAGAGGAGAGGGCTCGTGCACCGCTTGACCCAGACGGCTCGCGCTGACAGACGCGCCGGTACGCTGACCTGCGATGAAGCGCTCGCGACAACTCGCCGATCCTGGGGGCACGCGAGCGCCTGAGAGACGCGCGTCGCTGTCCACGCGAGAGCGTGGCGTGGAGCTGCGTTCGCTGGCGCTTCCCGTCGCGATCGTGGCGGTCGCGGCCGCGCTGCGCCTGTGGGCTATCGGGCTCGATACGCCAAACCCCTTCTACGATGCCGCCGTTCGCAGCATGGGCCTCTCGTGGCACAACTTCTTCTTCGGAGCGCTCGATCCGAGCGGGCGGCTCGCGATCGACAAGCCGCCGTTGGACCTTTGGCTACAGGTGTTCTCGACAAAGCTGCTGGGCTTCAATCGCACCGCGCTCGCCCTACCGGAGGCCCTTGGCGGGATCGCCGCCGTGGCGCTGCTGTACGCGGCGATGGCGCGCGCGAGCGGGCGCGCGGCAGGCACCGTGGCCGGGCTCGCTCTCGCGGTGTTGCCGATCGCCGTGTTGACCTCGCGCAGCGACACGATGGACTCGCTGATGAGTGCGCTGCTCGTGGCGGCGCTGTGGTCGGCGATCGTGGCCGTGCAGAGCCAAAAGGCTCGCTATGTCCTATTGAGCGCGGGGCTCGTCGGCCTCGCGTTTGACGTGAAGCTCACGCTCGCCCTCGTGCCGCTACCCGCGCTCGCGCTGTTGTGGTGGGGGGCATCCCGCTCGCGGCGACGGATGGCACTCTTCGGGGCGACGACGACCGTACTCGTGGTGGTGGCAATGGCCTGGGCGTTTACGGCGTCGCCGACTCCCCTGAGCGGACGACCGTTTCCGACCGGGTCGCGCACGGGGAGCATCTACAAGCGATGTTCGTGTTCGACGGTATCGAACGACTCACGGGCGCGAGCCGCGAATCGGCTTCCTCGGGGTTCGCCAGCCCGGCTGGTTTCGCGCGTCTGCTGGGCGTGGGCAAGCCACACTACGCGGTACTGATTGGCCTTGAGCTGGTGGCGGCTCTCGCACTGCTGATCGGCGCCGGGGTGTTGTGGCTGCTCGAGCGCGACCGTGGCGCTGGGCTCGCCGCGGAGGCAGCGGCGCCCGGCGAGCGGATGGGGCGGCGATTGGTGGCGACGCTGTTCGTGTGGCTGGCGACGGCGTACGTGCTGTTCAGTTTCATGGGCCACCTGCAGCCGCGCTACCTGGAGGCGATGGCACCCGCGGTGGCGGCTGTCCTCGGGGTCGCGACCGCGTATCTACTTTCGCGTGCAGAGACGCGACGGGCCGCGTGGCTGTGCGCGGGGGGACTCGTCGCGAATGCGGCATTCGCCGCTCAGGCGTGCGGCGTGAGCGACATCGGCACGAGGGCGTGCATGCTCGCGACGGTCGCGGCGCTGGCGGGTCTGTGCGTGGCGCCTGCACGCCGGACAGTGCTTGGCGCGAGGGCGGGCACGACTCCGCGTCTGCGTGTCCTGGCGCTCGCCGTCGTCTCGCTCGCGCTGCTGGCGGCCCCGGCGGAGGCCTCGATCGATCTTGTGGAAGAACGGGCGAGCGACGCAAACCCGAGCGGCTCGGGCAGCCAGTTCGGGGTGTATCTTCGCGCCCATCGCGACGGCGCTCGCTATGAGACAGCGGCGACCAACCCACTCGCGGTCGTCGGGCTGATCGCCCAGGACGCCCAGCCGGTGCTGGTGATGCGCAGTGTCGATGGCGTGCTCGTCTCGGTGGGACGAGTTGCGCCGGCTCGTGCGCGAGGGAGCGGTGCGCTATGCGATTCTCCCCAACCCGTGCTCCTCGGGGCGCCACTGCACTCCCACCACCGCCTGGACGGTGCGCAACTCTGTGATGGTGCGCCCCGGGCTGTATCGCTACGTGGGACCCAGCCAGTTGCGCTGAGCGCTCGTCGAAGAGTCCTGAAGCGGTTGCGCTAGCCGGGGCGGTGGCGCTTCTTGTGCTTGTGCTTCTTGTGCCTGGCCCGCGCGCCGGTCGCCCTGGCGACGTGTCCGCTTGCGGAGCTCAGGAAGCGCATGATCTCGGGGCTTGCGATCCGCGTATAGACGCCGGCGTAGCCGGGTTGGGCACAGCCGTTGCCGAAGTCGACGAGCCCTACCAGTATGTAGTCGGCGGGGGGGCGTGCCGGGGTGTCCCTGTCCACCACGAGTGGCCCTCCACTGTCGCCGTAGCAAGTGTCGAGGTGCGAGCGCCCTCCGCCGGCGCAGATCATGCGCGGGGTGATCGACTGTTCGATGAGCGAATACTGTTCTTCACACAGCGAATCCGATACCAGTGGCATGCGCACCGAGCGCAGGCTGGCCGGGTAGCTGGCTCCATGTCCCGGCGCCGGGTTGACGTCCCCCCATCCACTCGCCGTGGCGAGTCTTGCGGGTGTCACGTTGGGGTTGGCGTGGATGGAAACGTTCCCCGGGTCCGGTGACAGCGGGGCGATCCGGTTGACGCCGTTGATGGGTGGCGCGGTCGAACCCGTCCACAACGGCCGTGCGAGCGTGAGCAGCGCAACGTCATAGTCACTGCTCTGCGGGTTGTAGTGCGAGTCAAAAGCGCTCGCTTGGACGAGATCGCGGACGCTCCCGGGGTCCGGGGGGTCGAGCGCGCTTGAGCCGGCGAGCACTGCCACGTTGCTTCCCGAGCCGGCCTGCCGCCCTCCGCCGCCGGCGACGCAGTGGGCCGCTGTGGCGACGTGGGTCGCGTCGATGATGACCCCTCCGCAGAAGAAGCCCGCGGCCGGTGAGCCGGCCTGCGGGTCATACAGGGCCACCTGGAACGGGAAGCTCGCGATCGAGGCCCCCTCTCCGCCGACGACGCTCGCCCTCGCGCGCGGCCTGGGCGCCGGGCGCTCCAGCGCCGCCCGCTGGCCGATCCGGGGTGGCTCGGACCTCCCGCCGGCAGGTCCGGCCACCCCGGAGGCCGCGACGACACACGCCAGCACCCCAACAACCGGCGCGACCCGTCTTTGACCCGAAGATGCGAGGCGATGCGGCGAAATCCCAGACCCCTCAGATGATTGCGTTTCCTCCCCTCAGTTGAGTGTAAGATACGATGTACTTCATTGACAATGTGTGTCTTGTCTGCATTGCGTACCAATTTGGCACGCCCGGGAGCCTGAGGGCCCGAGAGCGCGAGGCGGACGCGGACAGGCGCCCCAAGCGCCCGGTGTGGGCCTTTATTTGGGATAGGGGGTCGTTCCTGTGGAGACCGTCCGCGACGCGGAAGGCCTCACGAGGGCAATGGGCCCTCTGGCGGCTCAGAGAGCCGACAGCTCGGCTGTGATCTCGCTCACAGCCGACTTGGCATCGCCGAAGAGCATCGAGGTCTTCGGGTCGAAGTAGAGCTCGTTCTCGATCCCCGCGAAACCGGGGTTCATCGAGCGCTTGATCACGATCACCGAGCGGGAGTCGGAGACCTCCAGGATCGGCATGCCGTAGATCGGCGACGAGGGCGTGTTCTTGGCCGCGGGGTTGGTGACGTCGTTGGCGCCGATCACGAGCGACACATCGGTGCGCTGGAACTCGGGGTTGGCGTCATCCATCTCCTTGAGCTGGTCATAGGGAACGTCGGCCTCTGCGAGCAGCACGTTCATGTGCCCTGGCATGCGCCCCGCCACGGGGTGGATCGCATAGCTGACCTCCACCCCACGCCCCTCGAGCTCCTTGGTGAGCTCGCGCACCGCGTGTTGGGCCTGGGCCACAGCCATGCCGTAGCCCGGGACGACCACGACGCGGTTGGCATAGGCGAGTTGGATCGCCGCGTCGGAGGCGCTCGTGGAGCGCACTGTGCCTTCGTGTTCCCCGGCGCCTTCGGCGCCCTCGACGGCCCCCCCACCGCCGAAGCCTCCGGCGACGATCGAGGGGATCGAGCGGTTCATCGCGACCGCCATCAGGTTGGTGAGGATCGATCCTGACGCGCCCACGATCATCCCCGCGACGATCAGGGCCGGATTGTTGAGCGCCATGCCGGTGGCGGCGGCGCTGAGGCCCGTGAAGGCGTTCAAGAGCGAGATGACCACCGGCATGTCCGCGCCACCGATCGGCAGGACCACGGCGTTACCGAGTAGGGCCGCCACGACCAGCATCCCGATGAACGAGCAGTTCGGAGTGGGCGCCCGCGACCAGGTCCACGCCCGCCGCGACGGCGAGGATCAGCAGCACCAGGTTGACGATCTGCTGGGCCGGGCCCAGCGAGATCGGGCGCCCCGGGAGAATTTCCTGGAGCTTGGCAAAGGCGATATTTGAGCCCCAGAAGGAGACCGATCCGACGATCGCCGCGAACACGGAGAAGATCGCGACATACGTGGCGACGCCCCCGACCTGGTGCGTTTCCCCGAAGATTTCGATCGTGTGCGAGCCATACGTGGAGCCGAGACTGCGGAACTCCACCCACGAGATGATCGCCACGGCGCCGCCGCCGACGCCATTGAAGAGCGCCACCATCTGTGGCATCGCGGTCATCTTCACCTGGCGCGCGGCAGGAACTCCGACGGCGATTCCAAGCGCTATCCCGAGCGCGATCAGGCCCCAGTTGCCCTCATTGGGGTTGAGCAGCGTGGCGACC
The DNA here is from genome assembly GCA_963742945.1 of uncultured Solirubrobacterales bacterium. Lineage (GTDB taxonomy): Bacteria > Actinomycetota > Thermoleophilia > Solirubrobacterales > Solirubrobacteraceae > Palsa-744. Next base: position 68,154 of record CAVUNX010000011.1, on the reverse strand, counting down.
ACAGCGAGTGCCATTCCCACCGCGGCGATGCGATTGCCGCGTACCGCGGTGGTCGGCCCGGAGAGTCCGCGCAAGCCCTGGATGAACATCCCGAAGGCGATGATGTAGAGGACGTAGATGAAGCTTTCGCTCTGCAGGAAGCTGGTGGCGATGGGAAGGCTCGTCATGGCCCCGCCTTGCCGTCCGACGACCCGTCCTCGTCCTGCTTGGGCTTGGGGCGCGACTTGAACATGTCGAGCATCCTGTCGGTGACGAGGAAGCCACCGACGACGTTGATCGTGCCGAAGGCAACCGCGATCACCAGGAGCGCCTTGCTGAAGGCGCTGAGGCCGGCCAGGCCGAAGAGCAGGAGCCCGCCGAGCAGCACGATCCCGTGGATCGCGTTGGTGCCGGACATCAGCGGCGTGTGCAGGGTGTTGGGCACCTTGGAGATCACGACGAAGCCGATGAAGCCCGCGAGCACGAGGATCGCGAGGTTCGTGGTGAGCACGCTCGCGAGGATCATGCGCCTGCCCCAGTCCCCGAAGCCCCCGCGGAGCCCGCCGTAGCGCCGGGAGCGGAGGCGCCCGCGGGGCCGGCGGCGGCGGCCCTGGCCCCGGCGCCCACGATCTCCCCATCGCGCACCGTGCACGCCCCGGCCACGATCTCGTCCTCGAAGTCGAGCTTCAGCTCGACCTCTCCCTCGGCGCCGCCCTCCTTGGCAGAGACCAAGCAGGTCCAGGAGCGCCTGCACGTTGCGGGCAAACAGCTGCGAGGAATGCTCGGCCATGCTCGCCGGCAGGTTCAGCGGAGAGACGATCTTCACGTCGTGCTTGATCGCGGTCTGGCCCGGCTCGGTCAGCTCGCAGTTGCCACCAGACTCTCCGGCCAGGTCGACGATCACGGAGCCTGGCTTCATCCCTTCGACGGCCTCCGCCGTCACGAGCCGTGGCGCCGGGCGACCCGGGACGAGCGCGGTCGTGATGACCACGTCAAAGCCCTTGATCGCATCGGTCAAGGCCTGTTGCTGTTGCGCGCGCTCCTCGTCGGTGAGCTCGCGTGCATAGCCGCCCTCGCCGCTTGCCTCGAGGCCCAGGTCAAGCCACTGGGCGCCGAGTGACTGCACCTGCTCGGCCACCTCAGGACGCACGTCGTAGCCGGTCGTGCGCGCGCCGAGGCGCTTGGCGGTCGCGAGCGCCTGCAGGCCCGCCACGCCGGCGCCGAGCACCAGCACCTTGGCGGGTGGAATCGTGCCGGCCGCGGTCATCAGCATCGGATAGAAACGCCCCATGTTCTCCGCGCCGAGCAGGGCGGCCTTGTAGCCCGCGATGTTGCTCTGCGAGGAGAGCGCATCCATCGACTGGGCTCGCGAGATGCGCGGGATCGACTCCATCGCGAACGCCGTAGCTTTGGCGGAGGCGAGCGCACGAGTCGTCTGCGGGCTAGTGAGGGGCGCAAGAAAGCCGATCAGGATCGAGCCGGCTCCGAGCAGCGCGACCTCCGGGCCACTCGGCGGTGAGATCTTGACCACGACATCCGAGCGCCACACCTCGCCTGTATCGGCGGTCATCTGCGCCCCGGCCTCGCTGAACGCCGCGTCTGGCAGCAGGGCGTCCGCGCCCGCGCCATTCTCGACCAGGACATCGATGCCCTTGGTCTTCAACTTGGCTACGACCTCCGGCACGAGCGCAACTCTGTGCTCGCCCTCGGCGGTCTCCTTCGGAACGCCTACCCGCATGAAGGCCGGGAAAGTATCCGATCTTGGGGACGGCACGCAGTCAGACCGGCCTCACGGGCACCGCCGAGGAGCGCTCGAGCCAGACTTGGGGCGTCCCGAGGACCGGCACCCCGCGCGCCCATCTGCCAGACTCGACGGGCCGTGACGGTCAACCTTACGCGCATCTACACCAAGCTCGGAGACGGCGGAGAGACCCATCTCGGGGACATGAGCCGCGTCTCCAAGCTGCACCCGCGCGTCGAGGCCTACGGCACGGTGGACGAGCTCAACGCGACGATCGGCGTCGCCCTGCTTGCTCCAGGCCTACCGACGAGCTTCGCGGAGTGGTTGACACGCGTGCAGAACGACCTGCTCGACGTCGGAGCCGATCTGTCGGTGCCGACTCCGCCCGAGGGTGAGCAAGACGCGACCGGAAAGGGGCAGGTGCGCCTACGAGTGACGCCCGAATACGCCAAGTGGCTCGAGCAGGTGTGCGACGAGGTCAACTCCAAGCTGGAGCCGTTGCGCTCCTTCGTGATCCCCGGTGGGACGCCGGCGGCGGCCCAGCTGCACATCTGCCGCACCGTGTGCCGTCGCGCGGAGCGCCGTGCGATAGCGGTCGGGGAGGAGTGCAACCCCGAGGTGATCCGCTACCTGAACCGCCTCTCAGACATGCTTTTCATCCTCAGCCGCGCCGCGAACGACGGCCAACCCGGGATGGGACCCGAGTCGCTATGGGCTCCAGGCGCGCATGGCTCCGGTACCCCGCCGGGCACGGGCTAGTCGCCTGCGCGCGGGCCTCTGAGCGCCCCCGTCGCGCTCGAACGCGCGCAACGCCGCGAACGCCAGCGCGGCCCACAGGGTGGCGAGCAGATAGCCGCCGACGACGTCGCTTGGCATATGCCAGGCGAGCACCAGCAGCGCAACCCCAACGGCCACCGAGAACGCGGCTCCCAGCGTGGCGACGAGCCGGCGGCTCGCCGGCGGGGAGACGAGTAGCGCACACCACGAGAGCGTCAACGCGGCCGTCGCGTGGCCGCTGGGCCAGGAGGCGTTGGTGATGTATTTCGGGCCGAGCTGATCGTGGGAATGAGCCAACAGCGGCTTGAGCAGCTCAGCACAGAGAGGCGCCAGCGGCATGACCACAACGACCGCAAGGGCGACCCAGGGCAGACGACGACGCAGGGCGAGGACCACGAGCACGATGCCCCAAGCCGCGTAGAAAGGTGGATAGAGCAGGTCTAGCAAGGCATTCGCCGGCACTTCCACGAGCGGGCGGTTCAGGCGCGTGAAGTCGTACAGCGCCACCGCATCCTTGACATGCGTGATCGGCACCAGCTCGGCCAGCACCCAGGTGAGGGCGAGGCCGATGGCGCAAAGCCCCGCGATCAGCAGGGCAAAGCGGGCCAGACGGCGGTCGGCGAGCGGGGCGCTCGAGGTCGCGGACATCCATTCAGGTTAGGAGCCGAAGCCGATGGCCGCGCAAGCGCGGCGCCGGCCCGAACGCGGCGCATACTCGGATATGCCGCGTCTCGCCTTCAGCGAAGCACCGGCGCGAGCACCAAGCCGACGAGCGCCCCGGCCGTGCGAGCCATCGCGTCAAGGCGGGCCTGCCCATCGGCGTGCTCTGTCCTGCTCCGCCCCGACCCCACCCCAGCCCCGCTAGCCGACCGGCGCGCAAGGGCCCGGGGCACACGGGCGAGATGGGTCGCGGCGGTGCCGGCCGCGAGGTCGGGATGGGCGCGGACGCTCGGCGCCGAAGCGTGACGCCCGATCGGGGGCGTCGGCGCGGGGGCAATCGGAAAGGGCTTGCCGGCGAGTGCGGTGAGCGCCTGCGCGGTCACCCACACGGGCGTCTGGGCGCTTGTGCGCGAGTACCGCACACTGCCATCGGGAGCGATCAGGCTTTCGAGGTAGGCCAGAGGGGAGCGGCTACCTTCGCGTTTGATCGCCCCCACGTTCCGTCCGGCGGCCTCGAGGCCCTGTGCGGCCCATGCGCTCGACTGGGCGTTGGATTCGCCGCCCTTCTGCTGCGGGAAGCCCCCATCGGGGTTCTGCGCGTGGCGTAGGAAGACGACAGCACGGTCGACAACCGGGCTGTTGAGGCCGCCTGCGTCGATCACGCCCTGCAAGGCCGCGGCGGTGTCGTCGACATTCTCGCCGGCGCCCCTCCCGGCGAAGCCGAAACCGCCGTCTGGGTTCTGCTGTGCCGCAAGCCAGTGGCCGGCGGCTCGTACGACCGGGTCGCTCCTGGGATGGCCGGAGGCGCGTAGGGCGAAGATCGCGAACGTCGTGAGGTTCACGAGCCGGCCGAACGAGCCGTCGCGGGCGCGCCCACGCAACAGCTTCGCGACCGGGTCGCCCCCCGGGAAAACGTACGTGGAGACGCCGCAGGCGCGCAGCGCGAGGATCGTGCGCTCCTCGTCGCCGAGGTCTTCGAGCGTCGAGGCTTCACCGCGAAGCGACTCGAGCAGCGAGTGGCCCGTACGCTTCAAGTCGAGCGGGTCGTGGCCAGTCGCCGCAAGTCCCATGGCGACCCAGCCCGTGTAGAGCTCGCTGCTGCGCTGCCCCCTCGCGGCGCCAAAGCCGCCATCGGAGTTCTGTGCGCCCTTCAGAAATGCCACCCCCCGCGAGATCGCACCCGACGTGGCGGCTTGCCGGCCGAGCGCCGAGGGCCGCGCCGTCGCGCGCCCAGACGCCGGGGGAGCGGCGAATGCGGGTGTCCGCGATACGGGCGCCCCCCGTGCGCGCGTGGGAGCGCCCACGGCGCCAACGCCCATGCACACGATCGCGAGCATCGCCGCCGGAGGCACGGCGGCCTCCCAAGTGACCGTCATGCGCGCACGCATGCGACCAAGCAGGCGCGCGAGCTCGGGGCCGAAGGCCAGCCCGAAGAGAAAGCTGGCGATGGCGTCGGTGGCGTCAAACGGCAACGCGGCGCCCGCGGCCGCCAGGAGCGCCGGCGGCGTGTGGCTCGCGCCGAGTGTCCAGGTGTAGACGTTCATGATCTCCTTGGCCCCGAGCGCGCACACGCCGCAGGCCAGCGCGATCCCGACGCGCCCCATGTGCCTACCGCTCAGCCGGCCGAGCCCGGCCCCCGCGAGGCCGACGAGCCCCCAGGCGGCCATCTGCCACGGGGTGTACGGCCCCTGGCCGAGCATGACATTGGAAGCGAGCATCCCAACCGCCCCGACCGCGAAGCCCGGCAGAGGGCCGAGCGCGTAGCCGACGACGAAAGTCATCGCGGTGATGGGCTTCACGTCGGGGAGAGCCACGAAGGCGTCGCGACCGAGCGCGGCCACCGCCGCGAGCGTCCCCACCACAGCCGTCATGCGAGCCGAAGGACGCGAGCGCTCATAGACGAGCCACCCGGCGAGCAGGATCCCCAGCACGATCGCGAATGTGGCCAACGGCCAGCTCAACTCTGGGCCCCCAGCGCCGAGGGGGAAAATGCCCGAGCCTCGCTCGTCCTGGCAGACTCTCCCAGCAACCGCGCGCCCGCCTCGGGCTCGAGCGCCTCACCGACCCCACCGAGGATGCGCGCCGTCTCAGTCGAGAAGTACCAGCCGCCGGCGAGCAGCTCATGCGTGGGGCCGTCGGCGATCACGCGACCATCGGCGAGCAGCAACGCGCGGTCGGCGCACGCCGCCGCGAACTCGGGATCGTGGGTCGCCACGATCACCGCCTGCCCTTCGCCGGCGCGGCGGCGAAGCTCCGCCGCGAGTGCGGCTTTCGCCTCGCGATCCATCCCGCGTGTCGGCTCGTCGAGTGCAAGCACCCCGGGCGCCTCGGGGCCATCGGTGACGATCGCCAGGGCCAGGCGCTGGCGCTCGCCGCCGGAGAGATCGCGGGGATTGCGCTCGGCCAGATCCTCCAAGGCCTGCGCTGGAGCAAGCGCCTCGCCGACAGCTCTTCCCCCACGCGCTCGTGCAGGAAGTAGTCGTTCGGGTTCTGTAGCAGCAACGCCACCCTCCCCGCACGCTCGACGCGCCCGCGCGTCGGCTGGAGCAGGCCCGCCGCGTGGCGCAACAGCGTGGACTTGCCGGCGCCGTTGCGTCCCATCAGCGCGACCGTCTCCCCGGCCCGGACGACAAGGTCCACGCCGCGCAAGATCGCCGGGCCGCGCGGGATCTCGAGCCAAAGCCCACGAATCGCCAGGGGCACGCCGGCCCCTCCCCCAAAAAATCCGGGCCTCGCGAGGACGTATGCCGAGATGGCTCACCGTCGGCGGTCCTATCGACATCCCGGCCCACCGACCGCGGCTCGCCGGCGTCTGAGAGCAGCCCTTCGGCGCGCAGCGTGGCACGCGCCTGCTTAACGCCCACCGGCGCCGGGGCGATGCCCGCCAGCGAGAACAGCTTCGCGCCGGGTGTCTGCAGTGCCGGAGCTGCGTGGCCGGCCCACTCCAGGAAGGCGCCGGGGTCGCCATCGTGCGCGACGCGCCCTTCGTGCATCGCGATTACGCGATCGGCCGCCGACAGGCAGCGCTCGAGCCGGTGCTCGCACAGCACGATCGTCGTGTCCCACTCCTGGTTGAGCCGCCGCAGGAGCCCGATCAGCTCATCGCCCGCCACCGGGTCCAGCTGCGAGGTCGGCTCATCCAGCAGCACCACGCGCGGGCGTCCCGCAAGCGCCGCGCCGAGCGCCACGCGCTGCTGCTCTCCACCGGAGAGCTCGTGCGTGGAGCGGTCGAGCAGCTGGTCGATCCCGAGCGCCAGCGCCACCTCCTCGACCCCGCGCGCCACCGTCGCCGCGCGTGTGGCCACGGCTCTCCAGGGCCAGGGCGAGCTCGGCGCGCACCGAGCCCATCACGAGCTGCGTCTCGGGGTCCTGGAAGAGGGCCCCGTGAGCGCCCCAAGGGCTGCGGGTGGGTGTTCGCGCGTGTCGAGCCCCGCGACGGTCGACACGCCCGGAGAAGCTGCCGCCGTGGAAGTGTGGCACCAGACCACAGGCCGCCCGCAACAGCGTCGACTTCCCGTGACCCGAGAGACCGGCCAGCACGCACAGCTCCCCCGGCTCGATCGCGAATGTCACATCCTCGAGCGCCGGCGCCCGGCGCCGGGATAGGAGTAGGTGACGTGATCGAAGACGACCGAGCTCACGGCTCGATGCCCCGTCTGTCGGCAAGGGGCAGCAGCACGGCGACGCCGAGGATGGCACCCAGCATGAGCGCCTCGGACATGGACCCGACACGAATCTGGGGGTAGGCGCTGAACGCGGCCACCCCGCCGAGCCGCGCGGTGAGAGCAAGCGCCGCGACCGTGGCCGCGGACGCGGTGAACGCGAAGTCGTGACGCGACCATGGCAGCGGGCGCCGCGGAGCTCGGCGCGCGCCCGCAAAACCGCGTAGCTCAAGCGTCGCGGCCACGTCCATCGCCCGGTCGAGCGAGGAGCCGACGATCGCACTCAGAAGCCTCACACGCGCGCGTGGGCCTGCGTGGGCGGCCCCCGGACGCGTGCGCTGAGCCTCCGCCAAGCGCTGAGCGTCGCCCGCCAAGACCGGGATCATGCGCGTCGCAAGCGACGCCGTGAGCGCCGAGCGAAACGACAGGCGTCGCACCACCCGCAGCAGCTCGTCGGGATCGACGGCGAGGCTCGCGAGCGTCGTCGCCAGCATGACGGTGGCCACCTTCAGGGCGATCACCGCCCCGTACACGAGCGCCTCCACCGTCAGGTCCCCCTGGCCGAACGGCCCGAGATCCCCGAGCCGCACGAACACCGTGAGGCCCTCGCGCGACACGAGCACGTTCACCACCACGATCGGGAGAGCCACAATCAAGGCGGTGCGCAGCGAGCGCACCAGCTGTCCCCCAACGCCCGCGCACTCCCCCGCGAGCACGATCGCCATAGCCAGCGCCGCCAGGACCAGCGGATCGTCGCCGGAGAGGGCGGCCGCGATCAGGGCGATCGTCCACATCGCCCCCACCGTGGCACGCGTGGCGTGCAGGGGACTGGCCAGGCGACGGTAGATGAGCCTCGCCTGCATCGCCCGCGGCTAGCTTCCCCGATAGCTCATGACGCCGGCGCCGGCACGGGGCGAGCCCTCCCGGAGGGTTCGAGCGCCAGCGCGAAGTGGTTGCGCAACCTCGCCTCGCCGAATGCGTGCGCCGCGCTGCTCACGCCGGCCGCGTCGGTCCCCGTCACGACCCACACCGGAGCCCCTTCGGCGTAGCGCGTGGCGGCAACCAGACCCGGCCCCCGCCCTGAGGGTTCGCGTCGCGCGCCCGTGGGCGTCGAGCAGGGTGAGCGTCCCGCGCCTTCGGGCAGGCGCGCGTACACGCCGCTCGCGCGCGGCCCCCGCTCGATCGCCTGCGTGGCGGGGGTCCCCCGCACCGCCGGCCATGGGCCCACGAGCACGCGCAGTGTTTCGGCTCGTCCCCGGGCCGAATCGCCGCGATGGCCGCCGGGACGCCCGCTGAGCGCAAGCGCGCGACGACCGTATTGCACGGTTCGCCGCCCACTTCGACGCATTCCACCCGCACGGGCAGGCGCTTGCCATCCATCCCGTGCAGGAACGGCTCGGGGAACGAGCCCACGACCGCGGGCACGTCGTCGGTCTGGCTCCAATCGTGGAGATCCCACCAGATGTGATCGCCGGGGTGCACACTCGTGTTCGCCGCCGCCCTTCGGCGCCTCGACGCCGTTGACGTAATAGAACCAGTCCACCGGGTCCCCGCCATGCGTACCCCCGGAGCGACCGTCGATGCTCTGCACGAAGCCCGCCGCCATAGCGGGTCTTGACCTTGTGGTTGCGCATCAAGCAGGCTCATGGCGGTCTCCTGACCACGCACTCGCGGAGGGCCCTGCGCCCCGATCTGCCGCAGCGCCGAAGTCCTGCGTGACGGTGAGGCGCGGGGCGCTCGGCGTCCGGCCGGGCCGAGGCCGCAGCCGGCGAGCACCAGGGCGAGGTAGTCCCACCATTCCAAGAGAGCGCCGCAAGGGCGGGCGCTCGCCCTTCGACCTGACGACACCGTCTGACCTTCTACTTGACACGGAATGAGACCCTGAGCTCCCGCTGTGCAGGGCCGTGTGGTCGCCTGCCGCGTCGCTTGCCTGGATCTCGAACACGTAGCGCCCCGGACGGCAGCTTGACGGCAACAGGTAGGAGAAGCTCTGAGCCGAGCGAGCTGACCTTGAAGAAGCTCCCGCGCCCACAGCGCGCTTCATCGAACTGCTCCAGAGCGCCGTCATAGGCCCAGCAACGGCCCCTATCAGGTACGGCGCAGCCGGATCGAGATCGAGCTGACCGGCGCCTTCGACGTCGACCCTGCCGGAGAGCACGCGCGGGGCGTGGCGGCGCGAGTAGACGTGTTCGTCGATCACACCACCAGCGACTGCCACCAGCGCATGGGCCACCCCGTCACCCTGCCCCGGGACGCTCGACGCGGGACCGGAAGGCACGCTTCGGGACAAGGTGTGCCGCACGTGCCGTCGTTGCCTTCGTGGACGCAGATCGTGGTCTCCGTGCGGATCGCCGGAGTCCCTTCGGCGGCATCTCACGCGCACTGGTAGGTCCCGTCGCCGAAGAACTTCAAGCTGGCATGACCATGCGACGTCGGTCATCGCGCCGGTGCCACCGCCACCAACGTCCGCACCGACAGCCGGCGACGCTTCGCCCTGCGCGTTGTACTGCATCGACGGTGACCGTCACCGCTTCGCCGACATTGGCACTCGGAGGGCGCTTCAATGGCCAGCGGAGTCGGTGCAGGCGTGGGACAGGGCGTGCCGTAGCAGGAGGGGAAGAACAGCGACCTGATCTCCCTGCTGCAACTCCGCTTCGCAGGCACCCACGGTCCGATTCCTTGTCGTTGAGCCAGAACGACCAGAAATAGTTAGCGGGCGAACTGATTCTTCGAATTCGTGCTTCTCGCCCACAATCGTAAAGATGGAGTACTGGTTGAATTTGGCTTCCCACGGGCCGCTCCAGTTACCGGCGGTAGCCAGCTCGAGCGCGCCAAGAGCGCTCGTGCCACTGCACGAGTGTTCTTTGACACCGTCCTTGACGATCGGCGTCGTCGTGGTTGTCACGGACGTCGCGGGGAGCTTGGTTTCGGTGAGCCCCTCAACCCTGACGGTGACATTGGCCGGAGCGCCCGCCGCGACTGCGGAGGAGAGTACGAACAGGCAGAGGAGCGCGCAGACGACCAGCGCCAAGCGCGAGGAGATACGAGTTTTCAACATGGAGCCAACCCCTTTCCACGAGGGCTTGTGGGCTTGTGGTCGGAGGCAGGTCTCCTGGCTCCCGGGCCTACCCTCCGCGCCTTCCCGACCCGCCGAACGGCCGATCAGTGGCTGCGCATCGTCGCGCCGCGGTTGGCATCCCCGGTCACAGTGGCGGGTCCGCGCCGGATTCGCACCGGCTTCCCTTTCCACCGACCGTTATGAACGAGGACATCCTACTCCAGGTCTGCGTCGAGGCTCGCGAGCGCTGAGCGCCCAGCCTCGTCGAGCACCCGACGCTCGACGATCAGCTCGCGCGCGCGAGGTCGAGGTCGTCGGAGCGGCCGACCGTGAGCGCGCGCGCGCACACGGCCGTCCTTGAGGTACCAGATCGTGAACTTGCCGTCGTCGAAGGAGCCGCGCACGATCTCCTCGTCCCACTCGTAGGCGGGGCCGACGTACTCCATCCACGTCCAGTCGGCCGAGGTCGGAGAAGAAGTACGGCACGACGTCGTGGGGATCGTCGCGGCCGAGCATCGTTCAGCGCGGCGGTCTTGCCCTGGTTGTCGGCGACGTCCCAGTGCTCGATGCGTAGCGTGGGCGTCGTGCACGACGCGAGTCGTACTCGGCGATGTCGCCGGCCGCGAAGATGCCCGGCGCGCGAGGTCTGCAGGCGCGAGGAGCACAGCACGCCCCCACGCTCGCCGATCTCGAGACCCGCGCGCTTGGCCAGCGCGATGTCCGGGTCACGCCGGCGCCGACGACGACCGCGTCGGCGGTCGACCAGTCGAGGCGCACGACCTTGGTCGCGACCACCTGTGCTGACGCGGCCCCTGCCCTCGAAGTGCTCGAGCTCGTCGCGCCCGTGGACTCGACGCCGTGCGATTCGAGCACGTCCTGGAAGAAGCGGCCGGCCTGCTTGCCGAAGCTGCGTTCGAGCGTGGCCTCCTCCTGCATCACGATCGTCGCACTTCTTGCCCATCAGCGTCAGCGACGCCGCCACCTCGGTGCCGATGTAGGAGCCGCCGATCAGCACCACGTTCTCGGCGTCGGCCACGCCCTCGCGGATCGCGTCTGCGTTGCCGAGCGTGCGCAGATAGTGGATCTGCTCGAGCTCGCAGCCAGGCACGTTCAGGCGGCGCACGTTCGCGCCAGTGGCGATCAGGGCCTTGTCGAAGCTCACCTCTCGCTTGTCGGAGAGCTTGGCGGTGCGCGCCTGCGCGTCGAGCGACACGACGCTCGTGCGCGTGAGCAGCTCGACCCTGTTCTCCTCCCACCAGTAGGCCGGCCTGAACAGTGGCTCCTCGCGACGTCTCCTCCCCGCGCAGATATCCCTTCGAGCACTCCGGCCGGTTGTACGGCGGGTCAGGCTCGCGCCCCACGAGCAGGATCTCCCCCTCGGCTCCGAACTCACGCAACCAGCGCGCGCAGTGGGCGGAGGCCAGGCCACCCCCGATCAGCAGGAACTCGACTTCGCGAGCGCTCATGCTGGGACCATAGAGCAACTTTCGACACGAACGCCGCCCTGCCGATGACCACCGGGGCCTACAACCCACCGAGCCCTGCAACACACCGGGCCCTACAACACACCGGGCCCTACAACCCCGGTGGATGCCTCACCGACCAGTGCGCCCACGTCGGGATGTGATCGAGGATCCGCCAGCGCGGCCCGTCTTCGTAGCGGTTGGGCCCTGTGTCGGTGCCGTCGTGAGAGGTATCGAGGCGCAGCCCGGCGATCACGATGAGGACATGATCCGTGGGGGCCGTGGTGGCATAGATGGTGACCCACCTCCCGGGCCCGGGTTCGCCCCAGTTCACGTAGTCCTGGGCGAGTGGGTTCTCTCGCAGGATCTCCGCGATCGAGCGCACCCCGGAGCGGTAGAGCACGTAGTTGACAGTGCTTGAACAGTCCTCGCTGTCGGCGCCGCGGGGGTCCGGGTGCCCGCTCGCGCCGTACGGCAATTCCTGCAACTCGTTACCGGCGATCACCATTGCCTGCACAACGGGCGGCGCCTGCGCGGGCACGAGCGCGACGTGGCCGTCCCTCGGCGAGAGCACCGCTCGTGTCCCTTCAGTCATCACGACAGGCCCCACCCCAGACCAGTCGGCCGTGGTGGCGCCTTCCGCGATGCTCGCGGCGCTCATTTGGGCTGCGCCGCGATAGCGCGCGGCCCAGCGCTCCACGTCGGTGACATACCACTCGGCGTGGTTGTAGGCCCAGATCGCCCTGTGGTAGTCGCGCGGAGCGCCGGACGCATGCAAATAGTTGGCCATCCCGAAAATTGCATCCGCGGGATTCCAGCGGTCAGCGCGCCCATCGCCATCTCCATCCACCTCGTACGCCATCCAGGTCGACGCGAGAAATTGAGCCGGGCCGCCCGCACCGGCCGAGTTGACCGCGCCCTCCTTCGTACAAGAGGGATCGGGGTCGCGGCCGTGGTCACACTCGACCTTTCCGACGCCCGCCAGGATCGCCCAGTCAAGGCCATAGCGCCGCGCCGCACGCTGGTAGAGATCCAGGTAATGCGCTGGGATTTCGGCCTTTGCACGCGCCGAGGCCCCGAAGCTGTCGGAGCGTAGACCAAGGGGAGCGGCGGCGAGCTTCGCCAGCGCCGCAACCAGCGTCACAGAGAAGAGGCAGACCGTGCCTGCCACGAGGATCGAAGCTCCCGCCAGCCTACCCGCCCGGCGTCGTGGGACGGCGGGTTGTGCAAGCGCTCCGACACTCATGACGGGGGCCCGTATCCGAGCTGACGCTTGCGTCCTTCGGCAACCGCTCGCGCGTCGTCCATGACGCGCGATTTCCGTTCACCGGCTCGCGCGCGTGCGTCGTCCACCCCGATCGCGCCGCTATCGCCGGGACGCGGCGAGTCGCGCCTGTTCGGCTCCGATCGACGACCGTCGGATGGGGCGCGCTCGGGAGACGATCCCGCCCGCTTGCCCTGCTCGCCCACGGGATGTAGCTCGCCCTCACGAGCAGGTCCGCCGAAGCGCTCGCCGTCCCCGGATCTCTCCTCCCTTGCCAGCTCCGCTTCGATCCGGTGCTCGCGCACGGCGAGCTTGGTCGCCCGGCGCCGCTCGCCCCCGGCAAGGGCCGCTTCGCGGGCGCCCCGAATCCGCATGAGCTGCGCGCGCTTGGCCAACTTGTGTGCCTGGGTGCGGCTCTTGTGTGAAGACAGGTCGGCGTCGCTCTGGCTCCGCTCCTGTCTGGGCCTATGCGCTCGCTTGTCCGGCCGTGTGCCTTGCCTGACGTGTGTCCCTTGCTCGCGCTTGAGCAGACGCTCTGTGGCTGGGGCAGGCGAGTGAAGCTTGTCCCACGCCCAGCGCACTGGATGAGAGACAGGCGAAGGTCGCTCTTGCGCACGCCCGGCCCTGCGTGACGCCGGCTGCCGCGGCCGCCACGCGTCGAGTCTCGGTCCGGCGCGTCGTGTCACAGACTGGCGGCTGTGTCCAACCGTGTTGCGACCCCCGGCGTGAAGCAGCGCAAGCGCCTGATGGCGCTTGAGGAAGACGGTCCACCAGAAAGCCGATATCAGTAGCCACTCCGTCCACCATCCAAGCGACTGGAGCGAGGTGAGCATGCGCTGCATCGTCAGCAAAGCCCCGAGCAGGAAGGAGAAGATCAGCTTGGACGTGACTGCCCCCAACAGGCGTGTCGCCCAGCCACCGAAGACGGCACGCCCGCCGTCGCCGAATGCGGGGGCGAGCACCGCGAACGGAGCGAGCAGCAGCATGAACAGACTGACGACGGCAGCCGCCAGCAGGTGCAGGGCGACCAACCCGAGCAGCATCACCATGCCGAGCACCCCGAGTGCGATCAGGACGACCCCAATCATGCGCGGGAAGGTGCCGCTCGCCGAGCGGAACTCGGCCTGCGAAGCGGTGGGGCCCGTGCACCTGGTGTCATCCGGGGCCTGACACAGCACGCGCAACAGCGATCCGTTTTCGGTGATGGCATTGCGTTCCGGTCCGTTTGCCGGAAAGGCGAGGAACAGAGCACCGTTCGTGGTGGCTTGGCTCATCAGCCGGTCGCTGCGCTCAACGGCAAGCGCGGCCGGACTTCCCGGGGCCGCGCACAGCTGCGCGGCGGTGCTCGGCTTGCATCCGATCATCGCCTTCTGACGCCCCTCGATCAGCAGCCCCGCCCTGTGAAGACGGGGATCGAGCAAGGCTGGATCGCTGCACCAGCGCACGTCTCCAAACTCCAGATAGCACCATGGCATTTCGATCGCGGTTGTGAACACGGCGCGAGAACTGTCGGCCAGCGTTCCAGAGGCGTTGGCGGGGGTTCCCTGTGCGATCGCGCCGAGCGTCCCGAGGCTGGCCTGATTGGCCCACCGCCCCACCGCGCCGACGCTGCCAAGCGGATCGGCGATCACCCACAACCCAAAGCCCATCATCGCGATCGTCGCGAGCGCCTGGCCCAGCGTCTCGGTGACGCGACGACGGATGAGGCCGTTGTAGAGGGCGAGCACCGACGCCACGGCGAGCACGAGCGCGAGCCAAGGCCCTGTGAAGCTAGCCTGCGCCTCCCGCAGGGAGCGAGCCACACCGCTCATCGTCGAGCCGCCCAGCAGTTCAAGCGTGTAGCACCACTCGAGCATCACAACGAGCGCATGCACCACCCACACGAGCGCGTTCCACAGGGGTGTGACGAAGATCTCCTGGATCACCGAGAGCAGGCCTCCCTCGCTGAGACCGAGCGGGCCGACGTCGATGTGGACATCGATCCCATAGTTGCCGGTCGGAGCGGGCGCTCCCACGAAGTGCGACGTTTGACAGTTCGTGTGGGCGGCGGGGGACAGACCGCCACTCATCCCCCCGTCGCACAACGGGCTCGAAAGCCCGTTTTCCACAAGCGGGTCACCTTCGCTCGAAGGCACCCCGGAGCTGTCCGGGGCTTCTCCTGACGCCGGCACAGAGCTCAGCGGCGGCCCGCTCGGGGCACGTTTGGCGACACTGCGAACCGCGTTGCCCGCCGCCGATTGCCGATGAGCTTCAGCCGCACCGGCCGGACCGGCAGACGCGAACGCGAGGGCAAGCGCCAAGCACAGCGTCCTCGACGTCGCTCTCATGACGCTCGCCGAACCTCCGTCTGGGGCGTCGTCGAGAAGGCCCGCAGCAGCGAGGGAACGACCAGCTCGACCTGGATCGCCTCCACCCGTCCGCTGTGATCGCGCAGCAGACACCGCCCAGCCTCCATCTCGAGCAGCCGCTCCCTAGAGCGCCTGTCTTCAGGGTCGAGCCCGAGCAGCATGAGCGCACGCGCCGCCTCGGTCTCTGAGCGCATCCCGAAAACGAACGTCGCGCCGAGCAGGTTCTCAAGCGACTCTCGCTCGCCTACGAGCGCGTCTGTGACCAACTGTGTGCTCACGATCGGCACCGCCAACTCCGAGCGCCCCATACGCTGCAGCGAGGCGAGCAGTGTCCGCCCGACCGGGTCGCCCAAGAGCCGCCATCCCTCGTCGAATGAGAACAGCTTCAGCCGGTCGCGCTCACGCGACATCAGATGCATCGCGAACATGGCGATGAGCCGCACGATCTGCACCCCCACGCGCTCGGCCTGCGTGTACTCCGAACGGGGGGTCCCGGGCTGGGGTCCGGGTAGGTCACGGATCGGGATGTAGGTGACCTGGCGCTGAGCAAACGGCGCCAATGGCACATCGGGGTCGGCGAACCCCAGCTGGGTGAGTCCCGAGCGTGCATAGACGGCAAGCGCCTCGCCGACCTGGATCTCGGGGCCATCACCGTCGCGGAGGGCCCGCACGACCTCCAGACAGGTCGGCTGAGACGAGCGCCGCAACACCACGTCCACGGCGGCCACGACCGCCGTCTCCCAGGCGGCCTCCGCGCGACCCGGGAGCAGGTCGCGTAGGAACGAGACCGCAGCGTCCTGACGCAGGTGCTCCGGTGCCACCCGCAGTGGATCGAGCATCCCACGCAATGTCGGGTCGGGGCGCAGGGCGATGGTCTCCGCGTGGGGCGCCACATCGTCCAGCAGGTGAAAGCGGTGGTCCCCCTTCGGGTCGCAATCGATGACGCGCGCACCCTGCAGGAACCCCTCGTACTTGAGCTTCTGCGCAAGGGTGGTCTTGCCCGAACCGAGCGCCCCCAGGCTCAGGATCGCCGTATTGCGGTCGCGCTCAGAGCCCTCCCGTAGGTTGAAGCGCACCGGCCGGCGTGAGCCGGTGAGCGTGTGGCCTAGATAGAAGCCACCGCGCGAGCCGACGACATGGGTCGCCGTCGGCATCATCGCCGCGACCTGCTCGATTGTCAGCGTGTCGTCATACCCGGCGACCCGCGTTCGCTGTCCGGGGAGCTGTTGGATGAAGAGGGCGAGCTGATCCCCCAGGGGTCGATGCAGGCGAATCTCGCCGTAGGCCCGCCTGCACATCTCGACGCGTTCTGAGAGCTGCTGCTCATCCACTGCTCCGATCGCGACCGCGAGGGTCGCGCGCAGCAGGGGTGGGCGGCTCGAGGCCTGCAGGTAGGCAAGCAGATCGCGTGCCTCTTGGGTGCGCTGGTAGCCGAGGTCTGAGACACCCTGATCCCCATCGGACTCGGCGCGCACGATCTGGTCGGCGTCCTGGACGCGTCTGCGCGCGACCCTCAGAGCCAACTCGTTGGGCAGGAAGCGTGCGTTCAACGAGAGGTCAACGGGGAACGGGAGGCTTTCGACCGTGGCAAACATCAGCTCGACGCGTGGACCGGGGAAGGTGGCGCGCTCGGGCAGGGCTCCCAATACGAGCTGCGCCTGCCAGCTGACCCCCAGCTCGGACTCGATGCGCAGCGAGCGGCCACGATGCTCGACGTGTCCGTCCATCCAGCGCACCACGTCGCCCTCCAGCGGCGCGAGCAGCGCCTCACCATTGCGCTCGAAGACCAGCGCGCGTGGCTCGTGTAGCCCGTCGAGGATGGGCTCCCCAAGACCGCGACAGAAAGCGCGACGCACTAGCCACTGCAACTCGATCCCACGCGCCGGACGCGCGCTCAAGAAGTCATCGAGGCGCGCGTGGACCTGGTCGGCTCGCACACGAAAGCGCTCCAGCTCGGAGGATCTCAGGAGGCGCCGATCACGCGTCGACAGGGCCCGCCCGATCGAACGCAGCCACTCACGTGGATGTTGCTCGGCGGCCTGGGAGACGTAAGAAGCGACGTCACGCTCGGGGTCGCGCAGGCTGACGAGGAAGAGCACCGAGGGCTGTGAGGCCCCGAGGGCCCGCAGGCGCTCCGCGTGCTCACCCGCGTATGCGTGGTTCGCGCGCGCGTGGCTTCCCGTCTCTGCCCCCTCCAGGTCACGCAGGTAGCCGTCGAGGTCCCAGAGCCGCCCCACGCGCAGGATTTGCAGGTCGGCCTCGATCGCTTCGAGCGCCCCCATCAGCGCGAGTAGGCGTGCGCGCTTGGCATCCTCAGACAACCACTCGTATGAGGAGCTCGGGAGCGAGAACGCCGCCCAGGCGTCGTCCAGCGTGGCGCCGAACACAAGGTTGCCATAGACGAACGAGATCGGCGATCTCACGGTCTCACCTCCAGGCGAGCGCCGTCGTTGAGCGCGATTACCTGCCCACCCGCCGGGCTCGGTCTGTCGGGGAGTCCGGTGAGCGCTACGCTCGGTCGCCGTGCCAGACGCCGCAAGGGACCTGGGCGCCATACGGTGCGGATATGCGCGGCGCTGACGAGCACCGCACCCGGTCCGGTGTAGCGCAGGCGACGCAAGCGCGAGTCCGACCCATCTGAGAGCACCACGAGCTCCTGCATGTGCCATCGCCGGTCGGCCGCCGTGATTGGCCTCAGCCCTGCCAGCTCACGCGGTCCGCTCGTGTAGCGGAGCAACGCCAGCGCGGAGAGATGAAACGAGCGGCCCTCGATCTTGATCAGAGTCAGCAGCGCCGCGAGCACTCCTGGGAAGGCAAGCTCGCGCAGGTACCAGGGCAACGTCCGCACGAGCACTCCGACAAGCGGCAGCCGCCCAACCAGCAGACTCGCCGCGAGGATCGCCAGGAAATAGACGACGCCGCGCAACGGCACTCCTCCCGGGTTGAGCCGCAAGCGGTCGACGCGGTAGATGCGCCGCTCCAGGTCGAACACGGTCCTGTAGGAACGGATCTCGCTCATCGCCGCCTGGGCCACGCGGTCCGCCCGCCGTCGGTCATCGGCCGTGTCTCCTCGTGTGCCCGGTCCTCTGTCAGGACGCCCCGAACAGCGAGTTGACGGTGTCGTGCAACACGTTTACCCCGGCGGGTGTCGCGAGCAGGATCGCCACCAGACCGATCGCGAATATGCCCGCCGCCTCCTTGAAATCACGCCGAAAGGCCAGCACGATCGACGCGATGGCAAAACCGAGGGCAATCAGGCTCATGGCGACCTTGCGCCCCGTTTCGCCGGCCTTGTTCGCGGCGGACTCAAGCGATCCAGCCCCTTCGCCGGAAGGCGCCACCGCGGCGAGAGTCGCGGCGGCGGGGGTGGCCGCGGCGGGGGTGGCCGGGGTTATGCCAGCGGCAGGCCGCGCGGCGAGTGCGGGCGCCGCGACGAGGGTGAGCGTCGCGCAGGCGGTCGCGAGTGTAAGCAGCGTCACACGCAGAGATGCTCGTCCGCTGAAGCGCATCTGAAATCGGCACATCGTGGTCTCCTTTTTCCTGTGGGTACTTGGATGGAATGGGCAGCTAGGTCTCGGGGCTCATCTGGATCGCCGACACCTCCCAACGCCCGGCGCTCGAAAGCACCTCAAGTTCGTAGGTGAGCGTGTACTGGGCGCCACGCTGGTCGCGAGCACGCAGCACCGCCACCACTGAGCGGCCACCGAAGGACCAATCGAGGCGCTCCAGCGACTGCAGCGCCAGCCGGTTTGCCGGTAGCGAGACGCGCGCACCGGCAGCGAGGTCGGCGTCCAGCTCGGATTCGGAGCGAGCCAGGTAGTTGCGCAGGGCGCGCACCACGACCGTCTCAAGCGCCGAGTCTTCGACTTCATGCGGGCGCGGAAGCAGCGAGGCCGTCGTCGACGCCGGCGCGCCGACAAATGCTGGATAGCCACTGAGCGCCAACCTGCCGTCTGGGTCGCGCACGACGCTCACGTTCAGGTAGAGCAGGCCGTCTGTGTCAGTTTGGACGGCGACCGTATATGCGCGCGTGTGCTGAGCGAGCCTGCGTGCCTGGACGACCTGCGTCCATCCCACCCTCTGCTCGCCTCCTTCCGGTGGCTGCACCCCCGCTTCGGGCGCCATCGACGAGCTCAGGTAGGGGGCGAGCGCGAGTCTGTGAGCTTCGGGATCGCGCCAATCCCAGCTGAGATAGCGTCGGGCAAACAAGGAGGCGAAGCCTTCGGCGCCACGATCGACGAGATCCGCGCTTGGCGTGGAGGTGCGTGCGATCGCCGGTCGAGGTGGGGCGATGGCAAAGCGTGCGCTCGCGAGCAGGCCCATGACCGCAAGCACCTGAAGAAGGTGGCGCGGGAGCTCGCGTGCGAGGTGTATCCGCCACACCGATCGCGCAGTGACAGTGACGGTGGCGCGTGGAGGGACGCTCGGCACCAGTCAACGCTCGAAGTCGAACTCGCCGTCGATGGGTGCCGTCGGTCCGGCGGGCGCTCGTGTCTCGGTCTTGGGAGACTGGGTCGGCTGAGGCCCCTGGGTTGGCGCCGACGGACCGGCTTTCCGCGAATGGAACCGCCTCCGCTGAGCAGGGCGCGTCTGTGGGTGCGCGGTGGCTTCCGCGCCCGAGCCTGAAAGTGCAAAGGTCCGCCCGGGCTCTGCCGATCCGTGGTTTGCGGACTCCGTGGCGCTCGGATGACTCACGACGCTCGCTCGCGCGCCGCGCACCATGCCCGAGCTTGTGGCGACGTGCGGTCGGGACGCATTCACCACCACGAGGCCGAGCGCACCTACTGTGACCCCGACGAGCAGCCCGAGCCCGAGTAGCCTCCCCGATCGCCGGTTGTGCAAGCCCTGGTCCACGAATCGCGGAGAGCCCTCGCCCGCGGACGGCCTGGATGCCTGCTCGCTTGTGTGGACATCGTCCGCGGATAGGTACTCCTCCTCCCCGTAGACGCTGTAGACCTCTCGTGGAGTCCTCCGCCAAAGCGTCATTGGCGTCCCCTTTCGCCGGCGCTCTGAAACACGCGAGCGACCGGGAGCCAGGACGAGGAGGAGATATCCGGCTCCCGGCCACACACGTGCGGATGGGAGGCACCGTGCGATCGTCTCAGCAACCGATCGCCGGCGTCCCCAGGGACGCACCTAGGTGGGGGGCGAGTGATTTTCATAGGTGTGTCCCTGCTCTCTAATCCGACCGGCTGCCAACGATCGGGACAGGACGATCCGGGATGCCCGCGAGTGATTCGCCGGCGAGCAGCTGGGTGAGTCGCGCACGCGCACGCTGGGCCACCTTCCGGTACTTCTCCGCCGACCAGCCGTGGGTGCGGCAGAACTCACCGCACCCCGTCTCACAAGCGAGCTGGCTTGCCAACACCAGCCGCTGGTCGGGCGAGAGCAGACAGGCAATCTGGCCGATGAGCCGCAGATCGTCGCGCAGCAGCGCAACCCGCTCCACGTCGGCGCTCCTATCGGGGATCTCTATTCCACCGTCCTCGCAGCCCGCGAGCGGGAGCGCGCTCGCGATCGCCGCCTCCATCGGGCTGCGTCCGCCGAGCGCCCGTCGGCGATCGTGGATCCTCGACAGGAACCGTTGCTCGAGTGCGTTGGCCACGTGGGCGCGACTTGAAAACGCCCGCCCGTCTCGCCTGGCGCGAGTCAGCATCTCGAGGGTGGCCTGGCTGTAGCAGTCTTCGAGATCCTCGAGCCCGAGGCGGTGCCGATGAGCCGCAAGCAGCAGCTCGCGTCGCGAGCGCGCGACGAGCGCGACCGCCTCAGATGGATCGAGCGGGCCGAGTCGACCAGGCCCACCGACACGCGCGGGGCACCCATTAAGTCGTTCGGCGCTCTCCTGTCGGGTGGACACGGGAGCATGTCGGTACAAATGGCCCGCACACCCCCCTCCCAATTCGCCCGTGCGCGTCTACACGCCTTCGACGGCTACCAGCAGCGCAGCCGGCGGCTCGGCTTCGTCGTGGCTGTGATCAAGCGCTTCGACGACGACCAGGCCAGCCAGATGGGAGCGCTGATCGCCTACTACGGCTTCTTCTCGCTGTTCCCCCTGCTGCTCGTGTTCGTGACTGTGCTGGGGTTCGTGCTCGAAGGCAGCCCCAACACGCAGGCGAGCGTCTTGCACTCGACGCTCAGCCAGTTCCCGATCATCGGCACCCAGCTGCAGAGCAACGTCCATTCGCTCAAAGGCAGCATTCCCGCGCTCGCGATCGGGCTCGTTGGCGCGACGCTTGCGGGACTTGGGATCACCGGGGCCACCCAGAGCGCCTTCAACAAGGTGTGGGAGATCCCGCGGGCGCGCCAGCTCGGCTTTCTCGCCTGGCGGGTGCGTGGCGTGGGGCTGCTGGTGGTGTTTGGCCTACTCAGCATCGTCTCCACCGTGGCCGCCGGGTACGTGACCGCCCAGACCACGGGCCCGCTCGGCGTACTGGCCGGGGTGGGCGTGGCGCTAGCGGCGAACCTGCTGCTCTTCTTCGCCGTCTTCAGGCTGCTCACATCGGAGGAGGTCGAGACAGCCGACCTGATCGCGGGGATAATCGTGGCGGCGATCCTCTGGCAGGCGCTGCAGCACGTTGGGGGCTTCTACGTCGACCATGTGGTACGCCACGCCAAGGAGACCTCGGGGCTGTTCGCGTTCGTGCTCGGGCTGCTCACGTGGCTGTACCTTGGCGGCCAGGTGACGCTGATAGCGGCCGAGGTCAACGTCGTGCGCGCCCGGCGGCTATGGCCGCGCAAGCTCCTCTAGACACCACACGAATCACCCTGGTCGCATCGCCGGAGCCGGCTCAATACCGCAGCCGCCCAATTTCCAGGGGAGATCGGCCTGCCCGACAAGCGGGCCCTTGAAAGCCGATCGAACGTGTCTATACTAACTATAAATTCGTAAGCTCATATGGAGCGTATAGCTATGGCTTCAACCCCTTCACCCCCCTCAAACGGCAACCCATCGCAAGAGCAGCGCCCCAACCCTGTCCTCAGGTTGATCCCCCTCGACGACACGGTCGTGTTCCCGAGTATGGGCATCACACTCACCGTGGACGTCGGCGACGACGAGCGCGTGGTGCTCGTCCCTCGTCACGAGAACGAGTTCCTCGAGGTGGGCACGATCGCCGAGGTCTCCGAGCAGTTGCGCCTTCCCGGCGGCGGACACGCGGTCGCCCTCTCCGGTGAGCATCGCGCGCTGATCGGCGCGGCGCAGACCGGCCCCGAAGGAGAGTTGCGCGTGGAGGTCGACGAGCGCCCCGACGACGTGCCTGTGGACAAGCGCACACGCGAGCTCGAGCGCGAATACCGCGCCGTGGTCGAGGAGATCCTCGAGCTGCGCGGCGACGACGGACGCATCGCGGCGTTCCTGCGCGCGATCGTCGAGCCTGGGCCGCTGGCCGACTCCGCCGGGTACTCCCCCAACCTGACCTACGAGCAGAAGGTGCAGTTGCTGCGCACGCTCGGCGTGACCGACCGGCTCGACCTCGCCGTCAAACTGCAACGCGAGAGCCTGGCTGAGCTGCAGGTGAGAAAGCGCATCCGCGAGGACGTGCAGGAGGGCGCCGACAAGCAGCAGCGCGAGTACTTCCTGCGCAAGCAGATGGAGTCGATCCGCAAGGAGCTCGGCGAGGACGAGGGCTCGATCGTCGAGGAGTACCGGACGAAGATCGAGGCCGCGAAGATGCCCGAGGCAGTCGAGGAGCAGGCCCTCAAGGAGCTCGGCCGCCTCGAGCGCATGGGCGAGCAGACGGGCGAGTCGAGCATGATCCGGACCTACTTGGACTGGCTCATAGCCGTGCCGTGGAGCGAGCGCTCCGAGGAGCATCTCGACCCGGTGGCGGCACGTGAGGTGCTCGACGCCGACCACGAGGGCCTCGAAGACGTCAAGGACCGCATCACCGAGTACCTGGCGGTGCGCAAGCTGCGCCAGGACCGTGGCATCGAGGCAGATCCCAAGTCGGGGGCGATCCTTACGCTGATCGGACCTCCAGGCACCGGCAAGACCTCGATCGGCGAGTCGATAGCACGCGCCACCGGGCGCGAGTTCGTGCGCATGTCGCTCGGCGGGGTGCGCGACGAGGCCGAGATCCGCGGGCACCGTCGCACATACATCGGAGCCCTGCCGGGACGGCTCGTACGCGCGCTGCGCGACGCCGGCACGATGAACCCGGTGATCCTGCTCGACGAGGTCGACAAGGTCGGCGCCGACTGGCGCGGAGACCCTTCAGCCGCGCTGCTGGAGGTGCTGGACCCCGCCCAGAATCACTCATTCCGTGACCACTACCTCGACGTCGAGCTCGACCTCAGCCAGGTGATGTTCCTGGCGACGGCGAACGTCGCCGACACGATCCCCGGGCCGCTGCTTGACCGCATGGAGGTGATCCGCTTCGATGGTTACACCTCAGAGGAGAAGCTCGCGATCGCCAAGGGCTACCTGTGGCCGCGCCAACGCGACCGCAACGGCCTGCGCGAGGAGGAGGTGAGCATCTCCGACGAGGTCCTGCGCACGATCATCGCCGAGTACACGCGCGAGGCGGGAGTGCGCAACCTCGAGCGAGAGCTCGGGACCATGCTGCGCAAGACCGCGACCCGGATCGCCTCGGGCGAGGTGGAGCCTCCAGTGGAGATCGAGCTGGAGACCGTGCGCGACGCGCTCGGACGCCAGAAGTTCTTCCAGGAGTCGGCCGCTCGAACGGCGACGCCGGGCGTGGCCACGGGCCTCGCTGTCACGGGCACCGGCGGGGACGTCCTGTTCGTGGAGGCCACCGCCATGAAGGCCGGGGGGCCCGGCGGCAACGGCCTCGTGCTCACCGGTCAACTCGGTGACGTGATGAAGGAGTCGGCGCGGATCGCACTCTCCTACGTGCGCGGCCATGCCGAGGATCTCGGCATCGAGGAGCAGGCGTTCGAGAACCGCGAGTTCCACGTCCACGTGCCCGCGGGGGCGATCCCCAAGGACGGCCCGAGCGCCGGCGTGACGATGGTCACCGCGCTGGCGCTCCCTGCTATCGGAGCGCCCGGTCAAGCACACGGTCGGGATGACCGGCGAGGTCACACTGCAAGGCCGTGTGCTGCCGATCGGCGGGCTCAAGCAGAAGGTCCTCGCCGCCCACGCCGCCGGCCTGACCGACGTGATCCTGCCCGAGCGCAACCGCGGCGACCTCGACGACATCCCCGAGGAGGTTCGCGAGCAGATGAGCTTCCACCCGGTGATGAGCATCGACGAAGTGCTCGAGCTCGCGCTCGAGCCCGCACCAAAGGTCGCACAGGTCTCCTAGCGGAGCCCGGTCGATGTCACGTAGCCCACGCAGGTGCCAGCCGGTTCCCATGGAGGTCCGCCAGGCGGCGGACCTCCTGGAGCGGCGCTGGCAACTGTCGATCATCTACGCGGCCTTGACCGGGGCGCTGCGCTTCAACGAATTCGCCGAGGCCGTCGCGGGAATCTCTCCGCGCATGCTCTCCGAGCGCCTGCGCGACCTCGAGGGTGCCGGGCTGCTCGAGCGCACAGTTATCCCCACCAGCCCTCCCACCGTCGAGTACCGGCTGACCGTGCGCGGGCGACGGCTGGCCCCGGTGATCGAGGCGATGCGTGCCTACGCCGAGAGCGTCGGCTGACGCCCTCGGCACCGCCCATCAGGGTCCCGAACGATCACTGGCCACACTCTCTCAGGAGCCGGACGCCATCGCGGCGCCACCGCTGAGAGCAAGGTCGCCCTCGTGACAGCCCGCGGCGTCGAGGGCAGCCCCGACGAGCTGACCACCCTCGCACTCCCCGGCACTAACCGCTCGCTGCGGATTGCGCACTCCGATCGCACCCGCCACCCCACCCGCGGCGACCAGTAGGGCCGCGATCCCCATCCCGAGATGGAAGCTGTCGAGCGAGGCTTCGTCGGCGGCCTCGGTGATCGCCTGTGCCTGCGCTCGTGGCAGGCCACCGGTATTGGGACGGCCCAGCGGGAGCTTCTTGGCTTCCGCGACGGCAGCCTTCGCGGGCGGCCCAAGCGGGCGGCCCGCGAGATTGCGGTCGAGGCCTGAGACGAAGGAGGCGGCCACGGCCGCCCCAACCGCCGCGGTGCCCAGCAGCCCCGCGACCCGGGCCACGGCGTTGTTGACAGCCGAGGCGATACCGGCCTGGCCGGCTTCCACACCGGCCAAGACCGCCGCCGTCAAGGGGGCAACCGTCATCGAGAGGCCGAGCGAGAACACGAGAATGCCCGGGAGCACATCGGTTAGGTAGTCGACGTGGACCCCGATGCGCTGGAAGAGCAGCAGCCCGACGGCGGCAACCAGGGGACCGGCGCCCATGAACAAGCGCGGGCCAAAGCGATCGGCGAGCGCCCCGAAGCGCTTTGAGAGCGCGAACATGACAGCCGTCGCGGGCAGCGTGGCCAAGCCGCTCTGCAGGGGCGTGTAGCCGCCGATCTGCTGTAGGAAGATCGTCAGGAAGAAGAACAGGATCGCGAGGCCCGCATACATCGAGAGCGTCTCGATGTTCCCGGCCGAGAAGTTGCGCCGACGAAAGAGAGTGAGCGGCAGCATCGGATCCCGGGTCCGGGACTCGTGCACGGCGAAGCAGACGAGCAGGACGGCGCCGGCGATCAGCGGGCCGATGACCGCCGGATCGGCCCAACCAAGCCGGGGCTGCTCGATCAGTGCAAACACGGGGCCTCCGAGACCCAGAGCGCAAAGAAACCCGCCGAGGAAGTCGATCCTTCGTGCCCTCTCACGCCGCGGCTCCGCGCGTGGGATCACGGCCAGTATCAACGTCAGGCAGATCGCGACAAGGGGGAGGTTGATCAGGAAGATCACACGCCAAGAGGAGATCTGGAGTAGCTCACCTCCCGCCAGTGGGCCGAGCACCGTGGCGATACCTCCCCAGGCGGTCCAGCTGCCGATTGCGGGCCCACGCTCGGACTCCCGGAATGTTGCGACGATCACCGCCAGAGCACTTGGTGTGAGCAGCGCGCCGGCCACTCCCTGGAGGGCGCGGGCCGCGATCAATGCGCCGATCGTGGGGGCCAGCGCACACAGCAGCGAGGCAGCCCCAAAACCACCCACGCCGAGCGCGAAGATCCGTCGCTCGCCATACAGGTCCCCGAGCGATCCGCCGACCAGGATCAGCGAGCCGAGCGTGAGCAGGTAGGCATTTACGACCCACTGTTGGGCTGCCAACCCGCCGCCAAGGTCGCGCTGGATCGTGGGTAGGGCCACATTGACGACTGTGCTGTCGAGCAAGGCGATGCCCGACCCCAGGATGCACGCCGCAAGGGTAAGTCGCTTCCGTGAGGCCAGGTCTCCCGGGAAGCGAGCTCGGAGAGAGGCCATGACATGCACGGTACCCGTTGTCCTATGCGGCAGCGTCAGACGATTGCGTCGGTCAGCGACCAGGCGGTCTTGCCTTCGCGCTCGGTCTTCACGACCACGCCCTCCAGCGCGAGGCGACGCAGATTGCCGTTGATGTTCGGGCCGCTCATGGCCGTCACCACCGCGAGCTCTCCCACCGTGTGGGAACCATGATCCAGAGCGCCTAAGATCGCCTCGCGAACGGCTCCCCGAGCGGCACGCTCGGGCTTGGGCCCAGTGGCGCGTCGACGTGGCGCGATGGCCGTCTGAACCTCGGCGGTTTGAAGTCGCGTCGCGAGGTCCCCATTGAGCCTGTCGCCGGCCTCCACCCTCGCTGGGCCTGCCGCCGCGAGCTCGATCGCACCCGCAGCTCCAAGTAGTTGCTCATACTCGGCCAGCAGGGGACGCAGCTCGTTCAGGCGCTCGTCGATTTCGTCGCGGATCGTGCTCAACAGGTCAGGGGCCATGCTTGTCCTTCCGGGGTCTGGTTGTTCGCAGGCGGGCATTCTCGCAGCGAGCGCCTACCGGAGCTGTGCCGCCCGGAGCCTCAGTCGGCAAACGCCGCACGCACGGCCTTGGCGCCGGCGGCCGTCATCTCCCAATAGCCGTACGTGCCCTGGCTGAGCAGCTCGCTCGCCGCGCTCGCGGCGGCGCCAAGCGCCGCGTAGGCGAACGCGCCACCGACAGAGACTCGTTTGACACCGAGCGCGGCCAGCTCAGGTACCGACGGGACGCCGGGCCGCGCGAGGACGTTGACCGGGAGATCGACGGAGGCCATCAACTCGCGAATGTCCCGGGGACGATCGAGCGCGGGAGCGTAGAGCACGTCGGCACCGGCCTCCTGATAGGCCTGTAGCCGCGCGATCGTGTCGCCGAGGTCCGGTTTGTCACGGAGATAGTTCTCTGCGCGTGCGGTGAGCACCAGCCGGACCGGGCCGGCATGTGCAGCCTCCGCGGCGGACGCAACGCGCTCGGTGGCCTCCTCGGCTCCGTACAGTCTCCCCTCGGCGGCGCTCCAGTCCTCGACCGAGCATCCCGCAAGACCAATCTCGAGCGCGAGGCGGATGGTCTCTGCAACACCGTCGAGATCGTCGGCGAAGCCGTTCTCGAAGTCGGCCGACACGGGCAGCTCAGTCGCTTCCACGAGCGCAGCCGCATGTGCCACGGCCTCCTCACGGCTGACGGAGTAGTCGAGTCGCCCCAGGGTCGCGGCATAGCCGCTGCTCGTAGTCGCGAGCGCCTCAAAGCCAAGCGAGGCCAGTAGCTTCGCCGAGCCCACGTCCCACGCATTGGCCAGCAGCAGCGGGCGTTCCTGTTTGTGGAGGGCCAGAAAGCGTGCTGTCTTCTCATCGGAGTCTTCCATTTCTCTCCCAAATGTTTGTCTGGGGCTAGATCCAATCACTGCGCCGGAAGGCCCAGTAGAGACCTCCGGAGAACAGGATGATG
This sequence comes from uncultured Solirubrobacterales bacterium, assembly GCA_963742945.1. GTDB lineage: Bacteria > Actinomycetota > Thermoleophilia > Solirubrobacterales > Solirubrobacteraceae > Palsa-744. Next base: position 40,425 of record CAVUNX010000011.1, on the reverse strand, counting down.
AGCGCCATCGAAAACCAGAACCCCCAATGAGCCGCGAATCCTGGATAGGGGACGTTCTGCCCGTAGAAGCCGGTGATCGCCGTGGGAACCGCGATGATGGCGGCCCAGCTCGTGACCTTCTTCATCACCAGGTTCATCCGGTTACCTTGGATTGTGAGGTTGGTCTCGAGGATGGTGGTCACGAGGTCACGTAGCGACTCGGTCCATTCGGTGGCGCGTAGGACATGGTCGTAGACATCCTGGTAGTAGGGGACCATTTGCTCGTCGAGGACATGCAGGTCGCGGCGCATCAGTGAGTTGACAACCTCGCGCATCGGGAGCACGAGCCGCCGAAGTAGGACCAGGCTCTTGCGTAGCTCGAATGACCGGCGCTGAACCTCGGTGTTGCGGGGAGCCTCGTCGAATAGGAGGTCCTCGAGCGCCTCGATCTCCGTGTCGAGCGACTGCACCGCCTCGAAGTGCCCATCCACGATGTCGTCCAACAGGCCCCAGAGCAAGAAAGACACGCCGTGCTTGGCGAGCTCCTCGGATTCGTCCCAACGAGCGAGGACCGGGTCGATCGCCACGCCCTCGTCCTTGCGTACGGTGACAAGCGCATTCGAGGTGATGAATACCCCGACTTCGCTTGCCAGCAGGCCCCCTGACACGATATCCAGCTTCACCGTATAGGCGCTCATGAAGAGGTGAGAGTCATAGCGATCCAGCTTCGGGCGCTGGTGCTCGTTGACAGCGTCCTCGACCGCCAGGGGATGCAAGCGCAGCTCCTCGACGATGGTCTCGAGCTCCGCGGCGGTCGGGGCACAGTAGTCCAGCCATACGCACGCGCTCTCATCCTTGAGGTGCTCGGAGATGTCATCGACCGGGAAGTCCTCGAGTACAAGCTTTCCGTCGCGATAGAGCCTGGTCCGGGCCATCGGCGCACGATATGGCCCGGGTCGGATTGTGTCGGGTATACGTGCGGGAGGCGCTCGTCAGTGAATTCGGCTTCGAGCACTTCGGCGCCTCGCACGGAACAGGCCCAAACCCTCCCCGACGGCCGGAATGCGGCTGTGGGGGTCGATTGGCAGTTCTTAGCCCGGTTGCTGGGAATTCTCCGAGTCGTGAGCGGTTTCGTGAACAGTCTTCTCAGAGACGTTCGGATGCTGATGGGTCCTCGGGGACAGGAACAGCCACCACTTCGAGCCCGTCAATGCCATTGAAATCGTTTGGGTTGCAGGTGTAGACCGGCAGGTCGTTGACGACGGCCGTAGCGGCGATCATCGCGTCGTAGGTTCGCGCGGTGGTCTTGCGACCTGCGCGCCGCAGTGAGGCAGCCACGCTGCCGAAGGCGCGCGCGGCGTCCGCGTCGAATGGGAGCGGCTTGAAGTCTGCCTCCGCCTGCTGGAGTTGTGTTTGGCGTGCGGCACGTTCGCTCTCTGCCTTGGCGACCATCGGACCGACAGAAAGCTCGGCAAGCGTCACAGCCGTGATGAGCGGTTCGGCGGGGAGCGCCTTCGCGTCCACCAGCTTCTCAAGCAGGATCACGGTCGAGGTATCGAGTATCCCTCGCGGGTGTGATGACTCTTCGCTCACAGGCTCGAGTCCAGCAGCCGGTCAACATCTTCACGGAACACCACGGGGTCCACGGACGGAAGCCGCCGCCAGCGACTCAACAGTGTCTCTGCGGACAGTCCACGAGGCGATATTGCCCGCAGCTCAGCGACGGCCTGGCCCGAGCGTGTGATCGTGATCTGCTCTCCGCGCGCGGCACGGTCCACGACATCTCCACCGTGGTTGCGCAAGTCTCGGATGCTGACCTCAGCCATACGATCAATTGTATCACGCGTGATACACCTGATTCCAAATCTTGCCCCTCTCGGGACCCCCCCCAGACCCTCCCAGCATCCGTCGCGACTTCCACGGGAGACAGGATCCAAACCTGCACTAGCCCGGCCGCGTCGTGTGCAGGTCCGCTCATCGCGTCGTGTGCGGTGGGCTCCCATGTCAGCATTCCGACCGACCTGACAGCATCGACCCAATACTTCTAAATCCGTACCTCAGAGCCAAATCTCGAAGTTCTGGAGTCCTCAGGCATCTCCCTGACTCCAATAACCTTCCAATCGGGGCGGCCGGATTTGAACCGGCGACCCCCTGCTCCCAAAGCAGGTGCGCTACCAAGCTGCGCCACGCCCCGATAACCACTAAGAGTAGTGGCCGCTGCTAGGGTCCGCCCCGCCATGGCCGACATCCAGCCCCTACGCGCGCTCCACTACGACCAATCGCTCGTGGGGGCACTTGCCGATGTGACGTCCCCCCCGTACGACGTGATCGACGCCGAGCAGCGCCAAGAGCTGCTCAAGCGCTCGCCGTTCAATGTGGCGGCCGTGGACCTCCCGAAGGGGGAGCCGGATCCCTATGCGAGCGCGGGTGAGCTGTTCGAGGCGTGGCAGATGCAGGGCGTGGTGGTGCGCGATCCGGAGCCCTCGATATGGGCTCACACGCAGACGTATACCGGCCCCGACGGCCAACGGCGCACGCGCAAGGGTTTCTTCTGCCGCGTTCGCGTCGAGGGGTATGGCCCGGGAAGAGTGAGGCCTCACGAGCGCACGCATCCGGGCCCCAAGGAGGATCGCCTGCGCCTGATGAGGGCCACGAGAACGAACCTCTCCCCCATATTCTCGCTTTTCTCGGACCCCGCGGGCGCGGCCTGGAAGGCGCTTGAGCCCGCCACCGCGAACCCTCCTTGGGGGGAGGTGAGCGACGCGGAAGGCACGACCCACAAGTTGTGGCGAGTGGTGGACGCCGGAGCCATCGCCGGGGTGCGGGAGGCGACGCGCGAGGTGGAGCTGTTGATCGCCGACGGGCACCATCGCTACGAGACGGCGAGCACCTACGCCGAGGAGCTCGGCGGCGATGGGGAGCACCGCTATGTTCTGATGTGCCTGGTGGCGCTGGAGGACCCGGGCCTCACGGTATTCCCAACCCACCGGCTCGTGCGCGGCCTTGACCGCGAGCGTCAGGAGGCTCTCAGAGAGGCGCTCCGGCGCGACTTCGAGGTCGCGGAGGTCCCGCTCGAGCAGATCGCGCCTGAGCCAGGGACTGGCCCGCTTCAGCTTGGGTACATCGACGCCCACCACCAGCAGCCATACCGCCTGACGCTGAAGGATCAGGCAATCGCGGATGCCGCGCTGCCGGGGTTCTCAGAGGCTTATCGCAGTCTGGACACCGGGGTGTTGGAGGCACTGCTGCTGAAGGGGGCGCTCGGACTGAGCGACGAGGACATCTCCCACTTCAACGGCCTGTTCTACGCGCGCAGCACCGATGAGGCGGTGGAGATGGTGCGCTCGGGCGAGTACGAGGCGGCGTTCCTGATGCGCCCGACACCCGTCTCCCAGGTGCGCGATGTGGCGGCGAGCGGCGAGAACATGCCGCCGAAGTCGACGTTCTTCTACCCAAAGCTACTCACCGGTCTGCTGTTCAACCCCCTTTCATAGCCCTGTGTCGTCGATACCATGGAAGGAGAGGGTGCTGTGACAACCAGATCGGAAGGTGTTGCAGTGATGAAGGCCAGCGTTAGGCGCAAGGATTCGGCGTTCAAACACACTGTTCAGGTGCGCGACCACCAGTTGACGGTTGACGAGCCGCTTGAGTCAGGTGGCGACGATGCCGGGCCCGACCCACAGGAGCTACTTGCGGTGAGCCTCGCCTCGTGTACGGCGATCACGATGGAGATGTATGCGGCACGCAAGGGTTGGGACATCGGCAAAGTGGAAGTCGATGTGCAGTACACACCGGCCGAGCGTGGGTGCCCCACCAAGTTCGACGTGGTGTTGCGCCTGCCGGATGACCTGCCCGAGGAGCAAGTGGAGCGCCTGCAGGTGATCGCCGCGAAGTGTCCGGTGCACAGGACGCTCGATGGTGAGGTCATGTTTCAGGAGCGCGTGGAACGCACGCGGGTCGCAGCCTGACGGTGGGTCTCGGGCCGGCGCTCTCCGGGGTGCTGCTCGACGTGGCTTCCCACTCAGAGCCACAGACCGACGAGCAGGTACCGGCGGCGGTGCTCGTGCCGTTGTACGAGGGCTCCGACGGCGAGCTGCGAGTTGTATTGACGAAGCGCAGGGCCGACCTGCGCCGTCACGCCGGAGAGATCTCGTTCCCCGGCGGACGGCGCGACCCGGAGGACGCCAACCTGAGCGACACCGCCCTGCGGGAGGCCGAAGAGGAGATCGGGCTCGCCCGTACCGAGGTGAGGTTGGTGGGTGCGCTCGAGCGCACATCCACGTTCGTCACCAACTATGTAATCCATCCGTTCGTGGGCCTCGTGGGGGGTGAACGCGCCTGGCAGGCCTCGGAGATCGAGGTGGACGTGGTGCTCGAGCCCTCGTTGCGTGCGGTCAGGGAGGGGAAGACCCGCACGCGCATGGAACGCCGGGGGATCGCCTTCGAGACGGACGCCTACGTGTTCGACGGTCAGCTCGTATGGGGCGCCACCGCGCGGATACTCGAAGGCCTGCTGGAACGGGTCGGTCCGCTGCTCGACCGCCGCGCCAGCGCTTGACGCGGCGGTCGACCGCCTGCGGGCCCAGAGGGGGTGGACCCGAAGCTGCTAGCTCGGCTGCGGAACGATCCGGATGTAGGGGCGCGGCTCCTCCCACCCATCCGGGTAGCTCTCCCGGGCCTGATCGTTGGAGACCGAGCCCGCGATGATCACCTTCTCGCCGGGGCGCCAGTTGACCGGCGTGGCGACCTTGTGCTTGGCGGTGAGCTGCAGGGAGTCGATCACGCGCAGCACCTCGTCGAAGTTGCGACCGGTGGTCATCGGGTAGATGAGGATCAGCTTGACTCGCTTGTCCGGTCCGATCACGAATACATTGCGGACCGTCTGGTTGTCGGCCGGAGTGCGAGCGAGCGGGTCGCCGTCGACGTCGGCGGGCAGCATGTCGTAGAGCTTTGAGACGTTGAAGTCGCTATCGCTGATGATCGGGTAGTTGGGCGCCGTGCCCTGGGTTTCCTCGATGTCCTTCGCCCACTCCTCGTGGCGGTCGAGGGGGTCGACGGACAGGCCAATGATCTTCACGCCGCGAGCGTCGAACTCGGGCTTCGCGCCCGCCATGTATCCGAGCTCGGTCGTGCAGACGGGGGTGAAGTCCTTCGGGTGCGAGAACAGCACCGCCCATGAATCGCCGATCCAGTCGTGGAAGGAGATGCGACCCTCGGTCGTGTCGGCCTCGAAGTCGGGGGCCAGGTCGCCAAGCTTCAGCGTCATTGCTTGTCCTTTCTCAAATGGGAAGTGCCAGCGGGAGTTGACCTCGGCGAGGTCAGCCCGACATGATGAATCCTGATCGGCTTTACAGAGATTATGGATCAGCATAGCGCGCCGGCTTGCTCCCGCCGGGACTTTCGATCAACGAGGCGACCGCGTCGCGCGCCTCGGCCAGCCACACTGCCACATCGCTCAGATCGGACCTCAGCGCCGCCACCGGGATCGAGTTGCGCCCAGCTGTCTCCAACACCGACCGCTCCCAGCCGCCGGCCTGATAGACGAAGCCACGCATTGAGCTGTCCACTGAGGCGAGCAAGAAGCGCTCCGGCGAGGAGCGCTCCAGCCAGCACACGATCGCGACGTGCTCCAACGCCCGGCGGCCGGTGTGAGAAACGGCGCTCACCACGTGGCCTTCCCGCTCCAGTACGTCGGCCAGCGCTGTGGCATTGGCTCCTCCTCCGACAATCAGGAATCTAGCCACGCGCCAATCCTACGGAACAGCGGGCGCCGCGGCCGGTGGGGACCGCGGCGCCCTGTCGAGGAGACCGGCACATTCGATCGCCGCATTTGGGGCATGTGCGGGGGCGCCGCGGGAGAGGTTGGGTAACGACGCCCTTGTGGACCCCTATGTGCGATCGTGCTCAGTCACTCACGCTCTTGCGTTTGCTCGTCACCTTTCAGGCGGAGAACCGTCCCCTCCGCCGTCTTGTCAGCAAGAGAACACAACGTATGTAAACACAAATGACAAGATATGTCAAGGGCGGTTCTTTTGTTCGTGTTTGTGTGCGCGGACAGGCGCAGGCCCCACGGCAATCCAGCCACGGGGCGAGAGCCCAGCTTGGCCCTCTGACCCAGCGGGGAGGCGCCTCCAATACCATCCCGCACCTCCGATGACCGAGCAAGCTCCCCCAGGGCAGGACGTGGTGACGATGGACAAGATCGTGGCGCTGTGCAAGCGCCGCGGCTTCATATTCCCCTCCTCGGAGATCTACGGCGGGGTGGGCTCGACGTATGACTTCGGCCACTACGGGGTCTTGCTGAAGGGGAACGTCAAGAACGAGTGGTGGAGGGCAATGGTGGGCCGGCGCGATGACATCGTGGCGCTCGACTCGGCGATCCTCCAGCACCCGCGCGTGTGGGAGGCCTCGGGGCACCTCGCCGGGTTCACCGACCCGCTCGTGGATTGCCGGACGTGCGGGCAGCGTTTCAGGGCGGACCATCTCGCAGAGCTCTCCTGTGGTCGCAAGCCCTCCAAGCATCCGGGAGAGACGAGCGACTGCGACCTGACCGAGGCACGGGACTTCAATCTCATGTTCGAGACTACGATCGGGCCCGTAAAGGAGTCGGGCTCGGTGGCCTACCTGCGCCCAGAGACGGCTCAGGGGATCTTCATCAACTTCAAGAACGTGCTTCAGTTCTCGCGTAAGAAGCCTCCCTTTGGGATCGCCCAGATCGGGAAGTCCTTCCGCAACGAGATCACACCCGGCAACTTCATCTTCAGGACCAGGGAGTTCGAGCAGATGGAGATGGAGTTCTTCGTGCCCCCGGATGAGGCCCAGAGGTGGTTCGAGTATTGGCTGGAGGAGCGGATGCGCTGGTATGGGGAGCTTGGCATCAGACCCGATCACCTGCACCTTCGTGCGCATGACCCGGATGAGCTCTCGCACTACTCCTCGGGGACGAGCGACGTGGAGTACCTGTTTCCCATCGGGTGGTCCGAGCTCGAGGGGATCGCGAACCGCGGAGACTTCGACCTCAAACAGCACGCCGAGTTCTCGGGCGAGAAGCTCGAGTATTTCGACCAGGTCTCCGGCGAGCGCTACGTCCCCCACGTGATCGAGCCGGCCGCGGGCGCCGACAGGGCGACGCTTGCCTTCCTCGTGGATGCCTATGACGAGGAGGAGGTGGCAGGCACCCTCACGGGCACAGGCGAGAAGCGCACCGTACTACGCCTGCACCCAAGGCTGGCGCCGGTGAAGGTGGCTGTGATGCCACTCGTCAAGAAGGACGGGCAGCCGGAGCTCGCGAGGGAGATCTACGAGGATCTGCGTGGACGAATGCAGGCCGAGTACGACGAGGGGGGGTCGATCGGCAAGCGCTATCGCCGCCAGGACGAGATCGGGACGCCGTGGGGCGTGACGATCGACCACCAGTCGCTGGAGGACGGAACCGTCACCCTGCGTGACCGCGATTCGCTGGCCCAGGATCGCCTGAAGATCGAGGAGCTCGGCCCCGAGCTCGAAAAATGCCTGGCGGCGCCGTGGCGCACACCCAAGCTGGAGAGCTAGGAGAGAGATGAACTTCGACCTGACCGACGAGCAGCAACTGATCCGCCAGACGGCGAGGGAATTCACCGAGAAGGAGATCGTGGAGCGGGCCAAGCAGAACGCCCGTAACCACCACTTCGACCTGGAGCTCGTCAAGAAGATCGCCGATCAGGGCTACCTGGGCGCGATCGTCCCGCGGGAGTATGGCGGGGCGGGACTCGGCTACCTCGACTATGGCCTGGTCGTCGAGGAGATCGGCAGGGGGTGCTCCTCAGTGCGCACCGTCATATCCGTGCAGACCTCGCTCGTGTGCAGCGCGATCCTCAAGTGGGGGACCGAGGAGCAGAAGCAGCACTACCTGCCGAAGCTCTGCTCGGGGGAGTGGTTGGGGTGCTTTGGGCTCACCGAGCCGGACACGGGCTCGGACGCGGCCAAACAGAAGACGCGCGCCAAGGAGACCGGCGGCGGATGGCAGATCAACGGGGCCAAGATGTGGATCTCGATGGGCAACTATGCGAAGGTGGCGCTGATCTTCGCCCAGACCGACCCCGAGAAGGGCCACCGCGGACTGGCGTGCTTCCTCGTGGATACCGACCAGCCCGGCTATCAGGCCACCACCATCGAGCACAAGATGGGCTTGCACGCCTCCGACACCGCGTCAATCGCCCTGGAAGACGTGGAGGTTGCCGACGACCAGATGCTTGGGGACATCGGCGACGGCTTCAAGGTCGCGATGAGCGCACTCGACTCCGGTCGCTACTCGGTCGCGGCCGGCTGCGTCGGGATCTGCCAAGGGTGCGTCGAGGAGTCGGTCAAATACGCCAAGGAGCGCGAGCAGTTCGGCAAGCCGATAGCGAGCTTTCCAGCTCGTACAGGCGATGATCGCCGACATGGTCTTGAAGACCGACGCCTCGCGGATGCTCGTGTGGAGGGCCGGCTTTCTGAAGGACAAGGGCCGTCCGAATACGTTGGAGACCTCGGTCGCAAAGCTTCACGCCACGGAGGCCGCGGTCGAGTGCTCGAACACGGCGATCCAGGTGCACGGCGGAGCCGGCTACGTCGACGATCATCCGGTCGAGCGCTACTTCCGCGACGTGCGTGTGACGACCCTCTACGAGGGGACCTCCCAGATCCAGAAGCTGATCATCGGTCGCGCCATGACGGGGATCAACGCGCTCGTGCCTTCCTGAACGGAGAGGTCGTGGATCGGGAGGCCTTGGATTTGGGGGGATTTGCGGGGCGTGCCGCGGGGGTGATCGGCGTCGTGGGCTCTGGCACGATGGGCGCGGGTATCGCCCAGCTTGCGTGTAGGGCTGGGGCCAGGACGCTCTTGCACGATCCGCTCCCCGCGGCGCTCAGGCGCGGAGCGGAGCGCGTACATGAGGGCTTGAACAAGGAAGCAAGCAGGGAAAAGCTGACGGCCGAGCAGGCACGGGAGGCCAGCGAGTGCCTGGAGCCGGTGGACCGGCTGGAGCAGCTGAGCTCGTGCGAGTTGGTGATCGAGGCGGCCCCGGAGCGGCTTGAGATCAAGCATGAGCTGTATGCGCGCCTGTCGGAGATCGTGAGCGAGGAGTGCGTATTGGCGAGCAACACTTCCTCGTTGCCAATCACGGCGATCGCAGCCGGGGCAAGCCATCCTGAGCGAGTCGTCGGGATGCACTTCTTCAACCCCGCACCCGTGATGCGCCTGCTGGAGGTGATCGCCGGCGTGATGTCGGGCGAACGCGCGCTGGCAATAGCGCAGGCAACCGGTCTTGCGATGGGAAAGGACGTGATCGGGGCAAAAGACGGACCGGGCTTCATCGTGAACCGCTGCAACCGTCCGTTCGGGCTGGAGGCCTTGCGCCTGCTGGGAGAGCGAATCTCCGACGTCCCCACGATCGACCGGATCGTGCGCATGGGAGGCGGCTTTCGCATGGGCCCCTTCGAGCTGAGCGATCTCGTGGGGGTGGACACGGGCTTTGACGTGTCAAAGAGCTTCTACGAGCTGAGCTTCGGGGAGCCGCGCTGGCGCCCCTCGCCCATCCAGGCAAGGCAGGTGGCCGCCGGCCTGCACGGGCGCAAGACCGGTCGCGGCTACTACGACTACAGCGGCGAGGGCCCACACCGGCCCGCCGACCCCGAGCCGCCGCGGGCGCAGGCCCCCGTGGACGGCGAGGCGCTCGTGGTGATCGCGGGCCACGGAGCGCTCGCCGGGCAGCTGCGCGAGGGGGCGCGCAGGGCCGGCTATGAGGTCCACACCCCCCACGATCCACAGACCGGGCTGCCCGCTCTGACCGTGGAATGCGGAGAGCCCGACGGAGACCCGCCGCCGCGCGGGGGTGCGCGCGTTGTGCTGTGCGACCGTGGCTCCCTGGCCTCGCTTGATCCCGGAGGGCCGTCCGTTGGCTTCTACGTGCTGCCCCCTCTCGAACGCACGAGCCTGGTGGAGCTCACCCGCAGCGAGAGCTCATCCCCGCGGCCGCGGCCCGTGCCGAGCGCTTCTTCACGGCGCTCGGCAAGCACGTGGAGTGGGTCGGAGACGCTCCGGGACTTGTGCTCGGGAGGATCGTGTGTCAGGTGATCAACGAGTCGGCGTTCGCGCTGGGGGAAGGGGTCGGATCGGCCGAGGACATCGACAAGGGCATGGTCCTCGGCCTGAGCCACCCGCGCGGCCCGCTCACCTGGGCGCGGGAGATCGGCCACGACCACGTGCTCACGGTGCTCGAGGCGCTATGCGCCGAGTACCGCGAGGAGCGCTACCGCCCCGCTCCAGCATTGCGCCGCATGTCACTTTGACCCGTGAGCGTCTCAGGACGGTCGATGAGCAAGCAGACAAGGACGTTGACTATTTGACACATAGCTTCTCAGGACGGTCGACGAGCAAGCCAGACAAGGACGCACCGACCGCAGTGTGCTACGCACACAAGGGAGGGAGGACGCAGTATGGCGCCGCTCAGCGGCCGTCCTGAGCGGGGGCCCACTGGGCCTCGGCCAAATCCCCGACAGGCATCCCTTCAGGGGTGGGGACCTCGGGCGTGTCGCGCAAGTACCACTCGGCGTCAAGCGCCGCCTGACAACCGGAGCCGGCCGCCGTGATCGCCTGGCGATAGGTGTGATCGACCAGGTCGCCCGCCGCAAAGACGCCAGGCCTGTTCGTCCGGGTCGAACGACCCTCAACCCTCACATATCCGTTCTCGTCGAGATCGATCTGCCCCTTGAGGAGGCCAGACTGGGGCTCGTGGCCGATTGCGATGAAGGCACCGGTGATCTCCAGGTCGCGTCGCTCTCCCGTCTCGGTGTCAAGGAGCTTGGCGGTGCTGAGCGCCCCGCTCTCGCCCGGCTCGAAGCGCTCGACCGTGTAGGGGGTGAGAAGCTCGATGTTGGCCTGATCGCGGGCACGCTCGAGCATGATCTTCGAGGCGCGGAAATCTGCGCGGCGATGCACGACGGTGACCTTGGAGGCGAACTTCGAGAGGAAGATGGCCTCCTCCATCGCTGAATCCCCACCGCCCACGATGATCGTGTGGGCATCCTTGAAGAAGGCGGCATCGCAGGTGGCGCAGTAGCTGACCCCACGGCCGCTGAGCTCGTCCTCGCCGGGGATCCCGAGCTTCTTGTGCTCGGCGCCCATTGCGAGGATCACGGTGCGGGCGCGGTGCTCGGTGTCGCCGACCCAAACACTGTGGAGGTCACCCGGGGCGCCCGCCAGCCGCACCTTCTCGACTTGGTCGGTCTCGAGCTTGGCTCCGAAGCGCTCGGCCTGCTCGCGCAGCTTCGTCATCAGGTCGGGCCCCATGATCCCTTCGGGGAAGCCAGGGTAGTTCTCGACGTCGGTGGTCTGCTGAAGGAGCCCACCCCAGGCAAAGCCCTCGACGACGAGCGGGTGAAGGTTGGCGCGCGAGGTGTAGAGCGCCGCGGTATAGCCCGCGGGGCCGCTGCCGATGATGATCGTGTTCTCGACGTCGCTCACCTCGTTGCCTCCAGTTCGCCGGCGGCGCTCGACCAGTCGACGCTCGTTTCAGATTGGGTCGCTTTACTTTGTATAGTATAGCCCTTCCAGCGGTTGACTGTGCGGCGTAGCTGGAAGTAGGCGATGGCCCCCGGGATGGAGGGCAGCCAGAACGAGAGCAGCCTATATACGAGCACGGCGATCAGGGCCAGTGAGCCACTCACGCCGAAGGCCACGAACGCCCCGATCATGCCACCGTCCACCCCACCGATCCCCCCGGGAAGGGGCAATAGGTTGGCGAGCATCCCGACGAAGAACGCCTCCACCAGAACGGCGGTCGGCGGGGCCTGGCCGAAGGCGCGAAACGACGCGTAGAGCACGGCGATGTTCAGCGCCCACCACGCGACCGTCCCGAGCATCGCCCAGTCGGGGTGACGCAGCTTGTGGGCGGCGTAGCGCACCCCTCCGGACGCCGAGGCCGAGCCTGTCGCAAGTCCGCGCAGCCAGCGCACGGGGGCGCGCTCGGCGCCGGTCGCCTTGCTCAGGCGGCGCTCCAGATCGGTTGGCACGAACGCCACCGCAATCACCGCGAGGATCGCTATCGCCGCCACGATGGCGGGGCCGATCGTGATCGCGAACGGGTGTGGCCCGTCGAACAAGCCCGTGTACAAGCCAACGCCGCACACGATCAACGCAACGAGGTAGGCGCCATAGAGCAGCACGAGGAAGGCGACCATCCGCTCCGCCACCTCGCGACGGCGCATTCCCGAGCGGCGCAACGCCCACGCCGTCACCGCCACGCCGCCTGCCCCGCCTGCCGCGAACAACCGCGTCGCGGCCAGGCCCGCCATCGTGATGAGGTAGCTCTCGCGAAAGGTGATCGGGGAACCGGGAGGCACATGAACGCCCTGGAAGATCGCGATGTAGCTCGCCATGGCGGCCACCTGCAGCAGGACCGCGACGGCGATCCACCAAGAGTCGCCCTGGTTGAGCCTGTCCCACGTGTGCTTGACCCCGCCCAACTGGGGCAGCACCAGGTAGAGGAACGCGAGAGCCGTCACCACGAACAGGCGCGAACAGCCACATGCTGCGGCGCGTGACCTGCATACGCGGCATCTCCTCCTCGACGGTGGGATCGCGCGTCTCCTCCGGCTCCTCACGGGCTGGGCTGGGCTCAGGGACGGCCTGCGAGCCTTCCATGGGCTCCTCTCGCTCGGGGTGCTCGGCTCGCGCCATCCTCAGCGCCCGCCATGGGCCGCGGCCTCAAGCGCGGCCACAGTTCGTCTGACGCGGGACAGCGCCGGGGTGGCAAGAGGCGCAGCGCGATGAACCGCGGTCGTGAGAGCGGCCCCCGCCAGCAGGTCCACCACGTAGTGCTCACCGAGATAGACAAGCGCGAACCCAAGCGTGGCCGTGTAGCCCCATGCGAGGGCACCGGCAACCGGCCCAGTCTCTGCGAGTAGCTGGGCGGCCATCATCGATGTGGCGAAGTGCAGCGACGGCATCGCGGCCAATGGATTGCCTCCAAGCACACTGTAAAGCGGGCCCCAGCCGTCTTTCCAGAAAAACTCTCCGTACTCCACCATCATTCGCCTCACGGCGATCTCGCGCGAGCCTCCGCCCGGGGCGGCTTGCGCGATCGGGCGCCCCCTGAAGTCTCCCCCGCGGCCCCCGTGGGCGGCGGCGTACCAAGGCGGAGCGGTGGGCAGGACCCAGTAGACCATGGCGCCGATGTCGAACACGGCGTAGGTCAGCACGGCGGAGCGCTCGAAGCGGAAGCGATGGCGCAGCATGATGTAGAGGAGTGAGCCATGGGGCACCATGAACCACAGCCAGTGGGCCCACACCAGCACGCGGTCCCCCAGTCGCCACTGCCCGCGCGCGAGTCGTCGCTGCAGGCGAACGGTGGGCAGCTCGCCGAGCCCGAGGACGCGATCGACCACGATGGGATAGCCGACGAGGACGCGCCCCTCCTGGGCCTGCCTTGTCGTCGTGGGGCGACTTGTAGGCGGCGACATAGGCCCACATCTGAAGGCAACACACCGCCACGTCACGCCTGCGTGTGCGGGGCACCGCCACGCACAAACCTACGGGCGCGGCGAAGGCGACCGTCTGCGCGCCAGGAGTGGCGGCGTTGAGAGGCGCTTGCGCACGAGCGGCGCCATCACGCCCGCGGCCACGACGCCCCAAGCGGCTGCTCTGATCGCCCTCGACCGCCGCACGGGGCGGGGAGTATACGGCCCGCCGCGGCATCTCCCATGCGCGCGCGTGGGACGACCCAATATGACACCCACACCGCCCCTCACGCCCGGCCCCCCGCCACCCCACGCCGGCCCCTCACACCACGACGCTGGACAGCCCGATCTATCGCGATGCCGCCATCCCCGCCCGCATGCGCTCGCGCATGTGGCGGGTCGCCTCGGCCACGAGCGCGCCGAACCACGTGGCTCGTCTCATCGGCCTCGGGGTGCCATTGAACACCGAGCACGAAACGCCGACCGGGCATCTCGATCGCCTCGGGCAGCCCGTCCATCGCCGAGCAACCGCTGATCCGAAGGCCCTCGCCCAGCCGGTCTACGCCCTGGTGATGGTGGGACTTGGTGGCGTGACGGGTCTCTCTCGCGGCGCTCGCCGCAAGCGTGCCCTCGATCAGATCGACGTCGTGGTCGGCGCCGTCGAAGGTGCCGGGGACGCGCAGGTGTTCGTGGTGGCCGAAGCGCTCGGGGAGATGTTGCAGCAGGGTGCCGCCATAGGCGACGTTGATGAGCTGCATACCACGACAGATCCCAAGCACCGGAAGGTCGCGCTCGATCGCCGCACGCACGAGCGTGATCTCGAAGTGATCGCGCTCCGGGACCGTGTCGAGAGTCTCGGGATGGGACTGCTCGCCGTAGCCGGCGGGGTCGATGTCGGCGCCGCCGGCCAGCACCAGGCCGTCAAGCAGGTCGAGTACCTCGTCGGGGTCCTCGAGCAGAAGCTCGTCGGGGGAAGCATCACGACCAGGGCGCCGGCGTGCTGAACAGCTTCGACGTAGCTGCGTGAGAGGAGCACCGCCTGCTGGTCCCACATGCCCCAGCGGGCCCGCTCGAGCGCCGTGCATATGCCTATCACCGGCCTTGCCATCCCCCACACGATAGGGCCCGGGAGGATATGGATGGAGAGGATGGGTCGTTCTTACAGGTATTCTCGCGCGGGTCCCAGCGATCACCAACCTCGACCGGGCTGCGCATGCTGAGCGCCCGAAGAACGACAGGAGAGCCAAGTGAGCGAGCCCGAGATGCAGCTCGAGACGGTCAACATGCTGGTCGAGGACGGGGCAGCGACGATCGAGCTGAGCCGCCCGGAGGCGCTCAACGCGTGGAACAGGCAGCTTGGCGAAGACCTGCTGGCCGCGCTGGTCAGAGCCACCGAGGACGATGCGGTGCGAGCCGTGCGGATCACCGGCGCCGGGCGCGCCTTCTCCTCGGGCGCCGACCTGAGGGACATCAGCGGAGACGACCTCACCCCCGAGGGGCGCCCCAACGTATACGGGGTGCTCACCGAGCGCTACCACCCGATCATGCACGCGATCCGTGAGATGGAGAAGCCGGTCGTGGCGGCGGTGAACGGCCGGGCGGTCGGCATCGGCTGCTCGCTGGCACTGTGCTGCGACCTGGTGGTGGCGGCCGAGAGCGCCTATTTCCTGCTTGCATTCGTGAACATCGGCTTGGTCGCCCGACGGGGGCTCCTCGCTGTTCGTGCCCGCGAGGGTCGGCTTGACCCGGGCCACCGAGATGGCAATGCTCGGAGAGCGCGTGAGCGCGGCGCAGGCGCTCGACTGGGGGCTGGTCAACGCCGTGCACAAGGATGAGGACTTCGCCGAGCAGAGCGCAGCGCTGACGGCGCGCCTGGCGGCGGCCCGACGCGCTCGTACGCGGCCAGCAAGCGGGTGCTCAACAGCCAGGCTCTACTCGAACATGGCCGAGCAGCTCGAGCTGGAGGCAACGCTCCAGCAGGAGATGGTGGGAAGCGATGACTTCGTCGAGGGCGTGGGGGCTTTCCTGCAGAAGCGCCCGGCCCGCTTCTCGGGGCGTTGAAGCGCGTCATCGGTCGCCCCACGCGTACGCGTGGGGCGTGCATGTGAGCTGCGCGCTTACCTCCCCGGATGCGACCACGCGCGTTCCGTCCGAGCCTGAATAGAATCCCGCCCGCCTTGAGCCACCTGCTCGCCACACCGCTCGCGTTCTTCACCCCCCAGTCGGGCGGGTCGCCGAACGCCGACTCGATCGACAACCTGTACAAGCTCACCCTGTACGTGGCGCTCGTGATCTTCGTGCTCGTCGAGGGCGCGCTCGGGTATGCGCCTGTGCGCTTCCGAGCGCGCAAGGGCGCCGTGGCGGCGCAGATCCGTGGCAACACGCGTCTGGAGGTCGGCTGGACGGTCGGTGCCGCGGTCATCCTGCTGGCGCTGGCGGTGCTCACGTTCGCAAAGCTCTCCTCGATCCAGGATCCCGTCAACTCGGGTCCCGAAGGGTCGACACTCGTCAGCGATCACGGCGCGCGCGCGTATGCGAGCATGGACGCGCAGGCTGCCACCGAACGGGAAGTCGCTGAAAATCACCGTGGTGGGCAGGCAGTTCGTGTGGCAGTACGTCTACCCCGGCGCGAACGAAGCCGACGGACTGGGAGCCCCCTACTCCTATCAGGAGATGGTCGTCCCCACGAACACCACCGTGACGCTCGACATCGTCTCGGCTGACGTGGTCCACTCGTGGTGGGTGCCCCAGCTCGGTGGCAAGTTCCAGGCGGTGCCCGGCTACCACAACTACACCTGGTTCAAGATCGAAAAACCCGGGCATCTTCCGAGGCCAGTGCGCTCTCATCTGCGGTCGCGGGCATGCCCGCATGACGCGACCGTCAAGGCCGTCCCGCCGGCTCAGTTCGAAGCGTGGCTGGCCTACCAGAAGAAGCTCATCGCCGAAGCCAACGCGGCCGCGAAGGTGGCGCGCGCGAAGCTCGGTGGCAGATCGGCGCCGGACAGGTCGAAAACCCATGAGGCGCGAGTCGCTCGGCGATCACCCCGCTCACCGACCTTCCGAGTCCGGACACTAGGAGACCGCTCGATGGCCACCTATGCAGCCCCAGTCCCCCAATCGTCACCCACGACGCCAAGCGCGAGGCGCACGGGTGGACGAGCTGGATCACCACCACCGACCACAAGCGGATCGGGATCATGTACATGGTCACGACCTTCGTGTTCTTCGCCCTCGGCGGCGTCGAGGCCCTGCTGATCCGTCTACAGCTCGGATTGCCGGACAACACGCTGGTGAGCCCACAGATCTACAACCAGCTGTTCACGCTCCATGGGACGACGATGATCTTCCTGTTCGTGGTGCCGATGATGGCGGGCCTTGCCAACTACTTCGTGCCCTGATGATCGGCGCACGCGACATGGCCTACCCGCGACTGAATGCTCTCTCCTACTGGTTGCTACTTGCCGGTGGCCTCGTCTTCTACGCCTCGATCTTCTGGAACCCGCCGGAAGCGGGCTGGACGAGCTATGTGCCGCTCTCGGGCATCAACTTCTCTCCCGGGCGGTGGGCAGGACGCCTGGATCTATCTGGTGCACCTCACCGGCCTCTCCTCGATTCTCGGGGCGATCAACTTCTACGCCACGATCGCCAACATGCGGGCGCGCGGCATGAGATGGGGTCGCCTGCCGCTCTTCATCTGGGCGATCCTGACCTACTCGATCCTGATCATCTTCGCCATGCCGGTGATCGCGGCGGCGGTGACGATGCTGCTGACCGATAGGCACTTCGGGACGCACTTCTTTGACCCGGCAAACGGGGGGTCGGCGTTGCTCTGGCAGCACCTGTTCTGGTTCTTTGGGCACCCCGAGGTCTACATCATGGTCCTGCCGGGCTTTGGGATCGTCTCTGAGATCCTGCCTGTGTTCGCGCGCAAGCCGATCTTCGGCTACAAGGCGATTGCGGCCTCAACCGTGGCGATCGCCTTCCTGGGGTTCCTGACATGGGCCCACCACATGTTCACGGCGCCGATCCCCGAGGCGGTTGTCGTGTTCGTGATGCTGAGCTCGTTCCTGATCGCGGTGCCTACGGGTGTGAAGATCTTCAACTGGATCGCCACCCTGTGGCAGGGCACGGTCGAATTCAAGACCCCGCTGCTGTTCTGTGCGGGCTTCATCGCGCTGTTCGTGATCGGTGGCATCTCGGGCGTGTTCCTGGCGGTGTTCCCGGTCGATTGGCAGCTCAACGAAACCTACTTCGTGGTCGCCCATATCCACTTCGTGTTGATGGGCGGCACCGTGTTCACGATCTTCGCGGCAATCTACTACTGGTTCCCGAAGATCACCGGGCGGATGATGAGCGAGGGGCTCGGCAAGCTGAGCTTCTACCTGATGTTCTTCGGGTTCCTCGCCACCTTCCTGATCCAGCACGTGATCGGTCTCGACGGAATGCCAAGGCGCGTATACGAGTACGACAACGTGGGTAATCTCGCGCTCTACAACCTGATCTCCACGATCGGGTCGTTCATCCTCGGTGCCGGCGTGCTCGCGACGGTCGCGAACGTGGCACGCAGCGTCAAACACGGCGCCATGGCGGGACCGGACCCGTGGAAGGCGAACACGCTGGAGTGGTTCACCACCTCTCCCCCGCCCGCCAACAACTTCGACGTGGTCCCGCTTGTACGCTCTCATGAGCCGATGAAGGACATTCGACGCGAGATCCAGCAGCGCACATCGGGCGTGCCGGCTCCCGGAGGCGCGACGGTGCCTGCCGGGGCCACGCAAGTCGGGGTGTAGACGGTGAATGCAGGCGGCTCACGCGTCGCTGGCCAGTCGCTTCCGACGCCCGCCATCGGCGCCCCTTCGCGGACACGCCGGCTGCTGTCCGACTACCTGGAGCTGACCAAGCCCAAGGTCCAGTCGCTGCTGCTGCTCACGACGGTCACGACAATGCTCGTCGCCGGGGATCCCTCGGTGGCGTTGATCGCGCTCACCTGCCTCGGCGGGTACCTCTCGGCCGGCGGAGCGGGGGCTGTCAACCACTGGTTTGACCGCGATATCGACGCGAGCATGGCGCGCACCGCCAACCGGCCTGTGCCCTCCGGACGGGTGTCCCCCGCTGCCGCGCTCGCATTCGGGTGTGTCCTTGCCGCGCTGTCATTTCTGGAGCTCTCGCTTGCGGTCAACGTGCTCGCGGCGAGCCTCTCCTTCGCCGGCTTTCTCGGTTACGTGTTCGTGTACACGGTGTGGTTGAAGCGGCGCACGCCGCAGAACATCGTGATCGGGGGTGCCGCCGGCGCGGTCCCACCGCTCGTGGGCTGGGCAGCGGTGACGGGCTCTGTCAACGGGATCGCGGTACTGCTGTTCTTCATCGTGTTCTTCTGGACCCCGCCGCACTTCTGGGCGCTATCGCTGCTGATGAAGGGCGAGTACGAGAAGGTGGGGGTGCCGATGCTTCCGGTGGTGCGCGGCGAGGCCGAGACGCGTCGCCAGATCCTGCTCTACACGGTGTTGCTGTACGCCGTCACCCAGCTCCCCTTCTGCGCGGGGGGCTTTGGCGGCATCTATCTCGCCGCCTCGCTGCTACTCGGCCTGGGCTTCATCGCGGGCGCGGTGCGCCTCTACCGTCGCGCGGACCGTCGCAGCGCGCTGCAGCTGTACCTGTTCTCGCTCGCCTACCTCGCGCTTCTGTTCTGCGCGATGGTGGCCGACGCGAAGCTCTGATCGTCCCGAGGCGGAAGGTATACTGCGCCCGCAATGATGACCCGTCGTCTCGCCAAGAAGAACATACGTACCGCCCTGATCGTGGCGGGGATCTGCATGTTCATGTTCGGCCTCACGTTCGTGGTGGCCGCCGTGTACGTCTCATGAGCCCGCTCGATCCCGAGATTCCACCCGCCGGCGAGGAGGTCCACCTTCCAGGGCCGACGATCCTACCGCTGCTGACTGCCGTCGGGATCACGCTGGCGATCGTGGGTGTCACCACCAGCCTGATCCTCGTGGTGGGTGGCGCGGTGTGCTCACACTGGTGTGCGTGATCCGTTGGATCATGGACACACGCGGCGAAATCGACGAGCTCCCGCTCGACTCGCACTGACAGTCGTTCTCGACGGCCCGGTGAGGTTCGCGCGCGGTGAGGCGCCGCGTGCGATCCCCAACCACGCGCGGCCCCGTCGAAAAGGTCGTGCCCACGTCTCCCGTGGGCACTGGCCTTTTCCCTCTCTCACCCCACGGCTGCGCTCGCCGGAACGGGGCAGATTGCCCCCTCCTCGGTCCAGCAGCGCACGACGTCGCGCACGGAGAGAATCCCCATTGTCTCTCCTCGCTCGACGACGACCAGGTGGCGGAAGCCTCCGCGGACCATTGCCGCGGCGGCTTCCTCCAAGGACCAGTTCGGCTCGGCGAAGACGACCTCGCGTGTGAGATGGTCGGCCACGAGCTCGACGTCCGGGTTCTGACCGGAGCCGATCGACGTGAGCACGTCGCGCTCGGTCAGGATGCCGGGCCGCCGGCCTCCGGGTCGATCACGACGGCTGCCCCCACATGGCGCTCGGACATCAGGCGCGCAGCGTCGCGCAGCGTGTGGCCAGGACCAATCGTCAAGACCATCGGGCTCATGCCATCTCGGACCTGCATCGCGCTTGCCTCCAGTCCTCCAACGTGCTTGCAACGATTGTCTCAATGTATTGCGGTCAGAGCGCTCCTCGTCAAGCGACTTCGCCCACCGCCGATCGAGCAACCACTCGACTCTCTGTCTACCCGCGAAACGACCTCCAAACCCCACGAGCAGACGTTCATCAGCCCGAGGCATTAGGATCACGCCTCCGATGGCCAGGCTCATCCCAGACACGCGCGCGGCACCGCACCGGGGAGGCGGGCGGAGATGGTCTCCAGGCGCTCGATCGTGGGGACGATCGTCGCGGCCCTGATCGCGACGGCGATCGGGATCGTGCTGAGCTACGTGATCCACTGGTTCCCGGTTCAGGCGTCCACGCAGGCGCACGAAACCGACACGCTTCTACCACGTGCTCGTGATCGCCTCGGTGCCGATCTTCGTGCTCGTGGTGACGGTGATCCTCTACTCGGTGTGGCAGTTCCGCATGAAGCCCGGCCAGGAGCTCAAGGACGGACCGCCGATCCACGGCAACACACGCCTGGAGGTCACTCTGGACGGCGATCCCGGCCATGATCCTGCTCGGGCTCGTGTCCTACTCGTTCGTGGTGCTGCACGAAAACGAAAAGAAGCCGGCCGCGCCGGAGATGGTGGTCGAACGTCACGGGCCAGCAGTTCGCCTGGTCCTACGAATACCCGGCCTCGGTGACCGGCGGGGCGCCGCTGAAGACCACCCAGCTGTACGTGCCGAACAACGAGTCGGTCCACTTCGAGATCCGCTCCGCTGGACGTGATCCACGCATTCTGGATCCCTGCCTTCCGCCTGCAGATCGACGCGGTGCCAGGAATCACGACGAGCTACCGCGCGACGCCCGACCGGCTCGGCTCCTACCCGGTCGTGTGCAACCTGCTGTGCGGCGTCGGTCACTGGCTGATGCGCTCCACGATCCACGTCGTGACGCCGAGCGGCTTCCAGGCGCTGGCTGAAGAGCCAGACAAGCGCGAGTGGGGCTTGAGGGTAAGGTGACAGGTGCAATGGGGAGCGTCACGCGATGAAGAGCAGGGTCTGCCCAGAAGAGGGAATCCGCGCCATGAGAGCCCGTCTCGGGAGCGCGCGCTGATGGTCGCCAAGCTGCGCGCGCCGGGGCTGTACCGGGCGTGCTTTGCCTTCCTGCTGGGGATCGTCTTCGCGACCGGGCTGACCTGGCTGGTGCGCATGGCGACCGGTCACGCCACCTATCCACCACTTCCTCGCCGGCGACGCGATCCTGGCGGTCTCGCTGATCGCCGCGCCGATCTTCTTCCTGGTCGGCCTCGGCGGCTTCGACTATTGGTTCTACTGGGCCTCCGGCACGCCCGACGCGTCGCCGAGGATCACTCCAGCCACGGGGCATACAGCTGGAAGGACTACTTCCGCATCAACACCGACCACAAGGTGATCGGCATCCAGTACACGGTCACCGCCTTCTTCTTCCTGTTCGTCGGGCGGCTTGATGGCGATGCTGATGCGCATCCAGCTCGCCCAGCCGGGCGCGCGAGTTCGTGAGCGCCAATACCTACAACGGCCTGTTCTCGGTGCACGCCTCGCTGCTGATCTTCCTGTTCGTGATCCCGGTGTTCGCGGGCCTTGCCAACTACGTGCTGCCGCTGATGATCGGCGCGCCGGACATGGCCTTCCCGCGCCTGAACGCACTCTCCTACTGGCTGCTTGCCGCTCGGCCGGCCTGATGATGCTGTTCGAGCTTCGCGGCGCCAGGCGGGGCGTTCGCCGACGGATGGACAGCCTACGCGCCTCTCTCGATCGACGCTCCGATCGGCCAGGACTTCTTCTCGGTGGGCGTGCAGCTCGCGGGCGCGTCCTCGATCATGACCGCGCTGAACTTCCTCGTGACCATCATCACGATGAGGGCGCCCGGGATGAGCTTCTTCAGGATGCCCCTGCTCGTGTGGGCGAACTTCGCCACCTCGCTGCTCGTCGTGATCGCCACGCCGTTCATCGCCGCCTCGCAGTTCTTCGTGCTGCTCGATCAGGGCGCTCGGCTTCAACTTCTTCGCGCCGGCAAGGGCGGGGACGTGCTCATGTACCAGCACGTCTTCTGGTTCTACTCCCACCCGGCGGTCTACATCATGATGCTGCCCGGCTTCGGGATCGTCAGCGAAATCATCGCTGTCAAGTCGCGCAAGCCGATCTTCGGCTACCGCATGATGGCCTTCTCGCTACTTGCGATCGTGGTGCTGGGCTTCACGGTGTGGGCCCATCACATGTTCACATCGGGCATGGCCGCCTGGATCCGTATCCCGATGGCGATCACGACGGCGATCATCGCGGTGCCCACGGGCATCAAGATCTTCTCCTGGCTGGCGACGCTGTGGCGTGGGGTGCTGCACCTCGACACCCCGATGCTGTTCGCGCTCGGGTTCCTCACGACGTTCACACTCGGCGGGATCAGCGGCGTGATGCTGGCGATGGTCCCGTTCGACATCCACGTTTCCGCGAGCTACTTCATCGTCGCCCACATCCACTACGTGCTCGTTCGGCGGCTCGCTGATGACGATCTTCGCCGGGGTGTACTACTGGTTCCCCAAGATGACCGGGCGCATGTACGACGAGCGTCTCGGTAAGTGGCACTTCTGGACCACCTTCGTCTTCTTCAACCTCACATTCGGCCCGATGCATGTGCTCGGCCTGCAGGGGATGCCACGACGCGTCGCAACCTATGCCTCCCAGTTCTCAGACCTGAACCTGGCCATCTCGATCATGAGCTTCGCGCTCGGGCTGAGCACCCTGATCTTCGTCTACAACATGGTCACCAGCTGGCGCGGGGGCACGCGCGCGCGGGGCAATCCCTGGCGCGGGCTTACGATCGAGTGGCAGGTCTCCTCGCCGCCTCCCGTGTTCAACTTCGACCGCATCCCGACAATCGTCGGTGGGCCCTACGAGTACGGGGTGCCCGGTGCCGTCCACGGGGTTTTCGCGCCCGCTCCCATCCCCGCGACCGTAGGTGGTGCCCCTGGCACCCCCGGCGGCGTCGTCCATGCACCCGCGGAGTAGGAGGCGCATGAGCTCGATGAAAGAAATCCTGGTAGTCGCCAACCGCACGCTCGGCGGTGAGACGCTATTCGAGGCCGTGCGCGAGCGGGCCGCGGGCGGTGACGTGAAGCTTCCGGCTCGTCGTACCCCAAACCAAGCCTGGCGCCGGGCTCTTCATCTATGACGAGGCGGTGCGGGAATCCGCTCAGGTGCGCGTCGACCTCGCGATGTCGCTGCTCGCAAGTGAGGGCATCGAGGCCTCCGGCGAAGTCGCAGACCCAGACCCGTTCCTGGCGACCATGGACGCGATTGCCCGCGAGCCGCCCGGACGAGGTGATCCTCTCCACCCATCCAGCCACCCAATCGGGCTGGCTACGGAGGGACCTGATCGAGCGCGTCGAGAACGCCTCAGGACTACCGGTGACGCACATAGTCGTCGACCTCGCTCAGGAGGGTTTGCCGTTCGGAGTGACGCTCGTCGTGGCGCACAAGACCTCGAGCGGGGAGGAGTTGATCGAGCACCTGAAGGCCAAGGCAGCCGGCGACGAGCGCCACCTGTTCGTGGCCGTGGTCCCACAGCAGGACCGCAGCGGAGGAGCGCACCGAGAGGCGCGCATCCGTCTTGCGGCGATGCTCGAGCGCCTCGATGCCGTGGGGCTACTTAGCGCGGGGATGATCGGCGATCCCGACCCCTACACGGCTGTGATGAACGCACTCGAGCTGTTCAAGGTCAACGACGTCGTTATCTCCACGCTCCCCAAAGCGCGCTCAGGCTGGTTGCGCGCGAACCTGATCGAGCGGGTCAAGAACTCCGCCACTGTTCCCGTCGAGCACGTCGTGGCAATCGAGTCCAACGCAACCACCGCGGCCGGGGCCGCGGGCTAGGAGTCAGCATCATGGAGGCCGCCGGCGTCGCTCACCCAGCCGCTCACGAGGATCACCACGGGCCGCCCGCCGCGCACCGCAGCTCGCGCGTTGAACCTCAGCTTCTGGGAATGCTGCTTTTCATCATCTCCGAGGTGATGGTCTTCGGGGCGTTCTTCACCGCCTACTTCTTCATCCGCGTCGCCCAGGGAGACCCGTGGCCCGCACACGGGACGACCCTCCCGGTTGCTGTCGCCGGCGTCAACACCGCGATCCTGATGTCCTCGTCGTTCACGTTGCACTGGGCCGAGGCCGCGATTAAGAAAGGCAATCGGTTCGGACTGAAGGCAGGGATCTTGACCACCTTTCTGCTCGGGTGCGCATTCCTGTTCATCCAGATCAACGAGTACGCCAACATCGGCTTCGCCCCACAGGACCAAGCCCAAGCGACGATCTTCTACTCGCTCACCGGCCTGCACGGGGCGCACGTGTTCATCGGCCTCGTACTGCTGCTGATCGTCACCGTCAGAGCCTTCCGTGGCCACTACTCAGCAGATCAGCACCGAGGCGTCGAGATACCCGGCATCTACTGGCACTTCGTCGACATCATGTGGATAGTGGTCTACACCACCGTCTACATCATCTGAGTGCTGAACCCGCTGCGCAGCGAGGACGAGGCGTTTCGCCTCCTGCTCTACGTGATCGCCGTCGTAGGGGCGATCGTGGCCGTCATCCTGATCGTGCGCGCGCTTCTCTGAGGAGCCCCGCGGGAGCCCGCCCGGGACGACTACTTGACGGTGAGCGTGCCGTACATCCCAGCGGCGCGGTGACCTGGGGCCTGGCAGAAGAAGGTGTAGGTGCCGGGCTTCAGCTTGACGGAGATCGAGGCGGTGCCCTTCGTCGTGAAGGAGCTGGCCGCCAGGACCGGACCGCTTGAGGTCGCGCCGCCGGAACCGGTTTCCACGGCGATGTTGTGGGAGACGCCTGACGTGTTGGGCATCGCGATCGTGACCGGACCAGCGGTGGCGCTCGCCGTATTGGACACGTAGGAGAGCTGACCGGTCGGATCAGCGGCGATTTCGAGCTTGCCGGCCTTCTCGACCGCCGGCTTACCGGAGCCGGGGGCTTGGACCGCATTGGCGAGCAGCCCAGTGTCCTTGCCGGGTCGGGCGACCGCTTCGGCGACATAGGCCGAGATGCTCGCCAGCTTGGCTCCGCTGGCGAGACCGCTCGGCATCGCTCCGAACCTGTTGGGGTTTTCCACCTGGCCTTCGACAGCCGTCCGCACCGCACTGCGCTCCAGACCTTCGGCGATGCTCGCCCGGAATGCTTCGTCGAGGTTGGGCCCAACCGTGCCCTTTGTGCTGGCGCGCGCGAGAGCGTGGCAGGAGCCGCACTTGGCGACGAACTCCTGCTTGCCCACGATCAGGTTGGCGTTCGCGCCGCGCTTGACGCCCCCGCAGCCGGAGGCAGGCAGGAGGCAGGCGACTCCGAGGAGCGCACCGAGGAGGCGCATGGGCGAGCCGAGATGGACTGTCCGCACAGACATCAGCGCGGGAACTCTATCCAAAGGGTCGGTTAACAGGCTCCCCGTGCGCCGCCGCGATAACCCCACGAGCCACCCCCTCCCAGGACCAGCGCTCGCGGACCACCGAGACGAGCGCCGCCCGGGTCCTCGCCCTCAACTCGAGGTCGGCCTCGAGCCAGCCGAGAACCCGTTCGGCGATCGCCCGCACAGACCCGTCATCGACCGGGAACGACAGCCATCCAGCCGCCTCTGAGGGCACAGCGCAGGCGAGTGCCTCGCTCACCTCGGCAAGCCCGGAGTGGCCGGCGCTGACCGGCAACACGCCACACGCGGCCGCCTCGGCGGCGACCATCCCGAACGCCTCCGGGAAGGTGCTCGGCACGACGAGTGCCTCGCAGGCCGGGAGCACGTCCACGAGCTCCTCGTGATCAAGGCGCCCGGTGAACACGATCCGCTCGCCAAGCGCACTTGCGGACACCCGATAGGCATTGGCTTCGGCACCCGACAGCGAGTCCAGGAAGGCAAGCAGATGGCCCAGCGGCACTGACTCCCCCGCCGCGAGCCCATCCATCTGGTCCTCGTCCCTGGCCTCCAGCGATCGTCCGGCGCGCGCGATCTGACGAGCACCCTCCAGATCGCCTACGGCGAGCCGTGCGACCAGGCGCTCCAGGCCCTCCCGATAGGCGCCGAAGCCGACTATGACGAGCCGCGCCTCAGGCAGCGACTGGAGGATGAGAGGCCACGCGGCCACCAACAGGTCAACCCCCTTGCTGACTATCAGCTTGCCCACGAACGCGACGAGAACGCCCCTCCCATTCAAGATCCGCTCGAGCGCCTCGGCCGCCACAGTGTCATCGCGCGCGAAGGCGCTCGACCGCTCCTCGTCAGACGCGGGAGCGCCCAGACGCAAGTTCCCCAGAAGCCTTCGCATGGCCGCCTCGGCCTGCTCGGGCTCGCGCGGCGCGAAGCGCTCCACGTCTACCCCCGGAGGGCCAAGGCGGGTGCGCTGCTTGACTCGTAGCCCGCCCACCCCCTCAAGCGCCCGCCAGAGGCTCTCCGCCGTGTGCCTGGAGCCCACGAGCACCGTTCTCGCCTGTGCGAGCCCCTCCCGGGCGAAGCCCAGGAAGCGCTCGGGCTCGGGCTTGACGGTGTACTCAAGCGCGCTCCCATGGACCTTCACGGCGTAGGGAGTTTCGCCCGCGAGTGCCCGCGCGAGGATCGACCGGCCCCATCACGAGATGATTCGCGAGCGCGACATCCGGCCTCACACGCCCTGCCACCTCGCGCACGGCCTCCACGTTGGCCCGGAGGTACGCCGCGACCTCCGCCTCGGTGCAGTCGGCGAACGTCCTCGCTTCCATGCCCTCGTAGCGGTCCTGCACGTACAGGGGCAGCAAGCCGCCGATGTCTGGGCCGGTAGACGGTGCACCCGCGGCGGCCCCCGGTCGGGACCCGCTCGGCCTGCGACCCCTCCAACCTTGTGATCTCCAGCGCCCCACCATCCCAGTCGCCGGCGGCGTCCACGAAGGCGTACCGCTCAGGATGACGGTCCTGGCTGAACAGGTGCACCTCGTGCCCGAGCCTCACGAGCGCCTCAGCCAGACGCGCGTTGTAGACGTTCGAGCCCGTCCCGCTCAGCAGGTAGCCGTGGAAGATCAGGATGCGCACGCACGGCAGCCTATCCCGTGGGGCGCTGCTCCGCTAGAGTGCCCGGCGTGAGCACGAACCAGCTCTACCGCCTGCGCACTCCCTCGACCGGGCGCGAGGTCCTGCTCGAGGCCGCTCCCGGCGAGATCTATCGCGACCGCGACACCGGCGAGCCGATGGAGATCGTGGGCAAGCTGTTGCCGCTCGCCCCCGACGCCTCACGCCTGCCTTGGGCGGTCGAGAATCTGCGCTTCTGCCCGTGGTGCGACCAGCTCGCCCAAAAGGACCTCAACGACTGTCCCACCTGCGGCCGCCGCATGGGCCCGCTCGGGCGCGTGATCACCACCCGCATCGCGCTCGCATCGTTGCGCTCGGTGCGAGCGCCCTGATCCTTCTCTGCGGCCTCGGCCTCAGCGCCTGTGGCGGAAGCAGCGTCTCGGACGTGACTCCCAAGAGCACGCCCGAAATCATCCCGCCGAACGACAACTCCGCGGAAAAGGAAGCCACCGAAACCACCTCCACCTCCACCACCGCGACGACCTCCACAAGCTCCACCACGGGCGAAGAATCCACGTCTGGGTCAACCGGTGGCAACGAAGCGAGAGGCGAAAGCTCCGAAGAAACCTCTGGCTCCTCGGAAAGCGGCGCCGCGGGAGGGACATCCGCGCGGCGAATCCTCCGAAAAAGCCTCTAGCGAAAAAGCGTCCTCTGAAGAAGCTCAGAAAAATCCGTCGTCGGGCAGCGTGCGCGCAGCGCTCTGAGCCTGGCGGTCGCCAGCGCGCCCTGGCCTAGAGCTGTCTCGCCCCGACTGAGCTCGTCGAGCTCTCAGGGCGTTGAGATCAGCGTCGCGCTGTAGGTGAGGCGGGCGGTCTGGTAGAGGCAGTAGTACTGCACGGTCGGCGCCGACCGTCACGTGAGCGGTCTGGGTGCCTGTCGTCGTGCACTGCCCCTTACCCCGGCTTGCCCGCCAAGACGTCCCCTTGCCGAAGCCGAGCGCCAAGGCAGGCGCCCATGACGGCACCGTCAGGGCCACCACGTCGCCCTTCTTGACCGGCAAGGTCGTGGCGAGCGGGAACTGGGCGGTCTTGCCGAAGTACGGTTCGAGCGGCACCACCGGGCTCTGGCTGATCAGCTTGTAGGTCAGTTTGGGACTCTTCTGGGCTCGCAGGATCGCGATCCCAGCCGAGGCCGGGCCGCCCTCGTTGGCGTTGAAGAACTTGATCTGCGTCGCATTGGGCTTGCCCAAGCGTGATCGTCCACGCCACGACGTCCCCGCGCGTGGGCGCCGACTCGGGGTTGTTGTTCGTTTCGATCTTGACCTGGAAGCCAGTGGTGCGGCTGACCGCAAGGCACGAAGGCGTCGGGCAGCTTGGGACGGTGGGCGGAGTCGTTTCGCGGGATCACGCCGACTTCGGTGAGGGTCGCGAGCGAGCCCGCCGGGCAGGACCAGAGCCAGGCCGCAACCGGCCACGATCGTTGTGATGACACGTTTCATATGGACCATTCAACAAGAACACGAGGACGGTAGACGATGTAGCGGTTCGACGCGCATATGACTCTTCTCCCCCTTTTTCGAGCTCGGGCCAGCACGAAGCTGGCCTTCAGGGACTTGAAAGCCCAAGCGCCCTGCCGCGGAGGCTATCTCAGCAGGGTCCCCGGGCGCGGGCACCCACGGCAGACGCAGTGGATCGTCCTCATAGCGAGGCATTACGTGCATGTGGAAGTGGAACACGGTCTGCCAGGCGGCCGCGCCGCACGAGTTGATCAGGTTGACTCCATCGGCGCTCAAGCGCTGCTTGGCGCGAGCAGCCAAGCGCTGCGCTGCGTTCGCCACGGCACCGAGCTCCTGCGGCTCGATGCTCAAGCAGGTCCGGAGTGTGGAGCGCGCGGGATCACCAGAGCGTGGCCGCGCGTGGCGGGGTTGATGTCCATGAAGGCGATCGTGTGCTCGTCTTCGTCGACGATCGTCGCTGGCAAGTCGCCCGCCACGATCTTGCAGAAGATGCAGTCCTGCTCGCCCATGGCGGCCAATCCTAGCCGCCCTGCTTGCTGCACGAACGCGAAAGCCTGCTCGCGAGTGCTCACCGCTCCGCGTGTACTGCGCCCGCGCGAGCGCCTCCAGCAGCTCACCCACGCGCGGGCCGAGCGCCATGCCGAGCTCCTGCGCCAGCTCGTCGCCGCGCAGCAAGCGGTTTGGGCGGCCCATCTTGGCGCCAGCGCAGTGCGTCGTCCAACATGCTGCGCGCCAGCGCCATGTGCGCCTCGATTGCCTCCTCGGATTTCGACCCGCGCGTGGCGAGACGGTCACAGACCGACAGCAAGGTGACGTCAACCTCCACCGGCTCACACGCGCGCAGGTACGCGAACACCGTCTCGCGCGCGAGCGGCTGCGGCTCGTGCACGAGGAAGCCAAGTCGCAGATGGTGGCGCACGAGTCCCGCCACGTGCTCGCGCAAGCGCACGCTCGTCCGCAGGCGACCGAGCACGCTCACGGGTCGAGCTCGGCACCGCGCATGTCATGTCCGATGAACGTCACTCGTCGGTCGAGCACTCGCACCGAACGGGTCGCGGGCTTGGCGGCGTCGTGCAGCAAGGCGCCCCAGCGCAAGGCCTCACCGCGCGTCAGTCCCGTCCGCGAGCGGCTCGCCGAGCAGCGCAAGCACAGGTGCGCGGTACTCCACGCCCAGAGCGCCACCTGGCTCAGCATCTCCCATCCGTCTGCCGTCGTGAGCGCGATCGTCTGCTCGAGCACCTCGAGCGTGTGGCCGTAGACATCGCGGTGATGAAAGCGGCTCTGCTCCACGCCCCGCATGGCCTCGAGCTCGGGCAGACACCACCGCGGTCGCACCGAGCTCGCTCATCAGCTCCAGCCCACGTAGCGCCCGCTCGCAGGCGATGATCCGCCGCAGCTCCAAGAACACCCGCTCAGGTGAGACATCGCTGAGTCGGTCCGCCTGTGCGCGCGCGGCGGCGAGCGCCTGCGGCTCTGGCTCCAAGTCGAGCTCCACCGCGACACGCACGAGACGCAGCACCCGCAGCGGGTCATCCTCGAAGGCGCCGGGCCCAGCGCAGCGCAGGCGCTCGGCACTCGCAGGTCGGCGAGACCTCCGAGCGGGTCGAGCGGCTCTCCCCCGTCCAGCGGCTCGGCAATCGCATTGACTGTGAAGTCCCGCAGGGCGAGATCGGCCTCGAGTGATCCTCCGCGCATGCCCTCCACATCCACCTGCCATGCGGCTCCGTGTGCCACCACACGCCAGGCCCCGAACTCTTCAGAGAGCGCAAAGCAGGCCGCGCCTTCGCCCGCCGCCTTGGCCGCGCTGGCGATCGCGCGCGCCCCCTCTGCAGGGTCGCCGTCGAGCACTACGTCGAGATCGGCCACCGGGCGTCCGAGCACGCGATCGCGCACCGCCCCGCCCACCAGCCATGCGCGTCCGGCCGGCAAGGCCTGCCCGCACCACCTCTAGCGCCTCGGCGCTCATCAGCCGACGCGCCGTCGGCGCCTGCGGCTCGCCGGAGCTCCCCGCCGGCTCGCTGTGGACTCCCCCACGCTCGCTGACGGTCCCGTCGCGGTGGTAGACCCGTGGTACCCGGGGTGAGCCCGCAGGTCACCTCATAATTGATCGTGTCCATCCTGCGGGCCAGCTCCTCGGCCGTTATGCGCTGCTCATCGCGCGCGCCGATCAGGACCGCCTCGCTTCCGCGCAGCGTGTGCGCGTCCGGCGCGTCGCCAAGATCGACCGTCAGATTGTCCATGCTCACCGTTCCCACGATCGGCCGGCGCTCCGCCGCGATCAGCACGTCGGCGTTGTCCGACAAGGCCCGCCGCCAGCCGTCGCCATATCCGATCGGGAGCACCCCGAGCAGGTCGTCGCGTGCGGCGACGAAGCGCCGTCCGTAGCCTGCGCTCTGGCCCGGAGCGCACGCCTTGACCTCGGCCAGGTAGGAGCTCAGCTCGAGCGCGGGCTCCAGCCGCTGCGGCAGCGGGTCGCGCCCGAAGGGTCCATCCCGTATGACGGCTATCCCACAGCGCACCATGTCGAAGTGCGCGCGCTTCTCCCGCAACGTGGCGGCACTGTTGGCGGCGTGAGCCCGTTGCACGAGCTCTCGCTGCACGACCACCACCGTTGCGTCGCGGCCGATCTGACCGCGTTCAGACTATATGTGTGGCCCAGGCACCCAAACGGTTCCCTGCCCGAACACCTCCACCGTGCGGTGTGCCCGCTTGCCCTGCCAGGTCACCCGCCCAGCACCGCATCCATCACCCTCGCCACCTCCCGTTCCACGATTTCGAGCAGTCGCGCGTTCCCGGGATAGGTTCAGGCTACCCGGGGGCTCCTAATGTGTGAGAGCGCGGGGATATGCCTCGTGCCGAAGCGGTGGCGGCCATCCCGGCACCGAGCTGACGCAAACAGACCGGGCCCCTGGAGGAGGCCCGGCCGGGATCGAGATTACAGCCACGGGCGATGCCGCTGAGGGTTCGGTGGCATCGCCCCCCTTTTGGGCCCCCCGCTCCGTCGCCGGTGCCTATGACTTGGCCGACCTCGAAGACATCCCGTCGGTCCGTCGGGTGCTGGAGATCGCGGTGCTCGATGCCCTCGGACTCGACAACACGCTCGCGCGCTCGAGTGTCCTCATCGGGGCGGTTGGGGCTGCGGCGAAGCTGCTGGAGGCGGAGCGGGAGGAGTGCTGGGGGTGGGACACCCCATCCGGATGAAGTTGGGGATGACGGTACGGTCAAGAGGTTGCAGGCCTAGCAGGCACCCGTGTTTAGCGTCTAGAAGCCGCCGACCCATTCCACCCGCTCCTCGGCCGTCACCCGCAGGTCAGCCCGGTCCGCGGATGAGCTCCAAAGCTCGCCATTCCCAGCGGCGACGATGACGACTGCGCTTCGGCCGGATCCGGATCGGCGCCATAATCCGAACATGGAGACTGTCGAGACCTCGCCAGCGGACGTAGCCCGCGTTCCCGCGCACGGTCGGCGTCTGAGTCGGCGCGAGGCGCAGGCGGTGACGCGGGTACGCGTACTCGAGGCTGCGGCGGACGTGTTCGCCGAGAAGGGCTTCCGGGTGGCGACCATCAGTGATGTCGCGGACCGTGCCGGCTACACGATCGGTGCTGTCTACTCGAACTTCGTGAGCAAGGACGCGCTCTTCCGCGCGCTCATGTCCGATCGTCTTGCGCGGGTCGAAGCCGGTCTGGCCGAGGCATTCGGTGACGTCTCGACGGATCACAGGCACGCGATCCGGAGCGATCTCGCAGCTCGCCTCCAGGGCGGAGCCCGACCGGATGGCGGCCGCCGAGGATGCCGTCCCGTCCAGTGGTGGCGGCTCCTCAACGACTACCGGGCCTACGTCGCCGACGACCAGGAGGCCAAGAGACGAGCTGGCGGCGCTCGACCGGCGATGTCGTGACATCATCGCTCGTCACGTCGATCGGTTCGCCGCGAGCGTCGGCATCCACCTGCCGCTCCCGGCCACGGTGATGGTCGAGCTGACGAACGCACTGACCGACGGCCTCCGGCTGGCCCACGCGGAGGGCCGGGCATCGATGACGTCCGGGTCAGGGGTTGCGACTCGGTGGTCCAGTCGCTCATTGACTCGGCCCTGACTCCACCGGTGACCGATCACGCTAGACGGGTCGAGCCCCCACCCCGTCCTGCCGCGTGCCCCCAGGTCCCGTGTCATCGCGCCAACAACTCCGCGAAGCGCTGCGCGTGGGCGAGATGGAAAGGGTCCGCTCCTCGGCCAGACCAGGGTTCGCGCCCCGGGGAGTCAGCGCCTCGAGGGGTCGCTGCCTCTCGCGGAGACGGCGCTCGCCCTGCGAAGCGCCTCGACCGGGTAGGCCAGTCGCGGCGTCGATCGCCCCCGAGCGCTCGAGTCGACCCTGTGCCGCACCTCCATCCGGAGCCCGGTCGAGGAGCTCCCGGAGTAGCTGAGCATCACCTCCTGGCGTGGCCGGCCGGTCTCACGGGACGAACGCCCGGACCTTGGGCGTCAGTTCCTCCAGGCCGAAGACCCCGCCCAGATCTGCGCCCAGGCATCCGCGAAGCCCGGGCCCTCGAGCGCCGCACGCATGGACTGGAGCATCGCCGCGAAGTCACCGACCATCATCGATCCCGCGACCATGATCAGGCCTCGCGTGGGATACCGCGCCGCGTACATCGCGGCCGTCCCCGCAGCACCCGAGTGACCGACCATGACCGGCGCATCGAGCGCGGCACCGACGATCGCCGAACGGACCGCGCCGAGCACCGCCTCGAACGTGTAGGACATCGCATCGGGTGAGTCGCCGTGCCCCGGGAGGTCGAGTGTGACGGCGCGCCGATCGGGATCGATGATGCCCAGCGCGTCGAGCGCGGCGCGCCACATGGTCCGATCGAAGGTCAGACCGTGCAGCAGCACGAGGGGTGGTCGGTCGTCCGGACGGCCGTAGTCGTCCGCTGCCAGGCCGGTGTAGGTGGTCGTGGTCGCCATGTCAGTCCTCGGCTCCGCCTAACCTCCAATATCGGGATAGGCATTACTATCCGAGTGTGACAGCACTCATGGCCGGCTGCAAGTCCCCGCGATGCCCCGTCTCGCGAGGGTGTACCGCTACCTGCCCGGACGCGCGAAGGTCTGGTGGAGGTGGTGGATGAGGGACCGCCGTCACTGGAGCGGCGTGGCGGCCCTTGCCGAAGTCGCTGGGCGGTGGCAGCGACGGCCACGGCCTGCCCCAAGCCGTCGCTGCACCGAGGGAGATCGGTCAGGGCGCGGCGCTGGCCGCGGCGGGCGAGACGTCCGGGAAGCCGGGTGCCCCGACGCCGATGCGTACGCAGGTCACGGCCGCGCCGCCACCCGGCAGGACCGCCGTGATGTTGTCCTGCGCGTCGCGGATGGTGACCGTCGCGCCGGGCTCCTCGAACGCGGTCATCCCGTCGGCATTGACGGTGTCTGAGCCGTCGAACGTGAGGGACCCAGTGTACGTCCCATCCAGGTCGGAGAAGAAGAAGACGCTCGTGGAGTGTGCCGTTCGAGGACCGGTGGGCTCCCAGGCGCCGACGAGGGACTCGTGAGGCCGACCTTGCCGTCAGGGCCGACCGATGTGAGCGGCCCGGTCCCGAGGGTGGTGCCATCCGCATGGACA
Source organism: uncultured Solirubrobacterales bacterium (assembly GCA_963742945.1). Taxonomy (GTDB): domain Bacteria; phylum Actinomycetota; class Thermoleophilia; order Solirubrobacterales; family Solirubrobacteraceae; genus Palsa-744. The sequence continues at coordinate 6,172 of CAVUNX010000011.1, read as the reverse complement.
GTAAACGTACCGCGGCCGAAGCTCGACCCGGGGATCTGCACATCCACGACCCCACGCAGGGATGGGTCGCCATGTCGATGTCCTGGGCGGATGTGCCCATGACACCGAACCCGATGGCGGCAACGGCCGCGGTCAGAGCGAAAGTCAAGCGACGATGCATGACGGACTCCTCTGGTCGTTACGTGTAGGAGCGGCGCGACCGATCGAACGGTCGGGTTCTCCGCGGGGGTAGGGGCAAGACACCGGCTTCGAGCTGGCCCGAAGGGGTTCCCGGCCGGAAGCCGCGCCGGTGCCGGATGTGCGTCGCCAGTAGCGACGGGCGCTAGCCGCCGGACGCCACGGGAAAGTTCGCGGGCGATGGAGCGGGTGCCGGCCGATCCGGAGCGAGTCGAAGACCGCCTGCTGCTCGGCCAGGCTCACCGGGTCCGTCCCGGTCGGGTGGGGGCGTGCCGTGGTCACCGGGAGCGATCACGAGCGCGTCGCGCCGTCGACATCGAGGACCCACAGCCGGATCGTGCCCGTTCGCACCGTAGCCTGGGCGGTCTCGTTGTACTCGCGTCTGCCAGGATGCGCGAAGCTCGTCGGCGCAGTCCGCGACCGAGCGCCGGCGTCGGTCTCCTCGACGTACTTGCCCGAGTACCCGAGCAAGGTGACGTCGGCTGGCGTCGGTCACCTGGTAACCCGGCACGTCCGCGAGCGCGGTCACGAAGTCGTCGACCGTCGGACCCAGGGGCGGGTCCCAGACGCGCGGCCTGTCGCACGCGTCGACGAAGAAGTTGTCCGGCAGCGTACAGGCTGACGTGCCCGGCGGGACGTCGTCGCTCCTGGAAGAGGTTGGCGAACGTGTGGCCCCGGATGCCCGACCAGCCCTCGGGCACGGTCGCGGTCATCCGCGCGAGGGGCTGTCGGGGCCGCGACCGGACTGCCGAGGGTGTAGGTGCCGGGGTCGAGGGGAAGGACGTGGGAAGCAGCGGCAGGCGGCGCCGGTGGGGCTGCGGGAGTCGGCGATGGCGACGGGATGCCCGTGCGCCGCTTGGTCTCGGGTCGAGGACGGCCGACGCCGATCCCGATCGCGAGCAGCGAGCACGGCCGCGGCCGCGAGCTTGAACATGCGTGTTCATGGCGTGGAACCTCGTGGTGAGGCGCGAGGCGCGCCGCTGCGGCACGCGCTCGATGCGATCGAGGACGGCATCGAACACCCGGTCGGGCATCGCCGATGGGCCGCGCGCGAGCCAGGCCTCCAGGACGCGCTCGATGTCGCGCTCGGGTGTCATGCCGGTCGTCCTCCGATCGCGATCGGTCGCGCGTCGGCCTCGAGGGCGGCGCGCATCGCGCGGTGGGCATGGTGGAGTCGGGAGCGGGCCGTGCCGGCCGGGATGCCGAGGACCTCGGCGATCTCGGTCGGTTCGAGCCCGCGAAGTGGCGAAGCACGAGCAGGGCGCGCTGCTCGGGTGGCAGCCGCCGGAAGCCGCGCTCGAGCTGGTCCCGGTCGGCGACGGTCGAGGAAGTCGTCGTCGGCCGACGGCGAGGTCGATCGGCAGCACGTGGAGGTTGGCGATGAGGCGGCGCTCGCGCTTCGCCTCGCGAACGCAGGAGCGGACGACGAGGCGATGGAGCCAGGCGTCGAACCGGTCCGGATCGCGGAGTCCGGGCAGGTCACGCCAGGCGATCACCAGCGCTTCCTGCACGGCATCCTCGGTCCGGTCGACGTCGCGGAGGATCCGCTGCGCGATCGCGAAGAGCCGGTCGCCACGCACGCGGATCAGGTCGGCGTATGCCTCCCTGTCCCCGCGTCGTGCCGCCTCGACGAGATCACGATCCACTGCGTCGGTCCCTCGGTGGCGCCCAGTGGGGGCGCCGTCCAGTCCCTATGGGGGCCGCCGCTGCCCAGCGTTCAATCTTCGGGCCAGGCGAACGTGACTGGCGGCCTTCTGCAGCGGCAATGAGCTTCAGTGGGATCGAGAACGATGGGAACGGAGCATGTGAGGACGGGCTGAGAGGGGCACTGTAGTGGCCGCCATCAGAGGTACGAGGCGTGCACCGGCTGACGTCGCGCGCACCGCAAGCTCCCTCATCGCGCCAACGCTCGGGCACTAGCCGTTGCCCTATCGGGCAGCAGCGAGCGCCCGCTCGATCACCCGACCACGCATGTCGTCGGCGGCCCGGCGTACTAGCGTGCGCACTGATGTCGACCTTTGACCACGACGTCAAGGAACGGGCTTCGGCTCATCCGGCCAGGACGCAGCTGAGCACTGGCGGCACGCGGTTCGACGCGACATCGGCGAGCCTCCTGGCCCTCCAGCGACAGGCCGGGAATGCCGCCGTCGCGCAGTTGCTCGGCACCGCCGCAACCTCCAACGTGCAGCGTGACGCCGCTGTCGCCAGCGCGCCTGTCGTGCAAGCACCCGGGCCGAGGGTGGCGCGCAGCAAGCGCCGGCGGATGGCGCAGCGCCGGCGGATGGCTCCGCCGCCGCGCCACAGATGACGCTGTATCCCATCTACGACCGGCAGCAGAAGAAGAAGGTCTTCGTCGACACCGCCGCGTACGAGGCCGAGCGCCAGAAGTTGGCACGTCTCCTGCGCTACTTCGCCAACGAGAATCCGGACGACATGAAGAAGGTCCTCGACGATTACCCGTATGGCGAGATCGCCGACAAGTACAAAGACGTCATCGACTCGTCAATCGCGGAGGTGAGGCGGCCTACTCGAAGGGGGACCTCAACGTCGCCGGGTATGGGGCCCACGACTGTCGGCGCTACACGAACTTCGAGTACGAGGGCTGGAAGCTGTTCAAGCAGGAAAGCGTCTGGTCCTACGTCGGCAAGCGCATCGGCGCCGACATCATCGGCTTCATCGAGGGTGCGGCCGAGGCGATGGTCGGCCTGATCGATCAGGGCGCAGGCCTGATCGGCTTCCATCCCGGCCTCGAAGAGAAGATCCACCAGCGCTACGACACGATCTTCGAGGGCTACCAGGAAGCCACCGGGATGATGACCAGCTCGCAGGCCTCCTCGCTGGGCGTCAAGGATGCGACCTCCTACGAGCGCAACGTCGGACGCGTCGGGGGCAAGGTGGCCGGGGGCCTCGCCACAGGCGAGGCGATCGGCGAGCTGGGCGCGGTCGGCGAGGCGATCAACCTCATCCAGGCCGGTGCGGGCATCAAGGGCGCCGTGGATGCGATCGTCGTGCTGAAGAAGTCGGGCAAGTCATGGTCGGAGATCGCTTCCAACCCGGTCGTCATCGCCCAGGTCGCCGGTGCGCTCGCCGGTGCGGCAGGCGCAGGTGGCTCACTCGCGCCCGAGGCGAAGGAATTCCTCGAGCGCGGCGACCGGCGTGATGACCGCCACCCAGGTAACGAGCCTGACCGTAGCCCTGACGCAATGGGAACCCGACCCCAACAAGAGCGCCGCGGAGAACGAGAAGGAGCACGCCGACATGATCGCCGACGCCCTGTCCGGTGCCGCGGGGCTCGTGCAGCACGGCGCAAAGATGCACGACGAAGCCACGGTGAAGGGCGCGACCGAGACGGCTGCCGCGACCGAGGGCAAACCCGCGAGCACCGAGACCCCTGGGCCGACCGAGTCAACGAGCGGATCCAAGCCGGTGAGGACGGACGAGGAGAACGCCTCGGTTCCTCTGGGAGGTACTCCGCCCAGCCGCGAGGGGGGACCGAACGAGCAAGCCATCAACGATGCTCGGCAGGCCGAGGTCGGGTCGCCCACGGAGGAGCCCAAGGCGGCAGGTCCAGACGAACCAGCTCGTGTACCGACCTACGACCCCGCTTCGGCGGGCATCCGACCCGACTCGGCTGCGGCGCTCGACCTTGTCGCCAACCAGCTCGACGTGGTCATCAAGGTGCGGCCGGTCAATCTCGAGTCCATACCGCACCTCGAGCACGGTGCGCTCTCGAAGATGGAGCTCGTCAAGGCGAAGACGGTCAATGCGCTGGACGAATGGATCGGCGGGCCCAAGGACGCGCGCGGCCTCGTGGGCATGTTCGAACCCACCACGCCGGAGTTCCCGGCAGGGACCCCGCCGGAGGTCGTCGAGAAGGTCAACAAGCGGTTCGAGATGCGGCGCGAGGAATGGGGCAAGCTCAAGGAGTACTACAAGAAGTACCAGGCCGAGGGGCTGGTCTTGCTCGAGAACGGCGTGCTCAAGGTCGCCGACCCGACGACGGCGGGCGGGGCCGGCGAGCCGAAGGGAGCCATGAAGGCTGTCGGCGGCGACATCGACATCTTCGATATCACGCACGGCGACGGGTCTCCTCTTGTCGGCGAGCAGCGCGACGTGATCATCGACATCCTGCGTTCCCAGGGCATCGGCGTCGAACACGGCGCCCACGAGTGGTGGAAGATCCAGAGCCCCGGTTATTCGACCCGAAGATGTATGCGACATCATCCAGAAGCACACCGAGGGGGACGGCCGGGTCCGAGCAGCTCGTCGCCTTCGCTCCCGGCCGACCCGCCCAACCGGTGTGGGCGGGCGACACGGTCACGGGTGTACCGCGGCCGCTGGACCCGATGGCGACCGACGGCCCGGACGCCGACCGGGGAGCGTGCCTACCAGCCATTGAAGGACATGACCGTCGAGGGCTCAGCCATGACCGGGACGCCCGGCCCGGGTGGCGAAGGCGGGCCGTACGTCGACATCGGCGACGCGCTGACCGGGACCGAGCAGCCGCCCGGAGCGATGGTCCCGGTGGGTCCGGGAAGGCCACCGGTGGAGGCGGTGGCGAGGGTGCTCCGCGAACGATCGTCGTGCTGCACGGCACAGATCAGGCCGCAACGATCGTCGGCGGGCATATCGACGTTGCCCACTCCACCGGCGAACGAGAGGACTTCGGGCGCGGTTTCTACCTGACGACGGACCGGCCGACCGCGGAGCGCTACGCTGCCACGCGCGCAAGCAGCGATCGCGCGGCAAGGACGACGTGCCCTACGGCCTCGAATACACCGTCGAGTACGAGGTGACCCTGTCCGATCTTGGGAGCCGTAGTGGACATCCGCCCGGGTGGCAACTTCCACGAGCAATGGCAGGCGTTCCTGGCCAGGGAACTCCGATCCAAGGGACCGACATGAAGGGATACTTGACTGGATACGGTGTCGAGCAGCGCGGCGTCGAGTTCGAGCAGTTCCTGGATCGATCGGCATGGGCGATGCGGACACGATCGTCGGCCCGCTGGGTGGGTCGGTCTTCAGCGGTATCACGGGCGAGGGCACCACGACGCAGGTGTGCATCCGGAGTCAGAGCGTGGCCGACGTTCTCAACGCGAAGATGAGCGGCGGCGCTACCAAAGAGTAGGGGTGGCCGCGCTCATGAGCGGACACGTCGGCGCCTCGCCCGTTCCTCGAGCCTCACGCTCCGTCGCTCTTCGCTCCACCGAGCCGTTGGCCAGACCCGCCCTGACGGCCCCCAACTGCCTCGTCATCTGCCTACCCGCGAGACCCGACCACTGGTCGACCGTCCGTCCCATACCCCACCCTCCACGCCGCCGCCGTCATCTGGCACGGTCGCCGTGGGGGTGCGCCGCGTAGCTGTCGCGAGGGTAGCGGGGCAGGTCACCTACCGATACGGACCCACGGACCGCAGTCCTCCGAGCTGAAGCCGGCGTCCGACTTCTTGACGGTCACGATCACAGGGCCTGTGCTGCTGACGTAGTCATTCTCTATCGTGTCGTCCCCACCGAACCCGCTGAGCCTCTGCCAGTAGCAGCTGCCCTCGCTGCGTCCCTTGTGGGTCCCTGGACGCACGTCGTCGGGTACGACGAACGTCCCGTCGCCGAAAGTGTCCGCTGCCGATGGGACCGTGGATTTGGAGGTTCCGGGACCGCGGCGTCTGTTCCGGACCCGGGAGCCAGCAGGTCATGCACGACTACCAGGCAGACCGACAGCTCCGGTTCGTTCGACGCGTTCGACTGGCAAAGCTGTTCAAGGGCTGGTACGTCCACAGCAAAGGCGGGGACGGGGCTTTGGGCTGCGAGCGGCGGTGCTGTCACGGCGACGGCCATGAGAGTCCACCAAGACAGGCGGACAATGAGCCTGCGGAGTTTCATGTGCCAACCCCTCGAGCGTGCGACGGTTCATGGCTGTGGTTCGGGATGTCTCCACGATAGCCACGCGGTGGCTCGGCAGCAGACCCCTTCGCGTACCGAATCAGCCGCCCCTCGCCC
>CAVUNX010000010.1:0-325878 GCA_963742945.1 uncultured Solirubrobacterales bacterium | reverse complement strand
CAAACGCGCAGCGTCGGGCCGCCCTTGCCATAGAGCTCGACTCCCTGCCAAGCGAACGGGAGTCCGACGGGCCGGGGATCGCTGCGATCGGGAGCGTCTGCCGCCTTACTCGCTCTTTCGCTGCTCAGTGCGATCCCGTGGAGCGCGGCATCCAACAACAGCGGATTGACGTTGAAGTCGTCAGGTCGCTCACGCTGCGCCTCGGACAAGGACACCTCGGCGAAGAGATGAGCTCCCCTACGCCACGCCGCGCGCAACCCCTGGAAGGCCGCCCCGTACTCGAGCCCCATCTCGGCAAGCCCCTCGTATAGGTCATCGATATCGACGGCTTCGCTTTGCTCGGGCGGCCACGCGCCGGCCAGCAGGTCGGCCGCCTCAGAGATCCATGCGCCGCGGGCGACGCCGTCATCCGGCGGCCCGCTAAGCAACGTGCCCGTGGCGTGGCGTGTCCAGCTCTCCTCCGCGGCGTCTGAGCCCTCTGCATCCAGCGCGCGCGAATGGATCTCCAGCGACTTGCGGCCCTGCGCGTCCACTTCGCCGACCGATACCTGCAGTTGAGAGCCCTCGCCCGCGGCCGCACCATGGGCGCCTCCAGCGTGAGCTCATGTACCCTCTGGCACCCCGACGCCGAGGCCGCGTGCAGCGCCAACTCGACGAATGCCGCCCCCGGAAGCAGAACCGTGCCCAGGACGGCGTGGTCGGCGAGCCAAGGGTGACTCTGTAGAGACACGCTACCGGTCGACAACACGCCGCCCTCACCGCCGGCCAGCGGAACGACCGCACCGAGAAGTGGGTGCTCTCGAGGCGCTTAGACCAAGAGCTGTGGCGTTGCCGGCGGACGCCGCGAGGCTCCGCCGGTCAGCGCTTTCGCTGGAATGCGTATGTCGGCAGCGACACCCGCTGGACGCCGGGGCGGTCGACGGCGCGCTGCCGCTCGAGCCGCTTGCCGTCGACCCAAATCTCGGCGAGGGCCGCGAGCAGCGAACTCGCTTCGGGCTGCTGGCGCCGCGGCCTCGGCCGACCACCGGCCGGCGATCTGTCACGCTGCTCACGTCCTTGAGCTGCGCATTGTCCGAGGAGAAATCTCGTGAGGGGCAGATCCCGCGGCTTCGTCCTCGCGCAGGAGATTGCGTGGCACGTCGCCGCGAGCACGCCTCCGGGACCAACCTCCATGAACGCCTTACTCCGTGCTCGCGTAGCCAGCGAACACCGTCGGCAAAGCGCACCGTATGGCGCACTTGCTCGGCCCAATAGCCGGGATCGCATATGCGCTCGGCCGTAATCACTTCGCCGGTCACGTTCGAGACGATCGGGATCCTCGGCTCGTCGAACGACAGGCCGGCTGCCAAGTCACGGAGCTCGTCGAGCATCGGGTCCATGTGCGCCGAGTGAAAGGCGTGACTGACCGTCAAGCGCCTGACCTTGCGCCCGCTGGCCTCCCAGCCGGCGGCCAAGCCCTCCACCATCTCCCACTCGCCGGAGAGAACCACCGAGCCCGGACCGTTGACGGCGGCGATCGAGACGTGGTCGCCCGTGCCTGCCAGCAGCTCGCGGGCCTCCTGCTCGGATGCCTGGATGGCCACCATGGCTCCGCCGGAGGGCAGTGACCCCATCAGCCGTCCCCGCTCCGCTACCAGATGGCACGCGTCCTGCAGCGAGAGTACCCCCGCGACATGCGCCGCCGTGAGCTCCCCGATCGAATGGCCGATCAGGTAGTCGGGGCGTAGGCCGAAATGTTGCATCTCTCTAAAAAGCGCCACCTCAAGCGCGAACAGCGCAGGCTGAGTAAATGTCGTGTCGTCCAGCAACGACGCCTCAGCAGAGCCCTCGGCGGCGAACATCACTTCGGTCAGCGGGCGCTCGAGCAAGCTGTCCAGGTGATCGCATACGGCCTCGAAGGCCTCGCGGAACACGGGAAACACGTCAAGCAACTCCCGGCCCATGCCAAGCCGCTGAGCGCCCTGTCCCGAGAACAAGAACGCCAGCCCACCCGCCGCGGTCTTTGAAACGGCCGTCCCCTCAAAGACGCCGGCCCCTCCACGACCGTGCGCAAGCGCATCCAAGCCGGCTAGGAGAGCCTGACCGTCTGAGGCTGTCACCACAGCGCGATTCTCGAACTGTGACCTGCACGCCAGCGACAGGGCCACGTCGAACCGGCTCAGGCCGGGGTGGCCATTCACGTGCTCCAACAGCCTTCGAGCCTGCGCACGAAGCGCCGACTCATCCTTGCCGGACAATAGCCAGGCGACGGGGAGCCCTGTGATCCGATCCTCGTCAACAAGCTGTGATGGCGCTGTGCTCACGCCATCATCGCTCGACGGATGCCGGCGCTCGGCGGAACCGTTCTCGCCGAGAGGAGCCTCCTCCAAGATCAAATGAGCATTCGTGCCACTGATCCCAAACGATGAGACGCCCGCGCGACGAGAGCCGCGCGCGGAGGGCCACGGCGAGTGCTCGGTCAACAGCGATACTGACCCCGCGGACCAGTCAACCTTCGAGGAAGGCTCCTCGATGTGAAGCGTCTTCGGGAGCGTGCCCCGACGGAGCGCCATCACCATCTTGATCACTCCCGCCACCCCGGCCGCCGCCTGTGTGTGCCCTATGTTCGACTTCACCGACCCGACCCGCAGCGGCCGCTCGTTGGGACGCTCCTGTCCGTAGGTGGCAAGTAGCGCCTGCACCTCGATCGGGTCGCCAAGCGTAGTACCTGTCCCGTGCGCCTCGACCGCGTCGACCTCCTGCGGCTGCAGGCCCGCGTTGGCCAGCGCCTGGCGAATCACGCGCTGTTGGGACGGCCCGTTGGGAGTCGTCAGCCCGTTGCTCGCACCATCCTGGTTTATGGCGCTGCCTCGCACCAACGCGAGCACGCGATGCCCGCGGCGCTGCGCGTCTGAGAGGCGCTCCAAGGCAACCACGCCGACTCCCTCGGAGAAACCGGCGCCGTCGGCACTGTCAGCGAAGGGCTTGCACCGTCCGTCCGCCGCCAGCCCTCCCTGCCGGCTGAACCCGGCGAACACCGCGGGACTCGAGTTCACCGTCACCCCGCCGGCCAAGGCCAGTGAGCACTCGCCGAGCCTCAACGACTGGCACGCCAAATGGATCGACACGAGTGAGGACGAACAGGCCGTGTCGACGGTCATCGCCGGGCCCTCCAAGCCTAGGGTGTAGGCGACCCGGCCTGACACCACGCTGCCGGCGATGCTCGTCAAGCCATAGCCCTCCAGGTTGGACAGCCTCTCATCCGATCCCAACCCGTAGTCCTGAGCGCTGAGACCGGCAAACACTCCCGTCTGCGTTCCCTTCAAGGACAGCGGGTCAAGCCCGGCGTCCTCGAGCGCCTCCCAGCAGGCTTCCAACAGCAGCCTTTGCTGTGGGTCGGTGGCGATCGCCTCGCGCGGGCCGATCCCGAAGAAAGGCGCGTCGAACTCCGCCGCGTCATATAGGAACCCGCCCTCGCTGGTGGGAATCGCGCCGCGCGGATCGCCATCGGCAGCAAACAGCTCGCGCAGGTTCCATCCGCGATCGGACGGGAACTCGGAGATCGCATCGCCATCACGGGCAAGTAGCTCCCACAGCTCCTCCGGCGAGTCGACCCCACCGGGGTAGCGACAGCTCATCCCGACGATCGCAAGCGGCTCCTCCGTGAATGTCGCGGCGGCCTTCGGTGCGGGTTCGACGGACCGCTCGTCAACCAGCAGATCGATCAGGTGGCCCGAGAGCTCCTCTGCGGTGGGATAGTCAAACACGAGCGTCGCGGGCAGCTGAAGCTCCGCCATGCGACTCAGACGATTGCGCAGCTCAACGGCAAGCAACGAGTCGAATCCGAGCTCCTTGAACGTGCGACTCGGGTCGATCGCGCTTGCACCCGAGTACCCGAGCACACCGGCCACCTGACCACACACGAACTCGAGCAGAGTGGCTTGCCGGCCCTCCGCATCAAGGCGCGCCACACGCTCGGCAAGCGAGCCTTCTACGCGAGAGGCTGTGGCGCCGGGACCTTGAACGAGCTTACGCAAGATGGCGGGCAGCGATCCGTCGCGCTGCTGTGCGCGCAACGCGGAGGAGTCCAGCCGCATCGGGACGAGCAGCGCGTCAGACGCTTCGAGGGCGGCGTCGTACAGTTCGAGGCCTTCCTCCGATGAGAGCGCTTGAACGCCGGCGCGCCGCATCCTCACGACGTCGAGCTCGCCCATGCGATCGGTCATCCCGCTGACTTGCTCCCACCATCCCCATGCGATCGAAGTCGCAGCCATCCCCTGCGCTCGGCGGTGAAAAGCCAGCGCGTCCAAGAACGCGTTCGCGGCCGCATAGTTGGCCTGTCCGGGAGCTCCGAGCACGCTGGCGGCCGAGGAGAACAGGACAAACGTGCGCAGGTCGAGATCGCGCGTGAGCTCGTGCAGGTACACCGCGGCATTGACCTTGGGGGCGAGCACGGGATCGAGCCGCTCGGCCGACAGCGACTCGAGCGTCCCGTCGTCGAGTACGCCGGCGGCGTGAATCACGCCCGTGAGTGGGCGATCGTCGGGGATGGAGGAGATCAGCCGCTCCAGTTGAGCCCGGTCGGACACGTCGCACTCGACGATGCGAACCTCCGCGCCGAGCGTCGCGAGCTCGGCCTGAAGCTCCGTGGCGCCCGGCGCTTCACGGCCCCTGCGACCGGTCAGGATCAGGCTCCCGGCGCACCCCGCGTTGACCAGATGCCTCGCCAGCAGACCCCCGAGACGGCCGGTTCCACCTGTGATGAGCACCGTTCCATCGGCGTGTGTGGGCTCGGACGGCGCGGCCTTCGAGCTTGCGCGACCCAGGCGGGGAACGTAGACGACGCCTGCACGGATCGCGATTTGCGGCTCCTCGCTCTCGATCGCCGATCGGACGGCGCGGGCCAGAAGCGCCGGCGAGGCGTCCTGCTCGTCGACATCGACAAGCAGCAGGCGACCCGGGTGCTCAGACTGGGCGGAGCGGATCAGACCCCATATCGCGCTATCGCCCAGGCGAGGCACGTCCTCGCCTGCTTGGGTCGCAACCGCGCCACGCGTGATAAGGACCAGTCGCGAGGCCGCGAGCTCATCGTATGAAATCCATGTCTGAGCAAGCTCCAACGCCTCGTGCAAGCTTGCGCGTACGACATCCGCGAGCGCTTGATCGCGCACCGTCGGAGCTCGCTCCCAAAGCACGACATCGGGGACTTGCGAACCTTGCGCCGCGGCGCTCGCAAGCGAAGCGAGATCCACCTGGCGATCCAAATTCAAGCCGGCTTCCGCCAGCAAAGCCGCAAGCTCGCCGGTCTCGCCATCGAGTGCCGCCCATTTCCCCTCCACCCGCTCGGTGGAGACGGAGATCGGGCTCCAGCGAACCTCTAGCAGCGACACCCCCACACGCCCGCGGGCGCGCCGCAACTGCTCGAGAGATGCAGGTTGGAGGAGCAATGAGCCGACTGACACGGCCAGCCGGCCGGCCTCATCCACGGCAACCAGGGCGATGGCCTCGCCGGCGTCCGCGGGCAGCGAGACGCGCAGCGCGCACGCCCCGCTGCGATACAAGCGTACGTCGCGCCAGCAGAACGGCAGACGCAGCGACTCGCCGGCTCCCTCCTGCAACGCTGCCGCGTGCATGGCCGCATCGAGCAGCGCCGGATGGAGCCCGAACAGCCCCGCCTGATCGTGTTGTGACTCAGGCAGACTCACCTCGGCGAACAGCTCATCGCCCAAACGCCAAGCCGCGCCGAGCCCCTGAAACGCCGGACCATATTCCAGGCCCCGATCGGCCAAGAGCTCATAGAGATCACTCGTTTGAGCCGCAGATGCGCCGGCGGGAGGCCAGGCTCCGGAAAGACGTGAGACCGTCGTCTCCACGCGCCTATCCAAGGCGGTCGGCTGCTCACCCTCACTCGCGCCAAGCAATCCGCTTGCGTGGCACGTCCAGGCCTCCGGCGCAACGGAGGCCTCCGCAAGCATCTCCGCCCGCGCGTATATCTGCACTGGTCTGCGATCGAGCTCGTCCGGGGCCCCGACCGATACTTGAATCTGCACCCCGCCGTGCTCGTCGAGCGCGAGCGGAGCCTCCAACGTCAGTTCGTGTACACGGTTGCAACCAGCGTGCGAGCCGGCGTGCAGCGCCAGCTCGAGCAGCGCTGTGGCGGGCAGCAGCGCACGACCGAGCACAGCGTGATCGACGAGCCACGGATGCGTCTGCAAGGAGAGGCGACCGGTGAACAGCCAGCCGCTGTCGTCGGCGAGGGCCACGGCGGCTCCGAGCAGGGGATGCTCGGCCGAACCCTGCCCGAGCGCAGCTAGGTCTCCGGCGCTCGCCGCGTCAAGCCAATAGCGCTGTCGCTGAAAAGCGTAGGTCGGCAGCCTGGGCAACTCGCCATCCGTTCCATCAAACAGCCCACCCCAGTCGACCTCGACACCCTGGACCCAGGCTTCCGCGAGCGAGGTGAGAAACCGCTGTGGCCCACCCTCATGGCGGCGTAGCGAGCCGAGCACCGCAATCGAGGGACGCCTCACCGCATGGCTCGCGGAGTCGTTCCCCGAATGGGTCGCGGCGGCATCGACGGTCTCCTGCATACCCACGGTGAGGACCGGGTGGGGGCTCATCTCGATAAACGCCCTGTACTGGTGCTCTATCAGCGCTCGCGTGGCTTGCTCGAACCGAACGCTCTCGCGCAGGTTGCGGTACCAATACTCGGCATCGAGCTCCGTGGTGTCGATCCGCCCACCGGTGGTCGCCGAGTAGAAAGGCACGTCGCTGGAGCGGGGTGAGATACCCTCGCAGCCCGCCAGGAGCTGCTCGCGAATCTCCTCCACCTGCGAGGAGTGCGCCGCATAGTCAACTGGGATCCGGCGCGCCCGTAGGCCACGCCCCTCACAACAGGACAACAGCTCGTCGAGGGCGTCCGGCTCGCCTGAGACCACGGCTGCGCCTGGTCCGTTGATCGCGGCGATCGACAGCGGGAGCGCCAACGATTCGAGCAGCGGCTCAAGCTCGGCGGACCCGCAGGCGAGCGACACCATGCCCCCCTTTCCAGAGAGCGCCGCAAGCGCCTTGCTGCGCACGGCCACCACACGGGCGGCGTCGTTCAGCGAGAGTGAGCCGGCCACGTAGGCAGCGACGATCTCTCCCTGTGAGTGTCCGACGACGGCATCCGGCCGCACGCCACACTCGCGCCACAACTCGCTGAGCGAGGCCATCACCGCAAATAGCGCCGGCTGGACGACGTCGACGCGGTCGAGCCCTGGAGCGTCGGGTGCGCCCCGCAATACATCCTCGAGCTGCCAATCCACAAACGGGGCGAGCGCTCGTCCACACGAACGAAGACGATCCGCAAAGACCGGCGAGCAATCGAGCAGCCCCACCGCCATGCCGGGCCACTGGGCGCCCTGGCCAGGGAACACGAAGGCGATCGGTCCTGCGCTGCGCGCGACCCCTTCGACCAACTCGACCGAACCGTCCTCTAGGCCGACGTCGCCGAGCCTTGGTAGCAGATCTTCGTGCGAGCACCCGACCAGCACCGCGCGGTGCTCAAGAGCGGGGCGCCTGGCGAGCGAGCGCCCCACACGATGGAGGTTTGGGGCAACCTCAGCCGAGAGGTGTGCACGCAGCCGATCCGCCTGTGCGCGCAGGGCTGGGCGATCGTGGGCGGAGAGCACCCATGCGCCGGCGTCTGAACCGAGCGGGAGAGCCGCCTGCTCGCGCTCATCCTCTGCTGCGGGAGGAGCCTCCTCGACGATTACGTGGGCGTTCGTCCCGCTAACGCCGAACGCCGAGATTCCCGCGCGGCGTGGAGTGCCGCGCGCAGGCCATGACTGCTCATCGGCGAGCAGCGACACGGTGCCCTGCGACCAGTCGACGTGCGAGGAGGGCGTATCGACGTGCAGCGTCCTTGGCAACACACCACGCCGCATCGCCATCACCATCTTGATCACACCCGCCACGCCCGCCGCGGCTTGCGTGTGACCGATGTTCGACTTCACCGAGCCAAGCCACAGCGGACGACCTTCAGGGCGACTCTCGCCGTAGGTGGAGAGCAACGCCTGCACCTCAATCGGGTCGCCAAGCGTGGTGCCCGTGCCGTGCGCCTCCACCGCGTCGACATCCGCCGCTGAGAGCCCGGCGCTCGCCAGCGCCTGACGGATCACTCGCTGCTGCGAGGGCCCGTTCGGCGCAGTCAATCCGTTGCTGGCGCCATCCTGATTGACGGCGCTCCCCCTGACGATCGCCAACACCTCGTGGCCGTTGCGCTGTGCGTCTGAGAGACGCTCCAAGACAAGGACCCCGGCCCCCTCACCCCAGCCGACCCCATCCGCATCCTGTGCAAAGGACTTGCAGCGTCCATCGGGCGAGAGACCCTGCTGGTGGAGGAATTCGACGAAAATGCCCGCCGTGGACATCACCGTGACGCCTCCCACCAGCGCCAGCGTGCACTCTCCCGAGCGCAGCACCTGGCTCGCCCAGTGCATGGCGACCAGCGAGGACGAGCACGCCGTGTCAAGCGTCACCGCGGGACCCTCGAGCCCCAGCGTGTAAGCGATCCTGCCTGAGATCACACTCGCGACGGTGCCGGTCAGGCCATAGCCACTCACGCTGCCGGCCTGTTCGCGACCCAGGCCATAGTTGGAGGCGATGGCCCCAATGAAGACCCCCGTCTGACTTCCCATCAAGGAACGCGGGTCGATCCCTGCGTGTTCGAGCGCCTCCCATGAGACCTCCAGCAACAGACGCTGCTGGGGATCCATCGCCAACGCCTCTCTGGGGCTGATGCCAAAGAAGGGGGCATCGAAGCCGGCGGCGTCGGAGAGGAACCCGCCTTCGCGCTTGTAACCGGCGCCGGGAGCATCGGGATTCGAGTCGAACACCCTCTCCAGGTTCCAGCCGCGGTCGGTGGGAATTGGGGCCATTGCATCGGCACCCGAGCCGACCAGTTCCCACAGCTGCTCGGGTGAGCCCACGTCACCCGGGTACCTACAGCCCATCCCCACGATCGCTATCGGCTCCTCGGAGACGACCGCTGCGCTCTGGCTTGAGACGACGGTGCTCGTGCCCTCTTCCTCCAGCCGCTCCAGCAGGTAGCGCGCGAGCGCTAGCGGCGTTGGATAGTCAAACACGACCGTCGTCGGGAGACGCGATCCAAGCGCGGTCTGCAGCCTGTTGCGCAGGTCAACGGCGGCAAGCGAGTCGAGCCCGAGCTCTTTGAAGGCGCGCCCCGCCTGCACGTCCTCCGAAGACCTGAGACCCAGCACCATCGCGGTGTGGGCACAGACGAAGTCGGCGGCAAAACCCTCGCGCCGCTCAGACGCAAGCGAGTGCAGCTCGACCACGAAGCCCTCCTCCCGAGCACCCTCATCAGACTGGGGGTCGGTCTCGGAAAGCACGCTGCGCGCAGCATCTATCTCCTCGATCAGCGGACGGGGTCGCGCGGCGGTGTAGGAGAGCGCGTAGCGTCCCCAGTCGATATCGGCGACCGTCAGACACGGCTCGTCGCGATCGAGCGTCTGCTGGAGCGCCTCAAGCGCAAGCTCTGGGGCCATCTCGCGGATACCGCGCCTGTTCAGCTGCTCGCCGGCACCATCCGCCATTCCCTCGCCGGCCCATGCGCCCCAGGCGACGGAAGTGGCGACCAACCCGAGTGCACGCCGGTGTTCGGCCAGGCTCGTGAGAAACGCGTTGGCCGCCGCGTAGGCTGCCTGCCCGCCAGAGCCGAACGTACCCGCGATCGAGGAGAACATCACGAATGCGGACAGATCCATCTGGGATGTCAGCTCGTGAAGCGCGAGCGCCCCGTCGGCCTTGCAGGCGAGCTCCTGTCCCAGCTGCTCGACTGTCAGCTCGCCGATCGGCTGCTCGCTGATAACCCCAGCCGCATGGATCACCGCGTCCAGTGGGTGCTCCTCGGGTACGGCGGCAAGCAACCCTTCGAGCTGCGCAACATCGGCCACGTCGCACGCGAGCGCCGTCACCCGAGCGCCGAGGCCTTCGAGCTCCGCTTCGAGCTCGGCGATGCCCGGCGCCGACCCTCCGCGACGGCTTGCCAGTAGCAGGTGCTCAGCTCCGCTGCCCGCGAGCCAGCGCGCCACGTGCCGCCCCAGGCCGCCTGTGCCGCCCGTGATGAGCACCGTGCCTCGGGGCTTCCATCCGCCGCCCGTCGCCTCGCGCTCGGCGCGCGCGCTCACAAGCCGTCTCACAAACGTCCCGGCCGGTCGAACCGCAAGCTGATCCTCCTCGCCCAGCCCGGCCAGGGCAGCGCACAGGCGTGTGCCGGCCCGCTCGTCCCATACGTCGGGGAGATCCACCAGTCCACCCCAGCGACCCGGATGCTCGAGCCCGATCACACGCCCAAGTCCCCAGACCGCTCCTTGCAGGGGATGCTCGAGCCGGTCGGAGATTCCCACCGACACAGCCCCGCGTGTGGCGATCCACAGCGGCACGGCAATCTCTGCATCCCCGAGTGCCTGTGCGGCCAGCAGCGTCCCAGCCAACCCGCTCGGCACCGACCTGTGGGCATCGTGACGAGTCTCCTCGAGCGCGAGCAGCGACAGGACTCCGTTCACCGCTTGGCGATCTTCTGGTTCCCCCGATGGCTCAGCCTCTGAATTCCTTGCCCCACCCTCGCCTACGATCGTCTCTGAGAGCCGCTTAGCCAGCGTTCCGCGATCGAGAGTCGTGAGATCGACCTCGACCACCACGGTATGCACGCCATTACGCTCGAGTGAATCGAGCACAGCCGTGAGGAGGTCCCCATTCGCGCCGGCCCGCGGCGCCAGGACCGCCCATGTTCCTGCTGGTACGCCTGCGGTCTCGGCGGTGAGCGCCTTCCACTGAACCCTGTAGCGCCAACCCTGCACCGCTGACTCGTTGGCGCGGCGGCGATGCCACGCGGAGAGCGCGGGCAACACCGCCTCAAGAGACGGCTGAGCGTTGCTCTCGATGGCGAGCACATCAGCCAGCGCGGTCGCGTCCTCGCTCTCAACAGCCTGCCAGAACTCCCCCTCGCGAACACCTGGCTCAGCCGACCCCGCACCTTGGACGTTGACGGCCTGGCCCTCCTCGAGCCAATAGCCCCTGGGCAACTCCAGCCAGTAGCGCTCACGCTGGAACGCGTAGGTGGGTAGCTCTGCGCGCCGTCCGCCGGCCTCCGCCGAGATCGCCTCCCAGCCCACAGCCATACCACCGACCCAGGCCTGCGCGAGCGCTTCGAACAGAGTATGTGCTTCCGGGCGCCCATCCCTCAGCAGCGACGTAATGGTCAGCGGCGCGCCTTCCGGGACATCGCCCGCAAGGCACTCGCCAGTCATCGCACTGAGCACACCGTCGGGCCCGAGCTCGATGAAGTGGCGCATCCCCTGCGCGCCGAGCCATTGCACTCCGTCGGCAAAACGCACCGTCTCGCGTACGTGACGCACCCAATAGTCGGCCGTGCACAGATCTTCAGCGCTCACCGGCAGACCGGTCAGGTTGGAGACGATCGGAATCGCCGGCTCAGACCAGGAAACGCTCTCGGCAACGCACCTGAGCTGCTCGAGCATGCCGTCCATGCGCGCCGAGTGAAACGCGTGAGAGACCCTCAGCTGCTTCACCTTGCGCCCGCGCTCCCTCCACACCTGCGCGGCCTCGAGCACCGCGTCTTCATCGCCGGAGAGCACGATCGCTTCGGGGCCGTTAATAGCCGCGAGGGCCAGCCGCTCACCGTACGCGACGAGCCATGGAGCGATGTCAGCCTCGCAGGCCTGCACGGCGAGCATCGCTCCGCCGGGCGGGAGCTCGTCCATCAAGCGGCCACGCGCCGCGACCAGCCGACAGGCATCCTCCAGCGAGAAGACGCCGGCTGCATACGCAGCGGCCAACTCGCCCACCGAATGTCCGATCAGGAAGTCGGGACTGACTCTCCAGTGCTCGAGCAACCGAAACAGGGCTACCTCGAGCGCAAAGAGCGCCGTCTGGGTGAACAGCGTCTGGTTGAGCAGACCGTCGTTCGCTGGACGGCCGGGCTCCTCCTCGCCAAACGCGACCGCACGCAGCGAGTGGCCCAAGAGCGGATCCAGTTGCGCGCATACCTCCTCGAAAGCCCTCTTGAACACAGGGAAGGCCTCATAGAGCTCCTTGCCCATGCCCACTCGCTGGGCGCCCTGTCCGGTAAACAAGAACGCTGTCCCGGTTTCGCCGCCGACGACCCCCCGCACGAGCCCCCCCGCCTGAAACCCGCCGGGGGTAGCGGCACTAAGCGTTCTCAGACCACACAGCAGACCGTCCCTGTCAGGCTCCAGAATCACCGCGCGGTGCTCGAACGCGGGCCTACCGGCCAGCGAGATCGCGACATCGGCCACGGACAGCTCGGCCTTGGCGCTCAAGAACGACCGCAGTCGCTCCGCTTGTCCGCGCAGCCCAGCCTCACCCCTGGCCGACACGACCCAAGGGACCAATCGCGCTCCTGGCAGGTGATCGTCGACGCTCACCCTGAGCCCGCCCCCCAAGCGAGGCTCACGGGGCGCTCCCGCTGTGTGCTACGACTTGGCTGGCGCTCATTGCGGCCAGCTCGTCGTCCTCCCCCGTCTGCACAGGGTTGGCGGCGCACTCGGGCTCGCCGTGCTGCTCGAGTATCACGTGAGCATTGGTGCCGCTTATGCCGAAGGAGGAGACACCCGCCCGACGAGGCTTGCCGCTGGCGTCCACGGCACTTCCTCGCTCAACAACGACACGGCACCGGCAGACCAGTCCACCTCGCTGGAGGGCCGATCCACGTGCAACGTGCGTGGGAGCACCCCGTGGCGCATCGCCATCACCATCTTGATCACGCCCGCGACACCGGCCGCCGCCTGCGTGTGGCCGATGTTCGACTTGATCGAGCCAAGCCACAGCGGACTGTTCGGCGGGGCGAGACTGACCGTACGTAGCCAGCAGCGCCTGTACCTCGATCGGATCGCCGAGCGTCGTGCCCGTGCCGTGACCCTCGACCGCATCGACCTCCTGCGCCGAGACACCGCGCATTGGCAAGCGCTTGGCGGATCACCTGCTGCTGCGAGGGCCCGCTTGGTGCGGTCAGCCCATTGCTCGCGCCGTCCTGGTTGACCGCGCTCCCCCGCACCACGGCAAGCACCGATGACCCCGTCGGCGAGCCTCGGAGAGTGCGCTCGAGCACCAGCACACCGACGCCCTCCCCCCAGCCGGTGCCATCGGCCGACGTCCGCATATGACTTGCAGCGTCCGTCAGGTGAAAGGCCCCGCTGCCTGGCAGAACTCCACGAACAGCAGCCGGGCGTCGCACATCACGGTCACGCCGCCCACCAGCGCCAGCGAGCACTCACCCGCCGCGCAGCGCCTGGCACGCCCAGTGCAACGCCACCAGCGAGGACGAGCACGCCGTGTCCACCGACACCGCCGGGCCCTCCAAGCCGAAGCGTGTAGGCGACTCGTCCGGAGACAACGCTGCCGGAGCTGCCGGTCCCCAGGTAACCCTCGAGGCCGGCGGCCGTGGAGCCGTCGATGCCGCTGCCGTAGTCGCTGGTACATCACGCCCGCGAACACGCCCGTCTGACTGCCCCGCAGCGACGCCGGGGTCGATCCCCGCGTCTTCGAGCGCCTCCCAGCTCGCCTCCAGCAGCAACCGCTGCTGAGGGTCCATCGCAAGCGCCTCGCGCGGGCCGATCCCGAAGAACGCCGCGTCGAAGTCCGCCGCGTCGAGCACAAACCCACCCTCGCGAGCATAGCTCGTTCCCGGCTGATCGGGGTCCGGGTCATACAGACCGTCCAGATCCCAGCCCGCGATCGGCCGGGAACGACGGAGATCGCGTCGCCTCCCTCGGCCACGAGCTCCCAGAGCTCCTGCGGTGAATGACGCTGCGCCCGGGTACCGGCAGCTCATACCGACGATCGCGATCGGCTCCTCGTGGAGCTTGGAGACTCTGGCCGGCGACCGCTCAAGCTTCGAGCCGGTGAGCTCGCGCAGCACGCGCTCAGCCAGCGCGGCGGGAGTCGGATGGTCGAACAACAGCGCCGCCGGCAATCGGAGGCCGGTGGCCGTTCTCAGGCGGTTGCGCAACTCGACTGCCGCGCGCGAGTCCAGCCCAAGATCCTTAAACGTGCGCGAGGACTCGATGCTCTCGGGAGCACCCTCACCCGCGACGATCGCGACCTGCATACGCACCAGCTTCGAGCACAAGGCGCCGGTGTTCGGCGACAGGCGCGCCGGCCAGACGTCGCCGCAGCAGCGATTGGCCCGCCAGCTCACGTGCCGGTACTCCCTGCTCTGAGCTTTCTTCCCCCACAGCCACGTCGCGTAGCTCGTTCTCAGGCAGGTCCCGTGGGCCGGCCTGGACGCTCCCGTCCACAGCTGGGACGAGCTCTTCATCTGACCCTGAATGCACCTCTCCGCCGAGGGGTGTCTGTATGTCTAGGAGGCCATGCTCGTTGCCCGTCTCGGCGACCTGATCGAACCAGTGGCGCCTGCGTTGGAACGCATACGTGGGCAGTTTTACGCGCCGAGCACCTGACACCCCAAGCACCGTCTCCCAGTCGACGCTCGCCCCTTGTACCCAGGCTTCGGCGAGCGAGCGCGTGAAGTCCGCTGCCCCGCCCTCACCGCGCCGCAAGGTACCGACGGCCATGGTGTCCTCCGGCTCGTCGAAAGTGCGCGGCTGCTCGTCCCACTCCTGGATCGTCTGCTGCAGGCCGACGGCCAACACGGGATGTGAGCTGACCTCGATGAAAGCTCGTAGCCCTGCTGCGTGCATCTCGCGTAGTGCCTGCTCGAACCGAACCGGTTCGCGCATATTGCGATACCAGTACCCCGGATCGAGCTCTGCGCCGTCGATCACGCCCCCGCTTACGGTCGAGTAGAACGGCACGGCGGCGGACCGCGGCGCGATGCCCACGAGTGCATCCAGCAGCCGCTCGCGCAGTGGCTCGACCTGAGGCGAGTGCGAGGCGACCGTCGCGGGCACCTCACGCGCGCGGACCCCCTGTGCCTCGCACTCCCCCAGGAACTCGGTCAGCGCTTGTCTCTCCCCCACTACGCCGACCGAAGATCCGGAGCCGTTGATGCCGCCAATCGCGACTCGCCCACCCCAACGCTCCAGGCGTTCCGCTACCCACTCGGTGGGGGCCGTTACAGACAAGACCGAGCCGTGCCCGACGAGAGCCGTGAGCAGGCGGCTGCGAAGCGCCACGATGCGCGCGGCATCGCGCAGCGACAGGACGCCGGCCACGTGGGCGGCCGCGATCTCACCTTGGGAGTGACCAACAACCGCTGTGGGATGTACACCGCTCGCACGCCATAGCCGCGCGAGCGAGACCATCACGGCAAACAACGCCGGTTGCACTACATCGATCCGGTCGAGACCCGGCGCCTCCTCGGCGCTCGCCAGCACCTCAAGCAGTGACCAGTCGACGTACTCCCCCAGAGCTTCGCCACAGGCCCGCATCGAGTCGGCGAAGACCCACGAAGTCTCCATCAACTCGAGCGCCATGCCCTCCCACTGCGAGCCCTGGCCAGGGAAGATGAACACGACACCACCGCCCACGTCCGGCGATGCAAGGTCCTCAATCGCATTCGCGGCCGGCTCTCCCTCGGCAAGCGCTTGCAGGCCGCTCAACAACATCCCTCGATCACCCCCAAGCACTACCGCGCGGCGTGGGTGTGCTTGCCTACCCATGATCAGCGTGCGTGCGATGTCGGCAATCGCCAACTCCCCATGCTGCTCCAGGTGTCTCGCCAGTTGCTCGGCTTGGGCACGCAACGCCGCGTCGTCGCGCCCGGAGATTAGCCATGCGGATGCTCCCTCGCCGAGAAGTCCACCGGCGGCCACCTCTGTATCGCTGCTTTCCTCGCGCTCGCGCACAGGCGTTGCCGCCGGCGTTGCGGGTGGCTCGCCGAGCACGACGTGGCAATTGGTACCACCTATGCCAAATGAGCTGACGCCCGCGTAGAGCGTCTCTTGTTCGCGCGGCCAGGAGCCGAGCGTCTGCTGCACCTGCAAGCCAAGGGCATCAAGTGGAAGGTCTGAGCTCGGTGCGCTGAAGTTGAGGCTCGGCGGGATTTCGCGATGCTGGAGGCATAGGGCCGCCTTGATCAAGCCAACGATGCCAGCGGCGCCCTCGAGATGTCCGATGTTGGTCTTGACAGAGCCCACGATGAGTGGACGGTCATGCGGACGGTCGCCCCCAAGTACCGCTCCTAGAGCAGCCGCCTCGACCCGATCGCCGAGCCTGGTGGCGGTTCCGTGCAGCTCGACGTACTGGATCTCGTCATACTCCACGCCGGATCTGCTGCAGGTATGCCTCAGCAATTCCTCCTGGCCAAGCTGGCTGGGCGCCGTCAGCCCATCGCCGCCGCCGTCGTTGTTGACTGCGCTGCCACGGATCACCCCGTAGATGAAGTCGCCCGCATCGAGCGCCTCAAACAGGGGCTTGAGCACGACGACCCCGCCGCCCTCTCCGCGAACGTAGCCGTTGGCGCGCGCGTCGAAGGTAAAGCAGCGGGCGTCCGGCGAGAGGCCTCCAAAGCTCGACGCAGTCACAAGACCCATCGGAGAGAGGTTCAGATGAACGCCACATGCAAGTGCCAACGCCGACTCGCCTCGCACCAGGCTCTCGCAGGCCAGGTGAACCGCCACAAGCGAGGAGGACTGCCCAGTGTCTACCGTCATGCTCGGGCCTCGTAGGCCGAGCGTGTAGGACACGCGGTTGGCGATCAGGCTGCGATATAGGCCCGTCATGGAGTAGCGCGTAAGCGCGTGAAGGCCGTGCTGCTGCACCAGACTCTCATAGTCGCTTGCGATCGAACCGACGAATACGCCTGTCTGGCTGCACCTCAGGTCCCCAGGCGTGACCGCCGCGTCCTCCAAGGCCTCCCAACACAGCTCAAGCATCAAACGCTGTTGGGGATCCATCATGGCTGCCTCGCGCGGGGATATGCCGAAGAAGGCGCAGTTGAAACGATCGACCTCCTTGAGAAAGCCGCCGTATGAGGCCCCCGGAGTGTGAGTCACATCGATGCTGTCCGCGGATCGCCGATCGTCGGGCAGCTCGGAGATGGCATGGGATCCCAAGCGCAGGAGATCCCAGAAAGCAGCGGGATCGGATGCCCCGGGCAACCGGCATGAGAGTCCCACAACCGCGATTGCCGAGCCCTCACCCATCTAGGGTGTCCTCCATTGACCGCTTCACGCCGGCGCGGCGCTCACAGGCTGCAGCTACGACGCAAACGGCCTGGCCGCTCCTCTCCCCGTTCTTCATATCGATCATCCTGCTCGTCGCGGGATGCCTTTCTCTGAGCGAATCAGAAACACGGCCAGTGATACTAAGACGAGCTAGGCACAGTTGTCAACAGAGCTAGATCTGGGATGCGATCGGATTCGATCGAAACGAGGCAAGTGCCTGACCGGTGATCGCTCCTTTCGGCATCTTTGAGACTCCTATCAACGTCGAAGCGGCTGAGTTGTCTTCCGCGATCGCTTAGGAGATTTCGCAAACAGAAACGTACGCAGTTCATCATATTGATAAACAGTAGTGGTCGATTTATTGCGGCCGCGTACCGGATGCCGGATGTATGTGAAGTCCTCACCATTTGGGGCACGACGCCGCCCGACGAATTAGGCTGCTGGAGACGGGCCAACTAACGTGAGCCAAACGGGTCGCCCGACACCCGTCTCCCAGAATACGATAAACATAATGTCTATCTCGCGAAAGGATCGCAAAGGAACACAACGTGAGCGATTGCTCGAAGGGGATGCTCCTTGCAGCCGTGCGTAAGGGCTATGCGGGAGCAAACGTGGCCCAGGTGATCGCCCATGCCGGCGTCTCGCGACCCACTTTCTACGAGTACTTCTTAGACAGGGAAGACTGCTTCTTGGCCGTTCACCGCGAGTTCTCCGACCAATTGCTCGGACATGTTCGCGAGGCCGTCGACTTTGGACCACCCGAGCAGGCCGTACAGGCGGGCGTAAAAACGCTCTTCCGGCGAGCCCAAGCACGACCTGAACGCGCCAGATTCCTCGTAAACGAGACCCTGGCCGGGGGAAGCCGCGCGCTGGACCAACGCGACCTGCTCATCCGCGATATCGAGCAGATCATCGAGGGGGCCAGGGCCAGAGCAGCGCCGCACACGCCAACTCCCGACCTGCCCACGAGAGCGCTGCTCGGTGGCATCTGCGGACTGCTCGCGCCGCGCCTGCGCCGCAACGAATACGACCTCGCCGACGTCGCCGAGGAAATAGACATATGGATCGAAAGCTATAACCGGCCTTCGGCGCAACACCGCTGGCGCACGCTCGAGCCGGGGGTGCCGCTACTGCCTGCACGGCACGTCTCAGAGCTCGCGCTGCGACCGCCGCCCGCCCTGCCGCGCGGGCGACCCAGTCTGTCCTCCGTCGAGATAGCTCGCCGTCAGCGCGACCGCATCGTGTATGCGACCGCAGAGGTGGCTGCCGAGAAGGGCTATGGCGCCGCCACGATAGCGGACATCACAGCCGCCGCCGGGGTTGACCGGCGGGTTTTTTACGCTCACTTCCGCGACAAGCAGGAGGCGTTCCTCGCCGCTCACGAGCTCGGCTTCCAGCAAACGATGGCCGTTTCCGCCAGCGCGTTCTTTAGCTGCGAAGAGTGGCCCGAGCGAATCTGGGAAGGTCTCCACGCGGGAACCTATTTCAACGCCACTCACCCAGTGGTCGCTCACATCGGCTACATCGAAGCGCACGCGGTGGGCAGTCCAGCGATACAACGCGTCGA
Source organism: uncultured Solirubrobacterales bacterium (assembly GCA_963742945.1). Lineage (GTDB taxonomy): Bacteria > Actinomycetota > Thermoleophilia > Solirubrobacterales > Solirubrobacteraceae > Palsa-744. The sequence continues at coordinate 307,161 of CAVUNX010000010.1, read as the reverse complement.
CGACAGCCGCGCCGCGTTCAAGATCTTCGTGCAGGAAGGCTACCGGCACGCCACTAAGCCGCCGCCCCCGATAACGCCAGACGTACTAGCTGCGACCATCTTCGAGATCGGGTACCACTATGTTCGCAAGCGTCAGGCTGAGCTGCTTCCTAGGCTGATCGCGCATACCGCTTATTTGATCCTCGCCCCGTTCCTGGACCCGCAGAGGGCAAACGAATTCGTGGACACCAAGCTGGAGGAGATGCGGGTCGCGTCGACGCCCCCTGAACAGATCTCGGAGACCCAAGCAGGTCTGCCCGCCAACGTTCAGGACGAAGTATGCGAGGCCCCGAGCGTGGTGGTCACCGCCGACGCTTGACTCGAGTCCACGCTGGTGGGACGCCGCGGGGCTCCACGCGATAGAGCATCCGCCAGCCGATCGATCAGCGTGCCAGCTTTCGCGACCACGCGGTCCAGCAGGAGGAAGCCATGCATCTGATCCTCGACGTGGATGTGCTCAACCTCGACCCCGGCGTCCGTCAACCCCCGCGCGAAGGCGACGCCCTCATCTCGAAGGGGGTCGAACTCGGCCGTCATCACCAAGGTGGGTGGGAGGCCGCCAAGGTCTGGCGCCGCAAGTGGGAGCAGATAGGGGTCCTCTAGATCCTGGTCGGGAGGCACGTAGTTGCGCAAGGTCCAACGAACAAAGCCGACGTCCAGCGTGTACCCGGTTCCTCGTTGCTCACAGGAAGGCCAGCGGCCGAACAGGTCGGCGACCGGATAGGCCAGGATTTGGTAGACCGGCATTGGGGCTCCGAGATCGCGCAGGAGTAGAGTCAGGCAAGCGGCGGTCGTGGCCCCTGAGCTTTCCCCCACTAGCGCGACGCCCGACGGATCGCCCCCCAGCCGCTCGGCATTGTCGAGCAGCCAGCGATAGGCAAGATGGGCATCTTCGAGCGCCGCCGGGTGCTGGTGCTCAGGGGCACGGCGGTAGTCGAGCGAAGCCAACACCCAGCCCGAGCGTCGTGCGATCCGGCGACACAGGCGATCGTGCGTATCGAGATCGTTGAGCGTCCAGCCGCCCCCGTGAAGAAACATGGCAATCGGAAGAACACCCGCCGCAGGACGGAACAGGCGCATCGTAAGCCCACCGTGGGGGGTGGGCGCCGAGACGTCCTCAACAGAGTGCAGGGGGATCGGATCGCCCTTTGTGACCAGGGCCGCGCGCATGCTCTCGCGAGCCTGCGCAACGGTAAGCGTGTAGGGCTGAGGGGTGCCAGCAGCCTGCATGACGTCCAGCAAGGCTTGGGCCTCTGGATCGAGCTTGTGGGTCATCGCCGAGCAAGCATGCCAGACGACCTCACACCACGGTGACCACGATCGCCGTGAGGACAATCCCGTCGCGGACCATCCACCTTCCGGAGAATCCACGCAGCGGTCCATCCGCAAGCGATGGACCGGGCACCAGCAGCCGGGCGTCGAAAGTGCCTGCGCTGTGGTCAAACTCGATCACAGCATCCTCGAAACCCAGCCAGCGTCCGGCGAGGGGAAACCACGCCTTGTAGATGGCCTCCTTCGCGCTGAACAGAAGCCGATCCCAGTGCACCTCGGGCACATCCGATCCCAGCCTCCGCAACGACGGAAGCTCCTCGGGCCTTGCGATGTCGCCGAGCAGACCGTGAGGAAGCGCGGCGTTTGGCTCGGCGTCGATGCCAAGCGTGGCGATGTCACTCGAACGAGCCACCGCGGAGGCGCGATAGCCCTCACAGTGGGTGATGCTCCCGAGAGCGCCAGGCGGCCACAGCGGCTCGCCACGCTCACCGGCGGGTATTGGCCCATGAGCGAACCCAAGGCTTTCGAGTGCCATTCGAGCGCACATCCGCGCAGTCGTAAACTCGCGCCGGCGCTTCTCCACCGCCCTCGCGACAATGGCCTCCTCCTGGGGGAAGAGCATCACGTTCGCCGGATCCTCTCGTGCCTCCACCGCTGCTACGCAGGCGGGCAGGATCTCCTCGATCATGCGGCTTGAGCTGCTGGGGCGATCGGGCGAAGGAGCGGCCTGGCTGAGTTGCGACGGTGCCACTCCCGTGGGTAGCCCAGCGAGACCTCCTCGAACCGGACCCCATCATGCCAGGTGGTGCGTGGGATGTGCAGATGTCCGTACACGACGACGGTGATTCTGAAGCGACGATGCCAGTCGTCGGTGAGCGTGGTGCCACACCACTGCGCGAACTCCGGATGCAACAGCACCTTCGTGGGAGCGTCGATCAACGGGAAGTGATTGACGATCACGATTGGGGTGTGCCCATCGCAATCTTGGAGCCTCTCTTCGCTGTGGCGCACCCTCGCGTGGCACCAAGCCGCGCGGCTCGGGTAGGGATCGGGGTGAAGCAGGAACTCGTCGCTGCACACCACCCCCGCCTGATGAGCGAGAGCCAGAGCCTGCTCGCTCGTGGGAGCGATGTTGCGAGAGAACGAGTAGTCGTAGAGCAGGAACAGGGGCGCAATCGTGAGGGGACCCCCCTCACCCTGCCACACCGCAAATGGATCCTCGGGTGTGAGTACGCCTGCACGCCGGCACACCTCCACAAGGTGGCGGTAGCGCTCCTCGCCGCGCAACTGTTCGTCTGGCGTGGTCCACAGCTCGTGATTGCCGGGGACCCAAACCACTTTGGCGAAGCGCTCGGCGAGCAGACCGAGCGTCCATTCAAGGTCGGCGATCGTCTCGCTCACATCGCCGCACACGATCAGCCAGTCGGCGTCACTCTCAGGTCGCATCCGCTCCACGATGCGGCGGTTCTCCGGGTGGGTGACATGCAGATCGCTCACAGCAAGCAGTCGCCCACGAGCGTCGTGCCCGGTGGTCATCGTGCGAGCAATCGCCCGCAAGCGCCGTGCGTGGTGATCATCGGGCACGATCTTACCCACCCGCGCGTCGCCGCCCATGGCACGAGCCGTCTTCCGATACTGTCCGGCACCGGTACCGTCCAACTGCCTGAGAACTACCGGAGGTCGCGAGATGCCACCGCTGATAACCCGCGAGGAAGCGCTCGAGCTCGGCGAGATCGAGGACCACGCCGAGATCGAATCGCTCGTGGAGCGCGCATGGGCGGCACGGGTGGAGCGCTTCTCCGACTCGACCGATATGTGCTCGCTGGTGAATGCCAAGTCGGGCGGTTGCGCCGAGGACTGCGGCTTTTGCGCACAGTCTCGCTTTGCCGAGGCGGAGACGCCGATGCACGCGATGATGGACCCCGAGCAGATCCTCGAGCACGCACGAGCAGCCGAGGCAGCGGGGGCGCACCGCTTCTGCATGGTGACCCAAGGACAGGGCCTCTCAAAGCGCGACTTCGAGAAGATCCTGGAGGGGGCACGACTCGTCGCCGAGCACACGAACCTGAAGCGCTGTGCCTCGGTCGGCCATATGTCTCAGACACGCGCCAAGGCGCTGAAGGAGGCAGGTATCCAGCGTGTCCACCACAACGTTGAGACCGCCTCCAGCTACTACGACGAGGTGTCCACGACCGTGCGCTACGAGGGACGATTGCGCACAATCCAGGCGGTGCGAGAGGCGGGCCTTGAGACCTGTGTCGGAGGGATCCTCAACCTCGGTGAGAGCCGCGAGCAGCGCGTGGAGATGGCTTTTGAGCTCGCCGCGATCGACCCGACAAGCGTCCCGATAAACCTGCTCAACCCACGGCCTGGCACGAAGTTCGGCGACCGTGAGTACATCGACCCGTGGGAGGCCGTCAAGTGGATTGCGATCTTCCGCTTGATCCTGCCCGAGGCGCTCTTCCGTCTGTGCGGGGGGCGCGTGGAGAATCTCGGTGAACTACAGGGGCTCGCCGTGAGGGCTGGGCTCAACGGGGTCATGATGGGGAACTTCCTCACGACCCTCGGCTCAACGCCCGAGGAGGATCGCGCGATGTTCGAGGAGCTCGGGTTGAATGTTGCGCGCCAGTCCGACAACGGCGCCAACCCGCGCCCGGACAACCGCTCGGGCTGGCTCGAGGGCGAGACACCCGACGTCGTGGAGGAGCTCCTGGGCAGCGCGGGGCAAGCACCGGAGACGGAGTTGAAGATCCGGATGTGGGATCCCTCAACGCAGCTACGCTTCAAAGCCAAACGCGCCGTCCCCCCACGACCGGATGGCGCCCTCAACGCGGTTCCGGCAGGCTGGGGCGATTGAGGCCGGCGACGGACCTCGGAGAGGGCCATGAGACAGGCCGTGAGCACGGTTTACATCGAACCAACGGGCACCGCCGCTCGAAAGATGACCTGAAGATGACGCTATGAGCGCCCGCAGGCAGTCATGAACGAGATAACTGAGCGCTTGGCGGAGCTCGAGCGACTCGGCTTGCGGCGCCGACTGCGGATGGTCTCGGGACCCCAGGGGCCGCGCGTGCTGCTCGACGGCAAGCCCGTGCTGCTGTTGTGCTCCAACAACTACCTGGGCCTCGCCGACCACCCAAAGGTGCGTGAGGCGGCCGCTGACGCGGCGATGCGCTGGGGCGTCGGAGCGGGAGCCTCGCGACTCGTGTCGGGGACGATGACGATCCACGGCCGCTTGGAGGAGCGCCTCGCGGCGTTCGAGGGGAGCGAGGCGTGTGTGTTGTTCGGCTCGGGATATCTCGCCAACCTCGGGGTGATAGGCGCGCTCGCGGGGCCGGGCGACACGATCTTTTCCGACGCGCTCAATCACGCCTCGATCATTGACGGGTGCCGCGGCTCGCGCGCCGAGGTGAAGGTGTATCGCCACCTCGACTGTGAGCATCTCGAGCGATGCCTGGGGGCTGACACCGGCAAGGGACGCCGCTTGATCGTGACCGACTCCGTGTTCTCGATGGATGGGGACGTGGCTCCCCTCGGCGAGATCGTGAGGCTGGCTCGCAGATACGACGCGAGGGTCGTGGTGGACGAGGCACATGCCACCGGAGCCCTGGGAGAGGGCGGGCGCGGAGCGGTTGCGCAAGCTGGGCTCCAGGGTGAGATCGATGTGCTGATCGGGACACTCGGCAAGGCACTCGGCTCCTACGGGGCATATGCGTGCGCGAGCGAGGAGATGGTGCGCTACCTCGTCAACGCGGCCCGTCCGCTGATCTTCTCGACCGCTCCCTCGCCTCCATCGGCGGCGGGGGCACTGGCGGCGCTGGCGCTGCTCGAAGAACGTCCCCACAAGGTGGCCCGCCTGCACGGCGCGGCGCGTGCGTTGCGCCGGGCGCTCGCGGAGCAGGGCTTCAGAGTGCAGGATGGCGACATGCACATCGTCCCGCTCGTGGTGGGGGACTCGTGTGAGGCCGTGCGCCTCTGCCAGGCGGCACTCGAGCGCGGGGTGTTCGCACAGGCGATTCGTCCACCCACCGTCGCGGATGGGACCTCGAGACTGAGGCTCGCGACGATGGCCTCCCACACCCCGGCAGAGCTGCACCAGGCGGCACGAACGCTTGCCGAGGCCGCGCGCGAGGTGGGACTCGATCCGGCGAACATCGGCTCTCACGCCACGATGCTGGGCTCGGGCGACGCACGCAAGCGGCGACTCGTCCGCGTCGCCTAGCCCGCGCCCGTGCGTGGCCTGTTCGTAACCGGCACGGGCACCGGTGTCGGCAAGACGATTGTGAGTGCCTCGCTGCTTGCGGCGATGAGGACCGCGGGCGAGCCGGTGCGAGCGTATAAGCCGGTCGTGACCGGTCTCGCCGAATCCTCGGGTGTGTGGCCGCCAGATCACCAGCTACTGGCACTCGCCGCCGGAATGACCCCCGAGGAAGTGGCCCCGCTGCGCTTCGACCCTCCGGTCTCCCCACACCTGGCTGCCGCGCAGGCCGGCCGCAGCATCGACCCTTCCGTCATTATCGCCGGGGGGCATGCGGAATCCCACCACACGCTCGTGGTCGAGGGCGTCGGTGGCCTGCTCGTGCCGCTCTCCGAGAACTTCAGCGTGCGCGACCTCGCCCTCGAGCTGGGACTGCCGCTACTCATCGCCGCGTCTCCGGGGCTTGGCACGATCAACCACACGCTGTTGACCTTGCAGGCCGCGCGATCCGTCGGACTCGACGTGCGCGCGATAGTGCTCACGCCGTGGCCCCTTGAGCCCTCGAAGATGGAGCAGTCCAACCGCGAGACGATCGCGAGACTCGGCGAGATCGACGTCGCAGTACTCGAAGAAGTCGCGGGCGCCGATATCGCCGAGTTGGCCCAAGCCGGCGCTCGTCTGCCATGGAGAGGCTGGCTATAGAAGGGAGAACCGTGAGCGCACCAATAGGTACACAGTCGTAAAGCAGTGTAAGAAAAATCAGACAAACCTCTTCATTAGCCAACAGCCGCCACGACGGCATCGGATATCCGAGCCAGGTCATCCTCGGAAGTGACATAGGGCGGCATCGTGTAGATCAGATCGCGGAATGGGCGCAACCAGACTCCGCGCTCGACAGCGGCGCCCGTCGCGGCGGCGATATCGACTTCATGCTCAAGTTGTACGACGCCGATCGCCCCGAGCACGCGCACGTCGGCGACACCCGGCAGCCCGCGAGCGGGAGCCAGGCCTTCACGCAAGCCGCGTTCGATTCGTGCCACGTCCTCGCGCCAGCCACCATCGGCCAACAGGTCAAGCGATGCGAGCGCCACAGAACAGGCGAGGGGATTGGCCATGTAGGTCGGGCCGTGCATCAGAGCGCCGCCTTCGCCGTCAGAGATCCCCTGGGCCACCTCGGAGGTGCAGAGGGTTGCGGCAAGCGTCATATAGCCGCCGGTGAGGGCCTTGCCGACGCACATGATGTCCGGGGAGACATCCGCGTGCTCGCAGGCGAACAGCGCGCCGGTGCGCCCAAAGCCCGTGGCGATCTCATCGAGGATGAGTAGCTGTTCGTTCTCATCGCACAACCGGCGTAGCGACGTCACACACGGGGGGAGTGGAAGCGCATCCCGCCCGCGCCCTGCACGACCGGCTCCAGCGATCACCGCTGCTAGCTCGTGGGCGTGACGAGCGAGCAGCTCGGCGACGTGCTCGGCCCACGCCTCATCGAGCGGAGCCTCGAATCCGTCGGGGGGACGCTCGGCGAAAACGTGCTCGGGAAGCACGCCGCTGAAGAGGGAGTGCATCCCCCCGATCGGGTCGCACACGGCCATCGCCCCGAAGGTGTCGCCGTGGTAGCCGCCTCGCACCGTGAACAGCCGCGTGCGCTCGGGACGTCCGACCGCCCGTTGGTATTGAAGCGCCATCTTGATCGCCACCTCCACCGACACCGAGCCCGAGTCGGCGAAGAACACATGCTCCAAGCCGTCTGGGGTGAGCTCGAGTAGGCGCTCGGCGAGGCGAATGGCGGGCTCGTGGGTGAGCCCTCCGAACATCACGTGGGCCATCCGCTCGAGCTGCTCGCGCACCGCCGCGTCAAGTGCCGGATGGCGGTAGCCGTGGATGGCGCACCACCAGGAGGACATCCCGTCGATCAGCTCGCGACCGTCGGAAAGACGCAGACGAACGCCCTCGGCGGAGACGACCGGCAGCGGCGCAAGCGAGGCGGGAAGCGCGGAATAGGGGTGCCAGACGTGCCGCGTGTCGAGCTCCCCCAGCTCGTCCCAGTCGACCAGCTTGCTAGTCCTCGTACAAAGTGAAATCCCGCTTACGCGCTCCGCACACGGGGCAGAACCACGTGTCGGGGATGTCATCGAAGGCGGTGCCGGCCGGGATGCCCCCGTCCGGATCGCCTTCCCCGGGATCGTAGATGTAGCCGCAGGACTCACAGATCCAGCGCTGAATGGTTTGGGTCGTGCTCATGCACGTAAGACTACCGGCCGGTAGATTCCAGGGCATGAGCACCTCGACCCCGAAGGGCCAGGGAGAGACGGGCCAGGAGCTCAACCTCGGCGGCCATGAGGAGCCCGGCCAAGAGCTCAACCGTGGCAAGGCCACTCCGCCGCGCCAGGCGGCGACGGTGATCCTGCTGCGCGGCGGCGAGGATCAGCTCGAGGTGCTGCTCGTCAAGCGCACCGAGAAGGCACGCTTCATGGGCGGGGTTTGGGTGTTCCCGGGAGGAGCCGTCGATGACGAGGATGGCGATATCGCACACCGGGCGGCGGCCGTGAGGGAGCTCTCCGAGGAGGCAGGAGTTGTGCTCCCGGATCCCCACGCGCTTGTGGAATTCTCCCGCTGGATAACGCCTGAGGAGGTGACGGTGCGCTTCGACACCCGTTTCTTCCTGGCGGAGCTCCCGCGGGGGCAGGAACCCGTGGTGGACGGCGAGGAGTGCGTTGACCAGGGCTGGTTCACACCGAAGGGAGCCCTTGACGCGTTCGCCCGCGAGGAGATCGTGCTCGTGTTCCCCACCATCAAGCACCTGGAGCAACTCGGCGCGTTCTCAAGCGTCGCAGACCTGCTGAACTATGCGGGCGGCCGTGAGGTCATGCCGGTACAGCCGAAGGTATGGTTCGACGGTGAGGTGGCTCGCGTGCTGCTCCCCGGCGAGCCCGGATACGAGTAACGCCCGACCGACTGGGCGGGTCCCGCTCTGGGACCTACGGACGCTGCCGGCCTTCGACCACGTGGGTCACGGCGTTGATCAACGCGAGATGAGTGAACGCCTGCGGGTAGTTGCCGAGGTGACGACCGCTCGAGGCCTCCATCTCCTCGGCGTACAACCCCAGCTCGGAGGAGTAGCCGAGCAGGCGCTCGCACAGACGCCGTGCGGCGACGTGCTCGCCGATCTCGCACAGCGCTGAGACCAGCCAGAACGAGCAGATCAGGAAGGTACCCTCCTCGCCGCTCTGACCATCGTCGGTCTCATCGGTGCGATAGCGGAGGCCGAGCCCGTTCTCGGTGAGCTCATCGCGGATCGCCATCACGGTCGCTCGCACTCGCTCGTCGTCGGTCGGCAGGAAGCGCATCAGCACGATCAGCAGGTTGGATGCGTCGAGCGCGTCGGTGTCGTAGTGCTGGCGAAACACTCCGCGCTCATCCACTCCCTTCTCGAGGATGTCCGCCTTGATCTCATCCGCCGTCTGCTGCCAACGCTCGGCCAACTCTTCATCGCCGTGCCGTTCTGCCAGGCGGGCCCCACGGTCGATGGCGACCCAGCACATCAGCTTCGATGACACGTAGTGGCAGGTTCCCCACGCGCCTCCCAGATTCCCTGATCCGGTTCGCGCCACACTCTGCGAGGCACATTCAACCTGGTCTGAAAGCACCGGCCACAGCCGCTCGGGGATGTGGTCGCGTTGCTTGGCGTGCAGGTACACCGAGTCGAGCACCGCGCCGTACACGTCGTTTTGGCGCTGATTGTAGGCGCCGTTACCGATCCGCACGGGACGCGCCCCCTCGTAACCCTTGAGGTGGTCGAGCGTGGACTCGCTCAGATCCTTCTGGCCCTTGATCCCGTACATGATCTGAAGCGACCCGTCCTTGTTGCGCTCCATGTCGGCGACGTACTGGATGAAGTCATCGGCCTCCCAGTCAAGGCCGAGCGCGTGCAAGGCCCACAGGGTGAACGAGGCGTCGCGCATCCAGCAGTAGCGGTAGTCCCAGTTGCGCGAGCCGCGCGGCGTCTCTGGCAGCGAGGTGGTGGGCGCGGCCACGAGTGCCCCGGTGGGCATGAACGTGAGCCCCTTCAAGGTGAGTGCCGAGCGCTGCAGGTGCGAGCGCCAGGGGTGCTCGGGGTAGTTGCCTTCGGCGAGCCAGGTGCGCCAGAAGTGACTGGTGCGCTCGATGTGCTTCTCGGCCTCTTCGACCGTGCGCGGCCCACGCAGCTCCCGGGTCCAGGAGATGCGCGCAGAAGCGCTTCTCGCCCTCGCTCATCGTGTGGCGTGAATGGGCACGGTTGCCCTCGATGCCCATGCGGGTGTCGCTGAACAGCCTGAACGGCGGTGACCCCGTCGGTCGCGTCCAGGCCGTGACCGTACTCGTCCTCGACATGCTCCACTCGGCGGCGGTCGCGCCATAGTCGAGCATCGGCTCGCACACCATCTCGACCTGCACCTGTCCTTGGATACACTCGACGACCCGCACGAGCAGGTGGTCGGCGTCGAAATCGGTGGGTGGGCGCGTGTGGCTGGTGTTGCGATCCTCGTCGTGCCAGTCGCTGATCGTGAGCGCATCGACAACCCGCAACCATCCCTGAGGCGTCATCCATGTCGTCTCGATCACGTTCGTGCCGGGGAGGTAGCGCCGACCGACAGGCACGTACATTCCGTAGGGGCCGACCCTGAAACTGCCGGCTCCCCGGTCGAGCATCGCGGCGAACACCGAGGCGGAGTCGAAGTGGGGCAGGCACATCCACTCGATCGACCCGTCGGAGGCCAGCAGAGCGCCGGTGTGGCAGTCAGAGAGAAAGCCGTAGTCGGCGATCGGCGGGAACGGAGAATCGGCAAGGACGAGGCGGGCGAGCCTGGCCCGCCCGACGGCCTCCGGGCGGTCTCCTCGGTGTTCGAGGAAGCGCTCACAGGCCGGACCGCTCGATGTTCGACAAGGGAGCGCTCATCGCGCAAACGGTAGCGGCAGCCGTCCTTCTTCGGCGAGCTTGTCGAGGTGGGCGGCGAGCGTCACCGCCGCAAGTGGGCGCAGCTGCTCGGGGACGTCCGACCAGGCGGCGTCCAGCAACTCCTCGGTCGAGCGACGACCTTCGGCGAGCGCCGCCACCAAGCGGCGCTCGCGCTCGAGACGGTGCTCGATGTACTCATCCAGCCGCTCCCTGGGTTCCCAGATCGGGGGGCCATGGCCCGGGCAGAGCACCTCGAGCTCGCGCTCTCGCAGCCTCTGGAGCGCGTCGAGATAGCCGGCGAGGGCACCTGGGTCGGGGGCGATGAAGACACTGCCCTCGCCGAGCACGGCGTCGCCCGCGAAGCACACTCCGTCCACGATCAGCGCGAAGTGATCGGAGGCGTGGCCGGGCGTGCGAAGCGCCTCGAATGGCCCGAAGCTCCCACCGTCGCTCAACAGCGTGTCGGCCTGGCCGCGCCCGGCGGCAAGCGGAGCGGGAAAGCGCTCGAGCAGCCCCGCCACCGATTCCGAATGATCGATGTGATCGTGGGTGAGCGCGACACCCCCCAGGCCGCCACGCTCTGAGATCGCCGCAATGAGTGCCCGCTGATGCTCGGCGAGCGCCGGCCCCGGATCGACCACCCAGGCAGGATCGCGACCCACGACCCAGGTGTTGGTACCCGACATCGTGAGTGGGCCCGGATTGCCGGCGCGCAAGCGTAGGACGTCCCACCGCTCGAGTCGCTCGGCGTCGGAGCTCTGAGCACCCATGAGCCGACGTTACCTGAGGACCGCCGGCGCTGCGCTCGCCCCTTCCCACCGCTACTTGCGAGCGTCGCCTCGGTTAGTACAGGTAGGCACCATCAAGGAGAGACAACATGCTCAGATCGAGGAATGCCCATGGAGCGGCTCGCCGAGCCGCCGCGCCGGACAGCAGGGATACAAGAGTCAGCCCTCTGGCGGACGTCGCCGCCGGATGAGCGTCACGTCGATCCTGGCATGCCTCGCGGTCGATAGCCGTGGGATTGCCGGCGGTGGCGCAGGCAGCACCAAAGGTAACCGTCAAGGCGAGGGTATTGCCGGTTCCGATCAACCCGGCCTCCGCGAAAAGCAAGAACTACCCGAAAACGGGCAACATCCTCGGTGCGGGGGCATCGGTTGAAACGCAGTTCACCATCAGCGGCACTGAATATGGCGGGCTTCCCTCACCTTTGACCGGCGTCGTCGTGTACCTGCCTGCAGGCACGAAGCTGCACCCGCAGGGATTTGCCACGTGCTCCAACGCGATCCTTGAAAGCCACGAAGTGCAGAAGTGCCCGAAGAAGTCGATCGCCAGCCCAAAGGGGGAAGTGCTGGGCGTCGTCAGCTTCGGCCAACACGCGGGTGCATGAGAAAGCCAGCGTCCAAGCCTTCTTTACCTCCGGCGGGAAACTGGCGTTCTTCACAGAAGGAAACGAACCGAGCATCGCTGGAAATCCTTTCCACGGGAAGCTTCTCCGGTGCCTCCAACCCGTTCAGCCAGAAGCTGACGGCGGTCGTGCCACTGGTCCTGACAGTGCCCGAAGCCCCATATGCCTCAGTGCTTTCGATCAAGATCAAGGTTGGGGCAGCGTACATAAAGGGTAAAAAACTGATCTCCTACGGAACGGTTCCCAAGAAGTGCCCCAAGGGTGGGTTCCCTGCCAAGACAGAACTGAAATTCCTGAGCGAAGAAACCTCGACCGCCAGCATCAAGGTTCCCTGCCCCAAGAAATAACGCAGGGGAGGACGAGCGCGCGACAGGGGCCTCCCGGGCCACGGGAGGCCCGGGAGGCGTCTGCCAGGGGAGGCGCTCCCTGACAGAAGGGAGCGGCCCGTTCTCCCAGGCCCGGGAGAACGGCTCCAACTAATAGATGTTGCGATCGCGCACTTCGCGTTCGACCGGCGGCGCCCCCCGCCCGCGTCCGGCCCAAACTCCGAACCACAGCAGGGAGATGACCAACCCGACGATGCCGACGATCATGAGCACGAGGCCGACGACTTGCAGGTCGATACCGCTGACCGTCGCCGTCACCGCGTAACGCAGGATCGCGCCGGCCGCGACCAGCACGAGTGATGTGCCAAATGTCATATCTGGCGGTGTATGCCCCAAGCGGACGCTTTTCAACCCCAAGATGTGGGTCCGCGCCCGATTCCCGCCGCGCCTGCGGAAGGCAGCGAGGCGGTAATGTCCCGCAACGAGATGTCGAGCATTGCCGAGACCTGGGTCGCTGGCTTCGCCGAGGGCTGGCGTGCACCCACCGGTCCCGATGCTTTTGTGGCGCACTTCCACAAGCGCGTGTGGCCCCTTTTCCTGCGCCTACAGGCACGCCAACTCGTCAACCGTCGTCCAAGGAGCCAAACATGAACGAGGTACGCCTCCCCCAAGGCACGATCCGCTACCGGGAGCTCGGGTCCGGCAAGCCGATAGTGCTGGTCCATGGGTTCCTCGTCAACGGGGAGCTGTGGCGCGAGGTGGCGCCACGCCTGGCCGAGCGCTTCCGCGTGATCGTGCCCGAATTGCCACTTGGCTCACACGAGCTTCCGATGGACGCGGGGACAGACCTCTCGCCGCTCGGTCTCGCGAAGATCGTCGCCGACTTCATGGAGGCGCTCGAGCTGGAGGACGTGACGCTCGTCGGCAACGACACAGGTGGCGCGATCTCGCAGCTCGTGGCAGTCCATCACCCTGAGCGGCTTGGCAGGCTTGTGCTCACGCCGTGCGACGCCTATGAGAACTTTCTCCCGCCCATGTTCCGCCCGTTGCAGATCCTGGCACGCATCCCGGGAGCCGTGTTTTTGGTCGGGCAGTCTCTGCGCCCGCGCGCCGCGCGCCGGTTGCCGTTCGCATATGGCTGGCTCTCCAAGCGACCGATCCCGGATGACCTCAGCGACGCATGGATGGCCTCGGTGCTCACCAACGGTGCCGTGCGCCGCGAGATCGCAACGATCCTCAAGGGCATCTCCAACCGCTACACGCTCGACGCCGCCCAGCGCTTCGGCGAGTTCTCAAAGCCCGTTCTGATCGCCTGGGCACCCGAGGATCGCTTCTTCAAGCTTCGCTACGCCGAACGCATGGTCGGCGCGTTTCCGAACGCGCGCCTGGAGCGCATCGAGGACAGCCTCACCTTCGTCTCGCTCGACCAGCCAGAGCGCACCGCTTCACTGATCGCCGCCTTCGCGGGGGAGGCTGCGGGTTAGCCCGAACGGGCTGCCCCACGCGTACGCGTGGGGCGACCTGGTTAGTCCTCGAGGGGCCTACGTGCGTGCGGGTCTGCCTGCCGGCCGCGCGGATCGTTGGTCCTCAAAAGGGCTGCCCCACGCGTACGCGTGGGGCAGCCGTCCCCAGCGTATGCGAACATGTGTTCGTGCGTTGGAGCAACCTGAGCAAGGAGTCCGAGGAGCAACGGCGGCTGCCCGGCTACCACGACGAAGCCGTCGTGCGGCATTTCGACGCGCCCGAGGCGCTGGATATGCGCTTCTATGAGGTCCAGGCGCGCTCGGTGCTCAACCGCGTACCCGACCGCTCGCGGATGCCCTTCCGCTGGACGATCAACCCCTACAGGGGTTGCAGCCACGCCTGCGTCTACTGCTTTGCCCGCCCCACCCATCGCTACCTGGGCTTCGACGCGGGGCGTGACTTCGAGCGCGAGATCGTCGTCAAGGTCAACACGCCGGAGGTCCTGCGCGTCGAGCTCGCCCGGCGCTCATGGAAGGGCGAGCATGTGGCGCTCGGCACCAACACCGACCCCTACCAGTGGGTCGAGGGCCGCTACCGGCTCATGCGAGGCATCTGGGAGGCCTTGCGCGATGCGAGGGTGGGGAGGGCAATCCGTGTTCTGTGCTCACCAAGTCCCCGCTCCTGCTGCGTGACCTGCCGTTGATGCTCGAAATCGCCCAACGCACCACGATCAGCGCGAGCCTGTCGATCCCCACGCTCGATGAGCGCGCATGGCGTGCCACCGAGCCCCACACCCCCAATCCCCGCGCTCGTTTGGAGGCCGTCGCCGAGCTCAACCGCGCCGGCATCCCCACAGGCGTCCTGATCGCGCCCCTGATGCCCGGGGTCAACGACGCTCCCCACCAGCTCGAGCCCCTGCTGCAGGGCGCACTCGACGCCGGCGCCACCCACATCGGGGCGTCGCGCTCCACCTGCGCGGCGATGTCAAGGATGTCTTCATGGAATGGCTGCGCTCTGCCCGCCCCGACCTCGTCGAGCGTTACGACGAGCTCTACCGTCACGGCGCCTACGCCCCCGGCCAGGAACGCAAGCGGTTGGCCGGGCTCGTACGCAGGCCGGGCGCCACGAGCGGCTTTGGCAGGTGGTCGGGACCCCTGGGTGAGTCCGGCGACGCAGCAGGAACCACCCACCCGCGCCAGGAGAGCTTGTTCTGAGCGGGCTCATTCTGAGTCGCGCCCGCTCTGAGCCATGTCTCGCTCTGAGCTCTGGCCCGCTCTGAAAGGCCCCGCACGAGAGCCGCCCTTACGCTACGGGGTTCACTACCAGGAGAGGACGATGACCGAACTGGCGACGTATGAGCTCGAGGGAACCATCGCGACGATCACAATGGACGATGGCAAGGCCAACGCCCTCTCGGTCGCGATGTTGAAGGAAGTCCACGCCGCCTTCGAGCAAGCCGAGCGCGACGAGGCCGTCGTGGTGCTGAGAGGTCGCGAAAAGTACTTTTCCGCCGGGTTCGACCTCAAGGGCTTCGCCAGCGGGCTCGACGGGGTGCTTGAGATGCTGACGCTCGGGGCCAGGCTCTCCGAGCGGATCCTCTGTTTCCCCAGGCCCGTCGTCGTGGCTTGCGGGGGACACGCAATCGCCGCCGGCTCCTTCCTCCTGCTCGCGGCAGACATGCGGATAGGAGTCGAAGGCCCGTATCAAGTGGGACTCAACGAGGTAAAGATCGGGCTGACCGTCCCCTGGTTTGCGATCGAGCTGGCGCGTTATCGCCTTCACCCAAGCCACTTCGATCGAAGCGTCGTCAGCGCCACCATGTACAGCCCGCAAGAAGCCATCGCCCCAGGCTTCCTCGATCGAGTGGTCCCCGTACAGGAGCTACGGGACGCAAGCATGCATGCCGCCGCACAGCTCGCTGAGCTCAACGCCGCGGCACACGCGGCCACCAAGCTCCGGGCCCGTGCCAACGCCTTGAAGGCCTTGCGCTCAGCCATCGAGACCGAGCTCACGGCCGAGGGCCTGGGTCAGGCTTGATGGAGAGGACCTCGTTGGTCCCCGGTCTGCCGCGTAGGTGAGGGCCCCGGCGATGTCGAGGGTGGAGATCGAGCCCTCGACCAACGACGGGACCTAACACAGTCCTCTGTCGGCACGACGCATCCAAAATCGCCCCTTGTCACCAGCCTAGGAGGGGGTACGCTTGATGGCTTGTGCTCCACATGAATGTCCTTATAGGGGTGGCCTCCAGTACGACGACATTGCCGCCGATGCCTCCCTCCAAATCCCTCACTAGATACGGGTCCTCAACGGGCTGAGGTTAGGCCTGCGGAGCCGACAACAACCACCCATTCAGGGCAGGAGGACACCAATGACTCCCACAGCGATCGACGAGCAGAAGCTCGAAACTTTCATGGGTCAGTTTGTGCAGGACCTCGGCGCCGCACTCAGCGTGGCGACAGTGGCTATAGGTGACAAGCTCGGGCTCTACAAGGCCATGGCCGACGGCACACCGGTGAGCCCGGGCGAATTGGCCGAGCGCACCGACACCGACGAGCGCTATGTGCGCGAGTGGCTCAGCAGCCAGGCCGCCAGCGGCTATGTCAGCTATGACGCATCGAGTGAACGCTTCACGCTGCCGCCCGAGCAGGCGATGGCGCTAGCCCAGGACAACAGCCCTGCCTTCATTCCCGGGGCCTTCCAGCTCGCCGCGGGCCTGATCAAGGACGAGCCCAGGATCAGCGAGGCGTTCCGCAGCGGCGAAGGCGTCGGCTGGCACCAGCACGACCACGACCTCTTCTGTGGAACCGAGCGCTTCTTCCGCCCCGGCTACATCGCAAACCTCGTGTCCAGTTGGATCCCATCGCTCGAGGGGGTACACGACAGGCTGACCACTGGCGGCACAGTCGCCGACGTCGGCTGCGGGCACGGTGCCTCCACCCTGATTCTCGCCGAGGCCTACCCCAAGTCGAAGTTCGTGGGCTTCGACTACCACCCGGAGTCGATCGAGCACGCACGCGCCGCCGCGCGCGAGGCGGGCCTGGAGGATCGCCTGTCCTTCGAGATAGCCACCGCCAAGGACTTCCCCGGCTCCGACTACGACCTTGTGGCCATGTTCGACTGCCTGCATGACATGGGCGACCCCGTCGGCGCCGCGCAACACGTGCACGGCGCTCTGCGCGAGGATGGCACGTGGCTGATCGTCGAGCCCTTCGCCAACGATCGCCTGGAGGACAACCTCAACCCCGTCGGGCGAATTTTCTACTCGGCCTCCACGATGGTCTGCACCCCGGCCTCGCGTGATCAGGAGGTCGGCCTCGCGCTCGGCGCCCAGGCCGGCGAGGAGCGGCTGCGCAAGGTCGTGAGCGATGGCGGCTTCACGCACTTTCGTCGCGCCACGGAGACCCCATTCAACCTCGTGCTGGAGGCTCGCCCCTAGCGTCGGCCTGTCCGAAGACATCCACGCCTGATCGTCTCTATGCCCTCGACGCCCGATCGTCTCGATGCCTGATCGTCTCGATGCCTGATCGTCTCGATGCCTGATCGTCTCGATGCCCTCGACGCCTATTGTCTCGACGCCTATTGTCTCGATGTCTGTTTGTCCAGACGCCGACCGCCGTCTGACCGATAGATTCAACGCATGCCTCGCGAGGTGCCGATTGGGAGCGAGACGATCAGGCTCGGCCAGCTTTTGAAGCTGGTGGGAGCGATCGACAGCGGCAGCGAAGCGAAGGCCTTCCTCGCGGTTGAGCCGGTCTGGGTCAACGAGGAGCGTGAGGCCCGTCGCGGACGCCAGTTGCGTCCCGGCGACACGGTGCGGGTAGGCGATCAGCGACTGCTGGTGGCCGCTCGATCCTGAACGGATAAGGAGCGATACATGAGGACACGCACACTTGGAAGCCAGGGACTGACGGTGTCGGCCGAGGGGCTCGGCTGTATGGGCATGTCCGAGTTCTATGGGCAGAGCGACGAGGACGAGGCGATCGCCACGATTCATCGTGCCCTGGAGATGGGCGTGAGGTTCCTGGATACGGCCGACATGTACGGGCCCTTCACCAACGAGAAGCTGGTTGGGCGTGCGATCGCCGACCGCCGCGACCGCGTGGTGTTGGCCACGAAGTTCGGCAACGAGCGTCGCCAGGACGGAAGCTGGGTGGGGATCAACGGAAAGCCCGAGTACGTACGCAGTGCCTGCGAGGCATCCCTCTCCCGGCTGGGTGTAGACCACATCGACCTCTACTACCAGCACCGCGTCGACAAAACCGTGCCGATCGAGGACACGGTCGGAGCGATGGCCGAGCTGGTGAGCGAGGGCAAGGTGCGCTATCTGGGGCTCTCGGAGGCCTCACCGCAGACGATCAGGCGAGCCCACGAGGTCCATCCCATATCCGCGCTGCAGACCGAGTACTCCCTCTGGACGCGCGACCCCGAGGAGCAGATCCTCCCAGCGGTAAGGGAGCTCGACATTGGCTTTGTGGCATACAGCCCACTGGGACGGGGCTTTCTCTCCGGCCGCTACAAGCAGCCCGAGGACCTACCGCAGGACGACTTCCGCCGTCACCATCCCCGCTTCCGGGGCGAGAACTTCAAGCGTAACCTCGAACTGGTAGAGCGCCTCGAGGAGATCGCACGGGAGAAGCGGATAACGGCTGGGCAGCTTGCGCTTGCATGGGTCCTGAGCCGCGGCGATGACATCGTCCCGATCCCAGGCACCAAGCGACGCTCGTACCTGGAGGAGAACGCGGCGGCCGCCGAGGTCGAGCTCTCCCCCGAGGAGCTGGCCCGCATCGAGCAGGCCGCCCCTCTGGGTGTCACGGCCGGTGAGCGCTACGCCAACATGTCGACGATCGACCGCTAGACGTTCGCCACCAGGCCCGCACGCCGACGTATCGCTCGGACGGTGGTGGTGAGCGTGTCGATGTCATAGGCACCGTGGTGGCGGCGCCCGTTGATGAAGAAGGTGGGCGTGCCCGAGACGCCACTGGCATCGGCGCTGGCTACGTCCTCGGCCACGCGCGGGGCGTGCTCGTGGTGGCGTAGCTCCTCCCAGAAGCGCTCACCGTCGAGTGAGAGCAGCTCCGCGTGGCGGCGTAGCTCTGAGGGGGTGAGCTCGTCCTGATGGGCGAGCAGGGCGTCATAGAACTCCCAGAACTTGCCTTGCGCCGAGGCCGCCTCGGTGGCCTCGGCGGCGAGCTGCGCGCTGCTATGGACGTCGTTGAGTGGAAGGTGCCTCCAGACGTAGCGCAGGTCATCTCCGAATGACGCCAACAGCTCGCGCACGACCGACTCCGCCTGTCCGCAATAGGAGCACTCGAAGTCTCCGTACTCGACCAGCGTGACGAGCGCGTCGTGCGCTCCGCGGATGTGGTCGCGAGCCGGGTCTATGTCGTCGTAGAGGTCGAGGATGTCCTCGGCAGTGCCCACGATCTGACGGGCCCGGACCCGGCTCGGCATTCGCCTGACCAAACCGAAGACACCCCACGCGACCAGGGGCGCCAGGACGGCGGCCGCGAGCACCCCCAGCTTTGCCTGCGCCAGACGCTCGCCGTGGAAGGCCAAGCTCGAGATCAACAACGAAACGGTGAAGCCGATGCCCGCGACGGCCCCGCCACCGGCCAGCGATGGCCAGCTCAGTGCCGGGCGCCCACCGCGCAGCTCAGGCCGCGAGGCAAGCCAGGAGACGCCTAGGATACCCAGGGGCTTACCCACGACATAGCCGATCAGTATCCCGAGCGTGATGGGCGAGACGAGCGCATCTTCGATCAGGCCACCGGTAACGTGAATGCCCGCGTTGGCGAGCGCGAACAGCGGGACGAACACATAGCTCGTCCAGGGATGCAGGCCATATTGGAGTCGCTCGTTGGGAGAGATCGCCGAGAGGACCCCCAGCTGCGCGGAGCGCGCGAGCTCGGGCGTGGGCTGCTCGCGAAAGGACCGCGTGAGGGCGGTCGCGCGCTCGAGGTCATCGCGCGAGGGCGGGTAGGCGCTCGTCACCAGGCCGACCGCCAGGCCGACGATCACCGGGTCGATGCCCGACTTGAACATGGCCACCCACAGGGCGACGCCCACGGCGATGGACACCTGGCGCCGCCAGGCGGGGGCGTAGCGAAGCCCAATGAGCAACCCGAACAGCGCGAGCGCGACAACCAGCGCCACGATCGACACGTGACCGGTGTAGGCCAGGGCAATCACCACCAGGGCGCCCAGGTCGTCGAAGACCGCCAGGGTGAGCAGGAAGACCCGCAGCCGAGTGGCACCGCGAGGCGTCAGCAGCGCCAGCGCGCCGAGGGCAAAAGCGGTGTCGGTTGACATGGCGGCGCCCCAACCGTGTGCGCCGGGACCCCCGGCGTTGAACGCGAGGTAGATCGCCACCGGGGCCGCCATCCCGCCGATCGCCGCGAACACGGGGATCGTGAGCCGGCGCCGCTCGCGCAGCTCGCCCATGTCCAGCTCGCGCTTGGCCTCCAGGCCGACAACGAGGAAGAAGAATGTCATAAGGCCCTCGTTCACCCACTGGCGCAGATCGGCCTCGATCCCCCCGCCGCCGATCGAGATCGAGAGCTTTGTCGTCCAGAGCGACTCGTAGGAGTCAGACCAGGGCGAGTTCGCCCACAACAGCGCCGCGAGCGCCGCCGCGACGAGCACGATCGCGCTGCCCGTCTCGAGTACTCAGGAAATCGCGGACGGGTGTCGCGACGTTCCGCGCCCACGCCGTGCGACCGCTGTAGGTGGTGACTTGAGCCTCGGCCATGCACTGCGATTATCGCTGTGCGCCGCCATGCCACCTCGCGCGAGGACCTCGAGATCGCCCAACTTGCGACCCCATATGTTTTGAAAGGTGTTCCGGACGGCACATGTGCCGAGGGGCGAGACCGGACATTTTCACTGAAGAGCCGTTCCGGCCGGCACATGTGCCGGCCGGCGGGGCCGTGCATGCACGGCCCCGGACAGCGCCGCATGCGGCGCTGTCTTCCCCAATTATTGAATTCACGTTCGCGGTTATGCGGAGTGACTTGCGTAGGGAGAGCAACTATTTATAGGCTCGCCGGCCACCCGACACAGTCGGATGGGTTGTTCCTGGAAGCGCGGCAGTATCTCGTTTGAGTAGACCTCAAAGAAGCGCCCGTGCTCACCATCCACCTGCTGTATGTAAAGCTCGTCGAAGCCGGCCTCCTCATAGCGTCTGATCGCTTCCAGGTGCCTCCCCATGTCCGCTCCACAGGGAATCGTCTCGGCGACCATCTCCTCGCTGACCAGCTCGCTGGCCTGTTCGAAGTGGGCCGGCGTGGGCAGGATCTGGGCGAGCTCGCCGGGCAACCGCTCGCTGGGCCAGAGACGGTAAGCCCTGGCACGGGCCGCCCCCTCGTCCTCATCCCAGCACACCTTCAAAGCCCCCGCCACAAGCGCGTCCTCACCGGCTTTGGAGCGGAACCGCTCGACCGCCTCCCTATCCGGCGTAATTGTGCAGAAACCGTCGCCGACGCGGGCGGCCAAGCGCGTAGCCTTGGGGCCGAACCCGGAGATCAGGATCGGTGGCGGCTGCTCGGGCAGATCGTAGATACGCGCGTTCTCCACGCGGTAGTGAGCTCCGCGGTAGCTCTGCATCCCGCCGTGCCACAGCATGCGGATCACCTCCACGGCCTCCTCGAGCATCTCCAGTCTCTCGTCGGCTGCGGGCCAGCGATCGCCCAGGATATGCTCGTTGAGAGCCTCCCCGGTTCCCAGGCCAAGCGCGAAGCGCCCTTCGAGCAGTAGGGCAGAGGTCGCGGCGGCCTGAGCGACGATCACGGGATGCAGCCGAGTCGTCGGGCAAGTCACAGCCGTCGTGAGCTTCATGTGGGAGGTTGCCTGCGAGATGGCCCCGATCACTGACCACACGAACGGGCTGTGGCCCTGCTCCTCGTTCCAGGGATGGAAGTGGTCGGAGATCCAGAGACGGTCAAATCCAGCCCACTCGGCCATACGTGCCTGCTTGACAAGCTCGTGCGGGCCAGACTCCTCACTTGACAGGAAATAGCCAATTTTCATCTGGTTCCTCCGGTATGGCGGGTGGCGACCTTCACACCCGCAGGCAAACAACTACCCGCGCACAACCAACTCAATCAACTCCCCTTCTCCCGGCAGTCACCGATCGAACTGCAGAACAGAGCGAATCCCGTCCTGGCTCTCCATCAGCTCGAAGGCGCGGTTGACCTCCCCCAGGCCCATACGGTGGGAGATAAAAGGATCGACGTCGATATCTCCTCGCAGGTAACGCTCCACCAGCTCAGGTACCTGGTCGCGGCCCTTGACACCACCGAACGACGATCCACGCACTCGTCGCCCCGTGATCAACAAGCGGGGCACGATGTCAAGCGTCTCCCCCTTTCCCGCGACGCCTGCCACGGTGCACAGCCCCCACCCCATCCGTGCTGCCTCCACCGCTTGGCGCATCACCGAAACGAGCCCAGTCGCCTCAAAGGTGTAGTCCGCGCCGAAGCCTTCCGTCGCCTCCAGGACACGCTCGACGGTGTGCTCGTCGGCCTGCCAGCAATCCGTCGCCCCCTGTCCGCGCGCGAGCTCGAGGCGCTCAGGCGAAAGGTCGACACAGACGATCCGCTCGGCCCCCTGCAACCTGCACCCGGCCACCGCGCCGAGGCCGACCATGCCGGCGCCGAAGACAACACATGTGGAGCCCCGCTCCACGACCGCCGTATACATAGCGGCGCCAAGCCCGGTCGTCAAGCCACACGCGAACAGACACGCTCGGTCGAGCGCCGCCTCCGGGTTCACACGCGCGAGCGCGATCTCGGGAAGGACCGCATACTCGGCGAAGGTGGAGGTACCCATGAAATGCCGGATTGGCTCACCCGAGCGGGAGAGACGCGCCGTCCCATCTGGCAGGTAGCCACGGTTCTGCTGCTCGCGGATCGCCAGGCAGAGATTGGTCTTGGGGCTGAGGCAGTGCACGCACTCACGACATTGCGGCGAGAAGAGGGTGACAACGTGGTCCCCGGGCTTCAGCGACGCCACCTGCTCACCCACCGCTTCGACGACCCCCGCCCCCTCATGGCCGAGCACGGTGGGGGCATACCCGGAGGGGTCGACCCCGGAGGCCGTATACACCGTCCGTACCACAGACGCCGCACGCCACCAAGCGCACGAGGACCTCTCCAGGTCGCGGATCGGCGAGATCGACCTCCTGTACGACAAGGGGTCGGCCAAATTGCTCGAGCACAGCGGCACGTATCTTCACGGGGCTGCTCTCCTCCCTGTGCTCACCTGACTAGTGGTCGAACCAGCGAGCGCGGCGACTCGAGCCGAAATACTGCTTCTCGCTGACGAGCGCGACAGATGGCTCATGGTAGGTGCCGGTCGGTGTGGGCCCCGAGAGAAAGTCGACGTCCACGCGCCCGACCCGACCGCCGCCGAACTCGATGTAGCAGGAGCCCGCCCGTCGTAGGCATGCGGCTGCCCGCCGCCGCAGCACGCGATCAGCGCCGCGGCGACCACGCGCGCCGCCCCCTCGGCAAAGACGCCGGCCTTGGGGACCCCGATAGTGGCGACATCGCCGACCGCGTACACGCCCGGAAAGCGCGTCTCAAGCGTTCTCGGAGTCGACCGGGCACGTAGCCATCCTCGGCCATGCCGCTGGCCAGCACGACGTCTGGGGCGCGATGCTTGGGCACCCCGAGGAAGAGGTCGTAGGCGATCTCGCTGCCGTCGTCGAGCACGGCAACCGTGCGCGCGTGGTCGAGCGAGCTCACGCGCCGGTTGGGAGGAATGCGATGTCGCGCTCGGCGAACGCGGCGACCAACGCCCGGGAGGTGTCGGGCGACGGTGGCACCGGGCTCGCTAGCGGGATCACGAACGAGATCTCGCAAGCCTCGCGAACGCCCCGCGCGGTCAGGTAGTCGTGCAGCAGCAACGCCGCCTCACTCGGCGCCGGCGGGCACTTGAACGGCGCGCCACACACGCCGATGATCGCGTGGCCCCGCGAGAATGGGGGAACAGCTCGCCAAGCCGACGGCGCCCGCCACCGAATAGAACTCGTTTCCGCCTCCAGCGAGCCCCGGCGTGGCGTCGATGTCGTAGTCCGCGCCAAGCGCCACAACCAGGAAGTCGGCCTCGTGGACACCATCCTCGGTCCTGACCCGCCGCTCCCGCGGATCGATCTCCGTGATGGTCTGCCGCAGGAAGCGCACCCCCGCCTTCGCGACGTCCCGATAGGGCAGCTTCACCGCGTCGAGCGTCTTGCGGCCGAACATCACCTCGAGCTTGGAGAACCCGAAGACAAAAGAGTCGTTCTTGTCGATCAGGGTGACCTCGACGTCCTCGCCTAGCGCCTCCGACAGGACCGTCGCCAGCTCAAGGCCCCCAAAGCCGGCTCCAAGCACGACCACGCGCGTCTTCACCGCGCAAGTGTATACACGCCGGCGCCCCAAACTCCCCTCTACTCCCCGCGGGCGCACCCTTCTGCTCGCCCTCGGACAGACTCCCCCACTCCTCCGACCCCGGCAACGGCTTGGCGCCTTGATGAATCAGCAGCATGTACTTCATGGCTTCTCCTTAGAGTAGGCGGATGGTCGTCTCTAGGACGAATGGGGAGCGCCGAAATCGACAACCACCCGGTGTTGCGGCCGGCATTACGCGCCCGCGCGCCTCACCCGGCAGTCTGATCATGCTGGTGGTCGCATCGCTGGGGTGGGGTGTCTCGACGACCCTGAGCGCGTTTGCCCTGCGCCAGATCGGCCCCACAGACCTGCTCGCGATCGAGCTCGTCTCGGGCGGCCTTGTAATCTGCGGCGCGGCGTTGTGGGGCACGCTTCAGGACTCCGCGAGCGCGCGTCATAGCTTCGCCACCCCTGACTGGAGGGCATTCGCCCTGCTTGGGCTCTGCGAGCCGGGCGTGACCTATCTGCTGGCGAACGAGGGCCTGCGCCGCGATAGCGCCGCGACCGCCGCGTTGCTGTTCGCCACGGAGGCGATCATCGTCGTCCCTCTCGCCGCTGTCTTTCTCACCGAGCGAGTCTCCCCCGGGGTCTTTTGGGCCATCGGCGTCGGGCTCCTCGGTGCGATCGTGATCGCCGGGGGAGCTCACGCGGGGAGGGACACGCTCGCGGGGCACCTGTTGATCCTGGCCTCCTCGGCCGCGGCGGCTACATACGCTCTGCTCGCGCGCCACAGCACTCACCGCGCGCCCGCGTTGGTCGTGACCACCTACCAGCTGCTCGCCGCCGCGGCGATAGCCGTGCCTTATGCGATCGTCTCGCATGCCGTCGGCCTTGGCGGTGGTCCCGGGGCCGACCTCTCGCATTGGGCTGCGGCGATCGCCGCCGGTCTAGCCGGTGTGGCACTGCCATTCCTGCTCTACAACCGGGCCATCGTGGAGATACGGGCCACCGTCGCCGCGGGTGTCCTCAATCTCGTTCCACTCGTCCGGGTTCGTCACCGCGGTCATCTTTCTGGGCGATCGACCCACCCTCCTCAAGATGATGGGCGGCGGCCTGATCCTCGCCAGCGCCGCGTGGCTTGCCCGCAGCGAGACCAGGGTCCTGACCACATAGATTCCGCGCATGTCCCCCGCCGCTTCCCACAGACATACAGGGCGTCAAGAGCCTCAGCGGGGCCGCCATGGCGTGGCCTGACATCGTCGAGATGGCCGGCGTCTGGGCCGCCACGCTGGGGATCGAAGTCCTAGACAGCGACTGAATCGATGGGCCCGGCTGAGGACACAGCCGAACGGTCGCTTCTGAGGACGAGCAAAGCACCCGCACCGGTCGGCACGAGGGCCTCTGTTACCGCAGGCTCACCGCTCACGAGATCGCGGAACGCTCGCACCTCACTCGCGTGGGAGATCACGTTATCGACTGCGAGTAGTCCTCCAGGCCTCAGGACGCGGATCAGATCAGGCCAGTAGCCGTGGTAGGCAGGGCGTTCGGCGTCGAGGAAAATCATGTCGCGGGAGGCATCCTCGGCGCGCGCGAGGGTGACTGCCGCGTCTTCGGTTCGCAGCTCGACGTACTCGTGAAGCTGCGTCTCCCCGAGATGCTTCGCGGCCTGCGCGGTCCGCTCGCTATCGATATCTACGCTTAGCACCCCACCACCGACGCTCCTCGCGGCGTCGGCGAGCCACAGGGTGGAGTACCCGTTAGAGGTGCCCAGCTCGAGTATCCGCCTGGCCTCGAGCGCGCGCACCAGCAGCGCCAGCAGTTGAGCGGTGTCGGGCTCCACGTTGCGTAGACGCTCCAGGCGATCGGCCTTCATCGCATCGTGCTCACGGCCGCGGCTATACAGGTCCTCCAGATATGCCCTCAGCCGCTCA
This sequence comes from uncultured Solirubrobacterales bacterium, assembly GCA_963742945.1. GTDB lineage: Bacteria > Actinomycetota > Thermoleophilia > Solirubrobacterales > Solirubrobacteraceae > Palsa-744. The sequence goes on along the minus strand of CAVUNX010000010.1, from coordinate 281,217 downwards.
TCCACTCTTGACCTTTCGCCAGGTTCGATCTTTCAACGAGGGTCAGTCACGTTCTACCAACGTTTGGGCGTGCGCCGCCACAGGGTTGCCGCTGACGTTCTACAACGAATCTGTGACGCGGACTCTAGAGGATCGTCGCGATTGCCTGAGCGAGCACCGCCGTGGCTTGTACGATCGTCGCAGCCGGCCCCGCGAGATGGCTGAGGGAGGAGACCTTGGCGAGTACCTTGTGCTTGTCGGGCACAGGGGCCTTCAGTTCCTCGACGATCTCCGCCTGGGTGGTCAGCAGAGCCTCCCTTGTCGCCGGGGAGCCCTGGAAGCCTTCAATCGCCTGTTGGAGATCGGCGAGTGGACGGCCAAGAGACTCAGACCAGTTGGATTGCTCGATCTTGCTGTTCGTCCCAACGGCGATGTTCTGCGCGTTTATGTTCTGTACGCCGCTGATGCCATAGTTGACTGAGTCGGACATTGTTAACCTGGCCTTTCTGTCTCGGGGGAGCTCATGGGGACGGAGCTCATGGGGACGGCTGTCCTGGAGCTGGCTGGGCCGTCTGGTTATTGGAGGCGCCGGCTACGGCTCGCGCCAAGCTGTTGCGAATACCGGCACCTTGTCCGACCGCCAGGTTGGTCGCATTGATGGTGCCCTGCTTGGACATCATGATGCCATTGTTGATTATGGTCGAACGCCTTTCGACGAGCTCAGCGGTGTCCACGCCGTGCTGGTCCAGGATCTCGGCGATCGTGTCGAGTACGGTGCGTTCCAGGACCTTGTCATACATTTCCTTGTCCAACCGTTGGAAGTAACGGCGGTATTTGGTGGAGCGCACTCGGTCCAGGGCTGTCACGGAGGCTCCGTAGTCAAAGAACGGGTCCTTTTCAACACGCCTTGCGTCGTTGGATCTGTCACGGCTGCGACTCAGCGGCCTGAGGATGATTTTTGGCGAGCGCACCCACAGCCCGGGAGCCGCGAAAAGCGAGCTACTCACCATGGACAGCACATGTTTCAGCTGAATTCCACCCCCAAGACTATTCAGGCGATGGAGCTCCTCCTTCAGCGGTACGAGAACAAACTTGCTGAGCTCGCAAAACAGGCGTCCGTTGCCAGTCGTAAACCGGAGGAAGAGTGACACAACCAGCTCACCGCGCCAGTCGATGATCTCGATGCAACGGTAGTGGCGAATCCTGTGCGTCGGTGAGTCCATGAAGTGGCTCAGCACACTGGGATCGACCCATGAGAGCGGGCGCCCCAGTGGATTGGGCAGAAGCGCTCGATCCTCGCGGACGTCCGAACCGCTGACGAATAGACGATCTCTGATCTGTAGATTCGACATCTCGAGCGCACTCAACGAGCGTCCGACTCCGTCGTAGAGCTCAAGTGGAGTTGGCTCGTGTGCGGCAGATCGCTCGCCGAAAACGTCCTCCTTGCCCTTGCGCAGATCCACCAGGAAGGACCAGCCACCCACATCTATGCCTGCTCCGGAGAATGGCAGGAACCCACTGTAGACAGTGAGATTTCCGTGTTGATCGCGCGACAGTTCGTCGATCCGCCGCACGAGCTGCGGATCTGTCGGTACCGGTGCGCCGTGAAACGAGAAGCTCAGCGGGTTCAGACGCTTTACCACCACACCGTAGGTCGCACTCCAGATATCCCAAAGGACGGTTGCCCACGCCAGTAGAAACCCGAGCACCAACCACGACAGTGAATGTCTCGCCAACATCAGAACGACCGCGAGTACGAGACCCGCCATGAGCAGCGCATCCCGCACGAGCTTCTGACGACATGCCGCCAGACAGTGCTTGGCGAGCGTGGCTATGTCCACGCCCGTGGGTATTTGGACGGCCCGGTGATGCTCATGAATTATCTCATCCACGACTTCCTGTGCGAATGTGCCATCCAAATAGGCTGCGACGCACATCAGACGCGTCGCCTCCGTACAGTCGCCGTCGGCGCGCCTGTCTTCAACGCCGGGGGCAGGTGGCCTTGAGACCCCAGATGGCGCCGGCGGCGCCGCGGGTCGCACAGGAGCGCCCGGACTCGACGACGGGCCGAGGTCGGCCTCCGTTATCTCCAAACGTCGTTTTGGGCCGTTGATCCCAGGAAGCTCGTCATCCATCTGTCAGCCTCATTTCGTTATCCACAAGTTGCATAGACTTCACTGATCTTCCAGCCTTCGCCGAGTTGGTCAAATTTGAAGTTCACGTAGCCCGTACCTCCCGGCGCGATCCGGTAGTGGGCGTCCAGGTGGGCCCGAGTCTTGCTATCGAACCGGGCCTGCCCACCGGAAAGTCCGACCAATTCATAGGAGCCGCTGCCCCGTTCGAACTGACTCCGATAGTCGGCCAGCACGGCGCTTCGGCCACGCGACACCGTGCATCCACCGGCCGCCAGTCCGTGCCTGTCGATCTTGGGCGCAAAGATATTCGCGAGTCCGGAGATGTCGTGATCCGAATAGGCGCGCTGGTAGGCGCCGAGGAGCGCGACGATGGCGTCGCGGTCCTCCGCCTGTTCGCTCGGAGTCGGCCCGACGGGGGTAGCTGGGGTTTGTGATTTGGCGCTCGCGGCGGCAGCCACGGTGGGCCTCGGTGCGGCGTTTGCGTGTACACCGCCGGAGAGCACTCCGGTTGCGACCACGACACCGATCCCGATGCCAAGGAGCGCGATGGTCACCGCGGCGACGAGGATCGCCTGGCTCCCGGAGCGGGGGGACGGGGAGGGTGAATAGCCGCCCGGATAACCATAGTTTGGATACCCCTCCGTCGGCGGAGACTGCGGTGAGATGGGCGCTCCGGGCTGGTATTTCGACGCGGGCCATCCCGCTTGGGCACCGACGACCGCGCCAGTGGCGGCCTTGCCGCCCTGGACGCAGCCGAGAACCGCGCAGCCACCCCCGTCGTGCCAACAATCCTCGTGGTGGAGAGAGTTGCACGAGTCGCAGCGCTCGGCCGCCACCCCCTCCTTGAGTGGAAAGCGACAGTACGGACACGACCGGCCGGCGTCGGCTGCGCTCGCGATGACCCTGCTCATCGGTACATCGCTTCGTCTCGCTGCTCGGGGCTCGTCCGGGCTACGTATTCGGCTCGCGGCGCAGGACAGCTGGAAGCTCCGACGATGTTCACAGACGCGCCGCGACGGCGCCGGCGCCCGCTCATCCGAACGTGCCCACGTGTTCGTCCTCCAACCCCGCCCTCGCCGCGCTAAATATGAGCTCGAGGGCTTGCGGAGCTCGGGTGATGCCGGGGTTATCGGTAGCCGGCTGAGTCTTGGGAGCGAATATGGCCGTCACAGCCACCGGCACACCTGCGATGTGCAGGACCACTATCTGACCGGCGAGGAAATGGGCCGGATCGTCTTGACTGCCACCCCACCCCGCCTTCCAGGCGGGATGCCAGTCGGCCGGAAACGCTGCCCCTGCTCCCCAATCCAGCTCGGGAGCCGACGGCGGCGGAGGTCTTTCCAGCGGGGGCTCCTTGGGCAGCGCCATAAGCCTCAACAGGTAGGCGCCCGAAGCGCCATAGGCTTGCTCGGACAAAGCATGCGCGAAGGAGATCGCGTCGTACTCGGTCCATTCCGCCGTTCCGAACTCTGGGGCGACGCCGGGATCGCTGCCCGACAGCCCCCCCTGATGACCGTCGAGGTATCGCACGCAAGCCGGTTCCGCCGATCCCGACTGCGGCGTGTGCTCAATGCGCGCGCGCGCCGTCGCAAGGACCCGTTCGAACGCCGCCACGGTGCCCGAGATCCCCTCGCGCAAACGATCCTGCAAGCCCACGATAACTCGCCTTATGGCGCAGTTGTCAGATCGCCTTATCGCATCCGTCATGGCGGACCTCAGCACCGAGTCAGGCTGATCGTGCGTGGCACGCAGAGCCGCGACGCTCACCACGGCCTTGCTCATGCTCCAAAGGCGGTGGGGCACGCGTGTCGGCCCGCTGAGGATCGGACGGGAGTCACCGTTGACCCATACGGCCGCCGCGGCTTCGCCGCGAAGTTTCCCTGCCGCCTCCACGCCACGATTCAGCGCCGCCTGCAGCACCTCTCTTCCCTGCACCCGAGCGCCGCTTGCACTATTTGAGCGGGCCGTCGCGGGTCGCTGTGTCGCCGGCCCGGTAGTAGGGCGCCGGACGCCGCGGTCTCGCGTAGAGCCAGCCGCGACAGCCGTCCCAGCGGCGCTGTCAGCCGCTCGGATGAACCCACGACCGCGGGGATCGACGACAGCACCGGTGAGGACACCCAGGAGCAGGCCTCCCGCGAGTGCGATCAGCACGAGCGCTGGGTTGCGACGAAACTTCTCGAGCTGGTCGATCAGCATCGTCCGCCAAGCAACTCTGAGAAGCGCGGCTTCCATTCGCGTTCGCGCCGTGGAGTGGTGGAGTATCCCGGGTCGTATCTCCACGCCCCGTCTTCGTACTTAACCCAAGTGATTCCCGACCATTCGGCGCAGGACGAACCGGGCTTGTCCCAGCCCATCCCGCTCACGTCTACCTGGGCCACGCCGCCGGGTTCTGTGCGTTCAACCGAGACCCGCAGGCCGGATGGATTGAGGTAGGGCCGGAGCGTGGCCTGGTTTTTGACCCATGTCGCGTACCCGTATTCGCTGCTGTCCTGAACCTGCTTGCGTCGGCTCAAGAGCCCCCACGCCGCACGGTAGTTCCCTGACACCACATCTTCATGCCATTGGAGGAGCACTCCCTGGATTTCCGACTGTGTCCGCTGGACGGCTGACACACCCGGCAGCGCCCCATCGGTCGTGGTCGTCGTGGCGGTATTGGTGTCTTCAGGCCCGCTTTCAGTGGAAGCCCCGGCTGTTCCCGGAGCGGTGCTCGCGGGCGCCGTCACCGTCTGCGTCGTGTTCGTGTTGGCGGCGAGGCGAGCATTGCCACTGCCCTGGCGACTGATCACGATCGCGACCGCCGCGCCCCCGATCGCAATCGCCAGGACGATGACCGCCACGGCAAGCGACGGGCTCCACCATCCACCTGGTGGCGGCGGAGGCTGCGGTGGCCAAATCGGCGGCACGGCCGAGCCGGCTGCGGGCCAGGCGCTCTGCTCCACTGGAGCGGGTGGGTGGACGGCCGTGGGCGCCATACCGGATTGCCTGGCCTGGTCGGCCGTGGCCGTCGTTGGGCCGCCGGCGCAGGCGACAACCGCGCAACCGCCGTTGTCATGCCAACAGTCGGCGTGGTGTGGCGCGCCACAGACACCGCATACCGCAATCTGAACGCTCTCCTTGAGGGGGAAGCGACAGTAGGGACATGCTCGCCCGGTCTCCGGTTGACCAGCGACGGACTGACGGAAGATCGGCTTACCCGGCTGCACGCTCACCGCCCTCCTTCGCCCAGCACTTCGATGTGGCTTTCTGGGGCGCCCGCCACCCGGTGCGTCCCCACATGCCTCGCCTTCTCAACACGCGGAGCTTGCGCACCGCCCCCGCTCTCCGCGAGACTCCAGATTCCCATACCTATGAGCACTCCGAGAACGGCGGCGATAGCCAGCGCCAGCAGTGGATAGCCGTCTCCCGCCGGATCCTCTAAGAGGCCCAGGTGAGCCAGGGCCTCGCGGGGAGCGCTCGGTTCCCGCGCCGACCGATCCGCGATCCATCCACCGGGCGTGGGGCGCTCGAACAGAGCGGTGAGCTCCGAGCCTCGCCAGGCGAACACTCCCTCCCTCTGTGCGTGCGGGTCGATCACCACCGCTATCTGCGAAGGCCCACTGAAGAAATTTTCGTGGATGAATAGATCGTGGCCGGAGAGAAAGACCCCAAATCCGGGATGGCTGTGGTACCACCCGACAATCTGTTCGTCGGGGGGGAACTCACTCTCGAGAATGCGATGAACGTGAGCCCAGGCCTCCTGGGTGAATGTGAGCGTGGCACGTTGCTCATCGGCACTAAGCGCCGGTATCGCACCCGTGATGAGAGGGAGACTGCCGTCCGCCGCCGTGCGTCCGACAAGGACTCCCCCGACCTCGCGATCGGCGTTGGCGAACACGTGCCCGTAGATCACCGTGTCCGAGGCCGCCTGCAGCCCAACGATCTCGTTGGTGCTGTGCGCCAGACCACCCGGCGAAAGCGACCGACGGCGTGCCGGAAAGAACGATCTCGCGTTTGACTCGCGCGCCATGCCTAGACACCCACCACTAGACACCCACCAGCCTGACGGATATCGCGCCATCGACAGCGAGACGCGCCAGGGCCGGAACGTCGGCTCCTGGCTTGACGTCGTTGCGGCGTGCCCAAGCCGCTGCGTCAACGTTGAGAGCGTCATCGGCGTTGAGTGAGCGATAGATCGCCAGGTCGCGCAGTCGCGCGCATAGGTCGGCGAGGCTCTCGGCCGCGCTCCAGTTGCCGAGACACACACCACCGTTGCGCTCGGGTCCCAGTATGTTCGGGTGGAAGATCGGCGTCAGCCATGTCACCACCGGCGGACGGCGTGGATAGTCCAGGTGCAGGTATACATCGCAGCGGTGCACGTCCCGGACTGTCAACTGACCGCCGTCCAGAGCAAGACCGGAGCCACTCAACATCAGGTGATAGACCTCAGGCGGATTGCCGTCGGTCCTGAAGCTCACCTGACCGTCGCCGGCCAGCTCTTCCATCTGCAGAAGGTCGCTGAGCAGACGCCGGCTACGAGGGCTCATCGGCTCTCGCGGACTCGACAAGCATGCTACGCCCGTCGTCTTGTCCCCGCCGGCGCATGAGATCGGTGCCGGACGTGGGGCCAACGAGGGCGAAAAATCGTCGGTTATGCCCCGACCGCGCCACGACGTAGTCGGCTGACGGCAGGCCAAGGTCTCTAGAACTGCAGGCAAGCAGCGAAGAGTCCTCGTCGATCGTGTGGGCAAACTCAAGCCGCCACGGAATTTTACACTCCGGGCAGAGCCCGGCCCCAGCGCGCAGTGCGTCTACCGGGCGTCGTATGGTCTGCTCGTGGCCGCACTGCCGACAGCCAGCCGCCACTACAAGCTCGTGCTCGAGGCTCGAGCACAGCATCCTCGCCGAGCTGCGCCCGCGCGAGAGCGAGCAGCTCACGGAAAGACGAATCGTGCCGCACCACGATGACACGATCCTGCTCGTAGGTGTCATGGCTTAGACAGTCCTCACGGCGGCCGTAGCGGACTATGTAGGAGTCGTGGGTGAGCCCGACGAACTGAAAACCGGCGCCGGCGAGAGCCGGATGACCAAGGCGCTCCGAGTGCAGGAGCTTGACAGCCTCTTGTGCCTGCATCCCGGCCACCACGCTTGAAGTGGTGGCGCTCGTGGGCGTTCTGCCCGAGAGCATCTCCTCGCGTGTCAGCATCGCGCAGGTACGCCTCGCGGCGATCAACTCGTGGTCACGCTCGCCGAGCGTGCACTCATAACATGCGCTGTCGGGGGGCACGAACACGCGGACGACCCCCATCAAGCCCTCGATCGCACCATCGATCCAGGGAGTGCCTGTCTTCCAACACGCTTGATTTACGAACAGACGCGCTTCGCGGCTATCGAGGCCCCCGAGCACAAGGTCGACTTCGGCAAAAACGGCAAGGCCGACAGTCATCCGAACGTCGCCGACCACGGGAATAATCTCGGTGTCCGGGTTTAGCTCTCCCGCACGTTGAGCGACGACCTCAGCCTTGGCCCGCCCCTCATCCTCGGAGCGGAAGAACACACATCGCGCGAGGTTGGAGCTCTCGACCTCGTCCAAATCGACTACGAGGATCCGCCCGACCCCCATCAGCACCAGGTTCTTGACCAGCTCGTTGCCCAGAGCCCCCGCACCGACTACGAGCACGCTCGCTTTGCTGAGCCGCTCCTGATCCCACCAGGTGATGAGACTCTGGCGGTGATAGCGATCATGGTCGTCGTCGACGTCGATCGTCACACGCCCGCCGGTGAGCCGTACGCTCATCTCAGAGCCTGGCGCCCGCGGTTATTTCCGCCACCAGGCGCAGGACATCGTGCTCATTGACTCCGGCACCCGCGAGCGTCTCGTTGTCATTGATCTGACGCCCGGATTGCTTGTGGTGGAACTTGTAGGAGAGGGGCTGACCGTCGGGCCCCACGGCAGGCAGGCGCAACAGCTCAACGAGCTTGCCAACGATTCGACCAGCAGCCACCGCGTCGGGTACGCTGACCTGCTCGGTCTTGTTACCCGTGGCGTCGATCACCGTCAGGTCCATAGTTCCTCCGCATGTTCGTGGGCTGGCGTCCGGTTCCGCGATCTCTGGCTCCGCGATTTCTCAGTCATCGCTCACCAATCTCCCCGCCCGGCGTCTGCGATCGCAGGAGCACGACGAGCTCGCCGGCCTCGGTCGCCACCGGCTCGAAGGATCTCGGGGAGCGCGCCCACCGCGGTGACCGGTGCAAGTGATGGAGCCTCCCTGACGCGAACCTCGACATCGAAGTCGGCCACGCCAAGATCCACATCGCCTATCGGAAAGAGTCCAGCCGACTCCTGTTCGACCGCCCACGTCGCGGCGTTCGCGTCCAGTGGACTGGTGGCGTTATAGATACGCCACTGAATCATGTCTCCAAGCTTGGCGATGACGTCGGCCAGGGTCGTACCCGCGGCCCAGTAGTCGGCGATGCAGAAGTACTCTCGGATGTTGGGGTGAAAGATCGGAGTAAGCGGCACCACATATGGCTTCTCGGCCGGATAGTGCCGCGGCAGCATGATCTCCGCTAGGTGGACGTCACGATAGTCGGGCTGGTCGCCATTGAGGTAGAGACCGCGAAGTCGAAATTCAACCCTATAGCTCTCAGGGGGTAGGCGGCTGCCTATCGGCTCTATGCCGACATGCGGATGCCCCGAGAAGATCTCTCGCACGAGATCGTAGTCAGACTGAAGCCTACGAAGACGAGGATTCATCTCTGCTCTTGGTTGCATCCTTATCCGCCATCCTTACCCGTCTCGCGGGCTCCGGCATTGTGTGTGTCACCGTCGGCGAGCCGCAGCGTATACGATTTCGACATATGCGGTCGTCAAGATGAGATCCTGAGGGCGAGTTCTCGGTCAAATGATTTGAATGACGCCATAGACGACTATAGATCAAGACCAACGAACTCGCCCGACTGGCGATACTCGCCGGAGAGGGCATATAGCGGATTGCAATGGCGAGGGCTAAGTGCTCGCCGCTGAAGCGAACCACCTATGAGCCGCCTCGGAGCAGGTCTTCGGATCTCCATCGTCCGTCGTCACACGAGGGAGCTGGCGGCCGTGCTGATAGCCGGAGTTGGGCTCGGCGTAGGCATGGCCGCGCTGGTCATAGGGCATGGCCGAGCAACGCGACACGTCGTGCCCTCTGCCCGAACTCAGCGCACGCACGCCGGAGGAAAGCCGCTTGGTCCAGCCACCGCCGGGGTTCAGCCGGGCAGAGACGAATCCCAGCTATACGGCGAATCGGCTAGCCAGACTCAGTCTCATGAATCGATTGTGTCTCACCGTGACCCACCGCTTTTCGATACACATGCTTCGGCCTCTTTTGCGCGACTCGCCGCCAGCTTGCCTGGGCGCGTTGAGTTGGCCATCGCACCGCTCGGCGCCGGCGCACCCGTTACCTTGGGCGGAGACTCAAGAACCCATGGATGGAGTACCACCAAGGTCCCGGTCCTGGCAGCGCTTCTGAAGGCACGTGGAGAAGCGCTGACCCCACAAGAGCGGTCTTGGGCAGAGTCGGCCATCACCGAGTCCAACAACGAATCCGTTCTCGACCTATTCCATGATCTGGAGCGGATCGAGGGCGGTCTGACCGGCGCGAGCAGGTACATGCAAGAACTGTTTCGTGCCAGTGGCGACGAAGAGACGACAGTCGCCACGGCCCCTCCGCCGACGGGGGCAGTAACCACGTTCGGTCAGACCGAGTGGAAGCCGAGCAATGCGATCAAGTTCTTCAGCGCCCTGGCACGCGGCTGTCTTCTGTCGCGGCACGGGACAAGCTACATCCTCGACCTGATGGAGCGCATCGAGTCGAGCGAGAGATGGGGACTGGGGTCTGCTGGATTTGGGAGCGTGGCATTCAAGGGCGGCTGGGGGCCGGAGCCGACCGGCTCGTACCTTGTGCGCCAATCCGGCGTCGTCGACGTGGGCTCCTCAAGCGCCGTGGCCGTGACGATCGTTGCCCTCCCCCCGCCAGGCGCCGGGTCCTTCGAAGCTGGGACAGCCATGCTGACCCGGACCGCCACGTGGCTTCGCGAGCACCTGAGGCTGGTGCCGAGAAGCGGCGTTCCCTGCACCTGACAACCTCGGGTCTGCCGGTGCGCCGTCCGACACCAATAGTCGCGTCCTGGAGGATCCCTGCTGGGCGAGGTCACTTGCCGGTGGTCATGAGGCGAGCCGATGGGCGAAGAACGACAGGATCTCGTCGCGCGCGGCGATCGTCGGCTGGCCGGCTTCGTCGATCAGGTGCGCGGTCACCACGCTGTGCGGGCTCGCCACCACCTGCTCGAAGAACGGCGGCAGAGTCGGGGTTGGCGGCGCTGTCGGGCAGCACTCGTCCGACGAAGCGATCGCCGAGCGCCTCCGAGTAGGCCGCGAACCGCTGCGCCCTGCAGAAGCGATCGCCCTCGAAGCGGTAGGCCATCACGGTCAGGTCCTCGCGCTCGAGGCGCTGCTTGAACCGCGGCCAGCTCGTCGGGCGCGATGGCTCATCCCGGCGGGATCGTTCAAGCGGCAGCGTCGGCTGGGACAGCACCGGTGCGAGCATCGCCGGCTCGAGCATCATCGTGAGCGCGAAGTTGCCGGTGAAGCACATCCCGATCGCGCCGACGCCCGGGCCGCCGCACTCCTCGTGCGCCAGCCTCGCCAGCGACCGCAGCCACACGGTCACCGGGCTCGACTCGTTGGCGGCGAAGGCGCGGAACTCGGCGCTGACGCACGCCCGCTGGAAGACGGCGGCCCCCTCCTCGACGCCCGGCACCGCGCCGTCGCGGCCGAACAGCGACGGCATGTACACGGTGAATCCCGCGTCCCGGACCCAGCGACTGAAGCGAGCGACGTGCGGGCTGATGCCCGGCATCTCCGTCATGACGATCACCGCCGGCCCGCTGCCGGCCACGTGCACCACCTTCGTGACGCCGTCGAGCGTGACCACGCGCGGATCGAAGTCCTCGAGCGGATCGTCCTCGTTCATGTTGGGCTTCGGCATTCTCGTAGGCCTTGGATTGGGGCATCGCAGTGCTCGGCGACGTGGCCGACGCACCCGATCTCGGTAATCGCCTGCCCTACCCCACCACGGTGAAAGTGAGAGTGCGCGGACTCGAGCGATTGTTGGCCGCGTCGGTCGCGGTGATCGTGGCGGTGTACTTTCCCTTCGCCAGGCGGTTCTTGCCGTAGCGACCGGAGAACGCGACCGCGTTGGAGCCTTGGCGGCTGTGCGCTCTCACCAGCGTGAGTAGCGTCACCGTGCGGCTGCAGTTGTGCTTCTGGCCGCGGTGGGCCACGATGCACACGCGGTTGCGGTGAGCGCGATGGCCCTTGACCGTCTGGGTAATCGCGATGCGCGTCGTCGCGGTCTCGCTCAGTGTGAAGGTGAACGAAGTTCCGCGCACTACCTGCTTCCCTTTGCTTTTCCGCTTGGCAGCGCTCACCGCGGTCGGCTTGATGTCAACAGCGAACCTCCTGTGAGTTAGCGTGAAGCGGCCTATCACCGGCGGTGTCTTGTCAAGCGGGACTGGTGGTGAGGACGGTGGTGGTGACGGCGCCGCCGGGCACGTGGCGCCAAGCGCATGGAGGAACACGTGCTCGAAGTCCGAGCCATAGCCGCCGGCGATGAGGTCATCGGAGGTCGACTGGAACGCGACACAGTCGCCGTTGCCGCTGAGCGAGCCGCTGTCCGCGCCAAAGCGGCCCCCGTTCGTGGCGCCGTCAACGGTTGCGCCGAGGACCGTGGTGCTCGCGGTCAGGTCGCGTACAAAGACCTCGGAATGATCCGCTGTGGCGCCGGGCAGGTTGGTAGCGCCTGAGACGAAGCTGAGCCGCAACCCGTCCGCGCTGAGCGACGCCCCGGAGGCGCTCAAGCTCGCTGCCCCCGAGGGGCCTGTGCTCGCCAGGGTCGTCGTCTGGCTCGCCAGATCGCGTACGAACACCTGGGCCAAGCCTGCCATCCCAAAGCCGAAGGCCGCGTTCGTCTCGGTCCACGCGACACGCCCGCCGTCGCGATCGATCGACGGCGACAGCGCCTGGTCGTGTGTGGGGGCGCCGTCCTGTGGCACCGACACCCAGGCCGTAGTCAAGTTGGTCAGGTCGCGGACGTAGAGAGAGTTGGCGGTCCCGCCGCCGAGGTTCGACGCCGCGCTGATGAACGCGACCCGCCCACCATCGCCGTCGACGTCGGGCTGGCTCGAGCTGGAGTCGGCGACCGCCCCTGATCCGCCACGATCGACGAGCGTCACGTCGCCGGTGGCGAGATTGGCCTCGTAGATGTGTTGATCGGAGCCGGGCGGCGCGCCGGGGATGTCGGCGCTACTGCTGGCGTAAACGACCTTCGTTCCGTCGGCGGAGATCTGAGGCGAGTTCGCCCCCCTCACCGGGAAACCGCCGCCGGCCGTCCGATCGACAAGCGTCGTGATGCCGCTCGACAGATCACGAACGAACACGTCCTCTTGCTGGTTGGTGTCGCCTGGAACGAGGTTCGAGGCGAAGCTCTCAAACGCGACGCGATCGCCGCCTGCGTCGAGGCTCGGTCGATCCGATGAGCCATCGCCTGCGGTGACGCCATCCGGGGCAGCGCTGAGAAGCCGCGTCGTGCCGCTTGGGAGGTCTCGGAGGAGCACCTGTGTGGGGGGTTGACCGCTAGAGGAGATCAGGCTGCCGAACACTGTGGCGTTGGAGGCAAAGGCAACCATTCGACCGTCGTCGGTAGTCGCATGTAGCGGGGAGATGAAGCCAAACCCGGCCTGGCTTACGCTCGGCGGCTGGCCGGGCGGTTGGGAGATGTTCATGTTGACGCCCGCTTGGCGGACGAAGGCCTGCTGCAAGGCGCCATTGGACCCCGGAAGGTTTGGGGATCTCGAAGAGAACGCGGTCACGACGCCGTCGTCCGTTGCCGCCGCGCCGAACGCTCCGCCGCTGTCCAGTCCGCTCGTCATCAGGTGGATCGAAGTGTCGAAGGTGTTGTTGCCGATATCCCAGCCGTACAGATCGGTGGCGTTGTTGGTGTCGGCGGGATCCAGCGGTTCCCGCGAGTCCCAGTAGACACGCGTGGGAAGGCTGAATTCGGTCTGCGGCCCGAAGAACGGCGCGTTGTTGCCACCATTGTCGTGGCCGCCTGCGCGCGCGTGATCGGCCTGCGAAGCCGCCGTTTCGCAGGCCGACGTACAGGGCGCGACCCACTCGCTACGGCCGTCGGTCCAGGCTACCTCGACGATTCCGAAAAGGCCGCCGGCGACCGCTACATCAGATGCTGAATCGGCCCCTACGGTTTGACCGGGCCCGAAGCTCACGAGCAGCGTGGGGACGAGCGCGTTCATCTTGTAGATGTACGCATCGTCGCCGGTGTCGACATCGCCGGCGACCAGCGCATTCTGGGTCGCGAAGGCGACGGTGTCACCGGCAAAGTCGATGTCGGGCGCGTCGCGGACGCCGCCCCCCTCGGCGCCGGCTTCGGTCACGCTGACCATGTGAGTCGTATTGGCGTCGAGCGAGCGTAGATAGGCATCGAAGGTCGTGGTGAGGCCGGTGGCATTGTCTGCCTGAACCCCAGATACGGCGGTAAAGGCCACGTGTCGCCCGTCGCCGGAGAGCACCGCGAACCCCAAGCTGGCGACCGCGGCGCCCGCGGACCCATTGGCGCGGCTGGCGAGCTCGACCGTTCCGGTGGTGAGGTTCTTGACGACGAACTGGCGGCTGCTGCTGCCTGCGGCCGGGTCGAAGGCCGGCGATGTGGTCATGAAGCCGACATGGTTGCCATCCGCGCTGATCGATGCGGTGTCGTTCCTGGAGCCCGGTGTGGGCTGACCGCCACTCGCGGTCGTGGCGACCTGGATGAGCGCCCCGGTCGTGAGGTCGAGGCGGTAGACGTTGGTTGCCGTGTCCTCATCTCCGGCGAGCAGCGCGTTCGACGCTGAGCTGAAAACGACGAAGCGCCCGTCAGGCGTGAGTGAGTGCGAGCTGGTGCTTGAACTCGCGATCCCGTCGAATGGGAGCGCACCGAAGCCACTCGGCCGATCGAGGAGCACAGTCCCGCCCAGCGGCACCGCGCGCGCGGTCGGCGTGGCTGCGGCGAGCACGAGGACGACGAGGGCGAGCCAGCGACGCATGAGGGTGGCATCTTCGTGCCTGCACGCTCCCAGGTCAAGCCCGCTCACATAGTGCGGCATCCAGGTCGAGCGTCCTCGCACGGTGCGGGGCACGAGTGCGGGAGTGCTCCCGCGGACGTATAGTGGCGACCGGAGCGAACTTCGTGAAGGCGCTGGGAACAACCTGCCGGACGATCGCCGCGGTGGCGGCGGCAATGTGCGTGCTCGCGCCGGCCGCTCACGCAGCGACGATCACGGTGACGACAGCGGCGGACACCGTCGCCAACGACGGCTCCTGCTCGCTACGCGAGGCGCTCAGCGCAGCGGCGACGGACTCCCCCTCGGGAGGCGCCGCCGGCGAGTGCCCCGCGGGCTCCGGTGCCGACACGATCGTGGTGGGGCCCACCCATTACGTTCTTTCGCGCGCGGGGTCCCCCGACGACACCAATGTCAACGGCGATCTCGACGTCACCGCCGGCACGGTCACGATTGCCGGTGCGGGACAATCCACGACGACGATCGACGCGGGTGGAATCGACCGCGCGCTCGACATCCTCGCAGGCGCGACGCTGAGCGTCGAGAACCTCACGGTCACGGGCGGGAAGCTGCCGGCGGCAATCAGCGGGGCTCCGACGGGACCCGGCTCAGGGGGCGGGCCCGCCGGTAATGGCGGGGACAGCAGGGGAGCGGCCGGAGCGGCCGGAGAAGGCGGCGGGGGCATGCGAAACGCCGGCACGCTCGTCCTTCAGGGTGTGACCGTCAGTGGGAACCGTGCCGGCGACGGCGGGGCGGGCGGCCCCAGCTCAAACGGCGGTGACGGCGGCAACGGCACGACCGGCGGCGGCGGCAACGGCGGGAACAGTCTCGGGGGTGACGGCGGCACCGGCGGGGACGGTGGGGGTGTCTTCAACAACGCCGGGACGGTGACGATCTCGGGCAGCACGTTCCTCGACAACGCCAGTGGCACGGGCGGAGCGGGCGGCACCGGCGCCAACGGCGGCGCCGGCGGGGCGGGCGCGGTAAATGGCGGCGGCGGTGCCGGCGGCGCCTGCTTCGGGGGCTTCGGTGGGCCCGGTGGCAACGGTGGCGCGATCGGCACCCAGGGTGGCACGCTGGCCATCAGCTACTCGGATATCGAGCAGAACGCGGCCGGGGCTGGAGGCGCCGGAAGCGGTTGCGGCAACGGGGGTACCGGAGGTGCCGGCGCCGGGATAGGCAAAGGCGGCTCGGGCGGCATTGCATTCGGAGGTTTTGGCGGCCAGGGAGGAGGCGGCGGCGGCATTTCCGACCTCGGCGGAGCGCTGACGCTGACTGATACGACGGTCGCATCAAACCTCGCTGCGAGTGGCGGCCCAGCCTCGTCGGTCGCCGTCGGTGGCAATGGCGGGTCCGGCGCGGTGAGCGGTAGCGGCGGGTTTCTCGAGGCCGGCTCGGGCGGCTCGGGCGGCTCGGGCGGCGGAGTGCTCGTGTTCTCGACAAACGCCGGCGCGGCGACCGCGACTCTGCTCAGCGACACACTGGCAAGCAACCAGGCGGGAGCAGGCTCAAGCGGCGCGGACGCCATGCACGGCGGCAACGGCAGCACCAGCGAAGGCGGCGCGGGCGGCGAGGGCGGTTTCGGCGGCGGGGCGGAGATAGTGGCCCCCGTCTCGGCGACCAACCTCACGGTGACGGCAAATGCCGCAGGCGCGGGCGGCAGTGGGGGCGCCGGCGGAAGCGGCCCGAACTCAAGCACGGGCGGACGGGGCGGCGGCGGCGGCTTGGGAGGCGGGATCGAGGTCAGCTTCGGTTCGCTGGCGCACATCACCGCCGTCAACAACACGGCGGGCAGCGGTAGCAGCGGGGGCTCCGCGGGAACGGGCACGCAGCAAGCTCAAGGCGCCTCAGGAAGAGCGGGCCTCGGCGGAGATTTGGTTGTCGCTTTCAGCGAACCGACCGTAACACTGAGCGCTTCGATCGTCGGCGCCTGTGACTCGCCGCCAGTTGACGGCGGCGGGAATATCGCGACCCCTTCGCCAACGCCATGCCCGGGCCTCGTCGCCGCACCGGGGCTCGGCCCACTCGCCGACAACGGCGGACCGACGAAGACGATGGCGCTCTTGCCCGGGAGCACGGCCGTTGACCGCGTCGCGGCGCCGTGCGGCACAACCCCGGACCAGCGGGGCGTGGCACGGCCCCAGGGGACCGGCTGCGACGCCGGGGCGTACGAGCTCGCCCCGCCCGGTGTGACCACGGGCGCCGCCTCTCAGGTGACTGAGAACAGCGCCACGGTCGCCGGTCAGATCCTCCCCAACGCCCGCGCGACGACGTGGCACGTCGAGTTCGGGCCCACGACGGCCTACGGAAGCCAGACACCGACTCAATCGCTGAGTAGCGGCGTCGCCGCGGTTCCAGTGACGGCAGCGCTGAGCGGGCTGGCGAGCCACACCGTCGTGCACTACCGGGTCGTCGCGACGAACGCGGATGGGACCACGCGCGGCGCCGACGCGACCCTCACGACCTCAGCGCCACCGTCCAAGTTCGTGGGCGTGAGGATCGTGAGAGGGAAACTCAGCGCCGGCGCGGCTGGTCGCGTGGCCGTGACCATCGCCTGTCCCTCCACCGCGCGCATCGCGTGCGTCGGCACGCTCTCCATGACGGTCAAGGTCAGGCCCAAGGCGCTGGGCAAAAAGAAATCCAAGACGAGGAAGCCGAAGACCACGACCGTTACGCTCGCCCACTCCACATTCAAGCTCGCCGCGGGATCCAGGAAGTCCATCCAGCTCCACCTCGGCTCGAACGCCCGATCGCTACTTCGCGCCGCCGGCCGTAGCGGGCTCGCCGTCACGCTCACCGCGACGGCGAAAGACGCAACCGGCATCCGCGTCAAGACAACCCTCTCGGAGAAACTCACCCGCGCGCGGCACTGACGGGCCCATCTACAGGCCCATCTCCACCAGCGCAGCCCAGGAGCGCGGAATCGCCGGCGTCTGGACGCGGCGCAAGGTCGCTTGACGCAAAACTTTCGCGACGGTTTCACGATGGCTACACGAACGCACGCAATAGTCAGCGGCGATGGGTCCCGACGCGGTCATCCTCTCGCCCCACTTCGACGACGCGGTGCTCTCGTGTTGGCATGTGCTGGCGAGCGCCGGCGAGGTACTCGTGGTGAACGTCTTTGCGGGTGAGCCTCCCGCGGGAACGCTCGGCTGGTGGGATCGACTCGCGGGCGCGACCGACTCGGTCGCGGCTGTACGCACGCGTATCGAGGAGGACCGCCAGGCGCTCGCCCTCGCCGGCCGCGCATCCGTCAACCTGCCGTTCTTAGACAGCCAGTATCGCCGGCTCGACCAGGCGCCGGGGGAGATCGTCGAGACGCTGCGCGAGGTGCTCGTCGCGGGCGCCCGGCTATACGCGCCGGCCAGTCTGGGCGACCACCATCGCGACCACACCGCCGTGCGCGCGGCGGCACTGGCGCTCCACGCGGAGGGCGCCGACCTGCGGCTCTACGCCGACCTGCCTCACGCCACCATGTTCGGATGGCCGCGGTGGGTGCTCGACGGGTCGTTCTCGGGGGCGGATCCCGCAGGCAAACGATGGGCGAGCCAGCTCGAAGCCACCGGCATCCCAGCCGAACGGATGGTGGCCTCGACGCACCGGCTGCCGGCGGAGGACCATGCCGGAAAGCTTGAGGCGGTGCTCACCTACGGCAGCCAGATGGCGCCGTTGCGGCAGGTCTTCGGATCCTCGCTGGAAGATCCGCAGCTGCTCGGCTTGGAGGTCGATTGGCGGCTGCCGCTAGTGACGTAGCGTCGGTCCCGGGCTGTCGATCTCCGAGAGTGCGCGCTCGCGGAACCGCGTGCCGATCTCCTCGTCGCGGACCGACGCCGCCATCGTGTCGATCAGCTCGCGTGCGCGCCGGCTATGGTCCTCGGCCTGCTCGAGCCTATCCGCCGCGGTGGCCACGCGGGCAAGCCCGGCTTCGATCTGCCAGCGCTCGCAGATCAGCCCCTCATCGCCGGCCGCCTGGGCGCTGCGGGCGAGCATCCGCGCCGCCGAAGCCCAGTCTCCGCGAGCCTCGGCGCAGCGGGATAGCAGACGGGCAGTCATCGCGATCGACCTCCGCGCTCCGCTGCCCTGCCATGCTTTCAGCCGGCCGCGCATGGTCTCTTCGGCGCGCTCGATCTCGCCGGCCGCGAGGTGGGTCTCGGCGATCGCGAAGTAAGCCTGCTCTCCCCAGAAGTCGACCTTGCCGGGCGGCGTCGTGACCTGCTCGGCAATCTGCTGCGCACGCTCCGCGAGCGTACGCGCCCGGGTCTCGGCACTCGCCATCCGCGAGGCCGAGGAGAGCGCTCCGAGGCAGCGGAAGATCTGTCCGCGCGCACCGTTGCGCTCGGCGGCGGCAAGCCCTCGCTCGAGGACAGCGACAGCCTCGTCCGTGGCTCGCAGGTCCAGAAGGGTGCCTGCGAGGCCCGCCGCGGCCCAGCCGAGCCAGTCGGCGTCGGGTGTGTCCGCGCGTGCGAGCGCCTCGCGACCGAACGCGAGCGATCGTGTGTAGTCGCCCCGGCAGCGCGCGATCAAGCCCAACGTGTCGCGGATCAGCACTCCGCTGTTGGGTTCGCCGATTCGCTCGCTGATCGCGAGGGCCTCCTCGATGCGCTGCTCAGCTTCCTGCCAGTCGCAGCGCTCAAGTGGCACGTAGCAGGACTCGCACAGCGTGAATTGCAGATACCACTCCTCGCCGCGCTTGCGTTGCGCTCGCTCGAGCTCTGCGCAGAGCTCCCTGAGGCGCTCGAGGTCGCCGAGCTGCAGCGCGGCGAACTTGAGGCTGTCCATCGCGCGGCTGACTGCAAGCTCGTCGCCGGCACCACGGGCGATCCCGAGTGCGCGTTCGCCGAGCTCGACAGCCTCGGCGAACTCCAGCTCGTTGGCGAGCACGAGCGAAAGGCGGCTGAGCGCGTTGACCTGGCCGGATTCGTCGCCGAGCTCCTTGGCGATCCGCAGCGCCTCCTCGTAACAGTGTCGCGAGGCCTGCGGATCGCGCACGTGCCAATGCGCCCCCAGAGCGTTGTGCACGTGCATCTCGCTCGCGCGGTCGCCGGCCGCCCGCGCACCCGCCAGCGCGTGCTCGAGGTCGGCCAGTGCCCTGCCGGGCTCGCCGAGCATTTGGAATGTCCAGGCGCGGGCACGATAGAGGTCGCGGATCGTCTCCTCCGTGGCGGCCGTCATGCCGAGCATCTCGCCCGCAACGATCGCTCCTTGCAAGTTCTCGAGCGCCGTCTCTTGGGCGTGGACCCGTTCCGCCGCCGCCGCCGCTCGGCGGTGGTAGTCGAACGCCTTGCGCAGCTCGCCGGCGGCACGGTAGTGGTAGGCGAGCGTGCCGGCGCGCTCGTCGGGGCGGTCCGTGGGCACCTCCTCGATCGCAGCCGCGATCCGACCGTGGATCGCCGCCTTACGGGTGGCCGAGAGCTGCTCGTAGATCGTCTCGCGAAAGAGCGCGTGCGAGAAGCTGAGCCGCCCCGCCGACTGCGTAGGCTCGACCAGGACATCGGCGTCGATCGCCTCCTCGACCAGGTCGATCAGGCGATCGCGTGGGTGCTCGAGTACACGCTCGAGCACGTCGAGCTCGAACTCGCGACCCGCGACTGAGGCCACTGAAAGCGCCTGGCGACAGTCATCCCCCAGGCCGCGCAGGCGGCGCAGCAACAGATCCTTGACGCTGTCCGGCACGCCGCCCGCCGCCGCATCCCAATCCGCCTGCGCGCCAACGTCGTGTAGCAGCTCCTCGATGAAGAACGGGTTGCCCTCGCTGCGGTCCGCGACGCGGCGCACGAACCCGCGCGGCGCCTGTTGCCCGGTGCGACCCGCAATCAGTTCCGCGACCTCGGCCTCGCCGAGCCCCGACAACGACAGCCGCTCCACCGACCGCGCGCGACGCAGCTCCGCAAGCGCTTCGGCGAGGGGGTCCTCGTCGCCGACCTCGACGGGCCGGTAGGTGCCGAGGACCATCAACGGCGCGTCTTTCGCTGAGCGTGCGAGGTGGCGAAGCAGCAGCAAGCTCGGCCGGTCGGCCCAGTGCAGGTCGTCCAGGAACAGCACCAACGGGCGAAGATGCGCGGCGTCGCCCAGCAGCGAGGAGACCGCCTCGAACAAGCGGAAGCGCTCCTGCTCGGCTCCGAGCCCGGGCGACCCGTAAGGGGTGCGGGGGTCCTCGAGCTCTGGCACGATCGCGGCGAGCTGTGCGCGCCGCGGGGTGACCTGCACAGCCAGCTCGGCGGGAGGGCAGCAGGCGATGTAGTGGCGCAGCGCCTCGACGAACGGCTGGTAGGGGATGAGGGTCTCCTCGTGGCAGCTGCCCGCCAGCACCGTCGCGCCCCGCTCGTGCGCCGTGCGGGCGAACTCCCTTACCAGGCGCGTCTTGCCAATCCCGGGCTCGCCCGCGAGCACCATTACGCGGAAGCCGCGCTCACGCACCGCCGCCCACGCTGCCTCCAGTGCCGCCCCCGCGTCGGACCGGCCGACGAACGTGCCGCGGTCCTCGCCCGCCAGCAGTGGAGGCAGTGGAACACGTGCCTCGGTCGAGGGCTCCCAGATCACCTCGCAGGCGGGAACCGGGTCGGCGACGCCCTTCAAGGGAACCGCCCCGAGCGCGCGGTACTCGAACCCACCGCGTGTGCCGACCAGCCCACGCACCAACTCCGAGGCGAGGATCTGGCCTGGCGCGCCGGCGTCACAGAGCCGCTTGGCGATCACCACCGGCGTGCCGAAGTAATCGCCCTCGTCGCGGATCGGCTCGCCGACGTTCAGGCCGATGCGAACCGCGAACGCAAGCTCGCCACTCGCACGGGCACGGTCGACGGCCTGCTGCATCGTGATCGCGCATGCGAGGGCGTCAACCGCGCTTACAAACGCCACCATCAGCCCGTCGCCGAGGTTCTTCACCTCCTCGCCGCCATGCATGGCCGCCGCCTCGCGCAGCAGGCCAAAGTGCGCGCGCCGCAGACGCTCGCCCTCCTCGTCGCCGAGTCTCTGCAACGTCTTCGTCGAGCCGACCTGGTCGGTAAACAGCAGTGTCACCGTGCCGGTCCTTCGCTCCGCCGTCGGCGGGGGTAGGGGCGCCGCAGGTAGAGGGGAGTCTGATGGCGGCACTGCAACGGGCGGTGGCGTCATTTCACCAGCGCGGATCCCCTCAACCAGCTTGCGCGTAGCCGGTGAGGGCACGATCCCCAGCTCCGAGGCGAATCGGTCAGCCAGGCGGCGGTATGTCGTAAGTGCCGCCGAGTGGTCCCCATTGGTCGCCAGGCGGCGGATCAGCTCGCGATTGGCCTCCTCGGAGAGCGGGTCGAGCGCGACCTGGCGGCGAGTGAGAGCGACCGTCGCCGCGAGGTCCCCTGCGGCTTCCGCGGCCGCGGCCATCCGCTCCAGCAACGCCACCACGCGCGCGCGATGCTCGTCGCGTCGCTCGTAGACCCAGTCGTCGTCCAGCTCCTCGAGCAGGTCGCCTTTTGAGAGCTCGAGCGCATCCTCGAGCCGGCCCTCCGCGAGGAGCCGGTCGAACTCACCTACGTCGGTCCAGACCTCGTCCGGGCCGGCGAGGGCGACTGCGTCGCGCGTGGCCAACAGGTAGCGATCGGCGTTCGCGCCCAGCGGGCGACGCAGAGCCGACAGCGCGCTGCGCAGGCTCGTACGCGCGCTCTCGTCGAGCACGTCGGGCCAGAAGCGCGCCGCGAGCTGGCCGCGAGGGTGTGCGCGTCGCTCCAAGGCAAGCATCCCGAGCAGCGAACGCGCCCGCCGGCTCGCGGGCAGCTCCAGATGCCTGCCGTCCACTTCGAGTGTCATCTCCCCCAGCAGCCTGACGCGCATCATGGGCGAAGCCTACGCGGATTCACGAGCGTTTCGCGCGCGCTTCGCGGTGGCGGCACGGGCCCCTGGGACAGTTGCTTGCAGAAGGGCACAACCACGAAGGGAGATACAGATGGCTACCGAGGTGCAACTTGACCAGCAGAAGCTCGAAGCGTTCGTTGAGCGAATCGTGCTCGACGTCGGGACGGCGATGCGCGGGGGGCTGATGTACATCGGCGATCGCCTCGGCATCTTCGCGGCGCTCGCACAGTCCGGGCCGGTGACGGCCGCCGAGCTCGCTGAGCGAACGAGTCTCGACGAGCGCTACCTGCGCGAGTGGCTTGGAGCAATGACGACCGCCGAGTACCTCGAGCACGACAGTGAAGGCGACACGTACCTCCTGCCGCCCGAGCACGCTCTGCCGCTCGCCGACGAGGAGTTCCCCCTCTTTACCGGCGGACTCATGCAGATGATCGTTCCGACGATCACCGTCGCGCCACAGGTGGCCGAGGCGTTCAAGACCGGCAGGGGTGTCACACAGGATCAGTATCTGCCCGACATGTACGAGGCGATCGAGCGCCTCACGGCGCCGTGGTACAAGCACGAGCTCGTCCAGACCTGGATCCCGGCGATGCCCGGCGTCCAGGAGAAGCTCGAGGCGGGTGGATCGGCGTGCGACGTTGGCTGCGGGTCGGGTCGCGCTCCGATCACGATTGCCAAGGCATTGCCGGCGGCCGAGGTCGAGGGCTACGACGTCCACGCCGGCTCGATCGAGAGGGCGCGCGCGAAGGCGGAGGTCGAGGGAGTCGCCGACCGGGTGACGTTCACGGTCGGCGACGGCGCCGAGCTGCCACAGGGCCGGTTCGACCTCATCAGCACGTTCGACGTCGTACACGACTCCGTCGACCCGGTCGGGCTGATGAGGGCAATCCGTGAGGGGTTGAAGGAGGACGGCACATACCTGATGCTCGAGATGAACGCGTCCGGCGATGTGGAGCAGAACCGCAACCCACTCGGCAAGTTCCTCTACAACGTCAGCACGCTCTATTGCATGACGACGTCGCTCGCCCACGGGGGCGCCGGTATCGGCGCCTGCATGGGGGAGGACAAGGCACGCGAGCTGGCCTACGCGGCCGGCTTCACGCACTTCCGCAAGCTCCCGATCGAGGAACCGTTCTCAGTTCTCTACGAGCTCAAGGCATAGGGCTCACAAGCTCGAGGCATAGCAACGTCAACGCGGCGGCCCCATGAGCGCCGCGTTTGACTCGATGCCGCCAACAGGCAATCGTTCAAAGAAAAGAGGTAGGTCAGATGGCAATCCAGGCTAGGACCAGATCACCGACGGGATCACCGTCGCCTGACGCGGAAGCACTCCACGCCGCGCCAGAGCAGAGCCGTGCCCGCTACCCCGACGAGGAGGGCTTCGTCGAACGCGACGGCCAACGACTCTTCTACGAGGTCTACGGCGAGGGCGAGGAGACGATCTTCTTCCTGCCAACCTGGTCGTTTATCCACTCCCGTCACTGGAAGATGCAGATCGCCTACCTCGCGCGCCATTTCCGGGTGTTGACGATGGACGGTCTCGGCAACGGGCGCTCCGATCGCTGCCACGACCCGAAGCGCTACCGAGCCGTTGAGTTCGCCCGCGACTGCCTGGCTGTGATGGACGCGACCGGGACGCAGCGGGCGGTGATGGTGAGCCTCTCCACGGGTGCCCGGTATCACCTCGAGCTGGCGCGGCTCGCCCCCGAGCGGATGGTCGGCGCTGCCTTCACCGGCCCGATGTTCCCCTACACCCCGTCGCACCTGTGGCTCATGCGCAGCAAGCTCATCTGGTGGACCATCTCACGGCCGGCGATCAGCCCCCGGTTCTACCGCTGGTGGGGGCACTTCAACACTGTCCACTGGCGAAAGGACTACCCGGTGTTCGCCGAGTGGTTCGTCTCGCGGGCCCTACCGGAGCCGCATTCGACCAAGGCCATCGAGGACGGGGTGGGCTGGGCGCTGGACACGGACCCCGAGACGCTGACAGCCACGGTGCTCGATGAGCAGTCCGCCCACCGCTGCAATCCACCTCGGACTCTGCGCGGGTTGGCGCGAAACCTTGACTGCCCGGTGCTGGTGGTCTCCGGCGAGCACGACAAGATCGTGCCGCCCAGCGACGCGCGCGCGCTGGCCCGCCTCAGCGGTGGCAAGCTCGAAACGGTGAAGGACGCCGGCCACCTCTTGCACGCCCGCAAGCCGGTCCGATTCAACCTGGCTCTGCGCGACTTCTCCGAGGACGCCTTCGGCCGCCGGCGCACGCCGCGCGATCCGACTGTCTACCGACCCGACGGCCGCCCCCGCGCCCTCTTCGTCTCCTCGCCGATCGGGCTCGGCCACGCCCGGCGCGATGTGGCGATCGCCCGTGAGCTGCGCCGCTTGCACCCGGACCTGCAGGTCGACTGGCTCGCCCAAGACCCCGTCACCCGGGTGCTCGAGGCGGAGGGCGAGCGCATCCTCCCAGCCAGCGTTCACCTGGCGAACGAGTCCACGCACATCGAGTCGGAGTCCGCGGAGCACGACCTGCACGCGTTCCAAGCGATACGCCGCATGGACGAGATCCTGGCTGCCAACTTCATGGTCTTCCACGACGTCGTGCGCGAGGACCGCTACGACCTGTGGATCGGGGACGAGGCATGGGAGCTCGACTACTACCTGCACGAGAACCCGCGCGAGAAGCGTGCGCCGTATGTGTGGTTGAGCGATTTCGTCGGCTTCCTGCCGATGGACGATGGGGACGCGCGGGAAAGCTTCCTGACCGCCGACTTCAACGCCCAGCGCGTCGAGCACATCGCCGAGCACCCCGAGGTCCGCGACCTCTCACTGTTCGTGGGCAACCGCGATGACGTCGTCCCCGAGCGCTTCGGGCCCGGGCTGCCGATGATCCGCGAGTGGGCCGGGCGCAACTACCAGTTCACCGGCTACATAACCGGCTTTGACTCCGCCGACCTCGGCGATCGCACCAAGCTGCGCGCCGAGCTTGGCTACGGCGATGACGAGCAGGTGTGCATCGTCACCGTCGGTGGGTCAGGTGTCGGGGCTGACCTGCTGCGGCGGGTGATGGCCGCCTTCCCGCGGGCCAAGGAGCGTGTGCCGAAGCTGCGCATGATCGTCGTCGCCGGCCCCCGCATCGATCCGGACTCGCTCCCCTCCCACACCGGGCTCGAGGTGGTCCCCTACGTGCACAACCTCTACCGCCACCTCGCTGCCTGCGACCTGGCCGTGGTGCAAGGTGGTCTGACCACCTCGATGGAGCTCACCGCGCAGAAGCGGCCGTTCCTCTACTTCCCGCTGCGCCACCACTTCGAGCAGAACTTCCACGTCCGCCATCGCCTCGAACGCTACGGGGCCGGTCGCCACATGGACTACGAGGACTCCCCACCCGAGCGAATCGCTGAGGCGATCGCCCAGGAGATCGGACGCGAGGTCGCCTACCGCGACGTGGAGGTCGATGGCGCCTCCAAGGCGGCGCGACTCCTTGCTGAGCTGCTCTAGAGGATGGCGGCTGCGGCCGAGGCTCGGCCGCAGCCCGTCTAGCAGCTAGGACCTGGCGTACTCCTTCTCTGCTTCGTCGAGTTCCCGCTTGAACTCCTTGCTATCAACGTCGATCTCCTTCTCGATCGACTTTTCGGCGCGTGTGAGCGCCTTGTCGAGCTGTTCTTCAAGGCGCGACTCCCCGATCACGAGCAGCGTTGCCTGTCCGGCGTCGATCAGGTCCCCAAGCTCCCTGGCGTCGCCTCTTGAGATGCCCTTTCTGAAATGTCCACCGAGGCCACCGACGACGCCGCCGAGCAACGCCGCGGGAATGACTGCCGGCGCGGCCAGAACGCCGACAGCCGCTCCGACGGCGATGCCTCCCCAGGCGCCGTGCTGCGTCGGCTTCTCGTGCTTCTTGACGCGGATCTTTCCGTCGGCGTCCTTGGTGACCAACGCAACGTCATAGGTGCCCACGAGCTTCGCTGCGTGGAGCTCAAGCAGACCATCGTAGTCGGCTTCGGCACCAGCGTGGTCGGCATAGGTCGCGGCATAGATAAAGACGGGTTTGTCGCTCATCTGATCTCCAGTCCTGGGTTTGGTCAAGTGTGCTGACAACCATGCTTTCCCACCGACCTCGGGGCATCCGTCAAAGCCCGCAACAACGACAGGGCTTCTCCGCGAGCCGCCTCGACCTGGAGGCGACCTAATGCGATGCTCGCGCGCGACTGGGAGCCAGTCCGCATAACGGCGGAATCTGAGAGACGAAGCGCGACACCGAGAATATGCGGGTCGGGCGGCAGGAATGAATACCGGAATGCCGGCCTATCTTCAGCTACGTCGTGCGCAGAGGATGAGTCCCGTTGCCCAGTCCATCTCAACGTGGACGATGCCGTTGCCCTCTTGTAGGTGCTTCCGCACCTCAACGGTCTTTGCTCTGTGTTCGTCGTGCATGTACTCTGCCGGTTCCATGTCGTCTACCAACAGCAGTCCCCAAGACTTAAGCGAGTGAATTGTGCTCCCCAGACCCTCCCACTTCCCTCCCTGAGCGTCAGCAAAGATCAGATCGTAGTGTTCCGGTCTCGTGATGAACGCAAGCGCATCCCCGACCTCTATTCTCACGAACGATGGCCACTCACCCGCCATTGCCGTAGCAGCCAGGTCGGAGTCCAGCTCTACAGATACGACCTCGACATCGGTGCGTGATCCCAGCCCGTCCACTATCCAGGCCAGGCCCACGCCAGTTCCCGTGCCGAGCTCCAAAATCCTGCCGCCGGCAGGTACCGCCGCGGCGAACACACGAAGCATCTGACCTACGCGCGGATCGCAGGACATCTCGAATCCTGCTGCCTCCGCCCTCTCAACAGCGGTGCGCACTGTCTTTGGCATCTTCATTACATATCTCGTCTCGGGACAGCCGATCGGACTCAGCAGCGCCAGTGTACGGCCTTCTCAATCGTTCTCACCAACGACGAGCGGTCTGGAAGAACTCCTCGACGTAGCCGGCGAGGGACACCGGCGACATGACCAGTTGGTAGAAGAGCAGGTATGCGACGAAGCCGATCACGCTCTGTCGTATACGCAGACCTGCCTGCAGGAACGAACTGCGTTGACGACGGTACATGATCCCGGCGATCACAATGTTCAGCGGTAGCACGGCAAGTGTCGCCGGCCCCACGATCGCGTAGTTGCCAAATGCAGCCAGCACGATCCCGGGGATGAACGCCAGCGTGAAGGTCAGGTTGAGGTAGGGAAAGAGCATGTCGGCAACGACTGAGTGCACGTACGGAAGGCGCTGACGCAGCAATGTGCGCCCGTAGGTGCGCAGGCCCTCGATCATCCCCCGCGCCCAACGGCGCCGCTGGCGGGCGAGACTGCGTAGCGTTACGGGAACCTCGGTAAACGCGACCGCGCTGGGCTCATACGTTGTGAGGCCGCCGCGCTCCAGCAGAGCCCATGTCATGACGATGTCCTCGCCAATGCAATCGGGCCACCCGTGGGCGACACGCAGCGCCTGAGCGTCGTAGACGCTGAAGGCGCCCTGCGCGACGAGCGTCGCCCGCAGAAGCGCCTGCTGGCGCTTGATCGAACCTATGCCGAGGAAGTAGTCCCATGTCTGTGCTGCCGTCACCAGGTTCATGCGGGAATTGCGCACCATCACGCTTCCGGCAACGGCCACAGTGCCGGTGGGCGAGAGCAGCATGCGTGAGACAATCCTGCGCAGCGCATCGGGCATCAGCAGTGTGTCCGCGTCGATCGTCGCCACGAGCGGGGTACGCGTCGCTCGCAGGCCCGCGTTGAGCGCGACGGCCTTGCCCCCGTGTGGAACCTCCATCACGCGCACACGCCCGTCCAGACGAGCAAAGCCGCCGGCGATACTCACGGTCTCGTCGCTTGAGCCATCGTCGATAACGATGACGCTCAGTGGTCCAGGGTACTCTTGGTCCAGCACGTAGGCGAGCGTCTGAGCGATGTCGCACTCCTCGTTGTACGCCGCTACAAGCAGCGTCAGTGCGGGATAGGTGAAATCGAAGTCGATCGGCGCCGGGTGGTCCACCAACAGGGACGTCACGAGCTGCACGTTGAGATAGCCCGGGATCAGCGCGATACCTGTGATCAGCATAAGCGCAACAGGGAATGAGATGCTGCTCGCAAGCTCGTTGATCCATGGCCAAGCCAACCACGCCGATAGGCACATCCATGAGATGCCGCACAGCACACTGAGCCTGAAGCGCGTGGAGACCCGCAGGTAGGGCATCCACCGCGGTGGAGGGTTGCGGCGCGGCACGCTGCGATGCCGCGCCGCCGCGATCGCATCCGGAGCCCCCTGGACAGGAGGCTCCTCGATGCCGCCAACCGGATCGTTGAAACCGGGGACCCCGCGATTGTGGGATGCACGCCTCGCCGTCCTGTGCGGAGGCCCCTGCTCCAGGAGCACCGTATTGGAGCGTCCATGCCCACGCCCATGCCCGCCAACCACGGCGCTTGCTCGTCTGGTCGCGACGACCGCCGCGGGGGCGACGCGGGAGGATCCAGCCTCGCTCACCCTCACGGGGCGCAGGTCGCTCAGTCCCTCAAGCCATTGGAGCGTGTCCCGCGGGTTGGTGAGGGCGGTCGGCACCAACACCGTGGATGCCATGGCCGGTCTCCCCACGCCGGGATGCTCCTCAGAGAGGACAGCCGCGGCGGCCTGGAGGATCACCTGCTCGGAGACACGCCCAACGCGGGCGAGCACCCCGAAGCGCCCTCGCTCGAGACCATATGCGCCACCGGCACGCCCAACGGCGTTGGCAAGCTTGCGGCCGAGCCTGCCCAGCACCTCGTCGGCGGCAGCCCTCCCATATGCCAGCTCATAGGCTGAGAGGCGAGGCAGCTCGAACATCGCCAACAGGTGTGCACCCGCCATATCCCCCTCTCGAGACAACAACCTCAGATCCCTGACAAGTTGCACACGAGAGCCCAGGCCAGTCACCGGGTCAACCAGCGCACGCCCGCGCTCCTTCGCGCGCCGGCGTCGGGCGAAGGCAAGTGTCGCCACAAGCGCTGTCAGCAGTGCAGCGAAAGCTCCGACGGCCAGAACCAGCGTCGTGACGAGCATGTCGCCGGGTACAGCCGCGGGTCGCAAGAGCGACATACGCTCATATCGGCTCGATCCACCATTTCAGTAATGCCTGCCAGCGCGAGTGCGCCGGTATGGCCGCTGGGCGGCCATACGAAGCACTACT
Organism: uncultured Solirubrobacterales bacterium; assembly: GCA_963742945.1. GTDB lineage: Bacteria > Actinomycetota > Thermoleophilia > Solirubrobacterales > Solirubrobacteraceae > Palsa-744. The sequence continues at coordinate 251,942 of CAVUNX010000010.1, read as the reverse complement.
TTTCGAGCGACGCGAGGGCCGCTGCGGCTTGGATGGCGACCTCCTTGGGTCGGGGTGCCGTTCCGTAGAGCAGAAAGTGAACGATGAGTCCGTCGCACACCGCAATGATCGCTTCTGCTCGGGTATCTGCATCCGGTTGGCCGGCCGCAGCGAGGTTTCCAGCCAGCGCGGCGCGGAACTCCTGTTGATTTGCGGCAAGCGTCGCGCGCAACTCGGCGTCCCGGGACGCAAGGGTTACAGCTTCGAGCCACGCGTGAGCCAGAGGCGCATTGGCCAGGAGGGCTGCGCTGAATAGCTCCATGCCCTCAGCAAGGCGCTGCTCTGGTGGTCGAGCATCGTAGGTAGCGACCGCAATCAGCGGCGCAAGCCAACGTCGCCAATTCGCCGAAATCGCGGATAGCAGGAGACCTCGGGTTGAGCCGTAGTGATAGCTGATCGAGCGAAGGTTCGCATCGGCCTCTGAGGCGATGTCCCTCGCCGTGGTTGCGGCGTAGCCCCCGCGTTGCAGGCAGACGACGGCCGCCTCGAGCAGACGATCCTTGACAGGGTCTCGCGGACATATTGTATACAGATGTTTACATGCTTGCATTCGACCGGCAGGGCTCCGGACCGCCGCTCATGCTCTTGCATGGGACAAACAGCTCACGCAGCATATGGAAGCCTTTGCTGCCGCACCTGTCCAACGAGCGCGAGGTCTACACCGTGGACCTGCCCGCACACGGCGAGTCGCCACCGACCTCCTTCGCTCCGCCTGATTGGGCGAAGGAGATCGCCGCATTGCTGGACCATCTCGGCTTCGAGCGTCTCGCAGTCCTCGGCCATTCATCAGGGGGATGGACAGCCCTTGAGCTAGCCAAGCTGGGGCGCGCCAGCGGAGCCGTGGCACTCACGCCGGCAGGGCTGTGGCAGAAGCACTCACCGCCAATCACTGACGCGATATTGGCAGTCAACTGGCGACTCGGCCAGATCCTTGGTGAAGGCGCCACACGACCACTACAGACGAGAATGGTGCGCCGGTTCTCACTGCGACAGATCTCCGCGCGTCCCGCGGATGTCCCTGCCGAGGATGCACTGGTCATGGTGAAGACGGTGCTGGCGTCCAAGAACTTCCCCGAACACTTTCGACAAACCCGCCGACTGCGGTTCCAAAACGGTCAGGAGATCCCTCCCGACATACCCATACACGTCATATGGGGCGATCGGGATCGGATCGCCCGAACCCGAACCTCCCGCCACACCGACCAACTCCCCAAGCATGCCCTGGTGGAAACATGGGCCGGATGCGGGCACATGGCCATGTGGGATGCCCCACAACGGGTAGTGGATGCGGCCCTTGCCTTGCCAACCGACGAGGTCGAGGCCAACTGGCTATCAAGGCCCAGGCGCTGACCGACCGGCGACCCAAAAGGTACGGTGTAGTGGATACATACTTGCCCAGGACGGGACCATCACGAGGCCTTGAGGGCTCAGGCCGAACGATCAAGCTCGCGGGCGAAGACCTGAAACAATCACCGCGTGTTGAGGTCCTACGTCAAGCGGCGCATCCGAGACCGGTTCATGCGTCCCGGTATCCGACGCATCCCGATCGGCCTTGCGGCCGGACTACGGTTGGAGGTCGAGCCTCGAGCGCCAGTCCACGTCTATCTGGGTACCGCCGAGGTAGAGATTGCTCATCATCTGCGCCGCCTGGCCAAGCCAGGTTGCCGGTGCTTCGATATCGGCGGTCACAACGCGTACTACGCCATGGTCCTCGCTCGCCTGACGGGTGAGCGGGTCTGGAGTTTCGAGTTCGATCCGGCCGGCATCGATCGCATGCGCCGCAATCTGGCACTCAATCCGTCTATCGAGCCACTGATCAGCCTTCGGAAGGCCTATCTGAGCTATGAGACCAATACCACCGCCAATGCCGACACGCTCGATGGGATCGTGACCCGAGAGCGCATCGCTTGGCCTGACTTGCTCAAGATCGACGTGGAGGGCGCGGAGGCCAACGTGCTGCGCGGCGCGCGAGAGGTGCTCCTCTCTCGTCCCCATCTCGTTATCGAGACACACGGGCGAGCCGTAGAGCGCGAATGCGTGGACATCCTGACTCCACTCGGCTACCAGCCGCTCGTGGTCACACAGCGTCGCCGGCTGCGGGAGCATCGTTCTCCGGATAACCGCTGGATCGTTGCCGAGAGCCCGAGTCATCCCATGCCTCGCGGGACGTCCAGCTAGACAATCCCAGCTATCCGGCGGCTACGGCGCCGCGCTCCCGCCCGGGTCCTGTTCAGGCCTCGATCTCGAGCTTCAGCTCACACATGTCCACGGAGGCGCGGGCACCCGGGGTCTCGGATGCGTCCATCGCGCTAAACGCTTGGGCGCCGGCGCTCATGTCCTCCGCCGTCGCGAAGTGCTGGAGGACCACCGCTGTGCCCTGCTCCTCGTCGAACAGCATCGTCAAGCCTGTGGCGGGCACGCCGGGAGGTGGCCCGTCTGACTCCTTTATGCGCGCCAGCAACCCCTCCATCCGCTCGGCGCTCACGTCGGTAAACCTTACGACACGTACATACATTGGAAATCTCCTTGCGTTGGGTACATCACCATACATCCGAGCAACGCCCAACCGGAGAAACGCGGCAAGATCGCATCTCGTCTTCGTGACAGTCTCAACGTCGGGTCGGCTCGCCTGCTTTGCTCATCGTCCGCTCGGCTTACTGGTTTTCCGCACGATCGCCTCGTCGTATGGAGTGTTCGATTTCCGCACCAGTTCCTCGATGCTTGCTTTAGCACGTGGTCGTAGTCCTTCGAGGAGGCTGGTGAGTACTTTGCCGACATCTTCTCGTGTCTGGTTCGGGTCGTCGGCGTGGGCAATGGCCATACATCCTTCGAGGATCGCGCCGGTGAGCATGAGCGAGAGGGTCTTCAAGGGGAGAGATTGGATGACCTGGGCGCGGATCGCGCGCCGTAGTGCGCCCCGTAGTACAACTGCCCCGTAGCGGTTTTCGACGCGGCGGATCGTGTCTGCGTCAAGCACTGCCTGTGCGTCGTGGAGCAGGATGCGGCGCACAGAAGGGTCGAGGTGGGCGTCTAGCATTGCCTCGCATCCGGCACACAGATCCTCCCAGGGGTCGGGCTCCAAGAACGCCGTAGCGGCGCGCTCAGAGACCTCGCGCTTGACCTGTTCGTAGACAGCGCCAAAGAGCTCTTGCTTGCCGCTGTAGTGATGGTAGAGCGCTCCCTTTGTGACTTTGGCGGCGTGCGCGACCTCGTCGATGGAGGTCTCGGCGTAGCCGCGTTCGCCGAACAGCGCACGCGCGGCGTGCAGGAGCGCTTGGCGGGTCATCTCGCCCTGCTGCACCTTCTTGCTCTTGACATCCGTACTGTGAGTATGCATCATGTATACCGTCAGTATGTTAGCTAAAAAAGATCGGATAGGAGTAGACGATGCCCAAGTATGTGATCGAGCGCGAGCTTCCGGGAGCCGGGAACCTTGGTCTCGAGGAGCTTCAAGGCCTGTCAGCGAAGTCCAACCACGTGATCGGCGAGCTCGGCCCAGAGATCATGTGGCTCACAAGCTACGTCACAGACGACAAGATCTATTGCGTCTACGTCGCCCCCGACGAAGACATCCTGCTCGAGCACGCCCGCTGCGGCGCCTTCCCCGCGGACCGCATATCCAAGGTCTCGGCCGTAATCGATCCCTCGACCGCGGATGCCGCCGTCACGGCCAAGGCCGGATAAATCCGGATTGGACACCCCGAACTCCTCGCCAGCTGCTGTGCGTTTAGCGCTCAAGCAACGCCAGCGGCGTCGAGTTCGACCAAACATGCCTGGGATGAGCACTCAACATTCACATGACTCGTCGATGCCGCTTGCGGATAAGCATCATGCGATTCCGGAGGCGATCGTGTGCGGTGCAGGCGCGGCTGGGCTAGCGGCGGCGGCTACGCTTCGCGGCGCTGGCGTAAGCGTGACCGTGCTTGAGCAGACCGACAAGGTTGGTGCGAGCTGGCGGACCCGCTACGACGGGTTGCGACTGAACACGCCGGGATGGATGTCCACGCAGCCCGGCTATCGCGCCAGTCGCCGGCGCTATGGCGAGTACCCGTCGCGGGACGCGTGGGTCGAGTATCTCGAGCGCTATGCAGCGCACCATCGCATCGATGTTCGCTTCGCTACCCAGGTTCGGCGAGTGGGACAGTTGGATGGAGGGTGGCGCGTCGATACAGATGGCGGCGACCTGGATGCGCGCTTCGTGGTGATCGCTACCGGCTATGACCGCGAGCCCAACCTCCCCGACTGGCCCGGCCGCGACACTTTCACAGGCGAGCTCATCCACTCCAGCGCCTACCGAAATCCGGACCCTTACCGCGGCCGCGACGTGCTCGTCGTAGGGCCGAACATCACCGGCTCGGAGGTCGCACACTATCTTTCCAAGGGTGGCGCCGGGCGGGTGCGCGTGTCGTGCCGGACGCCCCCTAACCTTATGCGCCGCAAGTACCTGGGCGTTCCGGTGCAGCTCAACGGGATCGCGCTCCAGCACGCTCCTCTACCCGTCGCTGATGAGATCATCTGGTTTGGACAGCGGCTGTTCTTCGGAAACCTCGACCGATACGGGCTTCCGCGTTCGCCGCTCGGGGTTGCCACGACACTGCACCGCCGACAGCAGGCGCCGGTGTTTGATGACGGGTTCGTCGCCGGGGTCAAGGCCGGACGGATCGAGATCGTCGCCGCCGCCGAGGGCTTTGACGGCCCGGACGTGCTGCTCGCCGACGGAGCTCGCATCCAGCCGGACGCCGTGATCGCCGCGACGGGCTACCGGCGCGGCCTGGAGGGGCTGGTCGGCCACCTCGGCGTGCTCGACGAGAACGGCATCCCCCTCGTCAGCGGCGGCAACCAGCACCCGTCGGCGCCCGGACTGTTCTTCAACGGTTACAGGACCGAGCTCAGTGGACAACTGCGGCTCATGCGCCCCGACGCCCGAGCAATCGCACGAGCCGCACGACGACACCACCAATAGCGTCACTCACGAGGATGGTGTCGGTCACGGGTCGCTCCTTCGCGTGTCGGTGTCGGTGATATCGGACGGTGTGACCTCGCCCCGGTCGATGGCTTGTGAGAGGCGCTGTCTCGCGGCAAGGCTGCCTTCGTCAAGGGCACCGGAGCCCGCCGCGTAGGAGATCGCATCGCCACCCCTGCCGCGCAGCACAAACGCACAGCCGACAGCTATCAGCGCGCCCGCCAGCGGACCCACGACATACACCCAATAGCTCGTGAAGTCGCCGCTCACAAGTGCTGGGCCGAACGAGCGCGCCGGGTTCATCGAGGTACCGCTCACAGGCGCCGACCACAGACCGGCGAGCGCTATGTACCCGCCGACGCCCAGCGCTGCGATCGCGCCGACGTTCTGCGCTGCCGACGCGGTTCCCAAGATGACGCTGACGAGCGTCGCGGTGAGGACTGTCTCCATCAACAGCGCCTGCCAGTTCGCATACCCCGGGCCAGGCAGTGTCGCGCCGAGATGCTGGATGTTGCCGAACACCGCGTACAGAAACAGGCACGCCAGGGTGGCACCGACCAACTGGATGATGATGTAGCCCGGCACGCGCTTCCACGGGAAGTCACCGCGCAGCGCAAACGCCAGCGAAACCACAGGGTTCAAATGGGCGCCGGAGACCGCGCCCATGAACAGGATGATCCCCATGACCATGAGCCCGGGTGCCACCACGGCCGCAGCCAAGCTGATCTGACCCTCGCCATGCAGAATCCCTCCGCCCGCGGCGACGAGCACCAGCATGAACGTGCCAAGCAGCTCCGAGAAAAGCCTGCGCCACTCCAGACGGTCGTCATCGAACTGAGCCCTTGAGCCGAACTCGAGCGCCAGCAGATGCCGGGTCCTCGGACCAAGAAGCCCAAGACCAGGACCCCCACCGGGGGGAACGACCTCGTCAGACATGGGCCGGCACCTTCTCTTTCACGCGGACAGACGCCCCGAACCGGTCGGAATCCTCAACCCGCGGCAGGCGCCGGTTGCATCACCGTGAAGGAGGCTCCCTGGGGATCGATCAGGCCGGCGAAGCGCCCGATCGGCATGTCCATCGGCTCATTCGTGACGGTTGCCCCGAGCGCGCGGGCCTTCGCGACGACGGCGTCGCAGTCGGCAACCGCGAAGCACACGCCCCAGTGCGGCGGGATCTCGGCCGGAAAGTAGTCGTCGGTCATCTGCATCATGCCCCCGACCTGTTTCCCGTCCAACTCCCAAACCGTGTAGGTCTCCGGCGCGCCCTCGAACGCGGGGGGACGCCCCTCCCAACCGAAGACTGCCGTGTAGAACGCCTTGCCTGCGTCGGCGTCACGGGTGAGCACCTCATTCCAGCACAGAGAATTGGGCTCGTTGACGAGGTCGGCGCCGGTGAAGCTCTTCGGCTGCCACACGCCGAACACGGCGCCGGTGGGATCGGCGAAGACCGCCATCCGTCCGATGTCCATCACATCCATCGGCTCGACCACCACAGTGCCGCCGGCCGCCTTGACCTTCGCAGCCGTCTCCTCAGCATCGGCGACGCTCATATAGGTAGCCCATGCGGTGGGCTGGCCCTCCTGCATTTGCCCCATCAGACCGGCGATGTTCTTGCCGTCCTGCTGGAACATGCGATACCCACCGGTTTCGGCCGAGCCCGGCTCTGTCGCGCTCCAGCCCATGAGCTCGCCGTAGAACTTCGCGGCGGCATCGGTGTCTGGGGAGGAAAGTTCGACCCAGGACGGGGTTCCAGGTGCGTACTCGGGCATGGTTCTCCTTTCGCGGACGGCGGACAGACACGATCGTCGCACATAGCGCGGGGAGGGTGTGTCCATTTTGGGGGGAACTTTCATGTTTCCCGGTTGGCACATGTGCCAACCGGCGACGACGCACATGTGCGTCGTCGAACGGGGCGCGCATGCGCGCCCCGGGCAGGGCCGCATGCGGCCCTGCCTTCGGGCCGTACATGTACGGCCCGACCCCCGGCACATGTGCCGGGGGTCACATCAAGGGGAAGCAACCCCGGTGACGACACGCCCACCGTTTGCCGGTCCTCGTGCGGTTGAGCCGCGCGTCAGCGCAACCGTGACCACGATCAGCCAGAGCAGGAGGGCGAGTATCGGCACAAACGCGACTGACCCGGCGGAGCGCGCAGAGCGCGAGCGGATCGGCTCCGAGCTGCAGGACATCATCGCCCACAGCGTGAGTGCGATGGTGGTCGGAGCCGGCGGCGCCCGGCGACTGTTGCGCAGCGACCCCCAGCGGGCGCGTGACGCACGTCGCCCGCGTGCTCTCCAAGCTCGGTCTGCGCGACCGCGTTCAGGCAGTGGTATTGGCATACGAGACTGGAGTGGTATCCCCGGGAGAGACCGCGAATATGAACCGGCCCAACGCGCACTGATCTCACACTCACGAGCATGTTGAATCGATTACCGAGGCCGACGTTTTGGCCAGGGTCAAGGTCGATATATGCCATCTGGCAGATGTAGTGAGGACGAGACGCTCCTATGTTGGCTGCAGCCCAAAGCGGGCGACTGTCAATGATCAGAGGATGAGCGAACGAGAGGACACACGATGAGCACGAACCCTCAGGAACTGGCGTTGCGGTACGGCCAAGCGTGGGCCAACCACGACCCCGATGCGATCGCCGCTCTACACACCGAGGACTCGGTATTCCATATGCACAACATCACTCAGCCGGCGTGCGGTCGTGCCGCTGTTAGAGATGCGATCGCGGGCGTGTTCGAGCAGTCGCCTGACCTGAGTTTCGAGCGCAGGCGCGTCATGTTCGGCGCGGATCACTTCGTGACCGAGTACGAGATGATCGGCACCGCCGATGGCAAGCGCTTCGCGTGCGAGGGCGCCGATGTCTTCACGCTGCGAGACGGCCTGATCGCGCGCAAGGACTCCTACGTCGACTGGCTGTCCTTTCAACGCCAGGTCGGCATCGACCCGGCCGCCGTGAGCTAGCACGCGGACTACGGCGCGATCATGCAAATCGAGACACCCATGTGCGGCGGGCCACGCCGCACATGGGTCCTGACGACCACGGTGGCGCCATGACAGACTTTGACCAGGGGCCGGCGCTTGGCCGGCCGAACGTGTGGAGGGACGGATTGCGGGGGATCGCCGAGGCGACAGAGGCACCGTTCGCGCTGCCGGCGGCACGGTGACGTTCCTGCTGAGCGGCATCGAAGGATCGACGCGTCTATGGGAGGCGTATGCCCAGGAGATGGCCCGCGCCGTGCCCGCACATTACGCTGCTGTGCGACGCGGTGGGCACGCACGGGCCAATTACTCGAAAATGACCTCGCCACCGGCCCCCCGCCGCCGCCACGCGGCAGAGGGCCTTGTCGAGATGGTTGCCCTCATCGCTCAGATGCAGGCGGGCGGTTCCCCGAACGGGAAGAAGGACGTCTTGAAGACATTCCCAGAGATGCAGCTTCCGTTGGCAGGGTTGTCCAGGTAAACAATGTCCCCGGAGCCCTGCGTGCGGGGGTCGGGGCTCTTGCCGTTCTGCACGATTATGTTTTTGGTGACCACGGTGTCGTTGGAAGAGCCGAACCCGAACGGGTTTTCGACCACTCCGACGCCCACGGTGTCATTTTTGATCACGACGTTCCTGCGAATCGTCACGTTGTGGCCACCCACGTTGAGGATCCCGCTGCCCGACGGAAGCAGCTGCAGGTCGTCGAAGAATTCTTCGACGCAGCCCGGGGGCGTTCCAGGAGCCTGGCACACAGGCGGGAAGGGGTTGGGGCGGTTGTTCTTGTGCACGATGTTGCCTTCGATGAGCGCCGTCTCGGTCGAGGATGTCGGTAGGTTGGGCAGGACGATCACGAAGATGCCGGTCGTGTTATCGGTCAGCTTGTTATTTCGCACGACGGTGTTGTCCGTGTTCTCCAGCTCGATGCCAAGCTCCCCGCCCGCAAGCCGGTTCTTTTCGACGAGGGTGTTGTCATCGACACCAACGTAGATCGTGGCGTCATTGCCGCCGCCACCTGTGTTCCGGCTTATCAGCCCGTCACGCGAGCAGCGCGGGAAGATGCCGTACTCGCCGTTGTTGAGGTAATCCCCGCCGCTGACCTCGAATTTATCGACGCCGAAAAGAAAGATGCCCGTATCCTCGGCGTTGCGGACGCTGAGACCGCCGATTTTGAAGTCGCTCACGCCGTAGGCTGGGCAGGCAGGGCCCGGGTCGAATGTCAGTTGCGTCCCGACGGTGATGCCATAGGTGTCGCCGGTGGCGTCGATGATCGCCGCTTTGCTGCCGGTGATCGTCAGACCGCTCGTCTTCACGCTGATCGTCGGGCCGGAGTACGTCCCCGGCCTGACGAGGATCGTGTCGCCGGGATTGGCTTCGTTGACGGCCGTCTGGATTGAGCTCGTGCTACCGGTCGGCGCGACACGGATCTTCCTTGCCTGTGCCGTCGACGGCAGCACACACAAGACGGTGGCCGCGAGCGCCGCCCCTAGCAGTCTGAGCGCGCTCCGCTGGTTGAGGACCATGTCCAACTCCTCCTTGCGATATGTCCGCATGGCCACGGTCCGCGACCATGCGCGGAAACAACTCCCACGCTAGCAGCGGATCCGCAACCGGTCGACGCGGTTCCAAGGCTCATAGCCTTCGCCCTACCAAGCAGTCTCGCTGAACCAGCCAATGGCGGCGTATCATCAGTGGTGGAGAACTTGACATGATTGCGCTCGGCTTTGTGCTGCTGCTGATTGGCGCCGTGCTGGCGGTGGCCGAGGCTCACGTGCCCGGCGGGGTTCTCGGTGTGGCGGGAGGCGTGGCGCTGATCGCCGGTGGGATCATCGTGATCGCCACATTGGGCGGCAGCGCGGTGCTGGCCGTACCGGTTGGTATCGGGCTCGGCGCGGTGGCCGGCGGATGGGCGCTCGTGGTGACGCGCAAGGCAGCGAGCGTGCGTCGCGCACGTATCCAAGCGGGCGCAGAGGCGATGTGTGGCCGGGTTGGAGTGGTACGCCGCTGGAGCGAGCCCGGCGGCCAGGTATTCATCGACGGGACTCTATGGCGCGCCCGGCATGGCTGGGCGGAAATCGACGGGGAGGCGCTTCACGAGGGCGATCCTGTGGTGGTGGAGCGTGTGAGCGGCCTGACGCTGTCCGTACGCCGCGCCGAGGAGTGGGAGCTCATCGCATGATCCTCGCGCTCGTCATCACCCTCTGCTGCGTAGCCGTAACGGCCCTCGTGCTCGCGAGCATGTCAGTGCGCGTGTTGCGCGAGTATGAGCGCGGCGTCGTCTTCCGTCTCGGCCGCGTGACCAGCCAGCGCGGGCCGGGGCTGATCTTCCTGCTGCCCGCGATCGATCGCATGGTCCGCGTCAGCCTTCGCACGATCACGTTGCAGATCCCGGCGCAGGAGATCATCACGCGCGACAACGTGCCCGCACGCGTCACCGCGGTCGCCTACTACCGGATCATCGATTCCACGAGATCGGTGATCGAGATCGAAGACGTCCTGGCCGCCACTTCGCAGATTGCCCAGACAACCCTTCGCTCGGTGCTGGGCAAGGCCGAGCTCGACGCACTGTTGGCCGAGCGCGAGCGCTTGAACGAGCACCTCCAGCAGATCATCGACGATCAGACCGAGCCCTGGGGAGTAAAGGTCACCACAGTCGAGATCAAGGACGTCGAGATCCCAGAGCGGATGCAGCATGCGATGGCGCGCCAGGCCGAGGCCGAGCGTGAGCGCCGCGCGAAGATCATCAACGCCGAGGGCGAATTCCAGGCCGCCGCACGACTCAACGACGCAGCCGACGTGATCAGCCGCAACCCCGTGACGATCCAGCTGCGCTATCTCCAAACGCTGCTGGAGGTAAGCAACAAACAGAGCTCCACAATCGTGTTCCCGCTACCAATGGACATCCTGCAACCGTTCCTAGCCGCCGCGCCGGGCCGCCGCGCCGCCACCGCCGTCGATGACCCCGAGCGTGAGCGCCTGGACAAGGCACTCACCGCCGCCCGGGCGGCGCTCACTGCCGCGACAGGCGAGCGCGAGAATGTATCGGCGGTGGCGTCTCTCCAAGGCGTACATGAACATCATGAAAGTCACGACTAACGCGCCAAAGGCCGTGGGCATCGCGGGCTCAGTCTGACGTTTGGTAGATTCAAGGCGAAACTGTGTCTCACATCACGTTCGAGCGTTGCGCGCGGCTGGCATCGTGCACTCTCGCCGTGAGGGGAAGATGGTGATGTACGAACTCACCGACCGTGGTCGCGCCTTGGTGGACGTGGTGCTCGCCGATCGGGTGTCGGCGTGAACGTCGCACCCGGCGGGCTCCCGCTCCTGCAAGTTGATCGGCCTGAGAGTGCAAAGCGTTCACGACCTCAGCTCGTTCGCCGCGCGAGACTCCTTGCTTGGATCGGGCTCGGCTGGCATGGCGCTGAGGCCGCCGTCGCAATCGCAGCGGGGGTCGTGGCCGGCTCGGTGGCGTTGGTCGGGTTCGGCGCAGACTCGTTGATCGAGCTGATGGCGGGGCTCGTTGTGCTCTGGCGACTGGCAAGCGCTCACGCGATGGCTGAGCGTCGCGCACAGCAGATGATCGCGGTGTCCTTCTATGTACTGAGTGCCTATGTCGCCGTCGAGGCAATCCAGTCGCTTGCCACCCAGCGCCATCCGGCCGTGAGCTGGGTGGGGATCGGCCTCTCAATCGTCACGCTGGCTGCCATGCCCCCACTCGCCACGGCGAAGGCGAAGGTCGCCGACGCGCTGGGTTCCTCGGCAACCAAGAGCGAGAGCCGCCAGACGATGCTCTGCGCCTACCTTTCGGCCGCACTGCTCTTCGGCCTAGGCTTGAACGCACTGCTTGGCTGGTGGTGGGCGGACCCCGTGACGGCGCTCGGGATCGCAGCCGTAGCCCTGAGGGAGGGTCGAGACGCATGGCGGGGCGAGTCGTGCTGCACCACTGTCATCCTGAGCATCGAGGATCGACGCTCAGACGGCTGCTGCTAGGACGATTCCCCACCTGTCGCTCCGCTAAGAGTGGTTTGGCCCACCTCGATCAGGTGACCATCCGGATCGCGCAGGTAGCATCGGATCTCGGTCGCGCGCTGTTCGGGCGGCGTCAGGAATTCGGCGCCCCGCGCGCTCCACTCGGTGTATACGGCTTGGATGTCCGCGACCCGAATGTTGAGGAAGCTGCTCACCCGGTTTAGATCGCGCGGCGTCTGGAGTGTCACGGTCGGCTTGTCGTCAGTCGGGCCACCGCCGGCATTGATGATGATCCAGCTGTTGGCAAGCGCGACGTATGACGGTTCGCCCGAGCGGACCGTCTCGCCACCAAGTACCTCTGTGTAGAAGTGGCGAGAACGCTCGATGTCATCGGACACGACGAAGTGCGTCAGCACGATCCCAACTGCCGGCGCAGGGAACTTGCCCATCTGGCACCTCCACTGCTCGGATTGCACACCGGGATTCGAATTTATCAAACCTGCCAGTCATCGCCGTCTCTACTGGGAGCGGCTGTCCACGGGCGGCAAGGAGGGGCCGTGCGGATGGCTGAAGGACAAGTACGGCCTCTCCTGGCAGGTGGTGCCCACCGGGATGGAGGAGTTGTTCACCGACCCTGATCCCGAGCGGGCCAAGCGCGCGATGCAGGCAATGCTCAAGATGAGCAAGCTCGACATAGCCGCGCTGCGCAGGGCCGCGGACGAGGGCCCGGCGAGCTGACTCGTCGGTGTCATAGCAAGCGCACCGACTCCTCCTAAAATTCTCGAGAAAGGGTTGTGTGGTCTCAGGTCGAACTGCGTGTGACCTCGATTGAAAGGGGAACGGGGAACGGGGCCCCACCGGCACCACTCTCCTGACCACCAAATGGAGTTCAAGATCAGCCGTCATTCAGGCCGCAACGCACCTGCCGATGCCCTTGACCAGCTGCTGCGGAGACTCGGCGAGGATCGCGATCGCGTTGGTTTCGCCCGTGCCGACACCGAGATCAGAGCTACATGGAGAGAAGACACCCCGATCTCGATGGAACGCGATGTGCGTGAGGAAATCGGACGCCGCGCTGTCCTCGACATCGTGTGCAAGGTCTGCGAGAGCGCACCAGAGCTCGAGTCAGACTGGTACGCGGTCAGCCTATTCCGTTAGACACTCTAAAACTCGACCCCGTGAAGGCGGGACCGTCCCAGCCGACCCAGGCGCTGTTCACGATCTTTGCGAGCGCTCGCAAGCCGCCACAGCACCACATCGACCAATGCCCGGCCCCGGTCGGTGAGCTCATACATCACCATCATGCCGTCGCGGCGGGAGCACACGAGTCCCGCTGCGCGCAGCGCTCGAACATGATGCGAGACTCGTGCAGGATGACGCGCAGCGCTCTTGCGATCTGCGTTTCGTCGTCGCAGATCAGGATCCGCCGCGGACGCGAGGCCGCTGACGTGCTATCCCCCGAGCAGGTTGTGCACGATCAAGTCGATCAGCTTGATCCCAATGAACGGGGCGATGATCCCGCCGAGACCGTAGATCCACAGGTTACGCCGCAGTAGGGCGCTCGCGCCGATCGGCCGGTAGCGCACGCCGCGAAGCGATAGCGGAATCAGCAAAGGGATCACGATCGCGTTGAAGATGATCGCTGAGACGATCGCCGACTGGGGGGTGCCTAGGTTCATGATGTTCAGCACGTGCAGCGGGCCCCTGCCTCCCGCACTGGTGGCGTACGTGGTGAGGAAGATGGCGGGGAGGATCGCGAAATACTTGGCGACGTCGTTGGCGATCGAGAACGTGGTGAGCGCGCCGCGCGTGATCAGGAGCTGCTTGCCGACCTCGACGATCTCGATCAGCTTCGTGGGGTTGGAGTCCAGATCGACCATGTTCCCCGCCTCGCGCGCCGCCTGGGTGCCTGTGTTCATCGCGACACCCACGTCTGCCTGAGCGAGCGCGGGCGCATCGTTGGTGCCGTCGCCGGTCATCGCGACGAGCCGCCCGTCCTGCTGCTGTTCGCGGATTAGCGCGAGCTTCGCCTCGGGAGTGGCTTCGGCGAGGAAGTCGTCGACGCCTGACTCTTCAGCGATCTTGGCGGCGGTGAGATGGTTGTCGCCGGTGACCATCACCGTCTTTATGCCCATCGCGCGGAGCTGGTCAAAGCGTGCCTTCATGCCCTCCTTGATGGTGTCCTTCAGATAGATGACGCCGAGGACCTGGCTGTCACGGGACACCGCGAGTGGTGTGCCTCCCTCGCGACCGATGCGATCTAGTTGTGCCTGCAGCTCCGGTGGCGGGGAGCCGCCTTCGCGCTTAACGAGCTCGATGATCGCGTCGCCGGCGCCCTTGCGTAGCTGCTGACCGTCGATGTTGACACCGCTCATACGGGTTTGGGCTGTGAAGGGCACGAACTCGGCGTGTAGCGTGCTCATGTCGTGCTCGCGGATACCGTATGTCTTGGCGAGCACGACGATCGAGCGTCCCTCGGGTGTCTCGTCCGCGAGTGAGGCGAGCTGGGCGATCTCGGCGAGCTCTGACTCGGCCACACCGGGCATGGGGATAAACTCGGAGGCAAGCCTGTTGCCGATCGTGATCGTGCCGGTCTTGTCGAGCAAGAGCACATCCACGTCGCCGGACGCCTCGACCGCACGGCCGGAGAGCGCGAGCACGTTACGCCTGACGAGCCGGTCCATCCCGGCGATACCGATCGCGCTCAGCAGCGCCCCGATCGTGGTCGGTATCAGCGCGACGAGTAGGGCGATCAGTGTGGTCTCGGAGATCGAGGTGCCCGCGAACAGGCCGAACGGGTGCAGCGTCGCGACTACGATCATGAAGATCAGCGTGAGCGCCGCTAGCAGGATGTTCAGCGCGATCTCGTTGGGGGTCTTGCGTCGCTCGGCACCCTCGACTAGCGCGATCATGCGGTCGAGGAACGACTTGCCGGGCTCCTGTGTGATTTCCACGACGATACGGTCAGAGGTGACGCGTGTGCCGCCGGTGACCGCGCTGCGGTCGCCACCAGACTCTCGGATGACGGGGGCGGACTCGCCCGTGATCGCCGACTCATCGACGGTGGCGATGCCCTCGATCACTGTGCCGTCGCCAGGGATCAGGTCCCCTGCGGTGACGACGACGATGTCGCCGCGTGCGAGCTCTGAGGCTGCCTTTATCGAGCCGTCCTGCATAGTGGCGACTGTCTCCTTGCGCATCGCGCGCAGCGTGTCGGCTTGGGCACGTCCGCGACCCTCAGCGAATGCCTCGGCCATGTTCGCGAAAATTACGGTCAGCCATAGCCACGCGGCGATCGTGAACGTGTACCAGGCCGGCTCGTGGCCGCCGCCGAGCGGTTTGCCGCCGAACGCCTGGATCAGCCATGTGACGGTCGTGATGACGGAGCCGATCTCCACGACGAACATCACGGGGTTTGAGATCTGCACGCGTGGGTCGAGCTTGATCAGACTGTCGATCAGGGCACGCTTGATGATGTCGCGCTGGAACAGCGAGATCGCTTGGCGCTCGTGGGTTGCGTTGACAGCGGACATCAGCTCGTCCCTCCGGTGAGACGGTCAAGCGCGAGGTTAAGCTCCAGCACATTCACTCCAGGCTCGCCGGAGAAGCCGAGCGCTCGCCCGTCGGTGTACTTGGAGATCAGCCCATTGACCGTGCTCAGCGAGAGCCCGCGCTTGGCCGCAATGCGGTGCGCCTGGATCCAGGCGTTTGCCTGTGAGATTTCGGGGTCAAGGTTCGACCCGGAGGTATTGACCGCGTCGACGGGGATCTGCGCGACGGTGAGACCTGGGTCATACGGCTTGTTGAGTTCGAGATATGCCTTGATGTTTTCGGCGTCCGCTTCCTCTGTGGCCTTGTCGTTGGGGCCACGGTTTGAGAACGTGCTCGCCGCGGCGTTGTACGCGCCGCCTTCGGTAGCGGACGGGCGACCCTGGAAATAGCTTGGGTCCGCTTCTGTGACGAGTTCTTCTTCTTCTTCCTTAGGCTTGCCGTTCTTTTCGATCACCGGCTTGGCGAAGCTCTGACCGATGATCTTAGAGCCCACGAGCTTGCCATTCACATAGACCTTCTGCCCGTTGGCGTTACCCGGGAACGCGACCTGGCTGACACCTGTGATGAGGAGGGGGTAGACGACGCCTAGCAGGACCGTGAACACGATCATGGCGATGATTGAAGTAGTTACGTCTCGGCGCATGATTAGTAAAGGTTTCCGGTCAGGCCCTGGACGATCGGGCCGAGTAGCAGTGCGGGGAAGAACGTCAGCGCGCCAACGAGAATGATCACGCCGATCAACAGCACCACGAACGTCGGGTTGTCGGTACGCATCGTGCCGAGACCCGCAGGAGTGACATGCTTACCCGCAAGCGCACCCGCTACAGCCAGCGCGAACAGGATCGGTGCGTAACGCGCGAACAGCATGTCAAAGCCCCCGAGCAGATCAGCAAAAGTCACGCCGTGGGAGCCGAGATTACCCGCGTTCGGCTGGATGAAACCGGTGTAGCCCGCAAAGGCCGACCCATTGTTGTTGGCCTGAGAGAGGTAGGCATAGAAGGTCTCAGAGAAACCCTGTGGACCCACCCCGAGTTCGGAGATCGATGTGCGCCCCCCTTTGCTCGCTGTCGCCATCGCGGTACAGAACAATGCCGCCAACGGCGTGACCAGGATCCCCAGACCAGCGAGCTTTATCTCCCTCGCCTCGAGCTTCTTGCCCAACCACTCAGGCGTACGTCCGACCATCAACCCACCGATGAACACAGCCAACAGCACATACAACAGGATCGAATACAAGCCCGTGCCGACACCCCCGAAGATCGTCTCCGACGCCGACAGGTTCGCGAACGGCACCGCACCGCCAATGCCCGTGAAGGACTCGAGCGCACTGTTCACCGCACCACACGAGGTGACAGTCGTGACGACGTCAAACAGCGCGGAGCCGGCGATCCCAAAGCGCTGCTCCTTACCTTCCATGTTGCCACCGGTCGAACCAGAGATCACATGCGTGTGTAGGCCAGCCGCATGCTGCGCCGGCGAACCGTGCGCCTCGGCGATGTAGGCGACGGAAACCGCGCCGAGGAACATCACCATCATCGTCGCGTAGATCGCATAGCCCTGGCGGCGGTTGCCCGTCATCCGACCGTAGGTGAACACGAGCGCCGCGGGGATGATTAGCACGAGCAGCATCTCAAAGAGGTTGGTGAATGCCGTTGGGTTCTCGAACGGGTGCGCCGAGTTGACGTTCAGGAAACCTCCGCCGTTGGTGCCCAGCTCCTTGATGACCTCCTGCGAGGCCACCGGTCCCATAGCGATCGACTGCGTGAGGCCCGTGATCGTGTGAGCCGTCAGATAAGTAGTGAAGTTTTGGATCACGCCCTGGGAGACGAGCACGATTGCCCCAACGATCGAGATTGGCGCGAGCACGTACAGGATCGTGCGCACCAAGTCCTGCCAGAAGTTGCCAAGCCCCTTGCCGCTACGCCCAACGATCCCGCGGATCAAAGCAACCGCGACGACGATCCCAACGCCGGCGGAGAGCCAGTTCTGCACTGTCAGCCCGATCATCTGGCTGAGATAGGTCATCGTCGTCTCGCCGCTGTAGTACTGCCAGTTCGTGTTCGTCAGGAACGACGAGACGGTGTTGAACGTGACGTTCCACGGCGCCGAGTGGTACCCGAGCGGGTTCAGCGCGTGAGGCACATAGAATGCGTTCTGCGTGCGCAGGATCACGTACAGCAAGAGCCAGCCGGCGAGGGAGAAGATCAAGAGGCTCTTCGCATATGCCTTCCAGTCCTGATCCTGCTTGGGATCGACACGCAGCAGGCGGTAGAGAAACCGTTCAGGTCCGATGAATACCGGAGAGAGAAAGACCCTCTTGCCGGTATAGACGGCAGCCATGTAGCTACCGAGAGGGATGGCGAGCGTGGTCAGGATCCCCGCAAAGAGGATGATCGTGAGCCAGCCGGCGAATGTCACTTAGAGCTTCTCCCCGCGAATCAGCGCGTAGAAGAGATAGCCGATCACCAACACCGACACGACCAAGCCGAAGACATCGGCACCGCTCATGTGCGCGATGAACGCACCCAATGGCAATGGGAGGCTCATATGCGCTCGATTCCCTTAACCATCCAGAGCAGGATCACGAACATGATGATCCCGAGGGCTATGGCGACGACGTCCATTACCGGGGAGTATTGACGGACGCGCGTCAAGCTCGCGTAACGATCCGGGCGATACGTATAACGATTTCGTTACGACCGGATCGTGCCTCCTGTTCCCACGAAACAAGCGGACGAGCGGTGCTCCTCAGCGGGGTTGAGCCTATGAGGGAAGCCCGATCGTTGGGGGCGCCTCAAGCGCCTCCTGGACTTCGCGGACCGCCTCGGTCACACTTCAAACGGGGCACCGCGCTCGCCGTCCAGCTGCAATAGCTCTACAAAAGAACTGCCGGGGGGTGCAATAGCTCTGCAAACGTTCGACCACCTGCTAGCCCGAGCAACCGTCGACAAGCCCAGTAAATCCGGACTTTCAAGCGTAGCGCCACGCAATCCACCCGGGTGGGCCAGGCATCCAGATGAGACGAGGCCACCTCCAAAAGCCAGTTCCGACGGGGCTGTACCGCAAGCCTCCCGAAACGACCTTCCTTAAGAGAAGACCCAAATAAATATCGGGGCGAACGGTAGAGTTGGCTTGGATAAAGGTGATTGAGTCTTTCTGCGGTCTATTTGCGGTCCTCCAGACCGCCCCCATACCGGGCTCCTCGCTTCCCGAGACCCGGCGTATGCCATATCGAACGCACGTATGCTAGGTTAGGCCCGACCAACTGCCCCTCCGGATCGGAGGTTTGTCACGCCCGGTGTCGACCGTCATCTCCGGCTCGGCAGTGCGAACCGGGCGATCTTGCGCACAACGCTTCCGAACTGCTTGCCGAGCGGCCCAGTGTTGTAGGGCAGCCCGTAGCGCTGGCAGATCTCGCGCACCTCGACGGCGATATCGTCGTAGCGGTTGGCGGGGATATCCGGGAATAGGTGATGCTCGATCTGGTGAGCTCAGGTGGCCCGAGAGGATGTGAAACAGCTTGCCGCCGGTCAGGTTGGCTGAGCCGAGCAGTTGGCGGTAGTACCACTGGCCACGGGTCTCCTTCTCCATCTCCTCCTCGGTGAACTGGACTGTTCCGTCAGGGAAGTGGCCGCAGAAGATGATCGTGAACGCCCACAGGTTGCGCACGAGATTGGCGGTCGCGTTGCCGGCGAGCACGAGCGGCGCCGAGGGACCTGACAGCAGCGGGAACAGGACATAGTCCTTGAGCGTCTGCTGGCCGACCTTGTGCCCGATGGCTCTCATCAGCTCGCGCTTCTCGCCCAACGTCGTCTCGCCTGCGAGGATACGGTCGACTTCGAGGTCGTGCAGAGCGACGCCGTACTGGAAGAAGATCGCCAGCAGCGCCGCGTAGAGCGGGTTGCCGAGGTAGTAGAGGTTCCAGGGCTGATCCTCGGATATGCGCAGAACCCCGTAGCCGACGTCGCGGTCCTTGCCGACGACGTTGGTGTAGGTGTGGTGTATGTAGTTGTGCGAGTGGCGCCACAGGTCGCTGGGGCAGGCCGAATCCCACTCGAAGCTCCTGCCGTCCAGCTCGGGGTCCCGCGTCCAGTCGTACTGGCCGTGCATGACGTTGTGGCCGATCTCCATGTTGTCGAGGATCTTCGACAACGAAAGCGCGGCGACGCCGCCGAGCCACGCCGGCGGGATGACGCTGAAGAAGAGCAGGCCCCGCCCGGTGACCTCGAGTCCGCGCTGGGCGCGGATCACCTCGCGGATGTAGTCGGCGTCGCGCTCGCCGAGGTCGGCGAGCACGCGCCGGTGGATCGTGTCGAGCTCCCGGCAGAAGGTCTCGGTCTCCTCGGGCGCTGAGATCGCGTATGGCGGTTGCGCTCATCCTCTGGCCCATCGTCATAGAGTCGAGCTCCACGTCGCCGATTGGCCTGGAGATGCAGAGTCTGAATGTCTTCGTCAGCCCTACTCGAAATCTCGCCGCTGAGGACGTTGCGCACGCTCCCGAATGTCTTGCGCGCCGTGCACATGCGGCAGATGCCCATGCGGCAGCCGAACCGCGGGCTCAGCCCGGCCTGCTCGGCCTGCTCCAGCAGACTAGCGCCCGTCGATGGTCGCGCGTCTGCCCGAGCGCGCGAAATTGACGCTGCCCTCTGCGACTTCGCAGGTCGCGGGTGGGGGCGGGGGCGGCTGGAAGCTCTCGATGTGCAGCGGCTGCTCGATACCGTCCTCGGCCCACAGCGCTCGCGCGTGCGCGATCAGGCTCGGGGGACCACAGACGTACGTGTGCGCGCGAGCATAATCTGGCATCGTGCGACGCAACTGCCTCGCGACTGAGATGTCCGCTGAGAGCGCGCGGCCTCGCGCGTGCAAGCCAAAGCTAGGCACACGTTCGGCATGCTGCTCGCTATCGCCTCGAGCTCGTCGCCATAGGGGATATGGCGCTTGGTGCGCGCGTAATGGAGGAAAGTCACGCGCCCGGGGTGCCCCTCGTCGCGGAGCGTGCGCAGCAGCGACATCACTGGTGTGATGCCGCTGCCGCCGCTGATCAGCAGCAGGCGCTCTGGTCGCTCGCTCGGCAGCACGAAGTCACCCTCGGCCTCGGACAGCCCGACGATCAGACCGGGGCGTGCGCGTTCGTTCATGTAGAGCGACACCCTGCCGGCCGGGTGTGCCTTGACTGTGATCTCGATCTCCCCGTCGAACTGCTCCCCGCAGGCAAGCGAGTAGCAGCGGGTCTCGCGCACACCAGCGATCTCGACCGTCAGCTGGATGAACTGCCCGGCGCGGAAGCCGCGCCAACGCTCGTTCGGGCGCAGTGCCAGGGTGACGCTGTCGACGCTCTCGCGACGAACCCCGGTGACCTCCGCCCGCAGATCGCGCAGCGACCATGTGGGGCGTATCAGCTCGAGATAGCGGTCGACGCCGTGCGGCGCTGCGAGCGCCTGGAGCAACGGAGAGCAGAGAAGGCGCGAGGCGGGGGTGTGTAGCGATGTGGGTATGGATAGTCCGGCGGGCGTCATGGCTCAGTGCGTGGTTGCGAGCAGCTCGTCGATCGCCGCGTCGACGTCGCTCGCGAGGCGTCCCGTGTCCGGTATCACCTCGCTGTCGGCGTAGATCCCCAGGCAGGCGCGATCACATATGCTCGTCATGCCGACCGAGAGCGCGTGGCGATCGGCCAGCGGAACGACGGGATAGGCAGCCTCCAGCGGGCAGCCGCACAGGTACAGCCGTTGCGCCGGACCGGGGATGTTGGATACGACGAGGTTGAAGGTGCGCGGGCTGGCGACGATCCGAGAAATAGCGTGCTGGACAACGGTAGGCGTGTAGGCGGCGGCATTGAGCGCCATGTCAGCGCCCTCGGACTCACGATCCTGCTTACGCCGGGTCATCATCGCGGCCACGCGATGCAACCGGCGAACGGGATCGGGCTCCTCGCAAGGCAGCTCGGCAAACACGAACGAAACGCGGTTGCCGAGCACATCCTCGTCCCTACGCAAGCTGACGGGGACCATCGCCTTGAGCGTCACCGGCCGGCGGCCTTGCCCAGCCACGAACTCGCGCACCCCGCCGGCGACCGCGGCAAGCAGGACATCGTTGACGCTCGTTCCATAAGCACGCTTGATCTCGCGCAGATCGTCGAGGGGCCGCTGCGACCAGGCCAAGCGTCGCAACGGTGACAGCGGTGTGTTGAGGAGACTCTCAGGCGCAGGGCGCAGTGAGTGCGCGAGCGCCCGTGCAACGCATGGGACGGCGCTCGTGAGCTCTCTCGCGGCACGCGACGGAGATGTGACGGCGCGCAGTGGCCAGCGCAGCAGGTCGAGTTGCTCCTCCATACGGTCGCGGACAGCGCCGAGCAGCAGCCGCACGCCGTTGGGCTCCCGCATGGTGGACCAGCCGTCGGACGCGCAGGGGGCAGGCTCGGGCGTGAGGTCGAGCAACAGCGAGGACAGCTCCACTGCCGCGAGACCGTCGACCATGCAGTGATGCATCTTGCCTACGAGCGCCATCTGCTGGTCGCCTATGTCCTCGCATATCCAGATCTCCCACAGTGGGCGGTCACGGCGTAGCGGCGTTGACATCACCTCATCGACGAGGTCGTGAAGCGGGCCGGGCGCCCAGTAGAGGTGACGATCGATCGAGAAGCCCGCATCGTCAACCCACTCCGGGGCGTGCAGGCCTAGCGGCACAGACGCGAGCTTCTGGCGGTAGCGGGGGGCGCGCGCCATCCGCAGCTCTATGTGATCGCGAAGCTGTGAGAAACGCGGCAGTCGCCCTTCGACGGGAGCGGAGAACACAGCGACCCATCCCACATGCATGTGCGCGGTGGGGGTCTCCACCGAGAGGAAGGACGCGTCGAGCGCCGACAGGCGGGTGCTGGTCATCGGCTCACCACCGATCGAGCTTGAGCTGGTGCGCCTGGTCCCAGCCACCGCATGGATGATGGTGCGGTGTGCCTAGCCGCGGTGATGCGTGAAATAGGCTGCCGTCCCCATTCGGCGGCGAGCGCAAACTCGACCAGCCGGTTGAAATAATGACGCAGCGGCGGGGGTCTGATGCCGGCTGCACGAAGCGCTACCCGTGAGCGACGATCGTCGTAGACGACCGCCATCGCGAAGTACGGGAAGAAGACCTTGCTGCGCGCCAGCGCACGACGATAGCGCTGGTCGGGACTCGCACGAACGAGCAGGGGATGAAGCACACGATGGTAAACCTGTGGTGCGATCAGACGCGGCGCCGGGCGTTTGAAGTGCTCCGTCGCCAGCTCGACGAGCTCACCCACGCTGGCTGCATGCTCTCCGGCGGTGAGGTGGTAGGTAGAGCCCTCGGCCTCCGGAGCTTGGCTGAGCGCGAAGATCGCGTCAGCCACATAGTCGACTGGCACCACGTCTACCAGTGCCTCACGGCGCGCGGGCAATGCTACATAGGCACCTTGCGCAAACGCGCGCAGCGGCCAGTAGAGCACATTGAACGACGAAGTCCAGCCGCTGTCGCGCTCACCTACGACGATGCTTGGACGCAGCACCGTGATCGGTATCCGGGAGCGTGCATGCGCAACCAGACGCTCCGCCTCGAACTTCGACTGCTCATATGCGTTTCGAAAGCTCTGACCTACTTCGAGCTCGTCCTCGCTGAAGCGCCCTACATACTCACCGGCTACATACGCCGTGGAGATGTACGACAGACGGCGCAGACCACCGCGCTGGTGGCAGCGCTCACCGAACTCGAGCACCTGGCGAGTACCCTCCACATTGATCGCGCGCGAGGCCTCCAGCCCGAGCTCAAAAGAGACCGACGCCGCACCATGCACAATCTCACTCACTCGCTCGACGAGCTCGTCGTCGCCGTAACCCCGAAGGCCGAGGCCAGGGTGCGTTATGTCGCCGCGAACCGCAACCACACGCTCCGCATACGGATGATCGGCGCCGAACAACGAGAGCAGTGTGCGTTTCACCCGCGCCGTGACCTCGCGATCATCCTTGCCCCGCACAAGCGCGTACACGCGACGGTCGGTTCGCTCCAGATAGCGCACCAGCAACTCCATGCCAACGAACCCGGTCACGCCTGTCAGCAGCACACTGTCAGATGTCAGATCTCCGGTCGCCCCCCACGCGCAGGGCTCCCTGCCGACAGTCACACTACTTATCTCCTCGCTAACTCGTCCCGATATCAGTCCATCAACTCCTCTCGATACTTTGAGTCAGCAGACCAAGTTTGGCCCAGTTTGGCCCAGGGAAATTTCTTTTAGTTGAACTCGTGCGAATGATCTGCCCGCCAAGGAGCAGCAACCGCGCCTCAGGACCTAACCAAATAACCCCGCTCTGACCGACAGCGCCAGATACGGTTGCCAGGGCCGATTTCACAATGCGACACAGCGGGCCTGGTTTAGTTCTCTTTCCCAGGTCAGTTCGCGAGTAAACGTCCTTACCACGAAACTCGCACTAGCGCAAAATTACCCATCTCGTATGGGTCACCGACACATACTGACGACCTCATATAGGGGGCGAACGATTAGAGAATAAAGGGATTCGCCTCTCTGCATCCCATTGCCCTCCAGACCACCTTGCTCCCCAGACTCTCGCGCAGCATGCCAGCCCATGCCTGCTGGTTCCGGGGAAACTACGCTCGTTTCAGGGGGTTGGGGCGGTGGGTAGTCGCTCGGGATGAGCACGTGAAATCACAAGAATGAAGGAGGCTCGATGAGTCAGCCTGAGAAGAAGATCGTGCAGTACCTGCGCGAGGCACACGCTATGGAGCTGGGCCTGGTCCGAGACTTGCAGGCACAGATCGCGATGACCCCGCGAGACAGCTATCGCAGCGCGTTGCAGACCCACTTGCGGGAGACGCGTGAGCACGCTCGCAGCGTGCAGTTGCGTCTAGAAGAGGTCAGTGGTGGTGGGAACCCGATTCAAGCGATCGTGGGGTTGGCTGAGAGCACCGTGAGCCAGCTGTTGGCGCTGGGCAAGACTCCTTTGAGCCTGTTGCGGGGCGCCAGCAACGAGGAGAAGGTCCTCAAGAACGCCAAGGAAACGTGTGCCAGCGAGGCGCTTGAGATCGCCACATATACCGCGATTGAGCACTTGGCCCGCTCGATTGGGGATGAGACGACCGCCGAGCTGGCGGTGTCGATTGGCGAAGACGAGCAAAAGATGCTGGCATGCGTGATGCGCGAGCTGCCCCGGCTCACGGGCGCGGTGGTGGGCGTGGAGATCGAGGGACAGCCATCGTTTGACCTCGGCGATACGGGTGCCGCCGATGCGGCGCGCGAGTTGGCTCAGACCGGCAAGCAGGCCGCGCGCAAGGCCGAAGTGCGGGTCAGGCGTACGGCGCGCAGCGCGCGCAGGGTACCCGGTGTCGTGCAAGCCGAGGGTCAGATCAAGGGCGTGATCGCCTCCGAGCATGATCTGGCGGTCGCCGACTACGACAAGCTAAACGTGAGCGACATCGTGGAGAAGCTGCCCGAACTTTCCCAGATGGACCTGGCCAAGGTGGACTCCTATGAGCGCAAGAACCAAAACCGCACCACGGTGCTGACGCGGATCAACTCACTGCGAGGCAGCGAGCCGTGGCCCGGCTATGACGATCAGGGCGTTGAGGAGATTCGCAAGGCGCTGGCCGACGCCGACGAGACGCGCACCAAGGAGGTCCAGGCCTATGAGGGCGCTCACAAGAACCGCACCGGTGTGCTCGCTGCCGCCGAGAGGGAGGCCGCCAACACGTAAAAGCGACGGCTCCAAGCGCGCGGCGCGGTAAGGCAGATGAGGAGAGACGCCGAGTATCAGTCGCCTGAGCCAGGGTGACTTAAGAGCAGCGACTCGCCGGCACGCTGATGCGAGACCTCGCCGACGCAAACGCGACGACGCGTCACGGCATTGCTTGGGGGGCCTTCAACGATGTCGTCAAGGGATGGCTGGAAGGCATGTCGCTAACTGACCTCGCCTCCGTCGCAGTGCGCGGCGATGCGTCCGGCAAGAACGGTCGGGGCAGCGGCAACCCGCTGCCGAAGATCATCGGACTCACTGAGCAGATCCTCGTATTCGGGATGACCCGGATAGCTGGGGGCCTAGCGGTGCTCGTGACCTCCGCCGTCGCGCGCGAGGTCGACCTGGGTTGGCAATTGTCTCTCAGCGCCGCCCGCGCCCTCGAGCAGCTCTCAATGGGCTTTCGCGCCGGCGCCGGCGACGGCGCGAGCCTCCTTTGGTGGCGATTCGGCGGCCTTCGCTACCGTCGCTTAGCGCACCTGGCCGCCCGCGTACTTCCTCCACCCGAGGACATGCTCGCAACCGACGAGCACGCACGACAATGGGCCCTGGGCTCGCGAGAGGCGCTGCTCGACCCCGAATTCCTCGTGGACACCGAGCGGGTAGCTCTCTCTGACGATGAGCGCAAGGCGCTTCTCGCGATCACGCTCCTGAGTGACACCTAACCACAACAAAACCGCAGCGAAGCGGCAGCGCCGCTCGACGCTTGAATCCGAGCTAGCGTCTCGCGCGTCATCGACTCCCGAAGAGCGCAATACGGGGGGCCTGGGCATCTCCGGGGCCCAACCAACCGGCCTTGTCGGATACCCGGGCGGCGGTGTGCACTGAGATCTGAGGGTTCCTCTCAATTCCGGAACACCGATCGATGTAATCGAGCATCGCTATGGGCGAGTCCTCGAGTAGGAAGGCAATCCGCGAGCCAGCGACGACTCAGACCTTACATTCATGCTACCATGATATCATGGCTAAGAATCTGACCGTACGGCTCGACGACGAGCTTGCATCCGATACCGACGCGCTTGCGCGAGCCGAAGGCAAGAGCCTCAACGAGACCGTCAAGCACGCCCTCGCCGAGGCGGTGCAGCGTCGGCGCGAAGACCCTGAGTTCAAGGCGCGTGTACGTCGCATCATCGAGGAGGATCGCGAGTTGCTAGAGCGACTCGCCAAGTGAGCATCCGCTACATCGAGCTGGTCGAGTACCTCGCAATCGCCGCGGAGGTAACTGGGCTAGACGTCAACACGCTTACACGTGTCGCCAAGATCGACCTCGCGGAGTCGGCACTGCATGCGCCAGCAGCCGGCTTCGGCGAGACAGAGTTCTACCCGGACTTCATCGAGAAGGCCTCCGTTCTAGCCGTGCATCTCGCGAAGAACCATCCGTTGCCTGATGGCAACAAGCGCGCCGCCTGGGTAGCGTTGCGCTTGTTCATCGCGATCAACGGTTGGACGTGGCGCACCACGCCGACTGTCGATGATGCCGAGCAGGCCGTCCTGGCCATCGCCGCCGGCACATGGAGCCAGGACAACATGGCCACATGGCTGCAGCGCCACCTCACGCCACCGTCCACAACGCCCTCGTAGGCTCGCCCCCGACCATGCACCGGTCCTCTTCATCAGACTTTGAGACCGTTGCCATCGTCCGCTGATCGACGTCGCAATGCGCTCTGATCTTCAACGAGAGGAGATCGAGATGCCGCACAATCGGGGCACACGCCACAAACCGAGATATGTAGGGCTCGTGTCCTACGGGGGACACACGAAGTGGGTCGGCACGCACTCCAGTCTTGAGGCCTATCGAGCGGCCGAGCAGCGGCGGCTTGCCGAGCTGCGCAGAGAAGTTGATAGTGCCCAGCAACGACGTATCCCGACAGTGTTGGAGTTCGCAGGGGCTGTGATCTATGAGAACGGCAGGATCACAATGACCTGGCCGGATGGACAGCGAGCGTTGAAGGAGACCAGACGCCGGGCTTCCAGCGTGAAGCGTATGCGGGAGGCGCTCCGACCGTTCATAAGGGACTTCGGCGAGCGTCGTCTCGATAGTTTCGGCCGCGACGAGGCATTGACGTGGGCGCTCGCTCACGGCCGCAACGTCCAACAGTCCGTGCGGCAGTTCTTCAATCACGCCACCGACCGCGAGCTAATCGCGAGTAATCCCTTCGCCCGCCTCGGCACAAGCAAGCGTACGCGCCGTATCGATCGGCCCGACTTCGAGATCGTCAGCACCGACCAATACAGACGTCTCTGCCAGTGCGCACGCGCGAGCCGCACCGACGACTACGGCCTCATCATCGAGGGCGCGATCCTCGCGATCGGGGAGGCAGCGATCCGCCCAGGAGAGATCTTCGCGCTGCACCACGCCGACCTCGACTACCCCGAGAACATCATCAACATCCGCCGGCAGCGGGATCCATCAACCGGGGCCATAGTGTGGCCCAAGGACGACGACCGCCGATGGGTGGTCATGAGCCCCACCCTGCGAAAGCACCTGCGGACGATGCCGCAATACAGCGACACGATCGTCTTCCCCGCCATCCGTGGTGGCTACATGACCCAGTCCAACTGGACCCACTACTGGCACGCAGTGCGTGCGTCGGCGGGTATGCCCAGCCAAGAGTTCTACGAGCTAAAGCACCGCGCGATCCAATGGATGATCGACCCCATAGACGACGGCGGTGTCGGCCTCGACTTCCAAACAGTCGCGACGATGGTTGGTCACGATGACGGTGGCTACCTCATCGCTACCGTCTACACCAAGCTCACCCAGCGGCGAGCCCAAGCACGCGCTCAACGCGCCATAGACGCTTACCAGCAACGCCTCTCAACCCCACCAAAAGCACTGGCGTTCTAAGCACGAGAACTGCAATAGCTCTACAAAAGAATCCGATGATCGCTGCAATGGTTCTGCAAAGGCGTGACCGCCCAGAAACCGGGGACACTCGCAGTCAAACCTCACGAAGGCCCATCCGCCGGGGTTTAGCAGTCCGGCAGCACCCTCGCGAAACGCGAACGCGAGACCCAGGTCACCGGTTCGAAAACACCGAACAGCCGCGAACAAATGCGAACCCGCGACCCAGCAAAAGCGGGGCCGCATTCGCACCCGTTCGCCCTCATTCGCTTCCGTTCGCGGCTGTTCGCCTCTGTTCGCTTTTATCGGGGCGACCGGATTCGAACCGGGGACCTCGCCGACCCGAATCGCTAGGTCAGGTAGCCTGGTTTCCACAAAACGCCTGCAAAGGCGCGGGTTCTGGCTACGCATGTCGACTCCAGCTGGTTCGATATTTCCTTGGATATGAAGGGATTTGGGCAGTGGAAGGACCGTCACTGCCAGAACTCCTCGTACTTGGTTCCGGCGATCGTCGGACCTCGCAGCCTCTCCTTATAGCAGCGGGGCTCGGTGCTGCGTTTGGCGACCTTCGGGTTGCAGTCGATGATCGCCGCGCGTAGCGCCGGCCAACGCGCGGATCTGGAGGCCCGACCCTGCAGTTCGCGCCGCCCGCACCAAGAGGCCTCGGGCCTGCTCTGGATGTCGCTCGACGGTGAGTTCGCGCCTGGCGCTAGCTACTTTCAGCTAGCTGGGCGGCGAGCGGCTGTCGCAGTCCCGGCTTCCACAGCTCGATCGTCTGCAGCACCCAGAAGACAGCGAAAAGCCCGATCAGGGCCACCTCAGTCCAGATCGTCAGATGCGAGAAGCCGCCGGCGATCGCGATCACGGCGGTTGCCACGATCGTCGCGAGCATGCCGACCGCGATCGCGATGTAGGCGTTGCGATAGTTCAGAACCTTGCGCTGTGGCTGCGAGCGCCAGGCATTGATACACGCGACCACGACTATGCAGAGGAACATCGCCGGCGCCGCCGTGATGTGGGCGTCGTCTTCGAACACGTCGCGTGCGAACGCGAACACGAGCAGTGCCGCCAGCCACACCGCGAAGCCGCCGATCCCGGCAGCCAGGCCCGAGCCCCGCGGCCGCTCCCCCTGTGCGATGAACATCACGATCGCAATCGCAATCACCGCACCGCCGAGCGCGAACATCGCTGTCGCGTTATTAGCGATGTCGGCCGAGCGTTCCTGCACCGCGCTTGCCATCTGGACGCAGGCGGGTGTTCCCGATTCCGGCGGCGTAGGCGCAAACGCAACCACCGGCGCGAACATGCCCGCGAAGTTGAGCAGGATGTCCTCCGCCTCCGTGCTTCCGCGCAGGCACGCCATGCACACCGACATGCCGAGCAGCATCGCCACGAAGTAGCCCCGCGCCGGCGTATACCAATAGGCGCTTATCGAGGTCTGGAAGCAATGCGCCTGCGCATGCTCGTAGAGAACCGCGGCGACGAGACCAAGCACCAGCGCAACCAGTGCCAGGCGCAAGTAGTGCCAGGTCCTGACAGCATAGGGCGGATTCACGCCTACGATTCCAACACATGGATCAGACGGTACGCGCTGAAAGCGCGAGTGAGACACCTGTGATCCTGCCTGTGTGGTGCGGCAAGATGTGGCGTATGGGAGTTGTGGTGGTCGTGTTCAGTGACCTGGCCAAATCGACCGTCCTATTGACGAGGCTTGGCGATGACCTGATGGACCGCGTTCGCCGAGCCCATGTCGAAGACGTAAGTACCGCTGTCGTCACATCAGGCGGAGGGTCGTAAAGACCTTAGGCGATGGCCGTGATGTCAAGCGTCGAGAGCGCCCTTGGTGCTCTGCGCGCTGCTGCCCAAATCCGCGCCCACGACGGCGACATCCGCCTCGAGCTGCGTGCCCACCGGCAGGGTGCTCGCGTCGATCTTCGCCTATAGCAGCGGGCTCGGCGTCGCGTTCGGCGACCTCCGGGTGGCGGCCGATGATCGCGGCACGTAGCCACCGGCCGGTGCCCCGGCCTGGGCGTCTGAGCCCGCAAGCGGCGCGACGCAAGCCACCGGCCGGGCGGATATGGTCCCGGCGTGCTCCGGGTTTACCACCGCGAATACGCAGGACGTCCGATCCGGGCGCTGTGGACGCTTGAGGAGATCGGGGCGCCCTACGAGCTGACGCTTATGAGCTGGGAGGAAGGCAGCGGGGAGGAGCACCGCACGCGCCATCCACTCGGCCGCGTGCCCGTGCTCGAGGACGACGAGGGCTACGTGTTCGAGTCGACGGCCATCTGCCTGCACCTCGCCGACCTGCACCCCCAGGCCGAGCTGTTGCCCCCGCCGGGCACGCACGAGCGAGCGCTCGCCTACCAGTGGTCGTGCTTCGCGCCCGCCGAGCTCGAGCCGCCGCTCATCGAGGCCGCGATCTTCCGCGGAAGCGATCCCGATCGCGCCGCCAAGGCACGGGGTCGCTTCGTCGCGGCCGTAGGCGCCATGGCGGACGCGCTCGCGGACAGCGAGTACCTCGTTGGCGGGCGGTTCGGCGTAGCGGACATCCTCGCCGCCACCGCTCTGTCCATCCCGGAGAGGGCGGGCTTCCCCGAGGACGTCTCGCGGGATCTCAAAGCATATGTCGCGCGGCTCAAGGAGCGTCCGGCATACCAGCGCGCCAGAGAGCGCGAAGCTGGGGCGACGACAGCGCGCTGAGGGCTGCCACCGACCCTGGATGGGGGTCGTGTCCGAGGGCCTATGAGGTTCCCTTTTGTCGGGCGCGATTACCGGACTGGTCCTCGGCCATGACCTCGTAAAGCAGGAGCGCAGCAAACTGTGTCGCGAGGCCCCAGCGGCAAGGAGCGTCAATCCGCCTGTGAGGGCACCGGCCGGCCAGCGCGGTTACGACTCGGCTTCATACCGCTGATCGCTCGGGCAGCGTACTGCCGGTCGACATCGACACGATCGAGACCGTCGCCAAGCTGCGCAACGAATGCCGGCATATCGGGCACGGCCTGCACCAACGCAACCACAACGCCAACCTCTGGATCGCCGCCACCGCGATCCGCTGGAGCATCCCCCTCGTCGCGCACGACGTGATCTTCATCGACTGCCCCGGCCTCAAGCACAGGACGGAGATCGATACACGACCACGCCCTTGAGACCGCGCCGGCGATCTGCTCCCGCGGCGTGGAGAGGTCATTCGTCGATGATCTCGAGCAGAGGGGCGCACGCCTCACTCCTTGGAGGTCAGCGGGCGGAGGAAGTCGGGAAGGCGGCCGGCGGCGAAGTCGAAGTAGCGCGCCCAGTCGGGGGCGATGCTGATCCGCGCCATGCGGTCGTAGGTCTCGCGGCAGGTAGCTTCGAACGCCGCGAGCTCCTCGCCCTCCATCGACTTTGCCGCCGCCTGGAGGTACTCGGGCGCCGGTCCGTCGACGACTTCGATCTCGGCCTCGCCACGGAGCAGCAGGCAGCGGGCCGGGCTCGCGGTGTCGATCGTCAACGCCACCCGTGGCCGCGCGCGCAGCGCCGCGACCTTCGGCGCGGTGGGGTGGGTAGCGACGACGACCGCATCGCCGATCCAGAGGAAGCCCATCGGGATCACGCCAGGCGTATCGTCGACGCCGTCGTAGGCGAGGCGGGCGAGCGTGGCGATCCGCAGGATCTCCTCGGCGGCATTCAACTCAGCCTTCAGTTCGTGGGCATCCTGGGTCATCGGGTCCTCCTGACTTCAGAACGCTGCGTCGCGCATCGGCCTGGTTGCCTATTGCACGCTTTCTTCGGCGTCAGAGCGGACACGCCACGGCGGGTCCAAGCGGTTCTTGCCTGCGTGGTAGATGAAGATGCGATGCTCGTCGGGATCGAGCAGGATCGCCTCACGCCACAGGTAGGGCTGATCTACCGGGTCGCACAGGAAGCTGAAGCCCGCCTGCTTGAGTCGCTCTACGGTTTGGTCGACGTCATCCACCTCGAAGTGAATGCTCGCGCTCCGATCTTGCGCCGTCTCCGTGTTGCTGTGTAGCGAGAGGGTGGTGTGGCCTTGTGGGGCGAGCAGCCGCGCATAGTCGGGATAGTTGGCGACGATCTGGGTGAGTCCCAACCGTGTGTAGAAGCACGCCGAGCGCTCTACGTCGCTCACCGCGAGCGTGACATGGTTCAAGCGCACCGAGCCAGACGATACACACGGGGCCGGTGCCGCGGGATCGGACCACCAGCCCAGCACCGATCGCACCATCCCGGCCGTGTCAGTCCAGACCCAGCACTCGTGGCAGCTCATCGAGCGAGCGAAGGATCTCCGTTGCACCAGCGTCGCGCAATGCGTGCTCGTCGCTGTCGGCCGCGTAACCAAGGGCGCGCATACAGGCGGACGCGGCAGCGGCGACCCCGGACGCAGTGTCCTCCACCACCACGCAGCCCGAGGGTCCTGCCCCCATTGATGCGGCTGCGTGCAGGAAGAGGTCGGGTGCCGGCTTGCCGTGCGCGACCGAATAGGCCGAGAAGCGCGCGGTCTCGGGAAAGAGACGGTCAAGACCAGTCAGCTCGAGCGATAGTCGTGTCTTTGAGAGCTTGCCCTGCGAGGCGACGCACACTCCGATGCCGGCCGTTGTGACTCGCTGCACCGTTTCGGGCGCTCCCGCCACGGGCTCGAGTTCCCGGTGAAAGGCAGTGGCGCGCTCGGCCTCATAGCGGTCGAGCCAGTCCCGCGGGAGTATGCGCCCGAGCTTCTCCTGTGCGCAAGAGAGCACGTCGGCGAGCAGCAGCCCCTGATAGTCGCGCCGTGCCTGCGCCAGCGTGGTCGGCAGACCCTCGGCGCTCAGCATTTCGGCGAGCACACGGTTGGAGATCACCTCGCTGTCAACCAACACGCCGTCGCAGTCGAAAATGACCAGCTGCGAGTCGCGCCACACGGCGAGCGAACATACCGGGTTGCAGCCATCCGGCACCTCGCGGATCGGCGGGAGCCTGTCTGGATAGAGGCGCGGATGAGCAGGTCTGGGAGGGTCCATCTCGGCCGTATGAAAGGCTCCGCGTCGTGAGCTTTCGCTACCGCGTCCTCTATCGCGTCGGCTTCACCCCCTGGGACCAGGATCACGTCCCGGCTGAGCTGTCGGCGCTGGTCGAGGGTCCGACTGCGCTCGCGCCGGCTCGTGCGCTCGACGTCGGCTGCGGCACCGGCACCCAGGCGGTCTACCTCGTCGAGCACGGTTGGCAGGTCACGGGCGTCGACGCAGTAGAGCGAGCGCTCGCGCAAGCACGGCGCAAGGCCGAGGAGAAAGGTGTCGAGGTGAGATAGGTGGCAGGCGACGTCGCGAGCCTGTCGACGCTTGGGCTCGACCACGGGTTCAACCTGGTACACGACCGCGGCTGCTTCCACGACCTCTCCCCCTCCGTGCGTGACGGTTACGTGCGAGGCGTCAGCGAACTGGCTGCGCCGGGCGCGACGCTGCTGCTGCTGGCGTTCACGCGCCGCGAGCGCGGCATCGGTCCAAGCGGAGCCTCCGAGGAGGAGATACAGCAACGGTTCGGTTCGGACTGGGAGCTGGTCTCTGTGCAGAGCGACTCCGGTCCTGCTCCACCCGGTCCAATGCGGCGCATGCCGCGGATCTGGTATCGGCTACGGCGGCGGTCAGGACCGGCAGTAGCGAAGAGCAAGTCCTAGTAAGCCAGCCTGGAGGTGGCCGTCTACTCAGCCCCTAACCTCGGCATTCGTTCACGCGCTCTGGGCTGGATGCGATACTTGAAACTACTGGAACCCGGTCAGGCTTGGAGTCCGGTCAACTCCGGCCCGCCAGCCGCCGCCTCAACTCCTCCTCGTCGATCCCCTCGACGCGTACGAGCTTCTCGCGCGCGCTCGCGCCGCGTACCACCGCGACGCTGCGCACACCTACACCGGCGTGCTTTGCGATCAGACGGCACAACTCCGCGTTCGCTCGGCCGTCGGCGGGAGGTGCGCGCACGCGCACGAGCAGCACGCCATCGCGCTCTCCGGCTATCTCGCTGGCGCGTGCCCGAGGGGTGACGCGAACCGCGACGTCAGCCCTCGGCATCCTGGCATCCATCCAAACGACGATATGGCGTTAGACGTTCGGCAAGAGACGACATTGACACCCCGGCCACTCAGACGCCACGATCGACCGGCCGATCCCGGATAGGAGGAGACCCGCAAGATGGCCGACAAGCCTCATCCGTTCGTTTTCGAGCCGGGCAGATCCTCTCACGAAGTCTCGCCGGTCGGTGCGTCTCTGCCCGGGAAGTGGATGATCTCCCACAGGTGGCCGTCAGGGTCGGTGAAGTAGCCGGAGTAGATCCCCCAGGGTCGCTCGTGCGCGGGATCGAGCACACGCCCGCCTGCGTGCGCCGCGAGCTCGAGGACGCGATCGACCTCGGCGGGGCTGTCAACGAGGTGCCCGATGCTGATGCCTGAGCCAGCGGTGTAGGTCGGGTCGACTCCGGCGTCCTTGGCCAGCTCGGAGCGGGGGTAGAGGGAGAGGATCAGTCCGTCCTCCAGCGTGAACATCACCACGGCTCCGGCCGGATTCTTCTCGTCCCCAGCGAACTGGGTCCCGGTGATGCCTTTCGACGGCAGTCCGAGGCCGTCGCGGTAGAAAGACAAGGCGCGCTCGAGGCTCTTAACACCGAGCGTGATGACATGGATTTGAGCCCTCAACGATGGGCTCGTCTGCGGTTGATCCGGCACCTTGCGGTCAGCTTAAGGGTCAGGCCGCCAGCCCCGCCGTCTCACATCAGGGTGGCCTCGGTCGTGCTCAGCACGGCTACGCTCGGTCCGCGAGTGTCAGCCGAGTCGTCGTCGTGCCTTCTGCACTGAAGGCAGCGCGCCCTTGGCTTTCGTGAGCGCGCGCGCGCGTAGATCAACACTCGCGGGCTTCGCGGCGATCGTGATCTCCTCGCCGGTCGCAGGGTTACGCCCCTTGCGTGCCTTCGATGCAGGCTTCACTCGCACGGTCAACTGGACGAGCCCACCAATCTTGACCTTCTGTGCGTTCGCGATCTCATCGAGCACGATGTCTTCGAGAGCTTCGAGCACACGCTTGGCCTCGGCCCTTGTGATCTCGGCGCGATCAGCGACCGCGCCAGCAAGCTGCATCTGAGTCAACGGCACGACAGTCTCCTTCCTCCCCAGGGGATATGCAAAGAGCCGCGAAGACTAGTCGAACCCACCCGCGGGCGATTACGGAAAGTCCGCGGCATGTTGGAGAATCCGCGGGATGCCGATCCGCCACGCCGACCTCAGCCAGGACATCGTGCCTGCGCGGGACCTGGGCCCGTGAGGGTCTTCAGGTGCGTTCGCTGTTCACGATGAGCAAGCTCCGGGACGCGGTTGCAAATGATGCGCTGCAAGCCGATGACGCTTCGTTGCTCGATCTGGTCGAAGCGGTGCGGGCGCTTCCCTATGGGCGACCGGCTGACCGGACGGTGAAGGGCATGTTGCGGGAGCAGCGCGGCACGTGCTCGACCAAGCATCTGGTCCTCGCGAGGAGGCTCGCCGAGCGCTTCCCTGAGACCGAGCCTCAGATCGTGCACCGCGTCTACACGCTCGATCGCGCTCGCGCGCGAGAGCTGTTCGGCGCTGAAGTCGCCACAGCTGTCCTCGAGGACGGCCTCGTTGACGTCCACTGTTATCTCACTGTTGTGCTCAACGGGCAACGAGTTGAGATCGACGCGACGTTCCCTGGCACCGCATGGGACGGTCACTCGCCGTTTCCGCTCGCATGCGGTCCAGGCGAGGATCATCCGGCCGGCGACGATCCCGATGCGGAGAAGCGAGCACTTGAGGAAGAGCATTGCGACCCGACCGTGCGCGAGCCGTTCATCGCGGCGCTCACTCAGGCTGATTTCGGCGTGGATCAGTCGGGCTGAGCTTGGAACGAGCTGACACTCGGCGTGAAGCCACCAACCGGAGCCGAACGCATCAGGATCAGCGTTCGGCGCCAGCCGAGGTTGCGTGTAGTTGATATTCATCCTGCCGTGCCCGATTGGACGATCCGCCACGCAAGCGAGCATGATGCTGAGCGAGTGCTCGCATTGTGGGATGTGGCGGGCAGCGCTGAGACCGTCACCGACACGCGCAAGGGCGTACTTGGCCTGCTCGACGCTGATCCCGAGGCGCTGCTCGTCGCGGAGTCTGATGGCGGTGAGATCGTCGGGTCGCTGATCGCCGCTTGGGATGGGTGGCGGGGCAGTTTCTACCGGCTCGCGGTTCATCCCGACTGGCGACGAGAGGGGCTCGCGACCGCCTTGCTGCGCGAGGGAGAGCGCCGTCTGCAGGCACGCGGCGCCGCCAGGTTCACAGCGATAGTCACCGACGACGATCCCGATGCGATGGGCTTCTGGGCGGCGACTGGATACGAACAGCAGGAGAGCCGAGCACGGTTCGTGCGCAACCTTGGCCCCTGAATCTCGCGCCTGATTGGACCCTGGCCGGCGTCAGCCGGCGACCGGGGTGAGCACGAGAACGGGGATCGTGCGCGAGGTCTTCTGCTCGTACTCCGCGAACTGCGGCAGACGCTCGGCTTGGTCGCGGAAGAGGCGGTCGCGCTCCTCGCCGGTGGCCTCGCTGGCGTGCACCGCCAGGGTCTGATCGCCGACCTCGATTGTGGTGTCGGGGTGGGCCTTGAGGTTGTGATACCAGGCGGGGTTGGTCGGCGAGCCGCCCTTGGAGGCGAAGACCGCGTAGCGCTCGCCGTCGCGGAGATATGCGACGGGGTTGATGCGCTCGGTGCCGGATTTGGCGCCGGTGTGGTGGACGAGCAGGATCGACATGCCCGCGAACATGCCGCCGACGCGCCCGCCGTTGGCACGGAACTCGTCGATTACCTTGGCGTTGAAGTCTGCAGGCGATGTCGACATGGGCACGCTCCTGTGGCCGTTGATCGGGGCAACTAAGGTGCGCCCAGTCTAGGAGGCCTATGCGAGCGGCGAGAGACAGATGCTCTCTGATGTTCTGGTCGGTGCATGTACCGACCAGCGGGCAGCTCCGTATGCGGCGCTGCTTCCCGCTGCCTGCCATTCGGAGTGTCGATCGGGCCCAGGCCGAACACAAACTCGCTCTCCTCAGCCGAGATCACGCTCATGCGTGCGAGGCGCTGAACAAATGACGATTCGCCGCAGCCAGTAGGCTCCGCGCGGGATGACCGACGTGGTCGACTTCCGCAGCTTGCGCGCGCCGATAGTTCAGGCCGGTATGGGCGCCGTAGCCAGGCACGAGCTCGCCGCCGCTGTATCGGAGGCCGGAGGGCTCGGAACGATCGGGGGCGCCCGCGGCCGGATCGCCGACGAGCTGGCCGCCGCGCGAAAGCTCACCGGCCGACCAATCGCCGTGAACCTCGTTCTGCCGCTGCTTCGGCCAGGCGATGTGCAGGCGGCGGCTGAGGCCGACGTGATCGTGACTTTTTGGGGTGAGCCACGCCGGCTTGCCGGCGGCACTTGGGTTCACCAATGCGGCTCGGTTTTAGAGGCGAGGGCTGCTGAGGCAGCGGGAGTCGATGCAGTGATAGCCCAAGGCGTCGAGGCGGGCGGACATGTCCGCGGCACCATGCCGCTACTCGACTTGGTCGAGCGCGTTCGAGCTGCCGTCAGGGTCCCGGTTCTGGCGGCCGGCGGGATCGTTGACCAGGCGGGTGTGCGCCAGGCGCTCGATGCCGGCGCTGATGCGGCCGTCTTGGGGACACGCTTCCTGCTCAGCGAGGAGAGCCGCGCGCACCCCGATTACAAGCTGCGCTGCCTACAAGCCGACCGCACAGTCCTGACCGAGCTGTTCGGGCTCGGGTGGGCAAAAGCGCCGCACAGGGTGGTCCCGAATGCCGCGACCCGCCGCTGGCTCGGTAAGGACCCGCGCGGACCGGGCTGGATTCGGCTCGCCAACCGGCTCACAGCGCCACTTGTGCTGAGAATCCCGGAAGGGCCCCAGGATCGTGGCCTTGCGCTGCAGCGGCCATTGCTGCCGTTCCTCGGCCCGCCGATGGCCCTGGACGATGGGCCCGCCAGCCTGGTGGACTCCGGGCCGCTCTACGCGGGCACGAACGTGATCCGCATCTCCGAGGTCCGCCCAGCCGCGCACGTAGTCAACGACCTCACCCCGTAGCCGCCTATCCGGCGAGGGTGATCGCGAATCGGGACCGTCGAGGAGGACGACTTGAACATGCGCTCAGTGATGCTCGACACCCTCGCCGACGGCGCATCGGCAGCGGGCGTCTCGGCGAGCGGCGCGATCATCCTCATCGTCGGCGGCGTCTACTGGCTCGATTCTGCTGTCGCGCTAGCAATCGCAGCGATCATCGCCTACCACGCCCTGAAGCTAATCCGAGACGCACTCATCCACTTGCGAGCAACATCGTCGTGACGAGTACGCGCAGGGTGGGCCTCGCTCGTGCTGAGCTCGGCGACGCTCGGTCCGCGGGCGTCAGTCGAGTCGGCTGACATAGCCCTCCCCGCGGATTAGCTGCGCAGCGTAGCCGAGTGCGACGAGGCGTTCGTCGGTGATCCCGAGCGCGTCGCGTAGCTCGGCGACGAGCCGATACTCATGGTCGAGGTCGGAGTCGGGTGGCGCGACGGCCTCAAGCTCGATGAACGTCCCAAGCTGCTCGACCTCATCGAGATGGATGCGGACGCTCTGCCACAGCAACAGATGGCGACGCTTGGCGACGATCCCGCGTATCCCGATCGCGGCAGCGAGCGCCGCACACAGCACCGCGCCGTCGCTGACCTCGATGATGCGATATCGACTCTCGCGCTGCTGCGGTTCGCTGGCGCGCTCGAACTGGATCAAGTGCGGGCGACCGGGCTGCTCCTCGCGGAGCTTGAGCCCGCCGCGTGCAACCTTGAAGTAGGTATCGCGCTGCGCGATCGTGCCGCGATCCTCGGCCCCGAGTGCCCGGCATACCTCAAGCGATGCCGACGGGTCCGGGTCGGTCGCCTTCAGCTCGATGTTTCTCCGCAATGCCTGCACGGCAGTCGATCACGGCCTATGAGGCTCGGCTCGGCTGTAGACGACGCGCTCGCAGCCAGAGAATGAGGCCACACACCGCGTAGAGGATGGCGATGGTGATGAGCGTGAACTTGATCGCCGAGCAGACGGCCGCGAACGGCGGGGCGAAGCTGCCACCGTGGCTGGCGAGCGTGAGCAGCAAGGCAACGTTTTCGCTCGCGTCAAAGCACGCAGCGGCGAGCGCGAAGAACGGGACGACGACGCCGATTGCGGCAAGGCGCCGCCAGTCGCGCGCTCGCGCCGCGTCGCGGACTGCGAAGGCGGCGAGCGCGAAGAATAGGCCGTAGGAGAGCATGTAGCCGTAATCGAGCAGCAGCGAGAGGTGCGCGGCGCTGCGTCCTTTCGGTCCCCATTCAGCCGTGATCTGTGCCGCGCGAGCGTGGCTGCCGGCGAACTCGAAGTCGAGGATCGTCGGCCCGTGCGAGACGTGCGAGGGGTCGATGACTTCGAGGATCACCGTGAATGCGACGGTGGCGACCCCGAGCAGAATCAAGGCGCGCTTGCGATGAGCTGTGCTTCGCATTTCGGCTCCGCTCACGCTGTGATCGGCACGTGGCCCGGCTGACCTGCGACACGATCCAACCACCTACCGATGGCCGGGTAACCAGACAGATCGAAACCGCCCTCGCCGGCTACATGCGTGTAGGCGTAGAGCGCGATGTCAGCGATCGTGTAACGGTCGGCAACAAGGAACTCTCGTGCCGCAAGCTCTCGCTCCATAGCATCCAGCGCCTCGTAGCCCGCCTTACGCCTCGCTTCGATAACGGACTCGCGCGGAGCAGCAGCGGCGATAGACACCCAATACCTGACGACAGCGATGTTGGGCTCGTGGCTGTACTGCTCGAAGAACATCCACTGGAGCACCTTGGCGCGGTCGAAGTCGTCGTCGGGCAGGTACTTCGTATCCAGGCCCAAGTACCACAGAATTGCGTTGGACTCCGCGAGCGGACGGCCGTCATCCAGCACCAGCGTGGGTACGTTCAGGGCGGGGTTGACCTCGCTGAGCAAATCAGAGCGACCGGATCGGTCAATGACGTCGACCTCGCGCCGTTCGTAGTCCACGCCAAGCTGGGCCAGCAACAACCTAGCCTTGTAGCAGTTGCCTGAGACCTGGGCGTCGTAAAGCAACAACGGGCTTCGCTACTGCACTCGCGTGTCGATCGCGGGTCGGCCAGTCACGGACGTGAATCATATGTGAGCGGAAGTCAGCCGCAGAGCCTACGTGCCGCCATGTCCGACGCGCTCAACAGTGGCCGCCAGCTCGCTGAACGGTACAGGGTCCGCGTGTCTGCGCACCCAAGCAATGCTCACGCTCTTGTAGGCGCACTCGCGGACTCGCTCAGCCGCCACAACGTAGAACTCCCACTGTGAGATGTCGAGCGCGTCGTAGCGCTGCGGGTCCTTGCACGTTTGGACCGAGAACACGAAGACATCGGCGCGGACCTCAGGCGCAGCGCCGAACTCGTTGGTGTTTGCGTCCCAGGTGCGCGCGATGACGCGCCCGAAGCTCAGCCGCGAGTGCGCGGCTTGCGCCCACGATTGCAGATATCCGCTCGCCTTGACCTCGACCCGCAGACCCGAGTGCGTCGTAACGTCATAGTTGTCCCACGCCCGCCTCCGCGTCTGCGTGCGCCCAAGTGCGAGCGCCACAAGGAACTCCGCCAGCACACCCCGCTGCGTGTTGTCCCGAAGATCGGAGAACGCCCAGCGCCAGAAGTCCAGCACCGTCGCATCGGCGCCAGCGAAGCGGTCGGCACCCTCAAGCGCCTGCGACGGCGACGGGACGAGCCAACCTTCAGGAGGACGTGGCGCCGCCATATCTCGACCTATCCAGCTCACCGCCCCTGGTGCTTGAAGGCTGGCCCGGATGAACTCGGCCTTGGCCTGCGTGTACGCCTCGCGGTCATCACGGTGGCGCGCCGCAAGCGCTCGCTTGAGTGTCACGTACTCCCTTGCGAGCGCGGCGTCCGAGCGCAGGCGGTCACGAAAGCGCAGGCGCCGCTCAAGCTCCTCCGACTCATCAACGAGATGCAGATGGTAGGTCCGCACCGACGCACCCGGATAACAGAGGAAGCGCCGGTGAGCAAGCGTCGCGTTGAACGCCTGCGGGAACTGGTAGCCGCCACCCGTGGTCAGCGCCACGATGTGCGTATCGAGGGTTCCCACGAGAGCGATCATGTCGATCACCGGCTTGGCGGCAAGTCCAGGCACAGCAGTCGAGCCGAAGTGATGTATCTCGACGCCTCCGAGCAGCGGCCCGATCCGCTCACGCTCAGCCGCAAAGCGGGCCGGCCACGCAGGGTTGTACTCCACGATCTCGACTTGGGCGTCCCGGCCACCGGCGCGCGTGAGGTCTTCCGCTGCGGCGCGAGCACGATCGACCCGGTTCATCCCGTGCAGTCTCGCACTCGGCGCATTCGTACTTGGTCGACGCGGCCCGCGTCGGTTATCCCGTAATGCACGAGGTTCCGGTCTCGACGCCCAAAGCGATACTTGAACTCAACTGGCTTGGCCGCTAACCCTCATCGTCATGTAGGTGGTGTTCGGACTCCGGCGATAGTCGCCGAATGGCTCGCACGGTGCAAATCCCGCGCTCACGTAGAGCGAGCGAGCTAGCGCAAATGCTTCATGGATCCCAGTCTCGAGGCTCACGTGTCCGAAGCCACGCTCGCGGGCGACAGCGAGGAGATGGTCAAGCATCGCGCGGCCGACGCCCTGGCCGCGGAAATGCTCGGCCGTATGCATCGTCTTCAGCTCGGCGTGTTGATCGTCAAGCCGCTTGAGCGCGCCGATCGCGACCAGCTCCCCGCGGCAGCGGATACTGAAGAGGGTGACGGCGGGATCGAGCAGGTCATCGAC
The DNA here is from genome assembly GCA_963742945.1 of uncultured Solirubrobacterales bacterium. Classification (GTDB taxonomy): domain Bacteria; phylum Actinomycetota; class Thermoleophilia; order Solirubrobacterales; family Solirubrobacteraceae; genus Palsa-744. Next base: position 209,981 of record CAVUNX010000010.1, on the reverse strand, counting down.
CTCGAGCGCGTGCGCACCGTGTGGCGGACTGTGCAAACGCCCGAACTTCAGATGATGCTCGACGAGCTGTCGCACGTCATCGATCCTTGGATCAGCGATCGCGATGTCGAACTCATCCATCAACGCGCCGCGAGACTAACAGCGAGATTGGCAGCGACAGCCGGACCCTTGCGCTGACCCTTTGCTCGACCCGGTCAAGAATAACCCGTCACCACCGACCAGGCGCGGTGCAACGGTCGGAAGGCGCAGCAAGCTGCGGAGCCGCTCGCTAACCACCTGCGCTAGTGACGATCTCTAGTGTCGAGCGGGGCTCGTCCCATACTGCGACCGTGATGGGCGTGCCTTCCCATCGTTCCATCCTATTGTCGTCCCGAGGTTCGCCGCGCGTGCGTGTCACGAAACCGCACCGGCGCCTTTTCAGGCAACTACCGCCTGCGAGCACCTCTACGCACGCCTTCCGGCTCACCTCGAAGCGAGAACGATGATGTGACCTACGTGCGCAGGCCGCGAGGTGGCGCGGGAGCCCGCTCAACCCGGCGGGGAGGCGCAAGCGGCTCCAACCTGGTATGGACGTCTGTGGCGACGGCGCGAAAGACGCACAGGCACACGCCTTGTGGTCGCGCCGCCGAGCGATACATGACACCGTCGAATCCTCGGTCTGCAGCCGCTCACCGACCCGTTGGAACGCAGGCCACTGCTCCCGCCCCGGTATCGCGTCAGGCAAGCCGAGCTCTGCAAGAGCACCATTCCCCGTGAGATCAGCAACGTTACGCAGGCTGATTCGGTAGCGCCACAGCTCACGCGGCAGACTGTGCAGCGGCTCAATCTCGTGCTCAGCGAGCCAGCGGTACCACTCGGCCCATACGGTCGCCTCCTCGGCTGCGAGGTAGAGGCCCTCGATGACAGTTCCGCGTTGCCAGCGCCCATCTGCGGGCGTCGGAGGTCGGTACAGCGGATCGCTGTCCATCGGCGTGTGACGCAGCCACGTGCCCGACACGGGCACGCTTGCCCAGTTAGATCCGGCACCGGCCGCGCCTTACGAGAACGTCGGCGCCTCAAGCCCCGCGACGATCCGCGAGAGCTCCTCGTAACCGCCGGAGGCGAGGACGTCGATCGGCTTGCGATGGTCAAGCGCGACCAGTGGACGGTTGAGCCATACCGGCACGTACTCCTGGTCGAGCACGGTGGCTAGCCGCTCGATGATCGCTGAGAGCTCAACCAGCCGCTCGGCGCGCCGGCCGCTGGGCGCGCGTGTGCGGTGCAGCCAAGCGCTGACCGTCGAAACCCCCGCGCCCGTCGCCCGCGCGATGTCGCGCTCGGTCAGCGGCGCAAGCCGCCTGATCCTGATCGCCTCGTCCGCGTACGCCAAGCTCATGGACATCATTGTAGCGAAAAACGGAAGCGATGCGGAAGCATACCCAAGGAACTCCCGTAGGGGCTTGAATCTCACCCACACACCGTGCTCGGCAGGACGATGCTTCTCAGGCACCGAAAAGACGTCGGCAAACGGTACTCGGCACCTCACCGGAGCTTTCTGGGAGCCATACGCCGAAAACCCAAGCAACCATGCCAATTCCCCACGCCCAGGATGAGCGTTTTGGCAGTGAACCCACCCTTACTGCCCATTCACTGCCCAATCGCGAAGGACTGACCCGTCATGAAAAACGGCTAATTTCCAGGGATTTTTTATCGGGGCGCCCGGATTCGAACCGGGGACCTCGCCGACCCGAACGGCGCGCGCTACCAGGCTGCGCCACGCCCCGACGCAAACCGAAGTATCCCACACAAGCACTCGGGCCCGCGAAACCCTAGAAACCATCCTCCCGCGCGGCGCGCGGAGCACCCGCGTGCGCGAAGGGCCAGCGTCCGGCGCCACGCACATGGGGAGCGCGTGCGCGGGGTCTCACTACGCCCACGCGCTCCCGAATCAGCGCGGGCGCTAATGTCGGCGCCATGCCCTGCCAGCTGAGGGACGCGATGGCCGAGTTGGACCGCCTGCTCGAGCCAGGACGCTTCAAGGACTACTGCCCCAACGGCCTCCAGGTCCCCGGAGGCACCGAGGTGGCGAGGGTAGCTACGGGTGTGAGTGCCAGCGCGGAGCTGTTTGAACGCGCCGCCGCCGAGCAAGCCGAGCTTGTGGTCGTCCATCACGGCCTCTTCTGGGGCTCCACCCCAACCGCGATCGACCCACGCATGAAGCGCCGCCTGAAGCTCTTGTTCGACGCGAATATGAGCCTCGCCGCCTATCACCTCCCGCTCGACGCCCACCTCGAGGTGGGCAACAACGCCCTGATCGCCCGCGCCCTCGGGGCCGAGGCGCTCGAGCCGTTTGCCCTCCACGAGGGCGAGCCGATCGGCTTCCTCGCGCGCCTCCCCGGCGAGGGCCTTCAGGCGGACGCGCTGTTCGCGGCGGTGGGGGAGCTCACGGCGCGCACTCCCCTCGTATTCGACGCCGGCCCCGAAGTGGTCCGCGGTGTGGCCATCGTCTCAGGTGCGGGCAACGACTACCTCGCGGATGCCGTCGCAGCCGGCGCCGATGCCTTCCTCACGGGCGAACCCGCCGAGCGCGTGATGAGCGAAGCTCGGGAGTCAGCCATCCACTACATCGCGGCCGGCCACTACGCCACCGAGACCTTCGGCGTAAGGCGCCTCGGCGAGCATCTCGGTGTGCGCTTCGGCCTCGAGCACGTCTTCATCGACGTCCCCAACCCCATCTAGGACGAGTCCCGCCGGGAGACTCCCCTGGGGGACTCCCATGGAACACCTCGCACGAGCATGCCCGTCCCACGCGCACGCGCACACACGTGGGGCATCGTGTTTCGGAGCGACACCACATCCGATCCCGCACCGTGCGGCAATCCACAGTTGATTGTGTCCGCACACAGGGGTATATGTACCGGGAGGCGAACCACATCGATAGGAGGATTCCCCGATGGCCAACCACCTCACGCCAACCGAGCTCGCCCGCGAAGCCGGCTTGGCGCGCAGAGAAGTGCTCTCGAAGTGCCTGGAAACCGGTGTCCCCGTCTTCAAGGGGCGCATCGACAAGAGTCTATTCATGGCCAGCCTCCGCCAGGGGAGACAGAAGCCACGCACGGCGCACGCCAAGACCTGACCCTTGGCGGCGTAGGCCGGCTCGCCCGGGCGGGCCTGGCTCGGCAGCCAAGGTGCTGGCTCTCAGCACACAAAGGCCCTAAGATCCCAAGGGATAGGGGTCAATCGGTGTAATCGAGGAGGAGAGCCGCAAAATGGAGGCCAGCGCCACAGAGTCGACCACCGCGTCGCACACGATCGCCGACTTGATTTCGCGCTCGGCCGCCGAGCGCCCCGAGCACGTCGCCGTCCGCTACAAGCAGGACGGGGCCTGGCAGGACGTCACCTACAAGCGGGTGGCCGACATCGTCGAGGAGGTGGGCCTCGGCTTGATCGACCTCGGCGTCGAGCCCGGCGAGCGCGTGTGCATCCTCGCCAACACCCGCCCCGAGTGGTCCTACGCGGACATGGCCATCACGTCGGTGGGGGGCGTGGTTGTGCCCATCTACCAGACCAACTCCCCCGCGGAGTGCCTGTGGGTGATCTCCGACTCGGGGGCCACCGCGATCGTGTGCGAGGACGACGCCCAACTGGCCAAGCTTGCCGAGATCCACGACCAGACGCCAAACTTGAAGACCGTGATCGTCATTGATCCCCCCGCGGGCGAGCCGGTGGTTCCGGTGATCACGCTCGAGGAGGTACGCGAGCGGGGACGCACACACGAGGCGGCAGAGCTGCGAGCACGACGCGAAGCCGTGCACCCGGAGGACCCCTTCACCTTCATCTACACCTCGGGCACCACCGGGCCCCCCAAGGGATGCGTGCTCAGCCACGGCAACTACGCCTCGATGATGGACATGTTGCGAGGGGTTGGCCAGATCGAGGACGACGAGGTGATCTACTTGTATCTCCCCCTCGCCCATGCGTTCGCCCTGCTGATCCAGCTCGCCGCCTTCGACCTCGGCGCCACGCTTGCCTACTTCGGGGGAGACACCAAGCAGATAGTGGGGGAGCTGATGGAGGTCAAACCCACATATTTGCCCTCGGTGCCGAGGGTGTTCGAGAAGATCTACACACTTGCCAACGCGGCCATCGAAGCCCAGCCCCCCGAGGAGCAGGAGCAGACGCGCAAGGCGATCCAGCTCGGCATCAGGGTGCGCGACATGGAAGCCCGGAGCGAGGAGGTCCCCGCCGAGCTGCGCGCTCCCTTCCAGGAGGCCGACGAGAAGCTCTTCAAGAACGTGAGGGCGATCTTCGGTGGGAGCGTGCGCCACGCCGTCAGCGGCGCCGCCCCGATCTCCAAGGAGATCCTCGAATTCTTCTGGGCCGCCGGGGTACCCGTGCTCGAGGGGTATGGCATGACAGAGACCGCCACCGCCGCCACCGTGTGCACCGTCGAGGACCACAAGTTCGGGACGGTGGGCAAACCGTTCCCGGGAGTGGAGATCAAGATCGCCGACGATGGGGAGGTCCTGATCAAGGGGCCCAACATCTTTCAGGGCTACCACAACAATGCCGACGCCTCCTTTGGGTCGATCGAGGACGGGTGGCTGCACACGGGGGACCTCGGCTCGGTCGACGAGGACGGGTTCCTCTCGATCACGGGGCGCAAGAAGGACATCATCATCACCGCGGGGGGCAAGAACATCACGCCCGCGAACCTCGAGAACGACCTCAAGCAGTGCCGCTGGATCTCACAAGCGGTGATGCACGGCGACCAGCGCCCCTATCCGGTCGTCCTCGTGACGCTCGACGAGGAGGAGATCGCCGGGTATGCGCGCGAGCGCGAGCTCCCCGAGGACACCGCCAGTCTGTGCGAGGAGCCCTCCATACGCGAGCTGATCGCCGAGCAAGTAGAGCGCGCCAACCGCCACTACGCCCCGGTGGAGCAGGTCAAGCGCTTTGCGATCCTCCCGCACGACCTCACCCAGGAGACGGGGGAGCTGACGCCCACCCTGAAGGTCAAGCGAAACGTGGTGGCGGAGAAGTACGCGGACGTCCTCAACGCGCTGTACGCGGGCTAGAGGAAGCTCGTGACCCAAACGCCGATCTCGAGGGAGTGGGAGACCCTCGGTGCGGCGACACGACGTACCGCACATCAGTCTCGAACCCTTGCGGGCGCGGACAGGATCCCCGTCGTAAGAGTCCAGCCCATGGCCACTCTGGGGCAAACGCCCGCGTAGGGGCGCGTAGCTGCGAACATACCTAGAGATGCGCACCGACCCAAGCGAAAACGGTGGCCTGTTCGTCGGACGCAGGCCCGGCACCGCGCCGATCCGCTTCCGTGCGCTCCCTCAGCGCGGGAGCGCCTCCAGGCAGCACATCGACAACGCGCTGGCCAGACTCCTGTTCGCGGCGATGGTGTTCGGCTGCCTGCTCTGTTGGGGGCCGATCCCGCTTGCCTGCATATGGGTCAGTGCACAGACCAACTACTTCACGGGCAGCGTGAGCCTCGGATTCGTGATCGCGATCGTGGCCCTGTTCGTATTGCTGTTCGGCACACTCATGATCCTGCGCCGACTCGACAACGCTTGGATCCTCGTGCGTCGCGCCGCGGGCTACGATCAGCGCTCGGGCGCCCTCCCCCGCATATTCGCGATCACCGCCGCCGTGTGCGCCGCCGTGTTCTCTTTCTGGTTCATCGTGATCCACGGGCCCGGCTCGAGCTCGATGCCGGGGAACAAGCCGTGAGCGCAGGTCCACGAACCGGACCACCCGGCCGGTGAGGCGCACGCGGCCAAAAGCCCCACGGCGGGAGGCCCGCTGAGCGATGGGCCTGCTCGACTACTACAAGCAGTTCGAGGGCATGAGCGAGGAGGAGGTCAACAGCGAGCTGCGCGAGGAGGCGGCCGAGCGCAAGCGCAAGGCGCTCACGAGGGTGCAGACGCTCGACCTCTCCCACACCACCTGGCCCGACCTCCCTCACCCCGACGTCGTCAACGCGATCACATTCGTGGCCCGGCGCGGGTTGCAACGCTATCCCCACATGCGCGGGTCCCAGCTGCGCACGGCGCTGGCCCAGCGCCATGGCGTGGACCCAGCGCGCCTGATCGTCGGCAACGGGGCCGCCGAGCTGCTCAGCGCCGCCACGCGAGCCCTGATCGAGCCGGGGCAGGAGCTCCTCACCTCATGGCCCTCCTATCCCCTCTTCCCGATCATGGCGCGCAGGGCCCACGGGCGTGCGGTTCCGGTGAGCGGGGGGATCGACGCATTGCTGAAGGCCGTGAGCGAGAGCACGAGGGTTGTAGCCCTTGCAAGCCCCAACGACCCAACCGGCGAGTTGCTGCCCACGGGCGAGCTCGAGCGCCTGCTGTCGGCCCTCCCCGAACGCGTCGGCGTGCTGCTCGACGAGTCCCTGGTGGAGTTCGCCGACGCCCAACCGACCGACGCCTCGCTTGCGTTGCTGGAGGGCCACCCGAGGCTGCTCGTCTTCCGCAGCTTCTCGAAGGCCTGGGGCTTGGCGGGACTGCGCTGCGGCTATGCGCTCGGGGGGCCGGGCTCGGAGGATCTGCTGGCCGAGCTCGAACCCGACCTCGGCGTCAGCGAGATCTCCCAGGCGGGGGCGCTCGAGTCGCTGCGCACCTGCTCGGATCTGTTGGCCAAGCGCGTGAGGCGAATCGCACAGGAGCGCACCCGCCTCACGACCGGACTGCGCCAGCGACACTTCGAAGTCTCCGACAGCCAGGCCAACTTCCTGTGGGTGGCCCACCCGTCGGTTGACGGGGGCGAGCTGGCCGCGCGACTGGCGCGGGCGGGCATCCTGGTGGCCGCCGGGGCCCCACTGGGCGAGCCGCGCCACGTGCGCGTGGCGATCCGCGACGAGGCGGCCTCAACGCGCCTGCTGAGCGCGATCGACCGGGCGCTCGTCTAGCCCGAGCCAGACTGGCGCAGCAGGGCACCCGTGGTGCCTTCGAGGATTTTCCGCCACGCCCCCACCTGCTCCTCCTCGGCCTCGAAGTGGTCCACCACGCGGCGCACCCTTCGCTCTGAGATCTCCACCCCATGACGCTCCCAGATCCTGCTGTAGCGCTCGTAGTGGTCGAGCAGGTGATAGGTCACAGACTGGAAGCCATGACGGGCTATCTCGATGCGCGAGGAGAAGCTCATGATCGAGGTTTCGAACATCAGGGAGTCGGTGGGCTCGGGCTCGATCAGGACGATGTCGACGCCCGGATAGCGCTCCTCCCACATGCTTGCCAGCTCGTGCAGGCGCCGGTGGCCGAGCAGCTTGAAGGCCTGATAGCCGATCTTCGAGAAACCCATGTCGGAGATCCGTCGGGGGGTGCCCCCGTTGCGCTCGGCTCCCTCGCCGCGGTCGTTGACGAAGGGGACGATCGGATTGATCACGATCACGAGGTCCGCCCCGGCCTCCACGGCGATATCCAGGTTTGTGGTGGACACGATCCCACCGTCGATCAGCTCACGATCGCCGATCTTCACCGGGGCGTAAACCATCGGAAGGGCACCCGACGCGCGCACCGCCTTGGAGATCGGCACGTCGTCGAAGCCGTCGGCTCCGAAGACGATCCGCTCGCACGAGTCGAGGTCGGTGGCCACGAGATAGAGCTCGGGGTCGAGCTCCCTGAAGTCGTCGCTGCGCCCATCCGCGGCAAGGACCTTGCCGAGATAACGCTCGATGCCCTCTCCCGTGTAGGCCCCGGTCGGCAGCACCTCGGCCAGGCCGAGCAGGATGTCGATCAGGGACACCTGACCGAGCTGGGGGAGCAGCTGGCGGGTGAGCGAGGCCAGCCTCAGGGGGAGGCGCACACCCGTGCGCGCCAACTCCGGCAGGTTGAGGCGCAGGAGGTCGCCAAGGTCGATATCCCTGAAGGCCTGGGGGCCCTGGCGCGTGACAACCCTCATCATCTCCTCAGGCGTGATCCCGTTGGCGCACAGGGACGCCACGAAGGCCCCCGCGGAGGTGCCCACGTAGACGTCGAACTGGTTGATCGTACGGTTGGTGGCGAGCAGATCGAGGGCGCGCAGGGCCCCGATCTCATACACCCCTCCGGTGAAGCCCCCTCCCCCGAGTACGAGGGCCGTCTTATTGGATTGCGGCTGACGCCGCCTGTTCGTTCTCGCGGGAGCGCTCCGCTTGGCGGGTGAGCGTGTTCTAGAGCCCGAGCCCCCCTTGACAGGGGGCTTCAACTTGACAACCTCACCCATGAGTACTGATTGTACGTACTGTTACGTGATTCCATGAATCCCTTGGGACCTCGACGCATGCTCGCCGCCCTGTTGACGATCGCCGCGGGAGCCCTCGCAAGCACGCCAGCCGCCGCCGCGCCGATCGCTCAGAGCGCCCTGGTTGGGCAGCTGAGTCACGAGCTTGGGATCGTGGGGCCACGGTCGGGAGCCTATGTGTTTGACCTGACAACAGAAGCGCCCCTGTTCAGCGAGCGCGCCGACAGCGCCCGTCCGCCGGCTTCCGTGGAGAAGCTCTACACCGCCACCACGGCGCTCGAGTTGATGGGGCCAGGGGCGACGCTCTCGACAACCGTGCTCGGCAGCGGCCACCTCGGCGCGGGGGGGCACTGGGAAGGCAGCCTCTATCTGCACGGGGGCGGCGACCCCACGTTCGGGAGCGCCTCGTTCGTGGCAGGCCACTACGGCCAGGGGACGACCGTCTCCACGCTCGCCGCGCTCGTCAAGGCCGCCGGGATCCGCGGCGTCACCGGGAATGTCAATGGCGACGAATCCTGGTTCGATTCGCTGCGCGGCGAGCCCGCGAGCGGCTACGCCTTCGACTCCGACCTCGAAGGGAACCTCAGTGGGCTCGCCTTCAACCGCGGGGCCACCGGCTCCCAGGGTGGCGCACACGCCCCCGCCGCCTACGCGGCACTCCAACTGCGCGGGGCGCTCAGAGCCGCCGGAGTCACCGTCCACGGCGGCACCGCCGCCCCCGCCCCACCCGGGGCGGCCCTGATCGCCACGGCGAGCTCCCCCACGCTCGCCACCCTACTCGGGCTGACCCTTCCCCCATCCGACAACTTCTTTGCCGAGACCCTCCTCAAGGACCTGGGGGCCCTCTACGGCGGGGCCGGCACGACCGCGGCCGGGGCACGAGTGGTGCGCGGCACGATCGCCCACCTGGGCCTCCACCCGCGGGTGCTCGACGGGTCGGGTCTGTCGCACTCGGACTCCACCACCCCACACCAGGTGGTCGCCCTGCTCACCGCGCTAGCCCACAGCCCACTCGGCACGACCCTGCGCGACGACCTCGCGATCGCCGGGCACACGGGGACGCTCTCAAAGCGCATGCGCCACACGCCCGCGAGCGGGCGCTGCCAGGCAAAGACCGGGACCTTGATCGGGGTGTCGAACCTGGCGGGCTACTGCCAGGCTCAGAACGGGGACATCCTCGCGTTCGCATTCTTCACCGACGGGATCGAAACGGGCAGGGCCCACACGATCCAGGACAACATGACGATCACCCTCGCGCGCTACTGACCCCTCGCTTCCTCAGGCCAACGGCGGGCCTCGGTGATGACACTTCGCGCCAGGATACCCGCGGAACGAACAGCAAATCCAAAAAAGAGTCGCCATTATGCGCTCCCCAACAGGTCCAGCAGGCCGCCCTCGTCGAGCACCCTCACATAGAAGCGTTCGGCCTTCTCGAGCTTGGACCCCGGAGCCTCGCCCGCGACCAGGAAATGCGTCTTCTTTGAGACCGCACTGGTCACGCGCCCCCCGGCAGCCTGGATACGCTCCGTGGCCTCCTCGCGCGAGAGCGTGGGGAGCGTGCCGGTGAGCACCACCGTCTTGCCCGCCAGAGGACCGCTCGTGGGGGCGGGGCCGGCTTCGGCGAAGCGCAGGCCGATCTCGCGCAGGTCCTCGATCAGGGCGACCATGCGCTCATCGTGAAGCTGTGAGACGATCGCCGTGGCCATCTTCTCGCCGATCCCGGGCGTCTCGGCGATCTCCTCCTCGCTCGCCTCCATGAGCGCCACGATGTTGCGGAACCTCATCGCCAGGTTGCGCCCCGTCACCTCCCCCACCTCCTCGATCCCGAGCGCAAACAGCACGCGGCCGAAGGGGCGCTTCTTGGAGGCCTCGATGGCCTCGAGCAGGTTCTTGACCGACAGCTCCCCGAAGCCCTCCAGCTCGAGCAGCTCCTCGTGGCGCTCCCCCAGGCGGTAGAAGTCGGCGGAGGTCCTCACAAGGCCACGCCGCTGCAGCAAGGCCACCTGCTTCTCCCCCAGCCCATCGATGTCCATCGCGGCCCTCCCCACGAAATGCTTGAGCAGCTGCCACGCCCGCTCGGGACAGTCCCGGTTGGGGCACATCGTGAACACCGACTCTCTGGGCTTCACGGTCGGGGTCTCACAGAAGGGGCAGCGCTTCGGTGGGCGTGTCACCGGCGGGCGCCCCTCGTGCTCCACCACGTGCGGCGCCGGGGACACCACCTGCGGGATCACGTCCCCCGCTCGCAACACGATCACCTCCTCCCCAGCCCTGATGTCCTTGCGAACGATGTCCTCCTCGTTGTGGAGCGTGGCAAGCTTTATCACCACGCCCCCCACCGCCACCGGCTCTAGCACCGCATAGGGGCGCAGGTCGCCGAACTTCCCCACGTTCCACATCGCAGCCTTCAATCGCGTGACTGCCGTTGTGGGGGGAAACTTCCACGCGACGGCCCAGCGCGGGTCGCGCCCCACCGAGCCGAGGCGGCGCTGCAGCTGGAGGTCTGAGACCTTGATCACCACACCGTCGATCTCGAAGTCGAGCCCCCCACGGCGCTGCTGCCAGCCCAGGCACTGCGCGATCACCTCCTCCTCGCTACTCAACAGCTGGATATCGCGGTTTACGCGAAAGCCATGCCCACGCAACCACTCGAGCGCCTCCCAGTGGGTCTCGAATTTGAGCTCCGGCGCCACCCCCACCTGGTAGGCCCACATCGACAGCGGACGTTCCGCCATCAAGGCGGGGTCGAGCTGGCGCACCGCCCCCGCGGCCGAGTTACGCGGGTTCATGAACGTCGAAAGTTCGTTTTCCGCGCGACGCTCGTTCACCGCGGCGAAGTCCTCGAGGGACATGTACACCTCTCCCCGCACCTCCAGCAGGGGGGGCGCATCCTCGATGTGCAGGGGGATCGACCCGATTGTGCGCAGGTTGTGGGTGACGTCCTCCCCCACCTCCCCATTCCCACGCGTGGCGCCCCGCTCGAGCACCCCCTCGCGGTAGAGCAGGCTCACCGCGAGCCCGTCCACCTTAGGCTCCACCACGTACTCAAAACGTGTCCTCACGATCCCTTCGCGTCCGAGGTGGGCCTTCATGCGAGCCACCCACCCCCGCAACTCCTCCTCACCGCGGGCATTCCCGAGGGAGAGCATGGGCTCGAGGTGCTCCACCTTCTCCAGGCGCCCCACCGGCTCCCCACCCACACGCTGCGTCGGGGAGTCGGGAGTCTGAAGCTCGGGGAACTCTCCCTCCAGCCCGCGCAACTCGTCGAACAGCGCGTCATACGCCTCGTCTGAGATCTCGGGATCGTCGAGCACGTAGTAGCGGTGCCCGTGCCGCTCGAGCAGGCTGCGCAACTCCGCCGCCCGCGCCTTCTCCTGCCCAGATGGTTCGCGACCCGACACCACCTGCTCCGAGGGCTCTTGGTCGGGGGCTGCCTGCGCGGACGGGTCCGGCTCAGGCGATCGTCGCTTTGACGATCCGCTCACGCGCTCCCGCTGTCGAGCGCGGGCTCGAGCAGCGCTCGCAGGTCAAACTCGCGCAGTGCCTCCAGCCCCGGCCGGTCGGTCAGATCGAAGTGGATCGGAGTCACGGCAATGCGCCCGTCCGCCACCACAGCGAGATCGGTCCCAGGGTCATCGTGGAAGCCGGGATCGGCGCCATATATCCAGTAGCGCCGGCGCGTCGGCGAGCCGTCCTCGTGCGGGACCACCTTCAGCTCGTCGCGGTAGATGCGCTTGCCCAGGCTCGCCACCTCGATCCCCTCGGGCTCGCCGGCGGGGACGTTCACATTGAGCAGCGTCCCCGTGGGCATCGGAACCTCCTCCAGCCGCTCCACCAGGCGCGCCACGAAGCCGGCCGCCACATCGAAGTCAAAGCCCCCGTCGTAGCGGAAGTCGAGCGAGCGTCCCCTCGACTGCTGCGAGACCGCGATCGCCGGCAATCCAAGCACCACCCCCTCCAGGGCCGCCGCGACGGTGCCCGAGTAGGTGATGTCATCGCCGAGGTTGGCCCCGTGGTTTATACCCGCCACCACCAGATGCGCTTCGAAGTCATCCACGAGGCCGAGACGTGCGAGTCGCACGCAGTCAACGGGGGTGCCATCCGTGGCGTAGCCGACCGTCCCGTCGGGAAAGGCCACCTCCTCCACCCACAGGGGCCTGCGCGTCGTGATCGAGCGCGCCATCGCCGAGCGGTTGCCGTCCGGGGCGATCGTCACCAGGCGCACCCCCTCGACATCGACCAGGGCCCTGCGCAGGGCCTGCAGCCCGTCGGCCTCGATCCCGTCGTCGTTGGTGAGCAGCACGTTCAGCATCTCCCCCAGCATAGGCGTCGGTGCGGTCCCTGCTGTGTCTTGTCGGTCAAGCGCTTGGCTGGCTTGCCGCGGCGGCCGCCAAGCGATCAGAGCGAGTGGACCGCCCTTCGAGGAGGGTGTGTTGTGCTCCTCCAAACGGGCCGTCCCACGCGTACGCGTGGGGCAAGCCGTTTCAGCAAACCCCCAACCACACCGATCCCCACTGCCACGGCGCACGTCCCGATCTCCACTGCCTACGGCGCATGTCCCGCTCCATTGCCCACGGCGCACGTCCCCTACGGGCGCGAGGAATCTAGCCCACAGGATAGGTCACCGAGGCAAGTGCCAGGCCGTGGGCGGGCGCCGTCGGACCGGCATGCGAGCGAGGCCTCCCCTGGAGCAACTCCGCGAACTCCCCCACCTCGCGTCGTCCGGCGGCGACCTCGAGCATCGTCCCCACCAGGACCCGGTTCATGTGCCGCAAGAAAGTGTCCGCCTCGATCCAGAACTCGAGCACGTCCCCCGCTGCCTGCCAACGGGCGCTGGTCACCTCGCGCTCGAAGTGGGTGTGCTCTGTCTCCGTGGGCGTGAACGCCCTGAAGTCGTGCCTTCCCACGAGCAGCTCCGCGCACTGGGTCAGGAGGGCGCCGTCCAGCGGCCGCGGCCACCACAGGGCGCGCCCACGCTGGAACACGTCACGCGTGCGCCTGGCGAGCACGCGATAGCAGTAGGTCCTACCGATGGCCTCGTGCCGGGCGTCGAACGCCTCGGGCGCAGGCTCGCACGAAAGCACGGCCATGTCGGCGGGTAGGAGCGAGTTCAGGCGCCCCGGGTCAACGGCCTCATGGCGATAGCTCACCACCTGGCCCCAGGCGTGCACTCCCCGGTCGGTGCGCCCCGCCGCCGTGACCGTCAATGACTTGCGGTCGTGACCTTCCTCGCCAAGGATCGTGCGCAACGCTCGCTCGAGCTCTCCCTGCAGGGTGCGCAACCCGGGCTGACATGCCCAGCCCATGAACTCCGTCCCGTCGTACTGCAGCGTCAGCTTTGAGACCACCTGTGCCCCATCAGGTACGCGAGGGTGCGGGCGGTGTCAGACGAGCTCGAGGTAAACCATCTCGGTCGCGTCGCTTCGACGCGGCCCGAGCTTGAGGATGCGGGTGTACCCGCCCGGCCTCTCGGCATAACGGGGGGCAACCTCCGCAAACAGCTTGTGTACGGCGAACTTGTCCTGAGAGAGGGCCGACAGGGCCTGGCGACGGGCGTGCAGGTCCCCCCGCTTGGCCAGCGTGATCAATTTCTCGATCTCGGGCTTCACGGCCTTCGCCTTCGCTTCGCTCGTCTTGATCCGCTCGTGCTCGATGACCTCCTTGGTGAGGTTCATGAGCAGCGACTTGCGATGCGCCGAGTCGCGACTGAGCTTGTTGCGTGTCTTCTGATGTCTCATGGTCGCCGCTGGATTCTAACCATCAAGCGTCCAGCTAGTCCTGGCGCAGGTGCAGGCCCCGCGCCTCGAGTGTTTCAATGACCTCGTCGATCGACTTCTTGCCGAAGTTGGGGATCGCATTGAGCTCGCCCTCGGACTTGGAGATGAGGTCGCCCACAGTCTGGATGCCGGCGCGCTTCAGGCAGTTGTAGGAGCGCACCCCGAGCTCGAGCTCCTCGATCAGGATGCTCCACTCCTCGCCCTGGAGGGCCGCGGGGGCGCCGGCTCCACCAACCGCGAGCCCGTGACCGTCGAGCTGTCCTCCGGGAACCGCCCTCAGCTCCTGGATGCGGTCTGCGTCGGTGAAGATCGCAAGTTGTGAGATGAGCAGCTCGGCCGCCTCGCGCAGCGCGGCCTGCGGCTCGATCGAGCCGTCGGTCTCGATGTCGAGCGTGAGCTTGTCGAAGTCGGTCTTCTGCCCCACACGCGCCTGCTCTACCGCGTAGGCCACGCGGCGCACAGGTGAGAAAATGGAGTCGATCGGAATCACCCCGATCGGCTGGTCGGCCGACTTGTTCTCCTCGGCGGGTCGATACCCACGACCGCGGCCGATCGTCATGTAGAGCTCGAGCTTGGTCTTCTTCTCGAGCGTCGCGATGTGGACGCCCGGGTTGAGGATCTCCACACCCGCCGGCAGGTCGATGTCCTTCGCGGTGATCTCACCTGGACCGGTAACCACCAGCGGGGCCTCGACCTCGGAAGCATCGGAGTGCATGCGGCACACGATCCCCTTCAGATTGAGCACAATGTCAGTCACGTCCTCCTTGACGCCCTGGACTGTGGAGAACTCGTGCGCCACGCCCTCGATGCGCACGCTCGTAACGGCAGCGCCGGCGAGCGAGGAGAGCAGGACACGCCGCAACGAGTTGCCGAACGTGTAGCCGAATCCGCGGTCGAGCGGCTCGATGGTGAACGTGCCACGGTTCTGCTCCACGGACTCGCTGGTGATCCGGGGGATTTGGAAGTCGAGCATCAGGGTCCTAACGTCGTGTTGGTGTCAAACCGAGCCTGCTGAGAGCCCGGCTCTGGCGCGCCGCCACCCCCCAAGAGGCGTCGGCGGGGGAAAGCGTCTACTTCGAGTACAGCTCGACGATGAGCTGCTCCTGCACCGGCGCGGCCACCTCGCGGCGCTCCGGCTTGCGCAGCACCTTGGCCGTAAGCGACTCGTGGTCGGCCTGGAGCCACGCGGGGATCTGTCCGGTGAGCTCGGTGGCGTCCCTTACCACCTGCATAGCCGGAGTATCCGCTTTTATCGCGATCACATCGCCCGGCCTCACCTGGTAGCTGGGTATATCCACCCGGCGGCCGTTGACCGTCCAATGACCGTGACGGATGAGCTGACGCGCCTGCCTGCGCGAGGCGGCGAAACCGAGGCGGACCATGACGTTGTCCAGGCGGCACTCGAGCAGCGCGAGCAGGTTCTCGCCTGTGATCCCGGGCTGGCGCGAAGCCTTCTCGTAGTAGCCGTGGAACTGCTTCTCGAGCACCCCGTAGTAGCGGCGGGCCTTTTGCTTCTCGCGCAACTGCAGGCGGTACTCGCTCTGCTTCTGGCGTCCCCTCCCATGCTCTCCAGGGGGATATGAGCGCCGCTCGACGCCACACTTGTCGGTCAGGCAGCGCTCACCCTTGAGGAACAGCTTCTGTCCCTCACGACGGCACTGCTTGCACTGTGGGCCTGTGTCCCTCGCCATTACTTCGCTCCTCTGAGATGGACGTGAGTCGAGCCAGACAAGGACGTACCCCATTCGGGGCACAAGCAGCGCGTGGCGCGCTTAGCACGCGAGCCGACGAGGACGCAGTATGGCGAAGCGCTCACGGCCATCTCAGACGCGGCGCCGCTTGCGGGGGCGGCACCCGTTGTGGGCCTGCGGGGTCACGTCCTTCACGCCCGTCACCTCGAGACCGGCGGCCTGCAACGAGCGGATCGCCGTCTCGCGGCCCGAGCCCGGGCCCTTGACGTAGACCTCGACCTTCTGAAGGCCCTGCTCCATGCCCTTGCGGGCGGCAGCGTCGGCCGTCACCTGGGCGGCAAAGGGAGTGGACTTGCGCGATCCCTTGAAGCCGGCGCCACCTGCCGACTCCCACGCGAGCACGTTGCCCTGGGTGTCGGTGAGCGAGACGATCGTATTGTTGAACGAAGTCTTGATGTGCGCTTGGCCGACGGGCACGTTCTTCTTCTGCCTGCGCCTCCCGCGGGCAGGCCGCTTGGGGGCGGCGGCCATCAGCATGCCTCCTTGCAGAACGCAGACGCACGCGAGGCCTGCGCCACGGCAGATCGTGGAATTGGGGGGACCGTGGGGAGGATCACTTCTTGAGCTTCTTCTTGCCTGCGACCTGCAGCCGCTTCGGGCCCTTGCGGGTGCGGGCGTTCGTCTTCGTCTTCTGCCCCCGCACGGGCAGCCCACGGCGGTGGCGCAGGCCGCGATAGCACGCGATCTCCTGCAACCGCTTGATGTCCTGGGAGCGCTCGCGGCGTAGATCCCCCTCAACCGTCAGCGAGCGGTCGATGGCATCACGCAGGCGCGAGACCTCGTCCTCGGTGAGGTCGCGAATGTAGGTCTCCGGGCTCACCTTCACCTCGTCCAGGATCTTGTTCGAGGTGGAGCGACCGATGCCGTAGATGTACGTCAGGCCGATCTCTGTGCGCTTGTTCAAGGGGAGGTTGACCCCGGCGATGCGTGCCATCCGCGGGTTAGCCCTGCCGCTGCTTGTGACGCTTGTTCTGGCAGATGACCAGCACCGTTTTGTTACGGCGGATGATCCTGCACTTCTCGCACATCGGCTTGACCGACGGTCTTACCTTCATGATCCCTTTCGGCTGGTCCCTGCGACCCGGCTCTGGCTGCCGGTACGGCCGCCGCTACCACGTCGTGGTTTTGCCCTCACGCGCCCAAGCTTCGGCGCATTCGAGCAGGACAGCGGATGGTAGCAACTATCCCGCCCACGCCGCGGGCCCCCTGCGCATGGGGTCATATGCGACACCATCGAGCACCACTGTCCAGCGGGCCGCGAACCCCTGAGCACAAGCCGCACGACCCACTCTGGCCAACACAAGCCCCACGCCCAACACAAGCCGCACGACCGACTCTGGCCAACTATGCCGCAGGCGTGGCGGCCTCGGTGAGCGCAGGGGCAGAGCCCCGCTCCCCTGGGGGAACATGCCAGGGCGTGAGAATTCGGGGGCCCTCCCCGGTAATCGCCACGGTGAACTCGAAATGCGCGGCGAGCGAATCGTCCTGCGAGAAGATCGCCCACCCGTCCCCCGCCACGCGCACCGAGGGGCGCCCGGCGGTCGTCATCGGCTCGATCGCGAGCACCATCCCCTCCTCCAGCAGGGGGCCTCTGCCGGCACTCCCGTAGTTGGGGACCTGGGGATCCTCGTGCATGCTTTTGCCCACCCCATGCCCGACGAGCGATCGCACCACGGCCAAACCCGACCCCTCCGCCACCCCCTGAATCGCATGTGAGACGTCCCCCATGCGGTTGCCCGCCTTGCACTGCTCCACCCCGGCGCGCAGCGCCCGCTCGGTGGCCCCCAGGACGTTCTGCGCGAGCGGGCTCACCTCCCCCACCGGGAATGTGCGGGCCGCGTCGGCCACCCACCCATCGAGCGTCACGCCGATGTCGACCGACAGGATGTCTCCCCGCTTGAGTCGGTAGCGACCGGGGATGCCATGCACCACCATCGAGTTCGGGGATGCGCAGATCGAGCCCGGGAAGCCGCGATACCCCTTGAACGTGGGCGTGGCACCCCGCGAGCGAATGAAGCGCTCGGCGGCTTCGTCGAGCTCCTCCGTGGTCACCCCCGCACGGATCTTGCCGGCCACCAGGTCGAGCGTGGCCGCCTGGATCGCGCCGGCGGCAGCCATCTTCTCGATCTCCTCTGGCGACTTCTTGATGATCACCCCTAGGAGCTTATCTTTCCAGCTCCGCATGTCTGCCTTCCAGCTCGGCTCGTGAGCGCACTGACCGGGCGTCGCGCCGTCGGCCACATCGCCCGCCAACCGGTGGGCCGAGGCGATGAACCGTCAGCCGGGTGGGCACTTCCTCTAGAGCTCCTCCTCCAGGCGCAGCGTGGCCACCGTTGCCCGGATATGGTCGTGCACCTCGTTGGGGCCGCGTTGACCGTCGAAGCGACGCAGTAGGCCGGCACCCTCGTAGTAGTCGATCAGGGGGGCGGTCTGGCGCAAGTACACCTCCAGGCGCCGGCGGATCGTCTCCTCCCTGTCGTCATCGCGCTGGATCAGCCTGGAGCCATCCTGGTCGCACACGCCCTCCCGCTTGGGGGGATCGAACTCGACGTGATAGACGTGACCGCTCTTCAGGCACAAGCGCCGGCCGGCGAGCCGCCTCACGACCTCCTCGTCGGGCACATCGATCAGGAGGACCCCGGTCAGTCGTCGCCTCGGAGTCGGCCAACGTCGCGGCGAGCGCGTCGGCCTGGCTGGTGTTGCGCGGGAAGCCGTCCAGCAGGAACCCTTCGCGGGCATCCTGCTCCGCGATGCGCCCTCCGATCATCCCAAGGATCACCTCATCGGGGACGAGCTCACCCGCGTTCATGTACTTCTCGGCCTCCCGGCCGAGCTCGGTTCCCTGCGCCACCTGGGCACGCAACATGTCACCGGTGGAGATATGGGCAAGCGTGAAGTCCGCTTGGAGGCGCTCCGCCTGCGTGCCCTTGCCGGCGCCGGGAGGACCCAGCAGGATGAGGTTCGTCTCGACCATCAGCGGAGAAGGAGCCTACCCGCTGGGGTTGGGTCGCGGGGTCTGCTGAGCACACCCCGGGCCTTACCGCGTGGGCGCCTCGTCCCCAATCGAGCGCCTTTCCCGCATGTGGCCCTCACGTCGGGCAACAGAGCAGGGGGCGAAGCGCGGCTACTTCAAGAAGCCCTCGTAGCTACGCATCATCAGCTGCGCCTCGAGTTGCTTCATCGTTTCAAGCGCCACCCCGATCACGATCAGGATCGATGTCCCTCCGAAGAAGAAGTTCTGATGTGTACGAGCGATCAGGATCGCCGGCAACGCCGCCACGGCCGCCAGGAAGAGTGCTCCCGGGAATGTCAGCCTCGCGAGGATGCGGTCGAGGAATTCGGCGGTGGGACGTCCCGGGCGCACACCCGGTATGAATCCGCCGTACTTCTTCAGGTTGTCCGCCTGGTCGACCGGGTTGAACGTGACGGCCGTGTAGAAGTAGGCGAAGACGATGATGAAGATCGACTCGCCCACGATGTAGTGCCAGCCGTTCGGCGTGAAGAAGTTCGACACGTCTTTCGCCCAGGGCGTTTTGATGAGCTGCCCCACGGTCGGCGGGAACGCCATGATGCTCGCGGCGAAGATCACCGGGATCACCCCAGCCATGTTCAAGCGCAGGGGGAGATAGGTCTGGCCCCCTTCGCTCATGCGCCTGCCGATCACACGCTTTGCGTACTGCACAGGTATCCGCCGCTGACCCTCCTGCACGAACACGATCCCGGCTACCACCGCCAGCACGAGGAAGGGCATCATCACCTTGAATACTTGATCCTGACTCGTCCACCACACTTCGATGCCCGACGGCAGTCGAGCCACGATGGAGGTGAAGATAAGGATCGATATGCCGTTGCCGATCCCGCGCTGAGTGATGAGCTCGCCGATCCACATCAGGAGCACGCAGCCCGCCGTGAGGCAGATCACGATCAGGAAGACGTGGGGAGCGTCGAACTTCGTCACCACCGATTCATTGGAAGAGGCGGACAGCGAGCGGAACAGGAACACGTAGCCGATCGACTGGGCGAAAGCGAGACCAACGGTCAGGTAGCGCGTGTACTGGGTGATCCGCGCCTGCCCCACTTCGCCTTCCTTTGAGAGCTTTTCCAGCGATGGCACCACCACCTGCAGCAGCTGCAGGATGATCGAGGCAGTGATGTAGGGCATGATCCCGAGCGCGAACAGCGCGATCCGCGAGAGGCTGCCGCCTGAGAACAGGTTCAGGTACCCCAGGATGCCCGACCCACCGAATTGCTTTTGGAGACTGTTGACGGCGCTGAGGTTGACGCCGGGGACGGGGAGATGCGAACCAAGCCTGTAGATCAGCAGCATCGCCGCCGTGAACAGGATCTTCTTGCGGATGTCCGCAACCTGGAATGCGCTGAGGATGGTCGAGAGCATGGCTTGTGGTCCGGCCGTTCCGAGAGTCTCTGGAGGTTCCCTCAACGTTCCCGGGCGGGACAGGTGGGGTCTGATTCTAGCTCTCGGTGATCTCGTGGGCGCCGCCGAGCGCCCTGACGAGTCTTGCGGCTAGCCCTCGAGCGTGTGACAGGTGCCTCCGGCGGCCTCGATGCGCTCGCGCGCCGCCTTGCTGAAGCCGTGGGCGTGGACCGTGAGCGCCTTGCTCAGATCCCCCTTGGCGAGCACCTTGACGGGTACACCCTTGCGTGTGGCAAGCCCCTTGGACTGCATCAGCTCGACCGTAACCTCGCTGCCAGCGTCGAAGCGACTCTCCAGGTCGGAGACATTCACGGGCTGAGTATGGGTACGGAACATCTCGAAGGGCATCGACTTCTTCATGTGGGGGCCACGAAGCTTGCGCATACGCATGTGGATCGGCATCTGGCCGCCCTCGAAGCGCGCGCGGCTCTTGGAGCCCGAGCGCGATCCCGCGCCCTTCTGCCCCCTCCCGGAGGTCTTGCCGGTGCCCGACCCTTCGCCGCGACCCACCCGCTTGCGCGGACGGCGGCTTCCGGGAGCCGGCTTCAGCGAGTGAAGGCCGACGCGCTGCCCGCCTGCCTGTGCCCCAGAGCGTGCCTGCCCCACGCCACGGGAGGTCCCCGAACGGGGGGACTCCTCCTCCGCGGGGATCGACCCGGGCTTGGCGCCGCGAGCGCCCTTCTCGGCGGCGCTCATGAGCTCTGCCCCCGCTGCCCGTCGGGCTGGACCTCGACGAGATGGCGGACGGCGTGCACCATGCCGCGTGCCTGCTCACAGTCCTTGATCTCGACGGTGTGGCCGATGCGTCGCAGACCAAGCGAGCGCAGCGTGTCGAGCTGGCGCTTGTTCGAGCCGCTGCTCGAACGTCGTTGGGTGATCTGCAGGGTCGCCATCAGGCCGGCGCCTCCGTCGCGTCTGCGGCCGGCTCCGTTGCCGTCTCACCGGGATCGCCTGGCCCCGTGCTCTCACCGCCTGCACCGGCAGGGGTGCCCTCGCCGGCAGATGTGGCAGCGACCTCGGCGGCGACGGGTGCCGCGTCGGCACTGCTCTCACCTGCCTGAGCACCGTCGCCGGACTCAGCGGCGCCGTTGGTGGGCCGCTCGGTCAAGCCCAGGACCTTCGCGATCGACAGACCTCGCAGCTCGGCGACCTCGGCGGGAGTGCGCAGACCGCGCAAGCCGGCGACCGTGGCCTTGACGAGATTGATCGGGTTCTGGGTCCCAAGGCTCTTGGAGAGAATGTCGTGAATCCCGGCGAGCTCGAGCACGGCGCGAACGCCTCCCCCCGCGATCACCCCGGTACCGGGAGCGGCCGGCTTCAAGAACACGCGTCCCGCCCCGAAGATGCCGGTCGTCTGGTGGGTGATCGTGCTGCCGTGCTTGGGCACCCTGAAGAGGTCCTTCTTGGCGCGCTCGACACCCTTCTGGATGGCAAGCGGGACCTCATTGGCCTTGCCGTAGCCGATCCCCACCACTTCGCGTTCGTCGCCGACGACCACGAGCGCGGTGAACGAGAAGCGCCGCCCGCCCTTGACCACCTTGGCGACGCGGTTGATCTCCACCACGCGCTCCTGGAGGTCGAGGCTGCCTGCGTTGACTGATCTATCTGGTTGCATAGGAGAGTGAGAGAGGGTAGCGGGCGGACCGAGCCTAGACGGTTATGCCGGCCTCGCGGATCGCCTCGGCGAACGCCCGCACATGGCCGTGGTAACGGTAGCCGCCGCGATCGAACACCGCTTCGGACACCCCTGCGGCCTTGGCACGCTCCGCCAACAGCTCGCCCGAGCGCTTGGTGCGATCGTCACCTGTCAGCTTGCGCAGCTCGGGCTCGTACCAGTGGACGGCAGCGAGCGAGCGACCGGAGGAATCGTCGACGAGCTGGGCCGATAGGCCGCGGTTGGAGCGAAACACGGAGATGCGCGGACGAGCGGCGGTGCCCGACACCTTCGCGCGCACGCGGCGACGGCGTTTGAGACGACGTGTCTCCTTCGTAAGGACGGTCATGCCCTCTTGCCCACCTTACGGGCGACATACTCGCCCTCGTAGCGGATGCCCTTGCCCTTGTAGGGCTCCGGGGGACGTTGCTTGCGAATGATCGCGGCGATCTCCCCCACCTGTTGCTTTGAGATTCCCTTCACGACGATCCTCGTCGGCTGGGGAACTTCGAATTCTATGCCCTGGGGCGCCTGGATCGGGACCGGGTGGGAGTAGCCCACGGCCAGCTCGATGTTCTTGCCCTTCATCTGCGCGCGGTACCCAACGCCCTGGATCTCCAGACGCTTCTCGTAGCCGGCGGTAACGCCCTGAACCATGTTGGCCACAAGCGAACGCGTAAGGCCGTGCAGCGCACGGTGCTCCCCGCGGTCCGTGGGGCGCGAGACCACCAGCGTCTCGCCATCCTGGACAACTTCGATGTCGCGCGGGAGGCGCTCTGAGAGCTCCCCCTTCGGACCCTTGACGCTCACCGACTCGGGCTCTATCGCGACGGTCACCCCGGCGGGCACCTGGATTGGCTGTCTACCGATTCTCGACATGACCAGCTACCAGACCTGCGCGAGGACCTCGCCGCCGACACCGGCGGCGCGCGCGTCGTGACCGGTCATCACGCCGCGCGAGGTGGACACGATCGAAGTTCCCATCCCACCAAGCACCTTGGGAATGCGAGTTGCCTCCACGTAAGTGCGTCGCCCTGGTCTTGAGACGCGCCTCAAGCCCGAGATCGCCGAGCGGCGGTCGTCCGTGTACTTCAGGCGGATCTCGATCAGCTGACCGACCGCGCCGTCGGGCGCCGGCACGATCGACCATGAGTCGATGTAGCCCTGCTCGGTGAGGATGCGCGCAACCTCGGCCTTCAGTTTGGAGGCCGGGATCTCAACGGTCTCGTGCGCAGCGTGGATCGCGTTGCGAATACGCGTGAGGAAGTCGGCTATGGGGTCTGTCATGGACATGGCGTGCTCTGATCTGAAGTAGTTCTCGGGAGGACGTTGCGCCTACCAGGAGGACTTCGTCATCCCCGGTATCTGGCCGTTGTGGGCGAGCTCGCGCAGACAGATGCGGCAGAGCCCGAACTTGCGGTACACCGAGTGCGGGCGTCCGCAGCGGTTGCAGCGAGTATATGCACGTGTCTTGAACTTTGGCGGACGCGCCTGCTTGACGCGTAGCGAGGTCTTGGCCATCAGTCATTGCTCCCATTCTCAGAGGTCTCGTTGCCGCCGGCCTGGTCGAAGCCGGCAGGGCGCCCTTGAGTGGCAAACGGCAGCCCAAGGGCCTGCAGGAGAGCGAAAGCTTCGACGTCGCTCTTGGCGGTGGTGGTGATCGTGATGTCGATACCCCTCACCTGGTCGATCGCGTCATAGTCGATCTCGGGGAAGATGATCTGCTCACGAACCCCCATGGTGTAGTTGCCGTGGCCGTCGAATGACCTGGGGTTCAGGCCGCGGAAGTCTCGTATCCGGGGAATCGCGATCGAGGTGAGACGGTCGAGGAACTCGTAGCCGCGTTCCGCTCTCAGCGTGACGGCGACCCCGACCGGCATTCCCTCGCGGAGCTTGAATGCCGCGATCGACTTGCGCGCGCGGCGGACACTCGGCTGTTGGCCGGCGATCGTCGCGAGCTGCTCCTGTGCCGCCTTGAGCACTTTGGAGTCCTGCTTGGCGTCGCCCACCCCCATGTTGAGGGTGATCTTTTGGAGCTTGGGTGCCTGCATCACCGAGGAATGACCGAAGCGCTCGATCAGCGCAGGGCGAATCTCCTCGAGATAACGGGTCTTCAGGCGTGCTGTTGTCGCGGTGCTCATCATTGTCCTCGTCAGTCGAGCCTTGTTCCGGAGCGCTTGGCGACTCGATAGCGCTTGCCGTTCTCGCGCTCGACGCCCACCCGCGTGGGCCTATCGTCCTTCGGGTCGATGAGCATCACGTTCGAGGCATGGATCGGCCCCTCGCGCTCGATCACGCCACCCACGGTTTGCCCGCGCTGGGTGTCGGCAACCTGCTGAGGGCGCATGTGGCGCTTAACCATGTTCAAGCCCTCCACGTATACACGCTCACGGGTCGGCTCCACGCGCAGCACCCGGCCGCGCTTGCCGCGATCCTTGCCTGCCATGACCTGCACCTGGTCTCCGGAGCGGACCTTGAGCACACGACGCTCTGGGGTGACTGTGCGGGCCATCTCTCAGAGAACCTCGGGGGCCAAGGAGACGATCTTCATGAAGTTGCGATCACGGAGTTCGCGCGCCACCGGGCCGAACACGCGGGTCCCGCGCGGATTGTTCTGGTCGTCGATGATCACGGCGGCGTTGTCATCGAAGGAGATGTAGGTGCCGTCATCGCGCCCGAACGGCTTCTTGGTACGCACCACTACCGCCGTCACCACGTCGCCCTTTTTGACGGCGCCATGCGGATTGGCCTGCTTGACGGTGGCTGTGATGACGTCGCCCACGTGCGCATAGCGTCGCCTCGATCCGCCCTTGACGCGAATGCACAGGATCTCGCGCGCGCCAGTGTTGTCGGCCACGCGCAATCGGGTCTCGTTCTGAATCATGCTCGGGCCTCCATCCGGTCGGCCCTCTTCGTTGGAGAGCTGCCCATCCGGGGGGCCTCAACCTGAAAATCGGAGATCTTCATCGCGCCTTCTCCAACACGTCGACGAGCTTCCAGCGCTTGGTGCGCGAGAGTGGACGGCTCTCCACGACTCGCACCACATCGCCCTCGTTGGCCTCGTTGTTCTCGTCGTGGGCGTGCAGGGTGTTTGAGCTGCGCACGATCTTCTCGTAGCGCCGATGGCGGCGAGCGATGTCGATACGCACGGTGATCGTCTTGTCAGCCTTGTCTGAGACGACGACCCCCTGGCGAACCTTGCGGGCGCCCTCGACCGGGGCGTGCACGGGCGGGAGGGGCTCGCGAGCGGGGGCGCCAGCCCGACGCTCGAGGGCCTTGGCACGTTCCTGTAGACGCCGTGCACGACGCTTGACTGCCTTAGCCCGGCGCTCGGCGACACGCTCGGAGTGACGCTCCTCAGGAGTGCGCGATACACGCGCCTCACCCGTATGCGTGGAGCGCACACGGCGGCGACGCTCCTTCGGCGAAACCTGCTCGGCGGGCTCGGCCGCGACCGCGGCGGGCGCCTCGGGGGCAGCCTGCTGGGCCTCCTCGCTCACCTGAGCCTTGACCTCGGCGTCCTGCGGCGTCTCGTTATCTGTCTCGTCAGCCATCTCTATCTGTTTCCATCTTCCGGTTCAGCTTGTCAGTTCTTGTGGCCACGCTTGACCCCAATAGTGCGCTCGCGGGCGACGGTGAGAGCCCGTGCCAGATCGCGCCGAGCGTGAGAGACTCCAGCCGTGTTCTCAAGCTCGCCGGTGGCATTGGCGAAGCGCTTCCCGAAGAGGTCCTTGCGCATCGTCGATATCTGCTCGGCGAGTTCATCGTCGGGCATGTCTCTGATCTCCTTGGCCTTCATGGGTGGGGGCCTTTCAATCCTCTCGCAACACGAACTTGGACTTGACGGGCAGCTTGTGCGCGGCGAGCCGAATAGCTTCGCGCGCGAGCGGCTCAGGGACCCCGGCGAGCTCGAACATGACACGGCCGGGCTTGACAACCGCCACCCATCCTTCTGGGTTGCCCTTGCCCGATCCCATGCGCGTCTCGGCCGGCTTCTTCGTCACCGGCTTGTCGGGGAACACATTGATCCACACCTTCCCACCACGCTTGATCTTGCGGGTCATCGCGATACGAGCAGCCTCGATCTGCCGGTTGGTGAGCCAGCCCTGCTCGAGCGACTTCAGGCCGTACTCCCCGAACTGAACCTTCACCTGCCCGCGCGAGAGCCCGCGGCGACGGCCACGGTGCTGCTTGCGGTGCTTGACACGCTTGGGGGACAGCATCAGCGCATGCCACCTCGATCGCCACCGCCGGGACCACGACCTCCGGATCCAGGCCCCGCCCCACGTCCTCCGCCACCCGGACCACCCGGACCGCGACCGCCGGATCCGGACCCACCCGCCCCACGACCTCCGGATCCGGGGCCACCTGCCCCACGACCTCCGCCACCCGGACCACCGGGACCGCGACCGCCACCACCCGGACCGCGCCCTCCGGATCCGGACCCACCCGCCCCACGACCTCCGCCACCACCGGGTCCGCCACGTCCTCTGCCGCGACCGTCGCGCCCATCGCGCCCGCCGCGACCATCGCGGTCACCGCTCGGGGGCGCCGGGGCACTCATATCGGTGAGGTCCGCGCCGGTGTAGCCCTCGGGCATGATCTCGCCCTTGTTCACCCAGCACTTGACCCCGATCCGCCCGAAGGTGGTGCGTGCCTCGTAAAAGCCGTAGTCGATGTCGGCGCGCATGGTGTGCAGCGGCACTCGTCCATCGGAATAGCTCTCGGTACGTGCCATCTCCGCACCGCCCAGGCGACCGGACACCTGCACCTTGACGCCCTTGGCACCTGAGCGCATGGCGCTCGTGAGGGCACGCTTCATGGCACGACGAAAAGCCACACGGTTCTGAAGCTGCTCGGCGATCGACTGAGCGACGAGCTTCGCGTCGAGCTCGGGGCGCTTGATCTCAAGGATGTTGACCTTGATCTGCTTCTTGGTCATGCGGTGCAGGTCCCGCCGCAGGGCATCCACTTCGGCGCCGGACTTGCCGATCACTATCCCGGGACGGGCGGTGTGGATGTTTACCTCGAGGTCGTTGGAGTCCTTACGAATCGTGATGTCCGACAGGCCGGCATGGGCGAGCTTGTCGATGATGTGCTCACGGACCTTGATGTCCTCGGCCAGGTACTCGGCGAAGTTGCGCTCGTTAAACCAGTTGGACTTCCAGTCGTGGATATAACCCACGCGCATTGCCTCTGGATGAACCTTTTGACCCATTTCTCTTTGAAGTCCTGTCTCCGCGCCTACGGCTTGGGTGTCAGCGTGATCGTCAAATGGCTGGTGCGCTTGCGAATCGGGGCTGCCCGTCCCTGAGCTCGCGGCCGGAAGCGCTTGAGCGTGGGCCCCTCGTCGGCATACGCCTCGCGAACGAGCAGATCGTCCTCGATCAACTCGTGATTGTTCTCGGCGTTGGCCACTGCCGACTCCAGCAGCTTGCTCCAGTCGCGGGCCACCTCACGAGGTGTGAAAGCGAGGATAGCGCGTGCCTCCGGAACAGACTTGCCTCGTAGGTGCCCGCACACCATGCGCGCCTTGCGTGCCGAGGTCCGCACATAGCGGGCCTGTGCGCGCACAACCTTGCGGCGCACGGGTGTCGAGGCCGCGGACTTCGCATCGCGCTTGGCTGTGGTCGCCGGCTTATCCGGCTTCGCGGCGGCTACCTTCTCGGCCTTGGCGGCGCTTGCCTTCTCGGCAGCGGGCTCCTTCTCGACGGGCTTCTTCTCGGCAGGCTTCTTCTCGGCAGGCTTCTTCTCGGCGGGCTCCTTCTCAGCCGGCTTCTTGGCAACAGACCTGGTGACCGGCTTCTCCTCGGTCGTCGCGGACTCGCCATCCTTTGCCGCCGGCTCCTTGGCGGCAGGCTTCTTGGCGGGCGACTTCTCCGCGACAGGCTTCTTCGCGACAGGCTTCTTCGCAGCAAGCTTCTTCGCAGCGGCAGGCCTGGCCTTCGCGGCCGGCTTGGCCTGCTCCTCCGGGGCCTGCTCGTCGGCGGGCTTCTCGGGGCTCATCGAACCTTCCCAGAGCCGGCATGACCACGAAACATACGCGTCGGAGCGAACTCGCCGAGCTTGTGACCGACCATCGACTCGCTGATGAAGACAGGCACGTGCTTCTTGCCGTCGTGCACGGCGAGCGTGTGGCCGACCATCTCGGGGAAGATCGTCGACGTACGCGACCAGGTCCGCAACATCTTCTTCGTATTGGCCGCGTTCATGGCCTCGATGCGTGCCATCAGGCGCTCTTCGACCCACGGGCCCTTCTTGCTGGAGCGGCTCATCTTTGCTTACCCTTCCCGCGACGCCTGCCGCGCACTATGTACTTGTCCGACCCCTTGTTCTTCTTACGAGTGCGGTAGCCAAGCGTCGGCACCCCCCATGGGGTCACGGGGTGACGACCGGCGGTCGTCGAACCCTCGCCGCCGCCGTGCGGATGATCGACGGGATTCATCGCCACGCCGCGCGTCTGCGGACGCACCCCCATGTGTCGCTTGCGCCCGGCCTTGCCCACCTTGACGTTCTGGTGCTCTGCGTTGCCGATCACTCCGACAGTGGCGCGGCACTCAGCGCGAACCATGCGCATCTCCCCCGAGGGAAGACGTAGCGTGGCCATGTCTCCGTCCTTGGCCATCAACTGCACCGAGGCACCGGCGGAGCGCGCCATCTGGCCGCCACGACCGGGCTGCAACTCGACGTTGTGAATCACCGTACCCACAGGCATGCGTGCGAGAGACATGCAGTTGCCGACCGAGATCTCCGCGTCGTCGCCGGAGGAGATCGTCATCCCGACCGTCAGTCGTTGCGGGGCGAGGATGTATCGCTTCTCTCCGTCGGTGTAGTGCAGCAACGCTATGTAGGCGGAGCGGTTTGGGTCGTACTCGATCGCGGCCACCTTCGCGGGCACACCGTCCTTGCGGCGCTTGAAGTCAACCCGGCGGTACAGACGCTTGGCGCCGCCGCCGCGATGACGTGCGGTCTTGCGACCGTGGGCGTTACGTCCCCCGCTCTTCTTCAGACCCTCGACGAGCGTGCGCTCAGGCTCGGTCTTCGTGACCTCCGCGAAGTCGGGGTAGGAGGCGAAGCGTCGACCGGGGCTTGTGGGCTTGGGCTTGCGTATTGCCATCGCGATCTCCCTCTACTCGTTCAGGCCCTCGAGGCCCTGGAAGATCGGGATGCTTTCGCCGGCGCGAACCTCGACGATGGCCTTCTTCCAAGCGCGAGTGCGACCGCGTGTCACGCCGCGGCGCTTGGGCTTGGACTTGACGCTGAGCGTGCGCACCTCAACCACGTGAACGTCGAACAGCGACTCGACGGCCTGACGGATCTGTGTGCGGTGGGCGTCTGGGTGGACCCTGAAGGTGTACTTTCCCGCCGCCGAGAGCACATAGCTCTTCTCGGAGAGCACCGGCTTGATGATCACCTGGGAGCTCTCCATTATGAGATCCCCCGAGAGTCATCCTGACCCGCGTCCTGAGAGGATGCGAGCCGTCCGGGCACACTTGACCGGTCGCCGTCGGCTCCCTTCTTGGATGCGCTGGCGCGCGCGGTGATATCCGCGAGCGCCGCCTCAGACATGAGCAGCGAGGCAGCTCCGAGCAAGTCTGCCACGCCAACGCTCTCGGGCTGGAGCACTGCCACGCGGGCGAGATTTCGGAAGGAGAGCGCAGCCGCCGACTCCTCGGCGGCGAGCACCACGAGCGTTGGGCGGGGCTGCTCCCAGTCCTCGAGCAGCTCGAACGCCTGGCTTGTCTTGGGTGCCTTGAAGGCAGCAGCCTCGAATACCGCCACGGAGCCGCGCTGGGCATGCAGAGAGAGGGCGCTGCGCAAAGCGGCGCGCTGCTCCTTGCGGTTGACCTTGAAGGTGTAGGAGCGGGGCTGGGGGCCGAACACGACTCCACCCCCCGTCCACAGCGGAGACCGGCTCGATCCGGCGCGTGCCCGACCCGTGCCCTTCTGGCGCCAGGGCTTGGCGCCACCGCCGGAGACCAGCCCACGGGTCTTGGTGGCGGCGGTGCCGCGCCGGCGCGCGGCCTGCTCGGCGCGTACGCTCTGATGCACGAGTGGGCCATGGAAGCCGGCTCCGAAGGCCGACTCCTGCAGGGTCACCTTCTTGGAGGCCGCGGATCCCGAGGCTGAGCTGAGCAGCGGAGCCTCAGGCATCGCCACGCACCTCCACAACGCCCCCGCGCGGCCCAGGGACCGATCCGCGCACTAGCAGAAGGTTCTTCCGCGGGTCCACCGCGACGATCTCAAGACCCGGCTGGCTAGCGCGCTTGTTGCCCATCTGGCCCGGTCCACGTATCCCCGGCATGACACGCGCCGGCCACGCCGAGGCCCCGATTGAGCCAGGGGCTCGCACGTTGTGCGAACCGTGGGATTTGGGACCACTTTTGAAGTTGTGGCGTTTGATCGTTCCCTGGAAGCCCTTGCCCTTGGAGACGCCCGCGATCTTCACGCGCCCCCCCACTTCGAAGGACTCGACGGTCACGGACTCCCCCACCTGCAACTGAGTGGGTGTGCCTCCATCCAAGCGGAACTCCACGAGGTGGCGCATCGGGGGCGCATCGGCCTTCTTGAGGTGCCCGAGCTCGGGCTTTGAGAGGTGCTTCTCCTTGGTCAGCCCGAACGCGAGTTGCACCGCTTCGTACCCATCGCGCTCGGTCGTTCTCACGGCGGTCACCGGACAGGGACCGGCCTCGAGCACGGTCACGCGCGCGACGCTACCGTCGTCCTGGAAGACCTGAGTCATCCCTAGCTTCTTGGCGAGAATCGCTGGCATGAAACGCTCAGGTAGCTAGGCGGATCTCGATGTCAACGCCCGCCGGAAGGTTGTCCAGACGCTGCAGCGAGTCCACCGTCTTGGGACTCGGCTGGTGAATGTCGATCAGTCGCTTATGCGTGCGAATCTCGAAGTGCTCCCGTGAGTCCTTGTCCTTGAACGGCGAGCGGATCACGCAGTAGACGTTCTTCTCGGTTGGCAGGGGGACCGGACCGGACACGGTGGCGCCGGTGCGCGTGGCGGTCTCCACGATCTCCTTCGCGGCCGACTCGATCGCGGACGTGTCGTATGCCTTCAGCCGGATACGGATCTTGTTTTGAGTTACAGCTGCCATCTGAGTTCTCTCGTTTGCCTTCGTTCGCTTGTGTCACGTCGTTGCACTCGGGCGCTGCCGCCCACCTCGTCCCCGGGCGAGGGCGGAAGATGAAGGAACAGATCGCCCTCCGGTGATCCATCCTTCTCCGCCTGACCTACGGAGCCCAATTCGTCGTATCTGACTGCAATGAAAGGGCGCCCGCGGGAGCGAGACGCCCTTTGGTACTACTCGATGATCTCGGTGACCACGCCCGAGCCGACCGTGCGTCCACCCTCTCGGATGGCGAAGCGCAGGCCCTGGTCCATGGCGATCGGCTGAATCAGCTCGATCTCCATCTGGACGTTGTCGCCAGGCATGACCATCTCGACGCCCTCGGGCAGCTTCGCCACGCCGGTGACATCGGTCGTGCGGAAATAGAACTGAGGACGGTAGCCCGTGAAGAATGGGGTGTGGCGACCACCCTCCTCCTTCTTGAGAATGTAGACCTCAGCTTTGAACTTGGTGTGGGGAGTGATCGAGCCGGGCTTGCACAGCACCTGGCCACGCTCGATCTCCTCGCGCTTGGTACCTCGCAAAAGGCAGCCGACGTTGTCGCCCGCTTGGCCCTGGTCGAGGATCTTGCGGAACATCTCGACGCCCGTCACCACCGTGGTGGTGGTGTCGTGGACTCCCACGATCTCGACCGTGTCTCCGGTGTTCACGATCCCCTGCTCCACGCGACCTGTCGCGACTGTGCCACGCCCGGTGATCGTGAAGACATCCTCGACCGGCATCAGGAAAGGCTTCTCGAGCTCGCGCACGGGCTGCGGGATGTAGCTGTCGAGTGCCTCGGCAAGCTCGATGATCTTGCCCTTGTACTCCTCGTCGCCTTCGAGCGCCTTCAGCGCCGAGCCGGTGATGAACGGGATGTCGTCGCCGGGAAAGTCATATTCGGAGAGGAGCTCGCGCACCTCGACCTCCACCAGTTCCATCAGCTCCTCATCGTCGACCATGTCGGCCTTGTTGAGGAACACGACGATGTAGGGCACACCAACCTGCCGGGCAAGCAGGATGTGCTCGCGCGTCTGCGGCATGGGGCCGTCTGCCGCTGAGACCACCAGGATGGCTCCGTCCATCTGGGCGGCGCCGGTGATCATGTTCTTGACGTAGTCGGCGTGCCCGGGGCAGTCGACGTGCGCGTAATGACGGTTCTCGGTCTGGTACTCGACGTGCGATGTGGCGATGGTGATCCCCCGCTCCTTCTCCTCCGGAGCGTTGTCGATCTCCTCGAAGCTTCGGGCTTCGCCGCCCATCTTCTCCGCCAGCACCGTTGTGATGGCAGCGGTCAGCGTCGTCTTGCCATGGTCGATGTGACCGATGGTGCCAACGTTGACATGCGGCTTGTCGCGCTCGAACTTCTCCTTCGCCACTTTGTGTTCGCTCCTGTAATCGACTTGGATATTCGCCGCTGGTAGGGCGAACCTGGGAAATCTATCTAAATGGGGATTTTCTTGACTGCTGCCTATGAACTTCTCGTCTGTTGACCCCGATCACTTCCATGCGACTTGCACCTGAGATGGCCGTGAGTCGAGCCAGACAAGAATCGGGTCCCGCCCGCCCGCGTGGCGTACGGGGGTACGCGAGCTGGCCGATTGGAGATCCCGTCGATCTCCAATCGGTAGGACGCAGTATGGCGAAGTGCTCACGGTCATCTCAGGCCGGCACCGGCTCTCCCGTGCGTTGCTCGATGATCTTCTCCGCGATATTCGGAGGCACCTCCTCGTACCTCTCGAACTGCATCGTGTAATTGGCCCTGCCCTGCGTATTCGAACGCAGGTCGGTGGCATACCCGAACATCTCGCTCAGCGGAACACGAGCGGTTACCGCAAGCGCGTTACCCCGCCGCTCCTGGCCCTCGACGCGTCCGCGACGACGGCTCAGATCGCCGATCACATCGCCGAGGAAGTCTTCGGGTGTGACGACCTCGACGGCGAAGATCGGCTCGAGCAGTACCGGCTTGGCACGCTTGGCCGCTTCCTTGAACGCGAGCGAGCCGGCCACCTTGAAGGCTATCTCCGAGGAATCGACGTCGTGGTACTTGCCGTCGACGAGCGTGACACGCACGTCCACCATCGGGTAGCCCGCCTTGACGCCGTTCTCGAGGGCCTCCTCGATCCCCTTGCCCACCGCGGGGATGAACTCTGAGGGGATCGCGCCACCCTTGATCTTGTTGATGAACTCAAAGCCTTCACCCGGAGCGGGCTCCAGGTTGATGTAGACGACACCGAACTGGCCCGAGCCACCGGTCTGGCGCACGAACTTGCCTTCGACCTTCTCGGCCGTACCGCGCACCGTCTCGCGGTAGGAGACCTGCGGACGACCGACGTTCGCCTCGACCCCAAACTCGCGCTTCATACGATCCACGAGCACTTCGAGGTGCAACTCGCCCATGCCCGAGATCTCGGTCTGGCCGGTTTCCTCGTTGGTGCGCACCTGGAATGTGGGGTCCTCCTCGGCGAGGCGGCCGAGCGCCACTGACATCTTCTCCTGGTCGATCTTCGTCTTTGGCTCGACCGCCACCTTGATCACGGGCTCCGGGAAAGTGATGTTCTCGAGCTTGATCGGCGCATCGGGAGCAGCCAGCGTGTCGCCGGTAATGACCTGCTTGATGCCGACCGCCGCGGCGATGTCCCCGGCGTAAACCTCCGAGACCTCCTCGCGCTCGTTGGCGTGCATCATCAGGATTCGCCCGATGCGCTCGGCGCGGCCGCTGTTGACGTTGAGCACCCGCGAGCCGGCCTCCAGGCGCCCGGAGTAGACACGGAAATAGGTGAGCTTGCCCACGTAGGGGTCGGCCATGATCTTGAAGGCGAGCGCCGCGAACGGCTCAGTGTCGTCGGCGTGGCGCTCGATCTGGGGCTCCTCGCCATCGCCCTTGACCGGTTCGGCGCCGCTCACCGCCGGCACGTCGAGGGGCGAGGGGAGATAGTCGACGACCGCGTCGAGCAGCGGCTGCACTCCCTTGTTCTTGAACGAGGAGCCGCACAGCACCGGAGTCAGCTTCGTCGAGAGCGTCGCCTTGCGTATCGCTTGCTTCAGCCGGTCCTCGGAGATCTCGCCTTCCTCGAGGATCAGCTCGAGCAGGCCGTCGTCGTAGTGGGAGACCTCCTCGAGCAGGTGCTCGCGGGCGGCCGCGGCCGCTTCGACGAGCGCATCGGGAATCGCGAGCACTTCCTGCTCGGTGCCGAGCTCGTCCTTGTACACGATCGCCTTCATCCTCACGAGATCGACGACCCCCGCGAAGTCCCCCTCCGCCCCGATGGGGAGCTGTATCGGGACGGGGTGGGCGCCGAGCCGGTCCACCATGGTCTGCACGCCCTGCTCGAAGTCGGCGCCGATGCGGTCCATCTTGTTGATGTAGGCGATGCGGGGGACGTGGTACTTGTCGGCCTGGCGCCACACCGTCTCAGACTGCGGCTCGACACCGGCCACCGAGTCGAACAGGGCAATCGCCCCGTCCAGCACCCGCAGCGAGCGCTCGACCTCGACCGTGAAGTCGACATGGCCCGGGGTGTCGATGATGTTGATCCGGTGCCCATCCCACTCGGCCGTGGTTGCCGCCGAGGTGATCGTGATCCCGCGCTCCTGCTCCTGTTCCATCCAGTCCATAACCGCCGCGCCCTCGTGGACCTCACCGATCTTGTAGGTGCGTCCGGTGTAGTAGAGGATGCGCTCGGTCGTCGTGGTCTTGCCCGCGTCGATGTGGGCCATGATCCCGATGTTGCGCGTCTTTTCGAGTGGAAACTTACGGGGCATTGTTCAGATGGTCGATGGGCTGCGAATGTGGGGTCAGGGCCGGCGCGGGGGCGGTTCAGGGCAAAAAAATGGGCCCCTCGGGCCCACGCGCTGCCAATCGTCGGGCGGGTCGCTTCGTTATTTGATCAGGGTCTCCATACTGGCTCATCGCTTGGCGGGACGTGCGCACATGGCCACGTCAACTCGCCCGCGGGGGGCGACTATAGCAGAGGAAATCGGGTGATCGAAAGGGCGAGAGACCGTCAGGCGCCGAGTGGCTCGACCGTCGTCTCCGGCGCCGCGCCGACCCGCGCGGCCCTGGCACCAGGGGCTTCGGCGCGCAGGAGCACCACACAGGGGATCAGGGTCAGGGCGGCGATCCCAAGCGACCACCAGTAGGCGGCGTCGAAGCCGGCCGCGTGCTCAGCCGGAGTGTGGGCATGGAGCGTCGCCCGCTGCAGCACCACGGCGAGCACGGCGGTCCCGATCGCGCCACCGAGGCGCTGGAGCACATTCATCTGCGGGGTGGCGTCAGAGAGCTGGTCGGTGCGCAAGGCTGTGAAGGCAGCGGTCATGGTGGGCATGAACGACAGTCCGATGCCCAGTCCGCGTACGCCGAGCACAAGCGAGATGGCAAGAATCGACGTGTGCGCCCCGACGAATGTGAGCGGGAGCGTGCTCAGGCAAAGGATCAAGACCCCCACGATCGCCACGCGTCCGCCGCCGAAGCGTTCGGTGAGGCGACCGTTGAACGGCGTCATCGCGAGCATCCCAAGTCCCTGCGGACCTACCAGCAGGCCGGTCACGATCACACTCTCCCCACGTACCTGTTGGTAGTAGAGGGGCACGAGGATCATCGCTCCGAAGAGCGCCGCCCCCAACCCGAATGTGGTCAGAGAGGCCGCTCCGAACACGCGGTTGGCGTACAGGCGGATGTCGAGCAATGGTCGCTCGGTCCGCAGTGCGTGCCAGATAAAGGTTCCTGTCAGGGAGACACCGATAGCGATCGGCCAGACGACCTTCGTCGCGGTGAAGCTACCCGTTGTGCCGATCTCCGACAGGCCGTATACGACCAGTGGCATGCTCGTGGCAAGCAGTGCGAGGCCGACCGTGTCCAGGCGACCGGGGCGGCCGAGGTCGGAGTGGGGAAGCGTGCGCGCGGCGAGCACCACGGCGAGCACGCCAATGGGGACGTTCACGAAAAAGATCCAGGACCAGTGCAGACCTTGGAGGATCACCCCGCCGACGACCGGGCCGAGGATTGGCGCGAGCATGGCGGGCATCGCCACGATCCCCATTACCCGTCCCATCCGCTTGGGCCCGGCGACCTCGGCCATGATCATCTGACCGACGGGCATGATCATGCCGCCCCCGGCTCCCTGCAAGATGCGAAAGACGATCAGGGAGGTGCTCGTGGTGGCCAACCCACAGAGGGCAGAACCGAGTGTGAAGAGCACGATCGAGGTCAGGTAGACACGCTTTGCCCCGAAACGTCGCGCTGCCCACCCGGTGATCGGGATGACCGCCGCCAGCGACAGCAGATAGCCGGTCACGACCCACTGGATCTGCGAGATCGGACTGTGCAGGTCGCGACCGAGCGTGTCCAGGGCCACGTTGACGATCGTGGTGTCGAGAATCGACATGATCATGCCGAGGATCACGACTCCGGCAACCACCCACACGTGACGCTCGATACGGTCGGAGGCGGCGGGAGAATTCGGCATGCGGCCCACCGTAGCGAAGGACCCCCTTGACTCCTTAAGGGGTTACTCGATGAGGGCTACTGGAGGAACAAGATCCAGGTGGTCTGTCAGTGGATGAGATACGCCGCACTCAAGCGTAGGCGTAGGTTGCACGCCGAGCATCGAAGGTGGCTCAGATCCCGCGGAACGGGCGGGTGGGAACCTATTACCAGCGGTAGTGGGCGAAGGCCTTGTTGGCCTGGGCCATGCGGTAGATGTCGTCCTTGCGCTTGTAGGCGCCCCCCTGCTGAGACTGGGCGTCGAGCAGCTCGTTGGCCAACCGCTGAGCCATCGTCTTCTCGCGCCGGTTGCGGGCGAACTCGACCAGCCAACGCACCGCGAGCGTGCGAGCGCGACGAGCGGGCACCTCCACCGGCACTTGATAAGTGGCACCCCCAACGCGCCGCGAACGGACCTCGAGCGCGGGGGTGAGCGCCTTGATCGAGCTCTCGAGCTGCTCGATCGGATCCTTGTCCGAGCGCTCGGCGAGCAGCGCGAGGGCGTCATAGACGATCCGCTCGGCGGTGGACTTCTTGCCGTCGAGCATCACCTTGTTGATGATCTGCTGGACCAGCTTGGAGCGGTGTATGGGGTCCGCTTCAACCGGACGCACCTGGGCGGCTGCGCGGCGTGGCACTGTCTACTTCTTCTTCACGCCGTACTGCGAGCGTGCCTTCTTGCGGTCGCTCACACCGGCGGCGTCGAGCGTTCCGCGCACGACCTTGTAGCGCACACCGGGAAGATCCTTGACACGACCGCCGCGCACGAGCACGACGGAGTGCTCCTGCAGATTGTGGCCCTCACCGGGAATGTAGGCAGTGACCTCCATCGAGCCGGCGATCCGTACACGCGCAACCTTGCGCAGGGCGGAGTTAGGCTTCTTCGGAGTGGTCGTGTACACGCGCGTGCACACCCCACGCCGCTGAGGAGCGGCGACCTTCTTCTTGCGCCCCTTACCCGACTTCAAGCCGGGGGTGGCAAGCTTTTTCTTGGGGGCCACGCGGCCCTTGCGTACGAGTTGTGAGGTGGTGGGCATTCGGGGCGAAATCCTAGCAGCGTCGGCGCGGCGACGGCTCGAGGTGCACTCGGGCCTCGGGCCACATGCGGGCGCCCAAGCGTCCGGCGGCCGGCGGATGGGCCGGCGGATGTTCTCTCACGCGGTCGCGCGCAGACCGGCGGAGCGCATGGGGGCCGGCATGAGCGCGGCCGCGATGAGCACTAGAACGAAGGCGAGCGACTGAAAGACGATCCCTACGGCGCTCCCGGGCATGGGATCCCCGAACACGAGAATCCCACCGGCGATCCCCGCGATGTTAGCCGCGGTGCCCGTCACGGCGATGACCGGTACCGCATCGCCGTCCTGAAGCCCTCGCGCCGAGGCGTAGAAGGCGACGACAGAGGCAAGCAGCGCCACCGCGAACCATGGGCTGAGCAGCACGCCGAGCGCCCCGTGAGCCCCCACAATGCCTGTGAGCGCCTTGATGGCGATGTCGGATACGCCGAAGAGCATGCCGGCGGCCGCCCCCAGCATCATTCCATGGTGCTCAACGGGGCCGCCGATGCGGGGTCCCATGATGAGCAAACCCCCGAGACCGAACAGCCCCGCCTCGAACGAGATCATGGCGGCATCAGAGAAATGAGAGTGGGCTCCGTGCATCGCGGGCAACGTGATGCCGAGCATGACGAGGCCGGCCGCCGTGAGCCACAGCCCAAGCCACTGACGGGGACCCACCTGGAAGCCGAACATGCGGTCCGCCATGACGGCGATCAGCACCACCCCGCCCGCGAGGGCCACCTGCACCACGGACATGGGGGCAAGCGCGAGCGCGGCCACATGCAGCGCCCAGGCGCCTGCCGCGACGAGCATCCCGACCGCGAACCACTTCGAAGAGAACAGGGCGCGCCCGGAGCGCAGGGGGTGTCGCACATCCACCTTGCCCACCGTGTTGGCCCCCCGATACTTGTAGAAGAAGCCGAGGTTCGCCACGAAGGCACAGGCCAGCGCGAGAAGTATGCCGAGATAGAGAGTCATGGTTGGGAGCCCGACGGAGTGATCCATCGGCAGGGGACGCGCGATGCTTTACTGCACCGACGCGACCCGAGCAGATTACCGGTCGCAACCTCTGTGCCGGCTAAAGACGACCCACACCTAACGGAGATCCAACCGGACAGGCCCTTGCTGCTGGTGGACATCGACGGGGTGATCTCCCTGTTCTCCTTTTCTGC
Organism: uncultured Solirubrobacterales bacterium; assembly: GCA_963742945.1. Lineage (GTDB taxonomy): Bacteria > Actinomycetota > Thermoleophilia > Solirubrobacterales > Solirubrobacteraceae > Palsa-744. Next base: position 171,316 of record CAVUNX010000010.1, on the reverse strand, counting down.
CCGGGAGAAGCCCGAGGGGGGGTTCCATTCGATCGACGGCATACCCCACTTCCTTTCGTCCGGCGCGGCCGAGCACCTGCTAGGGCTTGCCCCCATTTTCGATCTCGTGTGGGCCAGTGGATGGGAGGAGAAGGCCAACGAATACCTCCCCCACCTACTCGGCCTTCCTGCGCTCCCCCACGTGAGCTTCGATCGTCGTGTGCGCGGGACTCGCCGCACGAACGCCCACTGGAAGCTCGACTCGATCGACGAGTATGCCGGGAACCGGCCGCTTGCGTGGATCGATGACGCCTTCAACGAGGCCTGTCACGAGTGGGCGAGCGCCCGCGGGGCCCCGACTCTGCTTGTGCAGACGCTTCCCGCGAGCGGTCTCACCCGCCAGGAGGCGGAGATCCTGGAGGGCTGGGCACGGGAGCTTCTCCCGGGGGAGGGGTCGCGCTGAAGGACACCTGGCCGGCGAGGCCCAGCGGGTCAGACACGCTCGTGGGAAGATTGGCGCCGCCAGGGCAGACCGCTCGCAGCGCCGTCAGGGGGATGCCGCCGGCCGAGACCGTCACCGGGAGCGACCACCTGCCCTCGGAGTCGGTGACGGTCTGCGCGAGGGTGCGCTCGAGGACCATCTCCCCCCTACGGGCGACGGCCCGCGCCTGGATCTCGATCGGGGCGCCCACCACCGGTGCTCCGTCGAGGAGCCGCAGGCTTCCGACCAGAATGGTCGGAGCGCCTTCCGCTTCCCCGATCTGAAGCTGAAGCGTAGCTCGGGCCGCTGCCGGCGCGAGTCGCAGAGCACTCCGGCGCAAAGCTTGCAGCTCGCCATAGAGCGCGTCGCCCGGGCAATCGGTGGAATCGGCGTCGCGATGGCCGGCCACTCGCGGCAACGACACGGGGGCGTTGGCGGGATAGCGGCTGTAGGAGGCGCCGGCGCGAGTGACGCGCACTGTGACGCGCCCCTCGAGAGGGGCCCCGTGCAGGGAGAGCTTCCATGCGAGCAGGTGTTCGAGCGCCATCTTGGCGTGAGTCGAAATGTGTCGCGAGCCGTAGCTCCCGAGGATGGCGATGCCGGTCGAATAGGCGTTGTAGCCCCCGGCGTGAGCTCCGATCACGGGCTCGTCGATCCCGCCGGCGCGCGCCTCGAAGATACGACCGAAGCGGTCGATCACGAAGTTGTAGCCGATGTCGTTCCAGCCATGGACGTGGCGATGGAATTCATAGATTGAGCGAAGCATCCCCGGCACCGCGGCGGCGCTGTAGCCGTCGGGGTTCTCGGTGTGATGGACGAACGCGAGCTTCACGGCCCCGTAGCCGGGCGCCACCTTCGGATGAGCGCTGTCGTGGGCCCATGCGCGGCGCGCCACGATCGGTGGCTGGCCGGCGCCGGCGTGAAGCCCCGAGCTCACGAGCGGGAGCGTCGCGGATGCGGCCGAGGGTTTGCCCGCCACCATCCGGGCGAACGCCGCGCCGGGGCGTCGCACGACACCCTCCGCCGTGGCGGCCGCCACGGCGAGAATCAGAGACCGGCGTGTGATCGCGCCTGTACTCACCCTCCCCATATACCGCCCCCAACACCCTTCGCCCCCGCTGCGGAGCGGCGGGAGGTGAGAATGCCCTCAAAGGGCCGTCCCACGCGTACGCGTGGGGCGGCCGATCCGAGCGATACCCCTCCCATCAGAGGGAACGGGGGCGCACATGTGCGCCCCCGCCGGCCGGCACATGTGCCGGCCGGGACAGCGGCGCATGCGCCGCTGTCAACAGCGATCCGAACCCGTCCGAGTGGACGCTGCTACTCGCCGGGCTCCTCGGGAACCTCGAGATCGCCGAGTCCCTCGACGAAGCCCGGATCCGAGCTGCCGGCCCCGATCTTCTCGAGCGAGGCGAGGTCGGCGTCGAACTCGCTGCCGTAGCCGGTACCGAGCGCTTCGCCGTCGGCGAGGCCGAGCTCCGCGGCGATCTCCTCCTGGTCGAGCAGCCCGACATCGTCGATCGCTCGCGGAAGCGGCTCAGAGGGTTCGATCTCGATCCGCCGGTAGCGCTTCAGGCCGGTGGCGGCCGGGATCAGCTTGCCGATGATCACGTTCTCCTTGAGGCCGTTGAGGCGGTCGATCTTGCCCTCCAGGGAAGCGTCGGTGAGCACCTTGGTGGTCTCCTGGAAGGAGGCCGCCGAGAGGAACGAGTCGGTGTTCAAGGAGGCCTTGGTGATGCCAAGGATGATGTCCTCGAACTGGGCTGTCTCCCCGCCCTTGGCGATCACATCGTCGTTGGCCTTGGCGAATTCGTAGCGGTCCACGAACTGCCCGGGCAGGTAGTCGGTGTCGCCCTTCTGATCCACCCTCACCTTCTTGAGCATCTGCCGCACGATCAGCTCGATGTGCTTGTCGTTGATGTCCACGCCCTGAGACTTGTAGACCTCCTGGACCTCCTTGACGAGGTACTGCTCGGTCTCAGTACGCCCCCGGATCGCCAAGAGCTCGTGCGGATAGAGCGAGCCCTCGTTGAGCTGGGTACCCGCCTCGATCTTCTGACCGGCGGTCACGTACAGGCGCGTGCGGCGCGGGAAGGCATGACGGTGCTCCTCCCCCGCCTCGTCGGTGATGACGACGGTGAGCGCCTTCTCGGACTCTTCGATCGAAACGACGCCGTCCTGCTCGGCGATCTTCGCCAAGCCCTTCGGCTTGCGGGCCTCGAAGAGCTCCACCACACGCGGCAGGCCGTGCGTGATGTCGGCCCCGGCGACACCCCCGGTGTGGAATGTGCGCATCGTCAGCTGGGTACCGGGCTCACCGATCGACTGGGCCGCCACGATCCCCACGGCATCCCCGATCTGAGCTGTTTGCCCGGTGGCCATCGCGCGGGCGTAGCACGCCTGGCACACACCGCTGGGGGCCCTGCACTTGAGCACCGAGCGCACCGGGACGGCGACACGAGAGCCCTTCTCGTGTTCGTCGGCGAACGCCTGCACGATGTCGGCGAGGTGTTGCCGTCCGATTTCCTCGCCCTCCTCGACGAGCATGCGTCCGCGCTTGGTCTTGATCGGCAGTGCGGCTGTGCGTCCGACGAGGTTTTCGTTCGGCTCGTCCCCCTCGTTCCAAACGCGCATCTCGATGTGTTCGTCGGTGCCACAGTCAACCTCGCGGATGATCACGTCCTGGGCGACATCCACGAGGCGACGGGTGAGGTAGCCCGAGTCAGCGGTACGCAGAGCCGTGTCGGCGAGCCCCTTTCGCGCTCCGTGAGTTGAGATGAAGTACTCGAGCACCGACAGCCCCTCCATGAAGTTGGACTTGATCGGTCGCTCGATGATCTCGCCCTTGGGGTTGGCCATCAGGCCACGCATACCCGCGAGCTGACGAATCTGCTTGAAGGACCCGCGGGCCCCCGAGTTGGCCATCATGAAGATGGGGTTGAGCGTGTCGAGGTTGGCGATCATCGCCTCGGCCACCTCGTCGGTGGCCGCGTTCCACTTCTCGACGACCGCCTCGTGGCGCTCCTCCTGGGTTATGAGGCCCATGTCGTACTGGTCGGTGATGTCCCCCACGAGCTTGTCGTACTTGTCGAGGATCGACTGCTTCTCTGGGGGGATCACCACGTCGTTCTTTGAGATCGTGATGCCGGCCTGCGTGGCGTACTTGAAGCCGAGATCCTTGAACGCGTCGAGCACCAGCGAGATGGTTGTCGCGCCATATGTCTGTACAAGTGCGTCTATCAGGCGAGTGGTGTCCCGCTTCTTCATCGACTGGTTGACGAAGACGTACTTGGAGGCGTCGAACTGGTCTCCGAGCGCTTCCGCGAGCGCTCGCTCGATGCGGTCGTTGTAGATGATCCTGCCGACCGTGGTGAGCAGGTGCCCCCCCTCGCGCCCGCGGGGGCGGAACTCGGCGATGTCGTGCAGCTTGACGACACCCGCCTCATAGGAGAGCTCCGCCTCCTGTGCGGTACGGAACACGTGCGGGCGGGGCTCATAGGTGACCCGGTCGATCTTCGCCAGCTCCTCTGCTTCCAGCCCATAGGTGAGGTAGTAGGCACCGAGGATCATGTCCTGGGTGGGGGTCGCCAGCGGCGCCCCGTGCGCCGGGCTGAGGATATTGTTGGAGGAGAGCATCAGGATGCGCGCCTCCGCCTGGGCCTCGGCCGACAGCGGCAGGTGGACCGCCATCTGGTCGCCATCGAAGTCGGCGTTGAAGGCGTGGCAGACGAGTGGGTGCACCTGGATCGCCTTGCCCTCGACGAGCAGCGGTTCAAACGCCTGGATGCCGAGACGGTGGAGCGTGGGTGCGCGGTTGAGCAGAACCGGGTGCTCGTGGATGACCTCCTCGAGCACGTCCCACACCTCCCCGATCATCGAATCCACCATCTTCTTGGCGGCCTTGATGTTCTGAGCCGACTTGCGCTCCACGAGCCGCGCCATGATGAACGGCTTGAAGAGCTCGAGCGCCATGATCTTGGGCAGGCCGCACTGGTGGAGCTTGAGGTAGGGGCCGGCCACGATGACCGAGCGCCCGGAGTAGTCCACGCGCTTGCCCAGCAGGTTCTGGCGGAAACGACCCTGCTTGCCCTTGAGCATGTCTGAGAGCGACTTCAGCGGACGGTTGCCCGGCCCTGTCACGGGACGACCACGGCGGCCGTTGTCGAACAGCGCGTCCACAGCCTCCTGGAGCATGCGCTTCTCATTGTTGACGATGATCTCGGGCGCGCCGAGGTCGAGCAGCCGCTTGAGGCGGTTGTTGCGGTTGATGACACGGCGGTAGAGGTCGTTGAGGTCCGAGGTGGCGAAGCGACCGCCGTCGAGCTGGACCATGGGGCGCAGCTCCGGCGGGATCACCGGTACCGCGTCGAGCACCATCATCTCGGGCTTGTTGCCCGACTGGATGAAGGCGCTGACCACCTTCAGGCGCTTGACGGCACGAGCCTGCTTCTGACCCTTGCCTGTCTTGACCTGCTCCTCGAGTTCGGTCCTTTCCGCCTCGAGGTCAACCTGCTGGAGCAGATCACGGATCGCCTCGGCGCCCATTCCCCCGCGGAAGTATTCGCCGAAGCCATAGGAGGAGCCGAAGCGCTCCTTGAGCTCGCGGAAGGTGGTCTCGTCATGCTCGATCTGCTTGGGCTCCATCGTCTTGAAGAGCTCCCACACATTGCGCATCCGCTCGGCCCCGTCCTCGACGTAGGCTTCGGTATCCGCGATGTCGGCCTCGAAGGTCTTGTTCAGTTCCTTGATGAGCTTTTCGCGTTCCTCATCGGAGATCTTTGAGAGATTGAGGTCCAGCGAGTCGGCCCACAGATGGTCTTCGTCGCTGAAGGAGGTCTGCTTGCCACTCTGCAGGTACTTCTCACGGCGTGCAAGGGACTCGCGCAGTTCAAGCACGCGCTCCTCCAGCTCGGCCGCGTAGGAGTCGAGGACCTTGTTGACCTCCTTCTCGAGCGAGTCGAGATCCTTGCGAGCGAGCCTCATCGTCAACCCATGTGACGATCGAGGCGGCGAAGTAGAGCACCTTCTCGAGCTCCTTGGGGGCCATGTCGAGCAGATAGCCGATACGGCTGGGGACACCCTTGAAGAACCAGATGTGGCTGACCGGGGCGGCGAGATCGACGTGGCCCATGCGCTCGCGGCGGACCTTCGAGCGTGTTACCTCCACGCCGCAGCGCTCGCACACGATGCCCTTGTAGCGGACCCGCTTGTACTTACCGCAGTAGCACTCCCAGTCCTTGGTGGGGCCGAAGATACGCTCGCAGAACAGCCCATCCTTCTCGGGCTTGAGCGTGCGGTAGTTGATTGTCTCAGGCTTGATCACCTCACCGGAGCTCCAGGAACGGATCTGCTTGGAGGAGGCGAGACTGATCTCGATGGCGTCGAAGTTGTTGATGTCGATCATCTGGTGCGCTTTCGCTCGCGGGTGAAACGGGGTGCGTTAGGTCGTCGTCATCGACCTCGGGCCTTCTCGCCGCCGCCCGTCCGGCGGCTCGACCCGGTTGAGCCGTCCGCCCCGCTGGGGACGGGACGGTCTGCGTGAGGGCTACGTCTCGGTCTCCTCGACCGGCTCCTCAGTCGGCTCGTCCACCGCGCCGTCCAGTGCGTCGAGACCGATGCCCTCAGCGAGCAGACTCCTCGACGTCGAGCGGCACCTCGAGACTCCCCGTCCTCCTCGGCCGCGGCCTCACCGCCGGCCAAATCCGCGGCGCCAGCTGAGCTCTCAGCGTCCGCTGGGACTCCGCGTCCGGCTCGGTCTCGACAACCTCGCCGGTGGGAGCCCTCACGCCCGAGAGGTCGATGCCGAGCTCCTCCGCGGCGCGCAGCAGGTCGTCGTCTTCGTCGCGCAGCTCGGTGTGCTGGCCCTCCTCGGAGACGACGCCCACGTCGAGCGCCAGAGACTGCATCTCCTTGAGCAGCACCTTGAAGGACTCGGGGATGCTCGGCTCGGCGATGTTCTCGCCCTTGACGATCGCCTCGTAGGCCTTGACGCGCCCGACGGTGTCGTCGGACTTGATCGTGAGCATCTCCTGGAGGGTGTAGGCGGCCCCGAATGCCTCCAGGGCCCACACCTCCATCTCGCCGAAGCGTTGCCCGCCGAACTGCGCCTTGCCCCCCAGCGGCTGCTGGGTGACCAGCGAGTAGGGACCGGTGGAGCGAGCGTGGATCTTGTCGTCGACGAGGTGCAGGAGCTTGAGGATGTACATGTACCCGACTGTGACCTGTTCCTCGAAGGGCTCGCCGCTGCGACCGTTGAACAGAGTCATCTTGCCCGAGGCCTGCTCGCCCACCCGACGCGACTTGTCGACGTCCATGCGGATGCGACCCTCGTGGGCGTCCTGCCACTTGACGAGCGCGGTGTCCACGTCTTCGACGGTTGCCCCGTCGAAGACCGGCGTGGCGACATACACACGGGTCTTGCCGTCGTCGTCCTTGGCCTCCTTGTAAGCGTCGGTGCCGTCGTCGTACCAGCCCTGCGCCGCGGCCCACCCGAGATGCGTCTCGAGGATCTGACCGACGTTCATGCGGCTCGGCACGCCGAGCGGGTTGAGGATCACGTCGACCGGGGTTCCGTCCTCCAGGAACGGCATGTCCTGCTGGTCGACGATCTTGGAGATGACACCCTTGTTGCCGTGGCGGCCCGCGAGCTTGTCGCCCTCGGAGATCTTGCGCTTCTTGGCCACGAACACGCGCACGAGGTCGTTGACGCCCGGGCGGCAGATCGTCGCCCTCGTCGCGGCTGAAGGTCATCACGTCGATCACGACGCCGCCCTCGCCGTGGGGCACCTTCAACGAAGTGTCGCGCACCTCGCGGGCCTTCTCCTTGAAGATGGCCCGGATGAGCTTCTCCTCGGCGGTGAGCTCGGTCTCGCCCTTGGGCGTGACCTTGCCGACCAGCAGATCGCCCGAGGCAACCTCGGCACCCACGCGCACGATGCCGCGGTCGTCGAGGTTGCGTAGCGACTCCTCCGAGCGGTTGGGGATGTCGCGCGTGATCTCCTCGTCGCCGAGCTTGGTCGTGCGAGCGTCGATCTCGTACTCCTCGATGTGGATCGAGGTGAGCTCGTCGTCCTGCACGAGGCGCTTGGAGAGGATGATCGCGTCCTCGAAGTTGTAGCCCTCCCAGGACATGAAGGCCACCATCAGGTTCTTGCCGAGCGCCATCTCGCCCTTGTCGGTGGAGGAGCCGTCGGCGAGCACGTCGCCGGCCTTGACCTTCTGGCCGGCGCTCACCCGTCGGCTTGTGATGGATGAGGGTGCCTTGGTTGGAGCGCATGAACTTCTGCAGCTCGTACTCGTCCTTGCCTTCGGCGTCCTCGACCACGATGCGGTTGGCGTCGACGAAGTCGACCATGCCGGCATTGAGCGCGAGCAAGACGTCTCCGGTGTCAAGCGCGGCGCGGCGCTCCATACCGGTGCCCACCGAGCGGGGCATCGGTCTTCAAGAGCGGCACGGCCTGACGCTGCATGTTCGAGCCCATCAAGGCACGGTTGGCGTCGTCGTGCTCGAGGAACGGGATCATCGCGGTGGCGACCGACCAGATCTGTTCGGGAGAGACGTCGACGAGGTCCACGTCCTTGGGGCCGACCGTCAGGTACTGGCCGGCCTGGGTGCGGCAGAGGATCTCCTTGCCGAGCAGCTTGCCGGTCTTCGGGTCGATCGGCGTGTTGGCCTGGGCGATCAGCTGCTCCTCCTCTTGGGTGGCGTCCAGGCGCACGACCTCCTCGGTCGCCACGCCGTCCTTGACGACCCGGTAGGGGGTGGTGACGAAGCCGTACTCGGAGACCTCCGCAAACGAGGAGAGCGAGCCGATCAGGCCGATGTTGGGACCCTCGGGCGTCTCGATCGGGCACATGCGCCCGTAGTGGGTGGGGTGCACGTCGCGCACCTCGATGGGAGCGCGCTCGCGCGTGAGTCCACCCGCTCCAAGCGCAGAGAGGCGCCGGCGGTGCGTGAGGCCCGCCAAGGAGTTCGTCTGATCCATGAACTGCGAGAGCTGGGAGGAGCCGAAGAACTCCTTCAGAGCAGCGACCACAGGCCGGATGTTGATGATCGTCTGCGGCGTGATCGTGTCGGCGTCCTCGGTGGTCAGACGCTCGCGCACGACGCGCTCCATGCGGTAGAGGCCGATACGGAAGGCCTCCTGGATCAGCTCGCCGACGGTGCGCAGACGGCGGTTGCCGAAGTGCTCGTACTCGTCGAGGTGCTCGTCGACGGGCTCGCGCGGCATGCTCATCGCCTCGGCCGCGTAGTCCTTGATTTCGAACTCTGGCTCCTCGGGCATGCCAAGTGTCTTGGGCAACGACACGAGCTCCTTGACGAGCGCGAGGATGTCGTCGTGAGTGAGCGTGCGGGTGTCGATGTCGATATCGAGCCCAAGACGCGAGTTGAGCTTGTAGCGACCGACGCGCGTAAGGTCGTAGCGCTTGGGATCGAAGAACAGCTGGTTGAGCAGCGCCTTGGCGTTCTCGACGCTCGGCGGCTCGCCCGGACGCTGCTTCTTGAACAGCTCGATCAGGGCACCCTCTTCGGTACGGGTCTGCTCGGTGTCGGCTTCGATCGTGTTGCGGATGTAGAGCGAGTTCTCGAACAGCCGCAGGATCTCCTCATCGGTCGCGTAGCCCATCGCGCGCAGGAGCACCGTGACGGGCAGCTTGCGCTTGCGGTCGATGCGAACGAAGACCTTGCCCTTCTTGTCGATCTCGAGCTCCAGCCACGAGCCGCGGGCGGGCATCAGGTTGGCGATGAAGACCTGCTTCTCGCGGTCCTTGGGCTCCATCAGGTAGGCGCCGGGCGAGCGCACGAGCTGGGTCACGACAACGCGCTCGGTGCCGTTGATGACGAACGTGCCGCGCTCGGTCATCCACGGGAAGTCGCCCATGAAGACCGACTGCTCGCGGATCTCACCGGTCTCGCGGTTGATGAACGCGACCGTGACCGTCAGCGGGCGGGCGTAGGTGAGATCCTTCTCGCGGCACTGCTCGAGCGAGGCGACGGGCTCGTCGAAGACGAACTCGCCGAACTGCACTGCGAGATTGCCGGTGTAGTCCTCGATTGGGGAGATGTCGTCGATCGTCTCGCGCAAACCACCCTTCTGGGGATCGGTGAGCCACAGGAACGAGCGGCGCTGGATATCGATGAGGTTGGGTACGTCGACAGACTTGTTCAGACGCGCGAAAGACCGGCGCGTCCGGAGAGCATCAACAGCAGCCAAGAAATGACTCCTTCGGAGGGCGAGAAACGGGCAGAGGCGGGCGCAAGCGCGCGACCAGCAAAGATAGCACAGATCATCGGCGCCCTCAAGTGGGGCAGCCGGCGCTCACGGACCCCACCCCTTGACGACCGCGTATGTGGCGCGGCGCCGTGCTGCTCGGGTGGCTGCGACTATCGGCCAGCGGGCGGGATTGTACCGGACGTGCAGCCGATTTGCGAGAAATGCAAATCCGGAAGTCGGGAAGCAGGCGAGGAGCGCAGCCGGGGGCCAGGTCGTTGAGCCACTCCGCTGACGGGCGACTCTGACGCGCGCTGTGCGAGCCTAGCTCCTGAATCTCTTCCAGAATGCTGCCCTCGCGATGCAGCGGGATCGGTTCAGGAGTTGTGGCAAAGCCTCCTCCCCACCAATGCTCCGCTGGCGCGCGAGCGCTGTGCCCAAGCGCCCCGGCCCTGACCCGGATCGCCCTCCCACACTGCCCTGGCCCTCCCGGTCCCAAGCGCTACTTCAACTCGACTGTGCCTCCGGCCTCCTCGAGTTCGGCCTTGAGCTTGTCGGCCTCCTCGCGCTCGATGCCCTCCTTGACGGGCTTGGGGGCCTCGTCGACGAGCGCCTTGGCCTCCTTCAGGCCGAGGCCTGTGGCGGAGCGCACCACCTTGATCACCTGGATCTTCTTGTCCCCGGCGGCCGTCGAGGATCACATCGACGGTGGTGGGACCCTCATCCTCGGAGCCCGCGTCACCTCCGCCACCTCCGGCGGCCGCCGCTGCCGGTGCCGCCACCGCGGCCGCTGAGACTCCGAACTCCTCCTCGAGCGCCTTGATGCGCTCGGCGAGCTCGAGCACCGAGATGCCCTTGAGCTCCTCTATCCAGTCCTGTGTGCTTGTTGCCATCTGTCAGTCCTCCTTGGTCGCTTCGGCGCTCTCGGTCTCGCCTGTGCCCTTCGGCTGCGCGAAGCGTCCGTCTTGTTGTCGTCTTGTGCCGGCTCGGATGCCGGCTCAGCTTGGTCTGCGGTCGAGGCTTGCTCTGCCGGGCCTCCTCGGGCGGGAGCCCGTCCGCCGGAACCTCCTCAGCGGAACCTCCTCGCGACCTCTGGCGGGGCCTCCTCTGAGAGCCTCGTGGGAGCTCCTCAGTGAGGCCTCCTCAGTGGACTCCTCTGCCGGGGCTTCTCGGCGGACCTCCTCCGGGGGCACCTCAGAGGTCTTCAGCCAGGGCCTCGCGGCCGGGCCTCCTCCGGAGCAGCCTCGGCGCGGGTGGCTCGCCCGCTGGGAATCTCGCCGGACTCCTTCTTCTCGCGCACCTGGCCGAGCGCGACCGCGAGGCCTCCGACGAGCGCGCCGAGCGTGCGCACGAGACCGGAGATCGGCGAGGCGACGATCCCGACAAGCTGTCCGTAGAGCACTTCGCGCGAGGGCAGGCGCGAGATCGCGCGGATCTGGTCGGCGTCGAGCACGTCGCCGTTCATCAGGCCGCCCTTGAACGGCAGGAGCTGCGTGGCGCGCGCCTGGTCGGCGATCGCCTTGGCCGCCATAGCCGCGTCGCCGCGAACGAAGGTGAGTGCGGTCGGGCCGGAGAGCAACGCCTTGAGCGACTCGGCGCCGACCTGGTCGGCGGCGCGTTCGGTGAGCGAGTTCTTGACCACCTGGAAGGTGGCGTCGGCGTCGCGCAGCTTTGTTCGCAGCTCGGCCGCCTGGGAGACGGAGATGCCGCGGTAGTCCACCGCGAAGACCGCGTCGGCTCCGTCGATCTCCGTCTGCGAGCGCCTCTATGGTCGCTGCCTTCTGCTCTCGGTTCATCTCATCCCTTGCTCTCTTTGAAGAAACTCAGACGCCCGCGTGCAGGAGGGCGTCGAGAGCGGGGGGAACCGCGTTCGATCGCTCCACCTGCCCCGGTCTTCTCCGCCTTGACGGCGCCGGGGGTCTCGGGCGGTGAGCCGTGGATTAAATCAGGCTGCGGCTGCCTCTTCGACGATGTCGCGTGTGCGGCTCGGGTCGACTTTGATTCCCGGACCCATGGTGGAGGTCAACGTGATCGTGCGCAGGTAGCGCCCCTTCGCCGCGGAGGGCTTGGCGCGGATCAGCTCTTCGACCACCGCGGCGTAGTTCTCGAGCAAGCGCTGCTCGTCGAAGGACGCCTTGCCGATCACCATGTGCACGATGGCGGTGCGATCGGTGCGGTACTCGACCTTGCCGGACTTGGAGTCCTCGACCGCTTTGGCGACGTCCATCGTGACGGTGCCCGACCTTCGGGTTGGGCATCTTGCCCGACGGGCCGAGAATGCGGCCGAGGCGCCCAACCACCGACATCAGATCGGGGGTGGCGATGGCGACGTCGAAGTCGTCGAAGCCCTCCTCGATGCGCTTGGCGAGATCCTCGGCCCCGACGACGTCGGCGCCGGCCTGCTCGGCTTCGCGTGCCTTCTCGCCCTGAGCGAACACGGCCACCTTGACGTCCTTGCCGAGCCCGTTGGGGAGCGCGATCGTGCCGCGCAGTTGCTCGTCGGCGTGGCGGACGTTCAAGCCGGTGCGCACGTGCAGCTCCACCGACTCGTCGAATTTGGTGCTGGCAAGGCTCTTCACCAGCGCGACAGCCTCGGCGGGAGCGTGCTCGCGCTCGCGGTCGACCTTCTCCAAGAGCCTCTCGATGACGACGTCCGTGAGCGCTCATGAGGCCACGTCCACGCCCATGGAACGAGCGGTACCGGCGATGATCTTGACGGCTTCGTCGACGTCGTGGGCGTTGAGATCGGGGAGCTTGCGCTCGGCGATCTCGCGCAGCTGGGCGTCCGTGATCTTGCCGACCTTGTTGCGGTTGGGCTCGCCCGAGCCCTTCTCCAGTTTGAGCGCCTGGCGGATCAGGACGGCGGCCGGTGGGGTCTTCGTGACGAACGTGAACGAGCGATCCTCGTAGACGGTGATGACGACCGGGATGATCGTGCCCGTCTCAGAGAGCGTCTGCGCGTTGAAGGCCTTGCAGAACTCCATGATGTTGATGCCGTGCTGACCCAGGGCAGGACCAACCGGCGGAGCCGGGCTAGCCTGCCCGCCGCGTGCCTGCAGCTTGATCGTTGTCAGAACCTTCTTGGCCATTCTATCCCGCGCCTAGAGCTTCTTTACCTGGTCGAAACCCACCTCAACAGGGGTCTCCCGCCGAAGATTGATACCAGGACCTTGAGCTTGGCGGCGTCGTCGTTGATCTCGGAGATCTCTCCGGAGAAGTCCGACAGAGGCCCGGAGACCACCTTGACGGTCTCCCCGATCGCGAACTGGGCGCGGGTGCGCGGAGCGGTGGCGACCTCCTTGTGGAGCAGCCGATCGACCTCCACCTGGGTGAGCGGGACCGGCTCCTGGGAGGAGCCGACGAAGCCCGTGACGCCCGGGGTGCCCTTGACCACTCCCCAGGAGTCCTCGTTGAGCTCCATGTTGACGAGCACGTAGCCCGGCATGGTGCGCTTCTCGACCGTGATCTTCTGGTTGTCCTTCATCTCCGAGACGGACTCGGTCGGGACGACCACCTGGCGCACGGCGCGCTGCTGGTTGAGAGACACGACGCGGTGCTCGAGATTGTGCTTGACCTTGTTCTCGTGACCGGAGTAGGTGTTGACGACATACCAACGAAACATTCAGCTTCCTGACAGCTTCAATGGGTGGACAAGACAGGGCAAGACTGGACGGGACGGAGCTTGCGGAGCGGGACGGTATCGCGCTCAGGCTTCTGACGTCCGATGACCAAGCAGGTCAAGGACGCAGTGAGCGAAGTGTGCGCTGCACACGAGCGAGCGAGACGATCGCGACGAGATGCGCAGGTCATCGGACGTCAGAGGATGAAGTTGACGATCTTCTGGGCTGCCCAGTCGGCGAGCGCCAAGATAGACGCCGGCGACCGCGACAAAGCCAAGGACGACTGTCGTGGCCTGCGTGACCTGGCGACGGTCGGGCCACTGCACACGCTGAAGCTCGGCCCAGCTGGCACGCAGGAATGCGATCGCACGATGGTGGATCGGCTGGGTAGGCGTGCGAGCGAGCGGCGCTCCCCCGGGGCGCCCGTCGCCGAGCGCCTCTCCGGTCGGTGTGCCACCGCGGCGACCACCACGCCCGCCCGCCGAGACGAACTCGGCCGGTGGAGCCTCGTGGGAGCCTTCGCCATTCTGCTCGACGTCGACCTCTTGCTCGAGCGGGGACGCCGCCGGCGCCGCGGATGAGCGCAGCGTCGAACTCGTCGACGTCTCCCGCGTGGGAGAGGGCCCCAGGGAGATCGGCTCGCACGGGCCGGTTCTGGGATGGGGCGGACGCGCCCTCGCGTAGAGGCCTAGAGCGGCGTTGCCTAGCGCGCTTGCGGTCACGGGCCACAGCAGCGCTCCCGCGCTAGCGAGTCTCCCGGTGGCTGGTGTGCCGACGGCACCAGCGACAGTACTTGCGCAAGCTCACCCTGTCGGGGTTGTTGCGCTTGCTCTTATTCGTCTGGTAGTTGCGATGCTTGCACTCCTCGCAAGCGAGGGTGATAGCAATTCGTACATCTCCGCGAGCCATAGTTAGAGATCCCTGCTGGTTGTCGACAGCGGCGCCAGGCGAAAGAAAAACCCCGCCCAGGCGCGAGGTGAGCAAAGTCTAGCGCGGACGTGCCCTCGACGCAGCCGCACGCGAAGGGCGGCGTATGCCCCCCTCGCCGGTCACGCCGGCAGATGAGACGGGGACAAGCATTTGAAGCAAGTAGCACAGGTGCTACATTGGGCCTATGACTCGTGAGATCACTCAGAGACAATTGCGAAACGAGAGCGGCGAGATCATGCGAGAGCTCGATCGCGGCGAATCGTTTGTCGTGACCCGCAACGGCGTTCCGGTGGGCGAGCTACACCCGATCCGCCGTAGGCGATTCGTGCCCAAGGACGTAGCTCTAGCGGTATTCGCCGGGGCAAGCCGCATCGAGCACCGTCAGTTGCGCGAGGATGTGGACCTGATCGTCGATCAGGATCCGACGCCACGTGTTTGAGCCTGGCGAGCGCTCTCGCGGCCTGCTCGACACCTCGGTTGTGGTCGCACTGGAGCGGATCGAGCCGGCGTTGCTACCCGACGAGCCCGCCGTCAGTTCTCTGACCCTCGCAGAGCTTGTGGCCGGCCCGCACGCCACATCAGACCCTGATGAGCGCGCGCGCCGCCAAGAACGTGTTCAACTCGTTGAGGCCACATTCGAGCCTCTGCCGTTCGATCATGGCGCTGCGCGGGCGTATGGGCGCGTATATGCCGCTCAGGTCGCCGTAGGACGTAAGGCACGGGGACGCCGAGCTGTAGATCTACTGATCGCCGCGATCGCGCTCTCCAATGAGATTGCCCTCTATACGTGCAATCCAGACGACTTCACAGCCGTCAACGACGTGATCGAAATTGTCGCGATACCAGCCCCCGTATGAGGCCGATCAGGCGATCGCGTGCTCGATCGCGCCGAGCCGCTCGATCTCGACGCGGACGACGTCGCCAGATGAGAGGAAGCGGGGTGGGTCCAACCCCATGCCGACTCCGCTCGGAGTACCCGTGAGGATGAGATCGCCAGGCTCCAGGGTGCACGTCTCGGAGATGAAGGCGATCAGCTCGGGAATCTTGAAGATGAGGTTCGAGGTCGAGGAGTCCTGGCGCACCTCGCCATTCACCCAGGTCCGCAACCAAAGGGCATGCGGGTCGGGGATCTCCTCGGCCGTCGTGATCCAGGGGCCGTAGGGACAGAAGGCGTCGGCGCCCTTTGCGCGTGTCCACTGCAGCTCGCGCTTCTGCAGATCGCGGGCGGTTACGTCGTCGCTGACCGCGTAGCCGGCGACCCGACCGCCGGTCCCCATCACGACGGCGAGCTCACCCTCGTAGTCGAGTCGCTTGACGACCTCGGGGCAGCGAACGGGCGCACCGGGAGGCGAGGCCGAGGAGGGGAGCTTCATGAACACGATCGGTGTCTCCGGCGCCGTTGCCCCCAGCTCGGCCACGTGGTCGGCGTAGTTCATCCCGATCCCGAAGATCACTCGCGGAGCGGGAACCGGGGCGAGCAGCGTCACCTCGGCCAGCCTGAACGACGGCCCGTCCGCTTCGAGCACTCCGGGAGTGCGCAGGCAGTCGAGCACCGTGACGCTCTCGTCGGCGAATGCCACGACCCCCTCTCCCCGCACCTCTCCCGCGCGAGGCCGGGGACTGTCGGATGTGAGGAAGGTGGCAAGGCGCATGACCGCGCAAGCCTAGTGGCCCGAGCCGAGCCGAGCCGAGCCAAGCCAAGCCGAGCCGAGCCGCACCAAGCCGCGCCCGGCCCTCGGTCTATCGGCGGGACACGGGGGCTTGCGCCGGGCGCAGGCCGGCTGGGCCTACTCGTAGAGCGTGAGGGTGGCGAGGATCACATACAGAGCCACGAGAGCCCACCCCTCGAACGCGGCGGCCTCACCGTCGGAGGTGACCTGCCACATCGCCAGGGCCATCACCAGGAGCGCCCCGATATAGACCGGGGCGAGAGCGAACGTGAGCGTGGTCGCGAGCAGAAACGAGATCAAGACGAGCAGTGGGAACAGGAATGCCGCGATCTGGGCGACGGAGTTCTTGACGACCGAGATCGCGAGATCGGAGCGCCCCTTCCACGCGAGCACTATCCCGGCGGTGTTCTCGACCGCGTTGCCGGCGATCGCCACGATCACGAGACCCGCGAACGCCTGGGATATGTTCAGTTGGACGATCGCGGGCGAGAGCGCATTGACGAACCAGTCGGAGACGAACGCAGAGGCGACCCCGGCGGTGAACAGCAGCGTGAGCGTTAGCGACAGGGAGAGCCTTGGGCTGCCGCTCTCAGTCGTGGCGGCGCCTGGCGACGCTTCGCCGCCGCTCGACGCAGCGTCGTCGCTCTCGACCAGACCGCGCACACCGCCCTCGGCCGCGGTCGCCGCGACTGCCTCCTCGCCTGGAAGTGTGTCCGAGCGCAGGTAGGGCACCACCCACGCGAGGTACACCACGAGCAGGCTCACCGCCCCCACCGCCGAGATGACCTTTACGTGATGGCTGGCCGGGTCGTGCGAGGCGAGCGAGAGGCCGAGCAGAACGATGATGAAGACGGTCACCAGCAGCAGCGTCGCGGTGTCGCGCGGGAGCCGGTGGGAGAAGCGCATCACACCGTCGGGAGCGCGGTGGGCCCCCACGACGATCACGAGCCCGAGCACGAGCATGGCGTTGGCGAAGATCGACCCGACGATCGCCGTCTGGGCGACCACGAGCTCCCCCTTCTGCAGCGCGAAGATCACCACGAACAGCTCGGGTAGGTTGCCCAGCGTGGACTGGAGCATCCCCGTGATCGCGGGCCCAAAGCGCTCCCCGAGCTGCTCGGTGGCAAACGACACGACCCACGCCAGCCCGGCAAGCGCAACCGTCGCTATGGCAAAGCGCGGCACGGCCGCCCACTTCTGCTGGTTGGCTATCCCGGCAAGCGCCGCCAATAGAGCGATCACGGGCAATGCGATGCGCTCTTGCACAGTAAGGCGGGCCATGGAAGCAGCCGAGAATAGTGGCTCGACGCCCGGAGTCCTCAGCACCACGGGAACGCCCAGCGGCCGGCCCCGCCGGCCCCTCCCCAAAAACCATCGCCCCCTCAGACGCTGGAGCGAGTCAAGCTCAGTGGCTGTCGAGCACGCGGTCGATCAGACCGTACTCGCACGCCTGCTGGGCCGTGAAGAAGCGATCGCGCTCCATGTCCACGCGCACCTCCTCGGTCTGCTTGCCCGTGTGCTCGGCGTAGATCTCATCGAGGCGGGCCCTGACGGAGAGGATCTCCCGCGCATGAATCTCAATGTCGGTGGACTGGCCTTCAAAGCCCGCGGAGGGCTGGTGGATCAGGATGCGCGAGTTCGGCAGGGCCGCCCGCTTGCCCTTCGTCCCTCCCGCCAGGAGCAGCGACCCCATCGACATCGCCACCCCCACGCACATCGTGTGGATGTCGGGCTTGACGAACTTCATCGTGTCGTAGATCGCAAGTCCCGAGTAGACGCTCCCACCGGGGGAGTTGATGTAGATCGAGATGTCCTTTTCGGGGTCCTGGGACTCCAGGTGCAGGAGCTGGGCGACCACGAGATTGGCCACCTGATCTTCGATCGGGGTACCCAGGAAGATGATCCGCTCGTTGAGCAGCCGCGAGAAGATGTCGAACTCGCGCTCGCCACGGGCGGTGCGCTCTATGACCATCGGAACCAGGGGCACGGGCACACCCTATCGGTCGGGGGCCGCGATCCCCGCCCCGGTGCAGGGCGTCGTCCCGGACCGATAGGCCGCGCGGGAATACGCGAGGGCCTCCGCGCGCGATGTCCACCCACGACGGACATAATGGGAGGCTCGATGATCCCCCTGAACCTCCCCAACGTCCTGACGGTCTTGCGCATCATGCTGGTGCCGGTGCTCGTCGTGGCCCTGCTCGGCAACACCCCCGCGGGCGACGTCCTGGCGGCGGTCGTGTTCGCGCTCGCCTCACTCACCGACTTCGTTGACGGCTATCTGGCACGAACGCGGGACTCGATCACGACCTTCGGCAAGCTCATGGACCCGCTCGCCGACAAGCTCCTGATCGTCGGCGCGCTGCTGTGCCTCGTCTCGCTTCACCGCCTTGAAGGATGGGTGGCCATGGTGATCATCGCGCGTGAGCTGGCGGTAACCATGCTGCGCGTGAACGCCGGCCAGTCGGGCGTCGTGATCTCAGCCTCGATGTTCGGCAAGGTCAAGACCTGCTTTCAAATCGCCGCCATCCTCGCGGTGATCGCGGTGCACGGCTCCACGCTTTGGGTCTCGCTGCTCGTCTACGTGACGGTCGCCGTCACTGTTCTCTCCGGCCTCGACTACTTCCGCCGAGCCACTCGTCCAGTGTCGTCTGGTGTGACGCCGCCAGCCCCCTCTCGACCTCGCGGCGCAACTCGGACATGAGCCCGTGGCGCTCGGCCACCACGTTGTGCTGGTGGATCGTCTCCAGGTTCTCCTGACGCGCTGACACGAAGCTGCCCGGGTCGAGCTCGGGGAAGCGGCTCACGACGTTTGAGATCATCTCTCGCACACAGTCCTCGACGAAACGGGGGCGGCGATGAGCCTTCTCCACGACCTCCACCTCGTCTGAGCGCTTCATCAGCTCGTAGATCTCAGAGCTCATCGACCCCTCCACGATCGCAAGCAGCGCCGAGGCGTCGATCTCCGCGTCGCACTCCTCCAAGCAGCCGATGTGAAGCGTGCCGAGCCCACGCTGGTTGTGGGTGGCGACGGGGACGTGCTCGAAGACACGCTCGATCTGCTCCTCTGAGAAGTCGTCTGCCCGCAGGCGCTCTCTCGCTCGACCCGCCACGAGCTCCTGCGCGCATGGGCACGCGGTGATGCCCGTCGCCGACACCCCCACGACCCGACGAGTGCCGGTGGGCAGAGCCACCGCACGGCCGTAGAGCGTGTAGATCTCCTGCGTCTGCACCCCCGACACGGGGGCCGGCTTGTGCTCGGGGTAGCGCGCGGCGATCGTCACCTCCGCCCGCTCGGCCCCCTGGCGTTCGCGCACGAGCTCCGCTATGTGCTGGGCGAGCGTCTCCGCGCGAAACGGGGACTCTTTGAGCACGACCTCGCCGATCGCCTCGTTGACGACCTCCTCGAAGCGCGACATGTGCGCGCCCTTCTGCTCGGAGCCAAGATCCACGAAGCACTCCAGGCGCGCGTAGAACAGCTCCTCGCGGATGCGGATGACCTTCTCGACGCCGGTGACCCCCACGCGCGAGAGCCCCACGGGGATCGAGGGCGCCCGCGCCTGTACGTCATCCCCCGCGCCCCGCGGCGAGGGTGAGGGTGACGGTCGCATCCTCACGTGCATCTCGCCGCAGAGGGTAGTACACGCGCGCGGCGATCCTCCTGGTCTTGAAGACGGCCACGGCGAGCCTTACCGCGGGGCCGATCGCCTCCAGGACCGCACGCGAGACCGGCGCAGCGTCGGGCGCCAGCGCCTCCGGGGCCGACAGGTAGAAGCTGGCCATCGCCGCGACGACAAGCGGGTGGCGTCCGGCCGGGAAAAGCTCCTCCGCCTGCTCCAGCGAGCGCTTTGCCAGCCAGCCCATGCGCCGCGCGGCCTCCTGATCGGACGTGTAGTAACCGGTCAGGTTGCGCTGGCTGGTGCGAGCGTCCTCGGCCGTGTCGATCAGCTGGTCGAGCATCGAATGCAGCGCGCCGATCCACGGGAAGTAGGCGCGCTCTAACGCATCGACGTGGGACGGTCGCATCGACGGAGACGCGGCCGCGGCAAGCATCACGTGAACGCCGAGCGAGGAGCCCGCGGAGGCAGCCGTCTCCCACCAGCGCAAGCCGCTCCCAGGGGGTGTCTGGGTACGTGCCCAGCGCTCGAGCCCCTCGTGATCGCCCTGCGCATAGCCCCGGTTCAGGCTCTGGAACTCCACCACTCGCTCGGCCGCACGCCGCGCTGCGGCGGCCACCTCGAGATATGACGGAAGCGTGGACGACGCGGCACGGCAGGCGTCCACCAACGCCGCCAGATAGCCGCCGTCGTCGCCGCCCTCCAGCGCACCGTAGTCCTCCCGAGGCCCGGCTGGGTCGAGCGCCGCGAGCAGCGCCCGATGAAGTCGCCGGGCGTTCTGGACGCGAGCCGCCCCGGGTTGCTCTGAGAGGACGTCGAGGTGGTTGTAGGCAGTCTGAAACGCCACGGTCGCACGCACGACCGCGCCCCGACGCCCGCGCGGGGAGAAGGTGGCGAAAGCGGCGGCGCCCTCCATGTTGCCGCGCTTGGCAAGCGCCTGGAGCGCCAGCCGGCGCAGCCGCGGGTCGGGTATCGCGCAGGCTCGCTCGTGCCAATGGCGCAGCTCGCGCGAGACCATGGGAAAGACGCCGAGCCAGTAGCTCGCGAGAGACTCGGCGACCATCGGCCGCACGATACCCGAGCGCCTCGCGGAGCAAGAGTGTCGAGCGCCGCCCCACGATTGGGGAGCGGCGCCCGAACAGGGAGAGGGACCGGCGCGTGAGAGCTCCACGTGCCGGAGGTCCTCTCGAGCGTGCCCCCCTGAGGAGAACGACGCTCGAGCTTGTTCTGCGACTGGATGGCCGATCTGCTCAGCCTTTCCGTTTTCCCTTGCCTCGCCTGCCACGATGCCGGCTCGCCTTCGTGGCCTTGTGCTTGGGGCAGCCCGTCACGCTGATCGGGGTGGATTGATTGATCGCCACCCCATCCTGCGCCACGAAGGAGGCGGGCATGTGCAGCCCACCCTTGACGGCGCAGAGGTTGGCGTTGGCCCCGAGCGCGGAGAAGCGACCTTGGGGAAACGTCAGTTCGAAGCTGGAGAACGGCGCATCCGGCACGGTGCGCAGCGTGTCGCTCGTGATCCCCGCCTTGCTGATGAACGTTTCCCCGCTCACCTCGATCGTCACGCCATAGCCCTGAAGCACGAACACGACTTCGGGGAACTTAGCTCGCCACCGTGACTCACGAAATACGCCGGGCCTTCCAACGGGACCGGCAACACCGGCGTGATCACCTTGACCTGGCCGACACGCGAAGCAGCGTCACACGACGCCGGGTTCACACTGAAAACGTTATCGGGGCACGCGTGCTGCAGTGTCCCCAACCGGGACGGGAACTGCTTCGGCAGGTCCACCTTGACCTTCGCGATGTTCGCGTCATACGGCCCCGGGGGATAGGTGAGCTTGACATGCAGGCTCGCCCCGTTGGCCCTCGAGGTCTTGCCTGACGTCGATGACCGCGAACTTCGGTTTGAATGCGAGCGTCCGCGCAGTTAGTCACCTGGAAGGGCGTCGAGACCTGGCTTGTGGCTCCCTGACTGCTCAACAGTGTCCCCGCGACTTGCATCTTGTTGCAGTTAGTCGGGTTGAACGTGAACTTGTCCCGGTCGATCGTCACGTTCACATGCTGCAGCTGCAACGGAATGCCATCGAGGATCGTCGGTAGCGGATCGCTCGACGATATGTAGTGCCGCGGTGTGCGGATCGACGTTGATCGCGGCCCTCACGACGACCGTCCCGAGATCGAACGGGCCGGCCTTTGCGGGGTTGACAATCGACAGGCCATACGGAGC
This sequence comes from uncultured Solirubrobacterales bacterium, assembly GCA_963742945.1. Classification (GTDB taxonomy): domain Bacteria; phylum Actinomycetota; class Thermoleophilia; order Solirubrobacterales; family Solirubrobacteraceae; genus Palsa-744. Next base: position 149,580 of record CAVUNX010000010.1, on the reverse strand, counting down.
ACCCTTATACCCGGTCGTGATGAACACCTTCCCACCGATCACCGTATATGGATCATTCCCCAGACCCGCGCTCACGATCGTATGCCCGATCAGACTGTCTTCCCCACAAGTACCCTGCGACGCCTGCGGTTCAGGACACAGCTTTACGTTCGAGAGCATTCCCAACAAGCCAGGGGGCATCTGCATTTCGATACTGACTGAGTGTCTGGTTGCCATCAGGCCTGCTCATTGTGAGCGTGAACGGTGTGAACGCGCCGGCCTGGATGTTCGTGGTCTCCGCCACGAAGCTCGGGGCGAACGGCTGCGGGCTCTGACACGGCAGTTCCGTTCGGACCGCTCGTGATCTGGAACTTAGATGACGGCGAGACCGCCCCAGTCCCAGACCACGGTTCGATCGACGTTTCCGTTGTATATGTCCCACAAGCCGCAGGAGTCGTCAAGGGTGCCCTGTCCGTCCCAAAGAACTGCAGCTTGAAATCGCTGAACGGCAACGACGGTGTTTCCTTGAATGTCGTGACCAACTGACCCGTAACGGGATCGAGCGACACTTGGCCCGCGACCTTGATCAGCACCCCGTACCTCGGGCTTTCAGCGACCACGTACAACGCCACGAGGCTCCCGAACGGGTTCGCGTTCTGGGACGCCAGGAACACGGACCCCTTCAACGGCTCGTCCAGCAGTGGCGTGTCGATCTCGACGTTCCCGACCTTCGACGCGTCCGGACACGACGGCGCGAACGCACTATGCAGACCGATCTGTTCTTCCGAGCACGCCAGCAACCCGTCCGCTGCCGAAGGACTCACCTGCACCCCGGCCGGGAGCGCGACGGTCGTGTTCTTCACCGTCGACTCGGCCAACCCGACAGGGTTCTGCGTCGCGTCCGGCGGCACGTGCAGATCCACACCCAATCCTGTTGGTGTGCTACCAGCGTCTCCGTCCGGCTTGACCGTGATGGATGGACTGAAATCGAGCTTGTCGCAACCTTCGATATCGGGCATCGTCGTGCTCATCGACACGAAGTTCCCCGGGTCAGACCACGAATCGGTCCTGATCGTCGCCGTACGCGACAAACCGCACGCAGTCGGATTGGTCAACAACGGCAACTGCGGCTGGCAACCGGTCCCATTGACGGCGCACGGCACACCCCACAACGTCACCGTCGAACCCGCGATCGGCGCAGTCCGCCGTGATGTTAGGCACCTTCACCGTCAACCCGTAGTCCCCACCCGTGCGAACCGAGACATCCAACAAGACCGATCCCGATGGTCCCCAGAACCCGGTAGCCGAACTCCGCCGCGACACCGGACGACGGTTCGATATTGTAAACCGAGCCGCCCTGCGCGAAAAGGCGGGGAATATTCGCCTACTTCACGATCACGCACGAGATATGTGATCTCGGTGCCGACCTGTGTGTTTGGGGGACACTTGTTGACGGAGAAGGCGGAGTAAGCACACCGCGGAGTCGCGTGTGGATCGCCGAAGAAACCCGGTGGTAGTTCCACCTGTACGTCCTTGGGACTGTTCTCCAGTGGTGCCGGCAGCGGTTCTTCGTTGAGCATGAAATTGGTAGTCAGTGCATAGGGATGCGAGCCGGCCTGCACGTCGGATGAACCATCCTGGTTTTCCGCGTTGATGCTGAAGGTGGTCAGCGCGAACGTCGCAAGCGCCGGGGCGGACGAGAACAACGGAATGCATAGCGCGAGTAGAAAAGGCACGAGTCGTTTGAGCATGATCACTTCCTCCCCCTCTTGGAACGCACACCAGACCTCTTCGCCGCGCGCCTCACACACCTACCGTGCCTCCTCACAAAGCCCTTCCTGCACTTCTTCGGCTTGGCCTTTACCTTAGTTTCCCCGGTTTAACCACGGTGCTGGCGTGAGATTCCCCGCCCCGGAGAACGTCGCGCTCCCCGGCGCCCAAACACCCCTGGTTGCGCCGTCGGTGGCGGCTTGCACGCATCGCCGTTATCGCACACCGGCAAGAAAACGCTCACCGGGAAACCCCCTTCAACCCGAACGTCATAGATATCCAGGCGGGTGTCCGTATCCTGCGCCAGCAACCGGTCCGCCGTCGCTATGAAGACGTCACTCCCACTCGCGCTCACATCCAAGAAGAACGAGTCGTGGCCGCCCGCATCGTTGGACAACGGATACACATGACCATTCAGGTACTCGTACACGTCCTGACGACCATTGCTGTCATGCGGCACAAGCGGGTCCGAAGACTGGAAGAACAGACTTCCATCTTCAGAGAACTGATGATGCTTATACAGTTCCTGTTCGTCCAGCTCTATGTTGTTAAGGCTTGCTTCGCCGATAGGCCGTTCCCCGCTGGAGTCACACGACACGCACGTCAATCCACCCGACGACGCGTCATACAGATAGACCTCCTTGCAGGGCCCAGGTTCAAGTCCGTCTCGAGAGCCAATATCGATGCATGCGTTTGGTTCGACAGGTGTGTTGTCATAACCGGTGAGGCTCCGTTGCGAGACAAACGCCAGGAGCATCCCGTTCGACGTCACATCAGCCGTATTAACCGTGAGATTGTACGACCAGTCGATTGCATCGCCTTGCCTGTTGTGTTCTTCGTCGAATTCCTTTGTCTTCGCGGCCGTTTTCCAGCGTCGCGATGAACTTGGGCGCCCCACCTTTACTGATGACATACAGGTTCGCCTGCCCCGCTTCCGCCGTGGCGCCCTGACTGTTTTCTTCCCCGCCGCTCAACACGCCTTTGGCGACGAAGTACACGACCGACCCATCTTCGCTCATCTGAACAACACCCAAAACCCCGGCGCCTTCGGGATCGATCGTGTCCACCGTCAGATCCTTCAACCGTTTGCCTTCCGGCCTTTCGAGATCGTATTCATACAAGTTCGCGGCATCGTCTTCCAGACCCGTATAAGCATCTTCTGTCAACTCCATCCTGCTCGTGAAGAACACCCTCGAACCATCCGCGCTCGCACCTCGATACCGCGCCGGAAACGGCCCATGAGGATCGGGTTCACTACGCTGCGACGCCGAAACCTCAACAGTGCAAGCATCCGCCGGAACAGTACAAACACCCTGCCCGTCTACCGGACTCTGAGGCTGCCCGACATTCTCACGCAAATACAGGTTCCGCGCTCGACTACCAGTGCTCGTTGCAAGCGGAGCCGTAAAGAAAACACGCGAGCCGTCGGACGACAACGCGTGCCAATCGTAAGCTTCAAATGTCTGCGACAGTAGTCCGCTGGGGGGGCCGGCTCCGGCGTCACCGACCATCGGTTCGCCGCCGTTGGTGACGCTCACGTTGACCGTTTCGCCATCTATCTCCTCGTAGAGCGATCCGAGCATAGAAGTAAAGAACGTGACTGAGATCGGTAGAGGCACCCTTTAGGTGAGGTTCAACTTCTTCACTACCTTGACTCAGCACGTTGTTCGACGCCATCTGGTACGAACCGTCAACGAAATCGGCCACATACAGCTCCGGATGCCCGCCCGCCGGAGCTTCACCTGTAAGAGGAACAGTCTGGGCCGTCACCACACCCTTCGTGAGTTCCGGTGTGAAAACCTTGTCTTCGAAAGGTTCAAAAAGTCCACCCACATCATCTTCGAGCGCCATGTGCGGAGGCGTGATCGACCGCGTCGACCAGCCACCCGACCCGCGCCTCGAGAGATACGCGTTACAAAGACGCGCGCCCACCGGCCCAGCGAAAGAACCAGGCGATTCATAAACGATCGCCTCACCCGAAACCGCCGCCCGATTCTGGATACTTGCCGAAAAGACAACCCCCCAAACCGCCCGCGATGGCGTCGATTGTCGTCCTTTTCGATCGGCGAGACCATCTCATAAGCCCTGCAGTCTGGCAACCCCAGTCCGTAGGGTTGTTCTGCCCGCAACTGTTCGTTTGTACATTTTTCCGATTGGGCGGGACCTGGGGATTGCCCATCGGCGGGGGACGTGGTGAATGCGTGGTCGGGACCAAGCGTTCCACCCGCGGGACTCTGCGAATTGGTCGCTACCACACGATAGTGATAGACCGTGCCCGGTTGCAAACCTTGAACGGGAACGGCTGCCACGTGGTCTGAGTTATCGGCCCCGATCGAGGCTGACTCATTCGTGCTCAGACCGTAGGCGCTGGTGGTGCCGTAGTCGAAATGGTAGGTTGTTTCGCTGCCCTCCGGGTTGATCTCCGCCCCAAGGTTCGCGCTGGTCGGGAGCACTTTCGAGGTGTACCCACTTACGATTGTCGGTGCCGCAGGAGAGGTGGTAAATGCCATCGCCGTCCCGGTCGCGGTTTCTCCCGCGATGTTGCGCGCAAAGAGACAGAACACGTAGTGAGTGCCCGGCTGCAGCCCGGTCAGATTTGCCGATACTTCTTCTTTTTCAAGACCCGCGGCCGGTGCGGGGGCGGTGCCGGCTTCACCACATTCCGATTCAGAGGGCTCGTAGAAGAACTCGTATTCCCCCACTTCACCCGCGGCATTCGGGTTCAACACACCACTCAACTTCGCCGTGGTGGCGGTGATTTCACTCGCCGGCCGTGTTTCGGGCGTTTCCGGAGCACCCGCAAGCGCCGTGGTGCTGAACGTCCCCGACAGCGCCGCCGAGAGTACCAACGCCAACCCGGCCAAACCCAATCTACGAATACTCACCGTGAGCCTCCCCAAACGAGCCCCACAACAGGGCATAATTGACCGGGCCCCAGCCCAACGGGCCAGACCACTCCCCAAACTTGGTTCCGCCAGGTCGATACTTGCCGAACGCGCGCAGGCGCGCTAGTCAAAATTTACTTACTTGAGTTTAAAGTGCCGCCAGCGCGTACCGAACACCTTCTCGTTTGTGCGGCTCACCGAACACTTTCCTACCTCGGCACACCGCGCTGAAAGGCAGCCTGAGCGGCGCCTACTCCTGCAAGACGCTCCGCGCCGACACACGCGCGGCGAGCATCCCCGGCAGGGCGATGACCGCGAGCGCGATTGCCCCGAACAGCACGATCGTCAAGAGCACATGCGCCGCGCCAAGCGAGAAAGGCGCGGGGAAGCCAGTGGCCAGCTGCAGGAAGCGTCCGGCGAGCGCGTGGCCGGCGACACCGACGAGCCCGCCCACGAACACGCCCACACCGATCATCACGCCGCACTCCAGCAGCACGGCGCACCACAGCTGGCCTGCGTCATAGCCCTGGATCTTCAGAGCCGCGAGGCGACGGCGCCGCTGCCAGATCGCGGCGCTCAGCGCCGAGGCGACCGACAGCGCGGCCGCCGTGAGCAGCAGCGTCGATATCTCCCCGAGCGTGCGCAGCCCCTGACGGGCGCTCGTGGCACTCTGGGCGGCGCGTTCGCCCGCGGTGAGCGCCTTCAGGCCCGAGCGGGGACCAAGCGAAGCAGTCACCGCGTGCCTGCCTGCCACCGCGCTGACGCCCGGCTTGACGCTCACCTCGATCGCGGCGGCTTCCGAGGCCCCCCATCCACGCACATAGTCATCCGCGCCGAGCGTGATCGTACCCGCCGGCCAGCCCGAGTTCGTGGTGATCGCGGCCACGCGTACACCAAGAGGACCCGACGGGGTCGGCAGCCCCACGAAGCTGCCCACGTGCAGGTGGTGTTCATCGGCGAAGTCGCTTGAGAAAGCTGCCCACCCGCCGCCACGGATCAGCCTCGTGGCAGTCGTGTAGTCACCGCTGGAAATCTGGCTGGATTCGAGCATTGTGGCATCGCGCACCGCCCTGGCACGCACCCACATGCGGCGCTCGCCCACGTCTAGCAACCCGCCCCTGTAGATCCTGACCGAGGCTATGCCGGGGGCGCGCGCGATCGCCGCGCCCGCCGCGCCCGGGGGGAAGTCGTTGGTGTTGAAGACGTCCCTCCCCGAAGTCACCCACACGTCGGCAGTGGCGAAGTATTGAGCGGTCGCCCGGTCGATGCCCCCCAGCAGATCCTGGCGCGCGCCTCCGATCGCGATGCCCCCGTAGACCGCGAGCGCGACGATCGCCGCGAGCGCGACCGACCGCGTCGTGGTCGCGCGCATCTCCGCGAGCGCGACGATCAGCGCGCCGCTGCGAATCCGCTCGGTCGCCCGCGGGAGAAACCAGGCAAGCATCCAGAACACGCCCGGAACCAGGCAGACACACGCGAGTGCGAGGCCTACGCCGCCGAGAATCGTCAGGCTCGGCGCGAGCAGGGCGAGCCCGCTCGCGAGCCCGGCGAGCGCGATCCCGACGACGGACAGCGCCCCGATCGTGCGCGGACGGACTATCTCACTGTGATGCTGAGGCAAGCCGCCATCTGTGGCTCGGCCACCGTGCAGATCGAGGAGTGGTGAGAGCGAAGCCAACCCGGTCGCGAGCACGCCGCAACCGATCGCCGCGAGGACCGTGCTCGCGCGCACCCCCTCTTCCGCCCCGATGGGGAAGGCGGCTGTGAGAAACCCAGGCACCTGCTTGAAGAACGCGCGGGCAAGAATGTCCCCGAGCACGATGCCCACCAGCGAGGCGGCGAGGCCGAGCACTAGCGCCTGCAAGCCAAGCAGCAGCACCATCTGGCGCGGGTCATAGCCCTGTATGCGCAGCTCGGCGATGAACCGGCGGCGCTCGGGGACGGTCAGCAGCATCGCGTTGAGGGCGAGCAGGAAGCCGATCATGACGGCGATCGCCGTGAACAGGGAGGTTGACTGGCGGTTGGGCTTCGTGGCGAGGCTGAGGAGTCGCAGTTCGTCGTCGGCGGGACGCAGATCCAGGTGCTCAGCCGCGGCCAGCCGAGTCAACTCCGCTTCCACCCCGCGCCCGGCCCCCGGCGCAGGGCGGACCAATAGCTCCGTGACGCGGCCGGCACGACCGGCGAGTGCCTGGACGACGCGAAGAACCCCTATCGCCACCGGGCTGGCGGAGACCGTGGGGAGCGCCCCACCCAGCACAACCCGCACGCGCGCGTCGCGGACCCGACCGCCGCTCGCCAAGCGTAGCGGATCGCCGGCTCGAACACCGAGAGCGCGCGCCACGCCGCCCGGCAGCCCAAGCCCACCCTTGAGCAGAGGGGACACAGCCCCGAGCTCCTGTGTGGCGACTCCACCGAGCGCTTCGAGGCTCGGGGTGACGCCGATCAGCTGGATGGCCTGCTCGCCGTGCGGCCCGATCAGCGTTACGTTCTCGCGCAACACGGGGGCGGCCACCTGGACGCCTTCCAGTTCGCCGACGCGTTGGACGAGCCCCTCGTCGAAGCCGCGCGGAGAGCGCGCGGTCAACTCCACGCGCGCGGAACCGGCGAGACTGTGGATCAGCTGACTCGCCGAGCTGGTGAGGCTCGCGTTGGCCAGCAGCACGCCGAACACCAGCGCCACCCCGATCGCCACGCCGCTTCCCGCCAGCAGCTCCGCGACCGGGTGGGCGCGCAGCCGGCGCCTGTAGAGATACAGCAGCATGTCAAGCCGCACCCCGAAGATCTTGGGGTTGAGCGCCCGGCTCATGGTGAGCTCGCGGCGAGCTCAGTCGGCGTGCCCTCGGCCAGGCGTCCGTCGCGCAGCGTGTGGGCTCGATCGACAAACGAGACCGCGTCGGGATCGTGCGTGACCAGCAGCCCGGACATCCGACGCTCGCGACAGAGGTCGCGTAGCAGCCCGAGTATCTCACGCGTGCGCGTGGAGTCGAGGCTCCCGGTCGGCTCGTCGGCAAGCAGCAAACTTGGCTCGGCCACAAGCGCTCTGGCGATCGTGACCCGCTGGCGCTCTCCCATCGAGAGCTGCTCTGGCCGCTGCGATGCCCGCCCGGCTATGCCCACGCGCTCCAGCCAGGGCATCGTCGCGGCACGCGCTTCGCGCAGGCTCATGCCGAGAACGGGAAGCTTGATCATCGCGTTGTCGAGCGCCGAGGCTCCCGGTATCAGGTGGAACTCCTGGGAGATGAGGCCAACCTCTCGTCGGCGATAGCGCGCGCTCTGGCGCGGGGTCAGCCGCGCTATGTCGCGCCCGCCGAACAGGACGCTCCCCCGATCGGGCGCGAGCAGGGCGGCGGCGAGCATCAGCAGCGTGCTCTTGCCCGAGCCGCTTGGGCCATAGAGAGCCACCAACTCGCCCGGCTCGATCGCAAGCGTCACACCGTCCACGGCGCGAACCGTCTCCTCACCGCCGCGGTAGTGCTTGACCAGCTCGCGCAACTCAAGCGCGCCCACGTTCACAAGCGTTCGGCCGCGGCCGCGGAGCGGCGCGGGAAGTCGACCACAGCGCCCGGCTCCTCCGTCGAGCACAGTTCCCCGTCTGAGATCGAGGCGAGCGCCGCGAGGCCCTGCAAAGCGCTCATATCCTCGGAGGCGATCAGCAGCGCAATCTCGAGCTCGTGCGCGATCGAGCGCAGCAGAGCGCAAAAACTGTCCCGCTCGAGCAGCCTCGGCATCGAGGCAGGCTCGTCGACCAAGAGCAGGCGCGGCCGGCGCACAAGCGCACGCGCCAGCATCACCCGCGCGCGCTCAGCGGGCGAGAGGGACATCGCGACCTCCTCTGCGCACACCCCCGCCACCCCGGCGAGCTCCAGAGCGCACAGGGCCCTGCGTCGCGCCTCGCGCAGCGACAGGCCGGCACTTCCCGCCGACATCGCGACGTGGTCCATCACGGTCTCGCCGGGGCTGGGTAGCAACTCAGCGGGACGGAGCAGGGCGACCGGGCCTCGCAGCAGTCGCGCCTGCTCACCCCTCGACATGCCTGCCAGGTCCCGACCCTCGAAGCGGACGCTCCCCTCATCGGCAGAATCGATCCCCGCCGCCAGGCGCAGGAGCGTCGACTTGCCCGAGCGCCGCTCACCGTAGAGACCCATGTTGGCGCCCTCGTACAGCTCGAACGACACGCGGTCGAGCACCATGGTCTCGTGTGTGCCCTCGCGGTAGCGCTTGCCGGCACTCGAGAATGAGAGCAACGGAACGCCTACGGCGGTGCGATCAAGGGCGCTGGATCGCATACTCCTCGATCCGCCGTAGCGTGTGCGTCGCCCAGTCGATCTCGCTCTGCAGCATGCGATGGATGCCGTCGCGTGTGCAGCCCATCAGAAGCTCCCCCCACGAACGGGGCTCGCCGTCGCCGGGGGACATCGCGCTCGCGAGCGCGAGACATTCTCGTCTGTACTGCTTCAAGGCCATGCGCAGGCCAGGCAGATCCTGCTCTCGCGCCACGGCCAGCTTGGCGTGCAGACCGAGCCTGAAGGACTCTCGCGGCAGCAGAGTCTCGACCCACCGCGTGAGGGCGGCCGAGGTGTGCTCGGTGGGGTGATAGACCACCCGCGTGCCGAACTGTTTGTCTCGTCTGGGTTCTTCGCAAACGCTGAGGAGCCCTTCGCCGGCAAGGCCTTGAAGCAAACGGTAGACGTCGTTGGCGTCGATCCGCCACGTATCGCCGAGGCGCGACAACAGACGATTGGCGAGCTCCCCCCCGTGACCGGGGCGCTCCAACACAAGACCCAGGAGCGCCCCACGCAGATGCGCGGAGCGTCCACGCATCCATTTCGCCGTGTTCGGCATGCTCTGCGCCACCTGGACCATCTGACTCCCCAACCTCTTTGAGCTATTGCAACCATACCTTTAGCGACCCCTGTTGCCAAGTACCACACGGCGCCCAAGGTGAACGCCGGCGGTATGGTTGGAAGGTCGATTCGGCATAGGCCACGATTGACATCGGCAGGCGGGAGGATCACACGATGGAAAGCGATTGGCTGGCCGTCTCCAGATGGACGGTTGCCGCGACCGCGACGCTGACGCTCATTGGCGGCACGCTGCCGGGCGGGTCGCTCGCTCGCGGTGGAGCGGCGCGCGAGCAAGCTGGTTCGCGCGAGCTAGCTGGTTCGATGAATGCTTCGCGCGTGGCGCAGTCCCCGCCGCGCCCGGCTGCACCAAGCGCTCACTCCTCTCGGGAGGTGAGTGTCAACGACAGCGGCCGACTGCACCTCTTGAAAGCGTTCGGGGCGGTGCTCCTCGAGGAAGGCCCCGCCGGGGGCACGCTGCCCGGCCAGGCGAGGGTTCGCATGACCGTCGGCCCAACTGTTCACGCGTCATTCACCATCCGGGCTCGAGGCTGGTCGATCTCGGGTCACGGCGGCGCTGTCCTTCACTCTTCAGGCAGGTACGCGAGCTTCGGCGGCTGGCTGTCGGTGTCGGGCGGAACCGGTCGTTTCGCCCACGCGCACGGGAGCGGTAGGCTCTACGGCGTGATCGATCGTCGAACCGACGCGCTGACGGTGCAGACGATCGGCAGGCTCGACTATTGAGCCGACACGCGGTATCGAGCAGAGCCAGAGGCCACGTTCAATCCGAGCCCACGTGGGCTCGAGCGGCGCGCCGGACAGTGACCGCGATCGTCGTGTTCGGTTTCGCGTGCGGCGGGAGCGGGAGCGGAGCCACCGGTCAGACACTCCCCCCGGCAGCACGGTCAAACATCCCCGCCAAGAGGACCACAGCTGGCCCAGCGCCTGTCCTGACACCGCGCGCGTCTACCTCGGTGAGACTCACCGCCGCGTTCTCCCCGGAGCGCCTCGGCTCCAGTACCACTGTCCGGGTTGCCTTCACGATCAAGCCGCCCACAGGTCGTCCCCGCCTGCCGGTGACGAGGGTGAAGCTGTTCTATCCGGCCGAACTCGGAATCGGGACAAGCGATCTGGGCCTCGAAACATGCTTTCCCGCACAGCTCGAAGCGCAAGGACTGGCAGGCTGTCCCCCCAATTCGCTGATGGGGCGCGGCAGCGCTCTGGTGCAGGTCCCCTTCGGTCCCCTGACGGTACTCGAGAAGACTCCCATCGCGATCGTCTCGGGGCCCGTCCAGAATGGGCGTGCGGGGCTGCTGTTCCTGGCGAGCGGCGAGTTCCCCGTGATCGCCGATCTCACCTTCGGGGCGCTTCTGCTGCCGGCGGACGGCCGGTTTGGCGGCTCCATCGATACCCAACTTCCGCTCGTGGCGACCGTGCCGCAGGGCCCCAACGTCGCGCTCGTCAGCCTGCGAACAGCGATTGGCCCAGCCGGAATCACCTACCGTGAACGCGTGAAGGGCAGAATCGTGAAGTTCCACCCAACGGGAATCCTGCTGCCGCGTCGCTGCCCCCGCGGAGGGTTTCCGTTCGCGGTCCGGGTGACTTTCCAGGACGGCTCTGCCGCGACGGGGACGGCCGCGGTGCCCTGCCCGCGAGCCTGACGGCGAAGCGCCGCCGAGCGACTGGGGTACTCACAGCCTTACCAGCGAAGCGACCGGCGCCAACGACACCGATATCTGGTATTACTCAGCGATAGCCCAGATCATCGCCTGATGCCCTCGGAGTGGGATCCGATCGGCGCAGAAAGCGCGGGGGCCGCCAACGAACGGAATCGCATAGGAGGCTGGTAGTCGAACACGGGGAGGTCGGAGCGGGAGTTGCTTCGACGGGGAAGCCGCATGGATCCTGGGGGGTCCGGAGTTGAGCACTGACACTGAGGGGTTGCTGGCCACGGAGACCTCCGTGGTCGAGCTGGAGGAGGACGAGGTCGAGCTCGATCATCTGGCGCTGCGTTCGCGGCTGGAGGAGCTCCACAAAGCCGAAATCGATCTGAGCGTCGAGCCCAGCGTGGACTCCCTGCGGCTGTACCTGAGCTCGATCGGAAAGGTGCAGCTGCTCACGGCCGAGGAGGAGGTGTGCCTGGCCAAGCGCATCGAGCGTGGAGACGTGGCGGCCAAGCAGCAGATGATCGAGGCCAATCTGCGCCTTGTCGTGTCGATCGCCAAGGGATACCTCGGGCGAGGCATGAACTTCCTGGACTTGATCCAGGAGGGCTCGCTCGGGTTGATACGTGCGGTGGAGAAGTTCGACTACCGGCGCGGATACAAGTTCTCCACTTACGCAACCTGGTGGATCCGTCAGGCGGTCACGCGCTCCATCGCCGACAAGGGACGCACGATCCGCATCCCCGTGCACATGGTGGAGCGGCTCAACAAGGTTATTTACGCTGAACGCGCGCTGATTCAGCAGCTTGGCCGCGACCCAACTCCGGCCGAGATGGCCGCCGAGCTCGAATGGTCCACGCGCGAGGTGCGTGAGGTGTTGCGCATGGCACAACAACCGGTCTCCCTGGAGAAGCCCATCGGAGATGAGGAGGAGTCCGAGCTCGGAGACTTCGTGGAGGACGCCGCGGCCGCATCCCCGTTTGAGATGGCCTCCGAGGCGTTGCGCCGCCAGAGCGTCAGTCGCGTTCTCGCCTCGCTTCCGCGGCGCGAGCGCGAGGTGCTCGAGATGCGCTACGGCATCACCGGCGACCGCGTGCGCACGCTCGACGAGGTCGGTCGCGCCTTCAACATCACGCGCGAGCGGGTCCGTCAAATAGAGAGCCGCACGCTCAAGAAGCTCCAATCCCTACCCGAGGCCCAGGAACTTCGCGAGGCTAGCTGAGCGGGATCGTGCCGCGGCGGCCGACCGGTCGTCGCGGGCCGCCTCGTCGCATAGCCAAGCACTACAATCAGGCTCTCGCCCACGGCTCACCGCCGGGGACACCTGGTGGGGTGTCCGAGTGGTTAAAGGAGATCGGCTGTAAACCGATTGGCTCTGCCTACGCAGGTTCGAATCCTGCCCCCACCATCTTGTTGTGTCTCGGGACATCCTGGACGGGTGTCTCGGGAGATCGTAGACGGTTTAGGTTTGGTTGAGTGGTTGGTAGTCGCGGTTGGGGTTGAGCGTGAGATGGCGTATGAGTTGGCCGTTCTCGGGGTCGATGATGCGGATGTCCAGGTCGGCGATGAGGAGCTTGATTGCTCGTCCTGTGTGTGCTCTGCCGATGCCGATGTGGTGTAGTCGGCTGTTGTGGCGGAGGGTCACTCGTCCACCTTGGTCGACCTTGTCTTGGCGGACGCGGAAGTGTGTTGTTGGGAGCGCTCCGGTGGTGGCTGGTCTGGCCTTGATCCGTGCGTTGTAGGCCTGTAGTGGTGTGCGTCCGTGGAGTGCTCTGTGGGGGCGGATGTTGTTGTAGTAGTGGACGAACGTGTCGAGCTGGGTTTGCAGGTCGGTGAGCGTGTTTGCGGGGGGTTGGCGGGCGAGGTAGCGCTTGAGTGTTTGGTGTAGCCGCTCGATCTTTCCGCAGGTTTGGGGGTGGTATGGCCGTGAGTTCTTGCTGGTGATCCCGTAGCGCTCGAGTTCTGTTTGCAGGAGCACCTTGCCCTTGCGTGGTGTGGCGGTGAACACCGCGCCGTTGTCGCTGAGCAGCGACGCGGGTAGACCGTGTAGCTCAGCGGCTTTGTGGAAGGTGTCCACGACGTCTTGGGCTTTGACGGTGGGGTAGGCCTCGGAGGCGAGGAACAGGCGGGAGTGGTCGTCGATGATGTTCAGGATCTCGACGTGTTCGCCATCCTTGAGATGCCAGTGGGTGACGTCGGTCTGCCATGTCTCATTGGGTAGGTCTGCTTCGAAGCGGGTCAGGCTGCTGCGGGGTCGCTTCTGTGGTTCGAGGAGGATCAATCCCTCGCGTCTGAGGATCCGCCAGATCGTTGCTCGGGAGGGCACATTCTCGATCTTCTGGGTGAGGTGGTAGGCGATCGTTGCTGGGCCGGCATCGTGGCCTTCAGCGTGCAGCTGGGTGCGTAGCGCGACGATCGCGTTGATCGTCTCCTGTGGTGTGCCGTGCCTGCACGAGCGTGGCCGCTTGGATCGGGGCTCCAGCGCTTTATAGCCCCCGTCCCGGTATCTCGCGATTAGCTCGTAAATCCAGCTCTTAGAAATCCCGTGCGCCTTGGCGACCTCGCGAGCGCTGCGTCCCTCCAGGACCACGGCGTCCACGACATAGCGCGCCAACCCCGACCCTCCCATCCCCATACCAGCCACCTTTCGCCGCGTTGGTGTCCAGTATCTCCCGAGACATCAGTCCACTATCAGCTGAAACCACACACCTCCCCCACCATCTTCGCCGTTCAGCCGCCGAGACGTCGCACCAGCCGATCTTTCCTCAGATAGGTGCACGCGCACCGCCAGGAGGGTAATGAAGTGGTAGAGCAGACCCGCTTCGGGTCGCCAGCCAACACGCAGCCAGAAGGGAGTTCCGACCATGGAGTCCTCCGTTCCCACCCGCGTACTCGTCGTGGAGCACAAGACCTCCGCCACACCACAACTCCTCGATGCCGTCCGTGAGCGGGCGGAGCGTGGGCCCTGCACGTTCACACTGCTCATACCGAACACCACCCACGGCCTCCACAAGGTCGTCGACCCGCACGACCAGGGAGCCGGGGAGGCAAGTGGCGAGCTCGACCATACGCTCCCCGCACTACAGGAGGCGGCAGGGACGCCTGTGGAGGGCATCGTCGGGGACCCAGATCCGGTGGCGGCGGTCGAAGACGCCATCAACCTGCGCGGCTTCGACGAGGTGATCATCTCCGCGCCAAGTCCGCGACTCTCGCGCTGGCTGAGGCTCGACCTGCCAAGCAAGGTGTCGGGTATGGGTGTGCCCGTTACCACGGTATCTCCCTCCCATGACGCGCGAGCCGCCGCGGCGGCATGAGCCTGCGGATCGGATACCGACGATCGTCTGTAGACCTTCCGTCTGCGGCCCGCGACAGTGTGGAGTATGCAAGCCGTCCGCGAGCAGTTCGCCGCAAACCTACGCCGTCATCGCACGCGGGTGGGGCTCTCCCAGGAGGCACTCGCCGACGTATGTGACCTACACCGGACCGAGATCAGCCTGCTCGAGCGTTGCAAGCGCTCGCCGCGACTCGAGACGATCGTGATCCTCTCCAGGGGACTCGAGCTCTCCTCCCCCTCCGAGCTGCTCGACGACATCAGCTGATCGACGACATCAGCTGATCGCGCCCCGCGACACCGTCCTACAGCTCCAGCTGGTCGAAGCTCGACGCCGCTCGCGACGCGAACACATAGTCGTCGAGGCGGTGTATCAAACCCGCCGCCTCCAGGTTTGCCACAGCGTCGATCACCTCCAGGCGCGATGCGCTGAGCTGGCGTACCAGCTCCTCCACCGCCCAAAGGCTCCCCCCGTCGAAGTTCAGAAGCAGGCCGAGTATCGCTCCCTCCGCCTGCCTGCCCTGCTCTGTCATGACGCAGCTGCCGCGTCCGCTCATCTCTTCGGCCCTCCTTTGTGCCGAGGCCCCGGCAGCCGCGCACCCTGCCGGCCGCCGAGGTCGCCCTTTCGTAGACGCCAATCAAGCTACTCGTCTACCCGGACGGGAATGGCGAACATACGTTCGTGAATCGAGCGTTTTTCCGTCGCCCGCCCTCGCGGCGCACAAGCGCGCTACAGTGCGCTTTCCTGCCCACCTAGCTCAGTTGGTAGAGCACAAGTCGATGTAGTTGCCCTCGGGCGCTCTCGGGGGCTGGGCTGTGGCTAGGCCGTGGCCGAGACGCTCGGCATGGCCGCGTGTCGGCAAGAACGGCCGGCGCTCCTACCAAGTCGGCTTCTACGACCACGACAAGCGCGAGTCCAGCCGGACCTTCCCGACCGCGCGTCACGCCCGCGCGTGGATGCACGACTACATCACCGCCGAGCGCCGGGGGCGCGACAGCCTACGGCGGTTCCTGCTTGACCTCGACGCGAAGGAGGCCAACGAAGCCGAAGGTCGCACGATCGCGCAGATCCTCGAGCTCTTCCTGGAGGTCGACGCACACCCACGCAACGAGGAAGGCCTCGCGCCCTCGACATACGCCCTCTACAAGTCGGTACTGAACTGCCACGTCCTCGGCAAGCCCAGGCGCCAACCCGGCAACAGACGCAAGTTGCCCCCGGCGGACTACGCCGTCGCGATCGCCACAACACAAGCCAGCTGCTTCAACGAGCCGCAAACCCCACGCGCCTGGCGCGAGCAGATGCGCGAAGCCGGTGTGCCCGCACAGACTCGCGTGCATGCATGGCGCGTCCTCTCATCCGCACTGAGCTGGGCGGCGAGATCACCGTCTGTGCCGGAGATCCACACCAACGGATGCAAGCTCGCCAGAGAACCCGTCATCAGCCGCCGACGATCTGCACGCACAGGCGGCACCGGCTACACCCCCGCCACACGAACACGTCCGCTGCCCAGCTGGGCACTCTCGCCGCAGGCCGTTGAGGCAATCCGCGCCCGGATGCTCCTCCACCCCGCATCACCGCAGGCGATCCTGGCGCAGCGCAACGCAACGATCGTGAGCTTGCAATACGGCATGGCGAGCCGCAACCAAGAGCTCTGGGGACTCCGCTGGTCCTCCCTCGACGGAGAGTTCGCATGGGTGACAGAAGTCCTCAGCAATGGGCAGCTCCAACAATGGGGCAAGACCGAGCACAGCACCCAACGCCGCACCTCCATACCCAGCATCCTGCGAGAAGACCTCGAGCAATGGCGAGAGATCCTCACACAATCCGGACACCCAACCCGCGGCAGCGACTTCATCATCCCCGGAGACCTCACCCACCCCCGTCACGGAGTGCGCGAGGCCGAGACCGGCGCCAGTCACCTCAGCAAGTCCCAGGCGAAGACCTGGGGCCAAGAATGCTTCACCCCAGCCGTGCGAGCCGTCGCGCAGCGCCCAGAGTTCGCACGCATCCTTGGCGCCACCCCCTACGCGCTACGCCGCGGCGGAATCTCGCTGCGCCTACGCACCGAAGACCCACAAGTCGTCGCCAGCGAGTGCGGCACCAGCCTTAGAGATGCTCAGCGACCACTACTCATTCCCCATCGAGGACCTACGCCAACAGGAGCCGCGACCCGTCGATGTCGAGTGGCGCGCCGCACGCGCCTCAGTTCAGGCACTTAGCAAAGAGAAGGAGCAGGCGAATGCTTCCTCAATGGATACGGACCCGACAAGGAAGCCGCGCTGGTGGAACTTTCGCCCTTGGATCGCCACGCGCCGAGCGATCTGACGCCAGGTATTACTTGCTAGTATTACCTCAATGAGGGTCACTCAGAAGGGACAGGTCACGATTCCACTGCAGGTCCGCCAGGTACTTGGTATTCATCCGGGCAGCAACGTGGATTTCCAGCTGGATGAGCACGGCGCTCGCCTGCTCATTGACCGCGATCACGCGGCCGAGGAGATCAGCCGGATACGCGGCGCCGGTCAAGGGGAGATGACGACCGAGGAGATCCTCGCCCTTACCCGCCGTTGAGCGGCACGCACTTGGAGACGTTTGTCGACAGCAGCGTCCTGCTCGACCTCTTTACCGAGGACACGCGCTGGCTTGCCTGGTCGCAAGAGCAACTCACAAGCGCCGCTCAGCGAGGAGCGCTGGTCCTCAACGCCGTCGTCCTTGCCGAGATCGCCCCGCGATTCCCCCTTGTCGAGGAACTACATACTTCCCTTCCAGAGATGGCACTCGTTGAGGAGATCCCGCTTGCCGCCTCATTCCTCGCCGGTCACGCCCACGCGGCCTATCGGCGCGCAGGTGGAAGTCGTGAGGCCGTCCTGCCGGATTTCCTGATCGGCGCTCACGCCGCCGTGACGGGCCGCCCGCTACTAACACGCGACCCTCGCCGCATAGCCACCCACATCCCCGGTACCGAGCTCATCGTCCCATAGGCCGAGCGCAGCTTGAGCAACAGGCATCGGCTTCGGTTCACGCAGCTGTCCTCTACGCCCCAGGTCATCGGGCTGACGAAGCCCTCCGGAGCCGGGGTGAGTAGGAGGAGGCGATCCTCAGGATCTGCGCGACCAAGGTCGGATCATTCTGGATCCAGTTCCCTATCACGATTCGGCCACCGGGCCTCGTTACCCGGACGATCTCCTTGGCCACATCGAACGGCCGTGGAGCGAACATCGCGCCGAAGAAGCTGATGGCGAGATCAAAGCGCTCGTCGGCGAGCTCGTGCAGATCCGATGCATCGCCCTCCTGGAATGTGCAGTTGGTCAGGCCGAGGGTCTTACCGTCACTCCTCTGCTGACTGGCGCGCCTGTTCTTGCCCAGAAGCAGGCGTCTCGGTCAACTCTCAGTGGACGCTTGCTGTTCGTCCCGAGCAGGAGCGGCTCGGATGCCCGTCGAGATGGCCGCTCGTCGCGCAAAAGAAGAAGCGAGCCGCTCACTATTCCTATCCCACCGCGCATCGCCTAGTGATCGGCGGTCAGGCGGCCTTATACCCCGACCGATTCACCCCCATGCGAGTGCGAAGCATGCTGCTGGGTCCTCAGGTCAGCCGAGCAGCGTCAGCAGGTCCTCGCGGCTGGGACCCGGTAGCGCCATGCGCTCATGCTCGCCGGCCAGCTCGAGGATTCGCTCGGCCACGCCCGCCTGGGTGAAGGTCTCGCTCAACGGCGTCAAAACGCTGCGCGACGCCAGGAAGGCACTCTGAAAAGATCGGGGTCGTGTAGCATCGCCGTGAGCAGCGCTCCCGCAGGACCGCCGAGCGCTCGCTCGGCGGCACCGGCGCCAGTCCGTTACGCAGCGCGTCGATCTCGTGCAGGCGGTCGCGATCCTCTTCGACCGTCTCCCGATACCAGGGAGTCAGCTTCGCCTCGGTGGCCGCATCCCACGCTTCGGCGAACTTCAACGGATCGTCAAGTGCGATCTGACGACATCGCGTAGAGCCTTCGTGTGCAGCAGTCCGAGCGATGATCCCGCGACCGAGCGAGGGGTTCGTGCACGCGCAGGCGTCGCCGAGCAGCGCGATGCCGGTGAGCAGAGGCCGCCCGTCGGCGATCGGACGGCGGTAGCGGTCGATCATCCCGCCCATCGCTTCGAGGTCGCTGATCGGCTCGCCCTCGAGCCAGTGCGCATGCGCGGGCACGCCTCGATGACGGCCGTCCACGCGTCGGGGTCGCGCATCCGCTTCAGCGGCTGGTCTCCGCTCGAGATGTAGGTGGTCACCGCCCACGTGCCGTTGTCCGACGGGAGAGTCAGGATCGAGAAGGTCCCGATCGGCGCCAGCAGAGGGCCGTAGGGCGGTGGCGTCGTGCCGTCCGCTGAGCGGAAGAACCGGCCGTAGTAGATGAACCCGGAATCCTCGGACTCCTCCTGCATCGGGCCGATGTCCGCATCGCTCAGCCAGCGTGGCAGCTGCGAGCGCCTGCCCATCGCGTCCACCACGAGATCGGCGTGCAGCGTCTCGCTCGAGTCGAGTCGAACGCCGGTCACGTGCGGTGTGCCGTTGGCGACCCGCGTGGTCAGCTCCTTCACACCCGTGCCGCGACGCACCTCCACGACCGGGCTCCTCCTCTGTCGCCTTGCCGAGGACCTGCTCGAATATCGTGCGACGAGCCGTGTATGTCACGAACCGCTCATCGCCGGTCCGGGGCCGCCTTCGGTCAGGTTGGGAGGCAGCCAATCCGAGCACATCCAGACGCGCGGCGCCCGCCGCGACGAGCCCTTCAAAGACGTCGGGGAGCGTCCTCCTCCAGCACCACGCGACCCGCAGGCTGTAGGAAGTGGGCCAGGCGGAACTGAGTCACGCCATCGCGCGACCACCTCTCCCACGCCTCCTCGACAGACCCGGGCACAGGCGCCGCGTCGCGCTCGAGCACCGTTACCTCGTGCCCGTCGCGCGCCAGCAGCATTCCGCCCGCCAGCCCGCACACCCCGCCGCCCATAACGATGATCCTGGCCATTCGTGCTCCGATCCCTTAATCGACGAGCGAGAGCACGTTGGCGGTCTTGGGATCGACGCGACCCTCAAGCACATCTAGGTAAACACGCTGAACCGCTTCAAAGCCCTGGTCGCGGACAACATCAAGCCAACCCGCCGCCCACTCGCAGAATGGGTGCCAGGCGTCGGAGACCCTGCTCTGCAGCCCAGCGCGGCCCCAGTCCTCGGAGCGTTTGGTAACACGATCGGGGGCAAAGAAGAACGTCGGTGACGGACCGGGCAACTCGCCCTCGCCAGCGCCGAGCTCCTCCCAGTGTGTGACCCCCACGGTCATGCTGTAGACAAGCTCGTCACCGTAATGCGAATGGACATCGAGGCGCACCTTGCCGTCTCCCGCGATATCGACGAACGTAGCTGGTCCGCGCTGCAGCGAGGAGATCGCATCGTAGGTGACGGTGCGGCCATAGACCCCGAGGCCTTCTACGAACTCAACGTTCCGCGCTGAGGTCAGCCCCACGAGCTCGACTCCCTCGCGCTGCGCCAGTAGGAAGGCCGCGGCGATCGCGGTCTTGCTCGAGGCGCTCGAGATCACGATCGGCCCACGCTCGGTCAGCCCCTCGCCTGAGAGCTGGTCGTCGATCAGAAACGAGGTGAAGAACAGCGGACGCAGCAGCATCTGCAGCTCCTCGGTATCCGCCCGGTAGAAAGGGTCTGAGTCGGTCGCCAGGTAGCTCTGGTAGGCCGAGGGCAGTATCGCGCGCTGCGGCGAGCCGTCGACGAACCCGTCCACACCGGCGTGGGCGGGCGTCACGACAAGGTAGGAGGAAGGGGGCAGATATCCGTACAGGCGCACGCCTGGCTCGACACCCTGGGCCTCGCTTCGCTCCACCTCGGCAAAGCCCCACATCGGGACGCGACCCCATCCCTCCTGCGCCGGAAAGAAGTCCCAGTAGGACATGATCTGGCCGAACACCGCATAAGTGACGTTGTTCGCGGTCAGCCCGAAGCGCTCGACCCGCAGCAGCGCCTGGCCAGGCTCAAGCTCGGGCGCCTCCGACTCGGCGATCTGGCAAGTGCGGAGGTCATCTCGTTTGACCAAGAAATCGCTCATCGACAGGATCCTCTCACGATCGGCGTCGCGGCGCGGGCACGACCACGCGCCATCCGTTGGCGAAGTTCGCCACGATGCTCGAGACTTGAAAATGAGCACGTTCGCGCGAAAGGAGGCGTCATATCGAGGGCGAGTGCGCTATCGCGTTGGACGGTGGGTGTCGCGCAAACCCCTGGTCCGTCCGAGCAGGTTAAGACACTTCAGGGCATGGCTATGAATTTTTTGGCGTGCGATCGTGAGCAGGTGTTCCTGATGCCGCCGGACCCGCGGGATTGGCTGCCTGAGGGTCATCTGGCGTGGTCGAGCGCGAGGCGAACAAGGCATATGAGCACTACCGGGCGCACGGGCGGGACACGCAAGGCCGACGGCTCAGTTGCCAGCCAAAGCCATACGAGCCACCCGAGACCCCCTCGGGGAAGATCAACACGACCGATCTTGATTCGCGGAACGTCAAGACGCCTCGCAGCTACACCCAGGGTTACAACGTGCAGGCCGTCGAGAAGATGTCTGCGCGATAGCGCTGCAAATCGGCCGGGAGTTCATTGTAGGTCCCTCCTTCGGGCAATAGCGCAAACGCTTCGGCGTCGTCGGGTCGCACATATCGCGTGATGTGATCATCAACGAACCGTCGGTCCGGCTTGGGCATCCCCGTGCGGAGCAGCCTCTGCAACGTGGAGCGCGGGCCGTCGTAGGGGATTCGTTCCTCGCGCTGAGCTGGGGGAACGACGGGCAGGTCTCCAATCGCATCCCATACTGTCGGCGGTCGCGACCTGGGCACAGGCCACGTGAACTGCGCTCCTGGTCTGAGCGCGACGATGAACAGTCGGCTGCGATGTTGCGGAACGCCATGCTCGTAAGCATTGAGAATCGTCGCGCGGGGTCTGTATCCAAGCTCTCGTAGAGACTCGCAGAAGCCGACGAGATGCCTCCCTCAACCGTTCACAACCTATGTAGGCACGTCACTTAGCTACGACCTCGATGAAGCTGTGCCACATCCTCGCTCGCGGGTCATCAGCGGATCGCTGACCGGACTCGACCAGGCTGCGGATCTTGGATCGACCAGCTCTGGAGAACGGCTGACACGGTACCCCCCCAGCGATGAGATCGACCTTACGAATCCCCCATGCACGGAGATGGTCAAGAAAGTCCGTTGGGTCAGAGAGATCACCCTGGTAGCCAAGGCCACCGATGTTCGCGACATGGGTCTCCACCGCCGCCGCATCAAGGTCGGCTCCCACCAGCACCCTGAAGCCCGCTTCCTCAAGGCCGAGACTCAGACCGCCCGCACCACAGAACAGATCTAGCGCCGTAAGACCACTGGCGACCTGTGCTCTGATCCACCGACGAATGGCCGCTCTATCATCAGGATCGGGGGCCTCGGGATGGGCGGGAAGTTCGAGCTTGGGCCCTCGGTAGGCTCTGACCGCCGGGCCCGGACGCTTTGCTGGCTTGGTCTTGGCAGCGGTCGGTAAGCTCATGTGCGGGCTTTCGGGAACGTCATTTGGCCACTCAGACGGTCACCGGCAGTCCAGTCGCCAGCAAGATTGTGCTCTCCAGCTTGACTGGTCGGGAGGACATAAACCTACCGCGCAGCGCGGTTCCCAGCCAACGCAGCGAGATCGACATGTCTGGACCATACTCAAGGCCACTCATGCCATGTCGACCGAGACCTGCCACGTCCGGTCGAGGATCGGCGAGGCAGCCGGACATAGCTGATAGCTCACCGACTCCTAAGCCCGCCGAGCTCGGCGATATCAGGATTCCCAGATAGCGTTTGTGAACTGCCCCGGCACCTGGCAAGGCGAGGGCATAACCGGTAGTCGTCACTGGCAAGTCAGTTGCCACTGATGCGATAGTTGCAACCGTTGCACTGAGCTGCTACCGTTGCTCTATGGCAACCGCACCGACGATTTCCCGAGCGGATCTGCAGCGAGTACTCCCAACCTTCCGCAAGGCCGCCGCACTCATCGACGTGCATCCTTCGTTCATCACTCGTGCCGTGCGTGACCTGGGGATAACGCCAGTCGAATGGGGCCGGCGCGAGCGCTACCTGCAGATCCCGGACGTGCTGCTGATCGCCACCCATGCCCGGCGCAACGCCGTCGAGGAGGTCGCGGGCGGCTTGGTCGAGCTGGCCGAACTACAAGCCCCGGAACTTGCAGGATGGGTTACCACTGAAGCAGAGCAATTCATTGCCGCGCTTCCCTCGCCCGAACTCGAGGAGAGCGACACCTTCCTTGCAGAGTTGCGCAGCGAACTGCCGGGGGAATGGGCCGATCGCGCGGAGGCGATCTACCGCCGCCATCTGAATGACTAGAGGCTTGATGCGGGTTGGTCTGGTGGGGAGGAGGTGGACGCTCGGATGAGAAGAGGGTCCCCAGCTCTGCAACCTCGTGATTGGAGCACGAGATGTGCGCTTCGCTGGAGACCCTCGTTATCGCAGCCTACGTGTTCGCTGACTCTTTGCGGTTTCCTCGCCCGGGCCCGGCTGGCAAGGTCACCGATCAGGAGCTGATCTCGCTGGCGGTCGCTCAGGCCGTGACGGGGATCTGTTCAGACCGTCAGTTCCTGGGCATGGTCAGGCGGCTGCTTCCCGGGTTCTTCCCCGAGCTGCCCGGCCAGTCTCAATACAACCGCAGGCTCAGACGGCTCACACCGCAGATCACGACTGTGCAGATGATGGTCGCGGAGCTGATCGCTGACGGTCGGGTGCGACTGGTCGATGGGACGCTGATTGCGTGCGCTAACTATCCAGGCTGCGCGTCGCTCAGCGAGTTCGCCGGGCACGCCAGCTACGGCTACTGCCCATCCAAGAGTCTGTTCGTGTGGGGGATGCGCCTCGTGCTGATCTCAGACTCAAAGGGTGTTCCGGTGGGTTATGACCTGACAGGTCCCAAGACCGGTCAGGAGCGCGAGCGCGCCCTGGAGCTCGCCGCTGCGCACGCCGGCAGCACGCTGTTCGCCGACAAGGGCCTCTGGGGCAAGGAGTACCGCGACTGTATGGAACTGATCGATATCCAGCTCATCACACCCGAGCGCCACCGCCCTGGTCCACGACCCGCCAGCGAGGTCTCAAAGGCACGCATTCGCTTGGTCATCGAGAGCGTGTTCTCCAACCTCAAGCGCCAGATGCGCCTGGAAACGCATCTCGCCAAGACACTCGAAGGACTCGTACAGCGCATCGCCCAGCGACTACTCGCCCTCACCCTCGCAATACACATCAACATCCTCACCGGGCGCCCACCACGCGCCCTCGCCGCCTACGACGGACGATAAACCCGCATCAAGCCTCTAGACGGGGTGACGCCGTTCGCGGTATCCGCGGTCGGCCCAACCGCCGTTGGACTCGCCGACACCGGGCGTGAATCCGAACGCCTCGAGTTCCCTGGGCGTGAGGGCGATCCCCGAGTCCTCGAGCACGCCGACGCGGCCGTGTGCGACAGTCATCGCGTCGATCGCGGATACGACGAGCGTCAGCAGGAGAGCAGCGGTCATGTACTCCCCTCGGAGCCTGCCCTCAACATCCTGACGGACACACACTGACGTGATCAGGTGCGGGCGGCGACGCCCGTCCTTCGCGCGCGGCGGCTTGATGTTGGGGTCCTCGAAGTGCCAGGATAGGAAGGCCGCCACGCGGTTCGAGTTGCGCACGTCGATCGCAAGCAGCCGACGCCCCTTCGCTGCATCGGCCCGGTGCCACGCTGACCGAGCCGGCTCAGGACCCGGGACACCAATCAGCCTGTGCCGCGGGGTATACAGACGCCAGCGCACAGCGCTCCCAGGGCCACCGACGGACGGCAGGTAGTGGTCGAGACGCACCCGGGTCTGCGGATCACCAGACCGGCGAGCGTCCGAGACGGCTAGCGCTGCCGCAAGTCGGCTGATGAGTTCGTCACGGTCGGGCATGACCGTACATTCGAGAGGATGCTCCGGACGCCACAACTAGGGCCGACCGGCTCCCGTGGCAGACGAAACGCGCCGGTCACAGACGGATGCCCAGATCATCCCCGGGTGTTGAGCCGGTCTCCTCCTACGGTGCGGTGGCGGTAGGATGCGAGCGCTAGGCCGACGTAGCTTAACCCTGATGCGTACCGCGAAATCCAAACCGTCCTCAAGCCAGCAAAAGCGCGAGAAGCCGGCGACGACGATCGCCGCGCCCGTGCAGGCACCCTCGGCGAAGACGAGGACCTACGGGCTGCCTGGCACAGCAGCAGAGCGCGCGGCGCGCCGGCGTGGGCTGATGGAGGAGCATCGCGAGACGCTACGCCGCCTCGGCGGGTAGATCGGCATAGATCCAGCTCGCAGCAGGCAATGCCGCACAAGCATCGGCTGGTCGGGCTTGCCGACAGCTCCAGACAAGCGCGATACGGCAGCGATACGATTGCTCCTCAGCGCCGACGTAGCTCAGCTGGTAGAGCACCGCCATGGTAAGGCGGGGGTCAAGGGTTCGAGTCCCTTCGTCGGCTCTCGTTTTCTTACCAGAACGTCACCGCAGTTCGATACCATTTTTGTCCACGGTTGTCCTCTCTTGTCCGCAAGACGAGGACGGCAAATCACCAGCACAGGAGTCAAAAATGGCGCTCTACCTAGCAATAGGGCGTCCCTGGGGGCCTCTCATGGTAAGGAAGGGGTCATCGGTTCGAGTCCGATGGTGGGCTTTGAGATCCCCGCGGTCTCCGGGACGAGGCCACGTGTAAGACGGGGAGAGAGGTGCCGATACCATCGCGTGGACATGGCCCGGGAGCCGAGTCACGCGATGCAGCCAGCACAATCTCACGAGCCGACCCGGGAGCCGCAAATACGGCCGCCCCACGCGCGCGCGGGGGGACCACCGAAAATGGGCTATCGCCTGGCCGCCTGGATCGTGCCCGAGCGCAACCCCGCGGGGGCCGTGTACGGCCTCATCACCATCGGGGCGCTGCTGGCGGCGGAGAGCGGTCTGCGCGAGACCTACCCGGAGACGGTGGGGTCTGCCGCGATCGCGGTGGTCCTGTACTGGTTCGCCCACTCCTACGCCGACGTGCTCGGATTGCGACTCTCCGAGCAGGGGGACGTGGGCCGGCGGGAGCTATGGCAGACGTTCGTCCAAGACTGGGCGATCGCAAAGGGGGCCGGGGTGGCGTTGCTGGCGCTGCTTGTGGCCTGGGCAGTGGGGGCAAGTCAGACCACGGCGGTGACGGCGGCGGTCTGGACAGTCGTGGCAAGCCTGATCGCGTTCGAGGTGGCGGCGGGCATCCGCTCGCGGGCCAAACGCGTGGAGCTGGTGCTCGAGGTGCTCGTGGGGGCGACCATGGGCCTTGCGATCCTGGCTCTCAGGGCACTCCTCCACTAGCGCTGAGGGCCTCGAATAGCTCGTGACCCCGGCGCGCAACCGCCGCGTGTTCTAGCCTGAGCAGCTACATGCACGTAGACAATAAATCTCTGACATGGAATAATATTGTTTTCAAGACTCCTTGATAGTCGAGGGGCTATAAGCATTCGAGGAGACGGAACATTTTGAAGGAGGGTGGGAACAACCTCGGCGGGGGTGCCCTGGCGTCTCAACAGCCTCCGCGCCCACGAGCGACGAGTGCCGGGAGAGCCGGCGGGGGCCGCCGCGCGCAGGCCAAGAGCGCGGGCGGAAACGCGGCCACGGGAATGGTCGGAAACACGATGGGGCCTCTTTACGAGCGCTTGCCGAGGGGCCCCCACCGCATGGACCCCAACGAGGTGGCCGCGAACCAGCGCCGGCGCATGTACGGGGCGATGATCGAGGCGGTCGCGGCCAACGGGTACGGGCGTACGAGCGTCAAGCAGGTGGTGACCCTCGCCGGCGTGTCCAGAAGAGCCTTCTACGAGCAGTTCGCCAACAAGGAGGAATGCTTCCTGGCGACGCTCGAGCTGATCGCCGGCCAGGCGATGGAGCACATCGCCAAGACCTACCGCTCGACCGAGGGC
Organism: uncultured Solirubrobacterales bacterium; assembly: GCA_963742945.1. Classification (GTDB taxonomy): domain Bacteria; phylum Actinomycetota; class Thermoleophilia; order Solirubrobacterales; family Solirubrobacteraceae; genus Palsa-744. The sequence continues at coordinate 123,083 of CAVUNX010000010.1, read as the reverse complement.
ACCATTGAGCAGCGGCTGGAGGCAGCCCTGACCACGTTCGCGGAGGTTGTGCGGAGCAACCCGAAGGGAGCGCGCCTTATGCTCGTGGACGCCCCCTCCGCCGGGCCGGCGGGTTGGGAGCGGCTCACAGAGACCCTCACGGTATTCGAGAAGCGACTCGGAGCAAGCTTCGAGCACGCGCCTGACGCGGCCCCGTTGCCCGAGCCCGTGGCGCGAGCGATCGTGGGGGGGTTGCGCCGGGCCACGTTCGTGCGCCTACTCGAGGAGCGCACAGATGAGATGCCCGAGCTGGTGGGAAGCATGCTGAGCTGGACACTCGCCTTCCGGACGCTTGACCCAAGCCCACTGGGCGTGCGCCTGCGCGCGGTGCCCGTGGAGGCTCGCCTCGCCGGCGAGGACGATCGCGCGCGGATACTGCGCAGCGCGCTCGAGCTGGCAGCCCTTGAAGGCTATGGGAACCTCACACCGATGCGGATCGCAGACGAGGCGGGAGTGTCGATCGATACGTTCTTCGACCTGTTCGACGACATGGAGGCATGCTTCCTTGCCGCGATCGAGAAGCTGGGCGAGGAGGTGAGGGGGATCGTCTCAGACCCGAGGCTCACCTCGCCGGAATGGCCCGCCGCGGTGCGCCGGGCGCTCGACGCCCTGATGCGCTACTTCGCGGCGCGGCCGGCCTACACCCAAACGATCGCGACGGGTGTGTTCGCCATGGGTCAGCGCGCGGTGGACCTCGGAGCGGAGCTCGCCCACGAGGTGGCGGCGAGGCTGACCGCGGGCGCCCCCAACCCGCCGCTCACCGGCCTCGCTCAGGAAGGGATCGAAGGGGCGATCTGGCACACGATCTACTGCCAGACCACCAACGGCGGGACGGGGGCCCTGCCCGAGCTCTCGGACTATCTCGCCTATGTGGTGTTGGCGCCGTACCTCGGACCCGAGGATGCCGCCCGGATCGTGACCGAAGACCGCGTGCCGAAGGTCGCTTAGGGCTGTGTGATCCGCCCCCTTGGGGCCGTGGTGTGATCCCCCCCGGTCCGCGCGTACCGGTCCGGTCGCCGAGGCCTGGGACAGTGCGTGGAGCCGTGGCTCAGCGCTTACGCCGGTAGCGCAGCTCGGCGAAGTGGGTGAGCAGGATGCCCACCAGGAGCGACACCACGATCACGATGATCAAGGGGGTGTCGGACTTGCCGAAGATCCAATTGACCTCGACCTCTTTGAGGTTGAGGACGGCAAACAGGGTCATGAGTACCGCGAGCAGCACGAGGCCGCCCGTACGAACCATCTCGCGGCGGCCGCGCTGGTGCTCCGGCGTCTGCGTGGGCTCGGACATCGGCAGCGTAATCCTACCCGCTGGAACCCCGGGGGCAACCGAATCTAGTGACCTGAGGGCGAGCTTGCGTCCTCGGCCGCGACACCCGCAAGCTCGGCCTGCACCCAGGAGCAGCCCGCCGAGAGCTCGGCGACGTCCATGGCGGCGGCCACGTTGAGGGCCATGCCGTGGCGGAAGAAGTCATCGAGTCGCTCTGGATCGGCGCCGGAGAGCTCCCCCACAAAGGCCACCAGCTCGGCGTAGCGGCGGCGCACTCGCGCACGCACGAGCTCGTCGTCGCAGGCAGCGTAGGCCTGGTGTTGGAGCATCAGGTAGTCGCGATCGGTGGCCAGGAGGTCCCTGTAGGCGCGGCCCATCGCCATCAAGACGTCCTCGCAGTCCTCGGGGGCGCGGCCGGCGCTGAACTCGGCGGCCGCGTGGGTGAAGGTGTCGGTGAAGCGGTCGAAGCAGTGATCGACGGCCGCGAGGAAGAGCTCTCGCTTGCCGGCGAACAGGGAGAAGACGTAGGGCTGGGCGACCCCCACTCGACGTGCGATGCGATCGACCGGAGTCCCGTGCAAGCCGCTCCCGGCGAACTCGTGGACGGCGGCGGCGATCAAGGCCTCGCGACGCTCGGCGGCGGGGACGCGTCGGCGCCCGCCGGAAGCCTGCTCCACGCGCGCGTGTGGGACAGCGCTCTGGGGTGGGGCATCGCCCTCGCGTGGGGTAGCGCTCTCGCGTGAGGCAGCGCCCTCGCGTGAGGGATCAACGCTCACGCGGGATCCCCCGCGAGCACCGCGGGCGGCGCTTCGGCCATTGCCCGCTCTGCCAGGCCCCCCTCCCGCTCCTGCGCGACGAGCACAGCGTCAGCGGCGCGGGGGGTGCGGAACGGCAGGAGCAAGGCCACGAGCGCCCCTGTGCCGAGCACGGCCACCCCCACCCACATGGCGGGAATGAGACCGTCGACGAAGGCCTGTGGCGAGGCGTAGCCGCCCGAGCCGGTGAACACCGAGGCGAGCACCGCCACGCCGAGCACCCCGCCGACCTCGCGGATCGCGTTGTTGGCGCCCGAGGCCTGTCCGGCCTGGTCGATGCGCACCGAGGAGAGAACCGCATTGGCTGAGGGGGCGAATACGAGCGACATGCCTGCGCCGGCCATGATGAACGGAATCAGCATGTGTGTATAGGGGACGTGGGTTGAGGTCATCGCCGCCAGCCATCCGAGCGCCACGGCCTGGAGGGTGAGCCCGGCGACCATGAACGGACGCGAACCGTAGCGCTCTGAGAAGACGCCGGCAAACGGCGCGACCAGCATCGACGCGCCGGTCCACACGAGCAGCTTGAGGCCTGCCTGCAGTGGCGTGTTGCCGAGCACGTTCTGCATGTACTGGGAGAGAAAGAAGATCGAGCCGAACATGCCGAAGTACATGCTGAGCGAGACCACATTGGTGACCGCAAAGGAGCGCTTGGCAAAGAAGCTCATCGGGAGCATGGGCTCTGAGGCGCGCAGCTCCCAGGCCACGAAGGCGGCGAGCAGCAGAGTTCCGCCTATCAGCGAGCCGAGGATCGCGGGGTTGTCCCAGCCCAGCGACTGGGAGCGCACGAGGCCGAACACCACCCCGAAGGCGCCCCCGCCGGCGAGCACGAGGCCGGGCAGGTCGAGCGTGCCATAGGGCCCACGGCTCTCGGCGAGCCGACGCAGGGCCACGGGAAGCAGGATGAGCCCGATGGGGACGTTCAGCCAGAAGATCCAGTGCCAGGAAATGCCCTGCACGACCGCGCCGCCCACGAGCGGACCGATGGCGACGGCTGTTCCTGAGATACCGGACCACACTCCCAGCGCGATCCCGCGACGCTCGGCGGGGAAGGCGTCGGCGAGCAGTGTGAGCGTGAGCGGGGTGACGATCGCGGCACCCGCCCCCTGGATGGCTCGGGCAGCAACAAGCAGGTCGCTTGTGGGGGCGAGCGCCGCGGCGGCGGAGGCGGCGGTGAAGAGGGAGAGCCCGGCCATGAACATGCGCTTGCGCCCGAAGCGGTCCCCGAGCGCGGCCCCCGTGAGCAGGAGCACGGCGTAGGCGAGCACGTAGGCGTTGACGGTCCACTCGAGCGATTGGATCGAGGCCCCGAAGTCGTGCCTGATGCTCGGGAGGGCCACCGACACGACGAGGTTGTCGAGCACCACCATGAACAGTGCCACGGAGACGATTCCCAGAGTCCAGTTTCTACGTGCGCTTGTCATCTCTGTCTCCATGCTCGTTGTCAGTTCGTCGCTTAGTTTAGCAGTCGCTAATAATATTTGGGAATGGGTCGTTCTCACTTCCGAATCGGCTCCCACCGCGTATCGAAGGCTCTCCCGTCGCGACGAAGGCCCGACGAGCCGGGAACCGGCGCGCAACGAGCAGACCGCTGCGAGGATGACGACCGATGAGCGCGAATAGGTCACCAGGATGAGCGCAAGCAGACCAAGAGCGACGCTGCTGGCCGGCCTGGCCCTGAGCCTCCTGGGCCTGAGCGGGTGCGGGTCAGGCGCCACCAAGACCGTGTCGGTGTCAAGTGCTGCCCCGCCCGGCACGACCGCCCAGCAAACGACCACCACGGGAACGACCCAATCCTCCCCCAAAACCACCTCCACCACGAACACGGGCACGAGCACGACCGGACACGGGGGTGGGGAAACGACGCGCACGACCACGGCGCCGGCCTTCACCAAAGAATCCACGAGCGCGGAAGGCGTGAACGGGGCGCTGGCGGTGGTCAAAGCGCACGGGTATACCGCCGAGGACACCTCCGACTATCACTCAGACCAGACCCTGAGGGTGCTCGTCGGGACGCGTACGGGGTCCGGCGACGGGTACGGGCAGCAGGCCTTCTTCTTCGTCGCGGGACGCTACCTCGGCACCGATACGCGCGAGCCAAGCGCGAGCGTGAAGGTCGTCGCTCAAAACGACACAGAAGTGACACTCGCCTACCACCTCTACCGTCCCCACGACCCGCTCTGTTGTGCCGGCGGGGGGCAGGCCAGCGTGCGCTTCCAGCTGAACAACGGGCGCCTCGTGCCGCTTGGCACGATCCCACCGGTGAGCTCACAGACGGGTCTCAGCCGGCAGTAGGGCGCCATAGGGCAGTAGACGCCAGAGCCTTCGCGCTACCGCGTCCCGCTCGATTCCGACCACCCTCGCGCGTTGAGATTTTGGGAATCCGGCGATTGAAGCGTCATGGGTGGGTAGATTCTTCTTTCGACCACTCTCTACCTGGAAGGGATCGAGATGAGCCCGACGATCGATGGCCGCGCCGAGGAACTGCTGAAAGCGAAGAACTTCTGTGTCGTGTCCACCATCCGGCCCGACGGATCGGTGCACGCGGCGCCGACCTGGGTCGACGTGCAGGATGGTCGCCCCGTCGTCAACACCGCCGAGGGGCGCGCTTGGCCGAGCAACTTGGAGCGCGACCCGCGCGTGACGCTGACCGTGCAGAACATGGAGAACCCCTACGAGTACGTCACGATCCGCGGACGCGTCGCCGAGCGCACCTCGGACGGGGCCGACGCGCACATAGACGCGCTCGCCATGAAGTACATGGGACAGGAGTCCTATCCCTTCCGCCAGCCCGGCGAACAGCGGGTGATCGTGCGCGTGGACCCGGAATACGTGCACGTGTACGGCAGCTAAGAACCACGACTGAAGAGTCGCCGCCACAACGACGGAGGGCGTGGCTGGGTACGCAACCACTCGTCGTGCATCACCAGCTGCCCCCGCCGGCGGGCCGCCATCACGCACCTGGTGTGGGCATGACGGCGGCGACTTTTGTCGTCTTCGGGAAAGATCAGCACGTGCTCGCTGAGCGCCGGCAGCCGGCGCCCGCAGAAGGGGCAGCGGTAGGTCGCGGGCTTGCGGTTTTGGGCACTGCGCACCGTCCACCAGCGGGCCGCGGGCAATTTTGACATGACTCCATTGTCGCGGCGATAGCCTGCACTGTGGGAGTGTGGTTCGCAAATGGCTATTGGGACCAATCCAAATGAGCGCCGTGAAGCGGACTCGCCGCCGGCGGCCCGTGCCGAGCTGGTGCACGAGACGCGCAAGGCCATCAAGCGCATGCGCGCCCTCGCACGGCTGCTGCGCTACGAGCTCGGTGAGGAGGAGTTCAAGCGTGTCAACGACTCATTGCGCGATATAGGACAGCGCTTGTCGGGAACACGCGACGCCGAGGTCCGGCTCGCGACCCTGCGGAGTCTGCGAGCTCGTCACCCAAAAGCCCTCGCGCTCGAGGGGGTCGATCGACTCGAGGAGCGACTGGAGCTCGATCGCCGGCAGGCAGGCACACAGGCCACCCCACGCGAGGGGCTGGCAGACATCGCCGACATGCGCGGCTACCTTGCCCGCTGGAATCTCGTGGACCACGAGCTCGGGACGCTTGCCCCCGGCCTGGAGCGTATCTATCGCGAAGGCCATCGCCGCTACACCCGGGTGAGAGATGAGCACGGCCGCGACGCCGAGCACCTCCACGACTGGCGCAAGCGCGTCAAGAGCCTCTACTACGCGCTCGACATGCTCGGTGGCAAGAGCGCAAAGGATGCCCGCAACTTCACCCGCCGCGCAGACCATCTCGGGGATCTGCTTGGCGAGGAGCACGACCTTTGGATGTTTCTCGCCTATGTCGAGCTGCACGCTGACACCTTCGCTGAGGACGCCACCGCCCCCGCGAAGCTGGTGAAGCGGGTCGAGCGACGACGCAAGCGCCTTCGCAAGCGCGCCCTCGCGCTCGGGGGGCAGTTGTACGAGCGCAAACCGGCCGGTTTCACCCGCCGCGTCGCGCGCGCGCTTTCCCGCTGATCCATTCAGGGTTTTCCCGCCCACAGCCGATGTAGTTGGCGACCCGCGACGATGCGCGCACAGCCACGACTCCACATCCCAACCCTGTTCCTCGCCGTCCTGATCGGAGGGCTGGGAGTGTTCGCCCTGCACACAACGCTCGGCTTCGGCGGCGGCGACGAGGGCCTCTTCCAGGACGGCATCTACAACGTGCTGATGCTCGGCGCCTCGCTGGTCGTGCTCGCCCGCGGGGCGAGCGTCAGCGAGGACCGCGCCGCATGGCTTGTGATGGGCGCGGGTCTGCTCTCTTGGAGCCTCGGCGAACTGTATTACTCGCTGACAATCGAAGGCACAAGCAGGGAACCCGGAGGAAGCGTCTCGTTCGCCGACGTTCTCTACCTGGCGATGTACCCCTGCTTCTATGTGGCACTCGGCCTGCTCGCGCGCAGCCGCCTGCGGGGCATGCGCATGGCGATGTGGCTCGACGGTCTCATCGCCGTGCTCGGAGCGGCAAGCGTCGGGGCCGCCTTGATCCTTCCCCCGATCCTCCATGGCGCCACCGGGACGCACAGCTCGATCGTCGTCTCGCTCGCCTACCCGATCGGGGACGTGCTCTTGATGATTTTCGCGGTTGGAGCCCTCGGCATGACCGGCTGGCGAGCCGGAAACCTATGGCTGCCGATAGCCGCGAGCATGCTCGTCAGCGGAGTCGCCGACTCGACCTATCTCTATCGGACGGCCACCGATTCCTACCAGTCGGGCACATGGCTCGAATGCCTCTGGCCGCTCGCGGCGATCCTGCTCGCGATCGCCGCGTGGATGCCCTCGGCGCGTGTGCCTGTGCGCCACATGAAGAGCTGGCAGATGATGTCGGTGCCCGTGTTCGCCCTGGTAAGCGCCCTGGCGGTACTCGTCTACGGCAACCTCGGCTCTCAGCTCACCGTACCGGCCCTCGTCCTTGCCGCGGCCACCGTGCTGGCCGTTGGGCTACACCTGCTCGTCACGCTGCGCGAGAACCTTGCCCTGCTGGCCCACTCACGACGTCTCTCCTCGACCGACTCGCTCACGGGCCTTGGCAACCGGCGCCTGTTGATGGGCGATCTGTGGCTGGCGTGCCGGACCGCCCAACCGCACGAGCCTTGGGAGCTCGTCCTCTATGACCTCGACGGCTTCAAGCTCTACAACGACACCTTTGGTCACCCCGCGGGCGACACGCTGCTCGTGCGCTTGAGCACGCGGCTGGACAGCGCCGTGAAGCCACACGGCACCGCCTACCGCATGGGCGGCGACGAGTTCTGCGTTCTGTTCGACCGCTCGCGTCTCGCGGAGGGCGAGGATTTCGTTCACTCGAGCGTTGCGGCGCTCTGCGAGCACGGCCCCAGCTTCTCGATAACCGCCTCCCATGGAACGGTGAGCATCCCCGCTGAGGTGAGCGACCCCGCGTCGATCATGCAGCTCGCCGACCAGCGGCTATACAGGCGCAAGGAGGAAGCCGCGGCACGACGCGCCGGCGCCGATCTCGATGTGAATGCCGCCGCGCGGCTGTTCACGTCCACCTTCCCGGCAGGCAGCCTGGCCGAGCCTTCGGTGGCCGGCGTGACCGGGCCGGCTGAGCTACCCCCGCGTGAGCGTCCGCCCTCAGACGACGCTCACGACGGTGAGGACGCTCTCCCCCTGCGGCAGCACGACCGCGGCCCGCTCGCCCACACGTCGTCCGAGCAGGGCGCGCGCGACCGGCGAATCCGCCGACAGCCGCCCTTCTGAGGGGGAGGCGTCGTGCGAGCTCACGATCCGCCACGTGCGCTGGGTGCCCCCCTCGTCGCGAATCACGACGGTCGAGCCGAACCCACGGCGCCGTTGGTCGCCTCAGACTCCTTCACGATCTCGGCGCTTGAGATCCGTTCGCGCAGTTTCGCGATCTTCGTCTCCAGGTGCGCCTGATCGTTCTTGGCGTCGTGATACTCGCTGTTCTCTTTCAGGTCCCCCCACTCCCGCGCGGTTTTGATGCGCTCGGCGATCTCGCGCCGGCCCTCCCCCTCCAGGACGGCCAGTTCGGCCTTCGAGCTCCTTGAGCCCCTCGGCGGTGATCATGTTGGCTGCGTCCGCGCTCATCCGCCAGCGAAGCCTACTCGGCGGAGTGGGCGAGGGTGTGGTGGCCACTCCAGGCCCGGTCGGTCCATCGAAAATCGTGCGTCCCACGCGCGCGCCCGCGCGGCAAGTGGGAAGCACGGCCGGCATCCTCACGGTGTCCTCCGGTATACCCGCGTCAGAAGTACGTGGCGGCGGGCGTAGCCAGTAGCGCGTAGATCTGCACGACTGCCGCTTGCGTCAGCAGTTGCGAGGAGAGGGGCGAGCCGAATACGAATAGGCCGCTCGTCAAGCGCTGATGAACCCACAGGCTGTCCACGTAGGACTGCACGAGCCGCACCCCCGGCGGATCGTGGGTGACCGCGTCGAGGTACATGAGGTTCCGGAAGTACACGGCCGGGAAGAACGGGTTTTCCGCAGAGGAGCCGCTGGATGGTGAAGTACGAGAGCGCCGCCCTGGCGGTCTGGCGCGCCTGGTAGAGGTAGGCGCCGTCGCCAGTTGCCTGGTAGAGCAGCACCCCGGCCCCGATCATCGACCCCTGGTTGTAGCTCCACAACGCCTGGCCCACCACGCCGTGCGGGCGGATGTGGTCGAAGTACAGGCCGGTCGGGCTCATCAGGCAGCTGCGCACCCATTCGTAGGCCATCTGCGCGAACTGCAGATAGGCCCCGTTGCCGGTGATGCGAAAGAGCTGCACCCCGAGCTCGGCCGCCGGGCCGTCTGTGACCGTGTTGCGGTCGGTGTTGCTCGGGGAGTCTGAGAAGGGCACGCCGCCCGGGCAGGCGAGCTTCGGGTTGGTCTGCCACCCCGCCATCACGAAAGCCATGATCTGCTCGGCCTTTTCGAGCGCCACCGCTTCGTGGTGCTGCTTGTAGAGGCGTACCAGCTCGATACCCACCCACTCGTTGTCGTCGTAGTAGCTCACCCCACCCGGAGGGACCACGTTGCCGTTGAAGGACGGCATCGTGGTGGGCGCTATGCCCGCCGTTTCAGGCGTTTCCCCTTCGGCAACTTCTTCTTCGCCTTCGGGCTGTTCCCCGGGAAGGGTTTGCCCGGCCGGGCCCCAGTACTTCTGCAGGCCATACATGCGCACGTGCAATTCGCGCGGGTAGGCGCTCTTCGAGGCCCTCGCCTGACCAGGAATGTTGGAAACGCTGACGGTGGCCGCCAACGCTTGTGAGAACGGCCACAGGTAGGAGTACGGTTCCCCCTCGTACAGGCCCGTGCCGGGAATGTAGAAGCTCTGCTGCATTGCCTTGTAGGCCACGAGCGCCCTCGCGGGATTCCCGTGCAACCCGGGCTTCTTGACGATTTTCTTCTTGGCCTTGCCGCTTGGCGCGGTCTTCGGCGCGCTCGCTCCCGCAGAGGCTCCACCCGTATTCGAGGAGCCGCGCGCGAATTCTCCTGGTAGGGCGACTCGGCGTGGATACTGGGCTCGCGCCGGATAGCGCGATCCGGCGCCCTCCCCGCCGCGTGCCGCGAGGCCACCCTCCGCTCGGTGCCCGCTCGAGGAAGCCGGAGCATTCGCGAGACAGGGCGCCACGGGCAGGGCGAATGCGAGCATGAGCGCGCCCGCGGCGAGCGGGCGCCAAGCCAGGGCGGTTGTGATGTGGAGGCGCTGTCTCATGCCAGATGCGACCGCCAACGGGTCTTCTGCGCGCGGGCCGCGCTTCCTCCCGTGAGAGTCCTACAGACCACCTGAACAGACGACCACCGCGAACGATGCGCTCCCGGGTATTGTCCCCAAACCTCAGAGCTCGCTCCCAACTCGACCCACCATCTATCCTGGCGCGAGCCCGAGCCATGACCCAAGGAGAGGCACGTGACGACAGTTAGAGAGGCCACGTTCGAGCTGCTTCGCCGGCACTCGATGACGACGGTGTTCGGCAACCCCGGCTCGACCGAGCTGCCGATGCTCACCGAGTTCCCGGCGACTTCCGCTACGTGCTCGGGCTGCAGGAGGCCACGGTCGTCGGGCTCGCCGACGGCTATGCCCAAGCCTCGGGCCGGCCGACGCTCGTGAACCTCCACACCGCCCCGGGAGTGGGCAACGGGATGGGAGCGATCTTCAACGCCCAGGCCAACAAGAGCCCGCTGGTGATAACCGCCGGTCAGCAGTACCGCTCGCTGATGACCCTGCAGGCAAACCTGACCAACCGCGATGCCACTCGCATGCCCCATCCGCTCGTCAAGTGGAGCTACGAGCCCCCGCGCGCCGAGGACGTCCCGCACGCGCTCGCACGCGCGATCCACATGGCGACGCTCCCTCCGCGAGGGCCCTTCGTTCCTGTCGATCCCCATGGACGACTGGGGTGCCGAGGTGGACGAGGAGGCGGTGCGCCATCAGAGCGCTCGCTCAGTCGCCGGGGCAGCCCAACCCGGACAGGATGCGCTGGCCACACTCGCTGAGCGCCTGCGGCGCGCCGAGCGCCCGGCGCTCGTGGCCGGCCCCGAGATCGACGCCTGCGGTGGCTGGGAGGCGGCGATCAGGCTCGCCGAGCTCCAGCGTCTGCCTGTCTACGCGACTCCCGCCCCGGGCGGCGGACGGATCGGCTTCCCCGAGGATCACCCCCTGTTCCAGGGCGATCCTCCCGCCGGCGGTACTGCCCGTGGGAGAAATGCTCGCCGCCCACGACCTGGTGCTGGCGGTGGGTACCTCCGTCTTTCCCTACTACCCCAACGTCCCGGGCCCGCTCCTGGCCGAGGGCACCTGCTGGTAGCCGTCACAAGCGACCCCGACGAGGCCGCCCGCGCGCCGATGGGCGATGCGATCCTCGCCGATCCCGCGCTCACGCTCGCGGCGCTGGCCGACACGGTCGGCGAGTCAGACCGTGAGGCGCCCGCTGTGCGCCCGGCCCCCGAGCCGGCGCCCCGGCAAGCGACCCGATGAGCCCCTCCACGGCGGTGCGGGCGCTCGCGGATGTCTTTCCCGAGGACGGGATCGTGGTGCTCGAGTCGCCCTCGGCGACGCTCGCCTTGCGCAACCAGCTGCGCCTCTCCAGGCCGGGCAGCTACTACTTCTCCTCCGGTGGGGGTCTCGGCTTCGGGATGCCCGCCGCCGTCGGGCGTGCAACTGGCACAGCCAAGCCGTCCAGTGGTGTGCGTGATCGGCGAGGGCTCCGCCCAGTACGCGATCCAGAGCCTGTGGACCGCCGCGGCCTACGACGTGCCGGTCACGTTCCTGGTGTTGCGCAACGACGAGTACGCGATCCTCAAGTGGTTCGGGATGCTCGAGGACATCGTGGGCGCCCCCGGGCTGGATCTGCCGGCGCTCGATTGCGCAGCCGTGGCGAGCGGCTATGGCGTCAACTCGCGCGTCGTTGGCGAGCGACGTAGAGGAGCTTGCCGATGGACTGAGCACGGCGCTGGCCTCCGGCAAGCCCGAGCTCGTCGAAGTGAAGGTAGCGCCGGGGATGGCGCTCACGTGACCGCACGACGGACGCCCACACCGATGCGATCGTCGTCGGCGCCGGGCTCGCCGGACTCGTCAGCACGCTCGAGCTGTTGCGCAGCGGCCACACGGTGCTCTTGCTCGACCGCTGCCACCCGCAGGAGATCGGCGGCTTGGCACGTGAGGCGTTCGGCGGCATGTTCATGGTCGACTCCCCCGAGCAGCGCCGCTCGCGCATCCCCGACAACGAGCGCCTCGCTCTCGAAGACTGGCTGCGCATCGCCGACTTCGACGACGACGACGTGTGGCCCAGGCGCTGGGCAGAGCAGTACGTAACACGCGCCCGCGACGATGTGGGGGCCTGGCTGCGCGAGATCGGCGTGCGCTTCTTTCCCGTCGTCAACTGGGCCGAGCGCGGCAACTTCGGCGACGGAAACTCCGTGCCGCGCTTTCACCTGACGTGGGGTACCGGCAAGGCACTCGTGCAGGCCGTGTGGGGTGCGATTGAGGCCCACCCGCGGCGCTCAGCGCTGCAGATCTCGCTTTCGTTCGCGCGTCAGCGAGCTCGTGTCGGAGGCCGGCGCATCGTCGGCTGCCGTGTGCTCGCCGAAGACGACGACCTGCCCAGCACGACCAGTGATCGCGATGTCGACGTCCAACGAAGGACAGCTCCGCGCCGTCCGAGGTCGGACACGCACGAGCTCCAGCACGGGTGGTTACGAGCTGCGAGCCGCGCAAGGCCGTCGTGATCGCCGCCGGTGGGATCGGCGGCAATCTGAGATCTGGTGCGCCGCGAATGGCCCACCTCAGAGCTCGGGCCCCCGCCCAAGAAGCTCTTGATGGGCTCTCACTACTACGCCGATGGCGCACTGCACGAGGAGGTGCAGCGGCTGGGCGGCAACGTCACCCACCTGTCGCGCATGTGGAACTACGCCGATGCCGTGCGCCACCCCAAACCCCAGCGCGAGCACCACGGCCTGAAGCTGATCCCACCGCGCTCGGGGGTGATGCTCGACCCGGACGGTCGTCGCTACGGGCCGGTGCCGGTGATGCCCACGTTCGATGCCTATGCGGCGCTCGAGCGCATGTGCGAGGACGAGCGCAAGTACTCGTGGCTGGTGTGCAACTTCAAGATCGCAAAGCGCGAGCTGGACGTGTCCGGCTCCCAGCACAACCCGCACCTGCGTGAGCGGCGCATCGTGCCGTTCCTGCTCGGCGTGCTGTTCGGCAAGCCGGGCCTGGTGAAGCATTTCCTGGAGGGCTCACCCGACTTCGTGTCAGCCCCTTCGCTTGGGGAGCTGGCCGCCAAGATGAACGAGGTCACGGGCGAAGGGGCGATCGAGGTCTCGGTGCTCGAGCGTGAAGTCGGTCGCTACGACGAGACGATCGCGCGTGGCAAGGGCCTGTTCAACGATGATCAGCTGCGCCGTATCGGACAGTTGCGCAACTGGCGCGGCGACCGTCTGCGCACCGCTCGCTTCCAGCGCATCGTCGACGCCTGAGGCGATGCCCTTGATCGCGATTCGCCTGCAGCCGATGGCGCGCAAGAGCCTCGGCGGCATCCAGACCGACCTCGGCTGCCGTGTACTGCGCGGGCACCCGGGAGCACGGCCGAAACGCGCGTCTGATGGCTCCCCCAAGGCGGCGAGCAAGCAGTGAGCCGATCCCTGGCCTGTATGCGGTCGGCGAGGCCGCCGGCTTCGGTGGCGGCGGGTGCACGGCAAGCGCTCGCTGGAGGGAACGTTCCTGGGCGGGTGCGTCTTCACGGGACGGCTCGCGGCGGCGACGATCGCCGGTAGCCGAGCTGCCGTTGCGCATCCCTCCACGGTCGCTTAGAGCCTTTGCCGACTCCTCCCGCACGATCCATGGACCGATCGCCCGACACCCGCTTTGACTACGTCACCGTTGGTCACGTCACACGCGACGCGATCGAGCACCCAGGGCACGGCACCCTCTACCGCGCGGTGGGCAGCGCCTTCTACAGCGCTCTGCAGGCCGCGCGATTTGGGGCTGCGCACGCTGATCCTCACGCAGGGTGTGCCGCAGCGAGATCGAAGAGCTGCTCGCGCCGTATCGAGATGAGCTCGAGCTGCGCGTGATCCCCGCCGAGCACACCACCACGCTGAGCACGCGCGGAGCTCGGTGCGGCGCGCACCCAGAGCCTGCTCGCCTGGGCCGGGCCGATCGTGGAGCCCTGGACGCCCGACACCGCGATATTGCACATCGCCCCCGTGGCGCGTGAGACGCCCGTCTCCTGGAGTGGTCGGGCCGGCTTCGTGGGCGTGACGCCCCAGGGCTTGATACGGCACTGGCAAGAGGACGAAGGCCTCGCGATTGTCCAACTCGACGCGGGCTCGCTGCTGGGCGACATACCGCTGGTTCCGCCCGACAGCGAGGCGCTGCCCGGCCGCATCACGGCGGTGGCGCTCGAGCAGGCGCGGCTCCCCGAGCGCTTCGATGCGGCCGTGATCGCCGAGCAAGAGTGCCCCAGCTGCCACGCCCTCTTCCCGGCGGCCCGCCGTCACGGGGCGATCGTGGCCGTGACGGCCGGTTCGCGGCCCACGACCGTCCACCTGCCCGGGGACCGATCGGTCGACACAGACCCCACTCCCTCCGGTCGTGCCGATGCGCGATGACATCGGCGCGGGTGACGTGTTCGCGGCCGCCTTCTTCCTGCGCCCTGGCGGAAGGACGACACGCCGCTCGAGGCAGCCGTTCTTTGCAAATGCCGCGGCCGCCATCCGCATCGCCGGCGAGGGCCCGGATGCGATCGGAGCCGCGACGCGATCGGTCCTGAGCCGCGAGAGATCACTCCCGAATCACTCCCTGAAGACGCCCTCGCGCGCGAGCACCGCGTCGAGCAACGACTTCAGCTCGCGTGGGGTCCACCGCCCGCTCGCGGCCGGCCAGCGCGCGCGGCGAGCAAGAGACAGCCGCCGACAGGCGCCATCTCCACGACCGCCACCGGGCTTGCGGGGCGACCGCCTGATGGCTGCGGCGAGCGGCTCCACGAACAGGGCGCCGGCCTTGAAGGCGCTGCCGATCAGCCCGACCGGGAAGTCCCCGGCGAGACCCGTCTGCTCGATCACGGCCGCCACCTGCCCGCCGAGCTCGGCCGCGGCGCGCTCGTAGAGCCCACGGCCACCCCGTCGCCGGCGTGGGCCGCACGGCGCGCCGTCTCGATCGCAAACGCGGCGATCTCGCCCTTGGCAAGCGGCTTGGAGTAGACGAGGGCGGCAAGCGCCTCGACGCTCTCCACCCCGAAGAACTCCATCGCCGCCGCGCTCAAAGCGGTCTCCGGACCCGAGCGCTCGCGGTCGGCGAGGGCGGCCTTGATCGACTGCACCGCCAGCCAGTAGCCGCTCCCCTCGTCGCCGAGCACGTGACCCCATCCGCCCGCGCGCCAGGCGCGCCCGTCGCGGCCCACTCCGAACACGTTGCTCCCGGTCCCCGAGATCGCCCCAACACCGGGCCGGGCGCCGGTGGCCGCCGCCCAGGCTCCGACGACGTCGTTGACCACCACCCATGTCCTCGGACGACTCTCGCGCACGCGGGCGGCCACAGCGTCGGTGTCGGTGCCCGCGATCGCCAAGACCGCCGCGTCGAGCTGCTCGCGCTCGATCCCGGCTCGCCCGATCGCCTCGTCGGTGGCCTTCAGCAGCGAGTCGGTCGCCGCGCGGGCACCGACCGCGTCGGGGTTGCTCGAGGCGCCATGGCCGAGGTGGAGGGCGCGCTCGCCTGTGCCCTCCAGGTGCGCAGTCGAGCACCGCGGCGAGCGTCTTCGTGGCACCCCCATCGACCCCCATCACGAAGCGCGCGCCGGTGTCGGCCACGGGTGCCATCAGCGCCGACGGCAGGGTCACGAGCGGCTCACGATCCCATGGCGTGATCCTCGCAGGAGTTACGGATCGCGGGCATGACTGTCGAGGCACTCTTCCCAAACGCCGCTCTCGGGGCCGGTATGTACGAGTCCTTCTACCTGCGCGCGGTCTCTCCGGAGGAGCCCGTGGGGGTATGGATCCGCTACACCGTCCACAAGCGCCCCGGACACGCCCCAAGCGGGTCGCTGTGGTGCACGGTGTTCGACGCCTCCGCAGGCCCACCGTTCATGCACAAGCACACCACCACCCAGCTCGGGCAACCCGCGGGTGGCTGGATCGAGATCGGCGGAGATTCACGCCTCGGTCCGGGGATCGCCGAGGGGGTGTGTGGCCCGGCGCGGTGGTCGTTGCGCTTCGGCTCCAGCGAGCCGGAACTGCGACACCTCAAGCAGAGCTGGCTGTATAGGGCCCCACTGCCGCGCACCAAGCTCACGAGCCCCGCCCCGGCTGCGAGCTTCGACGGCACGATCGAGCTGCCAGGCCGCGCGATCGAGCTTCGCGGGTGGCAGGGCATGGTGGGGCACAACTGGGGCTCCGAGCACGCCGAGCGCTGGATCTGGCTGCACGGGATCGGCTTCCAGGAGAGCCCCTCGGCGTGGCTTGACGTGGCGCTTGGGCGCGTGCTTGTCGCGGGACGCCTCACCCCCTGGATGGCGAGCGGGGCAATCTCACTCGACGGTCGCCGGCTGCGCCTCGGGGGGCTCGGCGCGCGTGGCCTGAAGGTCGCGGAGAGCCCGGCGCGCTGCACGCTCTCGCTACCCGGGGATGGTGGCCTGACCGTCGAAGCCCACATCGACCCGCCGGCCCAGGCAAGCGCGGGATGGCGCTACGCCGATCCCGACGGGGGCGAGCACGACGTGGTCAACTGCTCGGTGGCGTCGCTCTCGCTGAACGTGCGCCCGCGCGGGGAGGCGGCCGGCACGCTCCACACCAGCCACGGCGCCGCTTACGAGCTCGGCATGCGCACCCTGAAGGGCACAGGCGAGGGCGATCACGGAGTTCCGCTCGCCCCGTTTTCCGATGGTTGACCAGCCGGACATCGCAGGCACCCATCGAACCGTCCTGGCCGCATAGCCAATTTTCACCCCTCCACTGATACGGTGACTGAGCCATGCTCACCGGCTCACGCTCGCCTGTGCCCTTCAGGGTGCGCCGTCCGCTCGACAAGTTCATCGCCTCGGCCCCCCCGCTTCAGCGGGCCGGCATGCGCGTGCTGGTCGCGCTCGCACGCAGGCCGCGCGGAGCGGCGCTGCTCGCCCACGCCCCGACCGCCGACCAGCTCGCGCAGATCGTGCTTTCGCTGGGCCGTTACGACAATCCCGACGTCGCCCGCACCCTGGGGTGGGACGCAACCGCGGTCGTGGCTCGCGGCCGGGCACTGCGGCGCGCCGAGGGGCGCCCGTGAGACAGGCAGCGACAAACAACGCGCGCTCACGCCTGCCGTGGGCAGCCTCCACACGGGGATCGGACCGCACACAGGGACCGGACCACACACAGGGATCGGACCGTGACCGCGCACATGGGTGACTCGACTCACATCAGAGCTGACGTATGCGTAATCGGCGCGGGCGCAGGCGGCGCGGTGGCGGCGGCCGAGCTGGCCGAGGGGGGCATGAGGGTGGTCGTGCTCGAGGAGGGCCACTGGCACGATCCCGATCGCTTCACCGCTCGTCCGCCGGAGATGCTCGCCCAGCTCTACCGCGACGGCGGCCAGACGATGACGCTCGGGGCTCCCCCGATCGTGCTGCCGCTCGGGAGCGGCTTGGGGGGTACGACGCTCGTCAATTCAGGCACCTGCTTTCGCACCCCCCCGAAAGTGCTCGGCCGCTGGGCGCGCGAGTTCGGCCTGGAGATCGACGAGCTGTCGCTGCGACCCTGCTTCGAGCGTGTCGAGCAGGCGTTGTCGGTGAACGAGGTCACCCCCGAGCTGGCGGGTGGCAACGCCGCGGTCGCACGGCGCGGAGCCGAGAGATTCGGCTGGTCCCATGGCTACCTGCGCCGTAACGCGCGCGGGTGCGTCGGCTCGGGCGTGTGTGCCTTCGGATGTCCCACCTCAGCCAAGCAGCACACCGGCATCACGTATGTCCCACGGGCCGAGCGGGCGGGCGCGCGGATCATCACGGGCGCCCGGGTGGAGCGGGTGCTGACAGACAACGCCCCCGCCCGATCGCCCTCGGTCCAGGGTCTCGCACGGCTGGGTGGCGCCCGAGGAGCCCAGGGCATCGCGAGAGAGGCACGCGGTGTGCAAGTCGCAACCGGCGTGCAGGCGCGAATGACCAGCGGCGCAAGCGTGGAGGTGCGCGCCCCGATCGTGATCGTGGCAGCGGGCACGATCCACACCCCGCTGCTGCTGGCACGCAGCGGGCTGGGCGACGGCTCCGGGCAGCTCGGGCACAACCTCTCACTGCATCCGGCCACGGCTGTGTTCGCGCGCATGGAGGAGGTCGTGGACATGGCGAAGGGCGTCCCCAGAGCTTCTACGTAGACGAGTTCGCAGACGAAGGGATCATCTTCGAGGGTGTCGCCGGGCCGCCCGCCTACGCCGCCATGTCGCTGCCCCTGACCGGGCCGGCGTCATGCCGAGGCGATGGCCGACTATCCGCCGCTTGGCACAGTTTGGCGTGATGGTCTCCGACAGCTCGCGTGGGCAGCGTTCGCGCGCTGGCCGGGCGGCCGTTGATCCGCTACGACCTCATCGAGGCAGACCTGCGGCGCTTCCGCTCCGGCTTGGCGCGGATGCGCGAGCTGTTCGAGGCCGCCGGCGCCCGCGAGGTCTATCTCCCGCTCCCGGAGGGAATCAGCCCCGGAGCGAGCGCGTCTGCGCGACCTGAAGCTGATGGCCTTTCACCCGCTCGGCACCGCCCGCGCGGATGCGCGTCCGGCACACGGCGTGATCGACGGCGACCTGCAAGTGCACGCGTGCCCGAGGCGTCTACGTGGCCGACGGCTCAGCTGTTCCGAGCTCGCTCGGCGTCAATCCCCAGTTGACGATCATGGCGCTCGCCACACGTCTTGCCTTCGGGTTGCTCGGCCGCGAGGTGCAGTCCATCCAAACCAACCAGGAGGCAGCGTGAGAGCACAGAGAACATGACTGGCAGGGCGCCGACTCAGACCAGGGAGGAACACACATGTCGTTCCTGATCGACCCGCCACTGCTCTACAGCGGGGGCCGCACCTACGCACGCGCGACTCGCCGTCTTGGACCCGAGCCCCAAGCGCGATCTTGCCGTCGGGGCCACCTACATGGTGGTGTTCTGGGGCGTCAGCGTCGGCCTGTACCTCGACCAGGGCTGGACCAAGCCAGTGTGGAAGATGTGCAGCGCGGCCTCCGGGCGCGACTGGATGCTCAACTCGGGCGTCTTCCGGTTCGACTGGCGCTCCGCCGGCCCTCGCACGCACAAGCTCTCGGCGGCGATCTTTGCCACCTATCCCCTGTGGCTGTGGCTGGGGATCCGGCGCGGGCGCCGCCCGAAGGCGGAGCTCCCTGAGCGCCGTCGTGCTCGACAGGGCTCATGGATGGGGCCCCCAACCGTCGGTCGGGTCGGGGCTCAGCCGAGCGGCTGATTTCAGCCGAGCAGCTGCTGATAGATCAAGAAGAAGTTCAGCAGGGTGATCAGCCCCGCGATCGCGAACGCGGCGACGGTGGTGAGGCGGTGATTGACGTGCACCCCCATCACGTCCCCGCGACTCGTGAGCATCACGAGCGGCACGAGCGCGAACGGGATGCCGAACGACAGCACCACCTGGCTGAGCACAAGCGCGGACGTCGGGTTCATGCCCGCCGCGAGCACCGCGATCGCAGGGAGCATCGTCACGGCACGACGGGCCACCGAGCGGGACCTTCACCCTGATGAACCCTGCCATCACGACCTGCCCGGCATATGTTCCGACGCTCGAGGAGGAGGCCCCCGAGGCGAACAGCGCGACGGCGAAAGCGAGCGCCGCGCCACCGCCGACGAGATGGCCGAGCTGGGCGTGGGCCTCCCCGATCGAGTCGAGCCCCTCCAGCGCGGGCGTGTGGAACAGCTTGGCGGCCACCGCGAGCATCGCCATATTGATGATCCCCGCGCACCCGAGCGCGATCATCACGTCCACCTTCTCGAAGCGCAGCACTCGCCGGCGCTCGGAGTCGTTGCGACACGGCATGCGCCCATTCGTGAGAGCGGAATGCAGATAGATGACGTGCGGCATGACGGTTGCGCCGATGATCCCCACCGCCAGGTACAGGTAGCTCGGTGCCGTGCAAGCCCGGAATCAAGCCGTGCAGCGAACCCCTCGCCGACGGCCCGATCCGCAGCGCCTCGTACAGGAACCCAAGGAAGATGATCCCGAGCAGGGCGCTGATCGCAAGCTCGAAGCGGCGATAGCCGCGCGTCTGCAGCTCGAGGATCGCAAACGCGATCGCGCCCGTCATCAGGCCCGCGGGCAGCAGCGGCACGCCGAACAGCAGGTTCAAGCCGAGTGCGGCTCCGAGGAACTCGGCGATGTCGGTGGACATCGCCATGATCTCCGCCTGCGCCCACAATCCCCAGGTGACCGCGCGCGGGAAACGCTCGCGGCACAGCTCGGGTAGGTCGCGGTCGGTGGCGATGCCGAGCTTGGCCGACAGGTACTGGATCAGCATCGCCATCAGGTTGGCCGCGAGCACGACCCACAGCAGCAGATACCCAAACCGAGCGCCCCCCTGCATGTTCGTGGCGAAATTGCCCGGATCGACGTATGCGATGGCCGCAACGAAGGCCGGGCCAAGCATCGCGAGCGTCGCCCGCACCCGCCCCCTCGCCAACAGCTGCTCGAGCGCGCTCGGCACGAGAGCGCTGTCGGGCAGGGCGACGGAGGCGCCCTCGAGCGCCGCGGCTGGTCGCAGCGCGGTCTCGCTCATCGGACATCCCCTCGGGAGATCGATGTGGCAAGCGCGCGGGTGCCGCCGATGGGCTGGACGACGTCGATATGGCATTGAGTGCCGCCGATGGGCTGGTGGACGACCTCGATATGACGTTGACACCCCACGAACGCCGCCCGTCGGACACCGCGCGAGGTCGGCGCGGGCTTGCTCACACGCCCCCCTCGCTGAGGACCGAGGACTCCACGTTGACACGCATCGCGCGTAGGAGCCCGCCGCCGAGCGTGTGTTCGCGGCCGTCGACGCTCACGAGCAGCGGGCCGCCGAACGGCTGACGCTCGAGCACATGCAGGCGCCCACCCGGCAGGATCCCCTGTTGGGCGAGGTAGCGCAGCATCTCCGGGTCGGCGTCGGAGACGCGTACGAAGGTCCCCTCGTCGCCGGGCACGAGACTCTCCAGACTGCGGGTGGGGTGCTCGTCCAGCTCAAGGTCCGCATTGGGGATCGGGTCCCCGTGTGGGTCGATCGTGGGGTTGCCGAGCTTCGCCGAGATCAGCTCCTCGAGCTCGTCGGAGAGGACGTGCTCGAGCACCTCGGCCTCGTCGTGCACACGATCCCAGGGCATCTGCAGGGCCTCGGCCAGATAGAGCTCGAGCAGCCGGTGATGGCGGATCACCTCGAGTGCGAGTCGGCGTCCCTCGGTGGTCAGCCGCACGCCGCGATAGGGCACGTGGGAGATCAGGCCGAGCTCGTCGAGCTTCTTAAGCATCCCCGACACCGAACCTGTCGTGAGCTCCAGGCGCTCGGCGAGCGCATTGGTCGAGACCGGCTCGTCCGTGCGGGCTTCCAGGGTGTAGATCGCCTTGCTGTAGTCCTCTATAGCCGGCGAGCGCACACTTTCCTTGGCAGCCATGCACCTCAGAATAAGGCATGCCAAGACTTTCTTCAAGTCCACCCGTGAGAGACGGTTGACTTGCTCCAAAAGGCTTGCCCCACGCGCGCGCGTGGGGCGTCCGCAAATGAGAACCCCAACCTCGACGTCGAAAGCCACCCTCGACGCCCCATCGCGAAGCGCCAGCGGCCGAAGCACGACGGAGGAACGACCCCCTCCCCCAAAAAAATCGACCGCGTCACGGCTCCCGCGAGATGTTTCGCACGTACCGGGCGATCTCCTCATCTACGACTGGCTGCGTAGCCAAACCGATCGGTGACCGGTAACATCGGGTGCCGCATCCCCCGCGCGGCCGATTGGAGGCTTCGATGACAGCGACCGATACCAACCTCGAGGACCAGCGCGTGCTCGAGCGCGAGCACTGGGTGGACGGTCCCCCCCACACGCTCTTCAAGGAGCTGCGCCAGGGCTGCCCCGTACACTGGACAAGCGAAGTCAGCGAATTCCCCGACGAAGGGGGCTTCTGGTCGGTGACCACCGCGGAGGACGTCCACACCGTCAGCCGCGACTGGCAGACCTACTCCTCCGAACTGGGGGGAGTGACGGTCATCTCATCCGTGTTCCCGGTCGAGCTGGCCCGGGCCATGTTCATCGGGATGGACCCCCCCAAGCACGACCGCGTCAAGGCTCTCTTTCAAGCCGGCTTCACCCCCAAGCGGATTGCCGCCCACGAGGACGCCATCAGGGAGATAGTGTGCAAGACGCTCGACGGCCTCGCCGGGCATGAGACATGCGACCTCGTCAACGACGTCGCCCAGCCTGTGGTCTCGCGCGTGATCGGCAGCTTCATGGGCATCCCAGCCGAGGACGACGCCACGTGGGCGCGCTTGATGAACTCGACGCTCGGAGCGGGGGACCCCGACCTCAACCCCGACGGCGTCGAGGCCGTTATGGAGAAAGAGATCCCCGAGATCTTCCAACGCTGCGGAAGCATGATCGCCGAGCGCCGGCAGAACCCGACCGATGACCTCACGAGCGTGCTGGTCCACGCCGAAGTCGATGGCGAAAAGCTCGCCGAGCACGAGATCGTGATGGGCTTCTTCCTGCTCGTGGCCGCCGGCAACGACAGCACCAAGGCCACCTACTGCAGTGGGATGCGTGCGCTGCTGGAAGATCCCGAGCAGCGCCGCCTCGTACTCCAGGACCCCACGCTCGTCGAGGGCACCGTGGAGGAGTCCCTGAGAATGTTCCCCGCCTTCGCCCACTTCCGGCGCACGGCCACGAAAGACACCGAGCTCGGCGGCCGCCAGATAAAAGAGGGCGATCGCGTCGTGATGTGGTACGTCTCCTCCAACCGCGACGAGTCTCGCTACGAGAACCCCGACCACTTTGACGTGCGTCGCACCACCGAGCACCAGGCGTTCGGAGCGGGGGGACGCCACTTCTGCCTGGGCACGGCCCTCGCGCGTCTGGAGCTGCGCATCCTGTTCGAGGAGACGCTCAAGCGTTTCCCCAACATCGAGCTCGACGGCAGGCCGCTGATGGTCGAGTCGGGGTTCATCAATCAGCTCAAGACGCTTCCGGTCAGGCTGAACGCCTAGAACGCGGTCCGAAAGGCAAGTCGAGGGCATCGGGGGGGCATCGAGACGGATGGAGATACCAACCTCCAAGAGCACCCCGCATGAGCCTGGGCGGCTGCCGAACGATCCCCCCGCGATCGCGAAGCCGGCCACGACGATCGACGAGATCGCCATAGCGGACGAGCCCAGCCGCTGGGAGGAGCTCGGATTCGCCGTCTCTGACAATGTCATCCAGCTCGGCGCGGTTCGCATCGCCCTGGCGGGACGAGACGCCGGGCGGGGCATCCTCGGATGGTCCCTGCGCGGGGTCTCGAGCACCGATCTCGACGGTCTCTCCACGACCCTCTCGAAAAGCTCTCCGCAAACCGGTGCCTCCGAGCACCCCAACGGGATAGGCGCGATCGACCATGTCGTGGCCATGTCTCCAGAGCTCGACCGCAGTATGCGAGTACTCCAAGCGGCCGGGCTCGACCTGCGCCGCATACGAGAGCGCCCGACCCCGGCAGGAGCGCCACGCCAGGCCTTCTTCCGGCTCGGCGAAGTGATCCTCGAGGTGGTGCAGGAGCCCGCAGAGGTCGTCGCACGCGCGAGCGACCCGCAAGGGCCCACGCGCTTCTGGGGGCTGGCGCTCGTGACCGACGACCTCGACGGCTCCGTGAGACATTTCGCCGAACACGCGAGCGAGATCCGCCCGGCGATCCAGTATGGCCGGCGGATAGCCACCCTGAGACGCTCGGCAGGGCTGGCCGTCCCCGTGGCCCTGATGAGCCGCGCCGTCGCGTAGGCCACAATCTGTCGGGTGATGGCGGACGCTGAGAGCAGCGACGCGGCGTTCAGGTACGGCGTCGTCTTCCTGCTCACGCTCACACTGCTCGTGTTCGTGATCGTGGCGCCCGACGAAGACTGGTCGCGCGCCGTCGGGTGCGCGCTGCAATGGCTCGCCCTGCTGACGGTCGTGGCCACCTCCCGCGCACGCACCGGCGTGCGTCAATCGGTGGCCGTCGTCCTGTTGGCCCTCACCAGCTTCACCGTGGTGGGCGAGGCCGCCGGCGCCCTCCCGGACGCCGTCCTGTTTGCCATCAGCGGACTGCTCTCGGCGGCGATACCGCTCGCTTTGATCGGCGGCCTCATACGACTCGTGCGCGCGAACGGAGTCACGCCTCAGGCGGTCGCGGGAGCCCTGACGCTGTACCTGTTGCTCGGTCTCGTCTTCGCGTGGGTGATCGGCTTCGTCGCCAAGGTGGATGACATCCCCTACTTCGCCCAACAGGCCAACGCCTCGACGAGCCAGATCGTCTACTTCAGCTTCGCTGTACTCACCACCACCGGCTTCGGAGACCTGACCGCGGCCACCCACCTCGGACGCGCCCTGGCGGTCGTCGAGATGCTGCTCGGTCAGCTCTACCTGGTGACCGTCATCGGAGTGCTCGTGGGTAACTTCGTCGGGCGCTCACGCACTCCACCGCCGAGCACCCCCTGACCTCCGCGGCCCTCACGGCGCCGACCATAGCGACGATAGTCTGTTCCAATGCCGCCGTCCCAGACATCTCCCCCCTCGCCCTCGGCCCCATCCCCACGCACGCGCGTGCGGCGCATGCCCGCTCGCGCCGACTATGAGCGCGAGAGGATCGAGGCGATCCTGGACGAGGCTCTGGTGGCACACATCGGCTTCGCCGTGGAGGGACAGCCATACGTGATCCCCACACTGCACGCCCGTGTCGGGGACAGCGTGTACTTCCACGGCTCGAGCGCGAGCCGCACCGTCCGGGCGTTGTCCGCGGGCGCTCCCGTTTGCCTGACGGTGACACTGCTCGACGGGCTGGTTCTCGCGCGCTCGGCGGTGCACCACTCGGTCAACTACCGGTCGGTCGTCGTCTTCGGTCAAGCCACACCGCTCGAGGCTCCAAGCGAGAAGATGACTGCCATCGAGGCGTTCACCGAGCGCCTGATCCCAGGGCGCTGGGACGAGGTACGAGCGCCCACGGCGAAAGAGCTCAAGGCGATCCAGGTGTTCGCTCTGCCCCTCAACGAGGCGTCCGCCAAGACCCGCTCAGGGCCACCGGTGGATGACGAGGAGGACTATGCGCTCGAAGGCATGGGCCGGTGTCATCCCGCTCGCCACGGCGGCGGGAGCCCCTGAGCGGGACGACCGACTTGCCGAGACGATCGCCCTGTCACCCGCTACTCGGGAGTGGGTCGCCCGCCGCGAGGGCCTCTCGGTGGAGAAGAGATGATCAAGGGAGGCTCGCCCCAGCCGCGCACCCGCGAGATTATCCCTGCGCTCTTGCCGTGTCCGCTCTCTCATAAGCTGATCCGGTTCTCATGCCCCGAGCAACCTTCTACTTCGACCTTGGGTCCCCCTTCGCCTACCTCGCGGCGGAGCGCCTGCGAGAGGTTCTACCCGAGCCGACCCTGTGGCAGCCCGTGTCCCTCGGCGCGCTCTTCAAGCTCAACGGTCGTGCGTCCTGGGCGGTTGGCGACCACGCGCGCCGCCAGGCCGGCATGGTCGAGGTCGAACGACGAGCGCGACTGTCCGGACTTCCCCCTGTGCGCTGGCCCGACCCTTGGCCCGGCAACTACCTCATGGCCATGCGAGCCGCGACATTCGCCTACCGCGAGGGGCGCGGCGACGAGTTCGCCATGCGTGCCTTCCGCGATGCCTTCGGGGAGGGAGTCGACCTTGGCGTCCCGGCACGCGTGCTCGAGGCCGCCGAAGGTGCGGGCCTCGACCCGCGAGAGGTCGAGCGAGCCACCCAAGATGTCGAGATCAAGCTCGCGCTGCGCGAGGCGACAGACGCCGCCCACCACCTCGGAGTGTTCGGGGTGCCGACCGTGGCCGTGAATGGCGAATTGTTCTGGGGCGATGACCGGCTGGAGACAGCGGCTGCCTACGCCAAGCGACTCCGCGCCGACCTCTAGACTTCCCCGATGCCCAACATCGGCGACCCGCTTTTCGACGAGCCACGCGAGCACCCTGGATTCCGCGCGCTGCGCGCTCGCATGAGCCGCCATGCGGGGAGCGAGCGACTCGGGATGAGCATGTGGGAGGTGCCTCCAGGGGAAGCCGCCTACCCCTACCACCATCATCTCACCGAGGAGGAGCTCTTGGTTGTGCTCGAAGGCAGGCCGAGCCTGCGCACACCGGAGGGGTGGCGCGAGCTGGAGGAGGGAGAGGTGGTCGCCTTCCCGCGGGGCGAGCGCGGTGCCCATCAACTGGCAAACCGTACCCAGGGGACCGTGCGCTTCCTTGCGATCAGCACGAGTGGCGAGCCTGACATCGTGATCTACCCGGACTCGGGCAAGCTCGGGGCGTTCGAGCGCCTACCGCAAGGTGGGGGCCTGCGCACGATGTTCCGCATGGGCGACACGGTGGACTATCACGAGGGTGAGCAGCCCCCTACCGACTGGTAAGGCTCATGTTGGGCGCTTGTCCCGCCCTCCCGAACACTCCGCCTCAAGCCATGAGGTAGCGTCAGCCGAGCTTGTGGCTCGGGAACCAGCCCGAGGGACGCAAACAGCGACCCGGCTGTCTACACCCGCGCTGTTGGGTCCTGGCGATTCTGGCGTCCGCTGCGCCGCGAGCTCCACCAGCTCCAGCCGCCGACGGCGAGGACGGGGACAACAAACATCGCCGAGGCGTACCAGTGGGTGACGCATGCGAGCACAGTCATGGCGCGTCAAAAACTACCACGCTCGCCTGCCTCCCCTCCGCAGGCTGGATCGAGACCGGCTCGGAGCTCAACCGGCGCTCCGTGCCCGTCGCGCCGCGAGCAGACCGCCGACGCCCGCGATCAGGCCGAGGGCGCCGACGACGAGTGCCGTTATCGCAAGACCTTCGCCTGCACCGCCGGAGGAGGTTGTGCGCAGCGGAGTCCGTGCCCCGCTCTGCCCCGCCGGGGCCTGTCCGGGCGTGGGGCCGGCCTCTTCCCCGGCCACGTCCTCGATCACGCCGCCCTTCGCGGTGACGTTGACCGTGGGTGCGGGGAATTCGGCGTTGGGCGGGCCGATCCAACGGACGACCTTGCCGTCGCTGTAGTACTGGACGGTCTTGAACGCAAGCGAGTGGCCGGCGAGATCGGCGGGCATCGCGATTGACAGGGGAAACTGGATGAACGTCCGGTTCTCGAGGCGGCCCAGCTTTGAGCGATCGCCTGTCCAGATGATCCGCGAAACCTCTTCCTCGACCGGCCCCTCGTCGGTCTGGATCGGCTTTGCCGGCTTAGCCATCACCTCCCTCACGCTCCAGCCGGGCACATTCTGAGTGTCGATTTCGGTAAACCCGGGCGGGACGAGCATGTCGACCCTGTAGGCATAGGCGTTCTCCTGCTCGCCGGGCACACGCATGTCGAGCCCCACAAACGCGCCCGCGGGGATCGTGTTGGGGTGCAGGCTGATGTGTGCCTGAGCAGCCGCGGGAGCGGCAAACGTCGCTCCGGCGAGCAGCGCGGCGATGGTCCTTGGCTTCATGTGCCCTCCCGATAGATCATTTGACGGGGACCTCGATCGTCTTTGTGGACTCGTCGAATTCGGAGGTGCGATCTGTGATCTGGAGCCGCCACGTGCCCCCAGGGCTCAGCTCGGCGGCGCTCGAGCACGTAGTGGCCGGGACCGGCGACGTTGGCCTTCAGAGGCAACGGTCCAATCCCCTTGGCGGGGAGCCTCGCGGTAACCGTGAGTTCCTTCGTGGCGGTGAACCGCGAGCCCGTCCTCGCGTCGATCAGGTAGATGTGGACGGTGTTCAGTCCGACCCGTGCCGGTTCGACGGTCATCTCAAGCTCCGCCGGACCCGAGCGAGGTGGTGGTCGAGAACGGACCGTTCGCGATGTCGATCGGCGGCGCGTAACTGACGAGCGCCGCGGTGAAGCCGAACACCGCGAGCATCAGCAGGAGCTCGCCGCGCATCGTGCGGCGCGCCCGCACTCCGACGGGCCCCGGCGGCGCGCAGGCGCTCGCGAGCCGCTTCAGCGCCGGGATCACGCGCTCGCGATTGACCCAGCCGAGCGCGACCAGCGCCAGGAACAGGGCCACCTTCACGAGCACCAGCTCGCCGTAGGTGGTGTACAGCAGCCCGTGGATGCCGCGCACGTCGATATATGCCTGCACCACACCCGTGATCGCGATCGCCACCACGCACCCGAGCGCCAGCGGGGAGAAGCGCGCGAGCGTGGCGTGCAGCAGGCGCGTGCGTTGCGGCCCCTCCAGTCTGCGTGTGGCGGCGGGCAGCGCGACCAACAGACACACGATCCCCCCGACCCACACGCTCGCACCGAGCACGTGCAGCGACATCGGCCGGGAAGGACACCCCGCGCGGCCCCTGAGTGCTGGGGTGACCGCTGAGCGCGGGGGTGATCGCCAGAAAGCCCGCGCCGAGCGCCGCCGGCCATGTCCAAGCCCGCGCGGGGTAGGGACCGAGCACGACACCGTCAGCCCCGAGCGCGACCGGACGCAGCACGGGGATCGCCGCACGCCTCGACACTCGCACGGCCACGAGCAGCGCCCCGAGCCCCGCCCAGACGAGTGTCCGCAAGCCCCACACCTCGCCAAAGCGGCTTTTCAAGGTGTCCGTCACGATCGCGTTCTTCAGCGACCCCCATGGCGACACTCCCGCGGCGCTCGCCCCCTGCAGCAGGATGCCGAGCACACCCACCGCGACGCCCAGCGCCACGGCCACCGCCAACAGCAGTTCCATCCGCCGCGCAAATGCCCGCGAGGCCTCCTGCCAACCGTCCTCCCACTCGGCACTGGCCGCAAGCGCGGGCAGCCACGCGATCGCGAGGAACGCCAGCCCACCGATCCCCAGCGCAAGCGAGAGGTAGTCGAGCGCGCGCACGGCGCCGAACGCCAACTTCGTCGTCTCCCCGCTCTCCTCGCGCCCGATCAGCCCCGCCACGGTGAGCTTCGACGCGCCGGCGTGGCCGACGTTGAATACCAGGCCGCCGTACACGATGTGCGTGTCAGCGGAGATCACCCTGTAGGTGGCGGTATAGGTTCCGTCAGGCAGCCCAGCCTTCAGCCCGACCCCCATCCAATGCTGGCGCCCGTCGGGATGGGTGACGTCTAGGTTGTCCACCTCCTCCCCCCGAGCGTCGTAAACGCGCACCGCCCCGAGCGTCCCGCCGACGGCCTGGTTGAACTGGAACATCACCTCGGCCGGCTGCCTGGCGACCGTCGAGCCCGACTGAGGCGAGGCGCCAAGCAGCTGGGCGTGGGCAAGCGCCGACGGTGCGCTCGCGAGCACCACCGCACCCATGAGTGCGAGCGTCGTGCCGGCCAGGCCGCCACGAGCGCGGACTCCGCAACAGGCGCGAGCGCCACCGTCAGAGCTCTCGGGCAGGCACTTCACCATGCTTCACTCGCTTTGCTCTCAGGGTTGTCCTCGCCGATTCCCCGAGCCTCCCGACGCGCACGCCGCCGCCGCACCATCATGACGAAGCCGAGCGCGAGCACGACGATCGCGACCAGCGCGACAATCGCGGCAACCGGCGCTTTGGAGCTCTCGGGAACCCAGAAAAGCTGTCCGTGGACCATCCCCCTGTGCGAGCCCACTGAGATCGGCACGCTCCAATCGAAGATCTTCGTGCGCTTGCTCTCATCCTTGACCTGCGGTGGCGTCACCGGGCTCATCCAGTGGATTCGATGGTCGTGCCATTCGAAGGCCCCCGAGCGATCCACCATCACCCACTTGGGCGGCAGGGCGGCGTCGGCGGAAGCCGGCACCGTCACGTTGCCGTAGAAGCTCGTGTTCAGGTACACGGCCGGCGAGCGCACGTTCTGCTCGGTGGTCCCGTCGGGCAACACGCGTGCGTAGGGCTCGCCCGAATAGCCGTAGATCGTGACGGTCTTGCCGGTGTGATCGCGGACGAGCAGACGGTCGGCGAACTCAAGCACTTCGATGCTCAGACCTTTGACGTTCGGGACGATCGACGTGATCCGCGAGCGATAGTGGAAGCTGCTTCCCTGGTCGTTGATCGGGTTGTCGCTCTCGGACGTCGAGCTTTGACTCGCGGCCGCACTCGCCGGTGCGTTGCCTACGGCCACCAGCGCGAGTGCGCACAGCAGGACAGGGATCAGACGACGTGACATGAGCGCTCCTCGGAGCTCGAAGGGACGGATGAGGGCATATCTCGGCACGATTGCGCACGACCATCCGGCCGTGCGCGAACGCCCGCTCGCGGCGATCCGCCGCGCCTCGGGCGCGGTCCGGTCTAGCTGGCCGCGTGCAGAGCGGGCGGCGGACGAACCGCGAGAGCGCGCGCGATCAAGAGGCCGCCGTGAATGGCCACCGCGAAGCCGCGCTCACCGTGCGGCGCGATCGAGCGTGGGCGCGGCCATTGCGAGCGCCGGGCACCGGAGACGCTTGCGAGGAGCCGCTCGCCCGGGTAGCGACGCATCGCGAGCGGAACCGCGAGCGCGAGCGCCGGCAGCAGGCAGAGCGCGCCTGCGTCGATCCCCGCGAGCGCGAGCACCGCTAGCGCGAGGCCCGCCACGGCGAGCAGCGTGAGCGTTTGCCTGCTTGCGCACGCCCGCGAACGCCCCTCAAATCTCATCCGAGCCGACACGTCACCCCGAACACTACACCTGCGCGGCGCCACCGGATCAGGTTCCGACAGCGGACAGCAGCCACAGCCCGAAGCTCGTGAAGGCCACCATTACGGCGAGCATCCAGTACTGCGAGCGGATCGCCTCCTGGCCGTTACGGTAGGAGGCCAGCGCGCGGTCGTGGGCGAGCGCAAGCGCCCCGACGTGCCCCGCGACGAGCGCCGCCACCTGGACGTACCAGATCGCCGCATAGGAGAGGATCGCGTAGTCGATCTCATACGAGCTCGTGCCGAACAGATTGGCGCCATCGCCGAGAGGGTCGGAGGCCAGATAACCAATCGCCTGGCCCTGCCAGATCAGCAGCGAGAAGTAGTGGGCGAGCACATAGGCAAAGCCGATCGGCACGAGCGTATGCGCGAACTTGTGACTGAGTTCGGTCGCCGTGAAGCGGGGACTCACGCCGCGTACCCCAAGGATCCCCAACCGGTAGACGCCCGCGACGAGCCCCACGCACGCAAGCAAACCCACCGTGTATGCGAGCTCGATCGCGGGGGTCGCGGTGAAGCCAATCCCGGAGAACAGGCTCTGTAGACTCGGCTCGAGTTTGCGCCACACCCCACCGTTGCTGAGGCCGTCGAAGGTGGTGGTACCGATCACGGCGCACACAAGCGCCACGGTCCCGCTCACCACAGGCATGTCGGGCAGCCCACTGAGCAGCCGGCGGCGGTACACGACACCGCGCTCGTCCCGGCAGAGCACGGAGATGCGCGAGAGCAGATTGAAATAGACGCCGAACCCGTCGGCTCGCTCCCCCCACTCATCGACCCCGAACAGCCCCATCCCAGCGAGCATCGCAAGGAAGTACGCCAGGGACAGGGCGGCGATCGTCGCGGGGTGATCGCGATCGGCGGGCACATACACAAGCTCCAGCCACGCGAACCCGATCAGGACCGCCACGGTTGGCCACAGGCCGAGCTTCCGCGGGTAGCGCAGCGGCGCCCGCTCGAACGCCCGCGGAGCGACGCGGCGCCCCACCCACCGGATCAACCTGGCGCACGAACGCCACGGGCTCAGCGCCCTGAATACGTCGCCGAACAGCACGCTCGCCACGGGTAGCCCCACCCAGAAGACGACATACACGAACGTGATCGAGAAGTTGGCGTTCGGAACCTGGGCTCCCGCAAAGCCCGCGTAGACCAGGAGAACGAACAGCCCTACCCCAAAAACATTCGCAAGCCTCGCAACGACCGCCGGCATCGCGAACAGGCGCTTGCGATGCTCGCTCTGCAGTTGCGGCCGTGTCCACAAGGTCGAGAGCGCGACGAACGACACGACGAGCACGACCGCGGCGGTCCAGCTGAACAGCCACACGGGAATCGGCAGGTCGGCCTTGCCCACGATCCCGTGCGCCCAGGCCCCCCGCGGGAACAGCAGCGCCGCTGTGCCAAGCCCGCCGAACGCGATTGGCAGCAGGCGACGCGGTCCGAGCATGCGCGCGCCAGTCTACGTCACGCGTCGCCCTCGCCTCCCCGGCCACGCGGGCGCTACGTCGTAGGCTGCAACTCTGGTGCTCCTATCCACGCTCGCGACATCGACCGCCGTCGAGGCGTTCATCCAACTCGGGCCCCTGGCCCTGTTCGGGCTTGCCTACGCCAAGCGCGTGCATACGCTGGGGCGCCAGGGCAGGTCGGTACCGGGCTGGCGCCAGGCGTGTT
Source organism: uncultured Solirubrobacterales bacterium (assembly GCA_963742945.1). Taxonomy (GTDB): domain Bacteria; phylum Actinomycetota; class Thermoleophilia; order Solirubrobacterales; family Solirubrobacteraceae; genus Palsa-744. The sequence goes on along the minus strand of CAVUNX010000010.1, from coordinate 91,036 downwards.
TCTACGGCGGCTTCCTGACGATCGGAGCCGCACTCACCTCGCTTGGTGACGACAGCGAGGAACTGCTGACCGCGCACATGGTCGAGCACCTGATGCTCGGCGACATCGCGGCCCTGTTGATCGTGCTCGGCCTGACCGGGCCTTTGATCGCTCCGATCCTCCGCGTCAAGCTGTTCGATCGCCTGCGCATCCTCGCGCATCCCCTGATCGCCTTCCCTTTGTGGGCGATCGACCTGTACGTGTGGCACCTGCCCGTCTTCTACGAAGCCGCCCTGCGCCACACCGGGGTACACGCGCTCGAGCACGCGATGTTCCTGGGATTCGGCATCAACATGTGGATGTGCCTGTTCGGGCCCCTGCCGATGCCCGCGTGGTTCGGCAACCTCGCGAAGCTCGGCTACATCGTGGCGGTGCGCCTCACAGGCACGGTGCTCGGCAATATCTTCCTGTGGTCGGGGAGCGCCTTCTATCCGTTCTACACCCGTGGCGACGCGGCGTGGCACGTCTCGCCGATCGCCGATCAGAACCTGGCCGGCGCGATCATGATGGTGGAGGAGAGCATCCTCACCCTCTGCCTCTTCTGCTGGCTCTTCCTACGTACGGCACGAGAGGGCGAGGAACGTCAGGACCTGTTGGACTACGCGCACTCCCGGGGGCTGGAGCTGACCGAGGAGCGCGCCACGCGTGCCGTCGGCGCGGGCCGCGGCCCCGAGCTGCGCCGGCGCTTGGAGGGGGCGTCCGACCCGCTCAAGCGCGCCTGAGTCGCCCGGCGCTCGGCGCGCTCAGCTCGAAGCGAGCAGCGGCGCGTCGTGCGCGATTTCCCGCGGGGTGAAGTTGGCGGCATAGAGCGTCGTCACCTTGCCCTGCGCGCTCACCCCATACACAAGGCCGTCGTGGTTGACCAGTTCAGGGCTCTGAGTGTCGCGTTCAGAGCCGACTCCCCACGCCTTCCACACGCGCCCGAGTTCGTGCGGCGAGCCGATCAGGTACTGCATCCTGCCCGCCACGCCATGGCGCTTGAGGAATACCGCCACTGCCTTTGGGGTGTCCCCACGCGGATCGACCGATACGGCGATCACCTGCACTTTGGATGCCTTCTGGGAGCCCATAGCGTTCAGCGCCACACCAAGGTTGGAGGCGATCAACGGGCACACGTCCGGGCATTTCGTATAGAGGAACGTCACCAGCACGGCCTTGCCCTTGTACTGGGCGACATTGATCCGTTCGCCCTTGTAATTGCGCAACGACAGCGGCGGCTCATTCTCGGGAGGTGAGGCAAGTGAGCCCCTGTACCTGGACGACGCCACCCCATGGACGTTCGCCGAGCTCGGACGGCCGCTCCCCCCGCCCGTGCTCAGCAACGCCACGCCGCCGGCGATCACGAGCAGGACGACGAGCGCGAGCATCACGCGCAGGTCGATCCCTCCCCTCGACGGCGGCCCTGAGGACTCGGCCGGTGGCGACTCTTGCGCTGCCATTGCTACCTGAACCTAGCACCGCGGCTGGCTGCATTCTCCGGTAGGCCTATATGTACGAACGCACCCGCGTCCTCGATATCCCTTGTCGTTATGTCCAGGCTCCCTGGAGTCTCCTAACGCAGACCCCGGTTCGTGCCGAGAGTGGTGTCGATCCGGCGCGAATGGCGCCGACCGAGGGGCTACCATCGGGCCGCCGTATCGCATCACGCAGACAAACGACCACGGGGGACCGACATGTTCATCGCCAGCTTGACCGCGCCCAGCGGTATCCGCCGACGCTCCAAGGGGCTCGCCCCGACGATGGCGTTGGCCTGCGCGATCGCGGCGATCGGGGCCGCGCAAGCGAGTGGGTCGACGTGGACACCGCTCAGCACGGGGACCACCGCCACGATCACCTCGATCGACTACTCGACCAGGGCGATCCTCTTTACGACCTCCAACGGCGGCATCTTCAAGCAATCCGGCGAAACGTTTGCCCAGGTCGAAAGCAAACCGGGAGTGGTCTTCAACCAGGTGCGCATGAACGGGTCGCTCGGCCTGGCTGTGGGCAACGCGGGCGCGGTGTTCCGCACCAACAACGGAGGCGGCACCTGGACCCAGGAGAGCGGGATCATGGCCGACAATTCGGCCTGCGGCGGTGAAGTGGCGCTTGGGAGCGTCTATGCGATCGGCTGGGTGAGCGCGAGCGAAGTATTCATCAGCGCGGCCAATCATCAGATCGACCGCTCGATCGACGGAGGCGAACACTGGAGCCATGTCAACAACGGCCCGAGCGGGTGCGTGATGAACGAGGACATCACCGACATCTTCTTCGTGCCCGGCTCGAGCCCGGCGAAGGGGTACTTCCTGAGCCAGTACTTCGGCAAGCTATTCCTGCTGCAGGAGGGCTCTACATTCGAATTCTCAAGCGACGTCGCCTCGCTTACGGAAAGCCTCAATGACTTCAATGATCTCTCGCGCCTCGCCGTCGATCCGTCCAATCCCGCCCGTCAATGGGATGTGAACCCTGAGGTGGGTCTCAGCGGCGACTCGCTGGCGTTCGGGCTCACAGCCGATGGTTGGGGCTCCACGCCCGGGAACTGGACCTTCGCGAACACCGGGGGCAGTCCCCCGGCGCAGAACGCCTACGCCGTCGCCTATGCGGGCGGCACCGTGCTCGCCGATGGCAACAACGGCGAGCTGCTGGGCTCCACCGACGGAGTGAACTTCTATCAGTGGAATGCGGGGGGGTCGCTGACCAGCGAGAACTGGCGCTCAGTTGCGCTCGCCGACGGCTTCCACGCGGCGATCGGCGGGATAAACGGCGTGCTCGCCGTCACCGGCGACGCCCAGGACGTGGCGCCGCCCGCGCCGCCCACCCCGCCGAGCACCACCACCCCAACGATCACAATCCCCACCATCAACACCGGCCAAATTCACCCACCCGGAACGGTCGAAGTGGTCCGGGGAGGCGTGCGCTATGTGCTGAGCACCACCACACAGACAGGATGCCTCAGCAAGAAAGCAAAGCTGCCGGCGGCATTTACAACGCATGGACTGCATGTGAAATTCACGAAGGTTCAGTTCTTCATAGACGGTCATCGGGTGGCTCAGCGCAAACGTCATCCCTATAGCGAGCGGCTGTCCCTAAAGAAACTGCGCGCCGGCAAACACCGCCTTACCGTGACCGCCTACATCGATCGTGGGCACCACCGGAAACTTGGAAAAGTGAGCCTCAGCGAGAGTTTCTCGGTCTGCTAAACGGCTCGGGGCCGGCGGGCTCACCGGTGACCGCCGCCGGCCACCGGTGAGTACCCTGCCCACGCGCTCGTAAGAGAAGGCACCACCCGGACGCGTGTCCCCGCCGGCAATCCGCCACGATGAAGGCGGATGTCCAGCGCACGCAACCTCCTGAACCTGAAGGCTGTCGAGAAGGGCTATGGAAGCCGGTCGGTGCTGGGCGACATCACGCTTGGGGTCTCAGCCGGGGAGCGCATCGGCGTCGTGGGACAGAACGGCGGTGGCAAGTCAACGCTGCTGCGTCTCATCGCGGGAGTGGAGGAACCGGACGCTGGGGCCCTCACGCGAGCCGGGGATGTGGGAGTGGCGCTGCTGGGCCAGCACGACGAACTGGACGAGCGTCTCACGATCCGCGACGCGCTCGTGGGCGAGCGCGTCGATCACGAATGGGCTGGGGACAGGGCGTTTCGGAGCGTCCTCGACGGGCTGATGGGGGGTGTGGAGTTGGAGCGTTTTGCGGCCGGCATGGACACCCCCCTCGCCGGGCTCTCAGGGGGCGAGCGACGTCGCATCGCGCTGGCACGTCTGCTGCTCGACCCGCCGGAGCTGCTGCTGCTCGATGAGCCCACCAACCATCTCGACGTCGAAGGGGTGGACTGGCTTGCGCGTCATCTCGCCGCGCGCAGAGGCTCCATGCTCGTTGTGACCCACGACCGCTGGTTCCTGGACGCCGTGTGCACGGCGACTTGGGAGGTGTCCCACGGAAGCGTCCACCAGTACGAGGGGGGGTATGCCGCCTATGTGCTCGCCCGTGCCGAGCGCGACCGCCAGGAAGCAGCGCGCGAGGACCGCCGGCAGCAGCTCATACGCAAGGAGCTCGCGTGGCTGAGGCGTGGGCCGCCGGCACGCACCACCAAGCCGAAGTTCCGCGTCGAGGCCGCCAACGCCCTGATCGCCGACGAGCCGGAGGTACGCGACCGTGCCGAGCTGCTTCGCTTTGCCACCTCGCGTTTGGGGGACAAGGTGCTGGACGCCCTGGACGTCTCGCTGACGCTCTGCTCCCGGCGAGTGCTCCACAGCGTTACCTGGCGTCTCGGGCCGGGGGACCGCGTGGCGCTCGTGGGGGTCAACGGCTCCGGCAAGACCTCGCTTGTGAGGCTACTGGCCGGTGAGCTGGACCCGAGCTCGGGCAGTGTCCAGATGGGCACGACGGTGCGCCTTGCGCACCTTTCCCAGGACACGGTCGAGATCCCCGGGCACCTGCGCGTGCTCGAGTCCTTGGAGGAGGTGCGCAGCCACGGGGTCCTGAGCGACGGCAGAGAAATCACGGCGACGATGCTCTGCGATCGCTTCGGCTTCCGCGGCGAGAAGGCGCGCACACTTGTGCGCGAGCTCTCCGGGGGCGAGCGCCGGCGCCTCACGCTGATGCGATTGCTCATGGGAGAGCCGAACGTGTTGCTACTCGACGAGCCCACCAACGACCTCGACATCGACACTCTGACGGCGCTCGAGGATCTACTCGACAGCTGGCCGGGGACGCTCGTGGTGGTGAGCCACGATCGCTACTTCGTCGAGCGAGTCTGCGAGGACGTCCATGCCCTCACACCTGCCGGGGAGATCCGCCACGTGCCCGGGGGCATAGAGCAGTACCTCCAAGAACGCGACCACGGCGAGGGCGCTCGACCCGTGCCCCCACCTCAAAAAGGGGGCGTCTCCCCTGGTGCGGCGGCACGCGCGGCACGCAAGGACGCACAGCGCTCCGAGCGTGAGGTCAAGCGACTCGAGCGCGCCCTCGAGAAGCTCACCGAGCGTGAGCTCGAGCTGCACGAGGAGATGGATGCCAGCGCCACCGACCACGGCCGGCTGGCAGAGCTTCAGTCAGAGCTCGAGCGACTCGCGGGTGAGCGCGACCGGCTCGAGACGGAGTGGCTGGAGACTTCCGAGTCGCTGGAGGGTTGACCGGCTTGAATGGACAAGACCGCCGCGATGAGCTCGGCGGTGCGGAGCGGTCTATAGAGGAGAAGCTCAAACGGCTCACAAATCCCAGGGAGACAAGATGACAAAGCTGCGATTCCAAATCTCGATGTCGCTGGACGGCTTCATCGCCGGACCGAACCCAAGCGAGAAGGATCCGCTGGGCGAGGGAGGCATGCGGCTGCACGAGTGGGCGTTCAAGCTCGCGGCGTGGCGCAAACCCCACGGGCGCGACGGAGGTGAGGTCAACGCGAGCAGCGAGATCGTCGAAGACGCCCTCCGGAACGTCGGCGCGACCATCATGGGCCGCAACATGTTCGGCGGAGGCCCCGGCGCTTGGGGCGAGGACCCTTGGGACGGCTGGTGGGGCGAGGACCCCCCATTTCACACGCCGGTATTCGTGCTCACCCACCACCCGCGCGAGCCGCTTGAGAAGCGGGGTGGCACCACCTTCTTCTTCGTCTCCGAGGGCATCGTGTCAGCGCTCGATCAGGCCAAGGAGGCGGCGGCCGGCAGGGACGTCTCACTGGGCGGTGGGGCAAGCGTTGCCCAGCAGTACCTCTCGGCGGGCCTCATCGACGAGCTGCAGCTCAACGTCGTCCCGGTCTTCCTCGGTGAGGGCACCCGTCTCTTTGGGCACGACACCGGGACCCACCTCCGGCTCGACTCAGTGGGGGTGGTTGAGGCACCCGGCGTCACCCACCTCAGGTACAGCTTGCCGAAGTGAGCTCAGGCCCGGCCTATGGAGCCCATGCGGGCCGCTTGTCCGGACGGACAATTCGGATACGGTTCAGCCGTCCATTGACAATGCAGCCGTGACCGCCGACGTAAAAAGCCCCAGCCAGTCCGATCGCAAGAGCACGCAGCGCCGGCGGTTGATCGCCGGCATGGTCGCGGCAGCGCGTCGCCACGGTTATGCCGGCGCGAATGTCTCGCAGGTGATCTCCCACGCCGGGGTGTCGCGACCCACCTTCTACGAGTACTTCGCCGACAAGGACGACTGTTTCCTGGCCACCCACCGAGAGGTAGGCCGGCGCCTGGTCGATGAGCTCGATAGCACAGTCGCCTCGAGCGCCCCCGAGATGGCGGTTCAGGTGTGCGTCAGGCGACTCGTTGAGATCGCCGAATGTCTTCCCGACCTGGCGGGATTCCTCATGAACGACGCGATGGCCGGAGGATGGCGCTCGCTGGACGAACGCGACCTCCTGCGCGACGAGCTGGCACAGATCGTCGAGCGTCGCCTTGCGCAGGCCCCCGCGCGCAGCCTCACGCCCGATCTGCCTATCCGCCTCGTCATTGGGGCGGTGCGCTGGCTTGTCGCCCCCCAGCTGCGCCGCGGGGAGCGTGACCTCACAGGCCTCGCGGATGAGCTCGTCGAGTGGGTGGAGCGATACAACTGCCCCACCGGCGAGCACCGCTGGCACACGCTCGAGCCGGGCCCGGCGCTACCGCCCTCGCCCTATGAGTCGCAGGTATCGCTGCGCCCCCCCGACGCGATCCCGCCTGGGAGATCGCGACTCTCAAAAGGGGAGATCGCCCGCAATCAGCGCGAACGAATCCTGTTCGCGACCGCACAGGTGGCCGCGACCAAGGGCTACACGGTAACCACCATCGCAGACATAACATCGGTCGCCGGCGTCGATCGGCGTGTGTTCTACACGCACTTCGCGGATAAGCAGCAGGCATTTCTCGCCGTCCACGAGTTCTGCGTTCAGCAGCTGCTGGCGGTTACGGCGAGCGCGTTCTTCAGCGCCAGCTCCTGGCCCGAGCGGGCTTGGGAAGCGATGCGGGCCTACACCCAATTCCAGTCAACCCACTCAATCGTCGCCCACACCGCCCTGGTCGAGTCCCACGCCGTCGGGCCTCCCGCCGTCCAGCGCATCGACGACGGGCGCGCGGCTTTCGCGATCTTCTTCCAGGAAGGCAATCAATTCGCCAGCCAGCCCCCCTCTCGGACCACAATGGAAGCGAGCCTTGGCGCCATCTTCGAGCTCTTCTACCACCAGGCCCGCCAAGGCCGAAGCGACCAGATGTCACGCCTCAACTGCAACGGCGCCTACATCATGCTGGCTCCCTTCCTCGGGCCGGCCGGGGCCAACGAGTTCATTGACCGGAAGCTGCGCGAGGTGGCCGCCTGAGCGGAGTCGCTCAGGCAGGAGCTAACTCGCCGAGGGGACCTCGATCTGCCCGTGTGGCGAACCCAGCTCAGCCAGGCGCTCCAGGAACGGTCCCGGGGGAAACGCCTCGGGGCCGAGCACGCCTGTGCCCTTCCAGAGGCCCTCGTCGAGCAGCTCGAGGGCAACCACGGGATTGACGGCCGTCTGCCAAACAACTGCCTGGCTTGCGTATTCGCGCATCGTGTGCTCGTTGTCGACGACGTGGTAGAGGTAGGTGGAGCGTGGAGCTCCGTCCTTGCCCGTGCCCCTCACCCACGTGCCTGCGCACGTGCGCCCGGTCATCCGCTCCCCGAGCGTGGCCGGGTTGGGAAGCGCGGCGGCGACCACATCGCGGGGGGCCACGTCCACCCCGCGCACCGACACGGGCTCGGTCGAGTCAAGGCCCAACTTATGAAGAGTGCGCAGCACGTCGATGAACTCCTGCCCGAGGCCGTACTTGAACGTGACGCGCTCGCACTGCACCCAGCGCGGGATCAGCACGACCTCCTCGTGCTCCACGTTGACGCACTCCACCCTCCCGATCCCCTCGGGAAACTCGAACACCTCGGGCTCTGAGAACGGGGCGGTCGTGTAGAAGCCGCGCCCCCGCTCCCAGATCAGCGGCGGGTTCAGGCACTCCTCGATCGTCGTCCAGATCGAGAAGGTGGGTGCGAAGTCGTAGCCGTGAACAACGAGGTCGGCGCCATCGCGCACCCCCACCTCGTCGATGCTCGAGAAGAGCTCATCGGCGGCGTATCGGGCGAACACGTCTGAGAGCCCAGGCTCCACCCCGATCCCCACGAGCGCCAGCACACCCGCCTGCTCCCACTGCTCGCCTTGTGCGAGCTGCACGTCTCCGAGCATCACTCCGGGCAACTCATGTGGGCGCTGGGGATGTGGACGGGAGAGCGTCATCGCCATGTCGAGATAGGTCGTGCGCGTCTGAAAGGCCGCATCGAAGATCGGCTCGTTAAAGCGCGGGTCGCACGCGTTCAAGATGGCGTCCGGGCGCACCCGCTCGACCAGCGCCACCAGTGCCTCACGGTCAGAGGCGTCCACCTTCTCGGCGGCGAAGCGATCCGCTTCGCCGAGCTTCGCAACCACGTCGTGGGCGCGCGCCGGAGAGACGTCAGCCAGGAATACCCGCTTGAACGCGGGCCTGCGTTGGGCAATCGACGCGAACGCCGCACCAACACCGCCGGCTCCCACCACGAGCACGCGCATCTTCCCATTGTTGCGCATCACGGGCCCCCCACTCACGTATGCTCCAGCCGACCGATGGCGAGCATGCTCCTGGACAGGCCCTCGACCCCTGGCGTCGAGCGGCCCCCGACGCGTTGGGCGCCCTCGCCCGCGATCGGCCGTGGCGAGCTGCTGTGGGTGATCCTCGGGGGTGTCGCGCTCGCACTCCTGACAACCTGGCCGCTGGTGCTGCACATGAGCACGCGCATCGCCCCGGACCTCGGCGATCCCGTACGTACCGCCTGGGAGGTGGCATGGGTGGGACACGCGCTGCTGCACAGCCCTCTGCACGTGTTCGACTCAAACGCCTTCTACCCCCACCCGCTCAGCCTCGCCTTCTCCGACTCGCTGCTCGGCTACGGCCCAGCCGCCTTCTTCGGCTCGGGAACGGTGGCCGCGCTGGTCCGCTACAACCTCCTGTTCCTCCTCGCCTACTCCCTTTGCTTCGTCGGCGCATGGCTGCTCGCGCGCGAGCTCGGCACCGGCAGGGTGGGCGCGGCCGCGGCCGGCGCGGCGTTCGCCTACGCCCCCTACCGCGTCACGGAGGCCGGTCACCTGCACGTGATCTCCGGCGGGGGCATCCCGCTGTCGCTGTTCCTCCTGCTGCGCGGCTACCGCCGTCGCTCACGCGGGCTGTTGACAGCAGGTTGGCTCGTTGCCACCTGGCAGGTCAGCCTCGGCTTTACGCTGGGTTTGCAGTTCACCTACCTGCTGGCCCTGCTCGCGCTGCTCGTCGCGATCTGGTGGTGGCGCGAGCACTCCAGGTCGAGGGACAAGCTTCCCGCTCGGGACACCGCCTCGCAAGCGAAGGATGACGACGTGTCCTCGCGGGGAGCGTTGACGAGCCTGAGGGCGCTCCCGCGCAACCTCGTGGCGATCACCTGCATCGGCATCGCCCTATGCGGCGCCGTCTCCGTCTACCAGGCGCGTCCCTACCTGAAGGTCGCCGCCGAGTACCCCACCGCGAAACGCACCCTCAAGGAAGTCAGGAACTACTCCTCGGGCCCCTGGGCCTTCCTGTCGGCCTCCTCGGAGAACCGCGTCTGGGGCGCAGCCACCGCGAGCGCCAGGGCACACGTCCACTCCAAGAACGAGGACGTCTACTTTCCTGGAGCCGCGATCGCCGTGCTCGCGCTGATAGGGCTCGTCGGGGTGGGTGGGTCTCCATACACGCGCCGTCTGCGCATCGGACTGGCCTGCGGGGTCGCGGTCTGCTCGATCCTCGCGCTCGGGCTCGGCCTGACGGGCGCCGGCTACCCCTACCGGCTGCTCTACGACTACGCCCCCGGCTGGAACGGGGTGCGCGTGCCCGGGCGCGTCTTCACGCTCGCCACACTGTTCCTCGCCCTGCTCGCGGCCGCCGGCGCCTGGCGCCTGGCCGAGCTGGCGCGCGCGTGGGGCGCCGGGCTGGGCCCGCGCGGGGGCCCTCGGATGGTGGCCATCGTCGGCGTCCTGCTCGTCCTCGGCCTCGTCGGCGAGGGCGCGGGCCACCTCGGCCACCCGATCGTGCCACAGCCCGCGAAGGCCGAGGTGGGGCCGGCGGGACCGATCATGGACCTCCCCACCGACGGAGCGGCCGATCGCCTGTGGCAGTACTTCTCTACCAACGGCTTCTACAAGATCCCGCAGGGCAACAGCACCTTCGACATACCGGCCACCGACGACCTGCGCGGCGGTATGAGGGACTTCCCCGACCGAGCCAGCGTGGAGAAGCTGCGCTACTACGGCGTCAAGACCGTCGTGCTGCACACGGTCATGCCGACGCTGCCCGGCATAAAGCTCCCGGCGATCCCCGAGCCGCCCGACCCGCAGGCGGCTGCTCGCAAGCCGGTCGCCGGGCTTGGCATCACCCGCCACCCTGTCGGATCGCTCGTGATCTACGAGATCGGCCCAGGGCCCAAGGCGCTGCACGGGACGAACCCATGAGCACGCACGGGTGGCATGACTGACATACCGATGAGCACTCTCAGCGCCCGGTCCGGCGCCGCGAGCGCGCCCCGGAGCTCCCGCGCGGCGCGACTCTTCACCAAGCGCAACCTGGGACTTGCGGCGATCCTGCTCGTCGGCCTTGGCTACGCCACCCTGATCCAGAGCTTCTCATGGAACCAGACCTCCCACTATGACCTGATCCGTTCTCTGGACCGTGACCGCACCACGATCGACCAGTACCAGGAAAACACCGGCGACAAGGCCTTTTACAAGGGCCATTGGTACTCGGCCCGCGCGCCCGGCGTGGCCTTGTTCGCGCTCCCCTTCTACGACGCGTTGAAAGCCGTCGATGCCGAACGAGTGGCGCGCTCCTCCCAGGCCCAGCGCGGCGAAGACGAGATGGTCTACTTCATCGGGCTATGGGTGAACGTGCTGCCCGGCCTGCTCCTACTGCTCCTGGTCGGGCACATAGCTGAGCGCCTGCAACCCGGATACGGCGCCGCCGGCGCCGTGATTCTCGGCCTCGGCACGCTCACCCTGCCGCTCTCCACGCTCTTGTTCTCGCACATCTTCGCGGCCTTCCTCGGCTTTGCCGCGTTCGCGCTCATGTTCTTGGAGCGCGACGGGCCCCCCAATCCGTGGTACCTCGCGGTCGCCGGCCTGCTTGTCGGCTATGCGGGCGCCTCGGAGTACCCCCTGTTCTTCCTGGCGCTCGTGCTCGGCCTCTATCTGCTCTCGCGCCGCGATTCGCTCACCCCGCGCGGCGTGCTCGGTCGCGCAGGCGCCTACGTGCTCGGTGGTCTCATCGGGATCGTGCCGCTCCTCCTATACAACCATTACGCCTTCCACTCATGGACCCACCTGGCCTACTCGAACATCCCGCGCCAGCAGAAAGGCTTCTTCGGGATCGGGGTGCCCAGCCTGAAGGTGATGGCCACACTGCTGTTCGACTCGCGCGGGCTGTTGACGATCTCGCCCGTGCTCGCCATGGGGGCCATCGGCAACTGGCTGCTTTACCGCCGCGGCAAGCGCGCCGAGGCGCTCACGATCGCGGGCGTGTGCGTGTGCTACGTGGGCTACAACTCCGGTTACTACCTCCCCTTCGGCGGCGGCTTCATGGGGCCGCGCTTCCTGATGACCATGCTCCCGTTTCTCGCCCTCCCGATCGGCATCGCCCTGAAGCGCTATCCGGGCCCCACGATCGCGCTCGCGGGCGTGTCGCTGACCACGACGATCGTCGCCACCATCACTCACCCGTTGATCGGCTATGAGACCGAGGCGATCGTGTGGGCACGCAACCTGCGGGGGGGGCCGAACGGGGCACCCTCCCTCTTTCAGCCGACGATCGCAAGCGCCTTCGGGCTGGGCCGCGGCTGGGGCGGGATCTGGCCGTTCCTGCTCGCGGCGGGCGGGGCCGTCGTGCTCGCCGTACTGGCCACCACCCGCACGCGCATGTCGCGCGCCTCGCTGATGGCCGGCGTGCTCGCGCTCGCCGCCTGGTGCGCCTTTGCCGCGCTTGCCCCCACCGTGCTCGGGATCGACCACCGCGGTCTGCTCTCGATCGTCGGGGCCGGCGACAACACCGCCCTCCACAAGGGCTTCGGCGACTACCCCCTGCGCACGCTTGCGCCACTTGCCGCGGTCCTCGGGCTGCTCGGGCTGCTCAGCGCGCGTGCGTTTGGGGGTGGCGTCTCGAGCCGGCGGTCGGTCCCGGGCTGAGACTGGCGGGGCTCGTCGCGTCGGCCTCCGGGAGCTTGTGCCAGCGCGCCCCCGGGCCCGAGTCAGCTCGTATGAGCGCGGCGTCGCGGAGCTCGTTCAGGACGAGCCTAATCGTCGCGCCGCTCACCCCGGGGAAGGCCCGTTCGACGTCCCGACGGCGAAACTCCCGGGGTGCCTCTCGCAGGATGTATTCGCGGACGCGGCCCTGCTTGGTCCCAGCGCCCGTGTCCGCTCCCACGAGGCGCCGCTCAAAGTCCTCGTAAGCATTGAGGAGGACTTGCGCGAGATAGGCGGTCCACGGCCATATGTCGTGTCGAGCCTTGTGCCATTCGCGTTGGGACTCGTAGAGACTCGCATAGTAGGCGTTCTTCGACTCGTAGACGCGCTGCTCGACGCTCACGTATCGCGCGACGCCGTAGCCCTGGCTGAGCAGCTCATGGGTGGTGATGAGCCTCGCAAGCCGGCCGTTGCCGTCGGCGACTGGGTGGATGGCCAGCAGATCGAGCACCAGCGCCGCGATCAACACGACGGGATGCGTGCTGCCCTCCTGCTTCGCGTCCTCATAGCGACCGAGCAGCTCCGTCAATAGAAACTCGGTCTCCTGTGGGGAGGGAGGAGTGAATACGATCTCGCGCCGACCGCTCTCGTAAGAGGCGATCAGGTTCTGGTCGCTCTTGAGGTGACCACCGCGTCCGTCGGTGTGCTGAAAGATGAGGCGGTGCAGGCGCAGGAGGAGCGGAACCGTGAGCGGCCCGTACTCGTTAAGGTGCATAAGCATGTCCGTCGCGTCCCTGTAGCCCGCGAACTCCCGCTCGTTCCGGTTGCGGAAACGGCTGCCGCCCTCAGCTATGCGCTCGGCGCGCTCGTCGTCGACCATGACGCCCTCGATTGCATTCGAGGCTGTGATCGAGGCGACGCGGGCGTGTTCGGAGAGGCGTCGCAGGAGTTCAGGCAGCTGATCCTCAAAGAGCTGCTCGCGTCCCCTGCCGGTATCTATCCGTGCCAATACGGCACCCAGCTCTCGCGGCTGGCCGCCGAGCGTCTTGTCGAGATCGATGAAGCTTCGCATCGTGCTAATCATGTCATAATCGAGCTAATTTACGCGGTTATTAGCACGATTATCGCCCTCATTGGGACGATTCTTCTCGATCGAAGCGCCCCAGAGCAATCCAACGATAGCCGACCCGGCGCTCAGCGGTTACTGGTCTTCATACGGCAACTCGCGGCGTGCAGCTGCTTACAGATCGTGATGTAGCCCGGCCGCGGGTTGAAGTGCGGATCGGTGAGGCCCGCGTCGAAGCGCGCCGCTCCGGTGGCTCCCGACCACTGGAAGACGTACAGGCGCTTGATGCGCGAGTTGGAGGCAGCGAGTTTGAACATGAACGACAGCGCCTTGGAGGCACGCGTGAGACCCGAGCCTTTCTTGTTGGGGAAGGCCCCTCCGAACTTGACTATCCCACCGGTCTCCGTCAGCCACACCTGACCCGGTACGGCTGCCAGGATGGCGCGCGTGCGGGTGCTCTGGAAGCGGTTGGTGTCGGAGTAGTTGTGCAGGCCCCACAGCTTGGGCATCGGCACCCTCAAGCGCGAGATGTCGTGCTTGAACTGCGCCACGTAGCGCAGGCTCGGGCTCACGCTCGGCCCATCCAGGATGTCCAGCCCGGTCAGCGTGCAGCCGTGGCAGACGGACCGCAGCGCCTTGTAGTACTGGGCCGACTGCATCGCCGAGGGCGAGCTGAACAGGTGCGCCACGTTGCCGCGATTGGTCTCGTTCCAAGCCTGGTACTGGCGGACTTTCGGGAAGAGCTTCACGAACGTCTGCACATCCCGCTGGTAGACCGCGAGGCTCGGCATTTTCGTCGGCGTGTACTCAGAGTGGTAGAAGGCCACGAGCACCTGTTGATGCTGGGCTTCGGCCGCCGAGATCCAGGCCCGTGCCAGCCCCAGCGAGTAGGGCCGCACCGCCGCGTCATACGGAGCGATGTAGCGCACGATTTTCGTGTGCAGCTGCTGCCACAGCGGGTTCGTGAACATCTCGGTCTGCTCGTCCCCGATGCCGGTCAGGTAGGAAGCGGCGGCGTGGGCGCGCTGTTTGGAGGACGCGCCCGCAATCGCGCCGGGGGTCCCTGCCAGGACGAATGCGACTGTGAGCGCCACCACGCCCCTGAGAAGCAGGACGAGCGGCCTTGTGTTGGGGTGCGGGTTCGTGAGCACGTTCATTTCAACAGCCTATGTGTCGAGACGTTGCGCTGCGCAGGCGATCTTTCACGACTTGATCCGTGTGGGAGACGCGAAGGGCGGCCATCAACGCGCCGTGCGGTCGCGGTCCGCACCTCGCGCCGATCCGACAGCGCATCGAGAGCATCGTCTGGACCTGCAAGGACATACTCACCCTCGAGCGTCACGGTGCCAGAACATCCCCGGCGTCCGCGAGCGCATCCTGCAACGCCTGCTCTGCCTCGCAGCAGCCATCGCCCTCAACCACCAACTCGGCCACCCCAGCCGCGCACTCGTCAACTACTACGCCTAAAACCATGGAATCAATCATCTAGTGAGCTACCGCGAACGGCAGGCGCACAGCCTTTGAGCGTCCGCTCCCGTTGCGGGCAGTCAGAATCGCGAGGTAGTGGCCGGCACGTAGAGTGTGTTTGCCTACCCGGCCTCGGAAGTTGACCGCATCGTTTCCCGCACCCTCGTCTGCGTATGTCAGTGTTCCAACGACCCGCGTATGCGCGCAGCTGTTCGCCTCGTTCTTACAGCGGTGATGCACACCAGCCTCTACTATCTCGATTTGGACCATTGCACTGCGCGAGAGAGTAAAGCGGAACGCCGTACCCAGCGGAAGCACCAATCGGTGTTGTGCCCTTTCGCGTGCATATGGACCTGTGCGGAAACGCTTGTTGGTGATGCGTACTTTGGACAACGCCGGGGGTCTACCCGACCTGCACTTACACACACGTCCTCTTGGAGTAGTGACGACAACTGTGCTCGAAGCGCTCGCAGTGTTGCCGAGCACATCCGCGGTCGTGACCGTGACGTGATAGGAGCCCGGCATGATGAACGCATGACTTACGGAGGTCCCGATGGCTGCTTCTGACCCGTCGCCAAATGACCAACTTGTCTGGCCAAGCGCCGTAGTAACAGCCAGTGGCGAGACCGCGAACGCGAGTAGCCGTCCCGTCTGACCCGCACTTGGGATGCTCGCGCCTTCCAGAACGGGTGAGGAACCATCATAGTTGGCTATTTCGATCGCCGCGTTGGCTCCTCCACCGTGTGCCCAAGCTGCCACCCCGTTCCCTTTTTCGTCCATTGCGACCAACGGAATGACGAAGGAACCGCCCATATCGGCGACTTGAACCGGCCCTTGCCAGGAGGGACCAATAGCAGGAAGGACCGCAGCCTGCACGATCTGATCGATCGACGTGCGAAAGCCATCCCATATCGCGATGGCGCTTCCTTTGGCGTCAATCGCCACGTTCGGGTTCAGCGTCGGATAGAGGTGACTGTATTCGACGGGTTCGGAGAGGCTCACCGGCGCTCCCCACCCAGCTCCCGCAGGTCTAACCGCGGCCTGCACCGTGTTGGTTGCGCCGCCGATCGATTCCCAGTCAACAACCGCATCGCCCTGAGTGTCCAGCGCCACATGCGGATGTTCTGCTTGGCTGGTTGAGACCGGCACTGGCGGCTGCCATGTAGACGACGCCGCTGGCAGCGTCGCGGCGTACAGGCCACCGGCGCCCGGCCACACTGCAACTGCATCCCCGCGCGCGTCCATCGCGACCTGGGGGCGACTCCCCCCGTCGGCCAGCACCGCGGGAGACCCCCAGGTTGCGCTGCCAGGCGGCTTCACAGCGGCTTCGATGACCTCGTGCACAACTGAGGCGCTTTCGGCCTGATCTTCCCACACGGCGACCGCCTCTCCGTCAGCGTCGATGGCGACCTGCGGCGACTGTGAGAAACGTTTGTTGTACGGAGCGTGGCCGAATTCGGATACCCACACAGCCGGTGTCCATTCACTGGCACCGACCGGCCTTTCGGCCCCTTGGATGGTCTCGTTCACCGCATAGCCTGGCCCGCCTTCGGGATACGGAGAACTCCACACCGCGACAGCGTCACCGCGCGCGTCGACTGCGACCTGCGGCCGGAGCCAACTGCCTCCTTCCGGTGAGATGGCGACAGGTGTCTGCCATACGCCGGTGAACACCGGTCTGATCGCAGCTTCTACCTTCCCTTCCGGGACGTCCTGCCAGACCGCGACCGCGTCCCCCTGCGCGTCGATACCAACCTCAGGGGTTTCACCCTTCTGAGTAGAAGCGGTCACCGCCGTGGGTGCAGACCAGCTCGGGCTTTCTGCCGGGCGGAATGCGCTTTCGATGCCAACACCTTCGCGCCACCACACAGACACTACATCGCCCTTCGGGTCCCCCGCGAGTGCGGTACTCCCTACAGATCCCCCTCCGCTCGTCGATAGCACACTCGGAGCGAGCCACGTCGCAGCAGCGCTCGCGGATGCGCACGTCAAGGCTCCTGAAGTCCCGGTAGCAGCCGCACATCCGACCATGACCATCATCACATGTCGTTTCATCGGAGTCCTCCAGTCTCAGTGTGTTTTGCTCGACAGCTTATTTCCGGTGCGTACTCGCACTCGCGGACCTCGTTCTCGCCATACATCTGCGTACGGTTGCTTCGTACTCTGAGGGAGTCATCGGCAGACCGTCCCTCGTCACTTCGTTGGCTCCACGCGGCACCTGCGGCCTGTACTGCCTATGCCTCGCGGGCTGAACACCTTCCCTTTCAAGGCATCCCCTAGCCTTGACTATTTCTTGCTTGTTCGGTGGAGTGCGAGTACTCACCGTCGCGATTGTCTGACCGCTTGTGGAATACGTCGTGACCTTCTGTCCATGTTTGGTTGATCCCCCACACGCAGCAAGGAAGCTCACTACAGTCAGAATCCCAACAACACTCACAAATAAATGGTACGTTCTCATCAGAGTCCCCCTCAAGCGCTTACTTGCCTTGGCATGGTTATAGTCAGCGGTCTACACGGAATGGATCGGTTTGACGCTCAGTCTTCGCAAGGCTCGGGTAGCGCGATCTCCAACACGTATGGCATTCCGCCAGAGCCCTTCTTTTTTAGGCGCGCTATCATCCAGGGGTCCTCGTCACGGTCTGCGGCCGCTTCCATGGCTGGACGGAAATGCTCGGAGGCATCGACATCCAGTCGCCCGACACGCTGCGAGCCGACGTATACGCTCAGGCGAGAGCTGGTAACAGGTGGCTGGTCATCCCACGCGAACCACACCTCAACGAATCGGGTATCCCTGATATCCGACGAACCGACCTGCATCACACCCGCAAGCTGTGCTTGCGCAGCCGAATCGAGTTCGACAGCGACCATGCGCTCTCCAACACTCCAGATCGGATAGGCAGCTCGGTCAGGAGGCACGAGCCATGACGGTTCCTGCTCAAGCTCACCTTCCACATAGTCCGGCGGGGAGTCGCGGATTATCTCCGGCTGTTTAGGTGATGAGCTTCCCAACTTCCACAGCGTCTGTAGCGCGCGAATCCCAACGCGAACCCCACCGAACCGCTTTCGCTCTGTGGTGAGAAAGTCAACGGTGGCGTCGAACGAACCCTGATCCATGCTCACTTCGTGTTGGTCGAGCTCGCGGGTAAGTAGCGTTCTCAGCTCATCGCGCGTCTTCCCCTCGCTGATCCCACGCACCGTCTTGACAGCATCCTGCCGCGCCCGGGCCACGGGGCGCCGCTCAGCAAATACCTGCCGGAAGCTCTGTGGCGGCTCGGGCTTGACAGGGCGAGCTGGCCACCGCGGAGAGGTCGTAGGCAAAGAGAACCCCCTACCCATGTCGAGCAAGCGCGTAACTTGGCGCACAAACCGGCGATACTCGCGCGGCGACGAGGCCAGCTCTGACCCCATCAGATCATATTCCGCAAGCGCGCGGCGAGCCTCCTCGTGGCGACCTGCGCCGACAAGCAGCGCAAGTATAAGTCGCCCTTCTACATCCTTTGCGTCTGGCAATTCTGACGCATTCGAGCCCGGATCAAGAACATTCATAGCGTAGATTGCTGCCTTGGAAACCTCGAACGGCACGACACGGCGCTGGCCGAGCAGCTCAATGACGACATCGACGTCCGCGAGTTGCCCCAACGCCGGCACCTGCCCGGAGACAAAGCGGCCGAGTTCTTCCGCGCCCTTCGACGCCTCACTTACACTGGAGATCTTGACGGCAACCGTCGGCTCCTTCAGGGCCAAACCCGATATCTCGGTGCCCGTGAGCGCTGCTAGAAACTGTTGCGCTGGTTCGTACTCGACTGCAACGTGTCCCACTACATCGAGCGGCGGTGACTCGTCCTCGCGTAGCCACGTGAAAATCGCCATGCCCACAAACCCCTCCCTCAGCGGGCGCACGAACATGGACAGAACGCCTGCCGCAAACGGCGCTGCCGGCTTACAAGACTGTCGCCCACGAACCGTCCAACCCTTCCCAAGCAATTGCGCACCCAGCTCTCGACACAGTAGCGTGCTGATCTCCGATTGTTCTCGCTGTGACATCACATTCTCCCTGGAATCAAAGGTTCTCACGCATTGATTCCTGAGCACCGTCGATGCGCCGCCTTGCTCGCGCGTTTACATGCACGGCGTTTCAGCGAATATCGAGCTCACGTTCTTATCCACTATAATTTTGCCCTCGCGCGTGCGTGCAATGAGTTCGGTCGGAATTTGCCTAACGAGGTCGTATACGAGCACGCTGTCGGGACGCACGGAGGCAGAAATCGGGACGCGACGCATGCTTTGCAGCGCAATGCCGGTTCGTACGAACACCTCGTCGCTTGGCGATGCGAGCACACCATAAATAATGCTATACGCATACGGCTTACATACACGCTTTACATCCCATTCCAGTGGCAATGCAAGCCGGAGCGGACCAGAACCAATCACAGCAGCTCCTGGTCCCGCAAAGGCCACCCGTAGTCCGAAATATGTTTTGCCGAGAATCCGTGTGCGTTCACTGGAAATGGTAAGCGATTTGCCGTCTGGCGCTCGATCTTTGGCCAGTATGTGCGCGCTGCCGGGGAGGTGTCGTACTAGTACTTTGGTACATTCACCAACGCGTGGCGTCGCCAGCGTTTTGACTACTCGGCCGCGTTCGTCAAGTTCCGTGATGGATACTGGAACGGGCTTCGGTCCTTGGACGGCTTGGTAGTACAGAGTCGCCGGACCGCCAAACCCTCGAGGCACCAACATGACGGGCGAGGTCACTGTCCGCCCATCACTCAAGGCGAGTCTCACGTTGCGAGTGTTGTCGCGAACACGCAAACGGATTATCAGCGTCCCGGTATGGCATTCCACCCTGGGTCGCACGGGGCTTTCCGACCACGAGTAGCATACCATCGTGGTTTGCGATTGTGCGCTTTCTGTAATCAAGATATTCAAGGGACAAGCGCCAGTTCTCGTGGTTTCGCCGCCAGGCGCGGGCTGCACTGTCGCGACAAACGCCCATCCGGCAGCCGTCCGACCATGCCCAATTACTACGGAGCGTGACGGTCTTGGCGAGGCGTTTGAACTCCCCCCACCACATCCGATCATCGCAGGTAGAAGAAGCATGACCGCAGCAGCCACAGATCCTAGCCTGAGGCTCGTTCTGAGCGCGCTACGACACGGCATTACAAGACCACAATCTATTCGATATCGCATCGAACGCGCTGAAACTATTGAGGGTCTCAGAACCATGGACCCCATCGGTCCTCTTTGGCGTCAACGCAATAGTAGATTTTATGTGATTTTTTGCCCCACTGTCGTGTACCGACGTATTCGCAGAATTCAGCTGAGGCAGAGACGGGCACGCTGAGGCCCCACTTTTCGGCTCGCCATTCGTTGATATAGCACGTGCCCCAACTCCCGTTATTGCGTCCCATTGCTTTCCCAGTTTCAACGCACAATTCAAGATTATACGCGGACGCCTCCAGTATTGCGGCATACGCAGCACCGCCATCGGCGGCACCTGGCACACCTATATCGAGCGCAAGACCGATCAGGGCTCCGTTTGTAGCGTCTTTGCGCAGTTGGCCTGCGCGCCGCTTGGTCGTCTTGTACGATGCGAGGCCTTCTGGGTCGTATTCTTCCCCTGGTTCTTCTGCTCCACCTTCTTCCGGCGCGACGCACATGCTTGCGATGGCGCATGATTTTTCTTCGGCTTCTCGTTCAGCCGCTTTCTGTAACTCGACTTCGTAGTTCTGGGCGTCCCCTTTCGCCTGATTTTCTCCAGCCTGGATCGACCATCCGGAGGCTTGTGCGATATATGGTACTCCTTCGGCACCGTTTATAGCCATACCCGGCGGTATCACGGCTTGTGTCTGTAGCGCACGGCCAAGCTGTGGTACGTAGGTGACGGTTCCCATGATCAGAGTCCCAGATGACAGTTCGCTTGACACTCCTTCATCCCCGAGCCACGAGTATTTGGTCGGCGGAGGCCCGTTTACCTGGACACCGAACTCCGTGCTGTTGTACGTCGAGAGTAGTTTCGTTTCGGTTTCGGAAAGTGCAGCAGTACCGACGACATCGCCCTGCAAGTCGTGAAGTTGCAGGACGGGAGCTCCACCGTTGACCTGTATCGCGCTCAGGCTGCCGTCGATGCCAGGAATCATGCGAGTGTATTTGCCTTCACCTTCATCCGTCCACGTGAGTGCTTCTCCACCCCCGCCGTAGTGGTCGATCGTAGTCAGGTTAGTGGTTCCTTCGCGCACGGTCTTGCGGACGCGTCCCGCGGGGTCGATGAAATATTTGTTGGTCTGTCCGTTCTGAATCTGCTTCAGTACCTGTCCGTCAACGTAGTATTCGCTCGTCAGTTCGAACCCACCCGCGTCAGCTGCCGGCAGTTTTGTCGTGTCGCCGAACGGGTCGTAGGTCACACCAGCGTCTATTAGTCTGTTGCCGGTGTCGTATGTGTGCGTTTCGGTAGTCCCGCCTTCGGTCGCGCATTTACCTTCAAGACCGGGTGCGCGCGTTGTTAGGCCCGTCCGGTTGGATTCTTCGTCGTACGCGTAGATACGGGTCGTGCAGCCTTTACCGGCAGGGGTTTCCGTCGTTTGCGTAAGACGGTTCGCTGGGTCATAGATGTAGGCGTCGTTTGTGAGCGTGTTGGAGCGCGACAGGGTTTCACCGCCAATCGCCGAGGCCACAGTTTCGCTGAACCACACGCATTTTTCGGTGCAGTGCGTTGTCTTGACGTATTCGACGCCCGTCGTCTTGCCTGATTGGTCCCGCGTGTATGCGGCGGTCATGCCGTTTGGGTAAGTCTCACTTGTCAACTGGCGTTCCGCATCGTAGTTCGCCGTGAACGTGCCTGCCGCTGAGTCCAGGAGTTTGGTCATCTCGCCTGTCGTTGGGTCGTACGCGTAGGACTGGCTACCCTTTTCGTCGGTAACAGTCACCAGGCGTCCGTCGCCGCTTAATTCGTATTCGTAGGTCGTCGTCTTTTTATCCGCGTCCGTGTAGCTCGTAAGCATTCCCAAACGGTCGAATGCGCTGGTGATCGTCTGTGTTTCTTCGCCAATGGTAGTACTCTGTTTAGTGAGCTGGCCACTGGTTTCGCTGTAACCGTCTGTGACCTTCGGCAGTGCAGTGCCGGCGGTCGAGGTCTCTTCTGTTGATTCCGGTCGGCCAGCGTCGTCGAATTTTGTTTTCTTGGATCGAGTCGTCGACCCGAACGTTTCTTCGATGGTTTCCGGCTCTCCCCACATATTGTATGCACTGACCGTAGTAACAGGAAGCGCCGGTGCCGAGCCTCCGGGCTGGGCATCAGGTAGGGTCTCGCACGGCATCCCTTCCCACTCGACGTGCCCACCGCACGCCGGATATGTCGAGTTCGCCGCCCCGGAGTAGTAGATCACCTGATGGTCGTGAGCGTTCCCTGTACTTGCGAATTCTGGGTTGACGTTCCACTTCTCGACACGACTATTCCCCGTGTTTTCCCACCATATGCCGCTGTCGAGCACGTAGACAGTAGAACCCGCAAACGCTAGACCGTGCGGTGCCTGGTTGAACTGACCTGCGCCACTGCCTTTCGCACCAAACCCGTAGAGAAACGTACCGTTCTGTGTAAATACCTGCACACGGTTATTGCCGTATTCCGATATCCAGATATTGCCTTCAGGTCCAACGACAACTCCGTACGGGTCTAACAGTTCTCCGGGTCCCGAGCCAGCGGTTCCCCACATTTTGATCAGCATGCCTTCGTTGGTGAACTCGCCGATCTTGTTATCCCACGAGTACGCGACCCATAGGTTGCCAGTTTTCGGATCGATGTTCAGGTAGAATGGACCTTCTTCTTCTTCGGCTTGAGCAATGTTGCGAACCCACGCGAGCGACGAGTTGAACTCCTGCACGCGAAGGTTGCCGCGATCAGCGATGAAGATGTTACCTTTCGTGTCGACCGCTATGCCTTCGGGCACATTGAACTCGCCGTTGCCGGACCCCGGGAGCCCTGCACGACACGAGGCAGTGCATGTCTGGAATTTGGCTTCGCCGTTGGAGACCCCCCAGCCGAATGTCTTGATGAACACACCTTCGCTGGTGAACTCCTCGACACGGTTGTTGCCCTCGTCAGTCGCCCACACATTCCCGCTGGCATCGACCGCCACCCCAAGCGTCGTTCTGAACTGACCGGCACCTTCCCCTACAGAGCCCGCTGTGCGTATGAATTCGCCTTTGTTGTTGAACTCCTCAAGACGGCTATTCTCGGTATCCGAGACCCACACGTTCCCCGCCGCGTCAGTGACTAGACCACCCTCGGGTTCGCGCAGTTGACCGTTACCAGTCCCGTAAGAGCCGAAGGAGCTGGAATAGACCGGCGGCGTAGCGAACGTTACGTCTTCACCATAGGTTGTTCCTGCAGAGCTAGATGCGACGATGCGAAAATGATAGGCACCAGGCGCAAGACCGGTAATTGTTAAGCTCACTTTGACGTTGGTTGTACCCGAGCCCGCGGTCGTTTCGGATGTCCTTGTTCCATATGACGCTGTCCCGTATTCGAAATAATATTTGGTGGTTGAGCCGTTTGGGTTCACCACTCCGTTGAGTGTCACTTCGGTTTGCGTGACGTTGGTCCCTATCGTGGTTTCTGCCAACGGACTAACGGCCGTCATCGACCACTTCTCGACGCGGCTATTCCCGCTATTTTCCCACCATATGCCGCTGTCGAGTACGTATACGTTTGAGCCAGAGAAAGTAAGTCCATGTGGTGCCTGATTGAACTGGCCAGGCCCAGAACCTTGTTCCCCAAATCCATAGACATATTCTCCGCTCGGCGTGAAGACTTGCACCCGATTATTGCCGTATTCGGACACCCAAATGTTGCCTTCCGGTCCGGGCGAAACACCGTACGGGTCCGATAGCTGGCCTGGCCCTGAACCCCCTGTACCCCAGATGCGGAGGAGTACTCCTTCGTTTGAGAACTCGCCAATCTTGTTATCCCACGAATACGCGACCCAAATGTTGCCGCTTGAGTCCAAGGCCAGATAGAACGGACCTTCTTTTTCTTTGGGTTGCGACATGTTCCGCACCCACGCGATCCCAGAGTTGAACTCCTGGACACGGTGGTTGCCGCGATCAGCGATGAAGATGTTACCTTTCGTGTCGACCGCTATGCCTTCGGGCACATTGAACTCGCCGTTGCCGGACCCCGGGAGCCCTGCACGACACGAGGCAGTGCATGTCTGGAATTTGGCTTCGCCGTTGGAGACCCCCCAGCCGAATGTCTTGATGAACACACCTTCGCTGGTGAACTCCTCGACACGGTTGTTGCCCTCGTCAGTCGCCCACACATTCCCGCTGGCATCGACCGCCACCCCAAGCGTCGTTCTGAACTGACCGGCACCTTCCCCTACAGAGCCCGCTGTGCGTATGAATTCGCCTTTGTTGTTGAACTCCTCAAGACGGCTATTCTCGGTATCCGAGACCCACACGTTCCCCGCCGCGTCAGTGACTAGACCACCCTCGGGTTCGCGCAGTTGACCGTTACCAGTCCCGTAAGAGCCGAAGGAGCTGACGTAGGTTGGCCTGTCACTGATTTCATCTTGTGTGATTCCTTTAGTCGTTCCGGTTTCGATCACAGCCCCAGTTTTTGGATCATACAGTGTCATCGTCGTTAGTCTTAGACCGTAAGGATCAACTGTCACCGATGTCGGCTTACGCAACGTCCAACCGAGACCGTTTTGTCCAAAGTAGCGACTTTGTGTAATTTTCTGGTCCTTCTCTTTACCGGCGACAAGCGCAGAGGACACTGTTTCCGTGACCAGCCGGTATTCTTTTTCCGCAGGCGCGTTCTGGTCGTAGGAGTACCTAATACGGTGACGGGCTTGAACTTCGCTGCTCGAAAGCTTAACTTTGTGTTCAGGCCCAAGCGTTTCGAGCAGCTCATCCCCTTCTGGATTGTAAACCTTACGACTGTCTAGTTTTTCGGCTACATCCACCGATTTTTCACCTTCAGCGAGTGCTAATGCGCGGTTGTCGGCGCCCAAGGTCCGGACGACGTTATTGGTCGGCCCGTATTCGGCTGTAGAGACTCCGCCGCTCGAGTTCACACTGTTAACGGTGTGGCCTTCCGCGTCGAAGTAGGAGAACGTGGCACGCGTATATTCCTTCGCTGGCCAGCCCATGGGCGTATCCGGCGGGAACACAGCGGTCCCTTCGACGGGCACATCTACCTGGCCCCACTTTTTGACTTCTGCGGCCGTCAGGTTCTGTAGGCCCGTGCCGGAGAGTGGCACTGCATACTCTATGGTCGTCAGCTGAGCCGTTCCTGGGTTAGGAGGTTCTGGTGCCGGATTGTTGGGGGTGCCTGCGCCGACGAGACCTGTGGCCGTCGTCGCGATCGTCGTGCTGCCACCGGCGTTGACGGCGGTCACCAGGGCTACGAGCTTGCGTTTTTCATCGCTCAAAGCTGGGTAGTAGCCTTCGTTGACTGCTCCTGGGATCGCGACGCATTCGAGCCCCAAGGAATTGCAATCCTCCCACTGGTAGCTGTAGGCGAGCGGTGTGTTGCTCCATGTGCCGTTTGAGGACACGCTGATCCTGACACCGACTGCGGGCGTGCTCGTCGACAGCGTCGGTAGCGCGGTGTTCGCCGGGGCGAGCCAACTACCGAGTTCTGTTGCTGCCGCCGGACGTGTAACCGACAACAACCGACCCGCACTAGCGTCGGTCGGGATCGTCCCATAATGCAGGAGCCAAGGCTCCTGGCCGGGTGGCGAGATAGCTGTAATGTGCCCTTCGGGGGAGTCGTACCCGTAGACGGTCTTCAGCGCTGGGCTGATACGCGGGTCCCACTCCGCGCGCAATCTCCCCTGCGTGTCATACGCATACTGCGCGATCGCCTTTTCTTCGACTTTTGTCGTGGTCGGGTTCCAGGCAACGAAGAGGACTTCCTTCAACCGGCCTTCGTAGTCTTTCCATTGGGATTCGTTTTCGCCGCTTGCCGTGGTTGTTTCGGCGTACTTCAAACGAAGGACACGGCAACCCTTGTTGACGGTCGGCGCACACGATAGTTCCGCGGGATGCGGCGCCACGACTTCTGTCGGGTGCGTAACGGTACCGCCTTTGATCAACACGGTCTTGTACGTGTACGTGACCGCGCTTGTTGTCACAGGTCCTTCAGATGTAGACGGCGTCCATACCGAGTGGGCCCAGCGGCCAACGCGAGCGTTTTCTATGTCCGCTACAAGCAACTCGCCGCGTCCGTCGATAGCAACGAAATCTGGTTTCTTTAGTTGACCGGGACCGGAGCCAGTGCTACCGACTTTGGTGAGGTATTCGCCTTTAGTGTTGAACTCCTGAACACGGTTGAGGACGCTATCGGCGACCCACATGTTGCCTTCGGAGTCGGTGGCAATCCCGGTTGGCTTTTCGACTTTGCCGTTTTCGCTTCCCGACGACCCGAATTCTTTGACGGCAGAACCGGTCGGTCCGAACTCGACGACACGATGGTTTTTTGCGTCCGTCGCCCAAGCGTTCCCCGATTTGTCGGTTGCGACCCCTATCGGTTCAGACAGCGCGAGCGTACCGACCGTTTTGGCGGCTTCTCGCACGTACCCACCCGTTTCGTTGAACTCGACTACACGGTTATCGCCCGTGTCCGTAACCCACACGTTGTTGCTAGCGTCTGTGGCGATCCCTTGCGGAGATTTGAGCGTACCCGTCCCTTCGGTCCCGGCCTTGCGAAGATAAGTTCCGCCTTCTGTGAACTCCTCGATGCGGTTGTTGCCGGTGTCGGCGATCCACAGATTTCCTTTGGAATCGACGGCGATACTATCTGGTTGTTTGAACCCGCCTACCCCCGTGCTTTCGTATCCGAACTGTGAGACATATTCACCCTGCGGGTTGAACTTCTCGACGCGGCTACTCCTTTGGTCAAGAACCCAGACGTCACCCTTCGCGTCGGCCGTCACGCCGGTCGGGACAACGAGCTGGCCCGTGCTCGGCCCCTGCCAGTCGATCTGACCGTAGTAGATTGGAGTTGACTGAAGGTATCCAGTCGAACGGGTGAACTTGGTCACCGTCCCGGTGGCAAGGTTCTTTAGACTATAAGCGATAGGTAGTTTGTCGGTGTTTTCTTGAACCGCCAGGGTGAGGTTTGTATCGCCAGCCGGGGATTCAAATTCACCTTTGGAGTTGCGAGAGAACACTGTTTCTCCACCGTTGGCGGAGCTCAAAACCATACTGCCGTCTGGCAATTCTTCGACAGATTCGCTGCTCCCACCGACGCTTATCCCCCATTGCGGACCCAGCGAGCCTTCAATACCGGCGGTGAGGTCGCGTGAGCTGTAGGTACGAGAGACAGTCAAACCCGGACCCAGCGAAACATCGGTTGCTCCGAGACTATAGTTACCCGATTGTGGATCGAGCGAGCCGGGGCCAACCGCCATAGGCGAAGCGTGATGGACAAAGATCGTGAAGTTCTGGTGTTCGACGTTGCCCGCGTTGTCGGTCGCGAGCACCGTCAGAACGTGTGGTCCGGCACTAAGTTGCCCGCCGTTGATCGTCCATTCGGCCGTCACCGTACACGGTCCTTTCGCACACGAACCTAAGGGTTCAGCGGCTTCCGCACCGTCGATCCCGAGCTTGAGCGACGCTATGCCTGAGCTCGGTTCGCCGGTTTTCCCGTCTGTCGCTTCGACTTTGATTTTGTATACGCCTTCGCCGATCTGACCGCCTGCTGGCAGGTTCGTAATTTTGATCGCTTGAGGCCCTAAGGCGTCAACTCGAACCGTCGCGTGCGTTTCCCCCGCTAGAGCCAGGGGGTCTTCCGCGCGGCCCTGGATCGAGTATTCGCCACTTGGCATCGGCGAGGTGAAACCGGGCGTCGTCGTGAAATACGTGTACTTCCCTTTGAATTCCTGCGGGCATTGCACGCCTTTGCAATCTTTTTCGGTCGTTAGCAAGAACGTCTCGCGCGACCAAGTATTGCCATCCACTTCCGCAAAACTCACCCCGATCCCGGGGTCTTTGGCGGTCATTTCGAACGCCGTGCTCGTGAACGGCCCGATCCATTCTTTATTGCTGGGATACAGGACGTTGTTACGGTTGACGATCGTGCCATTCGGTTCTTTTACTTCGATCGTCGGCGAAGTCGTATTGAAAGTGACGGTCGGCGATTCTTCTTGAGATATCCACACGCGCGCTTTATAGAGTGCATCATCAAATGCACCGTAACCACCCCCGGCAGCCAGTATGTATTTCACGAACCGCACCATGTTTTTGTTCGCACCCTGCGTTCCCACACAGACGATGGATTCGATTGCGCAAATTGCGTTGGATCCGAGAGGTTTGTTAGTGTTGTTGTCCAGCAATAGCGAGTTTGCGCGGATGCCACTGGGCGCCCAGGCCTCAAGAAGCGTCTCCGATTCGCTATAAAGATCCACCTCGGCTGATTCGGCTTCGAAGAACCAGATTTTGGATTTACCCTGGGTTTCATACTGCCAGGCAACGAATTGGTTGGCTGGATATGTACTCAGAGGAAACAGCTCAATATCACTACCCCATTCACCGTCATTGAATAGGCTAGGGTTTGAAGACGCAGGAACCCACGCCGCATCCTGATATGTCATAAGAGTTAAGTCTTCCAAAGTTGGATCAACAACGAGGGGATAGCGATACTGGCCGGGCTTCCTGGCAACAGTCAACTCAATTGTGTCGCTCGACGCGATACTCATGACAACCGGAACCGCTGTTCCGTCGGCATCGCTAGCGCTGGAAGCTAACACAACCGAGAGCGCTTTGCCTGCATTCATGATGAGGGCTTCCCCAGGCCGACCCTGTTCAAGGGTCGCGCCTTCCGGCAAGCCAACCTTGAAATAGAGATGTTCCGGCGAGCGCGCCGAGAAAAGCGTGGAGAACATCTCAAACCCATACGTAGTCGGCTTTGCCAACATGCTTAGGTCTTGGGTCCCCGCGGAGGCGCTTTCGGTGTCTCCGTAGAAGACACTCGCATGATCGCGCACACCGTTAGCGCCCCCCAGGGCAGAACCCTTTTCTGTTACGGGAGTCAACGACACGCCACTGTCCGTCAGACTCGCACCTTCGCTCGCACGCAGCGGTAGACGTATAGCAGCAAGCCCAACCGTAGGTTCAAAGCCTCCCTGGACTTCCCGCAGGCTCAGGTCAAGCGGCGTACGCTTGCCTTCGTCAGATTCAAGCGCAAGCGGCGCGTGGGATTCCACCAGGGCATGGGTGCCTCCACCGAGATCTACCGACATCGCAAAGTCGCTGGGGAATCCGATCGTCCTCTGACCTTCGGCCAGCGGCGGCGGTCCGCCGTCCTCATTCTCGACTATCGCCGGAAACTTTTCCTGCATCGCCGTTTCAGCAGCCAATGGGCTCAACCCTTCGTACGCCGTGCTCGACTCTTCACGGGCCGAAATGTTCGAGGGACTCGATGTTTCCGTAGAACCCGCTGGAGGAGTTGCTTCGCTACCAGACAGCACCTCAGCTCCAATCTGCACCACGGGGCCCAAAGAGGCATGGGCACGCTTTGATCTCGGAACTATCGGCGGCCGATGGGAAGAGACCCGCCGCCTACGATGTACATGGCGTTCTACCTTATGTCGCCTGTAACGACGTCTGTGCTTCGACCGGCGGGGATGCTTAGATGTCTGAGACTTCAGTACCAACGCTTTAGAAGCGCGTCCGACCGAAGGCGCTGCTAAGCCAACGTAGCCAGCTGAGCCGATCACCAATAGCACGGCACACGCCACACACACGACCAGCATCCGCAAAGCTACTCTCATCCCCCCGACCTTTCTGTAGATCCGACCTAACGCAATATATGCGAGCGATCCCGGAAAATTCTATGGTGTTTCTTATTCGCCGTTATTCTGATCATTTGTGTAAACCGTGTTATCTGAATTACTATATTCTTTCACAGGTCCACCTCGTCGTTCCGTCGATATCCAAGACGGGCCGAAATGTTGCCTGCTGTTGCGACTAGATACGAGCCAAGTTGACCTATCAAGTCCTCAAGACGAATCATGTCCGTGTGAGCCGCCATGTTGATTGCAGCGACGACCTCGCCACCTTCGCTACGTACGGGAACCGCGATCGAGATAAGGCCTTCCGCGAGCTCTTCGTCGTTGACGGCCATCCCCTTATCGAGTATTTGTTCCAGCTCGGTGCACAGCGCCTTTTTGCTTGTGATCGAGTTGGGGCCACGCCGCTCCAGAGTCACGTCCTCAATCAAGTCACGCTGCTCGGCTTCGGGTAGATTGGCGAGCAACACCTT
The DNA here is from genome assembly GCA_963742945.1 of uncultured Solirubrobacterales bacterium. Lineage (GTDB taxonomy): Bacteria > Actinomycetota > Thermoleophilia > Solirubrobacterales > Solirubrobacteraceae > Palsa-744. Next base: position 61,024 of record CAVUNX010000010.1, on the reverse strand, counting down.
GCCCAGTGATGTGCAATAAGCGGGCAGGTGCGAACCCGGACGCAGGTTAAGATCGATCTTGTGCTGGCCGCGACGGAAGCTGCGGGCACGATCCACATACAGGATCTGGTGACCGTCGAGAACTGCGAGACTAACGGTGTAGGTACATCGGTGGCGCAGCTCCTCGAGGTAGGGACTCGAATGCTCGCGCAAACCTGTCGAGCTCAATGCCGACATCCCCAGATTTGTCACCCGCAGTCCAAGCCTGTACTTTCGACTTGCTCCCTGCTTTAGAAACCCAAGCGCGACAAGCGTTATCATGTATCGGTGGCTTGTCGAACGGCTCATGCCAAGGCCATCGGCCACGTCAGCAATTCCAAGTATCGGGTGCTGAGGTGTGAAGCAGCCGAGAATAGCGAGGCCACGCACAAGGGATTGGGAGTAACGCGGCTCTCGCAGATTGGGCACGCTCCACGACTCTTCGTCCGGCAGCCTCGGATCGATTCGTTGAGTCATTCGTGAATACTCATCGGTTAGCCACCAGTGCGAGGTCGTTCGTTTCGGTAGGCCACCGACAGGAATTCGATGATGCCATTTCCCAGTTCCACGTAATGGACGCCAAAACCATCGGGTCCGCCAAGCCCAAGCCACCACGCAGCGGCTTGATCGAGCGCTTCATGCGGAGGGTCATCGAGAGGCAGTGACTCGCCGACGTCTCGCTGCCACATATGCCGACAAGCAAGCTGCGCGCAGACCGACGCTACGAGTAGACCATCAATAGGTGCGCCACGAACTGACCTGACGAAGTCGCGACCCAACACATACCGTCCCAATGCGTGTCTGCGAGGTTCCTCGTGAGAAAAAGTTCGACACCACGCCCTTGTGACCGCTACGTACATGTCCTCGTCTGACTGTGGCCAGCGTGACCCGTGAGATGTATGTGCAGTATCCGCGCTCATCGGCGAGTCGAGGGTCACGGCAGTCATGTCTCAGCCGTTCTCTGCGGACCGGTTGTGCGTTTCCTTGGCCTTACGCGTCGGGTAGTCATGTAACCACCGCCTTGAATGGCCACGAAGGATTCTGCTTGCGTAGCGTAAGGACGCCTTGGTGAGGCATCGTTCCTGTCGCAGGGTTGTGTGTCAGGCATCATTGCGCCAGATCTTGGCTTGCTCGGTGAGTCGGCACAACTGGCCGGACCAGTACTGGTGCGACTAGTACTGGTAATTCCAGTAAACAATTTTAGACAGCTAGTGTGCTTATCACCACCCAGTAGGGAGCCGTCGTACACCGCGTCGCACTTGCATGACGCGTAGCGTAGGTCCCATCAGGTCATCCATCGCCTCGAGCAAGCCATTGGCGACGTATCTTGTTCTGGGTGAGCCTACCTCGGGCGCAGCAAGGTATTGACCTACCATGCCCGCAAGCAGAACGGTGTGTCGCCTAGCGTGTGGCAACGCCATGGTCGCATCGCGGGAGCGCTGGACGAGGATCTTCATCCGCTCGGTCAGTTCCGCGATCGAGTCGTAGTGGTCTAGGAGGCTTGGTTGGCCAGCGATTTCATCCTCAGTCCAGTCCACGAGGCTGTCGAGCAGAGTGTGCAGTGCGCCAATCCACGGGTGATAGGCCCGTTCTATTGCAACTACGTCGTCGGCTGTGAGCGCGGGGTCTGCTGCGGCCGAGAATAGGGCCAAGGCGGTCAACGATGAGGCACAGGCAGCACTCGTCTCCCACCACCGCAACCAGTTTGTGGGAGACGTTTCACTTTCGGCCCAGCGGGCTAGTGCTGCGTGCGAGCTGCTACCGCTGTGGTTGAGGCTTTGATAAATCACTATCCGTCGAGCCGCACGCCTTATGCCCTCTCTTACTAGTGGACCTGACGGCAGTTCGTTGAATGCTGCGCCACAGGCGTCTGTGAGAGCGTTGAGATATCCACCGTCGTCGCTTGACTTACTGTGCGCGTAATAGTTCAGATGTCTCGCTGGTCTGCCGAGTGCTATTAGGAGTGGCTGGTGAAGTAGACGACCGTTCTCGACCGGGTCGTTCTGCGGTTGCTCGGCAATCGTATCCGCATAATCGTAGACTCCTTGAAAGGTGACTAGCGCCTTGATCGTCGTCTGTCGGTACGCTGTTGGAGCCAGGGTCGCGAATGCTGCAGCGCCCTCGACGTTGCACCACTTGGCGTTGTGGGTTTCAAGTGCAAGACGGCGTAGGTGGGGGTCGGGGATCTCGCGTGCGCGCGTGCGCCAGTAGCGGAGCTCGCGTTGTACGCGTGGAAATACACTAAGCCAGTAGCAGCGGGCGGCTGAAACGAACGCGGTGGCGAGGTCCACCCGATGTCCAACCTGTGACTTCAAGTTGGCGCCGTCCGCCAGCTAAACTCAACAGCAAGATCATTCTTGAAAGCTGACTTCTGGCGATACCCGGGCCGCCGAAAAACCGGGGAGCGCAATGACGCTCAACGCGATAGCCCCCACCAGGGCGATTGTGAGCAGTAGTCCTACCTCGCCCAAGGAGAAGGGCGCCGGGAATCCTGTGGTCAGCTTGAGCCAGCGTCCTGCTAGCGCGTGACCATAGATACCGAGGATTGCTCCATCAGCGCATCCCACGGCAAGTACGACGGCGCTCTCCAACAGTAGCGAGCGCCAGAGCTGCCGGCTGTTGAAACCCTGCGTCTTCAGCGAGGCGAGCCGTCCGCGTCGTTGCCAGATAGCAGCGCTCAACGCAAATGCGACAGCGAGCGCAGCCGCCACGAGCAACAGAGTCGATATCTCACCAAGTATGCGTAGCGCTTGGCGAGCGCTGGCGTCGAACTGTGCTTCGCGTTGTGCGCGAGTCTGCACCCATAGTCCTGGTCTTGGACTGATTGCAGCACGCACGGCTCGTCGTCCGGCCGCTGGACTGACACCCGGCTTGAGGTTGACCTCGATTGCGGCGGGGTCCGTTGTCTGCCAGTACTTTTGGTAGTCGACGGTGGAGATGGTTAGCGCACCGGAGGGCCAGCCAGTGTTTGTCGTGACCGCTGCAACGCCGAGGCGCTCTGACCCGGTCGGCGTTGGGAGCGAGAAGCTATCGCCGACATGAAGGCCACGTTCCGATGCAAAACCAGCCGAGATTGCTGCCCAACCACCCTGGCGGATAAGGCGACTCGCGCGTACAAAGCCGCCTTCTAGGAGTTGGCTTAACTGGAGCACGACGCTGTCGCCTGGCGGACGTGCACGTATCCACAGTCGATGGTCACCGACGTTCAGCAGTCCACCTTGGTAAATCCGAGCGGAGGCGACCCCCGGCACGCGTGCGATCTTTGCCAGTGCTCCGTTGGCGTGGAAGCTATCTGTCGTAAAGACGTTGTCGCCTGTCGTAACCCAGATGTCCGCAGTCCCGAGGAATTGGACGATGGCTGCGTGCAGTCCCCTAGAGAGGTCGGCGCGAGTACCTTGGATCGCGACGCTCCCGTAAACAGCTACAGCGGCGACCGCCGCCAGGGCGATGGATCGTGTTGCGGTCGCTCTCAGTTCGACCACGGCGAGCGCGAGCATACTGCCACGCATCCGCTCGCTCACAGGAGTTATCAGACGGATAACGGCATTCAGGACGGCCGGCACCATGCAGACCGAGGCAATCGCCAGTCCAACCCCCCCTATGATCGTGAGACCCGGGGCAAGTAGCGTGCCGACCGCAACTGTCGCGATTAGTGTCATGCCGACGACGCCTGATATGAGGATTGCGCGTGCGCTGATGCGCTGTCCCGGTTGTCCGCTCTCATGCAGAACCGCGTCGAGAGGCCTGTTGGGACGGAGATCGGAAAGGGAAGGCAGCGACGCGGCAAGAACAGCAAGAATGCCGCAAGCAAACGCGGCAAGGATGGTAGTGATAGCTATTACTGAGTGGGCGCTGATCGGGAAGGCGATGGCAAGGTAGCTTGGGATTTCGTTAATACGGTCCGCGCTAGGACAGCCCCCACCACAATCCCGACTGTAGAAGCCACAGTTCCGAGGATTAGCGCGTAAAAGGAGATGACAAGAATAACTTGGTGCGGACCAAATCCCTGGGTGCGCAACTCAGCAACGAAACGACGGCGCTCAGGGACTGTCAGCAACATCGCATTCAGCGCTAGCAGAAACCCGACGATCGCACTTATCGCGGCAAACAACGTCGTAGACTGGCCACTCGGCGTAGCAGCCTGGGCCAACAGTCGGATTTCTCTGTCAGCAGGCCCGACGTCAAATCTACCAGCAGCAAACACCCGTAGCTCCCGAGCAACCTGTGATTCAGAGCCTGGACGCGGCCTAACAAATACTTCGGTTACGCGCCCCGATAGGTCGGTTAGATGCTGAACCTCTCCCAATAGAGCAACTGCTACCGGACTCGAGGCGACCGGTCCAATCACTTGGCTGCCAAGCACGCCGCGAACCGTGGCGGTGTGGGCTTCCCCGTTTGCAAGCACCGTCACCTTTTCGTTGATCTCTACTCCGATCGCCGTCGCGACTGACGACGGAAGACCCACACCACCCGATAGCAATAGTTCTGCGACACCGACATCTTTCGCGGCCGGAGCACCAAGCCCCGCTAGAGCCGGGGTGACGCCAATCAGTTGGATCGTCTGCCGTCGTCCCCTCGACCCGATGATTGCAGCGTCAAGCCTGAGCACAGGAGCAGCCACTTCGACACCCGGAAGTTCGCGCATACGCTGAGCTATGCGCTCATCGAAACCTGCTGATGAGCGAGCGGAGAGTTGTAGACGAGCAGATCCGACGACCGCATGAATCAGTTGAGACTCTGAGCTAGTTACACTCGTATTGGCTACAAGCACGCCGAAGAACAAAGCGACACCAATAGCTATACCTATGCCTGCAATCAGCTCCTGAACGCTGTGATGACGAAGACGCCAAGCGTAGAGCGTAAACAACGTACTGATCCTGACTTTCAGGATCGTAGGAGTGAATGCACGCGGTCCGTTCATCGTGCGTCCCAAGCGATAGCAAGCTCTGAATCAAGGCCCTCGGTTAGTCGCCCGTCGCGCAGGGTATGTATGTGATCGACAAACCTCATTGCTTGCGGATCGTGCGTGACGATCACGGCGGGAATCCTGCGCTCGTGGCACACGTCGCGCAACAAGCCGAGTATCTCCGAGCTGCGCTTAGAATCAAGATTGCCGGTCGGCTCATCGGCCAGCAACAGCCGAGGTTCACTGACAAGCGCTCGCGCTATCGCCACACGCTGGCGCTCGCCCATCGACAGCCGCTCGGACGGATGCTGAACACGATTACCGAGGCCGACGCGCTCAAGCCACGGAAGCGCCTCCCGCTTGGCCTCGCGTAGCGTATACCGATCAGCGAGCAGCTTTAGCGCCGTGTTGCTCAGCGCGGACGCGCCCGGCACAAGATGAAACTGCTGGAAGACGAAACCCACATCTCGCAACCGGAAGCTGTCTCCCTGCGCGCCTGACATAGACGAAAGGTCGCTCCCGTCAAAGATCACACTCCCACTGTCCGGGGTACTCAGCCCGGCGGCAAGGAGTAGCAGCGTCGTCTTGCCTGACCCACTTGGACCGTACAGTGCGACGAACTGCCCCGGCGAAACCCTCAGAGACACACCGTCGACGGCACGCACGATCTCTCCACCGCTGGCGTAGTGCTTAACGACATCGCGCAGCTCCAGCGCGCACACGATTAACCTGACCGTCCGTCAGAGGTGCGCGCGCCCCGTGGGAACGAGACTACCTCCCCCTCCTTATCCATCGAGCGTAGTGTTCCGCCTCCAATCGTCATCATGCGTCGTGCACGACGAAGGATCGCAACATCCTCAGAAGCTATGAGGACCGCTAGCGTTGAGCTACGACCGAGCGAGGTGAGTAGACCATAGAGTTCCTGGCGTTCGCTCGGGCTTGGCAGCACGGCGGGCTCATCGACCAGCAGCAATCTCGGCTCACTCACGAGCGCGTGCGCCAAACTCACGCGCAGCGCCTCGCCAAGAGAAAGGCGGTCGGTCAGTATGTGGGCACAGTTCAGCGCGCCCATGCGCTCCAACTGTTGCCGGGCCTCGCGCCGAGCCTCGCGAAGACTCAGCGAGTCGGCGAGAAGCGACATCGCAACATACTCGGTCGCCGTCTGGCTGACGCTCGGCCGCCAGTCCGAGGAGACGAAACCGATACCGCCGGCGCGCAGCAACTCAACGCGACCGTCACCAGATAGTTCAGTGAGATCTTGTCCGTCGAAAAGAATCCGTCCCTCGTCGGGCAGTTCGAGTCCAGCCGCGAGACGCAGGAGCGTCGACTTGCCCGAGCGCCGCATACCCCAGATACCCACAAAGTCGTCCGCGTCGACTTCAAACGAGACATCCTCGAGAACGGCGCGAGACCGACGTCCTTCCGGGTATCCCTTGGTGACATGCTCGAACGCGAAGAGGCTCATCGCTGCCCAACGTCGTATCGAGCTGCATAGTCGCGTAGCGAGTCGCGAGTACGCATGATCCAACGCAACTCAGCCTCCAGGTGCTCTTCAGTCCATGTGCACGCGACGTTCATCGTCACCCCCATCCACGAAGACATCAGAACATCGTCATCTTCGCACTCTAAGAGCCGATCGGTGCACAGTCTCTCGTACATGTCGAGCATCCGCATCAATACAGGAGCGTCAGAAGGTCGCGAGAACGCGATCTTGACCTGCAACTCGGTACGAGTCGCCCAGTCAGAGACGGGAGTAGCAAACCAATCGCTCAACGCAGGCTCTGTAAGCTCCGTCACGCCATACACCTTCTGGTTCTGCCAGCCGCCACTCTCGTTCTCGCGCGTCGTGCAAACCACGAGACCTTGCCTTGCAAGCACCGGAAGCATCTTGTAAACGGCATCGCGGTCGATCCCTGACACCGGCCCCAAACGCCTCTCAAGCGACGTCGCCAACCTCCACGGATGGGTCGGCTCGTCGAGCTCCAGTAGGAGCGCGAGCAAAGCGCCTTTAAGCGGCGATCCCTTCATCCATTTCTTATCCACGGCCGCAACAGACACCACGCTCCTCCGATTCCTTTCTTCAAGACAGTCAGTTCTGCCAGAACCATAACCGACAGGACGTTTGGGGCGACATTTTGTCGGCAACGTTCGCGTTCGCGACATCATGAACCTACGCGAACCTACGAGCGCAAACCGTAAGTCAGAAACAACGCGCGCCTTCGTCGCCTGCTTGAAACCTCTACTCGCCTGCCCATTCGGCAGGTGGCGCTCCGGGTTTCCATGCCTTGGTGACGCTGCCGGCTTGTTGGCGTAGGACTTGGGCGTAGTCAGCGAGTTGGTTTTGGAAGGCCAGCTCTTCGCGGGGATCTTGGCCGGTGTCATCGAGTTCGGCTCGCCATACGGCTAGCGCGCATAGCGTCTCTGTTTGTGATTCGTCGGTCCACCACTTGTCTTTGAGGGTTTGTAGATGTGTGGGGTAGCGGCCGTGTAGCGCGACGATCACACCCCACATTTCCTGGCTCCAGGCATCGTCGCCGCCATATGGTTCAAGCCACGGTGCGCGCTCGCTGCCGGCGCGGCCTGTGAGTGGGGATGCCGGTCTGAGTGGTCTGACCTTGCCGTCCTTGGCGGCTTGAGCGACACCGTTTTGGACGAACTGTGCGGCGAGGGTGGAGGGTGGCGTGTCCGCGTTGCTTGCTAGCTCTGTGAGCAGGAGAGCTACGGGGTCAGGCAGGACTATTTGTAGTCGGTGGCTCATCGTGTTCGCTCCTGGGCTGCCACTTCCCGACCGCTCACCGCCTCGTTGGCTACCTCGGCCTGGACCCACAGCCGCCAGTCCACCGCACCAGCCAGGCACGGGCGGGGCTCCTCCGCCGCACGACACGTGCTCGTCGATGCTGCCTGGGCGGCAATCAAGACACCAGGCCCGCTGCGAGTCGTTCTACCAGCGTGTCCGCTCACGCCGCACAGACCGCGATCGTGCAGTCGCACGAAAGATCGCCATCCTCTGTTGGCAGCTCACCAAACAACAGGAGTACCCGGCGCACAGCTCGCGGACTACCGGCTGATCCTCAAAGCCTGCGATGAAATGCCGGCGGCACCCGAGCGTGTCGCGGACGAGCTCGCGGCGTTGTGCGCAGCGAAGGCCCGCTCAATCGCCGGTGTCCTCGGACACCGCGCGACCATTCTCGCGCAAGGTCGGGTCGGCCACGATCCGCACGTCCACCCCGGGCAGCCCCTCGAGCAGGCGCATCAGGAGCGGCTCACGCAGGCGTCCCAGGCGACGACGGGCCGAGGGGGAGCCCATCAGCACGTAGGTGCTGCCCAGGCGCCTCGCCGCCTCGATCGCCACGGCCGCCACGTCTTCCCCCTCTTCGACCAGCAGTCGAGCGCCAAGCATCGCCGTGAGGCGCCGCAGCGACTCCAGCTGCTCGCGATCTCCGGCGCTCGGGCCCCTGCCGGGCGGGCGTACCACGAGCACGTCCAGGCGCGCCCCGAGGCGTTCGGCTGAGCGCGCGGCGCGGCGCACGATCCGCTGTGAATGTGGCGCCAGGGCCACCAGGGCAAGCAGCCGCTCGGCGATTTTTTGCTTCCCCGCCGACCCCCCGGCGTCCGTGGGCGCGATTCCCTCTTCGCGGCGCATCACCACGGGCGCCGGCGCGAGCCGCTTGATCTCGACGCCCTCGGCGACGTGACGCAGGGCAGTCTCGCGCAGCGCCGAGAGGTTCTCGATCTTGAAGAAATGGTTGAGCGCCGTGGGAACACGCTCGCGCGGGTACACCTTGCCGGCGCGCAGGCGCTCGATCAGCGCCTCCGGGGTCAGGTCGATCAGCACGACCTCGTCTGCTCCCGCGAGCACTTCGTCGGGAATCGTCTCGCGTACGCGCGTCCCGGTGAGCTGGATGATCTGGTCGTTGAGACTCTCCAGGTGCTGCACATTGACCGTCGAGTACACGTCGATCCCGGCTTCCAGCACATCCTGCACGTCTTCGTAGCGCTTCTCGTGCTCGGTCCCCGGGGCGTTCGTGTGCGCGAGCTCGTCGATCATGCACAACTCCGGCCTGCGCGCCAGAACCGCCGGCAGGTCCATCTCGGCAAGCGGCGTGCCGCGGTAGTCGACCATCCGCGGCGGTATCTCCTCCAGTCCCCGCGCCTGTGCCGCCGTCTCCTCGCGGCCGTGCGGCTCCAGGTAGCCGATCGCCACGTCGCGCCCCGTCTCGGCATCCGCACGTCCGTCCTGCAGCATGCGGTAAGTCTTGCCTACCCCCGCCGCCATTCCTATGAACACCTTGAGGTGTCCGCGCCGCGGCGAGTTGGGTGTGTCGGGCGCCATGGGGAGCATTCTCTCCCACAGCCCGGTGGAGGAGGGCTCAGCCCCCGAGCAGGTTGTGTTTTTGGATTTGCGGTTCGTTCGACCCACGGACAGCTCGCCTCTGGTTAATCCACAGAGGCTATGCGGAGAAACGGTAGCCCACCCCGGGATCGGTGACGATGCAGCGCTGGGCCTGGCCATCCGGTTCGATCTTCGCCCGCAGGCGCGCGATGTGGGTGCGCAAGGTCTGCACGTCCTCGACGTATTGAGGCCCCCACACCTCGGCGAGCAGCCCGCGATGGGTCATCAGCCGCCCGCGATTGCGCACGAGCACGCGCAGCAGGTCAAACTCGATTGGAGTCAGGTGAACGAGCTCCCCACCGCGGCTGACCGCCCGGGCGGCGAGGTCGATCTCCAAGTCTCCGACGACTATTCGCGGCTCCTGCTCGGAGCGCCCACCGCGACGCAGGGCGGCCTGCAGGCGCGCGACCAACTCACGCGAGCCAAACGGCTTTGTTATGTAGTCGTCCGCACCGGCCTGCAGAGCGCGGACCTTCTGCTCCTCCTCACCCACGGCAGAGAGCACGAGGATCGGCATCTCGCTCCACTCGCGCAGGCTGCGCGTCACCTCGACGCCATCCACATCCGGAAGCATCAGGTCGACGATCGCCGCAGCGGGCGGACGTACCGCCGCGCGATCCAGCGCCTCGGCTCCCGTTTCCGCGGGCACCACCTCAAAGCCGGCGTCGCGCAGCACAACGCGTAGCGCACGCAGAATCTGTGGCTCGTCATCGACCACGAGGATCCGCGGGGCCGCGGCCGGCTGATCGTTGGCGATCAACTCACGCGCTCGGGGCTCGCCGGCGGCTCGGTGTCCACACGGTCCGCCACGGGCGCCTGTGCGACCAGCGGCAGCTCGAACACGAATGTGGCGCCCTGACCAGGGAGCGACTCGACCTGCAACCGGCCACCGTTGGCTTCGGTGAAACCACGGGCGATCGCAAGTCCGAGGCCTGAGCCACGGTGCCCTCCCTGAGGCGTGCCTGCACGGTAGAACGGCTCGAACACCCGCTCGAGTTGGGCCGGCGGGATCCCGGGGCCCCGGTCCACCACCCGCACGACGAGGCGATCACCCGCCGGGCCGTCGCCTGCCGGGACCAACGCGGGACTCGCCGCGAGCGCTTCGCCTGAGGGCTCTCCCAACTCGTTCCCACCGGCGATTGAGGGGGCACCCGCGAGACTGCGCACCGCACGTGCCCTGACCGATACCGGATGGCCGCCACAGTGGCGCCGTGCGTTCTCGAGCACGTTTACAAAGGCCCGCTCCATCTGCACGGGATCGACACTCACGAGCGGCATGTCGCGGTCGATCGAGAGGCTGAAGTCCTGCTCGCCAGGGGCCAGGTCAGCGAGCGCCGTGCGCAGTACCTCCTCGACGGACGTCCACACGGCGCGCGGCTCGGCAGCACCGGCTTCCAGGCGTGAGAGGTCCAGCAGGTTGTCCACAAGACGTGACAGGCGCTGTGCCTCCTGCTGGATGATCGTTGCCATTTCGCGGCGCTCCTCCTCCGAGAGCGAAGCCGAGCCGACCGCATCGGCGGCAGCCGAGATCGCGGTGAGCGGCGAGCGCAGGTCGTGTGAGACCGCTCGCAGAAGCGCCGTCTTGATGACGTCGGCGCGGCGAAGCGCCGCGGTCTCCACAACATCGGCAAGCAGGGAATCGCGCTCGAGCGCCGCCCTGAGCAAGGACTCGAGCGCCGGCACCACTCGCTCCTGGAGGCGGCGCAGTGTCGCCTCTGAGCTATCCGAGGGGACGAGCAGCGTCCCGAGACGGCGGGGCCCGTCACGTAGCGGGAAGGCCACCCGCCGCTCGTCTCCCTCGACCGCCTCCAGCTCGATCGCGGCGGAGGGCAACTCCAGCACCTGCGAGAGGCGCGCCGCGGCCGTCGGCAGATCCTCGGAGAGCCGTCTTCCACCGAGCAGCAGGCGAGCCATCTCGGCAGCGAGGTCGGCCTCGCGCCGCCGTTCTGCCGCCTCGCGCGAGCGCGCACGCGTCACCTCCGCGACCGAGCTGGCCAGCACGGCCACGACGACAAAAGCCACAAGCGCCACCCAGTTGTCGGCGTCGCGAATGATGAAGCGACCGACCGGCGGCAGGTGGAAGTAGTTGAACGCAAGCGCGCTCAAGAGCGATGTGGCGATGCCGAGCCACATGCCCCAGGTCACCGATGCGATCACCACGGCGAGCATGTACAAAACGCTGAGCGACACCACCGGGGCCGCCTGCTTGAGCGGGTAGATCACAAGTGTGCAGAAGGCCACGAGCACGAGTGCCACGAACGCACCCACGCGTCGCGGAGGGGGCTCTGGAGTGAGCAGGAAACCGAACGAGCGGGCCATCGCCCCCAGCGTAACGACCACCGGGGCGGAGTCAACGACCCCGCCCCGGTGCCCTTCACCGTCTATCCACGGCGCCAAGGGCGCCCAGCTCAGTGACCGCGATAACCGGAGTCGTGCCCGAACGGCGGATACAGCGGCTCACCGGTGCTTTCGTTCAGGAACAGCTTGTCGTCCATGTGGTGGCGTGGGCCGAACTTGAACATCCCCGCGAGCGAACCCGCTCGCGCGTCGAACGAGCCGTCGCCGATACGGCCGAGTCCCCAGTTGTCCTCGACGAACCGCAGCACCGAGGACTGGTCGGTGATCGTGTGATCGACGTAGTCGTGCCTGGCCCACGGCGACACCACGAGCAGCGGAAGTCGCGGACCGTAGCCGCAACGATCCTCATAGCCGCCGGCGGGGGTGCCGTTGCCACACTTGCCCGGGCCATTCAGCGCGTCCTGCACCGAGGCCGAGGAGTTGACGACCGGAGGCATCACGTGGTCATAGAAGCCGTCCGAATCGTCGTAGGCGATCACGACCGCGGTGCTCGACCAGTCAGGCGAGCGCTGCAGTTCGTTGAGTACGTGTGTGACGAATGCCTGCTCGTCCTGCGGGATCGGAGTAGCCGGCGTGGCCGTCCTGGTACTTGGCGGCCTTCAGATAGGACACGGCGGGCAGCTCGTCGTGCGCGAGCGCCACGTAGAAGTCCGACAGGTCGTACTGGTGGTTGGCCTGGTCCTGCTTGCCGATCATGCTCACCGAGCTCGGCGGCAGGTGGTGCGGGTTGCCGGTGGACTGGTAGTACTCGAAGGGCTCGTGGTGGGGACTGTAGTCCGCCACCGTTTCACCACCCACGTTCTTGTGGCTCGAGCCGCAGACAGCCTTTCCACTGCTCGTGCTCGTGGGCGGCGAACCCACCCTGGAACCAGCCCCAGGTCAGGCCCTTGGCGTTGAGCTCGTCGCCGACGTTCCTGTCGGTGGGGGCCATCGCCGACGTCGTGCCTTTCGAGCAGTCGTCGTAGGCGGGGTCGGCGTCGCCGTACACGGTGCCGTTTTCGGTGACATCCGGAAGCGAGGCCGGGGTGACTCCATGCGTTTGCCCGGATACAAGGTTGAGCGCTCCGGGCGTTGAGGGGCCGAAGGTCGTGTCGTACGAGTTGTCGCTCATCGCGAAGTTCTGTGCGTAGTTCCACAGACCTGTGACCGTGTTGCCGTCGTAGTAGCCCATCGTCAGGTCTTTTTTCTGCGCACCCGCCGGTGTACTGCACGAACATATCCATCAATCCGCCATCGAAGGCTTGCTGCTCGGGCGTGTAGTCGTGATCCTGGTCGCAGATCAGCTCCTGCGAGCGATCCAGGCGGAATGGGTTGGAAGAGTTCGGGTTCATGCTCAGCAGGTCTTCGTTGAGACCGTTCACGCCCGGGGTGCGAGGCGAGGGTGTGAACGGGGGCTCGCCGGCCGGATTGGCGGCGTTGGGGTAGGTCCCGAAGTAGTGATCGAACGAGACGTTCTCCTGGAAGACCACCACCAGATGCTTGATCGGGGTCGCCGTCGCCTGGGTCGGGTTCGCGTGCGCGGGGATCGCCCCGACCGCAAGCGTCGCGAGCAGCGCAGCAACCACCAGTGCTCGATTGCGCATTGAGAAATGCTCCTTGATGGATTGGGCGCGGGCAAGGCGTCTACGCCCCTCCCGCCGTGGCTTGATCCTGGAGCCCAGCGAGACCCACCCGGTGACCCTCACGTAACCGCGTTGTGATGGTCCTGTGACGCGATGTGACCGTCTGGTTATCCCACGTGACGGTCTCGTTACCGGTGTGCGAGGTAGGCCCTCCTCGGAGCCGGGGTGGGATGGCCTGGGGTGAACCCCGCCGAGTCAAGCTGCGCCAACATGCGTAGGTGGAGCTCAAGCGTTCAAGCACTCCGCTAGCGTGTCCGATCGGTTGGTGATGGAGATGAGCACACCTCGCACGTCGTCGGAGCCAACGCTTGCCGGAGCGCGACCTGGCCATGAGGCGCCCCGCGTGCCGGGCGCCCCCGCCGTGCTGGCCCTCGCCTCGCTGGCCCTCGCCCTGTCGGCGCTCGTCGGTCCGTCCACGGTGGCCGCGGCCACCGTGGCGCCACTGCCGCGCTCCGACTACGTGGTGCGCCCCGCGTGCACGGCGCCGACGCCCGGGCGCGCAAGCTGTCTCGTGCTCGGACTGACGCCGAGGACAGCCGCGGCACGCGCTCGAGTCCATCGGCTCGCCACCAGGAGCGTTCCGCGCACCGGTCTCGCCAAAGCGTCGGAATGCGCGGCCGGCTACCCCTCGAGCTGCCTGACCCCGCAGGACCTGCAGAGTGCCTACTTCCCCGGCGAAAGCCCGCGGGCACCGGCACTCGAACCGCAGACGATCGCCCTCGTGGACGCCTACAACGATCCAAGCGCAGAAGCAGACCTGAACGTCTACTCCACCGAATTTGGCCTGCCGGTGTGCACCAAGGCAAACGGCTGTTTCAAACAGGTGAGCGAAAACGGCAGCGAAGCGCCATCCAGCCTGCCGTTCCCCAAGACCAAGGCTGAATTGGAAGCCTTTGCCAAAGGAACTACCCACCAACGAGAAGAGGCCGAAGAAGCGGAGGGATGGGCGCTTGAGATCGCGACCGACGTGGAGGTCGCCCACGCGGTATGCCAGAACTGTCACATCCTGCTCGTGGAGGCCGACTCCCCGGAATACGCCGACCTGGACACCGCCGAGAATACGGCGGCGATCCACGCCAACGAGATCTCCGACTCGTGGGGTGGCCCGGAAGGCGGCGCCGACGACCAGGCTTTCAACCATCCCGGGGTCGCGATCGCCGCTGCCGCCGGCGACGACGGTTACCTGAACTGGGATCAATACGCGACCCGCGACGAACCGGGCTCAGCCTACTTCCAAGGCGCCGACTATCCCGCCTCCTCGCCACATGTGATCAGCGTCGGAGGCACCCGCCTCACCCTTGGCGCGAGCGGAGCATGGCAGAGCGAGTCGGCCTGGAATTCGCAAGGGGCGGGCGGCTCGGGCTGCAGCGGCTCGCTGCCGGCGCCCGCGTGGCAGTCGCAGGTCAGCGACTGGGCACAGGTCGGCTGCGGGCAGCGCCGCGCAAGCGCCGACGTCGCGGCCGACGCAGACCCTTCAAGCGGGGTAAACGTGTACGACTCGATCCCCTACCCCTACGAAGAAGAAGGCACGAAACTGAGCACCGTGCTCCACTGGGCTCCGATTGGCGGCACGAGCGTGGCCTCGCCGATCATCGCCTCGATGGTCGCCCTCGCCGGTGGAGCCCATGGAGTTGCCTACCCGGCGCAGACCCTTTACTCGCACCTCGGCTCACCACTGCTACACGACATCACAGCCGGCGGCAATGGCCAGTGCGACGGCGAATACACCAGCTGCGAAGGGTCGATGAGCCCTCTGTCGCCGCTTGACTGTGGGGCGGCCACGTGGATCTGCGACGCGACCACAGGTTACGACGGGCCGACAGGGGTCGGAACGCCGGATGGGATCGGCGCCTTCGCGCCCGAGGAACCGCCCGCCGAAGGAGGCGAAGGAGGCGAACCGCAGGGCAAAGCCGGCGAAGAAAAAGGCAAAGCTGGAGCTGGAGGCTCCGAAGGCGCGGGCAGCGAAGGCTCGGGCGGGGGCCCGCAGGGCACGGGTAGCGATGCGACGGGCACCCAGCCCAGCGGGGCCGGCGCCTCGTCCGGCTCTGCCGGCGGGGCCCGGGCCGGCGGGGCACGCTCCCCCGCGAGCTCAACCGTTCCCGCACCGCGGATCTCCAACCTCAGACTCACCGCCAACGCCCGGAGCGCGTTGCGCCACGGGCCCCTCGCGCTCGCACACCTGGCCTTCTCCTTCACCCTCAATCGAGCCGTGGAGGTGCGCGTGCGGCTTTCTGTGCTGGTCGCCCGCGGCGGACACGCACGTTGGCGGACGCTGCCGGCCTCGCCCACGTTCGCCGCGATCGGGGGCCTCAACCGCCGTCATCTGCACAGCACGGGCCGGCTCGCGCCCGGCGTCTATCGCTTGACACTGGTGGCCTTTGGTGGGGCTACCAGGTCGCTGTTGATCCGCGTCCGTTCTAGGTAGCGGGCCGTCCGGAGCTCGAGCCGCTCCCGGGCTGAGACTCGGAGCCCACCTCGCCTGGGGGATGTTCGCGTAGTTCCCGCTCGAGCGCCTCACCCCGCTCGGTGAGCCACCACGAGTTGGGGGTGCCGCGCGCCATGCTGTGACCGCCTTGGTTGACGACGAGCCCCTGATACTCAAGGCGGGTGAGGATCTTCGAGATCTGTCCCTGGTCGACTATGCCCGCGCGTTCGGCCACTTCGCGGTTGCTGCCAGCCGGAAGCTCGGCGATGGCCCTGAGCACGCGCACCGTGCGATATGTGAGGCGAGCGGGCTCCTCGAGCGTCGAGCGCCCCGTCGGGAGCTGCTCGACCGGGCGCGAGCGTGAGCGCGGCGCGGGCGCGGGCCTGTGCAGCTCGCGCCCGGCGACGGTGGCTCCCAGGTAGGGCAGCACGATCAGGCTCACAAGCTCGCCGTGCATCTCGATCAGCGGTCGCTCCTCGCCGGGTGGCTTGGCGTGATTGTCATTGGAGTCGGTGCCGGTGCCACGCGCGAGCAGTCGTGTATAGAGCACCGCAAGGACCGCACCCACTACGCCCTCCGCCACCACCGGGCTCGGCACCCGCTTGCCAGAGCTCTCCGAGCGTCCAAGGTCGATGACATCGCACAGCTCGGTCATCACGCGTGAGCGGTGTTCCAGCACCCGTGGGCCGCCCCCAGCGGCGTGCACGACGCAAAGCTGCGCGAGCAGCGACTGCTCGTCAAAGAAGCGCAGCAGAGCGGCGAGGCCGGCGCGAACTCCCTCACGCCAGCTCCGCTCGGCGGTGTATGCCTCCACCGCGACGCTCCGCGCCTGATCCATGGCCCAGTCGAACGTCGCCAGGAAGCAATCCTCGATGTCGGCGAAGAGCTCGTAGAAGAGCCTTCGCGAGACGCCGGCGCGCGCGATCACGCGCGCCACCGTCACCGATGACGCGCCGCGTATGGCCACCTCTTCGGCCATCGCTCCCAGGATCCTGGATCGCTGAATTTCCTCCACGTTTGAGCGCGTCGCTTGACCAGACACCTCGATGCGCTCGAGGAGATCCCCAGATGCTCCGCGTTGCTTGATATTACCCATGGCGAGCATCTGCCTACTGTCTAGTGACGCGGGGACCGCGTTTCGTGACAGCGTGTAAGGCCCAACCCACCAGGAGAACGGGCCTCGGGGAAGCTCCTCGCCTGTGCAACTCCATTTGCACGCACCCCTTCACGCTTGTGATTCGGGCGAGGCACGGCTAGCTTGCGCAAGTCATGACAGCCACCACGAGCTGGACGGTTCGTGGGGACGCTTCCCCCAGCGATGAGACTTCACGACTTTCAGCCTCAATCCATCCGCCTGCGATATGCCGTCGCGCTACTCGCGCTGCTTGTCGCTGTCGCGGCCTCCCCGGCGCTTGCCGGGCGGTCGCAGGGGGGACTTGAAAGCGGGATCTCCTCCTCGACGGCAAAGGAGGGTGCTCTCAGTGCCGCTATCCGAGCCGACTCGCACAAGATCGCCGGCTTCCAGGGGAGCATCGACGATCTGCACGCGCGCCTCTCAGCGCTCGAATCGAGCCTCACCTTCGAGCGCCGGCTGCTCGAAAAGCTGAAGGCCCAGCTGAAGGCGGCGCGTTCGCATCTCGCCTCACTGCAGGTGCAGCTCGCACATGACAAGCAGGTGCTCGTCGCCCAGGTGGTCGCCGCATACGAGTCCCCCCACCGAGCATCGTTACGGTGATCCTCGACGCCCACGGCTTCGGCGACCTGATCGAGCGTGTCGACGACCTCAAGGCGATCGGCCAGCAGAACGCCAACGCGACGACGCAGGTGATTGGCGCGCGCGCGGCAGTCGCCCATGAGACAGAGCGCCTCGCGGTCCTCGCCGCTTCCCATCAGCGCGAGACGACCGCGGTGCTGGTGCAGCGTGACGAGGTCGCCCACCTGCACCTCGCGCTCGTGAACCGCCAGCTCGAGTACCTGCACGCGCGCGACCGCAAGAGCTCGGAGCTGGGCGGACTGCGCTCGCACCGCAGGTCGCTTGAAAAAGAACTCGCCTCGATCCAAGTCAGTGAGTTCGCCTCCCAGAACCAGTCGTTCGCCGCCGGCTCCCCCTCTGAAGTTGGTCTCCCCTCAGGCGAATATGGCTTCTTCCAGGCGCCCGGGACCAACTACAGCGTGGGCAACGAGCCCGCTATCGCCTCACGCCTGAACACGATGGGCAGGGCGCTACATCTGCACCTGATCGGCATCTCCGGCTACCGCACCCCGCAGCACTCGGTCGAGGTGGGCGGCTTTGCCAACGATCCCCATACGCGCGGCGAAGCCTCGGACACGCCTGGTGTCGAGGGCGTGCCCGAGGGGACGCTGAAACAGTTCGGCCTCACGCGCCCCTTCGGCGGGGCGGCCGAGGCCGACCACATTCAGCTCGGGTAGCCGCACCAGCGTCGGGATGGGCAAGGTCGCCATGGGCAAACCAACACGATCTCAGGCCATGCTGGATCGGCACGCGAGATTTGGTTTTCTGGGAGAATCTCAACTACTGGCACCACAAATTTCCTATGGGCCCCCGAGCAGTCTCCAACCGACGCTTTGCTGCGACGCCGCGAGGACGGGGCCGTCGGCGCGGCCTATCGCGCGAGACCCCAACCGGCTTGCTGATCCTGTGCCTGCTGGCCGTGGCCGTCGTCGTGCTGCCGGTGACAGTCACGGTCATCCAGGCCTTTCAGGGTGGGATCTCCGCCCTGACTCATGCGATCGAGGCGACCTCAACCAATGAACTGCTGCAACACACCGTGCTGGTCGCCGCGATCGCCACGCCCGTGGCCGGCGTGCTCGGCGTCGCATGCGCCTGGTTCGTCGAGCGAACCAATCTACCCGGGCGCAGGCTCTGGGCGCTGCTGCTCGTCGCCCCCCTGACGGTGCCACTGTTCGTGACGAGCTACGCGTGGGCCACGCTGAGCACGTCGCTGCAGGGACTGGTCGGGGCCTCGGGCATCATCGCCTTCTCCTATTACCCGATCGTCTTCCTACTCGTCGCGGTCTCGCTGCGCGGCCTGGATCCGGCACTTGAGGAGAGCGCCCGCTCGCTGGGGCTCAACGGGCGCAAGACGTTCTTCCGCGTCGTACTCCCCCAGCTTCGCCCAGCGCTGCTCGGCGGCCTGCTGCTGGTCGTGCTGGACACGCTGGTCGAGTTCGACGCTTTCGTGGGGCTGAAATTCCAGACGTTTGCGGTGGACGTCTACTCCCAGTACCAGCTGAGCTTCAGCGGCTCGGGCGCAGCTGCCCTCTCGTTGCTCTCGATCGCGTTGTGCGTGGTGCTGCTGTTCGGCGAGGCATGGCTCAGGGGCAACGCCAACTACGCTCGCGTCGGCCCTGGAGCCCGGCGAGCGCCGATCCGCTATCGCCTGGGGTGGGCCGCCCCGCTCGTACTCGGCATCCTCGCTCTGGTCGTGGCGATAGGCCTCGGCATCCCGATCGGGATGTTGATCTACTGGTTCACGCAGAGCAGCCATGCGGGCTACTCAATCGCCTCCGAAAACCTTCACTACCTTTGGCCGGCAACGCTGACATCCGTCGGCCTCGGCCTCGGCTCCGCGGCGATCGCGGTAGCCATCTCCCTGCCGGTGGCAATACTCGTCGTCCGCTACCGAGGCAGGGTCGCGACCGTCCTCGAGCGAGCGACCTACCTGTCGTTCGCGCTTCCCGACCTCGTCGCCGCGATCGCGCTGGCATATGCGGCGAGTCACTGGGGCCACTTCCTCTCCGGTGGGGTCACTCTGCTCGTTGTGGCCGACGCGATCCTCTTCGTTCCCTTTGCCGTCGTGGCAATGCGAGCGACGCTCGGGCAGATCGAGCCTGCCCTCGAAGATTCGGCTCGATCGCTCGGAGTCGGTCCGCTGAAGACGCTGTGGCGGGTCACGGTGCCGCTCGCCCGTCCCGGGTTCGCGGCGGCGGGCGTGCTCGTGTTCGCCTTCGTGCTCGGCGACGTCTCGACCGCCCAGGTGCTGCTTCCCCCTGACATGTACACACTCGGGACCGAATTCCAGGCGAACAGCTCGACGGTTGCTTTCGCGGCCGCCGCACCGTTTGCCGCGGTACTGATCGCGCTGTCGTTGATCGCTACCTACGTTCTGATGAGCCGCTTCGGCCGGACTCGCTCGCCGCGAGTCTCGTGAGGACATGGCTGAGCTGCGCTGCGAGGGACTGGGCAAGTCCTATGGAACGCGAACCGTGCTGCGCGGCGTGGACCTCGTGGTTCCCGAGGGCACCCTGACCGCGATCCTCGGCGCGTCGGGAAGTGGCAAGACCACACTATTGCGAGTGGTGATGGGCCTGGTCGAGGCCGACGCCGGCACGATCGCCATAGACGGATCGATCGTGGCCGATGCCAGGCGGGTCAACGTAAGGACCGACAAGCGTGCGGTCGGCTATGTCGCCCAAGAAGGCGCGCTGTTCCCCCACGTCACCGTCGGCGGGAACGTCGGCTTCGGGCTTCCCCGCTCAGAGCGCAGACAGGGCGCTCGCGTCTCCGAGGCACTCAGACTTGTCGGCTTGGACGACAGCTACAGCCGCAGGCGTCCGCAGGAGCTCTCGGGCGGTGAGCAGCGTCGCGTCGCTCTGGCGCGAGCGCTCGCCCCCAGGCCCCGGCTCGTGCTCCTCGACGAGCCGTTCTCCGGGCTCGACGCCGCGTTGCGAGTTGACACGCGCGAAGCGGTCCTGCACGCGCTGGCGGAGGAGGGAACCACAGCCGTGCTGGTCACCCACGACCAGTCCGAGGCGCTATCGATGGGCAGGGAGGTCGCGGTGCTGCGCGATGGTCGCCTCGTGCAGCGCGCGGCCCCGACCACCCTGTACCGCCAGCCGGTCGATTGCGGTGTCGCGCGGTTTGTCGGCGAAGCGGTCATCCTGCCGGGTGACGCGAGCTTTGGCCGAGTCGCGTGCGGACTGGGGGAGCTGGACATCCGCGCTCCCGCAATCGACGGCCCGGTCGAGGTGATGATTCGCCCGGAGCAGCTTCACGCGAGGAGAGGCGACGCTCGCGACAGGCCACGCGCGGAGGGCGTGCCGGCGAGGGTGATCGGCCACACCTACTACGGGCCCGACACCGTGATTCTGCTGGCGTTGGAGTCTGAGCCGGACACGATCGTCAAGACCCGGACGTTCGCCCACGACATCCCCGCTATCGGCGAGCTGGTGGATCTGACGGTGAGTGGCACGGTCGTCGTCTACCCGCCACGGACGCCGCCGCGCATGCCGGCCGTCATCGACGAGGAGCACGCCAGGTCAACCCGAAACGTCAAGGGAGGAATAGATGAGCGGACATCCACGAAATAGGAATCTGGCGAGGCGCTCCGGACACGAGCCTCCCAGGTCGCCCCCCGCCGGCGGCGACCGCGGGGGAATGTGGTGCGTGCTCCTTGCGAGCGTCGCGCTGTCCTGTCTCCTCGCCGGATGCGCAAGCACGAGCAGCGAGAACTCGATCCTCCTCTACAACGGCCAGCACCCCCAGCTCACAAGCGCGCTGGTGGCGGCGTTTGAGAAGCAATCCGGGATCAACGTCAGGGTTCGGACCAACGACGGCATCGTCCTGGCTGCCCAGCTCCTCCAGGAAGGCAAGGCCTCGCCGGCCGATGTGTACCTGACCGAGAACTCTCCCGAGCTCATGACCCTCGACCAGCGCGGGCTGCTCGCGAAAGTGGACAGCGCCACGCTCGACCAGGTCCCGGCGCGAGACAGCTCCCCTACGGGCGACTGGGCCGGGATCGCGCTGCGGGTCAGCGCCCTAGCCTACGATCCGGCGCAGGTGCCGACACCCGGGCTCCCGGCGTCGATCCTCGAGCTCGCGCAGCCGAAGTGGAAGGGCAGCGTCGGGATCGCACCGACCGATTCGGACTTCGCGCCGCTCGTGGGGGCCGTCATCGCGACCTACGGCAAGGCGGCCGCAACGAGCTGGCTGGCTGGGCTGAAGCGCAACGCGCAGCTCTACGAGTCCGACGAGGCCGTCGTCTCCGCCGTCAATCGCGGGGATATGGCAACCGGGGTGATCAACAGCTACTACTGGTTTCGTTTGCGACTCGAGGTGGGGGCCGGGGCGATGCACAGCAAGCTCCACTACTTCCCCAACCACGACGTGGGGTCGATCGAGAACATCTCCGGCGCGGCGGTGCTCGCCTCGAGCGCTCACAACGCCAACGCGCAGAAGTTCCTCGATTTCCTGGTGAGCAAGGGGGCACAGGAGATCATCGCCCACGGCGACGACTACGAATACCCGGCGCGACCGGGCGTCGAGCCCAACGCTGCCCTGCCGCCGCTCAGCGCTGTGGCGCCTGCCGCTCTGGGGCCCGCCAAGCTCGGCAACGACCAGCAGTCCGCCGGGCTGATCAGAGAATCGGGACTCGCCTAGCCCGAGGCGCCTCACACGGGCTGGCGGCCCGAGGCACGGAGTGCGACACGCTCGAAAATGGATGCCCCACGCGCGTGCGTGGGGCATCGCTCAAGCGCCAAGCACTGCCGGTGCCCCGAAGACGCTCAGGCACGGCGGCAGCGCCACCGTGCCGTCCTCGCGCTGACCGTTCTCGAGTAGGGCGATGATCGTGCGCCCGACCGCCACGGCGGTGCCGTTGAGCGTATGGAGCACCTGCACACGCTTGTCGCGACGCATGCGGATGTTCAGGCGACGCGCCTGGTAGTCCGTTGTGTTCGAGCACGAGGTCAGCTCGCGATAGCGGCCCTGGCTCGGGAGCCACGCCTCGCAGTCGTACTTCTTGGCGGCCGAGTTGCCAAGGTCGTTCACGGCGATGTTGACGACGCGATAGGGCAATTCGAGCTCTGTGAGGACCTCCTCCTCGATCGCAAGGATCCGCTCGTGCTCATCGGTCGAGCCATCGGGCTCGACGAAGCTGAACATCTCCACCTTGTCGAACTGATGCACGCGAAAGATCCCGCGCGTGTCCTTTCCGGCCGCCCCGGCCTCCCTGCGAAAGCACGGCGAGAAGCCGGCATAGCGAAGTGGCAGGCGCTCGACCGGGAGGATCTCCTCGTCGTGCAACGAGGCGAGCGCCACCTCGGAGGTGCCGACCAGATACAGGTCATCGTCGGCCAGGCGATATATCTGCTGCTCGGTGTCCGGCAGGAAGCCGGTGCCGTAGAGCGCCCGCTCGCGCACGAGCACGGGTGGGATCACCGGCTCGAAGCCGAGGCCGCGAAGCTTCTCCAGGGCAAAGCGTACGAGCGCGAGCTCCACCATCACCAGATCGCCCTTCAGGTAGGCGAAGCGCGCGCCGGAAAGCTTGGCGGCGTGGTCCATGTCGATCATGGGGCCGGCCAGTTCGAGGTGGTCGCGCACCCCGGCGGGCCGCTCGCCCTCTGCCGGCTCGACGTTCCCCTTCGCGGTCTCGCCCCCCGCGACGTCGCCCCGCGAGCCGCCCGTTCCCAGGCGCGGCTCGCCCACGACCTTGACGACCTCGTCGTGCGGGCCTGGAGCGGCCGTCGGGTCGGGCAGGTTCGGCAGTGGGGCCAGCGCGGAGCGCAGTCGCTCCTCGATCTCTCCCAGCTCGCGACTCAGCTCCTTCTCGCGCCCACCGAGCTCACGTTGGCTTGCGATCGCCTCGGCGGCGTCCTCGCCCACGCGCTTGGCCTGCGCGATCGCCTCGGCGGCGGCGTTGCGCGAGGCGCGCAGCTCCTCCAGCCGCGGGATCAGGGCGCGGCGGCGCCCGTCAAGCTCCAGCACCACGTCGAGGCCCGCTGTGGCGTCCTCTCCACGACGGGCCAGTTGCGCCCGCACGTGCTCGGTCTCATCGCGGATCAGCTTGAGGTCGAGCACGTCGCCTCCACCAACGAAGGGCTATTTGGTGGAGAGGGTGATGTTGACGGCAGGCACGTGTTGGGCCTGCTTTCCGGAGTAGGCCGCGAGGAACGCGGCGATGTCCTTGGCGTCGTCGCCCACGACGAGGTTCTCCGGCATGATCGCCCCCGAGAAGCCACCGTTGCGGATCGCATAGAGAACCTGGCCTTCATTCTCCTTGCGGATGTTGAAGTTCGGCCCGTTCGTGCGCACGCGATCCTTGATCGACGTCGCCGAGCCCTGAGCGCCCACGACCGACAGCGTGTGGCATCCGGAGCAGTGGTCGCGGAAAAGCACCGCTCCGCGGTGGTAGGGGCTCGACTTCGAGACTGAGATGCCCTGCGAGCCACAGGCCGATATCGCTCCGGCGACGGCGAGCAGCGACATAGCGGCGACGAGCATCTTCAAGGGCAGCCTCATGCGCGCCGGAATATATCGGTTGGGGCCCACGCCGGAACGGCCGGCCCGGTCGACGCGAGCCCTCAAAACCCGTGCGCTGTTTCGGCCGCGCGCAGTGCAAGGAACACGATGACGAGCGCCGAGAGGGTCATTACGCCCATCTCGCGACGCACGATCAAGGCGACTATCTCGTGCTGCTCGTCCTCGGGGAGCTCCCCGACCGCCCTCGCATCGGGTAGCTCCCGCTGGTCGAGGACCGTCTGGGCCGAGGTGAGGCGCAGCTGCTCGGCGACGAAGCCGATGGCGAGCGGGAGCAGCGCATATAGATAGAAGAGATGATCGGTTGAGGAATGCCCCGTCGATGCGAGGGCTCCGATCGCCAATGCGTAGACGATCGCCGCGACCTGCGCCACGCGCAACAACACCCAGAAGCCGCGACCGCTCTGGCAGCGGTACCAGCGCCATGCTCCGAGCCCCCCCGGGACGGCATTGAACACTGCAAGCGCGACCGCCCCCCAGACGACCGCTTTGGTCATGGCATGGAGGAAATCGTCACTATCGGCCGGGTCCGCCCGCCTCCCGCGGCGCGGGGCGGAGATCCCCCCGGCATCGAGGCAATCGTCACTATGTAACAGTTTGTCACAAGGGTGATATAACAGCCCCGACGCATGCTGCGCAGCTATCTCCCCGCGATCGTATTCCTCATCCTCGGCGGAGCCGTGGGGAGCGTGTTCGCCGTGCTCAACACGATAGTCGGCCCACGTAGGCGCGTAGAGCACAAGCATGACCCCTATGAGTGCGGCCTGCCCTCCGAGGTCAAGCGCGGGATGCGCTTCGGGATCAGCTTCTATCTGATCGCGATGTTGTTCATCCTGTTCGACATCGAGGTCGTGTTCCTCTACCCGATCGCGGTGCAGCTGCGCGCCTACGGCGGGTATGCGCTGGCCGAGACCGTGACCTTCATCGTGCTGCTCGTCGTGGCCTTCGTGTACGTCTGGCGCAGGGGAGCACTCGAGTGGAGATAAAGCGCGAGCCGGTCGATCCGCGGGCGTTGCGCGTAAACAAGCACGACTCACAGGAACTGCTGCGCGGGGCGGAGCTGCTCGGCCCGACGGCCCCCTCCATAACGAGCGATGAGGAGCTCGAGCGCTACGTCCACGAACGCGTGCTCACCACGACGCTCGAGAAGGCCGTCGCCTGGGGACGCTCGAACTCGTTCTTTCCGCTCGCTTTCGGGCTGGCGTGCTGCGCGATGGAGCAGTTCCAGACAGCCGGCCCGCGTATGGACATCGGGAGGTTCGGCTTCGAAGCGTTCCGAGCCTCCCCGCGCCAAGCGGACCTGATCATCCTCGCGGGCAGGGTCTCGATCAAGATGGCGCCAATCATCCGCCGGCTGTACGACCAGATGCTCGAGCCGAAGTGGGCGATCTCGATGGGCGCGTGCTGTAGCTCCATGGGCGTGTTCAACAACTACGCGCTGGTGCCGGCTGACAAGTTCATGCCGATCGACGTGCACGTGCCCGGCTGCCCGCCACGTCCCGAGGGGCTGATGCACGGCATCCTCAAGCTGCGCAAGCTCGTCCAGGACGACCCCGAGGCGGGCTGGCGCGAGCGCTACGACGCTCGGGGTACTGAGGAGATCCTGCCCGGTGCCTGACGCCACGGGGCTGGAGCTGCTCGCCAAGGAGCTTCGCGATAGCGAGGGCGTGGGCGAGGACGCGATCCTCGAGACGCTGCATTTCCGCGGTCGCGCGACGCTCGAAGTGGAGCCGGCCGGCATCCGCATGGTGCTCGCCCATTTGCGCGACCGCGGCTACACGTCCTTGATGAGCGTGCACGGGGTCGACTACTACCCGCACGAGCCACGCCTCGGGATCCACTACGAGCTGCTGGACATGAGCAGGGTGGACCGCGTCACGGTCAAGCTGCGTGTGCCGATGGGGGCGCCCGAGGTGGACTCTGTCACGCCGGAGGGACCCGACGGCCCCGGCTGGCCCACCGCCGATCACCAGGAGCGCGAGGTATACGACATGTTTGGCGTCACGTTCAGGGGCCATCCCGACCTGCGCCGCATCCTGATGCCCGAGGACTATGAGGGCCACCCACAGCGACGCGACTTCCCGGTCGGGGGCGAACCGGTGATCTTCACCTACAACGAAGGCGACACGCGGGGAGCGGCGCGGTGAGTGCCGGACAACTCTCCGACTATCGCCGCCGCGAGCAGAGCATCACGCTCTCAGCCGTGGGCGAGCAGATCGCCGAGGGTACTCACGAGGAGCTGCTGACACTCAACTTCGGCCCCCACCACCCCGCCACGCACGGCGTGCTGCGATTGCTCGTGACGCTCCAGGGTGAGGTGGTGCGCTCGATCAAGCCGATCATCGGCTACGTGCACACGGGGATCGAAAAGACCGCCGAGGACAAGGCCTACTGGAAGGTGATCCCGGTGGTCGAGCGGATGGACTACCTGGCCTACTACTTCAACTCGATGGCCTACGTCGGCGCGGTGGAGAGCGCTGTTGGAGGTGGAGATACCCAAGCGCGCCCAGTACCTGCGCGTCATCCATCTCGAGCTGAACCGCATCGCCTCCCACCTGATCTGGCTCGGCACGAGCGCCCTGGACCTCGGCTCGGTCTCGATCTTCCTGTACTGCCTACGGGAGCGTGAGCTGATCCTCGACCTCTTCGAGATGTCCTCCGGAGCGCGCATGCACACTCGCTACTTCCAGGTGGGGGGCGTGATCGAGGACATCCCGCGTCGGCTTCGTCGAGAAGGTGCGCGCCTTCACGAGGGTGATGCCCGGCCGCACCGACCAGTACGGGGCGATCCTGAACGCGAACGAGATCGTGCTGCAGCGCCTGCGCGGCACATGCCCACTCGACGCCGACACGCTGCTGAGCCTTGGCGTCACCGGCCCGCTGCTGCGCGCGGCGGGCAACCCATGGGATCTGCGCAAGGCCGATCCGTACAGCTCCTACGAGGACTTCGACTTCAAGATCCCGGTGGGCACCGTCGGCGACAACTACGACCGCTTCGCCGTGCGCGTCGCCGAGATCTACGAGTCGGTGAAGATCATCGACCAGGCACTCGACGGTCTGCCGGAGGGCCCGTTCATCACAACCGACCGCAAGGTGGCGCTGCCGCCGCGCCACGAGCTGGCTACCTCGATGGAGGCGCTGATCCACCACTTCAAGCTCGTCACCGAGGGCTTCAGGGTGCCGCCGGGAGAGGTGTACAACGCGATCGAGGGGCCGCGTGGCGAGCTCGGCTGCTTCGTGCGCTCCGACGGCTCCTCAAAGCCGGCGCGGGTGCACATGCGCGACCCCTCGTTCGTGAACCTTCAGGCACTCTCGCACATGGCGGAGGGCTCCTACATCGCCGACATGATCGCCACGCTGGCGATGCTCGACCCGATCCTGGGGGGCATAGACCGGTGAGCGCCGCCAGGGCCATCAAGGTGCCGGCCAAGCTGCGCAAGGAGATCGAGGCGCACATGGCGCTCTACCCGGACAGCCGCTCGGCCGCGCTGCCGGCGCTCGAGGCAGCCCAGCGAGTTCACGGCTGGTGCTCGCCGCAGGCGATCGAGCAGATGGCCGCGGTGATGGGCGTCACTCCCGCCTATCTGGCCGCGGTGGCGACCTTCTACGACATGCTCGAGACCGAGCCGGTGGGTAGGCACAGCGTGTACGTGTGCACGAACATCTCCTGCTCGCTGCGCGGCGCCGACGCCCTGCACGAGGCCGTGTGCGACGCCGCGCGAGATGACGCTGGAGTTCAACGTGCGCTCGTTCGAGTGCCTCGGCGCCTGCGACATCGCGCCGATGGCCTCGGTTGACGGCGTGTTCGTCGGGCCGCTGACGCTCGAGGACGTGCCCCAACTGCTCGCGGACGTGCGCTCGGGGGGACCGGTGCTGGCCGACAAGCAGCTCTCCAGGCGCAGGGTGGCCGATCCGCACGCCAACTCGCGCGACTTCCCAGCGCACCCAGTCGAGGCGGAGCTCGGCGTCTGACGCGTCCGGAGGGGGCGCCCGATGAGGACCGAAGCTCTCCTGTTCAAGGACATCGACGAGCCCGGCCTGAACACGCTCGACGTTTACGCCAAGCGCGGCGGCTATGACTCGTTGCGCAAGGCGCTCGCGACGACCCCGGAAGAGGTGCTCGCCCAGCTCGAAGCCTCCGGCCTGCGCGGCCGCGGCGGGGCGGGCTTTGCGATGGGCAAGAAGGTGTCGTTCCTGCCGAAGGGGTCGATCGACAAGTACCTCGTGTGCAACGCCGACGAGTCCGAGCCCGGCACGTTCAAGGATCGCGAACTGATGCAGAAGTCGCCGCACATGCTGATCGAGGGGATCGTGATCGCCTCCTACGCGGCAGGCGCTGAGCGCTCGTTCATCTACATCAGGGGGGAGTACGTGCACCAGGCCGATGTGCTCGATGCGGCGCTCGCCGAAGCGCGCGAGGCCGGGTACGTCGGCGAGGACATCCTGGGCTCGGGACACTCGCTCTCGCTCGTCGTGCACCGCGGCGCCGGGCGCCTACATATGCGGCGAGGAGACCGGGCTGCTCGACTCGCTTGGAAGGCAAGCGCGGCAACCCCCGCCTGAAGCCACCCTTCCCGGCCAACCAGGGCCTCTACCAGGGACCGACGTTGATCAACAACGTGGAGACGCTCGCGACGGTGCCGACGATCATCAGGATGGGCGGCGAGGGAGTACGCGAAGCTCGGCACGGAGACCTCCAAAGGCACAAAGCTCGTGTCGGTATCGGGCCACGTCCAGCGCCCGGGCAACTATGAGATCGAGCTGGGCATCCCGTCTCGCGAGATCGTCTATGGGCTCGCGGGCGGGCCGTCGGAGGGACGCGAGGTGAAGTGCTGGTTCCCCGGCGGTTCCTCCTCCCCAGTCCTCGAGAAGGAGGATTTGGACCTCCCATACGACTTCGACTCGCTCGCAAAGGCCGGCTCGATGCTGGGCTCGGGAGCGATCATCGTCGTGGACGACTCCACGCCGATCCTGGACGTGGCCCTGAAGGTGGCGAAGTTCTACAGGCACGAGTCCTGCGGCAAGTGCACCCCATGTAGGGAGGGCACCAACTGGACCGTCAAGATGCTCGAACGCATTGACGAGGGCACCGCGACCCCGATGGACATCGAGATCATGGCGAGCGTCCAAGAGCACATCATCGGCAACTGTCTATGCGTCCTGGGCGACGCGATGGCAATGCCAATCGGCTCCATGATCGCCAAGTTCCGCGAGGAGTTCGAGGCCCATATCGAAAGTCGAAGGCTCGAGGTGGCATATGCCTAGGCCACAAGCCCGTGTCATCAAATTCACAATCGACGGACGCGAAGTGGAGGCGTCGGAAAACGCGATGCTGGTGGACGCCGCAAAGTTGGGCGACGTTGAGATCCCGGTGTTCTGCTACGAGCCGAAGCTCGGCAACCCCGTGGGCGCGTGCCGCATGTGCCTGGTGGAAATCGAGGGCATCGGAAAGCTCCAAACGGGCTGCTCGACCCCGGTGAAGGACGGGATGGTCGTACACACCCAGTCCGAGCGCGTGAAGACGGCCCAGGAGGCGGTGGTGGAGTTCCTGCTCGATCAACCATCCGCTCGACTGCCCCGTGTGCGACAAGGGCGGAGAGTGCCCCTTGCAGGACATCACTTTCGGCTGGGGCTCGGGCAACGTCGCGCTTCGTGGAGCCCAAGCGCCACTTCGTCAAGCCCTTGGAGCTCTCGCCGACAATCGCCATCGACAGGGAGCGCTGCATCCTTTGTTACCGCTGCGTGCGCTTCTCGCAGGAGATCTCGGAGGACTACCAGCTCGTCCTGCTGGAGCGGGGGGCCCACTCGTACGTGTCGACGTTTGACGGGCAACCCTATGTCGCGCCCTTCAGCGGCAACATCGTCGAGTTGTGTCCGGTGGGGGCCTTGACATCACGCAACTATCGCTTCAGGGCGAGGCCGTGGGATGTGGAGGATTCGGGCTCTGTGTGCACGCTGTGCCCGGCCCAGTGCAACGTCAGCCTGACGGTGCGCGACGAGCGCGTGCTGAGGGTGTTGGCGCGCGAGCACCCCGAGGTGGACGACGGCTGGCTGTGCGACAGGGGCCGCTTCGCCTACCCGGGACTCGGCGAAGACCGCATCACCGAGCCGATGATCCGCGACGGCGGCGAGCTGCGGGCCGTCTCCTGGGAGCGAGCCCTGGAGGAGGCCGCCACCCGCCTGGAGCGGGCCGGCAAAGCCACCGGGGCGATCGCGGGCGGGGGTGCCACCAACGAGGAGGGGCTGCTGCTGGCCCGTCTGATGCGGGAGGGGCTCGGCTCGCCGCACCTGGACTCGCGCGATGGCGGAACGCTGCCGGTCGAGCTGTGGCGGGCGCTCACCGAGCCGAGCCTACAGGCGAAGGTGAGCGATCTGGAGTTCGCCCACGCGGTGCTCGTGCTCGAGGCGAACCCGATCGAGGACGCCCCGATCTTGGACCTGCGCCTGCGCAAGGGGGCCCGCCGTCACGGCATGAAGCTCGTGCCTGCCACGGCGGCGGATCTGCTCGAGGAGAGGGCGGCGGAGGGGCTCGTGGAAGCGCTGAGGGAGGCCGGTGAGGAGATCGTGGTGTTGTGGGGCGAGCGGCTTGCGGGCGGCCGGGACGGCGAGCGGGCGATCCGGGCGCTGCTCGACCTCGCCGCGACGCTCTCGCTCGCCGGCATAGAAGGAGCGGGCCTGCTGGAAATCCCCACCCAGGCGAACGGGCGCGGCCTGCGCGAGGCAGGGGTTCTCCCGAACGCAGGCCCAGGCCTCAGCGAGGTGGTCGAGGAGGGTCTGGACGCGCGCGCCATGGCCGAGGCATTGAGGAGGGGGAGCTGAGCTGCCTGTACCTGCTCGACTCAGACCCTCTCGGGGGGGTCGCCGAGCCGGAGCGCGGCCTGTGGGAAGAGGCCTATGCGGGCGCGGGGACTGTGATCGCGCATGCGACCCACCTCAGTGACGCGCTGCGCGAGCACGCGGACATCGTCTTTCCCGCGGGGGGCTACCCCGAGAAGGAGGGGACGATCGTGCATCCCGATGGGCGCATCCAGCGGCTACGTCCGGCCGTCGCGAGAGTGGGTGGGAGCGGATCGACGCGCGCCGAGTGGCAGGTAATCGCCGAGCTGGCACAGCGCCTCGGGCTGGACCTCGACGTGCTGAGCGGTGCGATGGCCTCGCGGCAGCTGTTCGAGGCGGTGCCCTGGTACGCGGGGCTCACACTCGAGGAGATCGGCGGCCGAGGGGTGCGCCCGCAGGAGCGCGAAGTGGCGGTGGCCTCATGACGGGTGGGACGCCCACGGAGGAGTCGCGAGGATGAACACACTTGCCGTCGTCGGCTACTACGAAGCATGGTGGATCCAGATCGTCAAGGGGATCGTGATCTTTGCGGTGGCGCTGCAGCTGGTGCCGGTCGTGCTGATCGCCGAGCGCAAGCTTCTGGGGCGCTTTCAGGCGCGCTACGGTCCCAACCGCGTGGGCCCCTATGGGGCCCTGCAGCCGCTCGCCGACATCGTGAAGCTGCTCACCAAGGAGCAGTTCCGCCCGAGCACCTCGATCGGCTTCCTGTTCGCGCTGGCCCCCGTCATCTCGATCGTCACGGCTGTCGCGGCGTTCGCGATCATCCCCTTCGGAGACACGCAGGACATCTTTGGCACGAAGGTGGGCCTGTACGGGGTGGACGTGTCGATCGGTCCTCTGTACCTGTTCGCCTTCGGCGCCGTCGCCTTCTACGGGATCATGCTCGGAGGGTGGGCCTCGGGCTCCAAGTACTCGTTCCTGGGGGCCATGAGAGGGGCGGCCCAGCTGATCTCCTACGAGGTCTCGCAGGGTCTCGCGCTCGTCGGGGTGATCTTCACGGCGGGCACGCTCTCGCTCACGGGGATCGTGCACGCCCAGGAAGGCATGTGGTACGTGATCCCACAATTCTTCGGCTTCCTCGTGTTCCTCGTGGCGGGCTTCGCCGAGACCAACCGCGCCCCGTTCGACCTGACCGAGGCCGACGCCGAGCTCGTGGGCGGCTACAACACCGAGTACGGGGGCGGGCGCTTCGCCTCCTACTACTTCGCCGAGTACCTCAACGTGCTCGTCGTCTCGGGGATCGTCACCACCGTGTTCCTCGGGGGGTGGTTGCTCCCGTTTGGGGTCCACCCTCCCGGCTGGGTGGACCCGCTGGTGGTGCTCTTCAAGATGTCCCTCGTCACCTTCCTGTTCATCTGGGTGAGGGCCACGCTCCCGCGCCTGCGCTACGACCAGCTGATGAGCTTCGGGTGGAAGATCCTGTTGCCCCTGGCCACTCTCAACGCGCTTGTGACGGCCGTGCTCGTGGTGGTGACGCACTGATGACGTGGAATCCAGGCGAGGACGTCATCGAAGTGATGCGCACCCCCGCACCCGGGCCCGCACGCGGCACCTACCGCGCGTTTGGCGAGACCCTGCGCGGCCTGAAGACCACCTTTGGGCGAATCATGGAACAACCCGTGACGGTGCAGTACCCCGAGCAGAAGACGCCCGTGTACCCGCGCTTCAGGGGCCGCCACAAGCTTCACAAGTTCGAGGACACGGGGCTTGAGAAGTGCGTCGGGTGCTCACTGTGCGCGGCGGCCTGCCCCGCCGACTGCATCCGCGTCGTGGCAGCCGAGAACACTCCGG
Source organism: uncultured Solirubrobacterales bacterium (assembly GCA_963742945.1). Taxonomy (GTDB): domain Bacteria; phylum Actinomycetota; class Thermoleophilia; order Solirubrobacterales; family Solirubrobacteraceae; genus Palsa-744. The sequence continues at coordinate 28,396 of CAVUNX010000010.1, read as the reverse complement.
AGAATCGCGTGTCGGCCGGCGAGCGCTATGCGTCGGTATATGAGATCAACCTGTCCAGGTGCATCTTCTGTGGGTACTGCGAGGTGGCCTGCCCGTTCGACGCGATCACGATGGGCCACGACTACGAGCTCTCCGACTACACGCGTAGCGACCTGATCTTTACGAAGGAGATGCTGCTCGCCGAGCCGCTTGAGCGCACCCCACTGCGCCGGGAGGGCGAGTGAGCTCGATCGTGTTCTTCATCGCCGCGATCGGCGTGATCGCGGGCGCCATCGGCGTGGTGACGCTCAGCAACCCCTTCTACAGCGTGCTCGCGCTCGTCGGGCATCTGCTCTCGCTGGCGGTGTTGTTCCTGCTGTTGCGCGCCGAATTCGTGGCGGCCGCGCAGGTGGTCGTGTATGCGGGCGCCGTGATGGTCCTGTACGTGTTCGTCGTGGCCTATGTCGGGGGCGAGGAGCAGTCGCTCGACGGCGGGCTCACACGCCGGGCGCGCTCGCGCGGGGCCGATGGGCGCAAGCCGACCGGGGCACTGTTCGCGGGGGCGCTGCTCGTCGAGCTGTTGATCGCGCTGCTCGGCAGCGGGCTGAAGGCGGTCGAAGGCAGCGGCGCTCCATATGCCCCGGGGCCGAGAACATTCGGGACACCCGCATACATCGGCAATCTGCTGCTGACGCGATTCCTGCTCGTGTTCGAGGCCGCCTCGCTCCTGCTGCTGATCGCCGCCGTCGGAGGTGTGGTGTTGGCGCGCAGGCGTGGGGGCCTCGACGAGGAGCAGGACGAGCGCGACCGGCTCACGCCGCTTGACCTCCTGCGCCCGCGCGGCACGGGGACGATGGTCGAGGGCGTCGAAGGGCTCGCGCTCGCGCACGCGCGTGGGGCAGCCGATTTGGAAGAGGACAGCCCCCCCCGTGGCGGGAGACGACCCAACCCCCCCCATGACGGGGGACAGGCGGACGGGGGCGGCTGGTGAGCATCGGCTGGTACCTCGCCGTCTCGGCGATCGTCTTCTGCACTGGGGCGTTCGGCGTGATGACACGTCGCAACCCGCTCGTCGTGCTCCTGTGCCTGGAGCTGATGCTCAACGGCGCCAACCTCTCGCTGATCGCCTTCTCGCGCATGTGGGGCAACGGCGACGGTCAGATCCTCGCGATCATCGTCATGACCGTCGCGGCGTGCGAGGTGTGCATAGGGCTCGGCATGATCGTGGCGATCCATCGCCGGCGCCTGCCGATCGACGTGGACGAGCTACGGGAGTTGCAAGGATGATCCGCCGTTCGTTCCCGCTGGTGACAGAGACGCTCCGCGACATCCGCGGGGGGCTGTCCCGGTGATCGCCAAACGAGCCCTGTCGGTGACAGCAGTTGCGTTCGAGCCGGTGATCGGGGGGCTGTCCCTGTGACAACCACATACGGCTGGCTGGTATTGGCCTTTCCCTTGCTGGGAACCCTGGTGATAGGTGCCGGGTACCGCAAGTTGCCCGGCCGCACAGCCGGTTGGATCGGCACCGCAGCTATCGGACTGGCCTTCCTGGCGGCCCTCGGCGCGCTGATCTCACTCCAGGGCCACGCGGGCGACCATCGCCAACTCGTCTCCTCGCTGTGGAACTACGCGAGCACGGTGGGCATCGACGCGCAGATGTCGATCCTGGTCGATCCGCTCTCCGTCTTCATGATCCTGATCGTCACGGGGGTGTCAACGACGATCCACCTCTATTCGGTCTCCTACCTCGACGAGGATCGGGGCTTCGCGCGCTACTTCGCCTACCTCAACTTCTTCGTCTTCTCGATGCTGCTGCTCGTCCTGGCGGGCAACTTCCTGCTGTTGATCGTGGGCTGGGCGTTTGTGGGGGCCGCCTCCTATCTGCTGATCTCCTTCTGGTACCGGCGAAGCACCGCCACGAAGGCCGGGATCAAGGCGTTCGTGATCAACGTCGTCGGCGACGTGGGGCTCGTGCTGGGGACGTACTTCCTCTTCAAGCACACGGGCACGCTCGACTTCCTGAGAGCGTTCAAGGCCGCGCCGAACGTGTTCACGAGCGGCGAAGGCGACGTGGTCGCCGGCTGCCTGCTGCTGCTCGTCGGGGCGTTCGCGAAGTCGGCCCAGATCCCGCTGCACACCTGGCTCCCCGACGCGATGGAGGGCCCGACGCCCGTCAGCGCGTTGATTCACGCCGCCACAATGGTGACGGCGGGCGTGTACCTGATCGCGCGGATGCACCCCTTCTTCGAACTGGCCCCCGCCGCACAGGACGTGGGCGCGGTGATCGGCTGCGCGACCCTGATCGTGGCCGCCACGATCGCGCTCACCCAGACCGACATCAAGCGCGTGATCGCCTATTCGACGATGTCGCAGATCGGCTACATGATCATGGGGGTCTCCGTTGGGGCCTATGCCGCGGGGATGTTCCACCTGATGACCCACGCCTTCTTCAAGGCGCTCCTGTTCATGGGGGCCGGCTCGATCATCGGCGCAATGGCCGGGGAGCAGTCGCTCGACCGCATGAAAGGCTTTCGCCGGGCGATGCCGTTCACGTTCGCGTGCTTTGTGATCGGGGGTCTGGCGCTGTCGGGCATCCCCCCCTTCTCTGGCTTCTTCTCAAAGGACGAGATCCTGCTCGTCACGGGCGAGCGCGGGGGCTGGCACTGGGCGCTGTACGTGCTCGGCTACATCGGCGCGTTCATGACCGCGATATACACGTTCAGGATGATCTTCAGGGCCTTCTATGGCGATCCCGTCGAGGAGGCCAGGGAGCTCACCCTGACGGGCACCCCCCGTGACGGGGGACCGGCAGGCGAAGGCGGCCATCTTCACCACGCCGCCGAGCCCACCAATCCGGCGAGCGGCGAAGTCGAGGACACCGATGTCGGCTTCCCGGGGCCCACCCACGCGATCGCCGAGCGCGCCCTGCCGATGCGCGTGGCGATGAGCATTCTCGCCGTCGGCGCCGTCGGCGCCGGGCTCGTGCAGATCCCGGAAGTGGACTTTGTGATCGACGACTTCCTCAAGCCGAGCTTCGTCGGCTCGGCGCTCTACGAAGTCCACACGCGCGACGGCCTGCTCGTCCTGGGGCTGATCCTCGGCACAGTGCTCGGCCTTGCCGGTATCGCGATCGCCTGGCGCATCTGGGTCAAGCAGCCCTCGATCGCCGTGGCCGCGCGCACTCGCTTGGAGCCGCTGTACACGCTGTTCGTGAACAAGTGGTACTTCGACGAGCTGATCGCCGCGCTCGTCGTTCGGCCCATGGCCGCCGCCGGCCGGTTCGCGAGTACGACATTCGAGCGCGTGTTTGTGGATGGAGCAATCGTGGGAGGGGCCACGTCGCTCGTGCGCGCCGGATCGGCCTCGGTGAGGGCAGTGCAAACCGGGCTGTTGCGCTACTACGCCGCCCTTGTCGTGCTCGGTGTCGCGGCGCTCGGCCTCTACTTCCTGTTGCAGACGTGAGCTGATGCCACCGCTTTCGATACTGATCTGGCTCCCCGCGCTCTGCGGCCTCGTGGGTGCATTGCTTCCAAATCGGCTGTCCCACGCGGGCGGGCGCGCACACGCATGGGACAGCCCAATTTCGGACACCGACCCAACTGACTCGGGAGCAGCCGTCCGCCGATGGGCCATGCCGGGCTTGCTCGCGCTCGCGGGCACGGTCGCGGCGCTCGGACTGGCGATTGCCTACATAGTCCAGTACGGGCCGGGCTCGGACGGACTGAGGGACGTGACCGACATCGTGTGGATCTCTGAGTTGGGCATCCACTACAAGCTCGGGGTGAGCGGCCTGAACGTGCTGCTGGTGGGCCTCACGGCGCTGCTGTTCTTCGCGGCCATCCTCGCCGCCAACCTCCGATTGACCTCCCAGTCACCCGACCGCCCCCGCCTCTTCTACTTCCACATGATGCTCGCCGAGTCCGCGGTGCTCGGCGCCTTCCTCGCCCAGGACCTGGCCCTGTTCGTGGCCTTCTTCGACCTGATGCTGATCCCCTTCTACTTCCTGATCTTGACCGGGGACACCACCCGCCCGGGAGCGGATCGCGTGAAAGCCACGATCAAGCTCGTCATCTACACGCTCGTCGGCTCCCTCCTGATGCTCGCGGCCGCAATCGCCACTGGGGTGCTGGCGGGGGAGCAGAACGGCGGGCACATCACATTCGTGCTCTCACAGCTCCAGGCCCTGCCGCTCAGCAGGGGCTCACAGGAGTGGATCTTCCTGTTCTTCGCCGCCGCCTTCCTCGTGAAGATGCCTGCGTTCCCGCTACACGGCTGGATGCCCGACGGCTATCGAGCGATGCCTACCGAGGTCCTGATGGTGTTCTCGGGGGTGCTCTCCAAGGTTGGCGCATACGGTTTCCTGGCGATCGTCCTGCCGCTCTTCCCCCAGGCCTCGGCCCACTTTCAGACTCTGATGCTCGTCGTCGCCTTGCTGTCGATCCTGTACGGGTCGGCGATGGCCTTCACCCAAACCCACGCCCGCCTGATCGCCGGCTACTCCTCGGTGGCCCAGCTCGGCTTCATCACGCTGGGGATCTTCGCCCTGAACCCACAGGGCGCGCAGGGGGCGTTGCTGCAGATGGTCAACCACGGCCTTGTGGTGGCTCCCATCTTCTTCATCGTGGCGCTGCTGGCAGAGCGCGCCGGGGGCTCGCGGGACATACGCGAGATGGGCGGCATCGCTTTCCGGGCGCCCCTGCTCGCCACGATCTTCCTCGTGGTCGCCTTGGCGACGCTCGCGATCCCCGGCTCGGCCAACTTCGTCGGCGAGTTCCTGATCCTGTTGGGGGTCTTCAACGCGAAGCTCGCGATCGCCGCGATCGCCTTCGCGGGCGTGGTGATGGCAAGCGTATATGCCTTGCGGCTGTTCATCGGGGCGATGCACAATCGCGTCGGCATCGGGGTGAAATCGCGAGAGCTCACGCGAATGGACGCGATGGTGCTCGTACCGCTGCTCGCGGTGATCGTGTTCCTCGCTCTCTATCCGCAGGGGGCCTTGAAGCGCTCTGAACGCTCGGTCACGGCCTCCGTCGCGGCCGCGCATACCGACCTGACCGCAGGTCCCTCGGCACTCGCCACGACTGAACCATGACTCCGCTTGCCACCGCCCATCTCAAAGGCCCTCACGTGGACTTCGCGGCGCTCTCGCCGCTGATCGCCCTGTTCGGGGGAGCGATCGTGGTGCTGCTCGTCGGCCTGCTCGGCTCACGCTGGGTACGCGAGCAACTCGTGCCTGCCCTCGCGCTCGGTGCGTTGGGCGCCGCGCTCGGCCTGACGATCTGGCGCTGGAACACGCCCGAGTCGGTCGTCTCGGGAGCCCTGCGGATCGACCGCCTGTCGCTGACGCTGAACCTGATCCTCGCGGCCGGCGGCATCGCCACCGTGCTGCTCGCCTGGCGCTCGAGGGCCGCTCAGGAAGCCGCGCACGGAGAGCTGCATGCCATGCTGCTCACGAGCATCGGCGGCATGGCGCTGCTCGCCGCCGCCCAGAACACGGTCGCCCTGTTCCTCGGACTCGAGCTCCTCTCGATCCCCCTGTACGTGCTGTGCGCCACGGAGATGCGCAACGAGCATTCGCTCGAGGCGGGGCTCAAGTACCTGATCGTGGGCTCTGTCGGCTCTGCCACTCTGCTGTACGGGATCGCCCTGCTGTACGGCTCCACCGGAGCGACGGACTTCGGCGCGATCGCGGGCGCCATCACCGGCAGCGGGTTGGCAACCAACGCGATGCTGCTCACGGGGATCGCCCTGTGCGTGGCCGGGCTCGCCTTCAAGGCCTCGGTGGCCCCATTCCACCAGTGGACCCCCGACGTATACGAGGGGGCACCGACGCCGATCACCGCGTTCATGGCGGTGGCGACGAAGGTGGCCGCGCTCGGGGTGCTCTTGCGTCTGTTCGATGTCGCCCTGATCGAAGCCCACGCGAGCTGGGGCCCTGCGCTGGCGGCGCTCGCCACGATCACGATCCTCGTGGGCAACGTGGGGGCGCTCGGGCAGTCCTCGCTGAAGCGCATGCTCGCCTACTCCTCGGTGGCCCAGGCCGGCTACATGCTCGCCGGCGTCGTCGTGGCCACTCAGCTCGGAGCGCAGGCGATGGTTTTCTATCTGGCCGTGTACCTGGCGATGAACATGGCGGCCTTCGCGGTGATCGTCGCAAGGGAGCGCGAAACGGAGCTGGGCGACAACGTCCAGGCGATGGCCGGCCTCGGCCGCGAGCGCCCCTGGCTCGCCTGGCCGATGACGATCTCGATGCTCGCACTCGCCGGCATCCCGGCCACGGCGGGCTTCATCGGCAAGTTCTACCTCATCGACGCCGCCGTCTCGGGCGGCTACACCTGGCTCGGCGTCGTGATCGTTGTGGGGTCGATGATCTCCTTGGGCTACTACCTGCCGGTGATCGCCACGATGTGGATGGACTCGGTCCCGGCGCCGACCACGACTCCGCCGACCAGCGCGATCCCCGCGATCGCCGGGGGCTCATCCGAGCTGGACGACGATCCCGACAGCACCGCGCTCCCGGGCCCCGGTGGCGGAATGCCCGGTCCCGCCACGACCGGCGAGGCCCACCCAGGCGCGGCAGGCGCCACCGGTATCGCGAGCGTCCCCCATCGCCACCCCGAGGTCGTGTTCACAGCCGTCCTCGCCGGCGCCGCCACAATCGCCTTCGGCATCATCCCCCAGCCGCTCTTCAACCTCGTGCACGGGGTGGGCAGCGCGCTGGGGCTTCTCTGAGAGCAGAAGGTCGCCGGTTCCAGGGGCTCCATGCCGGGTTCGGGCGACCTTCAACCCGTCCACTGGGAGCGTTTGGAGAACTTGGGCTCGGGACCAGACACGATGGCCGGGTCGCGCCCTTCCCAGAATGCCCAGATAATGATATCTTTCCGGTATGTACCAAGTTTCTGCGCGACGTCGTTGTGATCGCATCCAACGAATGCCGAGCGTCCGAAATTGGCGTGCGCTGACCACCTACTTCTGGATAGCAGTTTGCGGCCGCAATATGAGCTGCCGTCTGGTAGCTAATGATCTAACGACGCCTGGGGGAAGCATGTCACTTCTTGGACGCAGTGGTAGCACCGCGGTACCGCTGTGCGATCGAAGATTGCTGGCCCTAATCGTCGGTATCGGTCTCGCGACGGCCGGTGCCCTTGTAGCACACGCACAAACCGCAAGCGCAAAGTGGGGACCAACCAACAACTGCTACCTGGACCAGACCGAAGGACACCATTGCTATGCCGAGTCAGAATGGTACATGGAGGGTTATCCGACCGAGTACGTTGACGGGTCCGTCGCCTACATGGACACGACCAGCATGAACGTTCCTGGATGGGAAGGGGGAGCCTTTGTCTCTAACGAGATCTGGGTGGCGTTTAGGGGCCTACCCGGCTACATGGAGGCAGGTCAGGTTGGCGGCAACGGCGAAGACTGCTGCACCCTACATCGATTTTACTCAGGCACAACGGACGGCAAAAATTTTTATGAGTACGATCAACCTGGCGCGATCAATTTAAACGAATTTAACAACTATTATATTTCAGACCCGGGCCATAACGCCGTCTGGGGCATCTACTGGGGTCCAGAAGCCACCTTGGTACACACCTATTCTGGGTTGTTTCCTGCCTGGTCGAGTGTGCTCATAGGGGGTGCGGAGGCTGCCGCTAACACGCAACCAACCAATCGTGGATTCGACGAGGTGGCTTCCGTCTGGCCCCCCAATGATACTTGGCATGCATGGGCCTCGATAACGACCGCAAAAAACATAATCTGGCCCGGTATGTGCGGATATCTGAATCCCGAAAGTCCCAATCCAGGTAGTATCCGATTTGGCGTCGGCACCGGCTGCTAGCAGGCAAGCAAAACGAACTATCGATCAAGAGGAGTGTCATGCTGAAACATGGATATGTTCGTATCTTGCTATCCGCCTGTGCATTGATGGCTTTCGCGGTGGGTCTGATGCAAACAATTGGCGCCTCCGCAGATCAGAGCACACCCTTGCCGCAAACGCAGGATCCATCTGGCAACTATGAAGCGCCGACCGGCCCCGAGCTCTCGGTTGAAGCGGTCAATCAGATCGCTCTTCGCCTTGCTCTAAATGCCAACGAGCCAAACCCGACCGATGTCGCTGCTAGCCACGGCTCGTTTGCGGCCGCTCAAGCGGTAATGGACCCTCATTCCGCTTCACCCCCCACGCCAACAGACCCAGGGCTTTCAGCATGGCTCAATAGCTCAGCATACCTCGTTGTGATGCACGGTCGTTTTGTGCCTCCCATGCCTCATCCGTCTGGCTATGCCGCTCCCAGCGGTACCACGATGGGACTAATCATTGACGTTCACACGGGATTTATTGAGGGCCGCTATGTCGGTTCCTATGTGCCAGATTTGAGCAAACTGGGTACGGTTGTACAACTTGGGAACCAGCCAATTGCGGAAGCCGCCACTACTGGACCCTTCCAAAACGTAAGACTACCTTCCGCTCTGCCATTGTGGGACGGGTCTTAGTGGGAGGAGGCAAGCCTCCCCATGACGGGATCCAACGATCACATGCAGCGCCTGGCTACCTGGTCTTCGTAACCGGTCCATCGGGCAACATTCGTAAGTCCAAAGTCAAGATCATCCTTACCACGAGAACCAAAGCGGACGGTTCGTTCTCCATCCCCATCAAGCCGGGCCGATACCAGGTCGGCAGCAAGTTTCCAAGCGGTCAGTATTGCTCCATATCAGCCGTCACAGTCCGAGCCGATCGGCGTCCCTACGTGGGAATCGGTTGTAGCGCAAAGTAGTATCCGCTTTGCAATCGGGTGACGACTGCCAGCAGACAAAATGTTCGTCCCCGTGAGCGCTGTTGAGCGATCTTCGCGGCGGCGATCGCAGGGGAGTACGCGGTGCTCACGGAGAACGTCGGCGACTTCAACCAGATCTCTGCCGAGCACCTCGCAGCGGGCCAACACCACCCGGGTGTGTTGATCGCGCTCTCATCCAGATTCTCACATCGGCCCGCGGGAATCGGTCGGCTCGTGGCCGCGATCCGTGCCCTCGCCGATGAAGATCTTCGAGGATCGCGTCGTGTACCTCCAAGGCTCCAAACAACGTTGACCGGCTGGTGGGCCATCTCGCCCCGCAATGCCCCTACGTTGCCGCGATACTGATCCCCCAACAGACAACACGCTGATGCCAGATGCAGCGCCAAAGGACCGAGGAGTACCGGACATGGCTGGGAAGGTCGAAACGTTTCAATATGAGCCGCACCCGCGAATCGCCGCGAGAGCGAGCACGCGACCGCCGAAGGTGGACGACGAGAACGTCGGCTTCAACGGTCGCCTGGCGACTTTGATCACGAAGGGCGTGGGGAACATGTGGGCCTTCTACGCAGTCGCCTTGGCGATGGCCCTATGGATGGCAGGCCTCGGCGAGAGCCTCTTCGGAGACCCCTATCCGTGGGCGCTGATGCTGCTGGTCTTCGGCGGGATCATGCAGATGCTGCTGATGATCGCGATCATGGTCGGCCAGCAGGTGCTCGGTGGGCTGCCGACAAGCGTGCCGTTCAGACCTACCAGGACGCCGAGGCGATCCTGCACGAGTGCCAACAGCTGCAGGCCCACCTCCAGAGTCAGGATCAGCTCTTGAGCAGCATAGTCGGCCGTGTGCAGGCGATGGAGGCGACGGCGAAGCGGGTCGATCTCTGAGGGCATCTCTCTCACGCGGTGCCCCAGCACCGGCGCTACTCGAACACTTGTCTGATAGGGCCGCTGGTGGTGAACGCATGGGATCAGGCGCCGATACAGATAGCGGTGCCCTCCATGCAACGGCAGATATTCCTACTCAGAGGACTCGTGGAAGACTCGCAATACGCGGTGGATCCCTCGACGGTTGCCGAGGCGATCCTCGCGCGGGCGATGGCCCGCCGTGCGGTGGTGGGAACGACATTTCGAAACGATGCCCGCAGCGAGCGACCTCAGGTGCGTTCCTTCCGCCCGACCCGTCAGGCTCGGTCCTTCCGTCCCTGCGCCGACCTGGGCTCCGAAGACGGACTGCTCGCTATCGCACCCTGGCGCCGCCGGTAGCGTCCTGGTGGCCGCCAAGCCGGCGGGGATCCTGCGCAGCAGCAGCCGTCGCGCCTGAGGGCTACAGCAACCCGACCTGACGCAGGATCGACACCGAGTCCGAGTAGACGTCCTTGCGCTTGACCCTGCCGTTCTCGAAGGGGATTACATCCATGCCGTTCCACTCGATGCGCTTGCCCGAGGGCTCGGCCACCAGCTCGCCCCGGCTGAGCGGCTTGACATGGGTCGCCCGGGCGGTCCACTCCTGGACCACGAGGTCCTCGCGCACATAGAGCCTGCGCGTCTCGAACTCGATGTCGGGCCACGACTCGAAGATCTTGGCGATGTGGGCGAGCGCGTCCACGCCCTCTGCTCGCTCACCGGCCGTGTGGTTCTCGAACACCATGTCCGGTGCGTGCATCGAGGAGATCCGCTCGACGTCGTGGGCGTTCCAGGCGTCGTTGTAGGCGGCGATCGTCTTGTGCAACTGCTCGGTTTCGATTGTCATGCCCACTCCATCGGTTTGTAGCCGCTCAATCGGGGGGCTGAGACGATCAGCACGCTCGCGGCGTGCTCGCCATCGTTGCGGATCGTTCGTACGTGCACGGGGTCGAGCCGTGCGAACGTCCCAGCGGGCGCCGGGTGATCCTCGCCGTCGATGACCAGGGTTGGGCTGCCGCCAAGAACGTAGAACACCTCCTCTTGGTCGCGATCGACCTCGTTGTGCTCGGGAATCCGCTCTCCAGGGGGAATCTCAACGATGTTGATTCCAAACGCCTGTAGCGCAAGCGTGCGACGAACGAGCTGCCAGTTGCCTGTCTTCTCGCAATCGTCTCGGTGGGCAAGCGTGAAGCTCATGACAATCTCCTTCTGAGCGGGTCGATCTTTCCGGCCGTCTACACGCGGCCCGCGGCCTCTTCGGCCGCCTTCGAGTTGGCGCTCGACGAGGTCGAGCCCCGCGTCCCAAAAGCCGGGATCGGCAAGATCGATGTCCACGATCTGTCCCAGCTCCTCGGGTGAGCGCGAGCCTCCGGCGGCGAGCAGCTCCAAGTAGCGCGGGACGAGCTCCTCCCCGCGCTGCTCGTAGCGCTGGTAGACCGACAGGGCGAGCAGCTGGCCGTAAGCGTATGCGTACACATAGCCGGGCGAGCCGATGAAGTGCGGGATATATGACCACCAGGAGCGGTAGCCATCGGTGATCTCGACGGAGTCCCCGAACATCTCCGCCTGGCTCTCCACCCACAGCTCACCGAAGCGCTCGACCGACAGCTCGCCCTGCTCGCGACGGGCGGTGTGAACGAGATCCTCGAAGCGGTTCATCGCGACCTGGCGAAAAACGGTGGCAAGCGCCCCCTCGATGTTCTCGGCCAGGAGGGCGAGCCGCGAGGACGGCGAGGAGTCCTCTTCCAGCAGGCGTCCAAACACGATCGTCTCGCCGAACACCGAGGCGGTCTCGGCGAGCGTGAGGGGCGTGCCCTGATGGAAGACCCCCTGCTCGGCCGCGAGCGCGAAGTGGACGCCGTGGCCGAGCTCGTGCGCGAGCGTCAGCACGTCGCGACGGCGCGAGGTGTAGTTGAGCATCACGTACGGGTGCACCGAGGGCACGGCCGAGGCGCAGAACGCACCCCCCCGCTTTGAGGGCCGCACCGGCGCGTCGATGTAGTGCTCGTCGAAGAACCGCCCGGCGACGGCGCCCAGCTTTGGAGAGAACGACGAGTAGCAGTCGAGCACGATCTCGCGAGCCCGGCCGTAGGAGTAGGTGACCTCATCCTCGGTTACTGCCGCCATGCGGTCATAGTCGGCGAGCCGCTCCACCCCGAGCAGGCGCGCCTTCAGGCGATACCAGCGACGGGGCAGCTCGTAGCGCGCGCGCACCGCCTCGATCAACGCCGCCACCGACTCGTCGCTCGCCTCATTCGACAGGTTGCGGGCCGCCAGCCAGCTTGGGTAGCGCCGCAGACGGTCATCGGTCGCCTTGTCGGCCAACAGGGTGTTAAAGAGGAAGGCACGCGTGCGCAGGCCCGGGGCGAGCGCCTCGGTGACGGCTTGCGCGGTGCTGCGCCGCAGCTCGCGGTCGGGCAGCGCCAGACGGCTGAGCGCCACATCGAGCGCTACTGCCTGCGCTCCGCCGACTGCTTCTGCTCCGCCGACTGCCTCTGCTCGACCGACGCCGACTGCCTGCACTCGGCCGACACCTTCCTGCCGGCCCCCATCGCCGCCGGATACCTCGTCGTCCCCGTGACCGCCGAGCTCTGGCGCGGCGCCGCCAGTGAGATCCGGCAAGCTCACCTCGATCGCCGAGGTCAGCTCGTCGAACAGGCGCGACCACGCGCTCGCCCCCGTGACCGACTTCTCGGCGAGGATCTTCTCCTCCGCTTCACTCAGCAGGTGCTCGCGGTAGCGACGCGCGTTGCGCAGGTAGTGGCCACAGAACGCGAGACGCTCCCCGGCGAGCAGCTCCTCGACCCGCTCCTCCGCCAGCCCCGCCCATTCCAGCTCGAAGAACAGAAGCGTGGTCTCGATCTCCGTTCCACGCTCCTGGACCTCCTGAAGCAGCGCTCCGCTCGCGGGATCGGAGGTGTCTACCGAGAAGCACAGCCCGGCGTAGGTGCCCGCTCGCCCCACCAGTTCCTGGATCGAGCCAAGCTCGAGCATCGCCTGCTCGAGGCCCTCCCCGTCGAGCTCGCCGAGCTTACCGGCATAGATCGTCGCGAACGCCTTCGCGCGCTCCAGCGCCTCGCTCAGCTGCGCTCGCGCCCCGTCCGCTCCCCGCCCCTCGACGAGCGGGTCCAGGTTCCAGACGCTTGCCTGGAGCTCGGGATCGGTTGACTCGGAGACTGCCTCGGTGGCCATGGCGTCCCGGCAGCTTAGCTGTCTCAGTCGGCCGCCCGCTCCAGCTTCCAGGGCCGGCGCTCGGCGCGTGCGGTGGCTACTCGCCGGCCAGCGCTTCCAGCAGGTCAAGCCGGCCCGCGCGGCGCGCCGGCGCCTGAGCCGCGATCACGCCCGCGAGGGCGGAGATCACAAGCAGGATCGCGAGCGTGCCCACGGGAATTGACAGCACGAAGCCCGAGCCCGACAGCGCGACGCTGGCGATGACCGCCCCGACGACGCCGATCACGATCCCGAAGATCCCCCCGATCAGCGCTGTGATGATCGACTCGTAGCGGATCATCTGGCGCACCTGGCGACGGGAGGTGCCAATCGCGCGCATCATCCCGAGCTCGCGCGTGCGCTCGTAGATCGACAGGATCAGCGTGTTCACGATCCCGAACAGCGACACGATCACCGACAGCGCCAGCAGCACGTAGATTAGCGTCAGCAGCGTGTTGATCTGACCGGCCTGATCGGCCTTGAACTGGGCCGCGGTACGGGACTTGGCCTGCGGGAAGCTCGCGGCGAGCAGCCTGTCGACGGCAGGCTGCACCTGTGCGTTACTCGCACCTGGGGCGTACGTCACGAAGTCCAGGGCGTCTTCGCGCTGGCCGAAAGCAGAGCGCGCAAGGAAAAGGGAAATCGTGAGATTGCCGAGCAGACGAGCGTTGTCGGTGGCGATCCCCCGCACGGTCAACCGCACGTGGCGTTCCGCGGGGGTCAGCACCGAGATCGTCTCTCCCACCTTCAGATGATGGGATTTGGCGTACCCCTTGGTTAGGATTGTGCCCGTGCTCCCGAGGCTCGCGAGCGTGGAGGGGGAGCCCGTCTTCCATTCGATCCGGTACACCTGCTCGAACGTGCTCGGATCCACTGCCGTTACCGACGCGTTGTCACTGGATCCACGCAGCCTTGCAACCGTGAAGGCGATCGGGGTGGCGCTCGCCACCCCCGGGACCCTGCGCAGCGCAGGCGCGAGGAGCGCGGGGATGCCCTGTTCGTTGCCCGCCTGTGAGTTCTCGACGATCAGATCCCCCGCGAACGAGCGACTCACCGCCTTGTCGATCGATGCCTTCGTGCCGTCCGCCAGCACCGCCACGAAGGTGACGAGCGCCAGACCCACGGTCAGCGCCGCGGCGGTCACCATCGTCCGGCCCGGCTGGCGGATCGCGTTCTCGCGCGCCAGCTGTCCGGTGATGCCGCGCCAGCTGACCAGCACCCCGATCGCTCGGGCGAGCGCCGGCACGAGACGGTAGCGCCGCCCGCGCGCACGCTGGCGCAAGCGCACGTACATGAACACGACACCGAGCGCCAGCAGGATCCCGAGCGTGCCGAGGCCGTCCCCCTGGAGAATGCCGACGACGAGACGGACCGCGATCAGCGCGAGCAGGATCGGAACGGCATAGCGTCCATGCGTGATCGGCTTGCGCGGAGGTATCTCCACCCCCTCGCGCAACGCGGCGATGGGAGGCACGCGCGTCGCCCGCAACGCCGGCGTCATCCCGGCGAGCAGCGTCACGCTCGTGCCCACCACAAGTGAGACAACGATCGTGCGCGTCTGGAGCACCGTGCCGCTGTCCGGCAGGTCCGCGCCGAAGCTCTTGAACAACTGGTCGAGCGCGGGGGCCAGCGCGATACCGCCGAGCAGGCCGAGCACCGACCCCCCTACGCCAAGCAGCACTCCTTCGAAGATCACCGAGCGCAGGATCTGCCGGCGTGAGGCCCCCAGCGTGCGCAACAGGCCGAACTCGCGGGTGCGCTGGGCGACTGTGATCGAGAAGGTGTTGAAGATTATGAACGCCCCCACGAACAGCGACACATAGGCGAAGATCAGCAGGAAGGTGCGCAGGAAGCCGAGATTGCTTTCGAGGTCCGAGGTCTGCTTGGCCGCCTGCTGCGCCCCCGTGCGAACCTCCACGGTGGATGGAAGGATCGCGCGGATTCGGTCACGCAGATCCCTTGGCGTGACGCCCCGCCTGGCGGCGACGTTGATCTGGTCGTAGCGACCCCGCTCCCCCACCACGCGCTGGGCCTCCGCGGGCGTCATGATCGCCGCGCCCGCCCCCCCGAAGGACTGGCTGCCGGCAAACTTGACGATGCCCACGATCGTGTAGCGACCGGCGGGCGCCGAGCCCGCCACCCGTATCTGCTCACCCAACTTCAGTTTCGCCCGCTCGGCGGTCGCCTGGTCGATCGCCACCTCCCGCGCGTTGTCGGGAAAACGGCCGGCGACCGGTGAGAAGGACTCGAAGCGCTTTGGTGCCTCGGCGGCGACGAAGGCGGGCGCCCCGCCACTGGTCAGTCGTTTGCCGTTCGCGTCGAGCAGGGTGCCAAGGCTGAAGATCCCCCCGGCCGCCTCGGCCACCCCTGGCACTTTGCGCACCCTTGTGAGCATCCCATCCGTTATCGGGGAGACCTGTGTGCGGACCCGGCTCCCCAGCTTCTGAGTTGGGGTCACGACCACATCGTTGCCCGCGTTGGCTGTCCTGAAGATCCCCGCGAAAGAGTTGTTGATCGTGTCCGTGAGGATGTAGGTGCCGGCCATCAGCGCCACCCCGAGCGCGATCGCCACGGCCGTGAGCAGCACGCGCAGCTTGCGCTGCATGAAGCCGCGCAGCACCAGCGCCGCCATCAGCCTGAGGACTTCAACAGGTCCAGGGCCTGCTCGGCCGTGGTCCCCTCGCCATCGTGCTCGATGCGCCCGTCGCCCAGCACCAGCAGGCGGTCGGCAAACGACGCCGCGTGGGCGTCGTGGGTGACCATAACGACCGTCTGGCCGAAGTCGTCAACCGCGTGGCGCAGCAGCGTCAACACGTCGCCCGAGGCCTTGGAGTCGAGGTTGCCCGTGGGCTCGTCGGCGAATACCACCGCCGGCCTCGAGACGAGCGCGCGCGCCACCGCCACCCTCTGCTGCTGCCCACCGGACATCTCCGCCGGACGGTGACTCAGACGGTCGCGGATGCCGATCTCATCGATAAGGCGATCCAACCACTCCTTGTCGGGCTTGCGCCCGGCGATCGAGAGTGGCAGCAGGATGTTCTCTTCCGCGCTCAGCACCGGGAGCAGGTTGAAAGTCTGGAAGATGAACCCGATGCGGTCGCGACGCAGCTGCGTCAGCTTGCGGTCATCGAGCCCGGTCAGCTCGACCTCGTCGAGCCTCACGGACCCCGACGTCGGCCGGTCGAGGCCGGCGAGGATGTGCATCAGGGTCGACTTGCCCGAGCCCGATGGGCCCATGATCGCCGCGAATCCACCCGTGGGGAACTCCACGCTGACGTCCGCGAGGGCATCCACCGCGGCCTCCCCCTCGCCATACCGACGGCAGACGCCCTGGGCCTCGACGATCTTCCGCGTCCCGTTGGGACCGCCCGCAACGCTCATTGACTCGAGTGTAGTAGTTGGCGCCACACCGAGTACGGCCATCCTCGGCGCGAGCACCGTGAACCGAAAGAGGCCTGCTGGCCGGTGATCGTCGGTTGAAGGCCCGGCGACTGCCGGCACATGCCACCTGAACACAAGACCCTTGGTGACCCTCGAGGATCAAGGGCACCGGGATCGACAGGGCCCCGGATCTGCCAGGCGCGAGCTAGTCCTCCTGCGACTGCATCTCCTCCACGCGTCCCTGGAGCTGGGCGGTGACGGCAGGGTCTCGCAGCGTGGTCACGTCCCCGAGAGCACGGCCCTCGGCGATGTCGCGCAGCAGGCGGCGCATGATCTTGCCTGAACGCGTCTTTGGCAGATCGTCCGCCCAGATGACGCGCTTGGGGCGCGCGAACTTGCCGATCCGCTCGGCGACCGCCTCACGAACGCTCTCGACGGTGGCCTCGTCTCCCTGCAGCTCGCCCTGGAGTGTCACGAAGGCCACGATCGCCTGTCCGCTCTGCTCGTCGTGTTGACCGATCACGGCGGCCTCCGCGACATCTGGATGAGCCACGATCGCCGACTCGACCTCGGCCGTGGAGAGCCGGTGCCCGGAGACGTTGACGACGTCGTCGATGCGCCCGATCACCCACATGTAGCCGTCGCCGTCAACGCGCGCCGCGTCCCCCACCAGATAGGTCTCCTTGCCGAAACGCTTGAAGTAGGTCTCGATGTAGCGCTCCTCCTCCTTGTAGAGCGTGCGCAGCATCGACGGCCACGGGCGGGTGAGCACGAGCAGGCCCTGTCCTTCGGTGAGGGGCTCTCCTGTTGACTCGCTGAGCACCTGTGCCTCGACGCCCGGAAACGGATGTGTGGCCGAGCCTGGCTTGGTTGCTGTAATGCCCGGTAGCGGGGTGATCATGATCGCGCCGGTCTCCGTCTGCCACCAGGTGTCCACGATCGGACAGCGCTCGCCGCCGATCACCTTGTGGTACCAGAGCCATGCCTTCGGGTTGATCGGCTCACCCACCGTGCCGAGCAGGCGCAGCGAGGATAGATCGTGCTCTCCCGGCCAGCGCGGGCCCCACTTGATGCACGCACGGATGGCCGTGGGTGCGCAGTACAGGATGCTGACTTTGTATCGCTCGACGAGCTCCCACCAGATGCCCTTGTGGGGGTAGTCCGGAGCACCCTCCCACATAACCGAGGTTGCCCCGTTGGCGAGCGGTCCGTAGACGATGTAGGAGTGACCGGTAACCCAGCCCACGTCCGCGGCACACCAGTAGACGTCGGACTCCGCCTTGAGATCGAAGACATATCGATGGGTGGCCGTGACTCCGGTCAAGTAGCCGCCGGTCGTGTGCAGGATGCCCTTCGGCTTGGCGGTGGAACCGGACGTGTAGAGGATGTACAGCGGGTGCTCCGCGTCGAGCGGCTCGGCCGGGCACTCCGGATCTGCCGCGGCAAGGATCTCGTCGTAGTAGACGTCGCGTCCGGGCTTCATCTCACACCGGGTGCCCTTGCTGCGCACCACGACGATCCTCTCGAGCGTCGCGAGGTCACCCATGACCTCGTCCACTCGCTCCTTGACGGGAACCGTCTTGCCCTTGCGGGCGGCTCCATCGACGGTGATGAGCGCCTTGGCCTCGGAGAACTCCATGCGCTCGCGTACCGCCTCGGCGGAGAAGCCTCCGAAGACCACATTGTGGGGCGCCCCGATGCGCGCGCAGGCGAGCATCGCCACGACGACCTCGGGGATCATCGGAAGGTAGATGCCGACCACATCGCCCTTGCCCACCCCCTGGTCCTTGAGCGCACTCGCGAAGCGCTTTACCTCGGCGAGCAGGTCGGCGTAGGTGATGTCGCGCTCCTCTCCCTCCTCTCCCCGCCAGTGCAACGCCACCCGCTCGCCCCGACCGGCCTCGACGTGGCGATCCAGGCAGTTGTGGGAGGCGTTGATCTTGCCCCCCACAAACCACTTGTAGAAAGGGGGATTGGAGTCGTCGAGCACGCGATCCCAGGGCGCGAGCCAGTCGAGCTCCTCTGCCTGCTTGGCCCACCACGCCAGCGGATCGCGCGCCGCCTGCTCGTAGACCTCCGGATCGTTCAACAGCGCCCGCTCGCGGAAAGACTCGGGAGGCTCAAAGCGCTCCACCTCCAGCATCCGCGCAAGCTCGATGTCGAGCGTGTCCGCGTTGGTGGCCATCAGTTCGAGCCTCCCCTGGCGTCCCATCGTTTTGACTTTACCGGTCGCCGAGCGGCACCACCGGCAGGACGGTACGCCCGAATGTCGAGTTGGTGACAGCCGCGAACGATGCGTACCAGGCCGCGGCGGCGGTCGCGAGTCCGACGTAGCCACCCCAGTGGGTGACAGTTGTGTGCCCTCCCGAGGCGCCTATCGCGAGCAGTATGAACGTTGCGGTCAACAGCACGAACACGAGCAGCACCGCCCCACTGACACGCAGCGCGGCCACTGTCATGTAGGCGGTGAAGATCGCCCACGCCCAGAGGAACAGGCCGACGGAGTGACCGACATCGCCACCGATGTTCTTCGCGTAGAACACCTCGAGCGCCCAGAAGGAGATCCAGAAGGCACCGTAAGAGCAGAATGCCACCGCTCCGAAGGTATTCCCGGTCCGAAACTCCCACATGCCCGCCAGCAATTGCACTATGCCTCCGTAGGCGAGCGCCAGACCGAGTACGACCGGTACGCCCTTTTCGTCGACGAGATTGGCGTTGAACATCGAGAGCACGAACGTCGTCATGGCAAACGCCGCAAGACCGAGCGGCGCCGGGTTCGCCGGCGACCACGTGCTCGCGACCGGACGTTCGTCGGCGACGGGCGGACTCGCTCCCTGCGCCGGGTGATGATGGATCGAAGCGGCCTCCATGGGACCTCCCTTCACGCCGCTCCAGTGACCGGGCGGCATTGATGCTTGTCAAGCTGCCGATCGCGGTTGACCTGAAGCCAACCCCGGTCTCCCTGATTATTCCCGCTCCGTAGGCCCCCCAATCGTGATAATCGGGGCAACCGCCGGATCAGCGGCGCTTGCGGCGCTTGCGCCTGGAGCCGGGCGCCGCGGGCGTTGGGGCAGGGACCATCTCGCCACCCACCCCACCGCCGGCGTTGTCGGCCCTCTCGCCCGCCCCATTGGCCGGGCGAGAGCGCCCTCCCGCGGGAGCCCCCTCCTTCTCTTCCTCGCGCTGGGCCTTCACCTCCGCCTGGGTGGGCCACGGTCGCGCCTCGCCCGCGGCCCAGGCCGGTGGGTCGCCGCTCGGGTAGCGCTCCATCAGCAGGATGCCGGTCGCGACCAGCCAGAACGTTGGGATCAGCTGCAGGGTGGTAGTGCCGAAGAACGGGAGGAACAACAGCCCCGAGAGGATGCCGAGCACGCTCATCCAACGCGGGAGCAGTCCGGCGCGCATCGAGCCGAGCATCACCCCGATCATCCCGACGGCGAGCGCAAGCGCGGCGATCAGACCGAGCAGTCCGAGGGCGATTCCACCCGACCCCGTCGTGAGCAGCGCCCTGTCGACCGCTTTGTTGGTGAAGTCGCTGCCGGTCGTGAATTTATGAGCCTCGACCACGAGGATCACCTCGTGGATCACATTCAGCGAGGCGACCCCCACCCCCCCGATGAGCACGAGCGGACGCCCCGCGGGCCACGACGGACGACGAAAGCGAGTCGCGTCCACGATGAACAGGAGCACGAGCGTCAAAACCGCCACGGACACCGCGGTGAGCACACTTCCCGCAATCAGGCCGAAGAGCGTGGTGGTCGATGTACCTGACCTCCGCTGCCCTTGGGCTCACGGTCGCGTTCGGTTTGCCCAGCAGAATCGGTTCGAGGCCCTGCACGACGCCCACTGCCGGCAGTTCTTTCAGCGTCGCGCTCAAAATGATGCCGCTCAGCAGGTAGAGCACTCCGCCCGCCACGGCGGGCACGGCGAGACGGGCACGGCGCTCGGACTCAAAGGCGACTCGCTGCTGGATCTCTGGGGCCATTGCCATCGGGCACGGCAGTCTATGAGTTGAGCGTCGGGACCGGATCCTGGCGCGCACCCCCACACGGCGAGAGCGCCCGGCAACGGGCTCTCGATGGGGCCCTTAGCGGACAGTTGGGACCGGCCCGAACGCACCCCCCCGAACGCTAGGATGAGGATTATGGAGAGTGGTGGCTTCGGTGACCTGTTCGGCGATCCCGACGAGCTTCAGCGCCGTATCGCGCAGTTCGCCGAGCAGATGCAGGGGCAGCAGGCGCTGGCCTGGGCCGACAACGCGATCAAGCTCGCGGTGGACATGACGGTCGCGGCTGTGAACCGCGTGAACGTGCAGGGCAACGCCGAGGCTCAGGCAGAACAGATTCGCCGCGTTATCGCCATCGTGTTCCCCGAGGCCGTCACACTCGTGCGCGAGGCGCGCGAGGGACTTGCAGTAACGCGCTCCTCCTCCACGTCCGCTCGTTCTGACTCGCGCTCCGCCTCGCGCGAGGCGCGCCCGGCCGCGATCACTTCTTTGAAGGAGCGGAAGCGGAAGATGAACACCACGGCAGCGAGCCCCGCAAGGGCGGTGAAAGCGGCGATCGCGATCTGCTGGCCGACCGAATAAGCGGCCACGACGGTCGTGGGGGCACTCGTGGCGAACACCTTCACCAGCAGCGCCTGCTGCACGCCCGCGCCCCCAGGGGTGAAGGGCACGGCACCCGCCACCTGGCCCACGCCGAATACGAGCAGCACATTGACGATCGAGCCGCCACGCGAAACGCGTCGAGCAGGAACCAGAAGGCGGTGAAGCGACACACCCACGCGGCCGCCTGCCAGCGCGACGACCTCGCGCATGTAGCGGGGCCTGTCCGTGAGGATCGTGAGGCCCTGGCGCACGCGGGCCCAGAACGCCTTCGCCCGTGCCGAGAGCAGTGCGAACCCAACCAGGCCCAGGACCGCGAGCAGCGTGATCAGAAAGAGCGTGAAGCGGAAGTGCTCGGCGAGGTAGGAGATGTCGAAGGAGTTCAGCTTGGAGAAGTCCGGGCGGCTTGGGAAAGACGCCCTGGGTGAACGCGAATATGAGCACGAACACGCCCACGCACGCGTCGAAGATCGACTCGACGAAGAACGCCGAGGCGACGGTCGGATAGGAAGAGCCCGGGATCGAGCTGCGCGTCAAGAACAACTTGATGACGTCCCCGCCACGAGCCGGCACGACGTTGTTGAAGCCCACCGCGGCGAGGTAGGCGCCCCAGATACGCCTGCCACTGGAAGCTCACCGCCGGATAGGCCGCGCGCAGGCTGTGAAAGAAGGCACGGGAGCGCAACGTGAGATTGAGCCCAAAGAACGTAAGGCCGAGCACAAGCGCCCCCCAATGGACGGCGGCCAGGTCCGAGAAGAACTGCCCAGCGGCTTCGACGAACGAATCGAGGCTGTCGGTGATCGAGGTCGAGGCGGGCACGACCATCGAGGACAGGCCGTCTCCGATCAAGCTCGATTTGAACGACGCCAAGTTGCGCAGGAGCGGCTCTCCGAGAGTGGGCACATACCAAGCCTACGGTCCTTCGCCCCGAAGGGCCCCTGCCTTACCTCCCTCGTTTAGGAGGGCAGCGTAGCCACGATGATCGGCGTACTCGTCGGATGGGCGCTACCCCCGAGCGGCTCGGCCGTGACCATGACCTGGCGAACCCCTGTGAGATTGCCGGGCACGTCCACCGAGGCACTGCCGTCCCTGGTCACACCGAACAGGGCGTTCGTCGCCTGCGGAGCGGCCCCCGCACGGGCGAGCCAGACCTCGTAGATCTTGCCGCGTGGGGGTTGGGAGACTCCGGAGACCACGAGTTCGGCCCTCGCTCCCACCTGACGCAGGATGACCCGGGCTCCCGGAGGAGCCGAGGCGAGCCGCGTCGAGGTCACATGACTCGCGGGTGTTCTCGACCCCGTACCGATCGCCAGGGCTCCGATCAGCAGGCCCACGCCCATCGCCACCGCCGCCACGAGCAGCTCCGGACGGCGCGGGCGCCAGCGGGGGCGCGCGGACTCAGCACGATCGGCGCCGGCTCCCGCGGCATGCAGCAAGTCGGCCTCGGAGCGCACACTCGCCACCACCCTCGCGCGCAACTCCGGGGGGGCGAACACACGCGGCAAGCCGCTGGGCAGCGAGTCTACGACGGGCTGCAGCCTCGAAACTTCCGCGATACAGACGGCGCACCGACCGAGATGCTCGCGGTAGCGCTCAGCTTCCTCCAGCTCGAGAGCACGCAAGACATACGCCGCCGCTTGGCCGACCTCCTGGCACTCCCCCTCACCCCCCGCCCGGCTCATGTGAGTGCCTCCCAGCCATGCAAGCGACTGCGCATCTTCTCGAGACCGAGACGCATCCGGCCCTTGACCGTTCCAACGGGGAGCTCGAGCATCTCGGCGATCTCAGTATGCGTGAAGCCCCCGAAATACGCCAGCTCGATCACACTCACCTGCTCGGCTGGAAGGTGGCCGAGCGCGGTACGGACCTCATGAGCCTCGTCGCGACGGACCACCTCAGCGTCCGTGCGCTCCGGCGCCTCCAGTCGTTCCTCCAGCTCGTCGTCGGCCACGTTCTTACTCGTCCGCACCCCGTCGCGACGCAGAGCGTCCACCGCTCGGTGGTGGGTGATGCCAAGTATCCAGGTGCGCACGCTGCCGCGCGAACGGTCATAGCGAGTCCCGGTGCGCCAGAGCGAGAGCAGCGCCTCCTGCACGACGTCCTCGGCGAGTGAGTGACGCCCGACCATTCGATAGGCGAGCGAGAAGGCCACATCCACATGCCGCTCCAGCACTATCTCAAATGCAGCAGCGTCATTTCGGCAGACGAGCTCCATGAGCTCCTCGTCGGCGAGCTTGCGTAGCTTGGCCGGCGACTGATCGAGCTGGCGACTGGCTTTGGGCATCTAGCGGGGTTCGACTTGAATCGTCATGCTCATCTTTCGACTATTCGCAGCGAGTCGGCTAACGGATCACGAAGCTCACTCGATGAGCCTCGCGGCCAAAGCGGTGATCCGCGCGGAGGCCATCCGCGAACACCGCTTGGCACCGCTTGGCGATCGTTGAGCCCCGGCATCTGGGTCTGCGGGAGTAACCGTCTCGAACGTCAAGCGGAACAAAGACCCAGGCCTTGGCAGCAACCGCGGCTTCCCACATCAGGTCCTGGGAGGTCAAATTCCCCTAACGCCATCAGATTCCCGTAACGCCAAATTGGAGGTAACACTTTCTCATGATGGGTCTCGACAATCCAATCCACCTGGCCTTTCTCCTCATCGTCGTCCTGCTGGTCTTCGGAGCGAAGCGACTTCCTGAGATGGGCCACTCGCTGGGTAGCGGCCTGCGTGGCTTCAAGGAGGCGATCGGCGGCGACAGCGTGCACAGCTCACTGAGTGTCCCGGAGAAGCGGCCGGCGTCGACTCCGGAGCATGCTCCCGCGGACGCCACGACGGCCGCGCCCTTGATGAGCGTCAAGGACGATCGCAGCGCCTGAGATCGGCAAGCACGATGCATGAGCTGACAACAATTTCGCGAGCCCGCGCACCGGGCGTGGACACGGTTGAGAGGAGCCACAGTGGCCGTCGCGGTCGGCAGCGTCGGACATGACGAGCGGCTCAGCGTGGTTGACCACCTCGCTGAGCTGCGCACACGGCTGATCGTGTCGCTTGCGGCGATGGCTGTGGCGTTTGGCTTGTGCATGTGGCAAAACCATGCGCTGCTTGGAGTCATCAATGCCCCACTCGCCCACGAGACCCAGAGACAGGTGAGCTCCGGTAGGGGCCCCCTGGGCGCCACCTACAAGGTCCAGCGCAATGCCCGTGACCTCGCAGGCCAGCTGGCCATCGTGGTCGCTACGCTCGAGCGACCCGGCAGCGGCGCCAGCGCCGCGACCCGCGCCTCTCTCCGGCACGTCACCCCACGCCTGCAGGGCGATATCTCGAGCTTGTCGGCTCCCGCGAGTGGCGATCGGCCAGTGACACTCGGGATCGGCGAGCCGTTCAACGCGACGATCGGGGTCGCCCTGATCTTTGCGTTCGTCCTGGCGTTGCCTGTGGTGCTCTATGAGCTGTACGGCTTTCTTCTGCCCGCCTTCAGCCCCGAGCAGCGACGGGTGGCGAATCCCCTGATGCTCGCGATCCCCGTGCTGTTTGTGGTTGGAGTTATGTTCGGGTACTTCGTGGTGCTGCCGGCCGCCGTGCGCTTCTTCCAGAACTTCAACAGCGGCCAGTTCAATGTGCTGGTGCAGGCAAGCCAGTACTACCACTTCGCAGCGGTAATCCTGCTCGCGATGGGCCTTGTCTTTCAGGTGCCGGTAGGGATACTCGCGGCCACCCGTGCCGGCATCGTCACCCCCGATCAACTGCGCGGCAACCGTCGCTATGCGATCCTCGCGTGCGCCGCCGTGGCCGCTTTCCTCCCAGGCGACGCCGTGACGCTCCTGCTGGAGACAGTGCCGCTCTACCTACTCTTCGAGGGGAGCGTGCTCTTGGCGAGAGTCTTCGAGCGGCGCTCACTTCAACAGGCGTGACAGGCGCCTGTCCTTGAGGATTCTCCCGCCCGTCTGACAGGACGGGCAGTAAGCGATCACGTAGTCCTCGAAGTGCACCCCCCTCAAGGTGGTCGCGCAGCGAGGGCACGGCTCTCCCTCGTGACGGTGCACCTTCAGGGGCATCGGCAGCTTGTCGGGGATCGGGAGCTTCACCATGCCCTCGTAATGATCGATCGCCCCCCCAAGCGTGTCCACGATCGCCTGCGTCAGGACTGTCCTCTCCTGCTCGTTCAGATCGCCCGCGCGCTTGAATGGCGACAAGCGTGCCTCCCACAGGATCTCATCCACCCATGAGCGCCCGATCCCGGCGAGGACGTGTTGGTCGCGCAGCGCCGCATGCAACGGGCGGGGAACGTCCAGCAACTCCCTGAGCGGGGGTGGCAAGGGCCACGCCTCGGGGCCGAGCGTCGCGATCGACTCATCCCGCTCCAGCTCTGAGCTCGCCAGCAGCTTCACCCAGGCGGCCTGCTTGGATCCGAACTCGCGCAGGCGCAGCTCGACCTCAGGCGTGCCCGTGGGCGTCGTCTCGCCGCTCGTCCTGCCCTCTCGCGCAGCGCCACCAGCCGTGCTCTCACCGGTGGAACGCCCCTCCCCATCCCCACCATCGACGAGCATCCTCACAAGCAAGCGCGAGGTTCTATCGCGTGGCCCGGCTCGACGGTCATATAGCTGCAAGCGGCCCGCCGACATCAGGTGTATCAGTAGCGCGAGATCGTTTGAGATCTCGATAAGCAGGTGCTTTCCGCGCCTTCCCACGCGCTCGACCCGCTGTCCCTCCAGAGCCGACAGCGGGGGGTCGAATGTCCTCATCGCCTTCACCCCCGGAGCGAGCGCGGAGACGATCTCCGCGCCGCGCAACGCCTCGTGGAGTCGCCGCGCCGTTATCTCCACCTCTGGCAGCTCGGGCATCGTCCAATGGTAGGACGACGCCGCAGAAGCGACGGTGTCAGGAAGCGGCGATCGCCGGGCCGTTGTAGGCGACTCCGGCCGGGCTGCGCCAGCTCACGCGCCAGTGCGTCCCCTGTACCGAGGAGCGCAGCGTCCAGTAGCCGCTCGAGTTGGTCTGCACGACCTTCAGCGTCCGATAGCTCTTCGAGCCTCTCGGCTGCACGAGCACCTTGACCTTCGTGGCACCTTCACTGGGGCGCACCAACCCCCAAAGTGAAAACCCGTGACCCTGCTTGGACACGACAAGTGGCACCGGGAAGCCGAAGCACAGCGGCTTACGTGCCCCATTGACCGTCTCAAGCCCTGTCTGAAAGCCGACAAATCCACCGTGCACGCTCGAGCCGGGCGCCCCCCCCACCCGGTCGTCGCGCAGCAGGTACTGAGAGAACGCAGCCACGCGTGGGTTTGCCCAGGCGATCCGCTCGGCAATCGCGTCATATTCGGCCTGCTTGGCCATGGACACCCCCAGGATGCTCGGCTTGCTCTGGATACCGAACTCCGTCAGATAGATCGGCATCCGGGCCGGGATCGCGTGTGCCCTGGCTGCCCTGTCGAGCGCGCTCGACAGGCGCGAGAGCACCCCGATCGTCACATCGTCGACCTCCGGCGGGCGGTAGGAGGGCGTACCGACCGTGTATGCGTGGTGCGCATACCCGTACACCGGAAGCATCCCGCACGTGCCCGACTTTCGGTATTTCGCGTTCAGGCACAGCGCTTCGCGTAGGAAAGCGAGCGGTGCCACGTCGTGCAGCAGCGCCTTCCTGCCTTCCTTTCTCACATTCACCCTGTCGTAGCCCACCGGGGCGGTTTCCCCCATCAGCACCTTCGGCTTGGAGATCCCGGCGGACCGCAACCCTTCGTAGCCGGCCTGAAACAGGCCTCGGTAGATGCGCGGAGATTCGGGCGTCCCCCTGGAGTTGAACTGCGGCCGCAGGAACGCCGGGTGGTCGGGCTCGTTCCAGATCGCATACAGGGAGACCTCGCTGCCGTAGCGCCTCCCCACCGCCGTCATGAATTCCTTGAACTGTCTGCTGTCGGGACGTGTCAGGAGGTCTTTGTGCCCCGCCGTCGCCCACTTCGGCACCGGCGATGTGACCGTCAACAGCACCGGCCAGCGCAGGCGCTGAGCTTCGGCCAGCACCGCGTCATATCCACCCCAGTCATAGCTCGCCGGGTCGGTGGCGTCGAAGGTGGGGCGTCTCGTGCTGTCGGCCACCGGCGCGACGGTGTGCCAGTAGAGCTCCACCCGTAGAGCTTTGACTCCCAGGGTCTGTAGCTGTGCCAGCTCCTTTGAGCGGGCGGCCGGGCTCACATCGACCAGGTCCGGGGCCTCGAAGAACATCGCCTGGCTGTGGGAGGCCGCTGCCGGCGAGGCCCGAAGCGCGGACGAGCACAGCGTGAAGCACGCCAGCGCGAGCACCGCGAGCGTTTGGATTCTGGCGTGGAAGAACGTGCGGGATGAGAGCATGAGGGCTTAAGACACGACGGCACCCGAGATGTTGCGGTCCACCTCCCGCGACCGTCCTACGCGGGTGTCCTGGACTGGCCGACCACGGTGCGGCGCAAGCCCATGAGTGCATCAGTCCCCCCGGACGGTATCGAATCGGCGTTGGAGGCCGCCCCGGTCGTCGTAACGTCCTCGCACCCTGGCGGCCGTGGAGCGGATTCAAACGCCACGACGGCAGCGCGGCGAGGGCGAGCGTCGGTGTAGCGTGCCCGTGATGAGCGCCGCGATCGCACCTGACGACATCGTTGAGAGCCTCGAGGACGTGCCCCCCGACGCACGCCCCCCGCTGCTTGTCCTGGGGCCATTGCGAGGCTTCCTCGACGAGCACGGGCTGGGCGCCGGGGAGATCAGGGTGCAGCCGATAGGCGACGGTCATTCCAACGTCACCTACCTGATCGAGCGCGACAGCGGCCCGCAGCTGGTGCTGCGCCGTCCCCCCCGCCCCCCGCTTCCTCCGAGCGCCCATGACGTGTTGCGCGAGGCGCGCCTGCTCAGGGCGCTCGAGGGCACGCCCGCGCGTGTGCCCAGGGTGCTCGCGGTATGTGACGACGAGGTATTGATCGGCTGCCCCTTCTACGTGATGGAGCGCGTGCCAGGCGAGGTGATCGTCTCCGATACCCCCACCGCGCTTGATACCCCCGAGCAGCGCAGGCGGATCGGCGAGCAGTTGATCGACGCGCTCGTCGAGATCCATGCGGTCGATTGGCCGGCCGCGGGCCTGGAGGGCTTCGGCAAGCCCACCGGCTATCTCGAGCGCCAGCTGCGACGCTTCGGGGGCTTGTGGGACCTCAACAAGACGCGCGAGATCCCCGCTGTGGAGCGCGTTGGGGCGTGGTTGTCGGAGCACATGCCGCAGTCCGGCCCCGCCACGATCGTGCACGGCGACTATCGCTTGGGAAACACCATGTTCGCCGCCAGGGCTCCCGCCGAGCTGGTGGCGGTGTTCGATTGGGAGATGGCCACGATTGGGGACCCGCTCGCCGACGTCGGCTACCTGTGCATGTTCTGGACCGAGGCCAGCGACCCCGAAGGCGGCCTGCGCGAGCACCTCGGCCGCGTCACTCGCGCCGAGGGATATCCGACGCGTGCCGAGCTCATTACGCGCTATGAAGAGGGCTCGGGACGTTCGATGAGGGACCTGC
>CAVUNX010000009.1:0-352769 GCA_963742945.1 uncultured Solirubrobacterales bacterium | reverse complement strand
CGAGCCCGCAAAGAAAGCACCGGGTCTGGTGACTGTCGTCAAACGCATGCCCGTCCCGGCCGAGCTGAAGACGTTCATTCGCCGCGCAGTATTCAGCGGTTCGGGGCACACGATCCGACATGGCAGTGCCGATGGCGTAGAGCGCCGACAGGTTCTGCTCGGGGTTGTCGCGCTCGCAGCCTGGCTCGAAAGGTTCGCCACCGACTCCCCGGCGCTCGATGTGGTCGCAAACAGGCTGAGCAAAGCACTGCCCGGCGCCGCGAAGCAGGTGGAGCAGATGCAGCCTGTCCTTCTTGAGTCGGTCAGCTCGTAGCCGCAGCGAAAGGCCGGTCGGCCGCGCCTGTGCTCGATGGCCTTCGCCAGTATCGGCCGCCTGAATCTAGGACTTTCGCAGGTCGTTTCGCAGATCCCTCCTGTACGAATACTTCGTGTTTATGGTCTCGGGAGACACGCGCGGCAAGAAACCAGTGTCGGCCGGGTCCTCACTCGCTGTCGGACGTTCATGGGTTGTGACTGGTGCTGCGGTCGCACCACTACTACTCCCAGCGCCGTTTGGTGGGCTCCCAGTGAGCGCCGCGATTCGCGTAGAGGTCATCGAGGAAGTCCACCACCGAGTCGACGACGTCGGCGTAGCGCTCGGGCAGTACAGGGAGGCCAGCGCGGGCACGGAACGCTTCCCATGGCTGCTGACGGCTTTCCCGTAGCGTCACAAGCAACGGGCCCAGCAGTCGGGTCCCTCGGCCGCGATGCTCGGCGGTCGCCTGCAGGGCGTCCCATAGGGACTCCCCCTCGAGTGGGTAGGTACCCGAAAGGAGGTAGACATCGCCGTAGTCGCGGTCGCGCGTGTTTGCGTCACCGAGGGCCATCATCGTCTCCGCCTTCTCGGCGATCACGTTCTCCAAGGGGTAACCAAGCAACGAAATGACCGCATCGTCAAGCAGTGTTGGGTAGTCGATGCGCTGCGGATCGACGGGGTCGCCAAATGACAGATCGAGTCGCAGCTTCAAGACAGCACCACCAAGAGTCGCGGGCACGACAACTCGGATGCCCTCGTATTTTGCGTCCTCGCGGATTGTGACCAGCGAGATGCGTTTGACGTCAAACACGACCCCATCGGTGAGCTCGATCGCAGCGATCTCGCTGACGACATCGCGCAGGTTCTCTACGTCGTTGTCGATCCCCCGGGCGAGCATGTCGGCGTCGCGGGTGGCGCGCCGTGCATCGAGCGCCGCCAGCAGCATGCCGCCCTTCAGCACGAGCCGCTCCGCAAAGCGCGAGTTTGCCAGGCGCGCGAGGAAGCGCTCGTGCACGTACAGCTCGAACGCCTGCTGCGTGGTGCGTCCGTCGGCACGCGCGAGCCGCTGCAGAGCCCTATAGGCCTCCCCCGGGCTGCGCGTGCTCACGCCAGCATCGTCTCCAGCGCGTCCGCCATGGCCTTTCCTGTGCGCAGCTCGCGAGCCAACGCCAAGAGCTCGCCGGGCCGAGCGTCGCGACCGTCCAGATAGGCCCGCAGCACAGTGAATGCTTGATCGCGTCCCACACGTGAGCGCAACCTCATGAGGTCCACGACTGTCCGCTCGCGGGAGCTGATCGCGATCGTCTCCCCCGACTCCACCTCCTGCTCTATGCGGCCGAGCGAGAAGGTGGCGCTCGCGAAGATGTGCACCCTTGTCGGCGGGTAGGCGACGCGCGGGCGATGTGCGCCTCGCGGAACCGCGAGATGCACGACGTCGGGCATCTCGTCGGTCAGATCCCAGAAGCTGGCGGCCGAGTTCAAGCAGACCATCGCGGCCGGAGCCCGTCGGCACACCGCCACGAGATCAAGGTGCGCAGTGGCTGGGGCATCAACGATGCGGTACACGCCGCGGGAGATTTCCACTAGGACTCCGAAGTCACGCAGCCGGTACAGGTCCTCCCACCGTGCTCCGCCGGCAATCAGCTCAGCCGAGGTGACGGTGCCACCAGCGCGCCTTACGATCTCGAGTATGCGGTCTGATCTCATCGGATGAAAGTCTACACATGCTAGCCCTACATGCGTGGGGTTTCATCCGGTAGGCGAGAGTCAGCCCCCGTTCACCCGCCGGTTTCTGGCACTCAGGAGGGAGGGTGCCAAACGAGTGTCAAACAGTTTCGCCTGCAAATAGTAGCTTTCCACGAGATGAGGGGCAACGCCGCGACCGAAGACACACTCTGCAGAAATCGGCGAATTGCAGGCACTTTCACCCACCTATCAACTATGGGAGCTCCTGCGTCGCAGGAAGCATGACGCTTAGTTGATAAAGCCCCGTGTTTGCTGGGCTTTGCGCAATGGGCAGGGGACGGACAGAGCTACAAGGGTGACGGAGGCCATCGACGCATGCTCCCCAAAAATGTACCATTTGCAGGTATTTTATGGAGCCAGCCGGGATCGAACCGGCGACCTCCTGCTTGCAAAGCAGGCGCTCTCCCAGCTGAGCTATGGCCCCGCGACTCCGAGTGTAGGCGAACATGGGCCTCTAGGAACGTCCGATATGCCCACCTCGATTGGGCACCGCTACTGCGGCAGGCCTTACTCGTTAAAGTCGAAGTCGCGCGGAGGGCGCTGCTCGAACCAGAGCCTCTCTTGCTCTGGCGTATCTCGCAGGAAGTCGGGCGTCTCCTCGAGCACGTCCTCGACGTGTTCATCGTCCCCAGCGCGAGAGTCGATCTCGCTGCTTGATCCAGCTTCGGGCGAAGGGTTCTCTGAACGGTCGCCGGGGACCTCCCATTCCAGCGATTCCTCGGTGCTTAGTGAGGTGTTTGTGGGGTGTGCCACTGGCGTTGCGCGCTTCGGGGCCGCCGTCTCCTCCTGGTATCCGGGCTCCGGTTCCGCCGCGGCAAGCTCAGCCTCCATGTTGATCTCGATGGTCTCTTGGCCAGACGTCGAGGGGTCGATGCCTGGAGACTCGGCATCGGGAAAGGAAGACCTGTCGGCGTCTGTCACAGTCTCGTCGCTGCCCTTCCCCCCGCCGTGGTTGTCTTCGCCTTCGCGGCCCACCGGTCCCAGGGCGTCCTGCTCCTCTCGGGCCACTGCACCCGGATCGGCTCCCCTGAGACGCTTCAGCTCCAAGTGTTCGCGGATGGCGTCATCGAGCAATCCCATTACGCCCCCGAACCATACTGCGCCCGCCTGCCGTCGTGCGAGAATGCACCGTTGTTCCGTATCCATGCGTCTGTAACCACTGCATCTCGTTCCGAAGTCGCGTGGAGTTCTCCGTCCAGGCTACGTCTGCTACTACACTTCCGAGACCATCGCTCACGCTCAGGCGCGAGCACACGGGGCTATAGCTCAGTTGGGAGAGCGCCTGGATCGCACCCAGGAGGTCGCCGGTTCGAGTCCGGCTAGCTCCATATTTTGCCTATTTGCAGGGCTTTTGTTGTTGTGCTGCCCGAGATTGCCGCTGACGCTGGCGGTTTCGGTCGCTCCGCAAAAGGTCACGATTTGCAGGAACTTTGCCGATCGGACGACCTCCTGGACATTTTCCAGATGACGCCAATCTCAGGCACTTAAAGTCGCTTAAGTGCCTGAAACGGTTTCGGTGGTGCTTGACGATCACGACCGTTACATGTAACATCGTTGAATGCCATCGACGCGCGACCGAGTACGCCAACATCGCGCTCGCCTGCGCAGCCAGGGGTTGCGCCCTCTTCAGATCTGGGTGCCAGACGTTCGAGCACCCGAGTTCATCGCGGAGGCGCACCGCCAATCCGTTGCTATTGCTGCGAGTGAACGCGAGGCGGACGACCAAGCCTTCGTCGACGCGATCTCATCCCCGTGGGAGGTCGAGGACGAAGAAGCTACCGCTCGGTGACCCGCGGCGAGATCTATACGGCCGCGGCGCGAGGGCCCTACACCGGCAAGCCTCGTCCCGTTGTGATCCTTCAAGAACGATCGCTTCGACGCCACCGCGTCGATCACGATCTGCCCGTTCACCACAAATCCCGTCGAGGCCCCGCTCGTCAGGTTGCCGATCAGTCCATCCGAGGAGAACGGTCTCGACCAGCCGAGCCAGATCATGGTCGACAAGGTCACAACCGTCCCCCGGTCCAGCCTCGGAAAACGCCTCGGCAGACTCCGCGACGACGAGCTCGTAGCACTGAACCGATCGCTGATCGTGTTCCTCGGACTGGTTAGCGCGACGCAGACCTGAACCTTCGCCCAGCTAATCCGGAATCGAAGGGAGTCCGGCGATATTCGACACCCGTCTGCCGGCACGGGAGGCCGAAAGGAAGCCCGTAACGGCCCAGGCCACAGTCGCAAAGCCCGCTCGCTGTGCAGTTGTTACCTGATGACACGATTTGCCTGGACCGGTTGACCACAGCAGCGTCGGACGAGCGTCTCATCAGTCGCGGCACATTGAAGATTCCGAAAACGCCTGCCGGGTGGCCAGCTGATAGTAGGACTTATGTCTTCGGGCCGGCGACATGCCGACTACCTGTCTGAAGCTGGCTGAAGGCGGTATCGCTGGCCACTCGGGTGTAGCACTCTCCCGGGCTCTAGCCTCCGACGGTCGGCGCGGTCGAGTCGAGTCACGAAACCCCGGTCCTCGCGATGCATACCGAAATCCCGCCGGCTAGAATCCAAATGGGTATGGCAGCCAACGGTCGACACGGGAATGTCCGTAACTACCTGCGTCGGTGGATTCTCGGCCCGTCTCTAGTCGCGATAACGGCGGGCTTGGGCGTACTGTCGCTCGAATGCGGCGAAGCCGCTGAATTGGCAGCCAGGTGCCGGTTCGTGGTGTGCGAACTCTAGATTTCGGCGAAGGCAGAGACACGGTGACCGCAACCGCCGCCAGCTCCGCACAGTGGCTTCCTCTCGTCCTCGCGCCCGTGGCATTGCTCGTCTGGATACCGGTCATCGCGATTCTGTTCACGTTGGGTGCACGTGGCCGCCACAACCCGGGCGACCCGCAGGGCGGGCTTACCTCTCCTCCGCGCCGTAGCCGACCGCCAACCCCGCCGCCCACCGGCCGCCCGCGCGAGGAGCGGCTGCTGAAGTGGGGAATGCCGGTCGACCGCACGAGTCACCCCGAGTGGCAAGCACGCGAAAGGCACCTCTACTCGGCGGGTGGGGTGAACCGCGGCCACGTGATCGGACTCGTCGGGCTGGTCGGCGCGATCGCGGCGGCCGCTCTCGCGGTGTTCGGGTTTCCGCACCTCGACACGACGCTCGCTGCCTTCATGGGGGCGGCCGCCGGTTGCCTCTTTGCCCTACCGCTCGTCTGGCTCTACGAGCGGGCGATCTGGCGGTGGGCACCCATTGCCCATTTCAAACTCTCGAAGATTTCGGACCTGAACGGCGAATGGGAAGGCCACATCGAAGTCGAGAAGGGGCTCGCGGGTGACGGTACGGGACGCAAGATCCCCTGCCTCGTCCGAATAAGGCAGGACTGGAGCCGGATCAGGATCGACTTCATCACCGAGGCGACCGAATCCTGGTCGGTGATGGCGACAATCGACGACGAGAGGCTGCACTACGAGTACTTCGTCGTCGCGAGACCCGATGCTGGACCGGACAGCCCGCTACCGACGGTGAATCCGCACGACGGGATGGTTCGCCTGAAGCCCTCGCCGCCGCCCGGAAGGCGGCAGCGGTGCGATGAGCTCAGTGGCACCTGGTTCAACGACCCGAGCGACCTAGCCGGCCAGGACAGTCTCCGCTGGGGACCGATCTTCCTTCGGCGCAAGCGGCGCTGAGCCGGGCCGGCCGGAAGTGTCGGTAAACTGGTCGGGGCGCACGTCGCCTCCTGCCATGTTGACCGACGAGATCTTCGCGAGCCACGATCCACGCGAGGTCGCGGACGCGCTACTGGCGCCAACGGAGCCCGACCGCGTCTACGTGGGCGGCGGCCTCTTCACCAACGAGGAGCGAGAGTTCCATCTGCGGCTTGCTCACGAGCTCGAAGCGCTCGGCTTCAGAGTGTTCCTGCCGCAGCGCGACGGCTATGAGGCGGCGAGCCTCTCCGACTGGAGCGCGGAGGAGAAGGTCCGACGCATCTACCGGCGCGATGTGATCGAGGTCTGCCGAGCACGGTTCCTGCTCGCGAACCTCGATGGTGCGATCCCCGACGACGGTGTCTGCGCCGAGGTTGCGATCGCCGGCATACATAAGCTGATGAACCCTGACAAGCGACTCGTCGGTTATCGAAGCGATACCCGCACCTTCCAGGCGGACCTGCCGCTGAACCCTCTGGTTGCCGGGCCGCTGGATTTGCTCTGCGCCACCCGCCAGGAGGTCATCGAGTACTTCACAAAGGCCGGAGGTTCGAGCTGAGCGCGGCGCCTTGACCCTCCGCTGCATACAAGCGAACCACCCAGGAGCAGTGGCAGACGCCTCGCATCTTGAACGGGCTCGGCACGTCGCTATCCCGGGGCGCCGTCACCTCCGTCTGCGGTGACAGCACGCGGTCGCAATTGCAGAGAAAGCAGTAGTCAGCGTGCGAGGCGCAAACGCTGCCGCTTTTCGTCCATACCGGGAGCAATGTCGTCGGCGCCGGTCGCTCCTGCTTTCCGGAAAGAGGAGCGTCCAACTGATGCTTCGGTCTGTGCTTATTGATCCTGCCCGAGCTAGGTGCGACACTCCGGTCATGATCGGAGTGTCTGCGGGCGTCATCGGTGGGTTCGTTGACGCGATCCTCGCCAGAGATTTCTCCCGCGCACGCTGCCTTCTGTGAAGGTTCTGGCATACACCTCACCGGCCCGCGGGCACGTGTACTCGATCGTGCCGATCATGTCGGCGCTCGTGGCGCGCGGTCACCGGGTCTCCGTCTACACGCTGTCTGACGAGCTCGGCCATCTGGCAAATATGGGTATCGAGGGATCGGCGATCGATTCGGTCGTGGAACGCAACCAGCTTGAGGATTGGCGTGAGCGTTCGCCGCGTCGCGCCATCCTCTCGGCGTTGGCCACTTTCGCCGAGCGTGCGAGCGGGGACGCCCCGGACCTCGAGCGGGCTATCGCCCGTCACGACCCAGATGTGCTCTTGGTTGACATCAACTGTTGGGGGGCAGCAACCGTGGCTGAGGCATCCGGACGCCCTTGGGTGATGTACTCGCCCTACCTGTTGCCGCTGCCCTCCCGCGATGCCCCGCCTTTTGGGCCAGGATTGCCTCCTATGGGCGGTCCGCTTGGGGCGGTGCGTGACGCGATCGTTGCCCGCATCGTGAGCAGTGGGTTCGACCGAGTTGCAATACCTCCCCTCAACGCCCTGCGTGCCCAGTACGGCCTGCCCGCGCTCCACCACTTCGGCGACCTGCTCGGGCGCCCGCCGCTGCTGCTGGCGCTCACTGCCGAGGGGTTCGAGTATCCGCGTAGCGACTGGCCGACGAATGTGCGCCTGGTCGGCCCCATCAACTGGGCGCCGCCGCAGGAGTCCCCGATATGGCTGGTCGACATGTCGGACCCGCTGGTGCTTGCCACCTGCTCGACCGAGCGCCAGGGCGACGAGCGC
Source organism: uncultured Solirubrobacterales bacterium (assembly GCA_963742945.1). GTDB lineage: Bacteria > Actinomycetota > Thermoleophilia > Solirubrobacterales > Solirubrobacteraceae > Palsa-744. The sequence goes on along the minus strand of CAVUNX010000009.1, from coordinate 345,298 downwards.
CTCATCAGCGTCGCACTAGAGGCGTTGCCGCCCGTCGGCATGTCCGTGATCGGCACCACGGCTGCCCACGATCCCGACGAGTTCAAGGTGTCGCCCGGGAGCAAGGTCGTTGGCTTCGTCCCCCACGACGCCGTCCTTGAGCGCGTGGCGTGCGTGGTATGCCATGGTGGCATGGGAATCACCCAGAAGGCCCTTGCAGCCGGGATCCCGGTAGTCGTTGTGCCCTTTGGACGAGACCAACTCGAGACTGCGCGTCGCGTGGAAGTGGCCAGCGCCGGGGTTCGCCTCTTGCCCCGCCGCCTGACTCCCGACCGGCTTGCAGACGCCGTCCGCACAGCCATCGACCGTCGCGCGGGTGCACAGCGCGTGAGTCGTGCCTACGCTGTGGCGGGAGGCCCAACGGTGGCCGCCGACACGATCGAGGCGATCGGCCGCGGCCCACGCCAGCCGAGCGCCGGTGAGGTCTCCGCTATGCGCTGACCCAGCCCAGATGCGCTCAAGAATGCGCCCGTGCAGCGCCAACCGCGAGTACGCGGGTCAGGTCCAAGACGAAATTCTGTGCCGTAGGCGGTTGCGGGAGGGCACGACGCAACTGGAATACTCCCGTCTTAGGATACTCCGAAGGTGAGTTCCAAAGGAAGCAACTGAGCCAGGTTGCGGGGTGCTCTGATGGGGGATGATGGGCGGATGAGCTCTCAAGCTACTGAGACCGTGTCTGTGTTGATGACTGATCTGGTGGGCTCGACAGCGATGGCCGAGCGGGTTGGCCCCGCGACGGCGGAGGACTTGCGCGCAGAGCACTTTGGGCTGCTGCGCGGCGCGCTTGAGCGCACTGCTGGCCGGGAGGTTAAGAATCTGGGCGATGGGCTGATGGTGGTGTTCGCAAGCGCCTCGCAGTCGTTGATGTGCGGGGTTGAAATGCAGCAGGCCCTTGAGTTGCGAAACCGCCGCTCGGCGGAGCGGCTGGAGGTGCGGATCGGTGTGAGCCTCGGTGAGACCGTAGTCGAGGACGGCGACTACTTCGGTGAGCCGGTGGTCGAAGCGTCGCGGCTCTGCGCTGCGGCTACGGGCGGGCAGATCGTGGTCAATGCTTACGTGCGCCACATCGGCGGCGCGCGCGAGGGGCATCGCTTCCACTCGCTGGGCGCTCTGGAGTTGAAGGGCATCTCTGAGCCGGTCCAGGCGTTCGAGCTTCAGTGGGAGCCGGTCCTCCTGACCGGTATCGCTCTGCCGGAGCGGCTGCGTGAGCTGGCGGCGAGCGGCTATGTAGGGCGGGTGGCCGAGCGCGCCCGGCTGACAGAGTTGTGGGGAGAGGCGTGTGGGGGGTCGCTGCGGCTGGCGCTGATCAGTGGGGAGGCGGGTGTGGGTAAGACGCGGCTGTCCACGCACCTGGCGCTAGAGGCGCATGGAGAGGGCGCGACGGTGCTCTACGGGCGCTGTGACGAGGATCTCGGCGTGCCCTACCAACCGTGGGTGAAGGCGCTCGGGCACTTCGTTGACGAGGCTCCGCGGCCGGTCTTGGATGCCTACGTCGAGAGTCACGGCGGTGACTTGGGACGCCTTATACCCGCCCTCGGCGATCGCGTGCCCGAGCTTGCCTCCCCGCGCGAGAGCGATCCCGAGACCGAGCGCTATCTGCTCTACGCCGCCGCCGCGGGCCTCCTTGAAGGAGCGGGCGAGCAGGAGCCGCTTCTGTTGATCCTGGATGACCTGCAGTGGGCTGATGGACCGACGCTCTCGCTGCTTCGCCATGTGGTCACGTCGGGCACGTCGATGAGGGTGATGGTGGTGGGGACCTACCGGGATTCCGATCTCTCGCGTGAGCATCCGCTAACGGCGCTATTGGCTGACCTTCACCGTGAGCAGGGGGTCGAGCGCCTCAAGCTCACCGGCCTTCAGGCCGAGGACGTGGTGGCGTTGATGGAGGCCGCCGCCGGACACGAGATGGATGGGGATGGGCGTGCGCTGGCGCACGAGATCACCCGCGAGACCGCGGGCAACCCGTTCTTCGCTGGCGAGCTCTTGCGTCACCTGGCGGAGTCCGGTGTGACCGTGCAAGAGGACGGCGGGCGCTGGCACGTGGTGGGTGACGTGGCTCAGCTGGGACTGCCTCAGAGCGTACGCGAGGTCGTCGGGCGGCGGGTGGAGCGCCTGGGCTCTGACGCGCGCACAGCTCTGAGCGCCGCCGCGGTCATCGGCCGCGACTTCGAGATCGACCTGCTGCTCCCGGTGCTCGAGCTCCCCGAGGCAAGGCTGCTGGATCTGCTCGAGGAGGCGGTCGCGGCATCGCTGCTGAAGGAGAGTAGAGAGCGGGCCGGGCGCTTCACGTTCACCCACGCATTGGTCGAGCACACCCTGTATGAGGATCTCGGACATACCCGCCGCGCGCGGCTTCACCGACAGATAGCAGAAGCACTTGAGGAGCAGTGCGGGGATGAGCCCGGTGAGCGGTTGGGTGAGCTCGCCGCCCACTGGGCCGCCGCGGTCGTGAGCACCGATACCACCAAGGCGCTGCACTACGCACAACGAGCCGCTGAGCGCGCCCTTGAACAGCTCGCCCCCGATGAGGCCGTGCGCTGGTATCGCCAGTCCATCGAGCTCTATGACCAGGCGCGCAGCGGCGATCGCTCCGAGCGCTGCGAGCTGCTGATCGGCCTCGGAGAGGCCCAGCGCCAGACCGGGAACCCGGAGTTTCGCCAGACGCTGCTCGACGCGGCCCAGCTCGCTCAAGAGCTCAGCGATCCAGACCGCCTCTGCCGCGCCGTGCTAGCCAACAGCAGGGGATGGATCAGCGAAGCCGGCGCGGTGGACTCTGAGCGCGTGCGGGCGCTTGAGGCCGCCGCAGAAGCCCTCCCGGACGACGATCCGCGGCAGGCGCAGGTGCTCGCGCTGCTGGCCCTCGTACTTCACTACGCTGGTGAGCCGGCGCGGTGCCGGCGGCTGGCCGCGGAGGCCATAGAAATAGCCCGATCCGCCGGCGATCCGGCCGTGCTGGCCCACACGCTCGCCAACGCCTGTTGGGCCATCGATGTGCCCGACACGCTGCAGGAGCGCCAACGGCTAAACGACGAGCTGGTCGAGCTCGCGCAGCGTTTGGATGACCCGTGGTTGAGCTTCCACGCGGCTGTCGGATGTGTGATGTTCGGCATGGAGGCTGGGGACCGCTTACAGGTCGAGTCCGGCCTTACGACAGTGCGAGCGCTCGCTGCCTCTGTGCCGGAGCCGCTCATCGCTTGGACGCGGCTGCTGGAGGAGTCCACTTTCGCCCTCCTACAGGGTGACCTTCAGGCATCTGAGCGGTGGGCGACCCAGGCGTACGAGACAGGCACAGCATCCCGCCAGCCCGACGCCGTCGTGATGTTCGGCGCACAGGTTGCTGACGTGCGCTATTTCCAGGGCCGGCTCAGCGAGCTCGTCGAGCAGACAGTGCAGCTCGCCGGCGAGCAGGACAGCCTCCCTGCGTGGCGCGCGGCCGCGGCGCTCGCGCTGATCGAGAGCGGCCGAGAGGATGAGGCGCGCGAGCTGGCACTCGCCGAGAACTTCCAGAGCGTCCCATGGAACCAGACCTGGTCCATAACCATGTTTCTCTGGGCCGACGCGTGCTCCCGTCTGCGCGCTGTCGATAGCGTAGGCGAGCTCTACGAGCTATTGGCGCCCTTCTCCGGCCAGCTCGCGGCCAACGATGGCCTCGTGTACGGATCGATCGCATGGGCGCTCGGCACGCTTGCCACCACCCTGGAGCGCTACGAGGAGGCCGAACACCACTTCGCTGCCGCCACTGAGATCGAGACGAGACTCGATGCGCCACTACTCCTCGCCCGCACCCACGTTGGCCAAGCCCACGCACTCATAGCCCGTGGCCGGCCCGAGGACCTCGACCGCACACAGCCCATGCTCGAGAAGGCTGAGGACACCACTCAATGCTTAGGCGCGCAAGGGATAACACAGGAAATCGCAGAGTGCCGCGCCGCCCTGGCCCAGACATCCGGTGAAGTGAAGCGATCGTAGGGGTCCTGAGCGTAGGCCCATGGTCTGACGGCTCGATGTCATCGGCCGCGCGTTCGCCCGGATCACTATGAGCGTACCGTCAGTGCTGTGCGCGCGAGGGAAAGCAACAGGCGCGGCTTTATCGCCTGAGCAGTGGCCGATTGAGCGGGAAGTACATTCCTGAGCACTCGCCTAGCGGCAGATCCAACATCCTAAAACCGCCACCGCCCAAAGCGACCGGGATCACGGCCCCGAAGATCGCGCAGAGACGCCAAGGCCAAAATGACCCGTCGCCCACGCTACTGCTTCGCACGCCACGCGGGCGTGTCCGATGGCGCCCCGCAGACGCTTGCAAGGGACGAGAACGAGCGTGAGACCCGGGCTGATGCCCCACGCTTGCTTGGCTCTTGATGAGCTAATGGGCGCAGACGACGCCAACACCGGCCATGGTCCGTGCGCAGCAATTCGTTCAGGCACTTATCGCCAGAAGTGCCTGAAACGGCGATAATCTCTGATAATCGAGGTGCATCGACGTGCACCCTCGAAGCGTTAGCTTGCACAAAATGCCCTGCTAATAGGCATTTCTTAGTACGGAATCTCCGTCCAGAGCGGCCGAATCGCACCCAGGAGGTCGCCGGTTCGAGTCCGGCTAGCTCCATCAGCCGGACGAAGGTCGAACCGACCGTTTGGTTCGACTGTTGTCCGGCCCCGTCCATTTCGCCCATTCTAGGTCATGTGTAAACCGTGAGAGTGAGCTACATGCGCAAGTACCGCTTGAGGACGCGGTTATCCTCACGCGTCGGTAGGCCGAGAGCAACGGCTGAAGCTCCTGGACCCGGCCGATTTGTAGCATGATCTGTAGTACAATCTCAGCCAGATGGCGCGTGCTCTGCATGTCCGACTAGACACAGACTCCGAGGCGGCGCTGGGTGTGCTACGGGCCGAGGGCCTGAACGACTCCCAGGCCGTTCGCCTAGCGCTCCTCGAAGCACGAACCCGCCGCCGGCAGCGAGCGGCACTGCGCGAGGAGGCGTCGCGGTTGGCTGGTAATGCCGTCGACCGTCGGGAGCTCGCAGGGCTCGCGGCTGACCTTGACGATCTTATGCCGGCCTGGCCCGAGGAGTGATGGTCCGCGGTGAGGTCGTCCGCGTTGCGGCTCAGCGCCGCGCGCGCGGACACGAGCAACAGGGTGTACGCCCGGCCGTGATTATCCAGAGCGACGATCTACTTGCTCTCAGCACGGTGCTCGTCGCCCCGACCTCGCGCTCTGCCGCTCCCGCGACGTTCCGCCCTGTGATCGACCTTTCCGGAACAGCCACCCGCGTGCTTACCGACCAGGTCCGCGCGCTCGACGCCCAGTCAATCACAGGCAGCCTCGGTCGACTCAGCAGCGAGGAGCTTCAGATACTCGACGACGCACTGGCCATCGTCTTCGGGCTCCGCGTCTGAAGAGCTGTCGTTTGCCAAATGCACCGTGCAGGACGGTGGTGCGGGACAGCGTACTGTCGTCTGCATCTCGCGGGGTACTTGTCGGCCTCGTTGCCCCGGTCACAAACGGATGATGTTGTTCGTATATATCTCCATATCTCCAGATGTCTGTTGAGTCGAGCGATGAGGAGTTGTTGGTCAGTGGGGGTGCTGAGGGGTTTGGGCTCCTGTATGAGCGTCGCTACCCGCTGATCCGGGGATACCTGGGCCGTCAGGTCGGGCCATCTCGTGCTCGATCTTGTCGCCGAGACATTCGCGCGTGCCCTCGAGCGCCGTGAAAAGTTCGATCCACGGCGAGGCTCGGCGGTTGGGTGGCTGCTGGGAATCGCTCACCATCTGCTGCTCGATACGGTCCGCCGCGGTCGCGTCGCCGACGAGTCACGCCGTCGTCTGGGTATGGAGCTGCCTTGCCAGGGCCCATAAGGATCAGCGGCTCTGCGCCGCGCCGTACTGGACAAGCAACGGACCAACGGATAGGGTGGGCCACAATGGCCTCGGCGACGATCCGTCGATTGGCCCTCGTGGCCGTCGTCGCCACCGCGGGCCTGTCGGCGACTGATGTTCCGGCTGAGGCTGGAACGCTCATCTTTACCAGCGGCCACTCGCTGTGGAGCGTGGGGGAACACGGCGGCAGCGCAAAGCGGCTAACCACTCTCTCGAATGCCGTAGTCGTGGCGGCCTCCCCGACCGGTCGCCTCCTGCTATGTGTGAATCCGGGTTCGCGGGCCAAGGAACGGCTATACGTGTCCGACCTGCGCGGGAAGCACCGACGTCCGTTCCCCCATCCAGGCTGCTCCAATGGGAATTGGTACATCTGGTCCAATGACGGCCGCGAGCTGGTGCGAGAGACCTCTGAAGACATCCACCTGCTGCGGCCCGATGGCCATGAGCTCCGGCACTATCAGCCCACGCGTGGACCGTCCGGGGGTGCGTCGTTCTCCCCCAACGGTCAAAGCCTGGTCTTCACGAGCGGGAATGATCTCTACGCCGTTGGTCGAAACGGCGGGGAAGCACACCGAATCACCAGTACCCCGTCCACGAGCAACGTCGTCGAGGCTCGTCCTGGAGACCCCACCAGTTTCGGGTGTGTTCCGGGCGCTCAGGACGAGTTTTTCCCACTCTGGGCCCAGGCGGGAATCGTGACCGTGGTCCAGCGGTGCGGAGATGGGCCCGCTGGGTTGGTAACCGGGGTGGCTTTCTTGGACAGCGATGGGGGGTTGGTCCGCGATCTGCTCCCGACCGGCCCCGGAATGTGGGCGGAAATGAGGGTGCGCCTGTCGCCCGACGGTCGGCAGGTCGCGATCTTCGAGAAAGAAGAGGTGCTGATCATCGACCTCTCCACGGGCGCCCGCCGGACGATAAGCCTCCCGGGGGCAAGCGACGTTCTGGCCTGGGCCCGCTGAGTTTCACTTCACAACAAGCGTAGCCTTCATGCCCCTGGCCTCGTGGCCTGGGAGCGAGCAGAACAGGGTGTAACTGCCCGGGCGGAGGTTGAACGCCAGGCTCGGGTGGGCATTCGGGAGAGTGCTTGGGATTGAGCCCGCCACCGAGTCTTCGCTCGGTCCGATCGCGTTCAGATTGTGCGCGTCCTGGCCGCGGTTGACGAATTCGATGATTACCTTGCCGGCGGGAACGGTGGGGCGCGAGAGAACGAAACGAAACGCGCTTGTGTCTTCGGCGGTCACCTGAACGTGCGCGGGCGCTACGGGGAGGGATTCCCCCGGCGCGGCGCTCACCGCGCCGGGGGTAGGCGTGCTGGAGCCAGGTGACGGCGAGGGGGGGACCGTCGAGCCGGTTGAGCCCGATTCCTCAGAGAGGCTTCTGGGCTTGGGGGGCTTTGAGGTGGTGAGTAGCTTGTGCTTGCGTTTGGATTTTCCGGCGCGAGCCGGCGTGCAATGGTGGTGATGCCTGGCGCGATGACAGGCGCGCGCGGTGTGCGATGGTCGATGGGGCGGGGAATAAGCGGGTGATGCGATGGCAATTGCGAGGGACGCTCCGCACAGCAGACAGAGTGCGCCGCCGAGGAGCGCCGATCTTGCAGCGCCGAGCATCGTCACTTGACCAGAGCGGGCCGTTCGAAGGACGCCGCCCCCGGGATGACCAAGCCTGCTTCGGTCTGGAACCACTGTTCCAGTAGCGAGCAGTACATTCCCCGGAAGTCCGACGTGTTGACGACGTTTTCGTTGACGTCCAGTTTGGTGAGGCCCGGGAACTCCCCCACCATTTTCCCTGAGGCCCGGCTACCGATCAGGAACGCGGCGCCGCCGGCGCCGTGGTCGGTGCCCGAGCCATTTTCCTCAGGGCGACGACCGAACTCGGACCATAGCTGGATCAGCACCCGTTGATCCAGTTTGCGTGCTTCGAGGTCGCGCTGAAAGGCCACCAGCGCGGCGACGGTCTGCTGGAGGTTGGTGTTCAGGGTTTCCGCCTCGTCCGAGTGGGTGTCGTAGGAGCCGACGGCGTTTAGCGAGGCGCATTTGATTGGCATTTCAGCGTGGAGCATCGCCGCGAGCACAGCGAGCCTGTCGGCGAAGTCGCCGGTGGGGTAGGTGACGGGCGAAGTGTCCCCCGATTCTTGCTCCGATTGGACGAAGTTGGCCATCTTGTCCAGTACGAGGCCCGTGTCGTAGGAGGCGTTGCGCGCCTGGGCGTAAGCAGGCGATGGCGCCGAGAGGGCGCCCAGCGCACCGAAGGTTTCGAGGGCCGGCCCGCTGACCGGTTCGTCCAGCCCGTTGGCCCACATCGTGTAGTCGGCCGGTGAGGAGACCGCGGCGACGGGTACCTTCGAGGTGGCCAGCCCCGGCGCCAGCGAGTAGTCCAGCGAGAGGCCCTGCAGCGGATTGTCGGGTTCGCCCGTCAGGTCGAGGTAGCGTCCCATCCAACCCGTGCGTGCGTTGGCGTCGAGCTGGCCCACCTCCCAGTAGTGGCGGCTGGTGAAGTGACTCTCGTCGGCCGGCTGGTAGCCGATGGCCGGGAAGACCGTGACCTTGCCCTCTTCGTGGAGTTCGGCCAGGCCGCCGGCGGCTGGATGCCACATCAGGTTTTCGTCCTCGGTGAACACCTTGCCCGACCCTTCGGCGAGACCGAGCGTGGGACGGAGTTCTTTGTACCTGGCTTCCTTGACGGGGGCGAGCACCGACAGCGCGTCCCAACCGCCTTCCAGGAAGATCGAGACGAGCACCGGCTGATTGGGCCCGGCGGCCGCCGAGGCCTGGGCGATGCCCTCTTCGAAGTGGCGCGGGCTGAGCATCGAGGCGCCATACACCGACAGGGTCGCCCCCGCCGATCGCAGCAGGAATGTCCGCCGATCCAGGCCTGTGCCGGCAGGGAGCGGCATGCCCTGCTCGATCCTCGGCAGGCCCTTGCCGGCAATGGCGGCCCCTCGACGCAACAGCTGAGAGCGAGTGAAGTCGTTGCACGAGCAGCTCCCGGTCATGGTCGGCTCTCCTCGTCGCTGGACATAGTGTTCGGCATGTCAGCTCACCTGCATGTCGGGGGAGGTCGCGATCAGCATCCGCAGCGCGTTCTGGCGCATCGCCCGGTAGGGCCTCTGCTCCCAGTCGGCGAGTGGTTCTTTCAGGCAGGATCGAGCGAAGGCGGCGATGTGCTGTTCGGATTCGGCCGAGAGGAGCGGGTTGGCCCAGTAGGCGAGTGCGCTCGCGAGCGCGGTGGGGGGATCCTCGGTCGCGCTGTATTCGGGTTGGCCTTCCGTCGGCCACGGGTTGGGATAGGTCTTCGACGTGACATAGCTGGCCATTTCCCAGCGGGCCTTGGCGGTTGAGGTGTCAAGCCAGTGGGCGAAGTCCCAGCCGGAGACATTGGGTGGGTAGAACAGCTGCTGGCCGGCATTCGCCGAGAGCCATGCCCAGGAGGTTGTGTCGATGGGTCGAGAGATCGAGCGCAGCAGGCCGGCGTTGTAGACGACGGGCGGCGTGAGGAGCTCAGGGCCTTCATAGAAGTCGGGGTGCTCAAGAATTGCCTCCACCACCGCGCGGATGCTGTAGCCCGAGCTCAGGTACAGGCCCTGAAGGGAGGCGAGGGTGACTTCTGAGGGCTGGCTGGGGATGAAGTAACCCCAGAGCTTGGTGACGAAGAAGGAGGCGTGGAGCGGATGGCTGACGCACAGGCGTACGGCGTCTTCGTAGTCCCAGTTACCGGTCTGTCCGAACACCGTCTTCTGGCCGGTGTCGTGGTAGGTGGGATCGAAGCGGAAGTTGTAGTTGCCGAGCTCGGCTGACCAGTCGTTGCGCCAGCCGGTGAGCGCGCGGGCCATTTCGCGCACGTCGTCCTCTGTGTAGGCGCCGCGGTCGGCGCCGAGTGAGAACAGCTCCATCATCTCGCGCGCGTAGTTCTCGTTGGGGTTCCACTTGTCGTTTGACGTACCGTTGAGGAACAGGAGCATCGCGGGGTTGGTGGTGACCGCGCGGAACAGGTCGTAGAAGCTGCCGAGCGCCATCGACCGGAACAGGTTGTTCTGGTCGAGCATCAGCTGCTGGCTGTTGACCTGGCCGTTTGAGTTGGCAAACCAGTCGTGAAAGATGAAGGTCATGCGCTCGACGAGCTGCTGGTCGGAGCGAACCATGCGGTCGAGCCACCAACAGTGGTCGTGACCCCAGGCGTTGGCGGGGTCGAGGGGGTTGCCTTCCTCGTCCAGGGGCTCGGGGCCGGTGAGCGTCGCCGCACCGGAGGGGCGGGTGAGGCCGAAGACGACCTGCTCCAACGGTTGGCCCACGAGCGCCTCGACCTGACCGGGAGCCGGCCCGAAGCCCGCTCGCCACAGCAGACGGTGGGCCTGAGTGAGGGTTGTGGGCTGGGAGCTCAGCGCGGGGACCGGCGCGGGCGAGGGGGCGGGCGGCGAGGCCGGGGCGAGTGGCAACGCGACCCCAACGGCGCCGTGCGGCTTGGCCACGACGCGATGGTGGGCGGCCTTGTGCCGCTTGTGCCGACGCTTATGGTGCTTGGCGTGCTTGTGGTGCTTCTTGTGGTGCTTCTCGTGTTCCTTGGCGCGCTTGCGCTGCTCAACGCGACCACGTCCTGAGCGGGTACCTTTGTCCACGCGTTTCTTTGCCCCGAAGCCCATCCTCATCGAGCCGACGCAGTCCTCCCGCGCATGCGGGTATGGAGCCGAGCGAGCATTAGCAGTACTTCGACCACAGCGATCCGCTGCTGCGCCACGCTGGGCGATGATCGACCGATGTCCTACTCGTAGGCCGCCCGCGGCGTCTCTTGGCCCCCGTTCTTTAGCCCCGCTCCCTAGGCGCTGCGAAGATGCCGGGGTGCTCGTCATAGCTCTGGCCCTCGGCTCCTCTGCCTGTTACGGGATGTCCAACTTCCTGGGTCCCCAACTGGCGCGACGGCACACGCTCGCGGCGGTGATGATGTTCTCGCAGGTGGCCGCCCTATTGGCCAGCGCCCTGTACCTCGCCGCGAGTGGCGGTCCCAGCCTACCCTCGGCGGACTTGTGGCTGGCACTCCTCGCGGGAGCGGGCAACGCGGGCGGCCTGATCGGCTTCTACATGGCCGCGGAGCTCGGGCCCCTGTCCGTGGCCGCCCCGATCGGGGCGGTGGGGGCGATTGTGCCGGTGGTCTGGGGTCTGACCACGGGGGACTCGCTGAAGCTGACGCAGGCCGCCGGGCTTGTGCTCGCGATGGGCGGGGCAGCCCTGGCCGCCCGTCGTCCGAGGCATTCCCCGAAGCACCCACAGAGGTACCCGAATCCCCGTGCCGGCGCGATCTGGGCAGCCGGCTCGGCGGTGGCCTTTGGCGTCTTCCTCACCGCCCTTCCCAAGGCCTCAGCCCATGGGCAGGCGTGGGCGCTGTTCGACGCGCGCGTGGGGGTGATGGTCTTGGTCACACTGTGGGCAGGGCGAGAGTTGCGGGCGATCGAGATCTCGCCGAAGAGTGCGCTCCTGACTGTTCCCGGCCTGCTGTTGATCACCGGCACCCTGCTCTACACCACCGCCGCGGCCCACGGGCAGCTGTCGCTGGTATCTGTGCTGGGCTCCCTCTTCCCCATCGTCACGGTTGGGCTCGGGGTGGCGTTGCTGCGGGAGAGATTGTCGCGGGCCCAGCTCGTGGGCGTGGCCGCGGCCCTCGGCGGGATCGTGCTGATCGCGCCTGTAGCCGAGCCCCGTGTGGAGTCCCCGCAACAGTGGAGCTGTGGGATCCTCGGAGTAGATGACAGCGCGCCCACGATCCCGCCGCGACGCTCTCGTGGCCCGCATCGAGCGGCTCGTGCGTGCCATCCAAGAGGACGACGAGGCGATGGTCGAACAGATCCTCCGCTTGAGCCAGTCGCGACGCCTGTTCGCTCCGCTGGCCTTCACCGTGGGGGCCTTCGCGATGCTGTTCGAGGGACTCAAGCTGCTCGTGGCCAACTGGCGGCTGACGCTCGTACAGGTGCTGCCGGCCGTGTGGATCTGGCTGGCGATGTTCGACCTGAAGGCCCGGGTGCTGCACGACAGGTCCTTCCCGGGCTGCGCGGGGCGATCCTCGTTCCGATCGGGCTCGGCATCGTGGCGATCACGGTGGCGTGCTTCTTCTCTCAACGCGGTGTTCGCCTTCGCGATCACCCAAGACCGCCCTCCGAAGATCCGCCCGGCCTACGCTGCGGCCTGCCTTCACATGACGCCCATTGTCCTCTGGGGGGCGGGCGTGGGCGTCCTGCTGGCGCTGGCGACGACCGTGGCGCCGCGCTGGGGGAAACCATGGTTCGCGCTGTGCCTGGGGATCGTGATCGGGGTGATGATGGTCTGCTATGTGGCTGTCCCCTCGCGGCTGATCGGGATCAAGCCGACAGCGCTCCAGGCGCGACAAACTGACCGCGAGCGCGCTCGGCGCCGCGCTTGGGGCGACCGTGTGCACGCCTCCTTACCTGCTCGGCCGCCTGGGGATACTGATGCTCGGCTCGAAGCTGCTGCTGATCCCGGGGATCATTCTGCTCACGCTCGGCTTCACACTGCAGGCGGGCGCCACCGGTGCGGTGAGGGCGATAAAGATGAGCGTCACCCTCTCAGCCGACGCCTCTCGCAAGGGTGCCCCACCGAGCGGCTGAGCCGCGTCTGTCCTCTAGGCTCGGCGGGTGCGTTTGATCCGCGGCCCCCGACACCGGATGCCAGCCGCGCTGGGGCTGTGCCTGCTCGCGGCAGGTGGCGGGTGTGGCAAGTCGACGGGCGCCGGGGGCCTGGACACGGCGACGGAGTTGCGCCCCGTGGCGGTGGCCCCATCGGTAACGCCGGTGCCCGCCGCGCCCGCGGGCTCCTCAGCGCAACCTCCGACCACCCCTGCGACGGTTCCCCCCAGCTCCGAGGCCGGGTCGCCGAAGCGCCCCCCGATCGTCGAGAGCCCGATCCCATTCGGCGCCAAGCGAGAGGCCGAGATGAAGAGCTACGCCGAACGCCACTACGGCATCGACACCTACAGCCTGATCGACCCGCACGTGATCGTCATCCACTACACGGTCACCCCGAGCTTCCGGTCGACCTTCAACACATTCGCCCCGGACGTGCCCGACCCCGAGCTGCACGAGCTGCCCAACACGTGCGCGCACTACGTGGTCGACTCCGACGGCACGATCCACCAGCTCGTGTCGATCGACATCATGTGCCGCCACACGGTGGGGCTCAACTGGACGGCGATCGGGATCGAGCACGTCGGCTACAGCGACGCCCAGGTGCTCGGCGACCGCCGGCAGATGAACGGCAAGCCTGCGCGCTGGTGCGCTGGCTGCGCTGTCGCTTCCACATCGAGATCGGGGACGTGATCGGCCACAACGAGAGCCTGTCGAGCCCGTACCACCACGAGCACGTGGCGGCGCTGCGCACGCCAGACCCACAGCGACTTCAACCACGCCGACATGCGCGTCTACCGCAGGCGCCTGCGCGCCGCCGGATCCTGCCAATAGGATCGTCCTGGCCATGACCAACGCCGACGACATGCTAGCCCACGCCAATGTCTCACGCGGAGCAGCTGGCTGCGCCTGGCCTCGAGCCCCAGGCCACGCCGCAAGGTGGCGGTGCTCGCCTGCATGGACACGCGCATCGACCTCTTCCCGATGCTCGGTCTGGAGCGCGGGGACGCGCACGTCATCCGCAACGCGGGGGGCCTCGTCACCGACGACGCGATCCGTTCGCTGAGCGTCTCGCAGCGCAAGCTCGGCACCGAGGAGATCGTGGTGGTGATGCACGACGGCTGCGGCCTGCATGGGGCCTCCGAGGACGAGTTCGCACAGGCGCTGGCCTCCGACGGGGTCATGCCCGACGTGGCGAGCGGGGGCCTTCGATGACGTCGAGGCCACGCTCCGCCGCGGGCTGGCCCGCTTGCGATCGAGCCTGGAGCTGCCTGCTCGCGAGCGCATCCGAGGCTTCGTCTTTGACCCTGAGAGCGGGGTCCTGCGCGAGGTCGAGGCGGACCCGCGTGGCACCGCATTAGGTCTGGTCCTTGCGATGTTCGATCTCGAGGCGTACCTGCGAGCGGATCGGCCTGAGCGGGCGACCAACGATCGCGGAGGTCCACCGGGCGCATGTCACCTCGATCCCTTTCGAGAACCTCGACCCCCAGCGCGGAGTGCCCGTGTCGCTCGAGTAGGAGGCGATCGAGGCACAAGCTCGTGGGCGAAGCGCCGCGGTGGCTACTGCTTCGAGCAGAACCTCCTGCTGAAGGCCGCCCTGGAGGCGCTTGGAGCGGAGGTCGAGCTGTTGCTCGCGCGCGTGCGACTGAACGTGCGCGTTAACGCGGGCGTGGCGGTGCGTCCGCGCACTCATCTGGTGATGCGTGTACGCGCGGACGGTGAGTGCTGGCACGCCGACGTCGGCTTCGGCCTCAGCGGCCTGCTCGACCCGCTGCCATGCGGGCCTGGTCGGGGAGCACGAGCAGTCGGGGTGGCGCTTTCGCATCGTTGAGGATGGATCTGAGCACGTGCTTCAGACGTTCGCGGGGGATGGGTGGATCGACATGTACGGATTCCACCCGCGACCGGTCCCTTTCGTGGACCTGGAGACGAGCAACTGGTGGACATCGACGCATCCCCACTCCCCGTTCGTGTGGGGATTGATCGTGAGCTTGCAGGACGACCAAGGCAAGCGCACCTCGCTGAGCGATTGGAGCGAGCTCGCTCTTACCGAGGAGACCCCCGCGGGGAGGAGCGTGACGCCGGTGTCACGCGAGAGACTTCCGGAGCTGCTCGGCACCCGCTTTGCGCTCGAGGGCTGGGCGCTTGGGGCGACGGGCGCCTCGTGCTCGCCGAGGAGCGGCTACCAGGGCCGGTCGGTGACACGCCTGCGACGGTCGCCCGGCGCTCCCGGCGCTAGGTCGCCGGCCTAAGCCAGGTCCGTCGCCGTGCTCGGCCGGCCGCCCTCATCCAGAGGGCGTGCGTGCTGAATCCCCGGCGCTCGTAGAAGCGGATCGCCTGCTCGATTGCCCGCGATGGCCAGGAGCGACACTTCGCTGATCCCGCCTGCCGGCGAGCTCTACGCGGACCGCCTCGAGCAACTTGCTCCCGGTCCCCCTGCCGCGCTCGTCGGGCAGGACGGAGAGCGTCTCGAGCTCCCCGGCCGCTCGCCGATGGCCACGTCGGGGACCCCTCGCGCACATGGACCATGGCGTAGCCGCCACGGGAGCCCCTTCGTGCTGCGCGAGCAGGACGAACGCCCTCCGATTCAGCCAGCCACCCTCGTATTGCGACGCCGTCGCTGCCAGGACTCCCCGCGTGGGCGCGGGTCCCCGAGGTGGGGAGTGACGCTCGAATGGTGCTCGCCTGAGCGCGTTCCACAGGGGCTCGAGCAGAGTCGAGCTCGGCGGCGCCGATTCGGCGTATCTCACAACTGGCCATGCCACGGATAATTACCAAGCACGACCCCAAATCCCTACTAATTGTCGCGCCATATCGACATTTGTGACGTTCGTAGCTAGTGCGTCCGATGGTGCGGGTACCAATACGTCGATGCTTCGCAGAGCTTGGACCCGCGGCGCCTGGAGTCATCCAGCGGGGATCTCCGTCCCCGGTCGCACCCACCCGAGCCGTCACACAGAGAGAGGTGCCTGCCGTGAATGATCGCCCCGTCCACCTGATCGTCAGCGAAGACCTGGAGCGTTCGCGCCTGACGGTGTTCTTTCGCCTGCTGCTGGTCATCCCCCACGTGATCTGGCTCGGCCTGTGGGGAATCGCCGCGGGCGTCGCGGTCATCCTGAACTGGTTCGCCACGCTCTTCGCCGGGCAGTCTCCCGAGGGGCTGCACAACTTCCTCGCCGCCTACATCCGCTACGCGATCCACGTAGGCGCCTATCTGCTGCTTGGCGGCCGAGCCCTTTCCCGACTTCCTCGGCAAGCCCGGCTATCCGGTGGATGTCGAGATCGCCCCACCCCAACCGCAGAACCGCTGGAAGGTGGGCTTCCGCATCCTGCTCGCGATCCCGGCCTCGCTGATCGCGGGTGCGCTCATCTCGGGAAGCGCGCGAACCTACGGCGTGAACTACGGCCTAGGCCTGGCCGGTGTGGCCGCCGTCCTCGGCTGGTTCGCGGCGCTCGGCCCAGTCGCGCATGCCGCGTGGCCTGCGCGACGCGATCGCCTACGGGCTCTCCTACTCGGCTCAGCTCGACGCCTACCTGTTCCTGCTCACCGACCGCTATCCCGACAGCGACCCCCAGACGGCGCTCCCCAAGTCTCCCGGTGCGCGCAGGCGACCCGATCGGGCTCGACGTGTACAGACAAGTCTGCGACGCACGCGCCTGCACCGTCTTCTTCCGCCTGCTTCTCGTCATCCCCCACCTGATCTGGCTGGCCCTGTGGGGGATTGTCGCGTTCTTCGCCGTCATCGCCAGCTGGTTCGCCACGCTCGCGGCCGGCACGTCGCCCGATTCGCTGCACGGCTTCCTGGCCGCCTTTGTGCGCTACCAGACCCACGTGTACGCATACCTGTTTCTGATCGCCGACCCCTTCCCCGGGTTTACTGGTCAGGTCGGGAGCTATCCGGTCGAACCGCTCATCGAGGGCCCACGCCCGCAGGACCGCTGGAAGGTGGGGTTCCGCATCCTGATAGCGATCCCCGCGCTCCTGCTCAACAGCGCCTACAGCAGCCTGCTCGTGGTCGTGGGGGTGCTCGGCTGGTTCGCCTCCCTTGCAAACGCCAGGATGCCCTTGGGAATGCGCAACGGGGAGCTCTTGCTCTGCGCTACGCCGCACAGACCAACGGGTACCTGTCGCTGCTCACCGACGCCTACCCCTACAGCGGCCCCTTCCTGCGCGCTCCCGTCGCCCCCGCCCCGAGCACTCCCCCCTCGCCGCTGTCTGAGCCCTCCGTGTAGGGACTCGTAGTAGCATCGTGAGCCGCAAGCGCCCGTAGCTCAGTGGTCAACGGTTCTCTTCGGGGAGCCAAAGAGCAGCGGTCTTTCAAACCGCAGGCCGCGGGTTCGATTCCCGCCGGGCGCACTCTGTTGTGTCTCGGGACATCCTGGACGGGTGTCTCGGGAGATCGTAGACGGTTTAGGTTTGGTTGAGTGGTTGGTAGTCGCGGTTGGGGTTGAGCGTGAGATGGCGTATGAGTTGGCCGTTCTCGGGGTCGATGATGCGGATGTCCAGGTCGGCGATGAGGAGCTTGATTGCTCGTCCTGTGTGTGCTCTGCCGATGCCGATGTGGTGTAGTCGGCTGTTGTGGCGGAGGGTCACTCGTCCACCTTGGTCGACCTTGTCTTGGCGGACGCGGAAGTGTGTTGTTGGGAGCGCTCCGGTGGTGGCTGGTCTGGCCTTGATCCGTGCGTTGTAGGCCTGTAGTGGTGTGCGTCCGTGGAGTGCTCTGTGGGGGCGGATGTTGTTGTAGTAGTGGACGAACGTGTCGAGCTGGGTTTGCAGGTCGGTGAGCGTGTTTGCGGGGGGTTGGCGGGCGAGGTAGCGCTTGAGTGTTTGGTGTAGCCGCTCGATCTTTCCGCAGGTTTGGGGGTGGTATGGCCGTGAGTTCTTGCTGGTGATCCCGTAGCGCTCGAGTTCTGTTTGCAGGAGCACCTTGCCCTTGCGTGGTGTGGCGGTGAACACCGCGCCGTTGTCGCTGAGCAGCGACGCGGGTAGACCGTGTAGCTCAGCGGCTTTGTGGAAGGTGTCCACGACGTCTTGGGCTTTGACGGTGGGGTAGGCCTCGGAGGCGAGGAACAGGCGGGAGTGGTCGTCGATGATGTTCAGGATCTCGACGTGTTCGCCATCCTTGAGATGCCAGTGGGTGACGTCGGTCTGCCATGTCTCATTGGGTAGGTCTGCTTCGAAGCGGGTCAGGCTGCTGCGGGGTCGCTTCTGTGGTTCGAGGAGGATCAATCCCTCGCGTCTGAGGATCCGCCAGATCGTTGCTCGGGAGGGCACATTCTCGATCTTCTGGGTGAGGTGGTAGGCGATCGTTGCTGGGCCGGCATCGTGGCCTTCAGCGTGCAGCTGGGTGCGTAGCGCGACGATCGCGTTGATCGTCTCCTGTGGTGTGCCGTGCCTGCACGAGCGTGGCCGCTTGGATCGGGGCTCCAGCGCTTTATAGCCCCCGTCCCGGTATCTCGCGATTAGCTCGTAAATCCAGCTCTTAGAAATCCCGTGCGCCTTGGCGACCTCGCGAGCGCTGCGTCCCTCCAGGACCACGGCGTCCACGACATAGCGCGCCAACCCCGACCCTCCCATCCCCATACCAGCCACCTTTCGCCGCGTTGGTGTCCAGTATCTCCCGAGACATCAGTCCACTATCAGCTGAAACCACACACCGCCGGGCGCACTCAGGGACCCGCACTCAGGGATCGCCCAGGTCCTATGTTTCCGCCACGGCCTGGGCTGCGATCTCGCTGCCGGCGAATGGTGTGATCGCTATGTACATGACGTAGTCGATGAGCTCGGTGACACGGTTGGTGCGGTCGTGCAGGATGTAGTCGTGCAGTAGCTCGAAGATGGCCCCCACGGACGCTTCGCGCATCACCGGGGGTGGGGCGTTTGGGTAGCTGTCGTCGGGGCCTATGTCCAGTAGCTCTATGTATGAGAAGTTGGCCTCGTTCACGCGACCGGTCACATGCGGGTAGGCGATCAGGATGTCCACGCACGCGAGTCTCGCGATGGAGGGCTCGGAGGCGAGGAATTCGAGCAGAGCGTTGAGCCCGAGCCGCACGTTATGGGCCCAGGTCAACTTCAGGTTCAATGACCTGTTTATCGCAGCCGTCGCCTTGGCGTGCCCCATCTCAAAGGTCGCCAGGAACGCCTCCTCCTTGTTCTCGAAGTGCTCATAGAAGGTCTGCAGCGAGATCGCCGCTTCGGCCACTATCTCCTCGAGGCTGAGTGCCGGGTAGCCCTTCGCCGCGGTCAGGTTGGCCACCGCGTCGAAGATCCGTTCGCGCTGATTGTGCGCGACGAAGCCTCTCGGCAAGCTGTGCTCCCCGCGCGGCAACCCACGTGGCGCCCAGCGTGGCGAAGGCGACAGCGTGCCCGGGGCCCTGCCTCCCTGCAGGTGGCTGTGGCGCCGGGGCCGCGGTCGCTCTGGGATCTGGGGGGGTGTTGGGTAGAACGCGGCGATCCACGCGACGATGTCCGGGGTCAGCTTCTGCAGTTCCACCTTCAGTGACCTGCTCGAGCGTTCGCGCCGCACTCGCGAGTAGAGAATCGTCCGCAGGGCCCCCACGATCGCCCTCGCCACCGGCCTCGGCACCGCACCCTCGCCGGGTGCGTGCTCGAACACGCTCGTGATGAACGCGGTCAGCAGTTCCGCGTCGCGTGCCCAGCGCTCGATCCCAATGGGCCCGGCGGCTCCCATCTCCACGCACACCAGGCGTGCCGCGTCCGGGCGGTCACTGGAGGCTTCGAACAGGGCCCTCACGATGGCCTCGATCTGGTCGATCCATTCATCCTTCGGGTCGTACGCCACGGCGATCCGGGCAGTTAGACGCTCGATCAGGGCGTCATAGGTGGCGAGTAGGCACTCCTCCTTGTTCTCGAAGTGCTCATAGAAGCTGCGCCGCGACACCCCCGCACCGGCCACCAGGTCGGAGATCGTGGTGGCCACGAACCCACGCTCGTTGATGGCCTGGATCGTGGCCTCGTACAGACGCTCGCGCTGGTCTGCCGCGACCTGCTCGGGTGGGAGCGCCTGTGGGCCGCGCGGCAGACCTCGCCCGCGGCCTTTGACTGCTCGCGTCCTCTCGGCCATCCCTATACCTTAGCTCTTGACAAGCTGCGTAAAGGATGATTTATTTGTTTTCCTTACGGATGTCTCCAATTCACTGGGAGGTCACTGAAGTGGGCGGCATCGGCGTCTTGAACACATTGCAAATGCTAGTTCTAGCATGTGGGCGAGCCCATTCCCGCCACTCAGGAGAGAGCAGCAGTGTGCGTGGCATCGGGATGGTTTCCAAACGTATTTCTGTAGGCACCGTACTATTAGTTATGCGTTACGGCAAACGGGGGGTTGGCCGGTTGGACAATCTGTCCCAGCCGCGGGAGCCCACATGGGAGCCCACATGCTTCTCCCGCGAGGTCTCGACAGGTGGGCTTGGAGCAAGGCTGTACGCGTGGAATCGGGGGGCGACGCTTGCCTCCGAAAGACACAACGTGATGCATCGTCTCGGGAAGGTTGGATAGACATGGAGGTTGGATTGACATGAGAGGACTCTCCTGCGAGCGGAAGCTGATGGTTCGCGCGCTTCATCCCCGCTGGCCATATCGTCGCTCACACAGTCGTCACGATCTGCACTGGCTGGTCCGCGTGCGCCCTCGACGCCGCTGGTGCTCGCACGGGCGCCGCCATTCGGTGGCGGGCTTCCCTCCTCGCCGGCGCCGTCCCTATGTGGGCTGAAGCTCATCCGGCCCGAGCCCACCGGTACAGAGTGCCACGCTGAGAGAGGGAGGGCGCTCGGGACTCCACCGCGAAGGGTCCCCTCGCTAGGATCGCATCCAATGGCGCCAACCCCTGAGTCGAGCGGTCCGCGGGTCCCCGCGCTCGGGGACGACGAGCGCGAGATCCGCAAGCTCTCGATCGACACCATCCGCGCTTTGGCGATGGATGCCGTGCAGAAGGCCAACTCCGGCCACCCCGGTACCGCGATGGCGCTCGCCCCGCTCGGGTACACCCTCTACAGGCACATCCTGCGTCTGCATCCAAGCGACACCACCTGGCGCGACCGCGACCGCTTCGTGCTCAGCGCCGGCCACGCCTGCGTGCTCCAGTACGCGCTCACCCACCTGTGCGGCTTCGATCTCTCGCTCGAGGACCTTCAGAGCTTTCGCCAGTGGGACTCGCGCACCCCCGGCCACCCTGAGCGCGGCCACACTCCCGGCATAGAGGTCACAACCGGCCCGCTCGGCCAGGGGGTCGCAAACGCCGTCGGCATGGCGATGGCCGAGCGCTTCCTTGCTGAGCGCTTCAACCGCCCGGGCTACGAGGTCGTCGACCACCACACCTATGCCGTCTGCTCCGACGGGGACATGATGGAGGGCGTCAGCCAGGAAGCCGCGTCGATCGCGGGGCACTTCGGTCTGGGCAAGCTGACCGTCTGCTACGACGACAACCGCATCACGATCGACGGCACCACCTCGATCTCCTTCGACACCGAGAATCACATCGCCCGCATGCACGCCGACGGCTGGCACGTGCAGCGCGTCGAAGACTCCGAGGACGTGCAGGCGCTCCATCGCGCGCTGCTTGCCGCGCGCGATGAAACCGAGCGTCCCTCGTTCATCTCGGTGCGCTCCCACATCGCCTATCCCGCCCCCAATGCCATCGACACGGCCAAAGCCCACGGCGCCCCCCTCGGGGAGGAGGAGGTGCGCGCCACCAAGCAGGCGATGGGCTTCGAGCCAGACCTGAGCTTTCATGTGCGGGAGCGCGTGTACGAGCACATGAGCCTGCACGACGCGGGCGCCGTCGCTCAAGACGCCTGGGAGCGGCGCGAGCGGGCCTGGCGTGAGCGTTATCCCCAGCTTGCCGAGGAATGGGACCTGGCATGGGCGGGGCGCCTGCGCGATGGCTGGCGGGAGGCTTTGCCGAGCTTCCAGGCCGGGGAGCAGATTGCGACCCGCTCGGCGGGTCAGAAGGTGATGGCGGCCCTCGCCCCCTTCGCCCCCACGATGGCCGGTGGCGCCGCCGACCTCGTCGAGTCCACCAAGACGGTGTTCGACGGCGCGGGCGAGTACTCGCGCGTACACACAGGTCGCAACATCCCGTTCGGCATTCGCGAGCACGCCATGGGCGCGATCGTCAACGGGCTCGCCGCCCACGGCGGGATGGTGAAGCCGTACGGGTCGACGTTCCTGATCTTCTCAGACTACATGCGCCCAAGTGTGCGGCTCTCGGCGCTGATGGGACTGCCGGTGATGTGGGTTTGGACACACGATTCGGTGGGCCTCGGCGAGGATGGTCCCACCCACCAGCCGGTCGAGCACTATGCGGCGCTGCGCGCCATCCCCCGCCTGTGGGTGATGCGCCCGGCCGACGCGAACGAGACCGCTGTCGCCTGGCGCGTCGCGCTCGAACGAGAGGACGGCCCCGTGGCGCTGCTGCTCTCGCGCCAGAACCTCCCGGTATTCGATCGCTCGCAGATGGCCGCCACCGAGGGGCTCGAGCGCGGCGGCTATGTGTTGTGGGACTCCTCCACCAGCGAGCAGGAACCTGAGCTCGTCCTGATCGCCACCGGAAGCGAGGTCGCACCCACGCTCGAGGCGGGCCGCGATGTCGCGGCGCAGGGGACATCGGTACGGGTCGTGTCGATGCCCTGCATGGAGCTCTTCGAAGCCCAATCATCCGACTACCGCGAGAGCGTCATCCCCCGCGGCGTCCCTGCTCGCCTGGCCGTCGAGGCCGGGGTGAGCATGAGCTGGTGGAAGTGGGTGGGCGACGGCGGCGGGGTGCTCGGGATCGATCGCTTCGGCGCCTCGGCTCCGGGCACGACGGTCTTGGAGAAGCTGGGCTTCACCCCGGACTCGATCGCGACGCACGCGAGGGCGCTCTTGAATGAACAGGGTCGCTGAGCGAGGGTTCCCGGCTTCCGCGGCTTGACGCGTCACACTGAAGAGACAAGCCCCGCACGAACCGCAGAGGAGACCCGCCATGTCATCCACCCTCTCCCCCCTACACAGGCTCTCCGCGCTCGGCCAGAGCGTGTGGATCGACTCCCTCTCGCGCGAGGCGATCAGAGGCGGGCACCTCCAGGGCTTGATCGACGAGGACGCCGTGGTCGGCGCCACGTCGAACCCGACGATCTTTCAGAAGGCGATGAGCTCGGGCAACGCATACGACGAGCAGCAGCGCGAGCTCGGTACGAGCGATGTCGAACAGGCCTTCTGGACGCTCGCAGAGCAGGACATCAGCGAGGCGTGCGAAGTGTTCCGGCCCACCTGGGAGCAGGGTCTCGGGCGCGACGGCTATGTCTCGATCGAGGTCGATCCCCGCTTGGCCTACGACTCGCTGCAGACCTTCCGAGAGGCGATGCGACTGCACGAGGCGATCGACCGTCCGAACCTGCTCGTCAAGATTCCCGCCACAAAGCCAGGGCTCGCGGCGATCGAGGATGTGATCGCCAAGGGTCATTCGATCAACATCACATTGATCTTCTCGCTGAAACGCTACGCGGAGGTCGCCGAGTCCTATCTACGTGGCCTGGAGCGTCTCGTCGCCGAGGGAGGCGATCCCCGTAAGGTCGCTTCCGTGGCGAGCTTCTTCGTCTCGCGCATCGATACGGAGGCCGACAGGCGGCTCGCGGAGATCGGCGGCCATGACGATCTGAAGGGGCGTCTCGCGGTGGCCAACGCCAGGCTCGCCTACCGCCACTACCTGCACGTCTTCCAGGGCCCTCGCTGGGACTACCTCGCGGGCAAGGGCGCCACGCCGCAAAGAGTCCTGTGGGCGTCCACTTCGACGAAGAACCCCGACTACCCCGACACCCTGTACGTGGATGAGCTGATCGGACCCGACACGATCAACACGATGCCGGAGGAGACCATCAGGGCCTTCCAGGACCACGGCAGCCCCCGCGCCTCTCTGAACGAAGGGCTCGCGGAGGCCCAGGCGGTACTCGACCGGCTGGCCAAGGCCGGAGTCGACTACGACGACGTCACCGACACGGTCGAGCGCGAGGGTGTCGAGAAGTTCGAAGACTCCTTCCGCGACCTGCTCGACTCGCTTGCCCTCAAGCTGAGCACCCCCGCGCTCGCATAGGCGTCGCCCAACCGGCATAGTGTCGTCGCTGCTCCTGTCAACCTTGATCGCGTGAGACTCCCTGGAGGCCACTCCGAGGATGCCGTCGGTCCACCCGAAGATTCTGTGGGGCCGCTCGACGCCAATGTCCCCGAGCCGGGCTCCGAGCGTGGGGCGTGGGCGCTCGCGGTCACACTGGGCGCGCTCGGTGCGATTGTCCTCGCGCTGGTGTTGAGCGGCGTCGTGGGAAGTGTCGCCTCGCGAACAAGCGCCTCCGCTCCGCCGCCGGTGCCGGTTGTCGAGGCGACCCCCGTGGCAGGGGACACGGCCCCGGGCAGCGATATAGCGGCGCCGGGGACTGGCTCGCGGTTTGCCGGGTCACCAAGCGGAGGGCCCGCTTCGGGTTCGCATGGGGGCGTTCGCGCCATCCTCGGCGACCCGTCGGCCGCCCAGGCTCACCGGGATCTCGCGGTGTATGAAGCGCAGACGAGCACCCACATCGGCGAGAGCTGGATGCAGGGCTTCTATCCGATCTATGCCGCCGCCCAGCGGACCTTCGGCGTGAATTGGCTGCTGATCGCGTCGATCCACAAGCAGGAGTCGGCCTTCTCGACCGCGCCGAGCACGTACCAGGGACTCAACTTCGCCGGGTGCTGTGGTGGGCCGATGCAGTTCAACGTCACCAATGGCCCGGTCACCACCTGGGCGCTCGTAAACGACTCCTTCCGCTATGGCGCTCGCCCCGCTTCCTACGACCACATGACCGCGAAGCACCCCTCGATCTACGACGACTTCGACTCGATCATGGCCGCCGCTCACCTGCTGTCCGCCGATGGGGCGGCCTATGCGCTCGACAGCACCGCCTGGAACGCCGCCTACGACTACTACGGGCACGACGCCACCGGCGTCACCTACGCCGACCAGGTGCTGGCTCGCGCGATCGGCTGGTCACAGCACGGGTTCTGCATCAACTGTGGGATCGAACAGGCGATGGTCGAAGCAGTGCACGCCGCCTATGGCGCGCCGGTGGCGACGACGCTCGAAACGGCTACCGCCGCGAGCGTCAAGCCGCCCAGGCGCCACAAGCGCTGACGTTCCGAAGCCTCCGCCCGGACACATGAGGCGAAGCCTCCGCCCGGACACATGAGCCCGGGCGGAGTGTGGAAACCAGGGCGCCTCAGGCCGCGTCGGCTTGGGCCATGAGCTCGCCGGCGACCCTGTCGGACGCCGCGCCCGTCCCACCCAGCAGACGACGCGAGAGCTGAGCACGGCGGAAGTACAACGGCGCGTCGTGCTCCCATGTGGCGCCGATGCCGCCGTGCACGGAGATCATCGTGCGAGCCCCGTGATCGAGCGCCCGCCCGGCCACCGAGCGCGCCGCGCTCGCCGCCAGCGGAAACTCGGCCGGCGCTCCGTTGCGCGACCAGCCGGCGTAGTAGAGCAGAGAGCGCCCGTTCTCCAGCTGGCGCAAGACCTCGGTGAGCGAGTGCTTCACCGCTTGATAGGAGCCGATCGCGCGTCCAAACGTGAACCGCTCCTTGGCGTAGGCAACGGACATCTCCAGTGCGGTCTCCACGCTGCCAAGGGACTCGGAAGCGATCAGGGCCTGCGCCAGGTGCCACGCGCCGGCCAGCGACTCCTCTGAGGCGTCGAGCGCGATGGCGGGAGCCTCCGTCAGCGTCACGTGCCCAAGCGAGCGTGTGGCGTCGTAGCGGTACACCGCCTCGATCGACACTCCGCTTGTGGATGCCTCGATCGCGACGCCCACAGGCCTCCCGTCGAGCAGCGCCACACCGACCAGCAGGTCGGCCCCGGGCGCGTCTGGCACAAACGCGAATCTACCGCTCACCAGTACTCCGCCCTTGCCGTCGTCCTTGGCCTGTGGGGCCTGGGGACGCGTGCTGCCGTGTGCCGGGTCCACGGTCCATCCGTCGACCAGGTCGCTTGGGGGCATCGTTGGCAGGTAGGCCGCCCTACGCTCCCCGCTGGCGAGGGGCTCGAGCAGACCGGCCCCGGCGGGGGCCGAGCCCAGGATCGCTGTGGCCGGCAGGTGCCCGAGCAGGGCCACGGGAGCAAGCACACGCCCGCACTCGCTGAGCACGAGCATCGCGTCGAATGCGTCCAGCCCCGCTCCACCGTGATCCTCGTCGATCAAGAGACCTGGCCAGCCCGCCTCGCAGGCCGCGGGCCACATGTCCGGCAGCGCTTTGCTGTCTCCGTCCAGTGCCTCGCGGGCCGCCTCGAGCGTCTTGAAGCGCGAAAGCGCCCCGCGGGCCGCCTCGCGCAGGAACAACTGCTCGTCTGAGAGTGCGAGGTTCATGCTGTCGCTCCTTCCTTGGAGCGCAGCTCCGAGAACGGGATTCCCTTGTCCAGGCGGGGCTCGGGTGGCAACCCAAGTACACGCTCCCCGATTGTGTTGCGCAGGATCTCTTCTGTCCCCCCCGCCGACTTCAGGCCGGGTAGGAACGAGATCATGTAGGCCCACTCGCTCTGCTCGTCGAGGGCGTCGGGGCCGACAACATCGGTGATCAGGTCCCCTGCTTTGATTGCCCCGTTGACGATCGTCACCTTCGCGAGACCCGCCTCGGGCCCCGGTATCTGGCCTTTCTGCAACATCGTGAGAGTGCGATAGCCAGTGAAGCGCACCGCGAGCAGCTCGCTTGCGATCTCCCCGAGCTGCTTGCGTACCTCGGGGTCGCGCCGACCGTGCTCGTCGGAGGCGATGCCCTTGGCAAAGCGCACCGAGTTGTAGCCGAGGCCCTCGCCTCCAAGCCCGATGGTGACGCGCTCGAACATGAGCGTCGTCAGCGCCGTGCCCCAACCATTGCCCACACCGCCCACGACCGCGTCCTCGTCCAGCTTGACGTCATCGAGGAACACCTCGTTGAACTCGGCCTCACCCGATATCTGGCGCAGGCCCCTCACCGTGACGCCAGGGGCGTCCATCGGTAGCACGAACATCGTCAAGCCCTTGTGCTTGTGCTGCTCAGGGTCGGTGCGGGCGAGCAGCAGCCCATAGGAGGAGAACTGGGCGTTCGTCGTCCACACCTTCTGGCCCGTGAGCCGCCAGCTCCCGTCCTCGGCTTGGCGCGCCCTCGTCTGCACCGCCGCGAGATCGGAGCCGGCCGCCGGCTCTGAGAAGAGCTGACACCACACCTCGTCCCCGTGCAACATGGGGCCCAGGTAGCGTGACTTCTGCTCCTCGGCGCCGTGGGCGATGATCGTCGGTCCGAGCATCCCCACGCCGATCGCGTCCAGAATCCCGGGCACCCCGGCCTTGGCGATCTCCTGGTTGCAGACCACCTGCTCGATTGGGCCCATGCCCTGGCCGCCGTACTCCTTTGGCCACGTCACCCCCGCGAGTCCCGCCTCGGCGAGCTTGCCCTGCCACGCGCGTCTTGCGGAGATGATCTCCGCCTCGTCCGTCAGCGCGCCAGGTCCACTCAGGACGGGCGCCTCTCCCTTGTGCTCCTCGAGCCAGGCGCGCACTTTGGCGCGGTGTGCTGCCTGCTCGGGCGTGTCGTCGAGATCCACGATTCTCCTTTGGCTGACTGGCCAGTCAATTCTTGGGAAAGGAAGGCTACTCCCTGTCGGGCATCCGTGGCCCCGATGCCCGGTGATCGGCCCGGCAGACCTGACCGGATCGTCGCGAGAACGCGCGAGCGGCTACTCCGTGTCGGGGATGGTTGGCTCGTCCTCCCGCGGAAGGCCATAGACGCTCTCAAAGCCCTCGTCCAAGAGCTCGCGCGCCTGTGTGGCCGGGTTGCCGGAGTCCAGCAGCACGACACCGAGGCGCACACCGTCACGCTCCGCGGTCGCCACCAGGCACTTGCCGGCCAGTTCGGTGTACCCGGTCTTCATTCCAGTTATTCCGGGATAGTGGTAGACGAGCAACGGGTTGTTGTTGTAGAGGTAGAGCTTCCCCCCCTTGATCGGGAACGGCAACACCGCCCTGTACGTGCGCACTATGCGCGCGAGCAGCGGCTGCTCCAGGTCTACGTGGGCAAGCTCGGCCAGGTCGGCCGCGCAGGAGTAGTTGCGTGCGTTCACGTAGCCCGAGGGGGAGGTGTAGTGCGTGCAGCCCATCCCCAAGCGGGCGGCTTCCTCGTTCATCCCCTCGACGAACGTGCTCAGGCCACCGGACGCGTGCTGGGCGAGCGCCACGGCGGCGTCGTTACCGGAGGGGAGCAGCAGCCCGTAGAGCATCGTCTTCAGGCGCACGTGCTTGCCCACGGGAAGCACACCGACCTTCGATCCGGCCGAATTGACGGCCTCCTTGGTGACCAGTACGAGATCGTTCTCGGAGTGTGCTCCCCGCACCACACGCAGTGCGGTCATCATCTTGGTGAGGCTCGCTATGTGCAGGTGCTCGAGCGGATTGCGCTGCCACAGCACGCGCCCGCTGTTCAGGTCGAACAGCAGGCCGGCGCGTGGCGGGCGGCTGAAGGCGACCTGTACCGGATCCTCCTTACCGCTCAGGTCGAGCCCAAGCGGCGGCCGGCCGAGCGCCAGCCCCGAGGGGGAGAGAGTTGGCGCAGCGTGCCCCGTGCCAGGGGTGTGTCGCTTCGCTCCTCGGCCGTCACGACCGGACGCCGAGGCCGATCCATGTGTGACGCTCGACCGCGAGAGCACGAGCGTCACAGCCGCGACCGCCACGACGATCGCGATCGTCGCCGCTGTCAGCAGGCGACGACGCCTGCGCCGTGCCCTCGCACGGGCGCGCCGCGAACTCCGCGCGAGGAAGGGGTCGCTCATGAGAGCCCTCTCATCGCCTTGGAGGATTGCGCAACGCCCCGACGATTCCAACCGCGAGCAGCACGAGGACGCCCACTGAGAGCACTCCCTCCGCCGTGAGGCCGTATTTCGCGAGCCCTTCGATCGTCAGAAACGCGAAGCCGAGGATGAACGCCAGCGATACCGCGAGGACGGCGAGGCGGGTCATCGGAGGGTGGTCGTCCTGGGCTGGTCGTGCCCGGGGGGGCACCGGGAGGAGAGCGAGAAGCGCACGGCCCGTCAGTACACCGGGTGGGGCGGCGGCGCGGACTTGCGGTGCTTGGCGAACAGCCCGATCAGCACCAGCCCGAAGACGAAGCCGCCGATGTGGGCGAAGTAGGCGACGCCACCCTCGCCAATCGGGCTGCTGAGACCCCCCGCGCCCAGGAGGAGTTGCTCCAAGAACCAGAAGCCGAGCAGGAACACCGCGGGAACCTCGACGATCGTGACGAAGAAGATGATGAGCACCAGGGTGAGCACGCGGGCGCGCGGATAGAGCACGATGTAGCCGCCGAGCACCGCTGCGATCGCGCCGGAGGCACCAAGTGTGGGTGCGGTGGAATCGGGCCCGACCACCACCTGCGCGGCAAGTGCGATCAAGCCACCCAACAGGTAGAAGGCCGGGAAGCGAACGCGTCCCATGGCTTCCTCGACGTTCGGCCCGAAGATGGCGAGGAACAGCATGTTCCCGAAGATGTGCAGGAACCCCCCGTGCAGGAACATCCCGGTGAACGGGGTCTCCCACGTCGGTATCTGCGTCGGCGGCGTTCCGTGGACCCCGGGCTGTCCTTGGCAGGCGACCGTGCTCGTCGATCCTTCGAGTGTCTGGACGGTCGTCAGATCGCAGTGGTCCCCCGCATGCGTAAGCTCGTAGGGAATCGCCCCGTAGTGCACCGCCGTGGTGTCGGTGGGTCCGCCAAAGAAACTCCCCCCGTGGCGGATCGAGAGCAGGTAGGCGACGACGTTGATCGCGATCAGGATCACGGTTACGAGAGGGAAGCGCTCGTTGGGGATGTTGTCCTTGATGGGGAACATGCGACAAAACGGCTGCCCCACGCGTACGCGTGGGGCAAGGCATTTTGCGCACACTATCCACCCCGCTCAAGCAGCCCTGTGAGCGGCTCTTACCCCTAACGCCTACAGCTAACCGCTAGCCGCCAGCGGCCCGACCCCCGGGCGCTGCTGGGGCACGTGTTGATCGGCGTGATAGGAGGAGCGTACGAGCGGGCCGGCCGCGACGTGGTCGAAGCCGAGGGCATAGGCGGCCTGCTCGAGCGCCGCGAACTCCTCGGGGTGCCAGTAGCGCACGATCGGCAGGTGGCGCTCGGAGGGACGCAGGTACTGGCCGACCGTCAGCACCCGCACGTCGTGGTTGCGCAGGACTTCGAACGTCTCCACCATCTCCTCGTGCGTCTCGCCGAGGCCCACCATCAGACCGGACTTGGTGACGACTTCGCCGTCGCCCATCTCGGCCGCGGTGCGCAACACCCGGCAGGAGCGCAGGAACTCTGAGCCTCGGCGCGCGATCGGGTACAGGCGCGGGACCACCTCAACGTTGTGGTTGAACACGTCGGGGCGCTCGGCGATGACCTTCGCCAGCGGCATCTCCTGGCCCTGGAAGTCTGGCGTCAGCACCTCGATCTGACAGTCGGGCGCCTGGCGGCGGACTTGGCGTATGACGCCGACGAATGCGGAGGCCCCCTTGTCGGGCAGGTCGTCGCGGTCGACCGACGTGACCACTGCGTGGCGCAACCCCATGCGCGCGATCGAGCGCGCCACGCGCGCGGGCTCGAGCGGATCGTCCCAGGTCGGCTTGCCGGTCTTGACGTTGCAGAAGCCGCAGCGCCTGGTGCACGTGTCCCCGAGGATCATGAACGTCGCGGTGCCCCGCTCCCAGCACTCGCCCACATTCGGGCAGGCTGCCTCCTGGCAGACGGTGTGCAGGTTCTCCTCGCGGATCAAGGCCGACAGCTCGCGGTAGCGCTGCCCGCCCGCGGCCGGCACTTTGAACCACGGTGGCTTGCGCTCCCGTAGAGGGCGCACGTCGCTTCCGAGCACCTTCAGCACGTCCATGCCTCCAGGGTTGGCCCGGGAGCGGGTGGCACTCACAGGATCACCGGCTCGCGTCCGTGGGCCTCGCAAAAGCACAGCGCCATGCGCTCCGCAAACGCATCGAGACCGCCCTGGGGTTCGTGGCCCAGCTCGTGCGCGATCGAGGTCATCCTCACGCCGTTCAGGCCGCATGGCACGATCCACTCAAATGGAGTGAGGTCATTGATCACATTGACGGCGAAGCCGTGTGTCGAGACACCGCGGGATATGTGGACCCCGATCGAGGCGATCTTGCGGTTCTGGACCCACACGCCTGTGTAGTCGATCCCCTCTGCGCAGCGCGAGCGCGCTTCGATGCCAAGGCCCGCAAGCGCAGCGACTATCGCCGCCTCCATGGTCCGCAGGTGGGCACCGATGTCTGCGATGCGCATGATCGGGTAGCCGACGAGCTGGCCTGGGCCGTGGTAGGTCACACGCCCGCCGCGGTCGGTCGCCACGATCTCGATGCCGCGTGAGCGGTAGAAGTCCTCCCCGAGCGCCAGCTCGTCGTCAAGCGCGCGGCGACCGCGTGTGTAGACGGGTGGGTGCTCGAGCAGCAACAGCGTGTCGGGGACGTCGTCGGCCTGACGCCGCGCCATTGTCGTGGTTTGCAGGGCCAGTGCCTCGTCGTAGGGGAGTGTGCCCAGGTGAGCAACCCGTAGCTCGTCCGAGCGGGAGGGGCTGGTGCTGGGTGTGCGCTGGGCGACTGCCATCGAGCTTTCTCCCAGCCTAGCCGCCTAGAGCGTCAGCGCCGCGGGCTCCTCCAGCAGCTCGCGCACACGCCGGAGGAACAGCGCGGCGTCCGCGCCGTAAAGAATGCGGTGGTCACAGGCGAGCGTGACGTTCATCGTGTGCCGCGCGAGCACCTGGCCGTCGCGGACGACGGCACCCGGCCCGACCGCGCCGATAGCGAGGATCGCCGCTTGTGGCGGATTGACGATCGCCGTGAAGGCGGAGATTCCGTACATCCCGAGGTTGGACACGGTGAAGGTGCCGCCGCTCAGCTCGGGCGGTGTGATCGTGGCTTCGCGCACCCGGTCGGCCAGAGCACGCGTCTCGCGGGCGATCTCCCCCAGTGCCTTTGTGTCGGCGTCAAAGACGGTCGGGACGACGAGGGCGCCACCCGTCGGCTCGTCGGAAGCGACCGCGACGGCGATGCCGACGTTGACGCGCGAGTGCAGCTCGAAGTGCCCATCTCGATAGCTGCCATTGGCGCGCGGGTGCTCGCGCAGGGCGAGAGCGCACGCCTTGACGATCATGTCGTTGTAGGTGGGGGCATCGGCGTGCGAGAGCCGCTTCAGCTCGCCGCGCAGCTCGACACAGCGCTCCATGTCGATGTCGGCTGTAAGCGTGAAGTCGGGAATCGTCGCCTTCGACTCGGCCATGCGCCGCGCGATCGTGCGCTGTGTGCGGGAGAGCTCGACTGTGGTTGTCTTACCCTTCGCGCTCGAGAGGCCCGCAATCGGTTGAGGGGATGGGGTGGCCGGCGGCGGGGGGGCTGCCGGTTGGCCGGCCGTCGCGGATGCCGTCGGCATGGGCGCCGCGCGGGAGGCGGACTCGACGTCAGCCTTGACGATACGCCCACCTGGTCCACTTCCGGAGACTCCGCCGAGATCGACCCCTGTCTCCCGCGCGATCCGTCGGGCGAGCGGGGAGGCCTTCATACGCCCCGCACGCTCGGGAGCATCCTGCCTTGGGGGCGAGATCTGGGCGTCGGCGACCGCGGTCGGCGCCGCCTGGACCGGGGCGGGCTCCTGTGCGCCCGGGGCTCCGTTGGAATCGGCAGTTCCGATCCGCGCGATCAGCTCCCCTACGGTCAGCGTGTCGCCCTCACGCGCGACGGTCTGCAACGTCCCCTCGCGATCTGACTCGTAGATCATCGTGGCCTTGTCGGTCTCGATCTCCACCAGGTCCTCGCCACGCTTTACATGCTCCCCGTCGTGCTTGAGCCAGCGCAGCACAGTGCCCTCTTCCATCGTGTCCGACAATCGCGGCATCACCATGTCGGTCATCTGCGCGCATCTCGGATCTCGCTCTCCATGCCGGCCTCCTGCATCGCTTCCTGGACGGCCCCGGGGGCATCCTTCCCAGCGGCGCGCTCACCGTCCTGGATGGCGGACGGCAGGGTGGCGGGGACGTTCGCGGGATCGCGGCCGAGAACCCTGAGCGCGGCACGCACGATGTGCGGCTCGTGTGGGTAGGCGATCTCCTCCAGGGGCTTTGAGTAGGGCATCGGGACATCCGCCCCGCTGACGCGCAAGACGGGTGCGTCGAGGTCGTCGAAGGCCTGTTCGGAGACCAGCGCGGCGAGGTTCGCGCCGACGCCGCCATGGGGCCAGCCCTCCTCGACGACGACGCAGCGGTTGGTCTTGGCGACCGACTCGAGGATCGTGTCGAGGTCGAGCGGCCTCAGGGTGCGCGGGTCGATCACCTCCGCCTCGATGCCGTGCTCGGCCGCGAGGGCCTCGGCGGCACGCTCGGCGGTGAGTGCCATCCGCGAGACGCCCACTATCGTCACATCGCTGCCTTCGCGCACGATGCGGGCGCTTCCGAACAGGAGCGGCTCCTGGTCGTCCTCGTCAACCTCCCCGCGCACGCCGTACAGCGACTCGTGCTCGATGAAGATCACCGGGTTCTCGTCGCGGATCGCCGCCTTCAACAGACCGCGGGCGTCCGCCGCCGTGGAGGGCACCGCGACGAGCAGGCCCGGTACGTGCAGGAACATCGCCTCCAGGCAATGGGAATGGGTTGGGCCGAGCTGGTGGCCTGCCCCTTGCGGCATCCGCACGACGAGCGGCACGCGCGCTTGGCCGCCGAACATGTAGTGGATGTGGGCGGCGTGGTTGACGATCTGGTCGAATGCGAGCAGGGCGAAGTTGACCGTCATCAGCTCCACCACCGGGCGCAGGCCGACCATGGCCGCCCCTACCCCCATCCCCACGATTGTGTTCTCGGAGATAGGGGTGTCGCGCACGCGACGCTCTCCGAACTCCTCGAGCAGGCCCGAGGTGACCTTGAAGGCACCGCCGAAGACGCCGATGTCCTCGCCGAGCAGCACGACGTTCTCGTCACGCAGCATCTCCTCGCGCAAGGCGAGTTTCAGCGCGTCTCGGTAACGCAGCTCGGTCATCGACGGACCTGCCGATGCCCGCACGCGATCGACGATGCCCGCTGCCGCCTGGTCACTCGGCCATCCTTGTCGCCTCGTGGTAATGACCGTGGGCTTGCTCGTCGAGCACGTACACGTCCTCGTACAAGGTCTCCGGGCCGGGGAATGGAGAAGCCTCGGCGAGCTCCACCGCCTGCTCGACGCGCTGCACCGCCTCATGGTCGATCTGTTCGCGCTGCTCGGCTGTCAACACGCCTTCGCGTTCCAACAGCTCGCCAAAGGCGGGGATCGGGTCACGCTCGCGCCACTCGGCGACCTCCTCCTTGGTGCGGTAGTCCTCGGGGTCGGCCATCGAATGGCCGCGGAAACGGTAGGTGACGGCCTCAACGAGCAGTGGCCTGCGCTCCTCGCGTACGCGCTCCAGGGCCTCGGCGAGGACCTTGTGGGTGTCGAGGATGTCCATCCCGTCGCAGCGCATCCCCGGCACGCCAAGCGACTCGCCCTTGCGCCGCAGGTCGGTGACGGCGGAGTGGCGGCTCAATGAGGTGCCCATGCCGAATTGGTTGTTGACCACCATGAACACGACCGGCAGGCGCCAGAGGGCGGCGAGGTTCAGGGTCTCGCCGAACGTGCCCTGGTTGGAGGCGCCGTCGCCGAACGTGCACAAGGTGACCTCGTCGGTCCCGTGCTGGTCGCAGGCGAGGGCGATGCCTGCGGCGATCGGGAGGTTGCCGCCGACGATCCCATACCCGCCCATGAAGCGCCGCTCGGCGTCGAACATGTGCATCGAGCCGCCGTGTCCTTTCGAGCAGCCGCCGACGCGGCCGAACAGCTCGGCCATCACCCGCCCGGGGGGGTGCCGCGTGCCAAGGCATCGCCGTGGGAGCGATAGGTCGAGACGAGGTAGTCCTCGTCGCGCAGGGCACGTGCGCTGCCGACGATCGTGGCCTCCTCCCCGATCGAGAGGTG
Organism: uncultured Solirubrobacterales bacterium; assembly: GCA_963742945.1. Lineage (GTDB taxonomy): Bacteria > Actinomycetota > Thermoleophilia > Solirubrobacterales > Solirubrobacteraceae > Palsa-744. The sequence continues at coordinate 310,746 of CAVUNX010000009.1, read as the reverse complement.
CAGGAAGCCGCCGATCTTCGCGCGTGCGTACATCTCCCCCGCGCGCTCCTCGAAACGGCGGATGAGCAACATCGCGGCAAGCCACTCGCGCGCCGTCGTCCGGCTCGGGCAGGGCGGTAGTCATCAGTCTTCCACGGTACTCCAGCGCGCGAGGAAATCCTCGCGATCCATGCGGCCCAGATCCTCGCGCAGTTCGCGTGCAAGGCGTGAGGCGGTGTGGGGTGGGCAGTCCCAGAAGAACACGACCTCGCCGCCGTCGATCTCGACCACCTCGATGTGATCGACGCGCTCAGGGCTCGCAAGAAACGCGGGCGCCAAGCCCCCGCGACGCACGATCAGGCGGAAGTAGCGGCCGGCCCTCACGGCGTGCGCCTCGTCTCGGCGTCGGCGGTGATCCGGGCAGCGACATGTGCCGCATCCGATGTGCCGGGCGACTGCTCTGCGGCAGCGATGCGCGCGCGCGCGTGCATGGCCGCCTGCTTGGCCTGCTCCAGGGAGCGCTCGCCGTGGAACACGCGCTCCCCGACGCGCACCGCCGGCACGTCGCTCACGCCCAAGGAAGCGGCCGTGGCCGTGGCCGCCGACAGCTGCTCGCCCACCGAGCGCAGCTCGGCGCCCTTCAGGACCGCGGACGGGTGCATCTCACAGGCGGCGGCCGCGATCAGGACGTTGTCGGCTATGCTCGAGACCGCGCCCGCCGGCGAACGCCTGGCGGAAGGCGGCCTGCGCGAACGGCACACCGCGCCCGATCGACTTCGCGTACGTGGCAGCCCTCATCGCAAAGGCGCTGTCGAACGGGAACGGGTCGGGCCAGCGCAGCTGTTGCAGCCCGAGCTCGACGCGCGCGCCGCTCCATCTCCAGGCGAAAGATGTCCTCGTCTTCGCGACAGCGGAAGGCCTCGAAGGACTCCGCCCCCGGCAGCTCGCGTGCGAGCACCGGCTGCCACTCGGTTGCGACCGGCATCGTCGTGCAGGACGCGCTCCGCGGCCAGGTATGCAAGCGGGAAGCCAGGTCGAAGTAGAAGGCGGCGTCCGGCTTGGACATCCCGTCAAGGCTAACCGTGGATCAGCCAGCCATCGGCGGCGCGGCCGGCTTCCATGACGGCCTCTGACAGGGTGGGGTGGCCGTGGACGATGCGGGCGACCTCGGCGAAGCCTCCCTCCAACGCGCGCACGTTGACGAGCTCCTGGATCAGCTCGGTGGCGCGCGAGCCGACGATGTGGCCGCCGAGCAGCTCGCCGTACTTGGACTCGCCGACGAGCTTCACGAGGCCGGTGCGATCGCCGTAGACGGTGCCGCCACCGACCGCCCCATAGGGGACCTTGCCGACGACCACGTCATAGCCCTGCTCGCGCGCCTGCGCCTCGGTGAGCCCGAACGAGCCGACGTTGGGCGTGCAGAAGGTGGCGCGCGGGATATCCACGTAGGAGAGCGGGTGGGTGGAGAGGCCCGCGGAGTCCTCGGCGGCGATGACGCCCTCGTCGGAGGCCTTGTGGGCGAGGGCTGGTCCGTGCACGAGGTCGCCGATCGCGTAGATGCCGGCCGCCGTCGTGCGCTGGGTGCCGTCGACGCGCACGAGGCCATGCTCGTCGAGCTCGACGCCCGCGTCCTTCAAGCCGAGCGCGTCCACGTCGGGCCCGCGGCCGGCGGCGATCACGAGGTAGTCGACCTCGGCCGACTCTGAGCCGTAGGTGAAGCTGACGCCGGTCTCGCCGGAGGTGACGCCCTCGACGGGCGTGCCCGTGTGGATGTCGATGCCCTGGCGCTTCGAGGCCGCGTTCGGCCAGGCGCGAGATGTCGGCGTCCTCGGTGGGGAGCACGCGGTCGAGCATCTCGAACAGCATCACCTCGCTGCCCAGGCGGGCGAAGCCGGAGGCGATCTCCGCGCCCGAGGCGCCGGCGCCGACGACCGCCAGACGGGCCGGCAGCCGGCGCAAGGCCCAGGCCTCCTCGGTGCCGATCACGCGTCCGCCGAACTCGACGCCGGGAATCGAGCGCTTGATCGAGCCGGCCGCGAGGATCACCGTCGTCGCGACGAGCTCCAGCTCGCACCGCACGCGCACGCGGACCCCGCTCGCTCGTGCCTCGTCCATTGCCGCCGCGCTCGTTGCCGGCGGGACGCCAGCGAAGCCTCACCCTCGATCAGCTCGATCGAGTTCTTCTTGAACAGGCCGCCGACGCCACCGACGAGCGTCGAGACGACCTTCTCGCGACGGCCCTGAACGGCGCTGATAGTCGACCTCGACGCCGCTCACGTTGAGGCCGTAGTCGCCGGCCTCGCGGATCTCCGATGAGCAGGTCGGCCGAGCGCAGGACCGCCTTGGCGGGATGCAGGCGTAGTTGAGGCAGCGCCCGCCGACCTTGTCCTTCTCGATCACAGCGGTCTTCTTGCCGAGCTGGGCAGCGCGGATCGCGGCGACGTAGCCGCCGGGACCGGAGCCGATCACGATGCAGTCGTATGTTGTCTCAGCCATGCGAGCCTGAGCCTATCGAAGCGCTTGGTCTGCCTCAGTCCTGCCGGCTGCCTGAACTCGTTCGCCTGCCTGTATCCGGCCCATGACGCGCACGAGCTTCCAGAACAGCCAGCCGGCGAGTCCGATGCTGAGCATGCACAGCCCGGCCGCCGGCAGCGTCTCGGCGACGATCAGGGCGAGTGAGGTGACGATGATCTGGAAGGCGAGCAGTGCCTCGAAGGCCGAGCACCGGCCCAGTAGCGGCGCCGGTACATGCCCCATGCCAGCAGCAGCAGCACGCCCGCCAGGAACAACCCGCCCGGCAGCGAGCCGCCGTGGCGGGAGAGGTTGTGGACGGTGAGGACGCTCGGCGAGCACGCGCGAGCGCTAGCGCGACGGCGACGGCCACCGCCACCAGCAACGCCGTGGGCCGCTCGTGCTCGTCGAGCGGCCGTGGGGCAGGGCGTGAAGGAGCGTCGCCACTGGGTTGAGCCGCCACGATGTCGCGCTCTCGATTAATGGCGTCCACATGAGACGCGGTCGAAAGGCATCGGAGCAGCATAACGACGTTCGGCCGCAGTCGACCGGCAATCATGTGGGCGAGCCACCGTGCCGCCCCCACATCAGCGGGTTTCGGTCTCTAGGTTTTCAAGACCGCTTCTGGCGTAAGTTTGCCGGTGCCGGGCAGTGCTTGAACTTGCACTCTAAAGAAGTTCGTCCAACCTGCCGCAAACGCTAACGATAACACTTTGTCTACGCAGAACCCACCAATCGAATTTAATGGGCGCCTTTCCGCTAGTAAGAGTTCGAAGGTACAACCTACACCTACGATTTCATATCTCGTGGTCGCTTCGGTGCCGGCCAGTTCTTTTTGTAACACTAATACAGGCACCAGCGAGAAGTTTCGGACTTCGACCGAGCATTCTTCTCCTGCCGCCGCGAATTCACATGTTTTGAAGTCAGGTAAACCTAAGAGGGGTGTGTAAACGCCCATCCTGTACGTGGGTACAGCTTGAACCTGTTGTTCTTCTAAGCCTTCTAGTTTTCGTCCTGGTCTGTCCCTTTCGTGACTCCCGTTTCAGCGCCACCAGGCTACACGTCAGATGGGCGGATGTCGCGTCGAAGATGGTATCGACACCACCGGTGACGTCTTCGATGCCTTGAGAGGTGTTGCCGGTGCATTCGTCTGCTATTTTTATTCCCGCGACTAAGCATTCAACTAATATCCCCGCGCTGGTGATGTTCTCCCTCAGCGGGCCTTCTTTGCCTGTCGGTTCCTGCAGTTGGGTAGCCCACGGGAGTAAGGTGGCTAACGCCGTTATTTCGGTTTCGGCACATCCTTTCACAGGTTTGCAAGTGCTCAACGTAAAGCCTGTGATTTCACCTTTTCCTTCACCAGTCACTTTTCGTTCGCCGCTCACTTTGCATTCGATCGCGACACCAAATTTCGAGTCTTCCAAAGTGATCGCGCTGACTTCTTTGATTTTTAGGACTGTGTTTTCTTTGACTATCGTTTCTCCGACTGTCCAGGCAGCCCCTTCGTATTCCGCAAACGCCTGGGCGCACGCCACTGCGCCCAGGACAAAGACGGTCATGAGAGCCATTGTCAGCTTCTTATACATTTCGTTTTCTCCTATCCGCGGACGCTGGGTCCCAAAGGGTCGGAGGTCTGCGGGGGTTGGTTGTCCAGCCGACCCGCACAAGGCAAATGGCAGAGCGGCGGTTTCAGCAGGACATACCAGACCGACTGTCTGGAATCAAAGACAGCTCCCGTTGCCTGGTAGGACTGTTTCCTACTCTGATGGCCGCCCGATAGGGGAGCGGCGTACGACCTTAGCCGCGCCCGTCCTCATTTGTCAATGGGCGCAGCTCGAGCGCCGCGCGCAACGTGAGCGCGGCGCGCTCGGGGTCGCGGGCGTCGCAGATGGCGCGCAGGACGCACACGCGCGAGGCGCCCGCGTCGAGCACCGTGACGATGTTCTCGTGTCGATCCCGCCGATCGCAAAGAACGGGACTTGGGCGTGGGCTGAGGCATAGCTGACGAGCTCCGGGCCAACCGGCGGGCGCCCGAGCTTGGTGGGGGTGGCGTGGACGGGGCCGACGCCGATGTAGTCGACATAGCGGGGACCCGTCCGGGGCAGTGGCGACGGCGGCGTCGATCTCGCTCGGAGCATGCGTGGAGAGCCCGACGAGCATGTCCGGTCCGACGATCTTGCGCGCGTCGGCCACCGGCATGTCCTCCTGGCCGACGTGCACTCCGTCGGCGCGGACGGCGGCGGCGATGTCGGGGCGGTCGTTGAGGATGAAGAGGGCCCCGTGGGCGTCGCACACGTCCGCCGCCACGGAGGCCGCTTCGGCGAGCAACTCGTCCTCGAGGTTCTTCTCGCGCAACTGCACCACGTCCACGCCGCCGGCGATCGCCGCGGCGAGGAAGTCGCTGAGGTCGCGCTCGCCGGGCATGCAGTCGCACACGAGGTAGAGACGCGCGGCCGCGAGGCGCGCGCGGCGCTGCTCGCCGGTGGGATCGGGCACTGGCTGCAGGTGGGCCATCGCACGCCAGTCTGACACCTGTGCGCAGTCGGGTGTCGGGGCAAGGTCTCCGCATGGCCCCACCGGTGGGATGCTCAGCGAGGTGCCGTCTAGCATCAGAGCATGAGCGCAGGCGACAGCTCTACAGTCGATCTGGCGATCCTCGGCGGTGGGATCGTCGGCCTGTCGGTGGCATGGAGGGCGCGCGCAGCTGGGCATGACGGTGGCGGTGTTCGAGCGAGACATGGTTCGGCGGCGGGCGCCACGCACGTGGCGGCCGGAATGCTCGCTCCCGTCGCCGAGGTGGAGTTCGGCGAGGCCGGCCGGCGCGTGCTCGAGCTCGGCGTGCGCTCGGCGCGCATGTGGCCTGACTTCGCCGCCGGAGCTCGAACGAGACTCGGGCATCGAGTCGGGCTTGCGCCGCGACGGGCACGCTGGTCGTGGCCCGCGACGACGACGAGGCGCGCGAGCTGGAGCGCCAGCTTGCGTTCCGCGAGTCGCTTGGTCTGCGCGCCGCTGCGCCTGCGCGCCAGCGAGGCGCGCGAGCACGAGCCGGCGCTTGCGCCGACTGTGCGCCTGGCGCTGCACGCGCCCGACGATCACAGCGTCGATCCGCGCTGTGTGATGCGCGGCGCTGCGGCGCGCGTGCGAGCGGGCGGGCGTGCGAATTGCGCGAGCACACGACGGTTCGCGCGTGGAGCTGATCCGAGCAGACGCGCGTCGTTGGTGTACGGGTCGAGAGGGACGGGCCGCCGCTCGTCGCCTGGAGTGTGCGATGGCGCAGACGGGGGTCTTGGGGAGGCGGGCGTGCGAGCTGGTGCGCGCACGGCGAGTGGTCGTGGCGTGGGAGCCTGGAGCGGCGGGTTGGCTGGGCTGCCGGACGGCGCCGGGGTGCCGGTGCGTCCGGTGAAGGGCCAGATCATGCGCTTGCGCGATCCCGCCGGTCCGGGCCTGCTTGGGGGGGTGGTGCGCTTCGAGGGCGGCTACCTGGTCCCGCGCGGCGACGGGCGCTACGTGCTCGGCGCGACCGATGGAGGAGCGCGGCTTCGAGCCCGACGCTGACGGCGGGCGGGGTCTACGAGCTGCTGCGCGACGCCCATGAGCTCGTGCCGGGTGTGAGCGAGCTGCACATCGAGGAGCTCGGCGTGGGGTATCGCCCGAGCACGCCCGACAATGCTCCGGCGATCGGGCCTGGTGCGCTCGAGGGCCTGACGTGGGCGACCGGCCACCACCGCAACGGCATCCTGCTCGCCCCGCTCACCGCGGAGCTGGTGGTGTGCGTCACTGGCGGGGCCCGAGTCCGCCGACGGCTACGCTCTGACGAGCTGGCGGCCATCTGCGATCCGGGCGGTTCGCGTCGCGCTCTTCCTCTGTCCAGAACGGCCCAATTTCCCTTCATGATCTACCTCAACGGCAACTCACGACGACGACGGCGGGACAGTGGTTGCGGTGCTCGAAGTTCTCGGGCTCCGCCACGATGCGCGTGGAATCGCGGTGGCAGTCGACGGCGAGGTTGTGCCGCGTGCCGGTTGGGCATACGTTCGCGATACCCGAGGGTGCGCGCGTCGAGGTGCTGACGGCGATGCAGGGAGGATGATCGGCTGATGAGCCGATCCGTGCAGCACCGACGCGACTCGCTCACGATCGCCGGGCGCACGCTCGACTCACGGCTGCTGCTCGGCACCGGCGGTTCCCGTCGCTGCAAGTGCTCGCCGCAGGCGATCCGCGCGAGCGGCACGCGAGCTTGTGACCGTCGCGTTGCGGCGAGTGGACCCGGGAGCCCAGCGAGTTCGCTGATCGACGTGCTCGTGCAGGAGGGCGTCGCAGCTGCTTGCCCAACACCGCCGGGTGCTTCACCGCGCGCGACGCGGTGCTCACCGCCAAGCTCGCGCGCGAGGCGTTCGAGACCGATTGGATCAAGCTCGAGGTGATCGGTGACGAGGACACCCTGCTGCCCGACGCGACCGAGCTGCTCATGGCGGCCGAGCAGCTCGTGGACGAAGGCTTCGTGGTGCTGCCCGTACACGACCGACGACCCCGTGCTGGCGCGCCGCCTGCGTCGACGTGGGCTGCGCCGCGGTGATGCCGCTGGGCGCGCCGATCGGCAGCGGCATGGGCATCCGCAACCCCTACAACATCGCCCTCATCCGCGAAGCGGTGCAGGTCCCGGTGGTGCTCGACGCCGGGCGTCGGCACAGCCTCGGACGCGGCCCTGGCGATGGAGCTCGGCTGCGACGCGGTGATGGTGGCGAGCGCCGTCTCGCGTGCCCAGGACCCGGTGGCGATGGCGGGCGCGATGCGCGCACGCGGTCGCAGGCCGGCTGCGTGTCGCGCCGGCGTCGCGCGGCGACGCATCCCCGCGGCGCACCTACGCCACCGCCGTCGAGCCCCCGTCGAGGGGCTGGCGGACTTCTCGTCCGGGTCGCCGCTTCAGCTGACTACTTCGATCGTCCCGTTCATCGTGGTCGGGGTGGAGCGTGCAGCGCGTAGTGGATCACCCCGGGCTTGGTCGAGCTGTGACCTTGAAGGTGCCGCCTTCGCCGAAGTTTTTCGAGGCGAACGTGGTACGGGCCCGACCTCGCTCGTGACGTTGTGCTTCGATCGGGTCTTCGTTGGTCCACTCGATCGTGCTGCCCACCTTCACCTTGAGCGTGTCCGGTTCGATCGCGATTTCGTGGTAGGTGATCTTCACGAGGCCGCTCTGCACCGGGGCGCTGGCGGGCGGGCTTGGCGTAGTTGATCTTGCGTTCGCGGCAGCCCGCTTTGACGGCCCGCCCCGTCGTGTCGTCGCGTGGTGGCCTTGTGGTGGCGCTCGATTTGCTTGACCCGCAACCGGCAGCGAAGGCAGCGCTGTGCGGCGATCAGGACGAGCTCTCGTCATCGACGGTCCTTCTGGTCTCGACCCAGCCTAACCAGCGCGTGCGATCGTGCGTGAGTGCGCGGTGCCGGCCAACCCGCAGGGCTCGCTCCACGTGGCGCCGACCCCTCGGCATCTGTGCCCAGCGCGACCGACCTCAGACGGCTCCGACTGTCGCCTCCTCGCCACTTCCTCACAGGCGCCGAGCTTAGCGCGGCCGAGCTCGACGCGTTGCTCGACCGCGCGATCGAGCTGAAGGGCGCGCCGCTCTCCTCGCGCGCGCTCGGCCGGGCGCGGCGTGGCGCTTGATCTTCGAGAAGCCCTCCACGCGCACGCGCCTCTCCTTCGAGATGGGCGTCCACGAGCTTGGTGGCCACCCGGTGGTGCTGCGCTCCGGAGAGACTGCAGCTCTCGCGCGGGGAGTCGCCGCGCGACACCGCGCTGGTGCTCTCGCGTCAGGTGGCCGCCGTGGGGATGCGCACCGGGCCCCGACGCGCTGCTCGAAGAGCTCGCCGAGCACGCCACGATCCCCGTGTTCAACATGCTCACCGCACTCGCACCACCCCTGTCAGGCGCTTGGCGGACTTGATGACCGTGCGCGAGGCTTTCGGCGCGCTCTGCGCGGCCTGCGCCTGGCGTATGTCGGCGACGGCACCAATGTGGCCCGCTCGCTTGCGATCCTCGGCACGCTCGCGGGCATGGACGTCGCGATCGCCTCGCCTCCGGGCTACGCGCTTGGAGGACGACCTCTCGCTGCCGCCCGGGGCCGAGGGATCGTTGACGCTCTACCACGACCCCCGCGAGGCGGTCAAGGGCGCGCACGTGCTCTACACCGACGTGTGGGTGAGCATGGGCGACGAGGACACCGCCGACGGAGCGCCGCGACGGCGCTCGCGCCCTACCGCATCGACGACGCCCTGCTCGACGCAGGCCGCCCCCGGTGCGATCGCCCTGCACTGCCTGCCGGCGCATCCCGGCGAGGAGATCACGGCCGAGGTCCTCTATCGGCCCGCGTCAGCGCATCTGGGATCAGGCCGAGAACCGTCGCCACGCGCAGAAGGCGTTGCTGGAGCTGCTGGTGGAGCCGGCGCGCTCATGAGCGTGCCCCCGCAGGCGGGCGCCAAGCTCGCCGCCAACGGCCTCGATCCGGGCCGACGGCCTCGACGCCGGGCTCCCGACTTCCGGCGGACGGCAAGCCCTTCCCAAGCGTCCCGAGCGTGGCGAGGAGATCGAGCTGCGGATCGACTCGCTCGCCCACGGCGGCGAGGGTGTCGGGCGGCTCGGGCGAGGGCGGCTATGTCGTGTTCGTCTCCGGCGCCCTTCCCGGCGACCGTGTCAAGGCCGTGGTCGTCAAGCGCAAGCGCAGCTACGCCCACGCGCGCATGGTGGAGGTCTTGGAGGAGAGCCCCGAGCGCATCCCGCCGACCGCGAAGCACCCCGGCGTGGCCTGGCAGGTGCTCCCCTATGAGCGCCAATTGCAGATCAAGCACGAACAGGTCGAGGACGCCCTGCGGCGCATCGGCAAGCTCGATGGCTTCGAGCTGGAGGAGATCGTTCCCGCGCTGGCCCAGTGGCGCTACCGCAACAAGCTGGAGTACTCGTTCGGGAAGGGCTCCGAGCGGCGAGCTTGTGTGCGGCTTCCACGCCCCATCGGGTTGGAACGCGGTCGAGCCGATCGACGACTGCCTGCTCGCGTCCGAGCGCGGGAATCGTGCGCGCGAGGTCGCGCTGCGGTGGTGCCGCGAGCAGAAGCTGCTGGCCTGGAGTCGCGGCGGCAGGCCCGGTGGCGGACGAGCTCACGGCCGCGGGCACGAGGACGTAGGTGTCGCGCTCAAGCCCGATCGCGAGGAGGATGGTGCGCATGGTCACAGCCAGAGAGGCGCACGTCAGACGCGCGAGCAGCGCACCGCCCCCGCGCCCGACGGGCGGCCGTTCCTGCGCAACCTCGTCGTGCGCGAAGGCCGCCACAGCGGCAGGCTGCAGGTCCGCCTGGTCACCACCGACGGCGAGCTGGACGTCCCCTCGCTCGCGGCGACGCTCGTGGGGGAGTTGGGTAAGGAGATAGCTGAGCGGGGTGCTGTGGACCCGCTCCTCATCGCTTGCGGAGACCACGATGGGGGGCGAGACCGAGCTCGTGTGGGGCGAGGCGGAGCTGCCCGAGCGCCTCGCCTGCCCCGGGCTCGGGAGCTCGACCTGCGCATCTCCTCTGAGGCGTTCTTCCAGACGAACACCGAGATGGCGGAGGTGCTGTACGGGATCGTCGCCGAGTACGCGGCGCTGGAGGGGTGGGAGCGCGTTTACGATCTCTACTGCGGGATCGGCACGATCGCGCTCACGCTCGCCCCGCGCGCGGGCGAGCTGTGGGGGATCGAGATCGTCGAACAAGCCGTCGCCGACGCGATCGCCGCCGCCAAGCGCAACGAGGTGACGAGCGCCCACTTCTTTGCCGGCGACGTGCGCCTGGCGCTCCCCGAGCTGATCGAGCGTGCCGGCAGGCCCGACGTCGTCGTCGTCGACCCGCCCCGCGCCGGCCTCTCCCAGAAGGTGGTGCGACGCATCGTCGAGGCCTCGCCCAGGCGCGTCGTGTACGTCTCCTGCAACCCCACGACGCTTGCCCCCAACGCTGCCCAGCTTGTCGAGGCGGGCTGGCGCCTGGTCAAGGTGCGCCCCGTGGACATGTTCCCGCAGACCCCGCACATCGAGTGCGTGGCTCTACTCGAACGAGGCGCTGGTGCTCCCGATCGCGCCGAGAGCGTGGGCTCAGCCGAGTAGGGTTCCGAGGCGATGCGCGCCGCCACGATCCGCGATGGGGAGATCCTCGTCGAGGAGCATCCCGACCCCGTGCCCGGGGCCGGCGAGGTGCTCGTGCGCGTGCGCGCCGCCGGGCTCAACGGGGCCGACATGATGCAGCGCCGCGGGCTCTACCCGGCGCCGCCCGGCTCGCCCGTCGACATTCCCGGGCTGGAGCTGGCGGGGGAGGTGGACGCGCTCGGGCCGGGCGCCGGCGCTTCGCGGTCGGCGATCGCGTGATGGCGATCGTCGGCGGTGGCGGACAGGCCGAGCTGGCGGTCGTGCACGAGCGCCAGCTGATGCCGGTGCCCGCGATCCTCGACTGGCCGGCCGCGGGCGGCCTGCCGGAGGTGTTCGCCACCGCCCACGACGCGATCTTCACCCAGGCGGGGCTGCGACCCGGCGAGCGCCTGCTCGTGCACGGCGGGGCCGGCGGCGTCGGCACCGCTGCTATCCAGCTGGCCAGGGCGGCCGGAGCGCGCGTCACCGCGACGGTGCGCCGCGAGGAGCTGCGCGCGCAGGTGGCCGCGCTCGGCGCCGAGGCGATCGCGCCCGAGCGGCTTCGCCGAGCATGGCCCCTTCGACGTGATCCTCGAGCTCGTGGGCGCGCCGAACCTGGCGGAGAACATGAACGCGCTTGCGACCGGCGGGCGGGTCTGCGTGATCGGCGTCTCCGCCGGCGCCAAGGCCGAGCTGAACCTGCTCGCCCTGATGGGCAAGCGCGCGCGCATCCACGGCTCCACGCTGCGCGCCCGGCCGTTGGAGGAGAAGGCGCAGATCGCGCGGCGCTTGGAGCGTGAGGTGCTGCCCCTGTTCGAGACCGGGGCGCTCAGGGTGCCCGATCGCGGAGACCTTCGCGCTGGAGGACGTGCGCGGCCGCCTACGACCGCTTCGCGGCCGGCGGCAAGCTCGGCAAGATCGTGCTCACGCTCTGATCGGCGGTGGCGCGCCGCGCGACCCCTCCTCAGTCCGCGCCGCGCGAGCTCCCTCTGTCAATAGGGCGGCTGTGCTTCGTACCACTCGCCGAGGGCGCGGAAGGCCGCCCAGAACGCGCGCTTCGAGTCCTGCTCGTCGAGCGACTCGTCGATGTTGGGCACGTACAGGGCGTCGATCGTACGGCGTGAGCTGCTGAATCTCGCCGAGCTCGCGGCTCCAGCGGTCGGGCGAGCGGGATGTCGAGGTCGTTCAGCGCCGCCAGCGCCTCGGCGCCCATCACCACCACGATGCGTGGCCCCACGATCGCGATCTCCTCGACCACCCTGGCCAGGCGATATCACTCCCGCCGACTCCTCGGCCAGCGAGGGGTCGCCGAGCGGGCACTTCACGCAGAGGGTCCCGTACACGGTCAGGGGATCGATCGAGAGGCGCTTGAACGACTTCATCGAGCGCGCCTCCGGCACGCCCGTAGAAGGCGACCCCCTCCTCGACCTCGGAGGGCAGGGGCGCGTACTTGAGCAGCATGATGTCGGCCTGTGGATGGCCGGAGCCGAGCACCGGCATCAGATGGCCGCGCGGGCAGTGCGGGCAGCTCTGCAGGTCGCGCGTGAGCGTGTTCAGCTCTCTGATTGCCCGCTCCAGATACTTCTCGCGGATCTCGTCGTCGGTGGCGGGCATGGACGCGGAGGGATTTGACGGCAGCTCCGGTTGTCCTTGCGCGTGCATCGCTACTTGCGCGGCTACTCTGCCGCCGATCCCGCGTGGCGCGCCGCACGCGCCGCTCGCGTGAGGCGCGGCGGGCCGCGGCCGGGGTCGCCTTCGTCTGCAGGAACTTCAAGCGCCTGCACGTAGATCAGGCTAGACGGCTTTGTGGTGATCTCGGCGTCCCTGCAGGGACTGCAGGAACTCCTGCGGGCCGTCGAAGTCGCGCATCCGGATACGCACCGAGCCGAGGCCCTGGGCGACGTGCGAGTCCGAGCCGGCGCCCGCCACGATGCGGTACTTGGCGGCGAAGCGCACCGCCTCCTCGTTGAACGCGCCGATCGCCACGCGCGGGTTGAATACCTCGATCGCGTCGACGTCGTCGAGGATCCCGAGCAGGTGCTCGTAGTCGGGCACCGCGTGCATGCGATCGAAGGGGTGAGGCACGTACACGAGCCCGCCCTGGCGCTTGATCTCGGCGACCGTCTCGGCCATGCTCAGCCCGCGCGGGATCTTCTCCTCGATGAACAGGCCGATCACCTCGCCCTGCTCGGCCGTCTTGACCTCCTCGCCCACGATCACCTTCACGCCGGCAGCCGGGGCCTTCTCGCGTGCCTCCAGCGCGCCGGAGATCTCATTGTGATCGGTCACGGCGATCGCTCCCAGCCCGGCCTCTTTGGCGCTGCGCGAGCAGCACCTCCACCGGTGTTTCGCAGTCGTGGGAGTGGTCGGTGTGCATGTGCAGGTCGACATCGATCAGCTTGCGTCGCGATAGGCGACGGCGCAGTGTGGGGTCGCCGTCTGAGTCGTGGCGGCGGGCGGCGAGCTCGTGGTAGACCCGCTCGATCTCGTCGGTGGCGGAGTCATCGTCGGGGAGGACGCGATAGGTCGGCGGGGAAGTGGCGGCTCATCAGCTCGGCCGTCTCGGCACGGCTCGCGATGCGTGCGTCGAGGCGCCCGAAGAAGCTCTCGACGAAGCGTCGGGCGAGCGGTGGTCGAGAGCAGCCGCTCGGTGGGGGCGTGGAATGAGCCCACGTTGAGCGCGCGCGAGTAGCGCAGGGCCGTGCTCGACGCGCTCGGGGCAAACGGCTCGTGCACGTGCACGAAGTCGAGCGGGGTCCTGCTCAGCAGCTCCTCGACGGTGCGCGCCACGTCCACCGGCAGCGCGCGCGCGCGCCGGCCGGAGGAACTGGGCACGTCGAGCACCTCTCCGATCGCGATCACGCGGGGCTCGCCGCCGTCTGTGCCCTCCAACAGGCTCTCCGGCGTCGGCCTTCGCCGCTCGCAGCTCGCGTCGCGAGTCCCGCACCCGCTCCGGCGATCGCGATGGCGCGAGGATGAGCACGCGGTGCCCGCGCTCGGAGAGCTCGCGGGCAAGCTCCGCCACGTGTGCGTTGACCTCGTTGTCCTGGGCCTCCCAGGGGTAGGGGGTGACATGGGCGATCGCGAAGCGCTGCTGGGCCACGTATGCAGGATAGGCGTGTGTGGGCCGCTGTCGAGCCATCCCTCGGCCGGGGGGGCTGCGTCACCCCCCAAGCTATGACCGTCAGTCGCCGCTTGGAGCCGCGGCTATGCGCGTCTGGCGGCGGGTCGCTCGGCGACGGCTCGCTTGGCCGCGGGCCGGCTCGCCGCCGACCTGGCGCTGTGCGGCCGGCCGGCCGGCCGCGTCGAGGCGGGCGGGACTCCATGGCGCGTGTGCTTGGCGATGAACTTCTCGGTCTCCTCGCGCGCAAGGTTGTCGGGGCGCTGGTTGTGGGGGGACTTCATCAGGTAGGAGGAGGGGCCGTCGAGCTGGCCGCCGACTCCCGTCGTTGAGCGCGAGCTTGCAACAGCGCACGGCGTCGATGACGATGCCCGCCGAGTTGGGCGAGTCCCACACCTCGAGCTTCATCTCCACGTTGAGCGGCACGTCGCCAAAGGCCTGCCCCTCCACCCTGATGTGGGCCCACTTGCGGTCGGTGAGCCACGGGACGTAGTCGGAGGGGCCGATGTAGACGTCGTCGGCGGGCAGCTTCTCGTCCATGATCGAGGTCACGGCGTTGGTCTTCGAGATCTTCTTGGACTCCAGGCGCTCGCGCTCGAGCATGTTGTAGAAGTCCATGTTGCCGCCCACGTTGAGCTGGGAGGTGCGCAGCATCTTCACGCCGCGGTCGGCGAACAGGCGGGCGAGCGTGCGGTGGACGATGGTGGCGCCGACCTGTGACTTGATGTCGTCGCCGACGATCGGCAGCTTGGCCTTCTTGAAGCGCCTGTTCCAGTAGTCCTCGCGAGCGATGAACACGGGGATGCAGTTCACGAAGCCGCAGCCGGCCTCGAGGATCTGCTCGACATACCACTTGGTGGCGTTCTCGCTGCCCACCGGAAGGTAGGAGACGACCACGTCGGTGTGGGTGTCCCGCAGGATGCTCACGATGTCGGCGGTCTCGCCGGGGGCCTTGACGATCTTCTGCTTGAGGTACTTGCCGAGGCCGTCGTGGGTCATCCCGCGGTGGACGGGCACGTCGAGCTTCTTCGGCACCTTGGCGAACTTGATGGTGTTGTTCTGCCCGGCCCAGATCGCCTGCCCGAGATCCTTGCCGACCTTGGTCGAGTCGATGTCGAAGGCCGCCGTGAACTCGATGTCGCGCACGTGGTAGCCGCCGAGGTCCACGTGCATGAGTCCCGGAACGAGCTCGTTGGGGTCGGCGTCCTTGTAGTAGTGAATGCCCTGGACGAACGCCGAGGCGCAGTTGCCCACGCCGATGATGGCAACCCGGACCTTGTCCTCTTGGTAGCGCGCCTTGCCGTTTGCGGAGGCCGCGGCGCCGTTGCTCTGTTGAATGCTCATCTGGTGAAGTTCCTTTGTGGAGGTCGGGGGAGACTACCCCGCCACGGGGGTTAGGTGACAGGTTGGGGCTTGGATGGGCTGCGCCCTGGCGGGCTCCGCCATGGGCGTTCCCACGGTGGCCCTGGGGCTTGCGGCGTTCAGGCCATAGATGGCCTTCACGACCAGGCTGTCATGCCGGTTGGGACAGTGCGCGCTTGACGTGCAAGATCCGCTGGGCCACGGTCAGGACGCTCAGGGCAGCGAGCACGTATACCGCCGGAGCCAGCAGGCTGAAGTCCCCGAGCGAGGCACCCCGCGCGAAGACGAGGCCGATCGAGAGGATCACGACGCGCACCGGCCGCGTGGCGATCCCCACCTTGCACTCCACTCCGAGCGCCTCCGCGCGTGCACGGGTATAGGAGACCATGAGCGAGGCCAGCACCGCCACCACGACCGCGGCCGCCGCGCCCGAGCGTCCTTCGCGCGCGAAGTCGGCCGCCACCGCGGTCAGCACGATCCCCTCCTCGATCCTGTCGAGCGTCGAATCGAGGAATGCCCCGAACGGCGAGCCCTTTCCCGACATGCGCGAGTAGCGCCCGTCCAGGGTGTCCATTATCGAGCCCACGATGAAGGCGATTCCCCCGAGGAAGTAGAAGCGTTCCCACACCAGCACGGCCGCCACGACGTTCAAGGCAAGCCCGGTCATCGAGATCGCATTTGGCGTGAGGCGCGACTCGATCAGCCGGTTGCGCACGATCTCGCGGCGCTGGGCCCCCGTCAGCGCCGCACGTCCGTTGCGGCTAGCACGACCAGTCCCCGTCCGTGCGCGACGACGAGCGGTCGGTTGTCTATGTGATGGCGGAGAGGGGGGCATCAAATCCAGCGGGGAGCCTACCCGGCTCCGGCCGGCGTGGGTCCGAAGCGCCACGATGCGGGCCTGATCCGTGCCAATCGCCGGGCGCCTACGGCTGAGGCCCCGGCGGTGAGGGCTCCGAGCAGGGCGTCCAAGATGAAGTGGTTGGCGGTGGCTACGATCACGAACGCGATCAGGAGCGGGTATAGCCGCCACAGGACGCGCCCCACGCGCATGCGAGACAGCGAGGCCAGCGGCCAGCCGATCATCAGCGCGAACGCGACGTGCATCGAGGGGACGGCCGCATAGGGGTTGAACAGTGCGGTCATCGAGGCGGAGGCGTGCGAGACGTGCATCCCGGTGAGGTCCGACACCGAGTCGATGAAGCCCCACTCCGGCAGGAAGCGAGGCGGGGCGGTCGGAAAGACCGCATAGCCGATGAGCGCGATCAACATCGCGATCGCGAACATGTTGCGTACGAAGTAGAAGGACCCGTTGTGGCGCACGTACAGGTAGATCAGCGCCGCCAACGTGATCGAGGTCTGGGCGTTCACGTACAGCCAGCTGGAGACGTCCATCAGCGCATGACTTCCTGAGGCCCACGCCTGCACGCTCGGCTCCACAAACACATGCAGGGTGCGCTCGACCTGGATCAGGTCGCGGGCGTGCTGGAAGGCCGCCGAGGTTTTCCCCTCGACGAGCCCGCGCACGAGGCTGTAGCCGAGATAGGCCAATCCGAACAGCACGAGCTGGCGTAGCACGTCGAGCCATCCCTGCGGCAGGACGCGCGCCTGCAGGGTCCTGAGCCGGGCGACCATCCGCCTAAGCCTAGCCCATGACCCCGTATAGGCGCCAGTGCTCCGAGCGCCATAGCTCGCGCAAATAGGGCAGTCCGCGAACGATCAGCACGCCCTCCGCGGAGCCGGCTCTGTCGAGGGGGGCGTCGGGCAGCGCGACATAGGCCACCCGGTTCTCGGCGAGCCAAGCGTGGTAGGCGGACGCCGAGAGCGTCGGCCGGTAGAAGATCTGCGGCGTAGCGCGTGTCGAGCTGGCGCTCCCAGCCGCGCGCCAGCGAGATCCCGTCGTGTCCGGCCAGATACGCCGCCTCCCAGTGGGCCTTCGTGAGCGGCACCTCCACGATGGTGGGCTCCCCGTGGCGCACCGCACCGCAGCTTGGCGAGCAGGGGGGCGTAGTAGGAGGCGTGCACCGACGGGTCGCCGGCGATCGAGGCCAGGTCGCGGATCGGGGTGACGAGCTGCCAGTAGAGCAGCAGCGGGGCGAGCGTGAGCAGCGTCCTGCGGCGCTTGTCCCACAGCACGCCGGCCAGTAGCGGGGCGGCCAGTAGCGGCCCCAGTCGGGCGGCGTTGCCGCCCATGGGCGTATGGATGGCGAAGGCGCCGATCAGGGCCAGCGCGTACAGGGCGGCGCCGATTCGCAGGATCAGCGAGCCGTGCGACGTGAGTGGGCCCCGCGGGCAGCAGCAGCGCGATCAGGGCCACACCCGCCAGGGCCGGCCAGAAGGCGGAGGCGGCGAACGGCTCGTAGCCGCCCTCGGGGTAGGCGAGGCTGAGACGTGAGGATCGGAGCCAGGGCGGCGATGTCAGGGCGAGGCAGTGCGGGCGTGGCGGTCGAGCGTCCTCGCCTTGCCGTCCTCGCATGGTCGCGGAGCGTGCGGTCTTGCCGTCATTCGGCCGCCCCACGCATGCGCGCGGGCACGTCATGCGCGGGCACGCCATGCGTGGGCACGCCACGCGTACGTCGCGCGCGTAGCGTCGCGTGGGGCGTCCCGTTTCAGGGAGCACAGCCCCCAGCCCCCCCGCCATGCCGGCCAGCGCGAGGAAGGCCCCGGCGACCGGGCTCGCGAGGCTCGTCAGCACGGCGAGCCCGAGCGCAAGCGCAAGCGGGTCGCGCATCAGCGCCAGCACCGCGCCGAGCCCGATCGCGAAGCCGAGGTCGTAGGGCACGCGCCCGGACAGCAGTCCCGACGCCGAAGCCGAGCGCGAACACGGCCGCCGACACCCGCCCGGCGGCGAACCCAAGACGCGCGCTCGGCGATGAGCCCGAACAGGACGCTGAGGCGGCCACCGCCGAGAGGGCAAGCGACAGGCGCACGCCCAGCAGAGCCCCCAGCGCCGGGGAGAGCAGCGAGTAGCGCGGCCGTCCAGTGGCCGTGCGCGGCGTACCAGCCGCTGTCCCACGTCGGCGAGGCCGGCGCGTGCGAACAGGTCGCCGCGGTAGGTGGCGGCCGCAAGGTCGGCGGCCGGGCGGCGCAACGATCAGATAGGCGAGCGGAAAGCGGGGCCGCGACGATCAGGGCGACTGCCCACGGTCTGCCGGCGACACCGCGTGCGCCGGCGAGTCCTACGGGCCGCGAGCCTGCAGGACGACCCCGACGCTCGACGCGCCTGCGGACTGTCGCGTCCCTCGGTCGATCCCGCGCTCAGCGTGTACGACGTCATCTCGGGTCCGTCGCTCAGGCGGACGGTGAGGAAGTCCGCCACCCGCTCGATCGCGTCGGGACGGTCAAACCACCACCAGTGCCCGGCGTCGGGTAGCTCAACCAGCTCGCTGTTCGGGCAGCGCGCTCGCGTACTCGCGGGCGAAGCGCTCGGGGATGTAGGGGTCCCGCATGCCCCACAGCACGAGCGAAGGCATGTCGAGCGAGCGAGAGGTGCTCGCCGGCCTTCGCCAGCACCTCGCTCGGAGAGCTGCGATAGAGGCGCAGGATCGCGCGCTGGGTGCCCTGGTCGAAGTGGTCGAGCACCGAGCTGTCAATCCAGGCATCGGGGATCGGCCCGGGTGTGACATTCGCCTCGCGCGTGGTCAGCCGCAGGAGCCGGCGGGTTGTGGCGCCCATGGTCAGCTCCCCGAGGATCGGGGTGCGCCACAGGCGGCGCGGTCCGGTGCCAGCGGTAGCCGGGCAGGAAGGTCACGGCATTGGTCGACCACGAGTCGCTCGACGCGCTCGGGGTGCACTTGGGCGAACGCGAGCCCCACCGCGCCCCAGTCGTGCACGAGCATTCGCACCCGCTCCGACTTCGACCGTGTCGAGGAAGCGCTCGATGAAGCCGGCGTACTCGTCGATCGTGTACTTCAGGTAGCCGGGCTTGCCCGAGCGTCCGAAGTCCAGGTAGGTCAGGGGCGAGGCCACCGGTGCGCTCCAGGAAGGGGACCCAGTCGTCGGAGTTGGTCGGCACCCCGTGGAGGTAGAGCGCCGGGGCGCCGGCCGGGTTGTCCGAGGGCGCGCTGCGCCAGAACACCGGCATGCCGCCGTGTGCCCCGAATGGGGTATCGATCTCGGCGGTGTTCTCGCTGACCTGAGGCACGCGGCGAGCATATAGCGTGGGCCTATGACCGATCCTTGGAAGCCCCCAACCCGTGCGCGCGTGCTGCGTATCCGCGACCGCCTGCGCGAGGTTTACGGCATCCCGCGCATGGCTCCGCACGGGCGGCCGCTCGACGAGCTTGTCCTGACCGTGCTCTCGCAGAGCACGAACGACCGCAACCGCGACGTCGCGTTCCTGCGGCTGCGCGAGCGCTTCGGTGTTTCAGGCCCGACTGCCCAGCCGATCGACTACGCGGCGATGTTGGCCGCGCCCGTGTCCGAGGTCGAGGAGGCGATCAGGCCCGGTGGGATCTCAAAGGTGAAGTCGGCTCGCATCCAAGCCATCCTCGCCGCGATCTCCGATTCGCCGCTTCCCCCCGGGCAGCTCGCCCGTGATAGCGCGGGGCGAGGGGACGGCCGTCCCGCCGGACATGCCCCCAACGGCGACCCCCTGTCCCTGGAGTGGATGCGCACCGCACCGCTCGAGCAGAGCAGGGCGTACCTGTGTGCCCTGCCGGGCGTCGGGCGCAAGACCGCGGCGTGCGTCCTCTTGTTCTCCTACGGGCTCCCCGACATCCCGGTCGACACCCACGTCTCACGCGTGGGAACGCGCCTTGGCCTGTTCCGGCCCGGGGCGCCCTTCGAGGAGCTCCACGACCAGATGCTCGCTCTCACCCCGACGGGGGAGGAGCTCGAGTTCCACGTGAACCTGCTGCGCCACGGGCGGCGCACCTGCCACGCCCGGACGCCTGCCTGCGACGAGTGCGCGCTCGTGCGAATGTGCCCCGGTCGCTACCCAAACGGCAGCACTACGGAGGCGATCACCGCGTAGTGAGCCACCTCGATCCCGCGACTGCCAGAGCCATGCGTTCATGGCTAGGCTGTGACCCCATGGGGTCGGCAAGACGCGGCTAGGACTGTCTGCTCTGATCACGGCGAAGCATGGCGCCGTGGTGGCTGATCCCTACCCGAGCGGTAGCACGACGAAGGCGATGACCGCGTACTGCAGAGCCGCGGCGGCGAGCACCAGTGCGTGGAACACCTCGTGGTAGCCGAACACCTTCGGCCACGGGTTGGGGCGGCCGCTGGCGTACACGATCGCCCCGACCATGTAGAGCAGGCCACCCGTCGCCAGGCCGGCCACGCCGAGCCAGCCGATCGCGGCCGGCAGTTCGCCGAAGACGGTGGCCGACACCAGGCCAAGCGCGACATAGATCGCCGCCAACAGCCACTTGGGGGCGTCGATCCACAACAGCTTGAACACCACGCCGGCGAGTGCCCCGGCCCACAGCACGATCAGGATCGCGCTCGCCAGCGAGCCTTTCAGCGCGAGCAGGGCCACCGGTGTGTAGGTCCCGGCGATCAGCACGAAGATCATCGAGTGATCCAGGCGCCGCATCCAGCGCCGCGCGCTCGGCTGCCAGGTGACGCGGTGGTAGAGCGCGCTGGTGCCCAGCAACGCTGATACGGCTACGGCGTAGATGCTCGCGGCAAGTCGCGCTCGCCCATCGGAGGCCGCCAGGATCAGCACCAGGCCACAGGCGAGCGACACGAAGAACGCGTATTGATGTGAGACCCCGCGCAGCCTCGGCTTGACAGGGCCTGCCGGCAGCGCGAGCTGTGGCCTGGCGATTCTCATGAGTTGAAGTTACCGCCCCGCGCGCCCGCGGGCAAACGTCAGGCAGCGCGCCTGTGAGTCATAGGTTGACCGGCGGCCAGCTTCTTCGAGCTCGCGCTCGGGGGTCACTCGCACGACATCCCAGGCGAGCCCGACCTTCGCCATACCGAGAATCAGCCATCCCGACGGGTCGAACTCCCACCAGCGCAGCCCGTGGAACGCCGAGCGTGGAAAGGCGTGGTGGTTGTGGTGCCATGCCTCGCCGAGCGAGGGCAGCGCGAGCCAGAACACGTTCGTGGAGTGGTCCTCCAGCTCGAAGCGCCTGCTCCCGAAGAAGTGGCAGATCGAGTTGATGCTCCACGTTATGTGGTGGACGAGAAAGATCCGCACCAACCCGCCCCACAGCAGCGCGCTCAGAGCCGCCGCGAGCGATCCGCCACTCAGGCCGAGGCCGAGCAGGAACGGGATCGCGAGGCTCGCCAGCGCAATCAGTCGGGAATGCCTTGTTGATCCTGCGCATCCCCGCGTCGTCGAGCAGGTCGGGCGCAAAGCGTTTCGAGGGGGCCTGTCCGTGTGTGGAGAACAGCCAACCCGTGTGCGCGTGCCACAGCCCCCGCAGCATGCCGCCAAGGCCGGCCCCCTGACCAACGTGGGGGCTGTGCGGATCGCCCTCCTCGTCGGTGAACGTGTGGTGCTTGCGATGGTCGGCCACCCAGTCGATCACGGGTCCCTGGACGGCCATCGAGCCAAGCGTCGCAAGCGTATATCGGGCTCCCGCGTGTGTCTCAAAGGCCCTATGGGTAAGCAGCCTGTGGAAGCCCACGGTGATCCCTATCGCCGTGCCCATGTACATCACGGTCATGATCGCCAGATCGAGGGGGCTGAGGAACTGGTCCCACAAGAGCACCCCGCCGGCCAAGACGCCCAGGAACGGAAGCGCTACCGCGGCAATGTTGACGTTACGCTCCAGCCGGGTCACTCACTTTCGCATATTAGCCATCGCGACGGCCTGGTCTCGTGCTCGCGCGATGTCTTCACGGGGTGCCCTTCACGGGGTGGCTTCACGGGTGCTCCAAAAAGTGGCGTCCCACGCGCGCGCGTGGGACAAGGCTCTGCGCGATACACCACACGGTTCCCTCCGGGCGATATGTCACACAGTTCCTGCCCGTACAAGCTCCTGCCCTGCCATCTCCTGCCCTGCCATCGCACCAGTACATCTCCCAGTCCCTCAAAGGTCGCTCTCCGCACGTGCTTGGGACAACGACCCGCGTGGCGATCACCCTGTTGACCACCCCGCCAGGCACACCGTTCGAACGTGTCAATTTCTATATCCCCTCAAATAATCTGCTACTCTCACACTTAGATTTGAACCGCAACTCAAGGAGCATCACCTCATGGGCAAGACCATAGGAATCGACCTCGGCACCACGAACTCATGCATGGCCGTGCTCGAGGGTGGCGAGCCCACCGTCATCGAGAACGCCGAGGGTGGTCGCACCACCCCCTCCGTCGTCGCCTTCACCGCATCCGGGGAGCGCCTCGTCGGCACAGTGGCCAAGCGCCAAGCGGTCACCAACCCCCAGAACACCGTCTTCTCGATCAAGCGCTTCATGGGGCGCAAGGAGGGGGAGGTGCGCGAGGAGGAGTCGATCGTCCCCTACAAGGTCGTCTCAGGCCCCAACGGCGACGCGCGCGTGGAGGCCGCGGGCGAGCAGTACTCGCCGCCTGAGATCAGCGCCATGATCCTGCAAAAGCTGAAGACCGACGCCGAAGCGTATTTGGGCGAAGCGGTCGACTCAGCCGTCATCACGGTCCCCGCCTACTTCAACGACGACCAGCGCCAGGCCACCAAGGACGCCGGCAAGATCGCCAACCTCGAGGTCAAGCGCATCATCAACGAGCCCACCGCGGCGTCGCTCGCCTACGGTCTCGACAAGGAGCACGACCAGACGATCCTCGTCTTCGACCTCGGTGGCGGCACCTTCGACGTGTCCGTGCTGGAGATCGGCGACGGTGTCTTTGAGGTGAAGTCCACGGCCGGCGACAACCACCTCGGCGGCGACAACTTCGACAAGGCCATCGTCGACTGGCTCGTGGCTGACTTCAAGCGCGACCAGGGCATCGACCTGTCGGCCGACCCGATGGCCCTGCAGCGTCTCTACGAGGCCGCCGAGAAGGCCAAGATCGAGCTCTCCACCACCCAGGAGACGCAGATCAACCTGCCGTTCATCACGGCCGACTCCTCGGGCCCCAAGCATCTCGACACACGCCTAACGCGCGCCAAGCTCGCCGAGCTGACGTCTGTCTTGCTCGATCGAGTCGTGGCGCCTGTGCGTCAAGCGATCGATGACGCCAAGGACAAGGGCGTCAAGGAGATCGACCACATCGTCCTCGTCGGCGGCATGACGCGCATGCCCGCCGTTCAGGAGAAGGTCAAGGAGCTCACCGGCAAGGACCCCCACCGCGGTGTCAACCCCGACGAGGTGGTCGCCGTCGGCGCCGCCATCCAGGCCGGGGTGCTCGCCGGCGACGTCAAGGACGTGCTGCTGCTCGACGTCACCCCGCTCACGCTGGGCATCGAGACCAAGGGCGGCGTCATGACCAAGCTCATCGAGCGCAACACCACGATCCCCACGCGCAAGGGTGAGGTGTTCTCGACGGCCGAGGACAACCAGCCCTCCGTCGAGATCCATGTGCTCCAGGGCGAGCGCGAGATGGCCCAGTACAACAAGTCGCTTGGAAAGTTCCAACTGACGGGTATCCCCCCGGCTCCGAGGGGTATCCCGCAGATCGAAGTCGCCTTCGACATCGACGCCAACGGCATCCTCAACGTCTCCGCCAAGGACCTCGGCACCCAGAAGGAGCAGAAGATCGAGATCAAGGCCGGTTCGGGGCTCTCCGAGGAGGAGATCAAGCGGATGGTCACCGACGCCGAGTCCCACGCCGAGGAGGACCGCAAGGCACGCGAGCTCGCCGAGGCTCGCAACAACGGCGAGAACGCTGCCTATCAGGCCGAGCGCCAGCTCGCAGACCTCGGCGACCAGGTCGACGCCGACTCCAAGACCCGCATCGAGGAGGCCATCAAGGAGGTGCGCGACACGCTCGAGTCCGAGGATCCCGCCGCGATCAACGCGCGGACCGAGGCCTTGCAGAGCGCCTTCCACGCCGTCTCCGAGGCGATGTACCAGAAGGCCCAGGCCGACGCGGCGGCTTCCGGCGATGGAGCTGCCGGCGAGCCGGCGGAGGATGGCGCCGGCTCTGAGGAGGACGTCGTCGACGCAGAGGTCGTCGACGAGGGCAAGAGCTGACCTCCATGACCGACACCGAGTCACACACAACAGCGGCCCCCGGCGCGAACGGGCCGAAGACCCCCCCCGCCCCACACGCCCCCAGCCGGCCCGAGGCCGGACAGGGAGGCGTCGGGCCCGCACCCGACGGCGCCGAGGCGCAGGCGCCGCTTGCCGGCCCGGTCGAGCCAGATGGCCGGGTCGAGCCAGACGGGCAGGCCGAGCCAGACGGGCAGGCCGAGCCGGACGGGCGGGTCGAGCCAGGCGGGCGGGTCGAGCCAGACGGTCCCGCGGAAGGCGACGCGGTCGAGATCGAGGGTGAGCTGGACGAGCTCGTAAAGACCGCCGCTCAGCGCGACGAGTACCTCGCGCTCGCGCAGCGCACCCAGGCCGACTTCGAGAACTACCGCAAGCGCGTCGCGCGCGACGCGGCACTCGCTCAGGACCGGGGTGTGGCCAAGCTCGCCAAGGAGCTGCTGCCGGCACTCGACAACCTCGACCGGGCCATCGAGGCGGCCACCGCGGAGGGCGCCCCCCATCACGGGGGGCAAGCAGGCGAGAACGAGGACCCCCTGCTCGCTGGGGTACGCCTGGTTCGCTCGGAGATCGCCGCCGCGCTCGCTCGCATCGGGATCGAGGCGTTTGCCCCCCTGGGGGAGCCCTTCGACCCCAACCAGCAGGAAGCGATGGCCCAGCAGCCGATCGAGGGCGCCCAGAGCGGCACCGTCGCCGAGGTCTACCAGGACGGCTACCGCATGGGCGACACGATCATCCGTCCGGCCCGCGTCCTGGTGGCGGCGTAGTCAGGAGCCCTGGATGGCAACTCGTCCCGACTACTACAAGACACTCGGGGTCGACAAGAAGGCGACCCCCGAGGAGATCAAGAAGGCCTACCGCAAGCTGGCGCGCAGGTATCACCCCGACCGCAACCCCGACGACAAACAGTCCGAGGAGCGCTTCAAGGAGGTCTCCCAAGCCCACGACGTGCTCGGCGACCCCGAGAAGCGCAAGCAGTACGACAACGGCACGGGCCCCTTCGCGGGCGGGGCGGCCGGCGGCCCCGGCTTCGGTGGCTTCGGCAACTTCGACTTCGACGCCTCCTCGATGGGGGACATCCTCTCCAACCTCTTTGGAGGATCGGGTCCGGGTGGGCCCGGTAAGGGCGGGGGAGCCGCCGCCCGGCGCGCCCGCTCGCGCCCACAGCGCGGAGGAGACCTCGAGACCGAGGTGCGGATCTCCTTCGACCAGTCGATCTCCGGTGCCCAGGTCCCGCTGTCGGTGCCCACCACCGGCGCGTGCCCCACATGTCACGGCACCGGCGCCAAGCCCGGCACCACCCCGAAGGTCTGCCCCCGCTGCGAAGGGCGCGGGATCGAGACGCAGGGCCAGGGCATGTTCTCGATCTCCCAACCCTGCTCGCTCTGCGGGGGCTCCGGCACCGTGATCGAGGATCCATGTCCCACCTGCCACGGCTCGGGAGCCGTGCGCAGTGTCAAGAAGTTCCGCGTCAACATCCCCCCCGGGGTGAAGGAGGGCTCGCGCATCCGCGTGCCCGGCAAGGGCGAGGCCGGAATGCGGGGAGGGCCGGCCGGCGACCTGTACGTCGTCACCCACGTCGATCCCTCCCCCGCCTTCAGGCGCAAGGGCGAGAACCTGGAGGTGGAGGTGCCCCTCACGATCCCCGAGGCACTGCTCGGCGCGGAGGTGCGCGTTCCGACGCTGGACGGGTCCAAGACGTTGCGCGTAAAGCCCGGCACACAGCACGGAGCGCTCCAGCGCTTGCGCGGCGAGGGCCCCCCGAAGCTCGGCTCGGGCAGTAGAGGGGACATCCACTACCGCTTCACGATCGACGTCCCCGACGAGCTCAGCGACGAGCAGCGCGCGGCCGTGGACGAGCTGTCCAAGGTGATGAACGGGAATCCGCGCGCCAAGCTGTTCTCGGAGGCCTCCCCATGACGGGTAAGCGTGCCGTCCCCATGACGGGTAAGCGTTGTTCTCGGAGGCCTCCCCATGACGGGTAAGCGTGTCACCCACATAGAGGTCGAGATCGACCGCGGCGTCTTCATGATCTCCGTGGCAGCCGAGCTCGCGAACATGCACCCCCAGACGCTGCGCATGTACGAGGCGCGAGGGCTCGTTGAGCCAAAGCGCTCGCCAAAGGGCACCCGTCTCTACTCCCAGCAGGATGTCGAGAGGCTGCGTCGCATCCACGAGATGACCGCGGAGCTCGGTCTCAACCTCGCGGGGGTGCAACGCGTGCTCGACCTCGAGTCAGAGGTGCGGGACATGCACGCCCGCATCGAGGAGCTCGAGCTGAAGGCGCTTCACGCCCAGGTGCAGCTCGCCAAGGAGCTCGAGGAGGTCAGGCGCTCCTTCCGCGCCGAGCTCGTCCCGTTTCGCGGGGGCGGGTGGGTGAGCACAGGAACAGAGATCGTACGCGCCGCGGATGCCCACTCCTTCTTCCGGGTACCTCCAGGTGGAGCCAACCGACCCACGACAGGCGACCGATGAGTGCGACGGCCCCTCCCCCCGAGGAGGAGCAGAAGCCGCTTGAGCGCTTCGGACGGGATCTGACAGAGCTGGCCGAGCAGGGCAAGCTCGACCCCGTAATCGGCCGCGACGAGGAGATCCGTCGTGTCATTCAGGTGCTCTCGCGTCGCACGAAGAACAACCCTGTCCTGATCGGCGAGCCGGGCGTGGGCAAGACGGCGATCGTCGAGGGCCTCGCCCAGCGCGTCGTCTCCGGTGACGTGCCCGAGTCCCTACGGGAGCGGCGCGTGATCGCCCTCGACATGGGCGCGCTGATAGCCGGCGCGGTCTACCGCGGCGAGTTCGAGGAGCGCCTCAAGGGCGTCCTCAAGGAAGTCTCAGAGGCCCGTGGCACGGTCATCCTGTTCCTCGACGAGCTCCACACCATCGTCGGGGCGGGGGCAGCCCAGGGAGCTGTGGATGCCGCCAACCTGCTCAAGCCGATGCTCGCGCGCGGCGAGCTGCGCTGCGTGGGGGCCACCACGCTCGACGAGTACCGCAAGCACATCGAGAAGGACGCGGCCCTGGAGCGCCGGTTTCAGCCCGTCATGGTGGGGGAGCCGAGCGTCCAGGACACGATCGCGATCCTGCGAGGGCTGAAGGAGCGCTACGAGACCCACCACGGGGTGCGCATCCAGGACAACGCCCTGATCGCCGCCGCCACGCTCTCCCACCGCTACATCGCTGACCGCTTCCTGCCCGACAAGGCGATCGACCTGGTCGACGAGGCCGCCTCGAAGATCCGCATCGAGATCGACTCCGTACCCACAGAGATCGACGAGGTCGACAGGCGCGTGATGCAGCTCGAGATCGAGCTCACCTCGCTGCGCAAGGAGAAGGACGAGCCCTCCAAGGAGCGCCGTGCCGCGATCGAGGCGGAGCTTGTCGATCTGCGCAAGCGCTCGGACGACATGCGGGCGCAGTGGGAGCGCGAGAAGCAGGCGATTCAGGGTGTGCGCGAGACCAAGGAACGCCTGGAGCAGGCACGCCTGGAGGCCGAGCGCGCCGAGCGCGAAGCCAATCTGCAGCGAGCCGCCGAGCTGCGCTATGGAGAGATTCCTGAGCTCGAGAAGCAGCTTGTCGAGCACGAAACGGCCGAGCGCGAACGCGCTGACGAGGAGGCCGAGGTGGCCGCGGCGGACGGCGCGGGTCGCTCGGGTGGGGCTGGGGCGGGTGGGCCTCAATTCCTGAAGGAGGAGGTCGACGCCGAGGACATCGCCGAAGTCGTCGCGCGCTGGACGGGTATTCCCGTCTCGCGGCTGCTCGAGGGCGAGGTCGAGAAGCTGATTCACATGGAGGAGCGCCTCCACAAACGCGTCGTCGGCCAGGACGAGGCGGTCGAGGCGGTGGCCACGGCTCTGCGCCGCTCGCGCGCCGGCCTTCAGGACGCGGGGCGCCCGATCGGCACCTTCCTGTTCCTTGGGCCCACCGGTGTCGGCAAGACCGAGCTCGCGCGAGCCCTGGCCGAGTTCATGTTCGACTCTCAGGACGCCATGGTGAGGATCGACATGAGCGAGTACATGGAGAAGCACTCCGTCTCACGTCTCGTTGGAGCCCCCCCGGGATATGTGGGCTACGAAGAGGGTGGCCAGCTCACCGAGGCGGTCCGCCGCCGTCCTTACTCCGTGGTCCTGCTCGACGAGATCGAGAAGGCCCACCCCGATGTGTTCAACACGCTCCTGCAGGTGATGGACGACGGCCGTCTCACCGACGGCCAGGGCCGCACCGTGGACTTCAAGAACACCGTGCTCATCATGACCTCCAACATTCCGGTGTCGGCCACCGGGGACGACATGCGCGCTGAGCTCATCAGCCACTTCAAGCCCGAGTTCATCAACCGGCTCGACGACGTGGTGCGTTTCGACGCGCTCACCCGCGATCAGATATCGGAGATCGTCGATTTGCAGTTGACGCAAGTGATCGAGCGTGTCGCAGAGCGTGGTGTGCGATTGGAGATAACTCCCTCCGCCCGCGAGCTGCTCGGCAACATGGGCTACGACCCCACCTACGGCGCGCGACCCCTGCGGCGCGTTATCCAGAAGCAGCTGATCGACAAGCTCGCGCTCGCGCTGTTGGAGGGGCGCTTCCACGCCGGCGAGAGCGTGGTGGCAGATGCCTCGGAAGGCCAGGTAGTGCTCGAGGCCGCACCTGCTGCCGCGGCAGCGTGAGTCGTCGCACACGCCGCGCTCCGGGTCGAGGCTCCTCTCTAGGCGATCTCGTCCAAACGCGCCACGATCTCATGTGCGTAGCGGGTGTAGTGCCCGTAGTCAAAGATCGAGTCGAGGTCGAGGCCGCGGGCACGCTCGTCAGCGGCCAGCAGCTCGCGTAGCGGCGTGCCCTCGTCCCAGGCGCGCTGGGCCAGCTCCTGGGCAATCCTATAGGCGTCGTCGCGCACCAGTCCGCCCTCCACGAGTGCGAGCAGTACCCGTTGTGAAAAAAGCGCCCCGTGGGTCAACTCAAGGTTGGCGCGCATCCGTTCCTCGTCGACGACCAGCCCCTGCACAAGCGATGTGGCCGAGCGCTGCATGTGGTCGATCAGGATCGTCGAGTCGGGCAGGATCACCCGCTCCACCGAGGAGTGCGAGATGTCGCGCTCGTGCCACAGCGCCACGTTCTCCACGGCCGCCTGTGCGTTGCCTCGCAGCACACGCCCGAGCCCTGAGAGCTGCTCGCTCTTGATCGGGTTGCGCTTGTGAGGCATTGCGGAGCTGCCCTTCTGCCCGGGCCTGAACTGCTCCTGTGCCTCGCGTACCTCGGTGCGCTGCAGGTGGCGGATCTCGGTGGCAAGTCGCTCCAGCCCGGCGCCGGCGAGCGCGATCGCCTGCAACAGCTCCGCATGACGGTCGCGCGCGACAACCTGTGTCGAGACGTCCTCGCGCGTCAAACCCAACCGATCGAGCACACGCCGCTCGAACTCGGGGCTCGTCGCGGCGTAGGTGCCCACCGCGCCCGAGATCGCCCCCACCGCCACCTGCTCGAAGGCGCGTCGCAGCCGCTGCGTGTTTCGATGGGCCTCGAAGGCGAAGCCGGCGAGCTTTACGCCGAAGGTGGTCGGCTCGGCGTGAACCCCGTGGGTGCGGCCTACGCACAGCGTGTCCACCTGCTCGCGCGCGCGGTTGGCAAGTGCCTGCACGAGCGCCCGGGCCCCCGGCAGGATCACCTCTCCAGCCGCCTGCAACTGCAGGGCGAGCGCCGTGTCGAGCACGTCCGAGGAGGTCAGGCCGAAGTGGATCCAGCGCCCTGCCTCGCCGGCCGTCGCCGAGAGGACGTCGACGAACGCGGCCACATCGTGGTCGGTGGTGCGCTCACGCTCGTTCACCGCCTCCACGGTGAACGTCGCCGCGCGGATCGCCTCGACTCCGCGGCGCTGGGCCCCTCGCCGGAGCCGCCTGTGCCCGTAAGGGTAAGCAGGCCCGGCAGCTCCTCGCATGCGGCCACCTCGACCCGGCGCCATGTCTCCATGCGCGCCTCGTCGGTCCACAGGGCGCCCAGCTCGGGGCGTGTGTAGCGAGCGATCACTTCGGGGATTATCGTCGCCGCCCGGGACGGTGCGCGGCGCGCCACGCTCCATAGCCTATATGGGCTATCCCGATCGCTCGTGCCGTCCGCCGATCTCGTGCCGCCCGCCGATCCTGTACAACGAGAGTGAGCGCGCCACCGGCGCGAATCGATTCGCGACAGACGGAGGAGCCATGCCCACCTACATCATGCTCTCGACGTTGACCCCCGAGGGGGTGCAGACGGTCAAGAACAACCCGGAGCGCATCCGCGAGGTCAACAAGGAGGTGGAGCAGCTCGGCGCCACCGTCAAGGCGCAGTGGGCCACGCTCGGCAACGTCGACTTCATCTCAGTGGTGGAGGCCCCCGACGAGAAGACGATGGCGCGCGTGTCGCTCGAGCTCGGCTCACGCGGGACCGGACGCTATGAGACGCTCGCGGCGATTCCCGTCGACGAGCTGATCGCTTCACTGTGAGCCGCCCCTCGTGTCTGGCTCTGTCGCCGCGATCGAGTTCGTGCCAAACACTGTCCTTGCTTGCGCTCCCCCAGTCACGAGTCACCACTCACAGACGCTCCGCGATGAGGGTCAAGACCCGGCGCGATGAAAGTCAAGACCCGGTGATGAAGCTGCTCGTCGTAGGGGCCGGAGGGCGCGAGCACGCGCTCGTGCGCGCGCTCGCACGCTCCCCCAAGAACCGGAGTTGCTGTGCGCGCCCGGCAATGCCGGCATCGCCCGGGATGCCCGCCTGCTCGATGTCGCGGCCGATGACCTCGCGGGGCTCGTGGCGGCCGTCGAGCGCGAGGGTGTCGAGCTCACCGTCGTCGGTCCCGAGGTCCCGTTGGTGGCCGGGCTCGTGGACGCCCTCGCCGAGCGAGGCCACGCCGCCTTTGGGCCGAGAGCCGCGGCAGCGCGGTTGGAGGGTTCGAAGACATTCGCCAAGGAGGCGATGGAGCAGGCCGGCGTCCCGACCGCCGGCTGGCGGCGCGTGGAGTCCTTGGAGCAGGGGATCGCGGCGGTTGACGAGCTGGCCAACCCCGGCGTGGTGGTGAAGGCCGACGGGCTTGCCGCCGGCAAGGGCGTGACCGTCGCCGACAACCTCGAACAGGCCCGTGCCGCGCTCCGCGAGATCTTTGTGGAGAGGCGCTTCGGCGGGGGGGAGGAGACCCCGGTCGGCGGCAAACGCGTGGCAGCCGGCTTTGTGGGGGAGGACATCGCCATGCGGCCGAGCGCGGTTGTGGAGGAGAGGCTGGTCGGCGAGGAGCTCTCGCTGCTGGCTCTGTGCGACGGGGTGCGCGCGGTCCCGATGGCCCCGGCGCGCGATTTCAAGCGCATTCATGACGGCGACGAGGGCCCCAACACCGGTGGTATGGGCTCCTACTCGCCGGTGAGGGGGATCGACGTCGCGATCGTACGCGAGCTGGCCGCCGCCGTGCACCAGCCCGTCGTCGATCTGATGCGCGAGCGCGGCACCCCCTTCCACGGCGTGCTCTACGCCGGGCTGATGCTCACCCCCGATGGCCCGCGCGTGCTCGAGTTCAACGTGCGCTTCGGCGACCCCGAGACGCAGGCGGTGCTGCCCCGGCTGCGCGGCGATCTGCTCGAGCTGCTGCTCTCCGCCACACGCCCAGGCGGCCTCGAAGGGGTCGATACTCGAGTGGACCGACGAGTGGGCGGTGACGCTGGTGCTCGCGAGCGCCGGCTATCCCGCCTCCTCCTCCAGTGGAGACGAGATCAGCGGGCTGGACGATGTGCCCGCCGGCATCGAGGTGACACACGCGGGCACCGCACTCCGCGAGGGCCCCACCGATGGCGGCGGGGGGGGATCGAAATCGCATGATCGTACGATCGTCACCGCGGGCGGACGTGTGCTCAACGTGACGGCACTCGGCCCGAGCGCGCGATCGGCCCGGGCGGCGGCGTATGCTGCCGCACACAAGATTTCCTTCGACGGGATGCAGCTGCGGCGTGACATCGCCGCAAACGCCGACCGCGAGACCACGACCGTCAGATGAGCGACACAGCCCCCACCCCAATACGAACCGATCTCGTCGAGGCCGAGGTGCAGGCCCAGCTCGAGGAGTTCGACGTCAACGGGCCGCTCGTGGGCATCGTGATGGGCTCCTCCAGCGACATGGAGGCGATGGAGAAGGCCTCAACCGAGCTACGCGAGCGGGGCATCCCGCATGAGATGAGGGTGATGTCGGCCCACCGCGAAGCGGACTTGGTGGCCGAGTACGCCAAGAGCGCCAAGTCACGCGGCCTGCGCGTCGTGATCGCGGGCGCCGGCATCTCCGCGGCGCTCCCGGGAGCCATCGCGGCGCATGCCGACCTGCCGGTGATCGGCGTACCGCTGTCCGGGCGCTTGACGGCCGCCGGCGGCCTCGACGCGATTCTGTCGATCGTGCAGATGCCGCCGGGCGTGCCCGTCGCGTGCGTGGGGCTCGACAACGCACGCAACGCGGCCATCCTTGCTTCCCAAATCCTGGCTGCCTGACGGCCCGATGGTGGCCCACCGCTGCTTCCCCCCCCTTGTGTGAGCACACGGCGGCCGACGCGTCCTTGCCTCGCTTTCACCCCGGCCGTCAGGTTGCCAATGTGACCAGCCGCGCGCGTTGGTAGCATCGCGAAAAATGACCGCCCCCCTCGCCGACCTGCCCCTGATCGCAAGCGGCAAGGTACGCGAGCTGTACGACCTGGGCGATCGCTTGCTCATGGTGGCAAGCGACCGCATCTCGACCTACGACGCCGTCCACCCCACGCCGATCCCGGACAAGGGCAAGGTGCTGACCGGCCTCTCGGCGTTCTGGTTCGAGAAGACGAAGGGGATCGTGGCGAACCACATGATCTCGGCGACCGAGGGCGTCCCACAAGAGGCGCGCGGGAGGGCGCTGGTGGTGCGCAAGCTGAAGATGCTGCCGGTGGAGTGCGTCGTGCGTGGCTACATCACGGGGTCGGGCTGGAAGGACTACCAGGCGACGGGCAGTGTCTCGGGGATCGAGCTGCCCACTGGACTGCAGGAGTCAGAGCAATTGCCAGAGCCGATATTCACGCCGAGCACGAAGGCCGAGGTGGGCCACGACGAGGCGATCGACTTCGAGCGGGCCGCCGAGCTGGTCGGTGACAGGGGCCTGATGGAAAGCGTGAGGAAGATCTCCATATCGCTCTACTCCCACGCGGCCACCCACGCGCGCGAGCGTGGCGTGATTCTGGCCGACACCAAGTTTGAGTTGGGCCTCGACGAGGACGGCGAGCTGGTCGTGGGCGACGAGGTCTTGACGCCCGACTCTTCGCGCTACTGGCCGGTCGAGGGGTACGAGGTAGGAAAAGGCCAGCCGAGCTTCGACAAGCAGTACGTGCGTGATTGGGCGACCAGAAGCGGCTGGGACAAGAAGCCGCCGGCCCCCCCGATCCCCGACGACGTCGTCGCGGGCACGCGGGCACGCTTCGTCGAGGCCTACGAGCTGATCGCGGGCGAGCCATTCGACACGTGGCTGGGGCATGCAGGCGCAACCACCCACGAGGCGAGGTAGATGCTCGACTCCGGCGCGGGGCACGCGAACGACGAGGGGGCTGGACAAGCGTGAGGGCACGCGTGCTGATCCGCCCGAAGGAGGGCATCCTCGACCCCCAGGGCGAGGCTGTCCAGCGCGCGCTGCCGGCGCTCGGGTTCGAGGGCGTGACGAATGTCCATGTGGGGCGACTGGTGGAGCTCGACGTCGAGGATCCGAGCCGGCTGGAGCCCATGTGCGAGAAGCTGCTCGCCAACCCGCTCGTCGAGGACTACGAGATCGTCCTCGACGACGCCCGATGAAGTTCGGCGTCCTTCAATTCCCCGGCAGTTGCGATGAGGTCGATGCGTTGTACGCGGCGCGGCGGGTGGGCGACGCGGAACTGTTGTGGCACGGTGATCCCGATCTCAAAGGGGTCGACGCGATCGTCGTGCCGGGCGGGTTCTCCTACGGCGACTATCTGAGGGCCGGCGCAATCGCGAGGTTCTCGCCCGTGATGGAGTCGGTGATCTCCTTCGCCGGAGATGGCGGCATCGTGCTTGGGATCTGCAACGGCTTCCAGGTCCTGTGCGAGGCGCGACTGTTGCCCGGGGCGCTCTTGCCGAACGCGAACCTCCGCTTCACCTTCAGGCAGGTGAGTCTGGAGGTGGTGGAGAGCGAGACCGCGTTCACGGGCGCGTGTGGGGTGGGTGGGCACCTGACTCCCGCCCGCTTGAGCATTCCGGCGAAGCACTCCTGGGGTCGCTACCACGCCGACGAGCAGGAACTCGCGAGGATCGAAGAGAGGCGCCAGGTGGTGCTCAGGTATGCGGCCGGCGAGAACTTCAACGGCTCGCTGAACGACATCGCGGGCGTGCGCAACGAGGCGGGCAACGTGTTCGGCCTGATGCCCCACCCCGAGCACGCGGTCGAGGAGCTGATGGGGTCGGCCGACGGGTTGTGCATCTTCGAGTCGATGCGCCTGGCTGTCGAGGGCGCACGTGTGTGAGGCGGCGCAAAGGGCGCGCCCCACGTGTGCGCGCACGTACGCGCGCCCATCGCATGGGGCAGCCAAAAACGAGCACACGACACCCGGCGGAGCGAGACGTGTCTGAGGCCTCGGCGCTGCCTGGCGCCGAGGACGCGCTCGCGCTCGGGCTGACGCTGGCCGAGTACGACTTGGTCTGTGAGAAGCAGGGTCGCTCTCCCAACCAGGTCGAGCTTGCGATGTATTCGCTCTTGTGGAGCGAGCACTGTGCCTACAAGCACTCGAAGAAGCTGTTGCGCACCTTGCCAACCGAGGGACCCAGGGTGGTCATGGGTCCCGGCGAGAACGCCGGCGCGGTCGACCTCGGTGACGGCCTCGTTTGTGCGTTCAAGGTCGAGTCCCACAACCACCCCAGCGCCGTCGAGCCGTTCCAGGGCGCCGCGACCGGCGTGGGAGGCATATTGCGCGATATCTTCGCGATCGGGGCGCGACCGATCGCGGTGCTCGACTCGCTCAGGTTCGGTGAGCCGTCGAGCTCTCGCTCCCGCTATCTCCTCGACCGCGCCGTTGCTGGGATCGGTCACTATGGCAACTCGATCGGGGTGCCGACGATCGGCGGGGAGGTGTACTTCGAGGGGCCCTATGAGCAGAACTGTCTCGTGAACGCGATGGCGCTCGGGATCGCCTCCCGCGAGCAGCTGGTGACGAGCGCCGCCGTCGGGATCGGCAACACGGTGGTGCTGTTCGGCGCCTCCACCGGCAGGGACGGGATCGGCGGTGCCTCGGTGCTCGCCTCGGCGGAGCTCGGCTCAGCCGACATTCCGTGGGGAGATACACCCCAGGGGGGCCATCCGGATGGAGGGACATCCGTGGACAAGCGCCCGACCGTCCAGGTGGGGGACCCGTTCGAGGAGAAGAAGCTGATGGAGTGCTCGCTGGAGCTGCTGCGGGCCGGGCTGATCGTCTCGCTGCAGGACCTCGGCGCGGCCGGATTGACCTCCTCTGCGTCGGAGATGGCCTCGAAGGGCGAGGTGGGAATCGACATCGATGTCGCCCGGGTTCCCCTGCGCGAGTGGGACATGGAGCCCTTCGAGATCATGGTGAGCGAGTCCCAGGAGCGGATGCTGTGCGTGGTGGAGCCAGAGAACGTCGAAGCGGTGCTCGAGCTGTGCGAGAAGTGGGAGGTCGGCGGTGCCGCGATCGGCTCGGTCACCGACACGGGCCACATGCGCATATTCAAGGAGGGAGAGCTGGTCGGGGAGATGCCGGTGAGGGCGCTCGTCAACGATTGTCCTCTCTATGACCTCAACCCCGTCAAGCCGACCCGAACGCCATACCCAGCGCCGAAGGCGCTCCTATCCAAAGAAGACAAGCCCACGGAGATCCTGAGAGCGCTGCTCTCCTCCTCGAACATAGCCTCGCGCAGGCCCCTGTTCGAGCAGTACGACGCGGTCGTGCAGTCGCGCACGGTGAGGCGCCCCGAGCAGGCGGACGCCGCTGTGCTCGCGATCAGGCCGCTCGGCGAAGGAGGCGCGCCGGCGTTCTCCCCGGGCGCGCCGCAAGACGATCAGAGCGCCCCTGTGCCGGGGATCGCCGTCTCGATCGACTGCAACGGCAGGCGCGTGGCCGCCGACCCCTACACGGGCACGGTCGCGGCGGTGCTCGAGTGCGCCTCGAACCTCGCGTGCGTCGGGGCCAAGCCGCTCGGGACGACCAACAACCTCAACTTCGGCAACCCCGAGAAGGGTCACATCGCCTGGCAGCTCACCGAGGCGGTGCGCGGCCTCGGCGACGCCTGCCGGACGCTCCAGGCGCCGATCGTGGGGGGCAACGTGTCGCTATACAACGAGGGCACCTCCGCCGGCCCGATCTACCCCACCCCCGTGATCGGCATGGTCGGCGAGCTGCCCGATGTTCGCCGCGCGGGGCGGCTCGGCTTCACGCGAGCGGGTGACGCGATCGCGCTCGTCGGCCCGTTCGTGCCCTCGCTGGAAGCGAGCGAGGTGGCGAAGCTGTGGGGGTGGGAGCTCCCCGACGGGCTGCCCCCCATCGACATCGCGGCTGTGGCCGCGGCCCAGGCCGCGGTTCGCGATGCTGTCAGGGCCGGCTCCGTATCGAGTGCTCACGACATCGCCGAGGGTGGGTTCGCGGTGGCGTTGGCGGAGTGCTGCCTTGCTGGAAGGCTTGGCGCGACCGTGGAAGCCGATCTTCATCTCCTCGGGGAGGGCTCTGGCGGGTTCATCCTCAGCGGAGGCGAGCATGAGCTCAGGGCGCTCTCAGGGCACACGACGGTGCACCTTGTGGGGACGGTCGGAGGCGAGTTGCTCAGCGTGCTCGCGGGCGATGTCCACATGGAGTTGACATTGGACGAGATGGCTCGGGCGCACCGCGCCCTCGCAGGGCTTTTTGCGTGACCACTGCTAGCGTGAACTTGGCAATGCCCTGTAGCCCTCGTCTGGAGGATCGCGACGGACCGCGCGACGAGTGTGGTGTCTTTGGCATATACGCACCTGGCCACGAGGTCTCGCGGCTGTCCTACTTCGCGCTCTACGCGCTCCAACATCGCGGCCAGGAGTCGGCCGGGATAGCCGCCGCGGACCGCGGCGGCAACATCATGACCCGCCGCGAGCTGGGGCTCGTCTCTCAGGTGTTCAACGAGAACGACCTGCGCACCCTTCGGGGGGAGCTGGCGATCGGACACGTGCGCTACTCGACGACCGGCTCGAACGCCTGGGAGAACTCGCAGCCCGTACACCGCTCGGAGGGCACCAATGGCTCGAGCAGGGAGGTGGCGCTCGCCCACAACGGCAACCTCATCAACGCCGTCGAGCTGCACGACGAGCTCACCGAGCGCGGCGTCACGTTCAGCTCGACCTCGGACTCCGAGATAGCGGCGGCCCTGATCGCGACCCATCCGGCCGAGCGGATCGAGGACGCGATCGCCGACGTGCTCCCGCGTCTGCACGGGGCCTTCTCGGTCGTCGTCATGACCAAGGATCGCGTCGTCGCGTTCCGCGACCCCCACGGCCTGCGTCCGCTCGCGATCGGGGTAATCGAGGGCGCCGATGGAGAACCGGCGCGCTACTGCGTGGCGAGCGAGTCGTGCGCGTTCGACATCATCGGCGCCACGCTCCTGCGCGACGTGGAGCCGGGCGAGATCGTGACGCTCGGGGAGCAGGGCCTGGAGAGCCGCCGCGTGCTGCCGGACGCCCGCAAGGCTTTCTGCGTGTTCGAGTACATCTACTTCGCACGCCCCGACTCGCGTATGAACGGTCAGGTCTTGCAGGTCGCGCGCGGGCGCATGGGGGAGATCCTCGCGCGCGAGTCCCCGGTTGAGGCTGACCTCGTGATTCCCGTGCCCGACTCCGGCAACGCCGCCGCGCGTGGCTTTGCGCGCGCAAGCGGCCTCCCGCAGGACGATGGCTTTGTCAAGAACCGCTACGTGGCGCGCACCTTCATCCAGCCCGGTCAGGAGCTACGCAAGCACGGCCTGCGCCTCAAGTTCAACCCCCTCCCCGAGATCGTGGGCGGCAAGCGACTCGTGGTTGTGGACGACTCGATCGTGCGCGGCAACACCACGCGCCAGATCGTCGAGATGCTCAGGGACGCCGGCGCCAAGGAGGTCCACATGAGGATCTCCGCCCCCCCGATCAAGCATCCCTGTCACTACGGGATCGACATGTCAACGCGCGAGGAGATGATCGCCCACGAGCACTCCGTCGAGGAGATAGCCGAGGAGCTCGGCTGCGATTCGCTCGCCTACCTGTCCCTGGAGGGCGTATACGAGGCTGTGGGCGCCACGCGAGCGACCCATTGCGATGCCTGCTTCACGGGCGAGTACCCCGTGAAGGGGAGTGCCGGCGCACAGGGCAAGTACGCGCTGGAGGTAGCCGGCGGCTAACTGTAGTTCCTAGGTAGGTTCGTCCGCCGGCGTCCCGGACGACATGCGCGCCCGCTAGGGTGGCGCGGGCATGAGTGACCCGCTGCCGATCGGCGTGCTCGTGTCGGGCTCCGGCACCAACCTGCAGGCCTTGCTCGACACCGTCCACGGACACGAGGCCCAGATCGTGGGGGTAGCATCCGGGGTCCCGGGGGCGCTGGCCTTGGAGCGCGCGGCGGCCCGCGGCGTGCCGATCGCCGTGTTCGAGCGCGCCCAGCACGCCGACCGCGAGGAGCGTGACCAGGCGATGGCCGACTGGCTCGTGCAGCGCGGCGCGCGCCTGGTCGTGCTCGCGGGTTATATGGAGCTGCTCACCTTCGTCTTCCTCGAGCGCTTCCCTGGCGCGGTCGTCAACGTGCATCCCTCACTGCTGCCGGCCTTCCCGGGCTTGCACGCAATCGAGCAGGCTCTGGCATATGGGGTGAAGGTGTTTGGAGTGACCGTCCACTTCGTGGACGCCGGCATCGACAGCGGCGCGGTGATCTTGCAGCGCTCGCTCGAGCTCCCCGACGCAGGCGACCCCGACGAGGTGCTGCGGGCCCTGCGCCCGCTGGAGCATTCGCTGCTGCCGGAGGCGGTGCGCCTGTTCGCGCGCGGGGCTCTTCGCGCAGACCCGGCCAACCCGCGTCGCATCACGATCGACGGCTCCACCGATGACCCCGCCTGACGTCCCCCTCGCCCGGTCGCGGGGCGGGATAGTCTGCGCACGATGACAGACGACAGCAGACGGGAGGCCACGGGGATCGAGCGTTCCGAGGCGGGCGGGGTACGGGTGCGCAGGGCGCTCCTGTCGGTATCGGACAAGGCCGGAATCTTGGAGCTCGCACGTGGCCTTGAGGAGCTCGGCGTGGAGATCGTCTCGACCGGGGGGACCGCCAAGGCGCTCACCGATGCCGGTGTCGCGGTACGTGCGATCGAGCAGTTCACGGGGTTTCCCGAGATGATGGACGGGCGCGTGAAGACGCTCCACCCGCGTCTATATGCCGGCCTCCTGGCGGTGCGGGACGACGAGGGCCATCTCAAGGCAGCCCGGGAGCACGAGATCGAGCCGATGGACCTGGTGTGCGTGAACCTCTACCCCTTCGAGCAGACGGTCGCGCGCGGGGATGCCGGCGACGGGGAGATCGTCGAGAACGTCGACATCGGCGGCCCCACGATGATCCGTGCGGCCGCCAAGAACCACGCGTTCGCGGCCGTCGTCGTGGACCCGAATGACTACGAGGGCGTGCTGAGCGAGCTGCGCGGGTCTGACGGTCACCTGTCGATGGAGACGCGTTCGCGCCTGGCGGCGGTCGCGTTTTCGACCACCGCGCGCTACGACGCGGCGATCTCGCGTTGGTTCGCGGCGCGCACATACGAGGGCTTCCCGCCGCGCTGGGCCAGCAGCTACGAGAAGGTCATGGACCTGCGCTACGGCGAGAACCCCCATCAGCGCGCCGCCTTCTACGCCGAGGTCGGACAGGAGCCGCACCTGCTCGAAGGCGTGACCCAGCTGCACGGCAAGGAGCTCTCCTTCAACAATCTGCTCGATCTGAGCTCGGCGCGAGAGCTCGTCGAGGACTTTTCAGAGCCTTCCTGCGCCATCGTCAAGCACAACAACCCGTGCGGGTGTGCGCTTGGTAGAACCGCCCAAGACGCATATGAACGTGCCTTCGCCTGCGATCCGACGAGCGCCTACGGCGGCGTGATCGCCCTGAACCGGCGCGTGGATCGCGCCTGCGCGCAGGCTCTCTCCAAGCAGTTCATCGAGGTGCTGCTCGCGCCCGGCTTCGATTCCGAGGCGCTGGAGGTGCTCACCGAGAAGAAGAATGTGCGCCTTCTGGAGCTCACGGATTGGCCTGCGCGGGGGCCCGGCATGGAGGAGAAGCCGGTGATCGGCGGCGTGCTCTCCCAGAGCCGTGACCTCGTGTCGGAGACGCGCCGGCAGATGCGCGTGATGGGCACCCCCGTGCCCGCCGAGGAGCAATGGGCGGATCTGATCTTCGCCTGGAAGGTGTGTCGCCATGTGCGCTCCAACGCGATCGTGATCGCCTCAGCCGGTGCCACGATCGGGATCGGCGCCGGCCAGATGAGCCGCGTTGACGCGGTCAACATCGCAATCGAGAAGGCCCGCTCGGCACAGCCGGGCCTGCTCGCCGGCTCCTCGCTCGCCTCGGACGCCTTCTTTCCATTTGCCGACGGCCCCCAGCTCGCGATCGACGCGGGCGTCACCGCGATCGTGCAGCCGGGTGGCTCCGTGCGTGACGAGGAGGTCGTGGCGGCGGCGGACGCGGCGGGCGTAGCCATGGTGGCTACCGGCGTCCGCCACTTCCGTCATTGATGCCACGAATGACTGGCTTGGGTGTGGTGCGCGAGCGCCACGGGGGCGCAACATCAGCCTGGACCCGAAGAGGGGCGGTCAGGTTTCGACGTCGGCGAGCAGCGCGGCGATGTCGAGGTCCGGGACGTCCTCCAGGGGCGAGGCCACGAGGCTTC
Organism: uncultured Solirubrobacterales bacterium; assembly: GCA_963742945.1. Classification (GTDB taxonomy): domain Bacteria; phylum Actinomycetota; class Thermoleophilia; order Solirubrobacterales; family Solirubrobacteraceae; genus Palsa-744. The sequence continues at coordinate 269,668 of CAVUNX010000009.1, read as the reverse complement.
CCTCCCGGTGGATCTCGCAATGCGCATAGCCGTCCGGGCTGGGCTGCGTGCGGATCTCCATGGCTCTCCCGGGCACGTCCACGATCCAGTATGTCGGTATGCCTGCACTCGCGTACAACTTGGCCTTCACGTTTCGATCGATCATGTGAGAGCTGACAGCGACCTCAATGGCGAGCAGCGCGCTTTGCAGGTGCCGTCCGGGCGGGGGCTTGTGGGCCGCTAGAACAAGGTCGGGCTCCGGCTCCGCGCTTGGCGGGACTTCGATCGAGGACTGCACCTGCATCCACCATCTCGGCGCCGCCGCAAAATGACGCATGAGCATGGTCACGACCGCATTGTGTGCGGGCGACAGCGGGCTCATCTCGACGATCAGCCCTTCCAGCAGCTCGACCCGCTGACCCTCGAGCGCGCCGGACTCGACCACCCGGTTATAGGTCTCCACGTCGAGCCTATGGATCGGCAGATCGGTTGCGGCGGTCGCGGCCATGAAGCCATCCTATCGGCGGGGTGACAATGTGAGGAGGGGCATCTCCCTCCTGTCCGACGAGGAGCGTCAGATGTGACGCAGGCGCGGTCGATTGCGCCTGGGAGTGTGCCTCAGGGGCGGAGCTCCTCCGAGACAGCCTGCATGGCGACACCGAGCAGCGGGTCCTGGGTGTCGGCCTCGTGTGAGGCCTCAGCCGCTCGCATTCCCTCGACGAGGCCGGTCTCGTCTTTGAGGATGTTGCGTTCGACGAAAGGCTGCACCATGCTGCGCAGGGCGATCATCGGGCCTACCCAGCGCGGGGCCCAGAGGCGCGCGGCGCGCCCTTCGATGCCCCGCTCTATCGCGTCAATCGCCTTCGGCAACGGTATGGGGTTGCGCAGGAAGCCGGGCGACCTGCTGTTGAGTCGCTGGGCCGAGGGTTGGGCGAAGCTGGCGCGAACCAGGTCGGTGTCGATGAAGCCGAAGTAAGCGCAACCAACGCGCGCTCCGCTCGGAGCCGTCTCGATGCGCAACGAATCGGTGAGCGCCTCCACGCCTGCCTTGGCGGCGGCATAGGGGCCCATGATGGGCGCGTGCACGATCGCCGCGAGCGAGGCGATGTTGAGCAGGTAGCCCTTGCGCTCGCTGATCTGACCGATGAGCGCACGGTCGGTGCGCCACACGCCGAGGAAGTTGACGGCGAGCGTGCGCTCTACCTGCTCCATCGGAGCCGTCGCGAGGGGGCCGGTGTAGGCGATGCCGGCATTGGCAATGCCCACGTCTATGCCCCCGAAGCGCTCGACGGTTGCCTCAACGGCCCGCTCGAGTGCCTCGTAGTCGGTCACGTCAGCCTCGAAAGCGGCGGCCCTGTCCCCGAGCTGGGCGGCCAACGCTTCCAGGCGCTCGGGCTCCAGGCCAACGAGCGCCACGTTGGCGCCCTTGGCATGCAGTCGGCGTGCGCTCTCGGCACCGATGCCGCGCGCCGCGCCGGTGATGAACACGGTGCGACCGTTGACGTCATAGGCCTGTCCAGGGGTGCGGCTCATGTGCGTGGTCTCCTCGGTGGGGGGCGCGTCGATGCTCGATCATTCTCCCGAATCGGCGCTCCCGTCGAGCGCCCGACGCGCTCGGATGCTGGTTCCGTCCAGGCGTCGCTTCGTTATTTACTGGGCGCCCCTATCTCAAGGCCGAGTACTCGAAACGTACCTCGGTCGCAATCAGCTAGAGGAGATTGCCGAGGCCGTGGATTGCCGCGCTGCCCAGCACCACCTCGAGTACGACGCCCGCGACGCCCACCACCAGCGCCACGACCACGACAAGGAAGTCCTCTAGTACCACGCCGAGCGACAGCAGCACCACGCCGAGCGCCGGCAGCGTGTCGAGTCCCGTGAACGGAGGGGCCAAGAAGGCGCCGACGGACCCGCCGAGCACGAGCAGCCCAAAGACGACGTTGCTCAAACGATGATTGAACAGGAAGCGCAGGCGGGGCCGGGAGACACGCTCGAGTCGGCGGATCATCTTCATCAGCCCATTGATGAAGCGCTGCTGCCTGTCTCCGGCCAGCTTGAGCTTGCGCCAGCGCTGGGGTAGCCAGATCTGGCGACGGCCGGCTATCAGCTCGAAGCGCGAGCAGCACGGCGACGATCTCGAAAACATGCGTCGCGCCACCGGTGGGCAGCGGAAGCGCCGGCACACCGAGCAGAAGCACAAAGAGGATCGCGAAGCTCTTTTCCTCGAAGAGCTCGACGAGGCTACCCAAGGTCTTCTCGCCCTCCCCGCTCAGCCAGCGTTCGAGCTCGTCGCTGACCTTCTTGGGTTCCGGCCTCGACTCATCCGCTCCCGAAGGCAGGCCATGCCCCGTGGGCTGCGACGATTGCGGCATGTACATGGGGACGATAGTCGCAGGGCAGTGGTGTGTGCGCTCCACGCCCTGTGGACCCGGAATGCGGCGGCGGGGACAAAGACTGCCTAGCTCTTTATCGGCAGGAGCTCGAGTGCGGGCACGCGTTTGAACTCGCCGGCGTTGGCGGTCGCAAGTATGAGGCCGTGTGCAAGCGCTGTGGCCGCTATCCACAGGTCGTGCGCGCCGATGATTTCCCCCTTTGCCTGCAGCTCGGCCCAGATCTGCGCATGCAAGCGAGCGATGCTCGGTGTGATCGGCAGCTGCTCTATCGCTCCCAGCAGGGCCTCGACGACGACCTGACGGCGGATCCTCACGCGGTCGGGGGCGGCGCGATGAACTCCGTGCAGCAGCTCACTGACGGTGATGACGCTGATCGCGTGCCGGGCGCCCTCTGGTAGCTGATCGAGAACCTGGCTGTCGCGCTCGGCGTCGACCAGGACCGATGTATCGATCAGGATTCCGGCCACTTGCCAGTCTCAGCGCCCAAGAGCTTGCGCTCGCGCTCGACCTCGCGCGCGAAATCCGCGTCGAGCGGCGGAAGGCCATCTATGAGCTCCCTGAGCGCTGCACCGGAGACACCAACGGGTTGGGATGGGCGCCTTAGCTGGGCGATCGCCCTGCCGTTGCGGACGATCTCGATCTCCTCACCAGAATCGACGCGATTGATCACGTTGGAGAAGTGGCGAGATACCTCGGTGGCGGTCATGCGCACCATGCCCCAACCATATCAGATAAATCTGATTCACTCAGCGCGTCGTAGCCAGGACGTGGGCATGCAACGGTGGGACCTCAAGGAAACCGTCAGGCGCAGGTCGAGGAAGTGGTGCGGGCGCTGCTGGAGCCTTAAGCGCGTAAGCGGCGACTGGAGATCTTGAGTCTGATCAGCGATCGTTAGTGGCTCCCAAAGGCACCCTCGTCCAGGCCAGATTGGCGGAGGATGGAGCGGAAGGTGCCGCGTGGGATCTGCTTGCGACCGGCAGGAATGATGACCGTGAGCGTAGGGTGGCCGGCCTTGCGATACTTGACATGGCTGCCTCGTTGAGAGACGAATGCAAAGCCCGCGTGTTCGAGGGCCCCGATGATCTGCTTCGACGAGTAGAGCTTAGGCGGCACGCTTGAGCGTCAGCGTGCGGACCTCGGGGGAGTCGACCGGAGTAGCATCGCTGGCCGGGGCATCCTCGAAGTAAAGCTCCAGGGCCTCCTTGAGATTGGCTACAGCCTCGGCCTTGGTGTCGCCGAAGCTCGACACGTCCACATTGAGGCACTCGGCGACATAGTGCTTGCCTTCGCGGTAGACAACCGACTGGAGGTTGAGATTGACCATCGCGGGATTACTCTCTTGGTCCACCTAACGGAGCTTAGGGCATGCGGCAGGTGGGGTCCCAAAGAAACGGTCAAGAAGAGGTTGAGGCTCTGGTGAGGTTGCTGTTAGAGCCTGTGGGGCGGAGGCAGCGGCAGAAGATGCTCGCGTTGCTGGATACATGAAGCTGTGGTCGCGTCCCGGAACCCTAGCCTGCTTCCTAAAGGAGCTTATGAGACTTGAGGATCTCATGGACCCGATGGGGAGACGCCCCGGAGAGGCTCTCAGGGGAATGCGACGATCAGCTGAGCTTGGGAGGCACGACTGAGTGCTGCGTGGCGGACGCGACTGGACCGAGAACTCTTTGCAGGAACTCGACCTCGTCGGCGACCACCAGCTCGTGCTCGGTCCCGTCGTAGATATCGAAATGATCCACGCCTGGATATGTGCGCAGCTCGCCGTGCGGGGCAGTTCTCGCAGCGCGAATCGCTGGCCCTGGGCGGGCCACCCGGTCGCTCTCTCCGACGCAGACGAGCCAGGGACAGTGCAGCCCGCGAGCGTGACGGATCGGACGATATGGTCGGCCGAGCAGCCAGCGCGAGGACACGCGATCGCGCCAGCGGCTGTCCTCGCCGATTGAGACCACGTGCAGCCAACCCTCTTCACCGCCGGGCGCGTTGATGAAGGCCGGCTCGTTCGGCTGACCGATCGCGCGCATATGCTGACCTCTGACGGCTGCGCTGAGGATCCGCAGACTGACGCCCAGCGAGGAGCGGTGGGGCTGGGTCACCATGTCGAGGAAAGGGACCTGGCTGACCACTGCGGCGATACCTCTGTCGGCCGCGGCCGCAGCGAGGGCGTTACCTGCGCCCATCGAGGATCCGAAGGTCGCGACCCTGTCGGGGTCGATGCCAGCAAGGGAGCGCGCGAAGGTGATTGCCGCCGCCCAGTCCTTGAGCTGACGGCGTGGGTGGAAGAGGTCCGGCTCACCCGCGCTATCGCCAAAGCCACGGTGGTCGAAGACGAGCGCCGCAATGCCTGCTTGCGCGAATCGCCGAGCAAATGGGCCGAGTCCGTCTCGGCGGGTACCTGACAGGCCGTGCGCCATGACGACGATCGGGGTTGGATCGCCGATCCCATGGGCGGGATAGAACCATGCCGCGCAAGATGTGCCGTGCGAAAGGAAGTCCAGCTCCTGACGGCGTATCTCATCCAATGTGTTCGTGCTCTGTGTCTGCATCCGGAGCTCCGATTGGTCGGGTGTGTGGCGAGCAGTGTGTCAGGGCTGCACTGCGGTGTCTCGCGGAAATCCGACATGACAGTTGCGAGTAGGCGCAACGGGTTGAGCCCGAAGAATTGGGTCCCGAAAAATGCGGAGTCGGGGACAACGTCGGAACCATAATCTGTGCTGGAGGATCTGATGGAGCCAGTGGCTCGGCAGGCCCGGCGGCGGGCGCTGAGGGCCATGCGCGGGCCACGCAAAGTGGCTTAGCTCGGTCTGACGGGACGCCGTCAAGCCCTTTGACGAACATATGTTCCCGTCCGGTTCCGGCGGTAGGCTGCCGACATGTCGCTGACATTGACGGACGCTGATGCCCTACGCAAGGCGCGCGGTGCATTCTTTACGCCTCCGCCGATTGCGGAGTTCCTTAGCCGATGGGCCATTCGGACCCCGGATGCCCGAGTGCTCGATCCGACCTGTGGAGAGGCCGTCTTTTTGCTTGCTGCCGCCGAGCGACTTAAGTCGCTCGGCGCAACGCCTGACAGCATCGCGCAACAGTTGGCTGGCGTCGATCTTCACCAGCCGTCGCTCGATGCGTCGGGAGCATTGCTAAGGGAGGCTAGGGCGGGAGCAAAGCTAGTCCGCTCAGACTTCTTTGAGCTCCCTACACCGGCCCAGATTGGGGATCGAGTCGGGTGGCAAGACGCCGTGATTGGCAACCCGCCTTTTGTGCGCTATCAGGAGCATCGCGGTCATGTTCGGAAGCGATCGGTGGCGGCCGCATTCGAGCAGGGCGTCCGTCTTTCCGGACTCGCATCGTCTTGGGCAGCGACGCTTGTACACGCCTCGGCTTTTCTAAGACCAAGCGGACGGCTTGCGATGGTGTTGCCGGCGGAGCTGCTCACGGTCGGCTACGCCGAGCCCGTTCGACGCTGGCTCAAGAGCCGGTTTGCCGTTGTCAATCTCGTGATGTTCGAGAAGCTCCAGTTCCACGGAGCCGACGAGAAAGTAGTGCTGCTAGTCGCGCACGGGACTGGGCCGTGCGACTCTTTCTGCCTGTTCCATGTCGACGGAGCAGACGACCTCGCTGACGTCCATCCACTTGATCCCATCGGTGCCACCCCGGCGGCTGAGGGGAAGTGGAGCGATCTCGTGCTCTCCCTTGATGTCCGGCAGCTTTTTAGGTCCGCCGCCGAGCGTATGACGCGCCTAGGCGAGTATGGGGCACCCACCCTGGGGACAGTCACGGGCGCCAACGATTACTTCGCGATCTCCGAGGTCACTCGACTGAAGTACGGCATCGCGGAAAAGCACCTCAAGCGCATCAGTCCGCCTGGGACTAGGCATCTCAAGGGCCTCGCATTCTCCCGTGCCCAATGGGAGGAGCTGAAGTTGGCCGGCCAGCGCGTATGGCTCCTCTATCCCGATAAGAAAGCTCGGAGCAAGGGCCTGTCCGCTTATCTGGAGCTCGGGCGAGAACGTAACGTGCCTGACGCGTACAAGTGCACGGTCCGCGATCCTTGGTGGCGACCCCCGGTTGTTCCAGTGCCTGACCTGTTCTTCACATACATGTCACATCGCTATCCACGGTTGATCACGAACGCCGCTGGAGCGACGTTCGTCAATTCGATGCTTGGCTTGCGGGTAGGTGATGAGGCACCGCCCAAGACTCCCCTGGCGCTGCCGTTGCTTGCACTCAACTCGCTGACGATGCTTGGAGCCGAGATCATGGGACGCGCCTATGGAGGCGGCATCCTCAAGATGGAGCCAAGCGAGGCAGCGAGCTTGCCGGTTCCGGGGCCGGAGGCGCTCGAAAAGGCCTGGAAGGGGCTCTCTGTGCGGAGCCCCAATCTCGATGCCGCGCTCAAGCGCGGCGAGTGGTGGACGGTCGTGGCCGAGGTCGATTCGGTGCTTCTTAAGCGCGTAATTGGCCTCACGAATGATGAGATCGTCGCGATACGTGATGCGGCGACGCTCTTGCGCGTCCGCCGGACCCGGCAAACTGAGGTCCATAGCCCGGCTGCCCAAACCTGATGTCCTGTCCGAACTTGATCCGGCTCTACGGAACGCTGATCCCGGCCTAGCTCCGTGGACTCATCCGCTGGGCGCACATGAGGATGAGCGCCAGTATGTCCCGGACTACGCGACTCTCCGGGCCCTTCTCGCTGTCCCAGTCGAACAAGGGCACGCGCAGAAACAACAGTCAGGTCGGGTTGCGAAGTCTCTCGACGTCTACATCGCCCATGAGCTCCGGCGGGCGGGGTTCGATCCCAGCACTGTGTTCCCGCGCTTGCGGATGCCGCGTGCAGTGCCACCCGAGATGAAGGTTGTTGAGGAAGCTATCGACCATCTGATGACCGTTCTCGACGAGTACGAGGCCTTTGCGTCGCAGCAGCTCAAACCAGCGGCGTTGCGTTCAGCCATCATGCGCCTGGCTCGCGTTAAGCTCGGTGGCTCGGAGACAAACGTGCTCGGCCGGTTCTATAAGAAGCAGGTCGACGCGGTGGTGCTGGCTGATTGGCTGCGAGGACCCGACGTATTGGTATCCGGCAAGACTCAGTTCTCCAGCTACCTCAACAACAAGAACAACCGCTACGAGGAGGCGATTGGAGAGGCCCACAACCTGCGTGACCGGTATCCGCTGGCGGCAATGGGCTTTGCTTATCTCGTCCGCTCCAATGTCTTTGAGGGCGGCGCTTTTGAGCTTCTTCGCGATCTGCTCGTACGGCTGCGTCGCCCCGATGGCCCCTTCGACGCCACGGTCTTGCTCGTAGCTGAGTGGGACAACGAGACACTCAGCCTGAACTCCGTCGAAGATCCAGCGCCCACGCTCGCGCTTCCAAGGTTCTTCGACGATCTCCTGAATGCGGTGATGTCTTACACACCGGTTGACGTCTATCAGGGTGTCCGCGCCCGGAAGCTCGGGGAGCCTGAAGGTGGCTTCCCCCCGAGCGAGGATGGCACCGACGACGACGCTTCGTAGTGCGGGGCGATAAGGTCATCGCGCATGGTCGCTCGTTCCGCGACTCCTGTCGAGGTAGTCGTGAAAGGAGACTCGTCAGAATGCGCCGTGCGGGACTCGAACCCGCCCCGCCGGATTAAAAGTCCGGAGCTCTACCCGATGAGCTAACGGCGCGCGAGCAAGTCAGTGTGCCAGATGGCCATCCGATCCGTTGTTCCCGGCTGGTGTCGGACTGGCCCCTTTGCGGTCGATCTGGTCCGCGGCAGCTTCAACGCAGCCCAAGCGTGTCTAGCGGCTCGCCGGTCGGGGCCTCGCCGGCGGCCACCTTCAGGAGCTCGTCGATCCGCGTCAGCTTCACCCGCGGGCGGCCGTGGGGCTCGCCCAGCGCCTGCTCGTGGCGATCGATCTCCGACCACCCTTCATAGGTGACCAGTGCAGGGATCCGCCGGCGCAGTAGGTCCTCGATTGCCTCCGGATCGGGGTTCGACGGCCTCAGGTGTGTGTCTCCCGCGAGGTCCTCGAGCAGCGCATCCACGGTCTCCTGGGCGTCCTTCTTGTTGGTCCCGATGACACCTGACGGCCCACGCTTGATCCAGCCCACCGTGTACTCGCCCGGCTGGGGCCCATCCGGGCCGCTCACGCGTCCCCCCACGTTGGGGATCGTGGCCTTGCGCTCGTCCCACGGCACCCCCGGCAGGGGCTTCCCGCGATATCCGATCGCCCGCATCACAAGCCTCGCCTCGATGGTCTCCGTCTCGCCCGTGGCCACGGCGCGCAAGCTGCCGTCTTCTGTGGCCTGTAGTGCGTTGCGCGCCAGTAAGACGGCTCGAACGCCATCCCCATCCCCAACAAACTCTGCGGGGGAGAGCAGAAAGCGCAGAACCACCCGCTTGCTCTTTCCTGCAGGGCTACGCCCGGCATACTCGCGCAAGACGGACACATTGCGCTCGGATGTGGGGTCCATGTTGGGGTCCTCAACCGCCAGCGCGCGCTCGAGCTCCTCGGAGTCCACGATCACATCCGCGTCCTCGAGTTCCCCCAGCTCCAGCAGCTCGGGGTTGGTAAACGCCGCCTGGGCGGGCCCGCGGCGGCCCACCACCACGATCTCCCTGACGTTGCTCGCGTCGAGCACTTCCAGCGCGTGATCGGCAATGTCGGTCATCGCCAGCTCCCCGTGCGTGAGCGTCAGCATGCGCGCCACGTCGAGTGCCACGTTGCCGTTCCCGATCACCACCGCCCGCTCGGCCGAGAGGTCGAAGTCGTGCTCGCAGAAGTCCGGGTGGCCGTTGTACCAGCCCACGAAGTCAGTCGCCGGATGGCTGCCCTGTAGGTCCTCGCCGGGGATCCCCAGCGGGCGATCGGCCGGTGAGCCCGTCGCGTATACGATCGCGTGGTAGCACTCGGCTAGCTCGTCCCTCGAGACGTCCTTGCCGAGCTCCACGTTGCCGAAGAAGCGGAACCTCGGGTGGGCGGCCGTCTTCTCGTAGATCCTTGTCACCGACTTGATCTTTGGATGATCGGGCGCCACGCCCGAGCGCACCAGCCCCCACGGGGTCGGGAGGCGCTCGAACATGTCCACCTCGACCGGTCGCGCCCCTTCTCCCGATTGCTTGAGCAGGTGCCCTGCCGTATAGAAGCCGGCAGGCCCTGACCCGACGACGGCTATGCGGATCGGTTTATCGGTCATTGGTGATGGGCACGGCCCGACTCGAACGGGCGACCCCCTCGGTGTAAACGAGGTGCTCTGGCCAACTGAGCTACGCGCCCCCTTGGGGTCTTAAAGGGTAGGGATTCGCTGCGTGCGAAGCTGTAGGCATGGCTCTTGGGGTGAAGCGACGTCGAGCGAATCTCATCGTTCTCAGCATAGGCGCCCCGCTCGCACTCCTCGTGGTGCTCGCCCAGGTGTTCCTCCCGTCGCTTGCCGCCAAACGCGTGAGCGATCGCGTTGCGCGCTACGGGACCGTCAGGAGTGCCAGCGTCAGCGCCTTCCCAGCCATCAAGCTCCTGTGGGGTAGCGTCGACTCGGTACGCGTAGCCGCGGCCACGCTCACCCTCACCCCCGCCCAGATGGCCTCGCTGCTCTTGGAAGCCCGGGACGTCCGCGACATGACGGTCACCGCTGAGGAGGCCACCCTGCGCGTCCCGGGACTCCCAAATGGGCTCACGGTAAGTGGCCTCCGCACGGAAAAGCATGGTTCCGCCATCAGCTCTACATTGACGCTCACCCAACAACAGCTCGACCAGGCTCTCCCTCGCGGCTTTCACGTGGAACCGGTGGCCAGCGGCGGCGGCCAGGTGGAAGTCAAGGCCTCCGGTGGCCTGTTCGGCGCACAGGCCTCCCTCACGGCGCTCGTCAAGCCACTAGAAGGGCGGCTCGTGGCCCAGCCGCAAGGCTTCCCGCTCGCTGGGCTCGCCACGGTGACGCTCTTCTCCGACCCCCACCTCAAGGTGGAGTCAGTCGGTGTGCGCGTGACCCGCCGGCAGCCGCTCGCCTACGGGCTGTCCCTGGTCGCCACGCTTCTCTGAGCGCTCCCGCACAGTCATCGGCAGGCCCCGCTTCGGGCTGATCGTCGGCATTTGGCGGAACTCCAGGGCAAACCCCTCAGGAAGCTCGAGTGTGTACCGGCTGGCTATAAGCGTTGCGATCGTGCGCACCTCCAGCTGCCCGAAGCGCATACCTATACATGTCCTGGACCCGCCCCCGAACGGGATGTATGCGCCCTTGGGAAGGTTCCCACTGGCTTCGGGGGCAAAGCGCTCGGGGCGGAACGCCTCCGGCTCCGCGAACACGTCGGGAAGGTGGTGGGAGGCCCACGAGCAGTAGTTCACATATGCGTTCCCCGGCACCGTATGGCCTTCGAACTCGAACGCCTCCACCGACTTACGCGGGCCGATCCAAGCGGGCGGGTACATGCGCAGGGTCTCCTCGAGCGTCATCTCCAGACGGGACAGCTCCCCGCTCATCAACTGGCTCGCGTTGGGGGCACCGTCGCGCAGCAACTCACGCTGCTCGGCCACGAGGTCGTCCGCCAAGTGGGGGTGGCGGGCCAGCTCGTAGAACATGAACGCCACCGTCGAGGTCGTCGTGTCATGGCCGGCGAACAGCAGTGTCATCATCTCGTCACGGATCTGCTCGTCTGTGAGCCGCTCTCCGCCTTCGTCTTCAGCGTCGAGTAGCAGGCTCAGCACGTCCTCACCGCGCTCTCCCGTGGCGCGCTGCCCTGATATCTGGGCGTACAGCAATCTGTTGAGCGCTTTCGAGGCCTGCTGCAGCCGGGCCCACGGGGACCTCGGTCCGCGGATGAAGCGGTACTCGTAGCCCGACGCGTAGAAGGCGAGCGCCTGCTCGAACATCGCTGCCGCGTCGATCTCGCGGGCAGCGGGTCCGTCGGGCTCGATCCCGAATAGCGCCCTCATCGCGATCCTGGTGGCCAGTCTTCGCGTCCACGCGTACAGGTCGATCTGTCCGCCCGGACGCCACTGTTCGAGGGCCCCTTCGGTCTCCTCCACCATCACGTCGATCGAGGCGGCGATGCGCTCGCGGTGAAAGGCCGGCAGCATGATGCCCCGCGCTCGCCGATGGTAGGGGTCGTCGGTCGTCAGCAGCCCATCGCCGAGCAGCGCGATCAGGTCCCTGAAGTGGGATTCCCGCCACCTGAAGTTGTTGGCGTGGGAGACCGTGATGTAGTGGTTTGCCGCCGGGCCCAGCATGAACACGACATTGCTGTGCAAGATCCTGAGCGTGAAGATCGGCCCATGGCGCTCGTATGCCTCGAGCAGCAAGGGAAGCGGCTCCTCGATGAAGCGCTTCGTCCTGGCGAGCGAGAAGCCTGTGTCCCCAGGCGGGTAGGAGACCGTCGCGGCGCGCTCGTCGGCCAGATCCTGCACGAGGATCCTGAACGGGTTTTCGTGGCGCAGAGGGGGTGACTTGAGGATGGGCATGGACGTAAGCCTAGAGGACTCCCCAGCAGTTTGGCTGGCCGGCCAGTTTTTGTTTCGGAGCCGATGAGTTATGTGTCTCGTATGCCCTGCCCCACGCACGTGCGTGGGGCATCTCGATACGCGGCTTCCCAGCCCTGCGATACTCTCCCTACGCACGTACCAGGTTCCGTGCACCAGCGCGGGGGCGTAGCTCAGTTGGTTAGAGCGCTGCCCTGTCACGGCAGAGGTCGCGGGTTCGAGTCCCGTCGCTCCCGTCATTTACCCCCGCCGATTCGCGGCGCTGTTGCTGGAAGAACGCCAGGAACGAGGGCTTGGGCTGGACCGCCACCACGCGGTCTTGGTCGAGCCACACGCCGCCGAAGATGAGGCTGAGGAACTGGCGCTTGGCGGCGGGGTCGGTCTCGGTGGCCCAGAATACCGCGAAGTCCTCGAGCACTTTGCCCGCTTGGTCGAGGTTCGCCGTTGGCTCAGGCGCGAGCGCGTCCAGCTCCGCGTGGATCGCGTCGCGGCGGGCGATGTACTCGGGGCGGTCGAGGTCGCCCAACTCGTAGAGGTCGCGGGCGCGGGTGAGGCGTTGTTCGAGCGCGGCGCGGCGTGCGGCGGTGTCCCTGTTCTCGGGTGTGTTGGTGGACAGGCGGGCGAGGATCTCCTTGCGGATCGCGGGGGTGGGGGCGAAGCCGGTGAGGAACGCGGCGAGCTGTTGCTCGACCTGCTCGGCGGGGATGATTGGCTGGTCGCAGGAATGGTTGGCGCGGCGGCTGGCGCAGTAGTAACGCGGCTTGTTGGCGCGCCCTCCGGTGGTGCCCTGCATGCGGGCGTTGCAGCGCCGGCAGCGCGCGAGCCCACGCAGCAGATAGTTGGGCGAGGGGCGTCCGGGGTTCAGGGTGCGGGCGCGCTGGCGGCGCATCAGTTGCACGCGATCGTAGAGGGCCTCCTCCACGATCGGCTCGTGCAGGCCCTTGATCGCCTTGCTCCTGTCGCGACGGCCAGAGACGTAGCCCACGTAGGCGGCGTTGCAGAGCATCTCGCGGACGGTGTCGATGCCAAACGCACGGTCGCGCGCGGTGCGCTGCCCGCTTACGTTCAGCCATGCCGTGAGCGTGCGGTCGGTGTGCTGACCGGTTGCGTACATCTCGAATAGCTGTCTCACGAACGGCGCCTTCAAGGGATCGGGTACCGCGATGCCGTCCTTTCCCTTCACGTAGCCCCACGGCAGCGAGCCGGTGAGCAGTCCTTGGCGTGCCTTCTCCCGCAGCCCCATCTTCGTCCAGAAGGAGAGCGACACTGAGTAGTACTCGTCGAAGATCTCGTGCACCGACTCCGAGAGGAACGCGGCGGGATCGTCGGTGTCCGCGCCGAGCGGTTGGGTGACGGAGATCACGTCGATCCCAAGCTCTGAGCGCAGGAGCTTCTTGTAACGCTTGGCCTCGACGGTGTTACGAGCGAAGCGACTGGTGTGGAACACGAGGACGACGTCGAAGCGGCGCTCCATCGCGTCCTCGATGAGGCGCTGGAAGCCAGGGCGCTTGTCGGCTTCGCGGCCGGTCTCGAAGTCGAGGTACTCCTCGGTGAGCTGCATCCCGTGGTCGGCGGCGTAACGCGCGATCGCCTGGCGCTGCCCGTCGGGTGAATAGCCACAGCCCTGCTCCTCGGTTGACTCACGGACGTATGCGATCGCGCGCTTCCTCGGCTCGGATTGCTCAGGCATTCGTGCTGGCCTCCTTGGTGACGGATGGATCGGCGAACAGGTCGGAGCCACGGCGACGCCAGTAGGCGACGAACCACTCCACGAACGCCTCGTGATCGGGGTCGGGGAGACGGCGGCGCTGCGGGCACGCGCTTCTCACTTGGCGCTGTGGTTGTCTGGGCCGGTGCGTGCTGCCAGGCCGTCGCCGGCCGGGAGTGGAGCAGCGGCGTGCAGGCGGACTGCCGGGGTCACTGTGTCGGTCACTCATACTGCGCCCCCGTTTGGTTGGTCTTGTTTTGGTCATAGGGCGTAAGCCGCTCCCGTTTGCGGCAGTAATGGCAGGGCGTGGGCATTTGGTCCGTTGAGTTTTTGTCGGCCGCGGGGAACACGATCTCCCGGCAGGCATCGCAAACGTGCAGGCGTTCGCTGTCGAGCTGTGGGAAGAACTCCTCGCGCGAGCGCGTGAGTCGGCCGAGTGGTCCGCTGTTGCGGACCACCAGTCGCGCCGCCGCATTACGCCATTCGAGGTAGGCGAGCCGTAGGCGGTGCTGCTCATCGCGGGCGTCCGCGTCGCTCTTTGCCGCGCCCGGCAGTCGCTCCACTTTGAGGCGGTCGAGCAGCTCGCCGTCGCGGAGTGTCTCCCGCGCATGGCGGAGGCCGGGTCCGTCGCCATAGCGCTCTGCAAGTTCTTCGACCATCCGCTGCTGACGCTCGCGGTAGACATCCGCAAGCAGAGCTGTCTCCCGCCTGGCGTCAGCGCTCGGGGGCGGGGGCCGAAGAAAGCCGGGTTGGACGAGCACATCCTCTAGGTCCTGCACAAGCGCCCGGAGCACGGCTTGCTCTCTCGGCAGCGGGATGTCGGTCGATGCGATCAGGATCTCCGTCGCCCGCTGGGCGGCAGGTCCGAGTTCTTCCAGGTAGGAGTCGTGCGAGTCCTGGAAACGGCGAAGCGCCTCACGCGCGGCTGTCGGGTTCGCGTGCAGCTCAGCGCGCTTGCGATCCAGTGTTTCCTGGCGCTTCTGCTACGAGTGTCGCGAGAGCGTGCTCAGGATCTCGGTTGTCCCGAGTCAGGGCTGCGAGGCCTGTTCCGGCTCGTACACGCTGTGTGCTGAGCAACGTCATTACGCGATGCTCTCCGGGCTCCAGACGCTTCCACTCGGTGGCCCAGATCGCCAGCGTCCTCCACAGCTTGGCGCTGGTGTCGGACAACTCGCGCTCATTGGCCAGGCTGTGATGGACTTGAAGGACAGACCTCGCAGAACCCGCGTTGAAGTCGAAGGCGACGTTGTCAAAGACCTCAAGGCTCACCTTGACGTCAGCGTTCGTCAGCGCGTGTGGCACGAGCTGGAGCAGCGCGACCTGGAACTGGTAAATGTAACCAAGCGCTGGACCAGCTGCTAGGAGGGTCTAGATGTAAGACCCGAGCAGGTTGTTCATGCGGGTGATGGGTGTCTGTCGCCCGATGGCTTGGTGTGGTCTTCGATGGTTGTAGGTCCATAGCCATCCGTCAAGGGCTGCGGTGCGTTCTTGGCTGTTGCGGTAGATCGCGCCGTAGGCCCAGCCGGCGAGCATGGTGCGGATGAAGCGCTCGATTCTCCTATGTCAAGAGATTCATGCTGGGAGCGGTGTTTGCCCAGGCGTGGAGGCGGCGGTAGAGGACGTTGGCGAGGTGGCGCTTGAGTGCTCTGCGGGCCTCTCGTGGGGTCTTTCCTTCTGCGATCTTGCGAGCGAGATAGGCCTTGGCGTCTGGGTGGTGGCGTTGTTGGACGATCGCGATGCGATAGAGCGCGGCGTTGAGCTGTCGGTTGCCGCCGCGGTGTAGGCGGTGGCGGTTGGCGGTCTGTCCCGAGCCGCAAGGGATGGGAGCTGCGCCGCAGAAGCGAGCGAACGCGCTCGCGTTGCGAAACCGGCGGACATCTCCGGCCTGGGCGATGATCGTGGCAGCGAGGTTAGTGCCGGCGCCTTGAAGGTCGGCGAGCGGGTTGTCGTTTTCTGCGAGCAGCTGGGCGATCTCGCGGTCGAGGTCGGCGATGCGTGCGTTGAGATCGGCGATGTCGCGGGCGAGCTCGCGGATGCAGCGCGCTGCAGTCCGGGCAGCGAGGCTTGGGCCGAGCTGGAGTCTTCTGAGCTTGTTGAGCTCACGCTGGCGATCGCAGCGGATAACGCCAGCCTCTGCGACCGGGTCGTGCTGGGTCCAGTCGGCGCGTAGCCGCTGAATCGCCTGGGTGCGATCGCGCACGAAGCGACGGCGTTGAAGCTCGAGCATCCCGAGCGCCCTGACGAGTTCGGGCTCCTCGGCGGGGCCGAGGTCCTCTCGCTTGGTGCGCACGACGTGAGCGATCGAGAGAGCGTCCCCGGGATCGGTCTTCCCCGGCCCGCGTCGATGGCGCTCGCGGTGGGTGCGCCACGCCGGGACCTGGAGCACCTCAAAGCCGGCGCCCGCGAGCGCGGTGACAAGGCAGCGCCCGTAGCTGCCGGGGCTCTCAACCCCAACAACGGCGGCCGCTGCGTCATGCTCGATAAGCCAGTCGATCAGGTCGCGGTAGCCCTTCGGGGTGTTCGAGATGATCAGTGTCGCTATCTCACCCCCGCGGTCATCGATCAGTGCAGCGGCGTGGTTGTGCTTGTGAACGTCGATACCAACGATCAAGGTGGCCTCCTGTCTGGTGGGTAGAGTCGAGGCCGGGCCGGCGAGCGACGCTTCTGTGTCGATGCAGCCACATTGACGCGAGTCTCCTATCAAGTCAGCTTCGCCGGCCCGCCCGCAACCCACTGGCCGACAAATCGAGCGCAGGCCAACAACGGCGAGCTGGGTGGGGTGTCCCGATCGGGACACCCCACCCACACCATCACGGCATGCCTTATCCCTGAGTCAGACCAGCAGGTGCGGGGAGCCTCACCGCCCGACCGGACGGCAACCCCAAACCTAAGACACAGGCCTTCCCATTCGTCTGGGGCCTGTAGGGCCTGGTGCGTAGGTGGCGGATCCCGATCGCGTGGCAGGCAATGGCGTGCACTGCTGAGCGGTAAGGAGCACCATTATCGGTCAGAAGCTCTTGGACCTTCATGCCATGGCGCTCATAGAACGCGATCGCTCGGCGCAAGAAACCGATCGCTGTCGTGGCCTTTTCGTCGGTCAGTACCTCGGCGTAGGCCAGGCGGGTCGCGTCGTCAATCGCGATATGAACGCACTCCCAGCCAACGACCTGGCGTTTGACGCCGTCTCGGTCGACTCGGGTCTTCTTTGGGTTGTGCTGACGGCCCGTGATGCGCTTCCCGGCGCCCCCGTGGATCCTCCCGAGCTTCTTCACGTCGATATGGATCAGCTCGCCCGCGACCGTCCGTTCGTAGCGTTCAGCAGGCTCCATTCCGAGCCGGCCCAAGCGGCCCATCCCGATCCGCTTGAGGATCCCCGAGACCGTCGAGCTGGGCAGCTCGAGCACCTCGGAGATCTCGGGGCCCGTGAACCGTAGACGCCTGAGCGCTGCGATCGCCTCGATCGTACTCTCGCTGCTGCGGTTCGCGACAAACAAAGGCGCCGAGGAGCGATCCAACAGCCCAGCAGCTCCTTCGGCCCGGTAGCGGGCTACCCACTTTCCCGCTGTCCGGGCACTGACCTCGGCTGCCACGGCAGCCTCTCTCACAGACCAACCACGGTCAACGACACGACGAACCATCCGCTCCCGCTGCCTAAATGACAGCGCAGCATTACCGTGCAGCTTCATCCGGTTTCTCCTTGGGACTGGGGCTTTGACACCACCAGCCTCCAAGGAGGACCGGATGAACAACGTCCTCAGGTTCTACATCTAGCGAAACTCGCTAGACCAGTAGTAGTGCGGGCTTGTGGTCGTAGGCGCATGGCGTCTACCTCGCTTTCGGGTTGGAGCTACCCCACGTAATCGGAAATTCCCGCAAATAGCGGGAATAAGTCGTCAACTCTGTCCATTGCAGGGACAAGACTCACCCCTGTGAGGCCGACACAACCGATGGGACATGTAGCGATGCCCCTTTTTGGGGAGGTTCGGCCACATAAGAAGTAGCGACAACTGAATATGACGGGAGGGGGAGTTAGACCTCCCCCTCCCGCCTCTTGCGGCAGTGGCGAAACTGGTAGACGCACCCGACTATCAATCGGGCTCCTGGTAGGGATTGCGGGTTCAAGTCCCGCCTGCCGCACTTCATGAGCACATGGGGACACCACCTGCTCACCTTCGGTATACCCGAAACCGGGGCGCCTTGGTCTGTTCGGGCGCTGGTTTGCGGGCCTCCGACGGTGCCCGACGGACAGCTTTTCCGTCCGGTTCGACCTGTAGTTTGTGGCTTAGATAAGCCAAAACTGACCCCCGCGACGTTGGAGCGTCCGGGGGTCTGGATCAAGGAGATTTCGGCTCCATGACCACGCCAAACGTAGCAGGGCGATCCGTCGCCAAAGACCTCTCAGGCATCCTCGCGTCGCCCGAGGTCTCGCACCTCGTAGACGAGCTTCAAGCGACACGCTGGACCGGCCGTCCCGGCTACCCGCTCAAGGCGATGGTCGGGATGGCCTTGGCGAAGTCGCTCTATGCGATCCCGACATGGACGCACAGTCGCGCTCGTGCATGAGCATCCGGCGCTCGCGGCCGTGATCGCCCCGGACGGCGACGCTCCCTCTGTCTATGCGTGCTATCGCTTCACGGCGAAGCTCCGCGACCATGCGCACCTCTTGGACGGGTGCATCGCGGAAGTGATCGGGGCGCTCAAGAAGCGAAACCCCGTCCTCGGATGGGATGTCGCCATCGACGCCTCCGATATGGCCGCCTACGCGAACGGGCAGCGGTTCGTGTCCAAGGGTGGCCGGGAACGATCCGATGACGAGTTCTCCGACCCGGATGCGTCTTGGGGCCACCGCTCGGCTATCTCGACGCGGAAGGGTGGCGGCTTCTATGGCTACCGCATCCATCTGGCGGTCTGCTCCAAGACCGATCTTCCGCTCGCGTGGAGCGTCGAGACCGCCCGCTCGCACGAAACGAACGCGGTTGCTCCCTTGCTCGACAGGCTGCACATGCTCGGGATTGACCCGGAGACGTGCGCGATGGACAAGGGCTACGACTCCAGCCTCGCCTACGACGCCTGCTCTGCGCGGAACATCGCTCCAGTGGTCCCGCTTCGCGAAACCGCGTCTGTGAAGCGCGGCGAGCACAAGCCGCCCTGCTGCGAGCACGGCGAGTGGAAGTTCGCCGGAGCCGACAAGAAACGCGAAGCAACCAAGTGGCGCTGCCCGACCGGCGAATGCAAGCCCGCGTCCGTGTGGGTCGCGGCTGATCGACTGCACCCTCTGATCCCGCGCGAGTCGAAGCGCTGGAAAGGGCTCTATCGTCGCCGTGCCTCAGTCGAGAGGGCGTTCGGTCGATGCAAGAACGAATGGGCACTCGCGCCTTTGCGCGTGCGGAGGATCGAGAGGGTGCGCCTGCACGCGGACCTGACGATCATGGCGCAGTTGCTTTGCGCGCTGGACAAGGCTCAGACCTCGGCGCCTGCGGCTTGAGTTGGGGGCGTCTCCCTCAGATGGTTGGCAGGCCGGAGACGCCCCCGGAATCAGCGAACAAGGCGAAGCTACCGGGCACCGCGGACACATGAAGCGATGCGAACTGTTCCGTCCGCTGGTAGCGAGAGTATGGCCGCTCGGTGTCCCTTCGCCTTGGCAGGCCGGGGCACAAAGCAGCGAATAGCAAGGAGCACCATTGAAATTCCAGGTCGTAACCAAGCAGTTCGCCTCACCCGTCCACTACCTCGCCCGCATCAAGGGCGACAACGGTGAGGAGATGTTCTCATCGCAGAAGTACACGACGAAGGCGAGTGCGCAGCACGCTTGCGAAGTCGTGAAATCAGGCGCTTCGAGTGCGTCAATCATCGAGGTGACGGAGTAGCTACTCGCCCGCGGCGGAGATTGTCTCGACTGGAGGCGTCTCCGCCGCCCGCTTGAGCACGCAGTCCCAGCTACAGAAATGGGCCGGAGGACAGTCGTCCTCTGTGACCGTGACGTAGCCCATGCCCGGCGACTCGGCGACTGTGCGCGTGTGGGAGTCGCACTCACGCCAATCGCAGTAAAAAATGCGCTCGATGCTCATAGATGCCTCCCTTGTGGGGTTCGTCGGCCCGTGTTCCCTTCCTGCCACATGCGCCACGCCCAGTCCTGCGACGTGGCGCTCCGTGAGTCAGGCCGCGATCTGATCCATGCGCAATGCCGCCCGCGTGGGGAAGACCAAACCATCTGCCGTGCGATGGACCAACCCCGCACCGTAGAGCCGGGTGATCGCTTCGAGGGTGTGCTCGCGAGTCGTATACGCGTCTGTGCGGTCGCGGACAAGCTCCTCGACCGACCACGGCCGCTGGTCGTCCGGGTCGAGGAGCCGGACCATCACGCCCCAGTCGTGCATGTTCTCGGTCGCATCGATCTTTTCAGCTTGGTTAGGCTCTGCGTGCATCAGGATTTGCCTCCTGGTGTCGCGGCCCCGGGGCAGTTACCGCTGTCGCCGGGGCCAATTTCTAGGATGCGACCGAACCTAGACCCTCCCGGCGGTCCCCGCAACGAGTTTCGCTAGACGTTTCGCTGGAGCCTCCTAGGTGCGAGGACTCAGCCACAGGCGGAGGATATCTGGATGGCTGATTGACAGCACAATTGCTGTCCGCTGACTCTCGAATCAGCGTGGTCTCGACCCAAGGTGACGCAGCTTGAGGCGCACCAAGAGTTCGTTCTGCGGCCCGCGCACTACGCGGATTCGGTTGCTTCGTCCCCTGGTGCCGGTGCTGCGGGTGCTGTCGAGACCTCTTCCATCGGGGACTTGAGTTCCTCCGGCGTCACGACGTAGCCGAGACTCCTGGTGGCGCGCCACAGCGGTCCGTCGAGCGTCACAAGGCGGCAGCCGAGTAGCCCCGCCAGAGCGAGATACTCGGCGTCATAGGTCTTCGCCCATCCGCGCTCCTTGGCGATGCGCCATGCCTCGCTGACCAGGCCATCGGGATGGAGCGGCTCGACCTTGATCGTCTCAAGGCGCTTGAGCGCAGACTCGCCCAGCTCGCGTGATATCTCGCTGCGGAAGACCATCGCGCTGAGCGCCGCCGGAACCTCGCTCCAAAGCAGCCAGGGCGCGACCAGTTGCTCGTCGCCAAGAGCGTCCAGGGCCGTCACGCCGAACCGCTCCAGAGTGACCTCGACGACTACGTTCGCATCAACGACAAGCACGCTCAATGCTCGTCGCGCACACTGCGCACGGCGGCAACGACGTTCGGCATCGGCTCGCCGGTCAGCGTCTCGCCCCACCCGTCAGGGAGTCCGACCACGTCGGGCTCAGGGCGCCTGACGATGATCTGCGCGTGTTCCGCCTCTTCCTCGGAAAGTTCCTCAAGCTGCGCTCGCAACTTTTCCTTTGTCGTCATGGTCTCAGCTTAGCGACAGTCTGCCCGCGAGTGGTACGCCGGATACTGCCGACGGGATCGGAGGCCCCGTCAGATCTCGATGTCCCACCCGACGGGGTCAGCTCCGGACCGAACCACTGAGACCCACGGCCCCCACGTTTACTACAGCCGAGCTGAACGGAAGACGCCGAGCCCTTCAGGGGGCCGGGTTCCCCCTCGGGGCTCGGAGGATCCGGGGGGACGCAGTTCGCGTGAGCGAACTTTGTGTAATCTATGCGCGGAAAACCTGGACCGAGGGAGTGGAGCATGGGGTTGAGCGCTGTGGCACTTTTCAGTAGCCGGCAGATGCTCGACTCGAGTCTCGCGAAGCGCGATGCCCGGGTATTTGTTGCCTGCGTAACTGCGCTGTCTCTTGGTCTGGCTCTCCTGGTGGCCAACCCATTTGCGCCCTCCTCCGGACGCGTCCGATCGAGCCGGGCGTTGCCGGGTCTGTTGAGTTTGCCCACGGGCCTTCAGGCCGCCGCGTCCGCGGCGCTCGGAGCAGCAAGCACGGCCTACGCTACGAGTCCTGGTCGAGCGGGCTTCGCGGCGGGGAATCCTGCCCAGCGACTCCGGCTGCGATTCGGCGCCGACGGGGTCCAGGTCCACTCGGCTCACGCGACGATGGGCCTAGCCCTCAACGCAATCGGGGAGGGCTCTTCGTTGCGAGCAGTCGGCCGGATCGCTCCCAGCTCGCGCGGAAATCGGGTCACCTACCGGCATTCTGGGTTCACCGAGTGGTTCGCGAACGGACCGCTCGGACTCGAGCAGGGATTCTCAATCCAGCGTGACCCATCGCGCATCGGAAGAGGGCCGCTCACACTCGTGATGGGACTGTCCGGTGCTATGCAACCTTCGGTCCTCAAGAGCCGGCGAAGTCTGGTGCTCAATGGTGCCCACGGAGCCTCGCTCCGCTACGGCGGCTTGATGGCGACCGACGCCACTGGCCATGAGCTCAAGGCGTGGCTCGAACTGCGAGCCCATCGGCTCATACTGCGAGTCGACACGCAGGGTGCGCGCTACCCGATCAAGATCGACCCGTTTGTTCAGCAGGGAAGTTCGCTCACGGGCGGCGGCGAGTGGGCCGCGGGCAACTTCGGCGCGAGTGTGGCTCTGTCGGCCGACGGCAGCACTGCCTTCATCGGCGTTCCGAGCGACGATTTCCGCGTCGGCGCGGCGTGGGTGTTCACGCGTTCAGGCTCGACCTGGTCGCAGCAGGGGAACAAGCTCACCGGCGGAGGGGAGAGGGGCGAAGGCGAGTTCGGCACGGCCGTGGCGCTCTCTATGGACGGGAACACGGCTCTGATCGGAGGGATCGGCGACGATAAAGACACCGGCGCAGCCTGGGTGTTCACGCGGTCCGGATCGACATGGTCCCAGCAAGGCGAAAAGCTGGTTGGAAGCTCGCCGGAGCTCGAAGGGCGTTTCGGTCAGAGCGTGGCGCTCTCTAGCAACGGTGCGACCGCGCTCATCGGCTGCGGCCCGTTCTATGGGCATGGCGGCGGCGTCTGGGTTTTCACGCGAACAGGGTCCACGTGGTCCCAGCAGGGGCCACGGATTAATCCGAACGGTGAGATCGGCGAAGGCAATTTCGGGACAAGCGTCGCACTGTCATCCGACGGGAACACGGCGCTCGTAGGAGCGCCATGGGACAACAGCCATGCCGGTGCCGCATGGGTGTTCACGCGCTCAGGCGAAGAATGGGTGCAACAGGGCAACAAGCTGACCGGAGGCGAAGAGAGCGGGAGCAACGGGTTCGGGGAGGGTGCCTTCGGGTACAGCGTGGCGCTGTCGGCCGAAGGCAACACTGCCTTGATCGGTGGGCCGGCCGATACCAACGAATCCGGAGCAGCCTGGGTTTTCATCCGTTCCAGACCGGCCTGGGAACAGCAGGGTCCCAAGTTGATCACCGGAGAAGGGGTGAAAGGCTACTACGCTGGCTTTGGTCGCAGCGTCGCGCTGTCGGGCTCCGGCGACATCGCGCTTATCGGTGGCGCGGGCTGGGTCTTCGAGCGATCCGGATCGACCTGGGCCGAGCAGGGGTCGCCGCTGTTCACGGGGGAAGGCGGCGAACGGGAATTTGGCGAAAGTGTAGCGCTCTCCGCCGACGGCGCCACGGCTCTGATCGGCAGTCCGTACGCAACCGTCGGCAACACCGGGGGCGCCGGGCGGGCCTACGTCTACACGTCATTGCCTCAGCCCCCGAGGGTCGTCCCCGCTCCGGCCTCCTCGATCACCGCAAGTTCGGCGACCCTCAACGCGAAGGTGAACCCAAACGGATACGAGGTCGGCAAATGCGAGTTTGAATACGGGATCTCGCTCGCTTACGAACACTCCGTTCCGTGTGGATCGCCTCCCGGGGCCGGAGAATCCCTCGTCGCGGTGTCGGCCCCAGTTTCGGGACTGAGCGAAGAAACGACCTATCGCTTCCGGGTCATGGTGACCAACTCGGTCGGTACCAGTTACGGTGAAGACGAGACCTTCCAAACGCGTCCGCTCGTCCCTTCGTTCACCTGGTCCGGAAGCTCTGCGGTCGTGTCGGAAAGCTCCTTCGACTGGTCGCTCGGGGCGAACTGGCTGGGTGGAGAAACGCCGACGTCCGATGAGGCGGTCCGCACGCTAACGTTCCCCCGCCTCAGTCCGGCGTGCGAAACCGAACGACCCGCTGATGCCTGCTACGACAGCTACAACGACGTGAACGGGCTCAACGCCGAAGCGTTGCGGCTGGACAACGCCAATGACTACGTGATCGCAGGCGATCAGATCTCGATCGGGAGTAAGGGGCTCACCGCGTCACCTGCCAGCGGGTCGGTCGGTCCGGCTGGCGACGTTATAGCTGCACCACTCCAGCTGAGTTCCTCACAGACGTGGAACATCAGCGGACGTGGTTCTCTCAGCGAAGAAACCGGCCTGCTGCTGGCTGGAGACGTGACGGGCGTCAGCAGTGCGCTGGAAATTGGGTTGGGCGAAGAGCCCGTTCTATATCTCGCAGAAAACGATATTGAGGTGGGCCCTCTGTCGATCAACGGAGCGGACGGGGCGAAGTTCGGCGTGTTCAATGGCGTCGTAGGCCTTCTGAAAGGACGGCTGAACGTTTCCGACGGGCAGCCGGTGTACCTCAGCCACCTGTTCCTGGCGGGCAGCGGTGCCGTGGGCAATCTAACCACAAACGACGCTGAACTCGATGTTGGCGATCCCGCCAACGTAATCGAAGCAGCGAGTGCGACCCTCGACTCGGCGAGTCGCCTCGAATTCAACATCGCCGGCTCGGGAGCGACTCCGAAGAGCGAATATTCCCAGCTCGTATCCCAAGGCGCGATCGCGCTCGCCGGCGCCGACTTCGGAGTCGTGGCACGACCCCCGAAGGCGGGCGCGCCATGCCCAACCCTCGTCCGTGGACATACCTACACCTTCGTCTCGACGACTGGTACGCTCTCCGGTGCGTTCTCCAACGCGCCGGTCGGTGGTCCTGAATTGCCGGTCAGGTTCGCGCAAGCCTGTCCCGCGAAGTCGCAGACGATGCGGATCGGCTACCACGAGAGCGGTGCGGTGCAGACGGTCACCGGGACTGTGGAAGAAGACGCGCTCAAGGCTGAAGAAGAATCGATCGCGAACCACAGGGCTGAAGAAGAAGCCGCGAAACACAGGGCTGCTGAAGAAGCGTTCGTGGACCGTCGCGCCGAAGAAGAAGCGAAAGCGAAGCGTCGGACGGAAGAAGCGGTTGCGACAGTGACGGGGGCGGCAGCTGCGACCGGTCCGAGCCAGGGGGCCGCCGGGTTCACTACGAGCATTGATGCGAAGGTGCCCGATGCGCGGCTTGCCGCGACGGATCTCCTGGCGAATCGGGCAGGCTACGTGAGCCTCAGAGTGAGTTGCCCTGTCGGCGAGTCAAGATGTGCGGGCACGCTGATCTTGCGCACCTCGAACGTCTCCGGTGCACGGTCCAGCGCTGCCAAGACGAGGGCTACGCCTCTGATGCTCGCCACCGGCCGGTTCAGCCTGCACGGAGGGCACGCGACCACTGTCGTGCTGCGCCTCATCCCTCAAGCACGTCTGCTCTTGAGCCGCGTGCACTTGCTGCATGCGCAGGTCACGATCGCGGCGCATGACCTCGCGGGCGCGTGGCACACCAGCGTCGCGTCAGTGACGATTCGCGCTAGGAGGCTGGGGTAGTGCAACTGTCGCGCCAGTTGCGCTCTCGTCGCGCCACGCGCGGGGAGCGCTCATTGGACGCGCTCGTTCTGATGCTCGCGCAGCTTACGCTGTTCGCAGTCGCTCAGCCGGCTTTCGCGGCGGCTCCGCAGATCACCGGCACGGTGACCAACGCCGCCACGAAAGCGCCGCTCGCCGGCGCCGAAGTCTGCGAGTACCCGATCGAAGGCGCCGCGGGGCGGGTCTGCGCTCAGACTGATTTCACAGGCGATTACGTCCTCGAAGTCGGGCATGCCGGCACGTTCGTCATCCACTTCGACACCACCGTCGAAGGCCTTATCCCCCAAACCTTCTACCAGGGTGTCTTCGTCAACAGCGAAGCGACCCTTGTGAAGGTCGGCGAAGGAGCCACCGTGTTGGGGATCGACGACACGATCGAGGAAGGCGGGCGCATCACCGGCCGCGTACTCAACAGCTCGACGAAGGCCCCGATCCAGGGCGTCGAAGCCTGTGCGGAATTGCCAGATGTCGACCAACGAGGCGTTGAACCGCACCGGACGTGCGCCACGACGAACGCCAGCGGCGAATACGAGATAGAGGCGCTCACTCCCGGTGAAGGGGTGCCCGAAGGAGGCTACGAAGTCGAATTCACGAGCGCGCTGGACTACGTCCGCCAGTTCTACGACGGCAAGCTCGAACGCTACTCGGGCACGCGGATCCCGATCCACGCTGGCAAGACAGTTCCCAACATCGACGCCGAACTGGAAGAAGGCGGCGAGATCAGCGGACGGGTGACGAGCCAGGTCGACGGCGAACCGGTCGCTGGTGCAGAAGCCTGCGCCGTCGCCGTCGCATTCCCCAGCTACTGCGCGAAGACCAACGCCGCAGGCGGATACACGATCAGCCGGCTGCCAAGCCACGAATACAGGGTCTACTTCGGCGGTCCCGGCGGTCTCGAAACGGAATACCTCAGTCAGTATTACAAGGAAAAGGAATGGCCCAACGTCGAACCGGTCAGCGTCACCGCGCCGCAGAAGGTCAGCGGGATCGACGCGTCGCTGAAGGCCTACGGCCGCATCACCGGAACGGTGATCGACAAAGAGACCAAGCGGCCGCTGGAAAGGGTGAAAGTGTGCCTTGCCGGCGGCAGCTGCGAAGAAACCAACAGGGCAGGCGAATACTCGTTCTCCAAACTGCTGGCCGGCACCTACGCGCTCGACTTCTACGCCGGCCGGCTCAACGAAGAAACGGGCGCCAACTACCTGAGCCAGTACGAAGCCGACGAATACATCGTCCAGGAAGAGCTGAAGGCCCGCAACCCGCAGGCCGCACATGCCGCGGTCACGATGGGTGGCCGGGCGGTGATCGACGACGAACTGGAAGAGGGCGGACGCATCTCCGGCACGATGCTCGAAGTCGGAACCGAAAAGCCCGCGAGCCTCTGGCCCTGCGCGGAAGACCTGTCGACCGGACACCCCGAACAGGCGAAGGTCTGTCCAGTGTCGATGTCCGGCAATACCTACACGATCTCCCAGCTGCCGCCCGGGCGCTATCGAGTCGTGTTCGGAAACAGTCTGCCCGCCTATTACTTCACCCAATACTACGACGACAAGGATCTCCGCAGCGAAGCGCAGGAAGTGCTGGTTGAAAACGGCAAGACCGCCGGGCAGATCGATGCGGGGCTAATCGCGAACCCCGACCCCTGGAAGGGCGCGATCGCGGGGACGGTCGCCGACTCATCCAGCAAGGCGGCGATCGCGGGGGTCGAAGCGTGTCCCCTCTACGTCGGCACGACGAGCGCCGCCGGCAACTGTACGACCACTGGTCCGCGTGGCGAATACCTGCTCACTGGCCTGGCTAGCGGCGAATACGAAGTCGAATTCCACTCGCCGCCGGGCGGAAACCTCGACTACGTCCGCCAGCTCGACGAATCAGACAAAGCGGTGACGGTCGTGTGGGGCAGCATCACTCCCGCGATCGACGCACAGCTGCACGAGGGCGGTGCGATCTCGGGCGTCGCGCAGAACGCAGAGACGGGACAGCCTGCGGGCGGCGTGTCGGTATGCGCGCACAGCGCACTCGGAGAAAGCGATGTTTGCGCGAGGACCGACGCGAGCGGCTCCTACCGTCTGTCCGGGCTTGCGGCTGGCGGCTATACGGTCGGCTTCGAAACGACGGGCGCCGGCGCGTACTTCCCCCAGTACTTCGACGAAACGACTTCCACCTCCGAAGCGCGCAGCGTGTCCGTCGAAGTCGGGCGCACGACTGCCGCAGTCGACGCGTCCCTGTTCGCGAGTCCCCATCCTGGCGACGGCGCGATCGCGGGACTCCTCACCGACGCGTCGACCAGTGCTCCGCTCGCGGGGATCGAAGTCTGCGCCTACGACGTTGCCTCGGAAGGCCTGTCCGGGGAATGCATCCTCTCAACCGCGGGGGGCCGCTACCTGCTCAGCGGCCTGGCCCCTGGGGAATACGAACTCGAATTCAGCACCCCGCCAAACGGCAATGTCAGCTACGTGAATGTGCTCTACGAAGAAGGCTGGCCGGTGAGAGTCGCCGCAAACAGCGTCGCCGCCCGGCGCGACGCTCGGCTTGTGGCCGGCGGTAGGCTCGCGGGCACGGTCACCAGCGCCTCGACTGCTCGCCCGGTGCAGGGGGCTGGAGCTTGCGCGGCCAACGAAGCACAAGAAGTCGAGGCGTGCGCCCCCTCCACCGCAGACGGCAGCTATACGATCACAGGACTGCCGGCGGGCAGCTACACGGTCGTCTTCTACGGCGCCGGAGTCGGCTTCGCCAACCAGTACTACGACGAAGCCGACACGCTCGCGACGGCCGAGAGGGTCGCGCTCTCCGCCGGCGAGACCGTCGGCGGCATCGATGCACGGCTGCCACTCGGCGGATCGATCAGCGGCCTCGTTACCAGCGGCGTCACCGGCAGGCCGCTGTCTCACGTGCTCGTCTGTGCGCTCAGCGCCCAAGAAGCGGTGGTTGAATGCGCCGCCTCGGAAGCCGACGGCAAATACACGATCGCTGGAATCCCGCCGGGCAAATGGCGCGTCGGGTTCGACGCGGGACACGGCTATCAGGTCCAGTTCTACGACGAAGTCAGCGAATTCAGCGCCGCCAGAGCTGTGACGGTTGCCGCCGGGGCGACTGTCACGGGAATCGATGCGGCGGTGCTCACCATCTCGGCGAAACCTGTCCCGCGGCAGCCGCCGCGAGTGCTGCCGGTACAATCGCCGCAAGAACCCCTCTACTCGCCAGCGACCGCCGGCTCGGGCGTCCTTGGCTCAACCAGCGCGAAGGTCCAGCCCTCGATATCGCTCTTGAGCTCGACGATCACTCTGTCCGGGCGTGTGGTCGGGGTCGACCTCATCTGCGGCTCGGCAACTTGCAGCGGCTCTCTCGTGCTGATGGCGCGGATCGTCGTACCGGGACGCTCGCGCGGCAAGCACCACAGGCATGCGCAGACGATCGTGCTCGGCCGCGGTTCCTTCGCGCTGGCATCAGGAGCTCGAGGCTCCGTCCTCGTCGATCTCACACAGGCCGGTGTACGCACGCTTGCGCACGCTCGAGGACACCCAGTGGCTGCGAAGCTCTCGATCGCGGTGCATGATGGCTCGCCCCTGACGCGGTCGGTGAGGATCGCGTTCGCTCGGTGATCCGCCTGATGGCGATGTGCGCATCTCGGCGGCCACGCTGACCCGCGATGTCGGTGCTGCAGGCGTGATGGTCATCGATCCGGCGGCAGAGCCTGGCCACCGATACTCGCCTGGTCCCACCATTGAGCAGGCGCGCCGCCGCATATTGTCAGCCGTAGGGAATCGAGCTGTCGTCGCTACGAGCCTTCGTCCCAAGCAAAAGGGAGAGTCGACCATGTCGAGGCGACCGCTCTTGGGTAGGAGCGAGCGCACATGCGCTGGAATTGTTGCATCACGAGACGTCCGCTCGATGACCGGTTGATCTGACCGCCCATGTTCTTGGTCACAAATCTGCGCTGTGACTGGAAGGACAATCAGATGGCTTTGGCCGATCAACACATTGACGTCGAGTTGCTCGCCGGGGATGCCGAGGCGTTCGGGCGACAAGCTCGATCGGAGCACCCTTGCCGTCGCGGTCCTCGTCGACGCTGTAAACGCCCGGCGGCTCGCGCCGCCGCTCCCAGAGCTCCAGCCCGACCCGGTGCACCCCGGGCTACTGACCGGACACGAGCTCGGCAACATCGGGTCCCCATCGGGATTGGGGGTTTTCAACGGCGGGGGCGGGCGAGCGTTCAACACGCCAACCCGCCATCAGGAGTTCGTCAATCACGACGTCACCGCCAGACGAGCCGGGCCGGCATGGGTCGTCGCCGAGGGCGGCACACCCAGCCAGCGCGTCACCCTCCTACGTGTGCTTCAGACCGAAGCGCTTCGCCGGGCAGGAGGGTGAGCGTGGCGGAGCCGCCGGGGGGGATGGAGACGTTTGGCAGGCCTGTGCCGATGATGCTCGGGCCGCCTTCCTCGGTGCGCGCGCGGTTCGGGAGCGTCGAGCGGTTGCGAGCTGGTTTGCCGAACATCCGGTCACCGTGATCTGCGTCGTTTGTTTGATCAGCGCCCCGTTGTGCGCTGCAAGTTCGCTGCGCAGCGGCAGGGTGGCCGGCATACGCTCGCGTATCTTGACCGTGCGATGCACTGTGGTCCCGTGTATGCGTTGAGTGATGCCGCGCTTGACGGTAATCGCCTTGCCAGGGGTGCAGAGGCTTGTGTTGGCGGCCAACAGTGAATGGGGACCGGCCGGCAGGAGCAGCTCGAGTCTGTCGAATGGCACGTCCGGTGTGGCGTTGAACGTGACGCTCCCGATGCCGGCTTTGTCGATTCTCGTGGATCCGACGAGGTCAAGCGATATGCCATCGCCCTGCAAGATCACGACCGGGCTCGGAAAGACGCTTCGTCCGTGCGAGACGAGATACGCCGGTCCGGCCAGTTCGCCCGGCAGCACAGGCGTCCGTGCCCTGGCTATCCCGACGATCGAAGCGCTGGGACAGGCCGCCGGGTTGGTGTCGAAAAGGGTGTCTGGACAGGAGTTCTGGAGGCTGGTAAGTCTCGTTGGGAGTTGTCTTGGCAGCGCGACCTTGATCCGCGCAAGGTTTGTCTTGGTGCCTTGTTCTGCTTTGGGGAACGTAACTTGCATGTCGAGGCGAGCGCCGCTTGAGAGGCTTGTGCGGGCGGCGGTGGTGGCAACGATCTTGGGCTTGAATGCGAGGCTCTTGCAGCTGGCGAGCGCGAACCGGTTCGATACGCCTGCACTTGCGTTCTGTGCGCCCGCAATCGTTGCGGCGATCCGCTGTGTTTCGCAGCTCGTCGGGTTGAAGATGAAGTGCGGCCGGTCGAGGGTCAGGCTGAGGCGCTGGATGCGTAGCGGGACGCCGAGCACGATCTGTGGCAGCGGGTCGCTTGTGACTGTTAGTGCGGCGGTCTGTGGGTCGATGTTGATTCGTGCATGGACGACGAGGCGCCCGAGATTCAACGGTCCCGCCACGGCATCCGTGACGATGGCCAGGCCGAACGGGGCGCCTTCGTATGGTCCTGTCAAGTACACATTGCCCGGCATGTAAAGCGGCTGGGACCCGGCGCCCGCCGCTACCTCCGAGCCACCTACGCGCGAGGCCTCAGAGCATTGCCCGCTGTTTGCAAGAGCCTCAGGACACAACGGCACGCTTGAGAGCATCGCCGACAACCCGAGCGGAGTGTGAACCTGGAGGCCGGTGAGGTTCTGTTCGCCGTCTTTGCGCGTGACGGTGAGTGCGAACGAACTGAATGCTCCCGCGCTCGCGTTTACGCTCCCCGAGATGAATCCTGGTTTGAAGGGTGGTGGGTTAGTGCATCCTTCCACGTTGTAGTACGAGGACGGTGCTGCGCTCTGCGTGAGTGGAGCGCTCCAGGGTTCAAGGTCTGAGGTGCTGGTGGCCGGTCCGCATGCCGTGGGGTTGGCGAGTAGCGCATGGTCGCCGCCGAACAGCCGGATGCTCAGTTCGCTGATGGGAAGTTGCGGCATGTCGGTGAGCCGCACGGTCAGCTGACCGGTGGCGGGATTCGCCGTCACTTGGGCTTCGAGCTTGATGAGCGCGCCTTCGTCTCGTCGGGTGTCTGCCCCTAGTTCGATGTACAGGCGGTAGAGGTTGCCGTCAACCGCGTCCTGTTCGGTGCAAGCGCCTTGGCCTGGACCCCCGCATCCCGGCGCTGCCATATACACACGGCCTTCGATGGTGTGCGCCAACAGTGGTGTAGTAGCTTCGACCTTGCCGACGATTGACTCTTTGGGGCAGTGCCCTGGCGCGAGTCGCGGTTCACCTCCGGGGCTAGGTTCTTCGCCGAGGCCCACTTCGCCAGGGTCGAGCGCCTCGCCGCTCGCGCCGAGCCCGGTCGGGATGTCGATGGCGGCAGGTCCGGTGGCGTGGCAAGCCTGTAGGCCACTGGCCACGGCGGGATTGATCGCTACGCCGGGCGGTAGCGTTACGGTGGCGTCACGCAACGGCGGTGTCGCGACGATGGCCTCGTTACCGAGCTGGGGGACTTGGATGCTCACGTTGACGCCGACCGGCCGGTCCGCGGACAGCGTTTCTGGTCGCACCGTGATTTTTGGCTTGAATGGCAGTCGTTCGCAGTAGGCCATCGTGGGAAGCCTCGACTGCGCTTTCACGTAATGACCGGGTTCCCAACTATCCGCCCATGCCACCGCTGTCGGTGCTCCTGAGCAACTGCTCGGCGTCGTCAGGAACGCCACAGGTTCTTCGCCGTCTGGCACGCCGGCCTCCTGACAGTCAGAGCCCAGGCCCGATCCGCTGCCCGACCCACTCCCGATGCAGGTGACGCCGCGCAGGGGATTGTGTACGGCAGCCGCTGGTACTCCCCACAGCGTTATTTCCATGCTCGTGATGCCGAGCGTCGGGAGTCCACTCGCGACGATCGCGCTGGTGTAGCCCTCGGGGGTACGCACCACGCGGCCGATCAGCAAGAACATACCTAGAGGCGATTCGAGGCCCAGCTCGGCGGACTCGCCGCCCCCCGGAGTCAGGTTGACGATTGGGCCGAGTAGCGCCACGTTGCCCCCGTCGAGCCCCGCGTGAAGCACGAACACGCCGACCTGTGTGTTGGTGGGGCAGTGTTCGGCCAGACCCTGCACGCAGCGCGGAACGGCTTGTGGATTGGCGAGCAGGCCGGGTGGCAAGTCGATGATGATGTCCTTCGGGTCGCGCGTCGGCACGAGTGTGTGATTCGCGCCGACTTCTTCGGTCGCGAACTGCACCGTGCTGGTCAGGGCAAACGGGTGCCCGCCGGCTTGGTCGAAGAAGTACGGTTCGTTCACGGTCTGGTCGACCGTGCTCGGTTCAGTGGCTTGCATCGTGAACGCTGTGATCCCGAACGGCTTGGCTTCGGCACCGGCGGGCACAGCGAATGCACACGTGAGCGCTGTCGCGACCAGTGCTCCCGCAGGGCCCCCCAGGATTCTGATCTTGGGAAGGCTCCACCTCGGCCGTTGGGTGTCGTGTGAGCGCGATGATCGCGGCGCTGCTCGGCGGTTGAGCTTGTCTTGACGCACCACTCGCACCTAGTGTCGTGGGCAGGGGACGCGATACTTGCTGGTGGTGTGCGTGCCGTCCTGAAAGCTCAAGAGTGCCGCGAACCCGTAGCCGCCGATCGGACAGGCTCTCGGGATTCTGATGCCGCGCGGACGGAACGCGACGGTGTGGCCGGCGACTTGGCGGTGGTAGGTCAGGCCCTCCGGTCCGAGCGACGAGTTGAAAGTTTCCAGGGCGAGGTCAGGGCCTTCCGGCCATGCCTGCACCAGCGGGACAGCGACGGCCAACTCTTCGCCGTAGGGTGGTGCGGATTCTTCCACGACGCTAGGGAGCACCAACTGGGCGAAAACGGGCTGCTCCGCCTGGATGTACCAGAGAACTTCGACCCGGTTTTCTGCCGCTGGTCCCATGACAGCGTTTAGCGAGGCGATCTCACGAACGCTTTGCGAGCCGACCGGTACCACGGCGCTCGCCGTGCCGTAGCCGATGCGAGCGTTTCCGGAGCAGCCCCCCAACCCGGAAGCGATCAAAGCCACCGGCTCGCAGTTGGCTTGCCCAAGGGTCGTCGCCGCTATCCCCATGTTGAGAGGCAAGCGCAGATCGAAGCTGGTGACCGGCGACGGCGGTGCGCCACCTGCTCCCCGGACGCGCACAGCGAGCGCGATCGTGGTTCTCTGGCCCGGTACATTGGGATGCAAGGCGACCCGGAGCTTGACGCTCTGCGTCGCGCTCGCGCTCGCCGTAGAGCATGCGCAGGTGGCCAGCAGCACAAGAGCAACGGGTCGAGCGAGGCTCATCGCGCTTCTTCCCGAACTCTCCTCTGCATCTAGTATTTCGCCGAGCCGGACGTCACGGCCCACATCTTGTAGGTATTGCGGTTGATCGCTCCCCTGAATGTCAGATGCCCCTCCGCGTGTCTGTAGGTGCCTGTCGCATGACTCACTGTGAGGGTCCCGTGGAAGTTGCCCACTTCGCCCGTGAATTCGAAGCTCGCGTTCGCACGAGCGGTGATCGAGCCGCCTTTCAAAACGACCGTGACGACCGCCGTCACAGAATGCGCGTGAATCGTCAGCCCCGCTGTCACGGGCACGTTGTAGGTGCCAGTCGCCCGACCACTCTCGGCGATTTCCGATCCGGGTATTTCCTGCTTGCTGAATTCCAGGTGCGCGGTCTCAGCGAGCGACACCGTCCTGGCCGTCCTCGCCACTGGCGTGACCGTGGCAGTCGATGCCCGCGCGGACACTCCCACTACCACGGCTATTAGCGCTGCCCCCCAAACGCCGACCAGCAGTCCTCGGGCCACGATTGACCCCAAATTACGTCGCATAAGCCCCTCCTTCTCGACCGTCAGATAGGCACGCCAACCAGGCCGGAACTGGTCCGGTGTGTTTCTGACTCGCCTTGAATGCCCATTCAAGATGCTCCCTCAGTGAGATACAAAGCCCTAGACAACCGCCTTTCACCACACTTAGTACTAAGCATACCGTTCGGATGTCCGTTCGGATGTGCTATGGATTCCCAAATAGTCGGCTTTCGCCGCGCCGCCCTCCACGCCTCTACGTCGCGCTGCCCTTCCTCGGCCTATCGCTTCGTGAGATCCTCCGAGTAGTCCGCATGTGACTCAATGTCGGCGTGGGCGAGTACCGAGCCTGATGAGGACCCGGCTTTGACACCGGGTCCTCGCGTCGTACCACAAGGCCCGAACCTGTTGTTGCCCGCGGGTTCTTTCATCGACCTCGACCGGCTCGCCCTCCGATTACAACCTCGGAAGTGGCTAGAGCCATATACGGCGCTTGAACTGTAGATCGACCACAAGCGAGATAGATTCCGCCACGCGTTTCGCAGCGTTACGACCAATACGTCACAGTTAAAACTGCGTATCCATAATTTGATGTCACTGCCGTTGAAACGGTGTGGCCAGTCCTTTTTCCTGGCCCAGAAAGTGTCGGGCGGAGACCACGTTCGGGGTGTACGGGGACCTGCCCGCGATCATCCTCGCGGGGATCGTCCCAGGATCTCAATTCGCCCGGTTCGTCGCCGCTCGCGACCCATGGCCGCGATGCCCAAAGCTATCTGCTAGCGTCTCGCGCCTGCGTAGATCGCGGGTCATGAGGATCGCGGGTCATGAGGAGTTTCGCCATGAAACATGTATCTCGCCGCCGCACCGTGGTCAGACTCACTCGGGTGCTCGGGCTCGCCGGGGCAGTGGTGGTGCTCAATCTTGTGCCTGCAACCGTTGTGCGCGCTAGCACCAATCTCTTGAGCAACCCTGGCTTCGAGTCTCCGGTTGGCGGAACCCAGACCGAAGGCACTGCCAACCCCTCTTTTGGAAACTGGACCGCTTACAACTTTCGTCCGTCGATTCCAATGCCTGCCGAGGTGGGTGCGCCCAGTCCGGTCCATGGTGGGCAGGCCAGTGGCGAAGTTGGCGATCCGCCAGGGATCGGATCAGCCTTCTTTTTCCAAGACCTCTTGTCCTTTGATCCAAACTCGACATACACCATTTCCGCATGGGTCTATCCAGAATCCGGGGAACAAGGCTTCTATCTGGGGTTTGGCTGGGACCGTGGTTCCCAAGGCAACACCACCGGCTCGAGCTCCTTCGGCATTAGCCCTACCGCAACCGGGTTCGGCGCGTGGGGCCAAGGCGCCAGTGCTCCGCCGGTCGCGTACAAGATGTGGCACCATATCGAGCTTGTTGTAAACGGAGCCACTCTCACGAGCGAACTCTATGTAGACGGAGTTTATGAGGGGACTGCGCCCAGTGGGCAGGCAGTCCCAAGTGGGAGTTCGACGACTCTGATCATCGGAAACGGGTCAGGGCCGCCGAGTGAAACACGCTTCTTTTGGGACGATCTCGAAATAACCTCTGCCGCAACGGGTATCGTGGGAGAATGGCAAGGTAACGGCAACGCCAACGACAGTGTCGGCACAAACAACGGCACACTCGTAGATGGCGGATATGCCGCTGGGCAGAACGGTCAAGCGTTTCAGCTGGACGGGACCGACGACTATGTCACTATTCCGTCTACTGCGATGTCAAGTGTCGTAGGCGCGATCAGTGTGTCCGCATGGATACAGCCCGCATCGCTCCCGACCAGTGAAGGCTTCATTATTCTCAGTCAGTACGACACACACGACACCGGCACCGCCTTCGATCTCGAGCTGCTACCCGGCGGCCACCTTGAGTGGGTGGTGACTAATTCGTCCTGTGACTCGCTCCGAGGCGGCGCCCGGACCGTAGAAACCAGCAGCGTTATATCGGCAGGCCATTGGTCTGAAGTAGCCGGGACTTACAACCCGAGCACGGGCCAAATGAGCATCCTGGTAAACGGCGTTCAAACGCCGACGCACATGACCGACTCCGCGAGCGTGCCGAGTCTTTGTCGCAGCAGCGCTCCCCTCCGTATTGGTGCAGCAGAGTCGTTGGGCGGCGACATACGTGACTACTTCGACGGCGAGATCGAAGATGTCAAGCTCTACAACACCGACATCAGCGGTAGCCCAGGTAGCTCGGGGGGTGGGACCGGTGCAGCTGGTGGCGTCGGTTCGGATGGTGGCTCTCGCTATGTGGCGATGGGTGACTCGTATTCTTCGGGGGAGGGTACGGCAAGTTACGACAAAGGCACGGACACGGGCAGGGACAAGTGTCATCGCTCATCGGAAAATGTCCTCGAGGCTTCGTATCCGCGCCTGCTGCAGCTGTTGAGTCCGTCGGTCGTCCCCTCGAAGCTGACGTTCGTCGCTTGCAGTGGTGCCACCATCAATGACGTCTTGCACGGTCGCAACGGCGAGCAATCCCAGATCAACGCTCTGGGTAACGATGTGACGCTTGTGACGATTTCCGTCGGTGGGGACGACCTGGGCTTTCCGAAAATCCTCGAAAACTGCGTCAACGAGCCGTTTCATGATCGTTCCGACCAGCAGTGCCAGGGCCAGGAAGCCGCAATCGACCGAAAGCTGTATGTGGGTGATTCCGCAACGCCACCATTGAGGACCAGGCTCATCGACCTGTACCGGACTATAAAGCGGCGCGCACCCCACGCGCGGATTGTCGTGATGGGCTATCCACACCTGTTCCCGTTACAGGGAGACAATCGTTGCGGCTTCCCAGGCACTTATCTGGACTCTAGCGACATCAGATGGTTGAATAAGATGGCGCTAGAGCTCGATCTCTACCTGAGTGCCGCGGTCAACGCGAGCGGGGTTGCGGAATACGTCAGTACATTCAACGCGATGACCGATGCTAATGGTGACGAACACAACGCGTGCCCGCATCTGTTTGTCGCACCGTGGATCAACGAGCTGCAGCTGTTGCATCCATTTGCCTTTCCCTATACTAGCGAGAGCTTTCATCCAAACAACCTTGGGTACGTCGCTTTCGCCGGCGCCTTGCTCGGCACGATCGAGAGGCCACCGGTCGGCGCCGCAGCAACGATCCAGCAAGGCCAGACACTCGGCTATAGCCTCGTCGTCCCGCGCGGCACCGCATCGCTGACGGCCTCGATCGGCTGGCCAGGAAGCACCGTCGCAACGACACTCATCAGCCCGAAGGGTAAAGTCATCAACGCCCAAAAGGCATCCAAGGTCCGCGGGGTGCAACACGAACTCGGGCCGACCTATGAGTTCTACACGATCACAAACCCTGAACCCGGTAAATGGCGAATAATGAGCCTCGGCGTCGCCGTCTCGCCTGGTGGCGAGCCACTCCACACTTTCCTCCACGCGGACAAGCGCCACCACAAGCCACCCATCGCACAGGCCAAGGCGACACTCACCCACGGAGGAAGACACCTCCGCGCAGTGTTCACGGCAAAGGGGTCCCGCGCCGTAGAAGGCCGCATCAAACAATACGTGTGGAATTTTGGCGACCGGACCAGAGGCACTGGACGCCGCGTAAGGCACACCTACAGGCACCCCGGGCACTACACAGCGTTGCTGGAGGTAGTCGACAGCTCAGGCGCACGCACCCTGGCATCGACCAAGACCATCACCATCCGGCGCTAGGCAGCGACGGTCCGACCTACTTCAGCCCCTCCGGGTGCCGACAACACAATGGTTCTACAGAGGCAGGGCGTGAGGTGCGGCTCCGGCCTAGCCCGGCATTCCCTTCCCAGTCCGCCACCGACCCGAAAAGAGCCGCTGACTCCGCCGCTTGGGGCCCGCAAAAGAGCGCTGAAAGTACACCGCTCAAGTATGGCCCCGCCACCGTCGATATAAGGACCACCGGCTCCCGCCCGCCCGGCGCTTGGGAGTCATCCCCGAAACGAGCCTGTCTCCCGTGAGCACCACCGACCTGACAACCGATCGAGCACTCGAGCAGACCAGTGAAGGTGTCGGCGACGTCGATCACGAGCCCACGCTCACTCTCGACCTCGCCCTGAGTGAGGCAGAGGCGCTCCGGACGTGGCTGCTGAAGCCCGCGCAGGACGGGACGACCTCGCTCGACGACCCACTCGTCAGCCGTGCGCTGACAAAACTGGGGACGGCGATCGACACCGTCCTGGCCACGGTGAATGTCCGTCGCGAGCTCCAGCAGGCGGGCCTTGTCATCGACCACCTCTCCGACGAGCAGGTGTGCGACCTGGGACGCCGCGTAGCCCAAGCTGCTACACCCAGCATCCGCAACTGAGCGAGGCTCGCGGCATCGCGAGCTGTCCACGAAGCAGCCTGCTGGTCGAGGACGCATCGGTCGAGGTGGTGATCGCGTCACAGCTGCTGCACCACCTCTCGTCAACCGCAAAGCTCGAAGCGTTTAGAGCCCCGCCAGTTCGGCACTATCAGTGTGCCTAGTCTCCGGCTATAGAGTCACGCCACGATGGCATTGCAGATCAGACCTGTGAAAACCCGTCGGGAGCTCGGTACGTTCATCGAGCTGCCGCGGCGGCTCTATCGTAACGAGCCCAACTGGGTGACGCCGCTGCTGATGGACCTCAAGAAGCGCCTCGATCAGAAGAAGAACCCCTTCTTCAAGCACGCCGAGGCTCAGTACTTCCTTGCCTGGCGCGACGGGCGTCCGGTCGGCCGCATCAGCGCTCATATCGACCGGAACCTCAACGAGTTTCAGGACAATGCCTGGGGCCTGTTTGGGTGGTTCGAGTGCGAGGATGACCCCGAGGCGGCCCGGGCGCTGGTGGGCGTTGCCGAGGTATGGTTGCGCGAACGGGGCCGCGATCGCATGGTCGGGCCGATGGACTTTACGACCAACGATGAGATCGGGCTGCTGGTCGAGGGGCACGAGTATCCGCCAATCATTCTCTGCCCTTGGCACCACCCCTACTATCAGCGCATCTTCGAGCAGGACGTTGGTATGGCCAAGGCGATGGACCTGTACATGTGGAGCTTGTACGTGGACAAGCGCGAGAAGGTTCACCCCGCGATATGGGGGGCGGCCGACAGGCTTGAGTCTGAGCACGGGATCGTCTGCCGCAGCTTCCGCAAGAAGGATCTGCACGCCGAGGTGACCAGGTTTCTCGAGGTCTACAACGCCGCGTGGGAGAACAACTGGGCCTCAGTGCCGCTCAACGAGGAGGAGGTCCGCCACTACGCCAAGGACCTCAAGCCCGTCCTCGACGAGAACTGGGCGATGGTCGCCGAACGGAAGGACACCGGCGAGGTTGTGGGGGCCGCCCTGACGCTGCCAGACTTCAACCAGGTGCTGGCGAAGCTAAACGGGCGACTACTGCCGTTCGGGTGGATCACGGCGTTGAGAGAGCGCAAGAAGATCGATGCCGTGCGGGTATTCGCGCTGGGCGTCAAGCCGGAGTACCAGCACACCGGAGTCGCCGCGCGCTTCTACCAGATGCACTTCGACGCTGCTGAACGCACTCCTCAGAAGGGCGGGGAGATGGGCTGGATCCTAGAGGTCAACAAGTCGATGAACAGGGCCATGGAAGGTATGGGCGGGGAGATCAAGCGCCGCTACCGCGTGTATGAGCGCGTGCTGTAGGCGACCATCGGGAGGCCTGTCCAAACGCCATCTGGTGGTGATGGGGACTTGCGAGCCGTCACAGTATCTTTCACTTACGCTTGGCCGCCGGTCTGGGGCTTGTTGATCCTGCCCGCATCAGGTGCAACACTTCAGCCATGAGCGCCGTGCCTGCAAGCGCCACCGATGGGTTCGTTGATGCGATCCTTGCTAGAGACTTCCCCCGCGCCCGTGGTCTTCTGCACCCCGACGTCGATTTCCGTGCGATGACGCCGAATAGAGTCTGGGAGGCGAGTGGTCCTGCCGGTGTAGAGGAGGTCCTGCGCGCTTGGTTCGAGCATCCCGAAAGAGAGGTCGAGCGTGTCGATGCGATCGAGCCCTCATCCATCGAGGACACCGTGCGCGTCGGCTGGCGTGTTTATGGCAGTGGCGCCGACGGCCCGTTCGTCTACGAGCAGCAGGCGTATGTGCGCGAGGACGACGAGCGAATCGTCTGGCTGCGCGTGATGTGCAGCGGTCCGCGTCCCGCCGGGAACGTGTCCCCTGCATAGAGTTCGCTCGCCGCGCTCCCGCGATTGAACGGTCTCCCCAACTGCTCCCGCTCGACGATCGTCACCTTGCGGTAATCGTCCCCACTCGGGTGACTGCCAGTTCGTTGCCGGATTTCGATGCCCCGGATGGGGCGTAAAGTCTCGGGTGCGGCCCCCGGTTGGAACCTCGACCTCACACCCTGCGGCTGCTTCCAAGGAGCAGTCGCTTTGGAGTGCTTGGTGGATCTCCACACGGATCCTTACCGCTGCGCACGCGAGGGAGCATCCGGCTCCTTACTCACTCCGCTGATGGGTGCAGGTGCGAGCGTTCCGTCAGATCGGATGCTCGCTAGTCGCGCGAAGGAAGAAGTGCGTTCAGGTCTTGAATGGGGCCATGCGTACAGCTAGAGGCAAGCCACACCGGACCAGAAGCCCGAATCGTCCCTGTGGCAAGGCGGCGGCCTCGGCGCGCATCATCGCCACGAGCTGGTGCTTGAAGTCCACACGCGGGTAGCGGTGCAGGATCTCGGTCACGTTGGCAGGAGCCACGTCCCAGATGCGCAGCCCGGCACCGTCAACCATCGCGCCCCACTGTAGGTAGCAACCGAGCGCTCCGTCGCGGTCGACGGCGACGCCGGGCGTCGTGTGCACGCAGATAGCGTCCGCGAGTGCCTGTGCGCGGTCATCGTTGACCCCGGCTGTCGTCGCACAGGCGAGTGTTCGCTCGGCACTTGCGAGCGTGAAGTCACGGCCTGGGGTTGGTTGGACGATGCCGTGGTCGTGCAGGAGCGAGCCGCAGTAGAACAGCTCCATATCCAGCTCACTACCGTCGACGGCGGCGAGCGCGCGTCCGAACAGCCACGTCCGATAGGAGTGGCCCACGAGCGACGCCGGCAGCTCTGCACACGCCTGCTCGGCCTCCCGCGCGAACAGCGAGTCCGGCGCCACGAACGTGTCAAGATTGACGTTCGCGGCTCCTGGCGGGAGCCGCCCGAGCGCCAACTTCGCGCGACCGATCGCGTTCTCCCATTGGCCGAGCGCGATCGCTGAGAGCAACCGGCCGCGCTCACGCGCTGTAAGCCGCCCGCCGGTTCGCAGTGCCCAGCCAAGGCCACCGAGCCGTTGTGGATCGGGAGAGTTCAAGGCACCGTCACGGGACTCGGTCGCGGAGTTCATCCGCCAATCGTAGTCGTGCCTTCAAGCAGGAGCGAAAGCGTCCGCGATCAGGCCTGCCACGACTACCACCTCGCCGGCTTTACAGATCCGCCTTGGCAGATGCGCGCGATAGGTGGTCCCTCCCACCACCTCGATCTCCCCCGGTGGCCAACCCCGGACCAACCCCCGTCGCTTCCGCGACCTCAGTCTTTGGGGCGAGGCTGGCCTGACAGGGGGTGGTCAGGGGCGGGGTCGAAGGCGGCGCCCTCGGCGAATACGCCTGTCCCGGGGACGTGGTTGAGCTCGAGCCTGATGCTTTCCGGGTCTCGGAAGGAGAGAGAGTAGTAGCCCGGCGCCCAGGGACCTTCCTCTGGCGCACGCACAATGTCCGAGATGCAGGCGAGCGATACCAGTGGCACCTGAGACAGAATCCTCATTGAGATTGCTCATGACTGATATCAGCGTCGATTGGGGATACAACACAACTGTGCGGACCCCGTAGCCAGCAACCTTCCGCCGGCGCCCCAAACCCTCCCGCTGACCCCCATGAGACCGCGGGCCGCGATGAGGCATTCGTTGTCGATGAGCAACCATTCACTGCTGGGCTCGAAATGGTGAAACCACGCGCTCGTGTCCAGATTCGGAGCGAGGTACTCCCAGCTTCGGTACCGGCGGTAGGCCGCCGGAAAGCCATAGGTGTCAAGCAGGATCAGCGCGCGTGCGGCGTCCACGAACGGGTCGTCGAAGCGGGCCCTCGGTCGGTAGCGCGCCCACTCGCGGAGAACCGGCGCCTTTGGCTCGTCGGTGGGGCTCTGATCAACAGGCCGCCGCTCAATGTTGTTCCAGAAGCTGAAGGATGGGGGTTGCCCGGCGGGGAGCAACTCCTCGTAGCTCTTGAGCGCCTCGGGTGGCGGGACCTGGGGCGTCTCGGGATGCTGGTGCTCATACCCGGGGGCCTCAGCGGCAGTCTTCACCAGTGCGTGGAGGATCGGCTTGCCCTCCTGGGTCATCTCAACGGCGAAAGACTCGGCACGGCGACCCTGCTTGAGGACGCTCACTTTGAGCTGGACCGAGTCGAAGGCCGGCGAGCTGAGGAAGTGGCAGTAGAAGCTCGCAGGCCGCTGAATTTGAGCGACCGCGCCGGCTGCACGCAGAGCGATGGTCGCGAGGTAGCCGCCGTTCGGGCCCCAGATCTCCCAGCCCTTGGAGAGGTGCGCCACATACCGGCCGTTCTCTCCCTCGACACGCGTAGCGTGCTCGAGATCCGGGGCGGCTTGCGTCGTCATGCCTGTAGATCCTATGCGCGCCGAGGGGAGTCGTTACTTGGCGACCTGTGGGACCCGCTAACGTAGACCTATGCTCACACAGGCAGATCGCGCGGCCGAGCGCCGTCGCGTGAAGCTGGAGGAGATCCAGTTGCGACTCAAGGACGGCTCGCTGAGCATCCGGAAGATGACATCGGCGGAGCGCAAGCGCTATCCCCCGAAGCCGTCTCGGGTGGGAGGCAAATGACCACGTTCTTCGTCGCCGGCATCGAAGGGCAGGGCAAGCTTGCGGAGGCGGCCTACAGTCAGCTGCGTGAGCGCTCTGAGACCGTCGTCGGCAGCCCAGCGAGATCGCGCCGCATCTTCAGCCTGAGCTGCCGGTTCGACGGGCGCGACTGCGAGATCGAGGTCGGCAGGAAGCTGGCTCAAGGAAGCGATGTCGTGGCCGCGATCCTCGACCATGGGCGTGAGGAGGCCTTCGTCGTGCACACCGACGGCGACGGTGAGGGCGGGGCGGTGCGCGTGGGACGTCCGGTGTACGCCGTGACGGAGTTCTCCTGACGATTGTCCCGCCGGCCGATGGGGCCTGGCCTCATCCCATTGGCTAGCAGAGTCCCAAGGTTCAAGAACTTGAGCCCGACAGCCGAAATATACGGTTGTGAGCGAAGGTCTGGACGACGAGGAGCGGCGGGCGCTTCGCAAGAAGGCGCGGAGAGTGACGCTCGACGCCTTGCGGGCTCTGGGCGGCGAAGGCAGGCGAGAGGCGATCCGGGAGTGGGCGCTGGCCCACGGCGGGTTCTCTCAGCGTGAGCTGGCGGCGCCGCCGCCTGAGGCCGCCGCCGGGAAATACCGTCGCTTGGTCGATCACCAGCTGTCGTGGACGCTTACCAACCTGAAGCACGACGGCCTGCTCGAGAAACCGAAGTGGAGCACTTGGAGGTTGACGAGCGCCGCGCCCGTCAGGACCGCGCCCGCGGAGACAGAGCCGGTTTACGTCGAGCGGCTCGCTGAGCTTCGTGCGATGCCCTATCAGGAGTATCTGAGGACACCGGAGTGGAAGCGGACTCGGACGGCTGCGCTGTGGTGCGCCGCCTACTCCTGCTCCCTGGACGCGACTCACACCCGCGGGCTGGAGGTGCATCACCGCACCTATGAGCACCTCGGGGTGGAGCGCGTCTCCGACCTGATTGTCCTCTGTCATGACTGCCATCGGCTGTACCACAGCGAGTACGGTCGTCCGCGTCGTGCTAATTCCACGGCACCGCCACGGCTTCGCGCCACTTTGGACAACCGTGTGTCCAGATCGACCGCTCAGCCGGCCAAGCGACGCAAGCAGTCGCTGCTACGGCGTCTGCTGGCGAGCTGGTTGCGGCCGGCTTGATCCATCGAGGCACCCGAGTCGCCGCGACGAGATCTTGTGTCAGACATCTCTAATCCTCCTGGTGTTAGGGGCTATGGGCGCCCTTCTCAAGTTTCGACCGCCACCGCGGAAAAACTCGTCGGTGAATCGCCTCGGGCGAGGAGCCGGCGCAGCGCGGATGGCGCATGACCGGTCTCCTGACGCACCACGCGACAGAGGTGGCCCTGGTCGGCGAAGCCGAGCTCGG
Source organism: uncultured Solirubrobacterales bacterium (assembly GCA_963742945.1). Taxonomy (GTDB): domain Bacteria; phylum Actinomycetota; class Thermoleophilia; order Solirubrobacterales; family Solirubrobacteraceae; genus Palsa-744. Next base: position 225,554 of record CAVUNX010000009.1, on the reverse strand, counting down.
CGGCCAGACGTGCGAGGTTCTGCTCGCCGCTGGAGAGTCGCTCCAGGGCGGCTCGGGTGCGCAGGCGCATGCGGTGCCGGGAGATGGTGTGTCCGGTCGCGGCGTGGAAGACACGGCTGAGGTGGTGGGGGGAGACCGCGAGCTCGCGCGCGAGATCCGGCAGGGAGTGCTCGGGATTGCCCGCCAGGATCTCGCGCACGCCGTCGGTCATGGCCCTGCGCAGGCGCGGGGTGTTGGGTCGCCCGGCCCCCACCCTGCGAGGATCGGCCCGCTCGAGCGCTTGGGCGGTGAGCGAGATCGCTCGCTCCAGTAGCTCGTGCGGGTCCGCGTCGTGGCGGCCGGCGCTCAGGAGCAGCCGATGCTCGAGGTCGATCCGCGGGGAGACGGGCAGCGGCTCGCGGGGCAGTACAGGGTCTCCGCCCCACAGAGAGGCGACCACCTGCGCATCGAGGAAGACGGAGGTGCAGTCGTCACCGTGGTCGTGAGGGTGATCGTAGCGCTGCTCCTCCCCGGGGTTCATGCAATAGGCGAGCGTCGGGTCGAGCAGCGACTCCACGCCCTCGACGCTGCGCACGAAGCAGCCGCGGCGCACGAATACGATCGCGTGACCGCCGGCCTGCTCGTCGGCATGGCCGCGGCCGCGGCCATGCCTGCAGGCGACATCTGAGACCTCGACGCCATCCCCGCTGAGGAAAGTGCGTGCGGTGAGCATGCGCCACCGATTCTCTCAGATGCGCACGAATGTCCAAGACCGCGCGGCCTCCCTCTGGAACGCTTGCTGTGACGCGCCGCGCGGCGTGGTCGGCCCCGAGACCGCCGCGCGAGACCGACAGCCGGGGTGAGGGCCGACAGGTACAACCGACAGACAGGAGACGCACAGATGGCTTGCATTCGCAAGGAAATCGTGATTGACGCCACCCCCGACGATGTGTGGGGCGCGGTCCGCGACTGGGGTGCGCCGCATGAGCGCCTCGTGCCGGGCTTCGTGGTCGACACCCGGTTGGACGGGGAGGACAGGATCGTGACCTTCTTCAACGGGACGGTCTTGCGGGAGCTGCTCGTGGACCTCGACGACGACGCCCGCCGGCTCGTGTGGTCGGTCGTGGATGGCCCCTATACGCACCACAATGCGTCGGCGCAGGTGTTCGAGGAGGGGGCGGGTCGTGCTCGCTTCGTGTGGATCGCGGACCTGCTGCCGGATGAGCTTGCGGCGCCCACCGCCCCGTTGATGGAGCAGGGGACGGCCGTCGTCAAGCAGACGCTGGAGGCCCTCGTCGCACGGTAGCTTGTGTCGGGATCGCGTAGCAATGAGATGATGCTCACGGAGGCGGCGCGGTTCCGGAGCGGCGGGGACCGTCCCCGGCATTGCCTACGAGGATGCGAGGATTTGGATGAGCTGTTCGTTCGAGCCGCTGTACCACGCGGAGCGTCTTCACGTGGTCAATCCCATGGGCGACGTCGGCCTTGTGACGCTGTGGTCTCCGCTGCGCTCGGCCGAGCGCCGGCTCGCGGAGATCTCGGCGGAGCTGCTGGACCCGGGGCGCAGCCGGGTCGCGGTGATCTCGAACCTGTACGGGGACGGGATGTACGCGATGCTGTGCAACCTGCTCTTCAACCCTCAGGTGCGCCATCTGATCGCGGTCGGCCAGGATCTCGGTCTGCCCACGTGCGATGAGCTGGAGGCGTTTCTGGAGGGTGGGCTCGAAGACGCGACGATGCTCGGTGTGCCGGTGAAGCGGATTCGCGGTACGGGCCGTGTGTTCCCGGCCATCCCCGAGTTCGACGAGCGGGGATTGCGCGAGAGGCTCAGCTTCAGCTACCTGGGCAAGCTCTCGAGCGAGAGCCTCCCGTCCGAGCTGATGGGTCGTTTGCGCGAGTTGCCGAGCGGGGACCCGGGGGATTCGGTGCCGGAGCGGTTGAGGGTGGAGATCGACGCCGGGCCCGACGGAGGCCTGCGCAGACCTTCCGAGCCGGCGGGACACCAGGTGCTCAGGCGCCGGCCGCTCGAGTGCTGGGAGGAGCTGGTGGTGCGCGCGGTGCGCTTCGGGCGCCCGGTCACGCTTGGCGACGGGCCGCGCCTGGAGCTGCTCAACGCGAAGGCGGTGATAACCGATCCCGCGCGCGAGTCTCAAGACGCATTGGAGCGCTACGGGTTCAATCTGCAGAGCCTGCTCGAGTACGAGGCGAAGATGCTGATGCCCGAGTTGCCCGAGGAAACCTCCTACACGTACGGCAACCGCTTGCGGGCCCACTTCCGCGGCGAGGGGGGAGCGCTCGACACGCTGGAGGCGGCTGTCGACAGGCTGCGCGCCAATCCCGAGACGCGCCACGCATATGTCTCCCTGTGGGACAACTCGCTGGACCTCGCCGAGGAGTCATCGGGCGACGCCGGCTCTCCCTGCCTGACGACGTTGTTCTTTCGCAAGATCGGGGACGACCTGTCACTGACAGCCACCTATCGTGCCCACAACCTGCTCACCGCCTGGCTGCGCAACGTGTACGGGTTGATGGCGATCCAGCGCCATGTCGCCGGGCGATGTGAGATGGGGATAGGGTCGATCACGGTCGTCAGCCACTCGCTTGGGATCGACCCGAGCAGCCCCCACTTCCACCTCGCGCGCTCGCTCGGCGAGCGCTGGAGGCGTGACGACGACAGGGACCACGAGACGGGCAAGTACACGCTGCGGGAAGACCCCAATGGCTACTTCGTCGTGAGCGTCGACGAGCGCGAGGGGCGCCTCGTCGTCGAGCACCGCTTCGGTGGGGTGCTCGTCAAGCGCTACAGCGGCCGGCGCGCCGATGCGCTCGCGAACGAGATCAGCGGTGACATGGCTGTCAGCCTCGTCTCCCACGCGCTGTGGCTTGGCCGCGAACTGGCGCGCAACGAGGCTCTCCTGGACCGCGCGAGTAGCGTGGCATGATCGCGAAGTGAAGATCCTCTCGATCACGCGCTTCCCGCGCGAGGAGCTGCTGGCGTCCCTGCGCGAGACGCCGCTACGGGGCTTTGACAAAGCGAGGCTCTACGCCGCCGCCACGCTGGAGCTCGCGCCGGCCGTCGACACGGACACCCTCACTCCCGCCCAGCGCTACGTGCTCAAGCCAACCTTGCGCAGGCTGCTCGAGCTACGCGACGCCCTCCTGGCAGAGGGGATCGACCTGTTCGCGCTCGATGGGGGCGCCTACATCCACACCTCCGACGATCCGCACGAGTCGATCCCGATCCTCCCCCCGATTGTCGAGGAGACAGTCGAGCCGGACGGGAGCAGCGTGCTGTTGATCAACGACGGGCTACACCGCGTCTCGGCCGCACGGTCGCTCGGGTTGCCCATATCCGTCGTGGTGGCACGAGGTGTTCCCAGCGAATACCCCTACTACGCCTACGCTCTCCCGCGCGGGTGGGCGGAACTGGAGGGGTTGGAGGAGCTCCCCGACGAGTATCAGAAGAAGGAGTACCGGCTGCCGGACAACTACAAGGCGCTCTTCCGCGAATTCAACACTGTGTTCCCCGGCGTGCAGAAGCAGCGCAAGCAGTCAAACCCCGGTCATCTGCAAGCCTGAGCGGCGATGGGAGTCGACCATCAACCTGCGTCGTCGTTCGCGCCATAGGCGCTCACGCGGAAGCGCACAGTCGCTGAAGGGGAGGGTTCGAGCGCCACCACATGGATGTGCAGGTGGGCGACGGAGCCGCCGTTGTAGAGCATGTTGCCGCTGCGCTCGACGGTCGCCACCGCGGCGGGTTCGAGCTGGGCCTTGAGCATGCGCTTGATCGACCACAGCTCGGCGCCAGCCTCGTCGGGCAACTCGTCAAATGAGAGCACGTGCCGGCGGGCCACGATCAGGTAGTGGACCTGTGTCCCCTCGTAGGGGTAGCGGTTCTTGGTCACATACCAGTGGCGTCCGGTGTGCTCGATCGGCTCGGGTTGGTGCTCGGCGAGGTGCTCGGGACAGAACACGCAGACGCCGGCGGCTTCCAGCTCCTCCATGCGCCGGCGTTGGGCGGCACTGCGTGCCGCCCCGATGTCATAAAGCGGATTAGGTGGTGCGCTCATATTCAGCAAAGGTGAAAGCTAGCTCGTTCTCCACGATCCGCTCGCCGCGCCTGGCACAGCGCCACTCCGACGGTGACATCTCCGGGAAGAAGGCATCGCCCTCGATCTCCTGCTCGATCTCCGTGGCGTACACCCTGCCGGCGAGAGCCAGGGTCTCGTTGTAGACGACGCCCCCCCCGATCACAAAGCACTCGTGCTCGCAGGCCACGAGCGCGCTCGGCAGGTCGTGGAAGACCTCGGCGCCGGGGAGCTCGGCGCCGGAGCTGAGCACCAGGTTGCGCCTCTCCGGGAGAGGGCGGTATTTCGCGGGGAGCGACTCAAAGGTCCTGCGACCCATGAGCACGGTGTGCCCGGTGGTGAGCTCGCGGAAGTGGCGCATATCCGAGGGCAGCCGCCACGGCAGGCCGCCGCCGCGGCCGATGGCGCCGTTGGCGGCGCGCGCGACGACCAGCGAGATCATGCCGGGGCGAGGCAGACTTGCCCCACTACGTCGCCACCGGGATACCGGGGATCGCCGGGTGGGGGTGGTAGTCGGAGAGCTCGAAGTGCTCGGCGCGGAAGTCGTGGATATCGGTGATGCGTCGCCCCCCCTCGGTCAGCCGCAGCGTTGGCAGCGGCAGCGGCTCTCGGGCGAGCATCTCCTCGACGTGGGGGAGCTGGTTGGCGTAGATGTGGGCGTACTGGATCCAGTGCACGTACTCCACGAGCTCGTAGCCGGTGAGCTGCTCGAGCATCAAACCGAGCGCCGTGTATTGCGCCATGTTGGAGGGCACCCCGATCGGCGTGTCCCCGGAGCGCTGGTTGTGGACGAGGTGGAGCTTCTCCCCGAAGACCAGCGCATGGATCCAGCCGTGACATGGGGCGATCGTGTTGCGCGAGCGCACCCCCTGCTCGCGGTGGTTGGCGTTGGGTATCCACGGGCTCATCAGCGCTGTGCGGTCGAGCGGCAGGTCACGCAGCTTCTTGACCAGGTGGGGTAGCTGGTCGAAGCCGGGATCCTCGCCGTCGAGGTCGGTGGTGAAGTTCTTGAAGGCATGCCCATAGGAGCCTGGTCCGAGGTCCCCCGCCTCGAGACCCCGCGCCGCGCACTTCTCGGGTGTCGCCCAGGCGTCCCACCAGTCGCATCCGAACTCCGCGAGCTCCTCCAAGGTGCGCGCACCGTTGATGAAGGCGCACAGCTCGCCGATCGCCTTGCCCACGAAGCCCCTGATGGAGCGCTCGGTGATGACCGCCGCGCCATGGGCCATCGGGAAGCGCATGCAGTGGCCCGCGAGTGCGAGCGCCTGCTCACCCTGCTTGGTCTCCACGCGCACGCCACGGTCGCGTACCGCGCGCAGCATGTCGCTGTAGGCGGTGCTTGGCGTGCGGTCGGTATAGGGCAGGTAGTCGGGCATGGGCGGTCTCGCGGGCTACGAGCCTAGCGTGGGCCGCGGGCGGCGATAAGGTGCTGCTCGAATGGCGGCGAGCAGTGGCATCCTGAGCGCAGACGTCAATTTCGGCGAACGGTTGATCCCGACGCTCGAGGAGATGACGCGCACCGTCACCCATCTCAAAGGTCTCGGCTACCGCGTCGTGCTCACCTCCGGCTCCTTTGACCTGATCCATCTCGGCCACGTCAAGTATCTCGGGCGCGCCAAGGAGCTCGGCGACGTGCTCGCGGTCGGCGTGGACAGCGATGCCAAGATCCGCCGGCGCAAGGGGGAGGACCGCCCGATGGTGCCCGAGGGAGAGCGCCTGGAGCTGCTCGCCCACCAGCGCCCGGTCGATCTGATCTTCCTCAAGCAGGACGGAGAAGCCCCCTGGGCTTTGATCAAGGCGGTCCAGCCCGACGTGCTCGTGCTGACCGCCGACCACTCCTATGGCGAGGAGGACCTGAGGGCGCTGGGCGAGCTGTGCGGGAAGATCGAGGTGATCGAGCGCCAGACCTCCGTCACCACCAGCGAGCGCATCCGCCAGATGTACATGCACCTGGGGGAGCGGCTCGGCCCGAAGCTCGCAGAGGTGCTCCCCGGCCTGATCGACAGCATCCTCAAGCGCGGGTGAGAGTTGGCGGTCGCCATATCCTCGTTCGCGGATAAGCGAGGTCGCGGTCGCCAATATCCTCGTTCGCGGATGAGTGAGTTGGCGATCGCCTATATCCTCGTTTGCGGATGAGCGAGGCTGCGGTTGCCTATATCCCGGTCCTGCATGAGGGATATCGACGATTCGTCCAGGCTCACGCGAGCGGGGTGGGTGGGCGCCTGTATCTAATCGGCCCCGAGCTCTATCGCGACTATCGGCCGCTCGCGAAGGACATCCGTTGCCTCGACGCGGAGCTCGTGGCCACCTCGATCAGGGCCTGGGAGGTCTGCTCGCAGGTGGATGTCCTGGACGAGCGGGGAGCGCAGCGCCTGGCCGCTGAGGCCCCGACGCTCACGCTGCCGGCCGAGGACGTCAGCTACCAGGTGGTCGAGCGTTGGTTCAGTCGCTGTCCGGTCCTCTACGACACCGTGTTCTTGAGGTGGGACAAGACGCGCAGCGCGCAGCTGCGCGTGCCCGCCACCGCGCCCATCGCCGGCCCCTCCCGCGCCACGGGGAGATCCGGCGAGCTCCCACCCGCCGCCTCGGCGGCGACGGATGTCGACGCGCCATTCGCGGAGCTGGCCGCCGCCGCCCGAGCGCAGGCATCGGGCAGCGCCGACTGGTGGCGCCAGGTGGGCGCGGCGATCCGCTTCGCCGACGGGACGATTGCCTCGGCGGTAAACGAGCACAGTCCCCACCCCCTGAGCCCCTACACCGTGGGCGACCCGCGGGCGAACTTCTCCCAGGGGGTTCACCTCGAGCTGTCCACCGCAACGCATGCCGAGGCACGCCTGATCGCGCAGGCGGCCCGCGACGGGATCTCGACCGGATCGGCGGTGATGTACGTCACCGATTTCCCCTGCCCCCCCTGCGCGAAGCTGATCGCGGCCGCCGGGATCGCGAAGCTCTACTACCGCGATGGCTACGCGGTGCTCGACGGCGAGGACGTACTGGCGGCGGCCGGCGTCGAGGTCGTCCAGGTGGCGTGAGGGATCGCGCGGAGAGGCACATGAGGACCGGACCTGCCGGTACCACTGAACCGACGCGCGAGCGGGTACGTTCGACGATCGGGCAGGTGGGCGGCTACTGGCGACCGCTGGCGGCCCTCGCGCGCCTGCAGGAGGAGCTGGGCGAGCTGGCGGAGCTGCTCGAGACGGACCGCGTCTCCGAAGCCGGGCGCAGCGCCTCCGAGCTCGCCGACCTGTGGATCATCACGACCGCCCTCGCCGACCAGTTCCTCGGCGCCGTCGCCGAGCCCGACTCGCGTACCCTCGGCCGGCCCGCCGACGACACCGACCCGGCGCCCCGCGGCGCGGAGGCCCCGCCCCGCGACCTGTTGGCCCCCCTGGTCACGGCGGCTGGGAGGATCGCGAGGGTCGTCAACTACTACGACGGGCCGAAGACCCCGCGCACCTTCGAGGGCTGGATCTCCCTCGAGGAGGCCGTCGCGGGCTTCCACCGGGCGCTCGCCGATGCGGCGCGTGCGCACGACGTTGACCTCGCGAAGGCCGTGGACGCGAAGCTCGACGCGATCCCGGCGCTCGACTCCGGGCGCTTCGGCGAGGCTGAGCACGACCCGAGCACGGCCGAGTCCCTGGAGAGGTTTCGCGCGCAAGCCTCCGGCTCCGGCGCCGAGCGTCTACACCTGTGGGGCAGCCCGGAATGCTCGACGGACCACGCACCCAGCGCGCGGGCCATCGCCACGGACCTCAACTCCTTTACAAAGGCAGCCCTCTGGGAGGGGCTTGACGGCTATCTCATCTGTGGTCCCCCCTTCGGCTCGAAGGCGCCCCTCGAGCAGTGGCTCACACGCCTGCTGAGCGACCTGGCCGAGAGCGACCCAGCTGGAGGGGAGCCGGCGATCGACCCCCTCGATGGAGCCGAGCCGAGCCGAGCCCTCGAGGGGCTGCGTCCGTCCGCCGAGCCGTACCTCGTCTTCAACGGGCTGCGCCTGCTCGTGTCCATCCTCGACGCGCCGTCCTCGGCGGGCACTTTCGCGTTGCTCCAAGCCCGCCACCCCGTGGACCGGGCCCCCGCGCAATGATTCCCGGCGCGTCGTGTGCCGGCGCGTCGTGTGCCCTCAGGGAGCCGCGCTGTCCGGCTGGCCATCTCGCTCGGCGGCCCGCTTGGCCAGCTTTTCCTTGCGGCTCTCCTTCGCGCGGATCTTCTGAAACCGCTTCAGCGCGGCGGCGTGGCCGGCCTTCGCTATCTCGGGCATGTTCCCGTTGTTGCTGTGCGATTCGATGCCGCGATACATCGGGATGCCCTCGGCCGACCGGACCACGAACGAGACAGGCTTGCTGTTGAGCGCTTTGATGATCGCTTGGTGTTCGCTTCTGACCTTCTTCACCGGATCGCCCTTGACACTCGAAACCCTGCTCTTGGCGTCTCTATCGGTTCCCCTTGCCGGAGCTGTCCGGCCGTGGGTTTGTGGCTTACGGTCCATAGTCGCCCTTCCCTGGCTCCTGCGTTCCGTTGTAGCCACAGTCTAGAAGGCGGCGCGCACTGTACCAGGCCGACCTCTTCGATGCGGCCTGCCCCCTCCCTGCCCGCGCGGATCTACGCACGTGTGCGTGCAAGCCGTGGAGGGCCATGGAAACCGCGCTCATATCGCCCTCCAATCGGGTCGCCTACGGGCCGCGAGTATCCAGCCGACCCCAAGGATGAACGTGATCGCCCAGGCGAGAGACAGCAGCCCGAAACCGAACCAACTGTCAACCTTTCCGATTACCACCAGGCCGGCTGAGAGCACGGCGAGCACCCCTGGGGCCATCGCGAGGATCCTGACCCCGAATACCATGCTCGTGGTCAGCGGATGCTCGGCGTCGCGTGTCGCGAGCACGGTGAGCAGACCGGGTATCACTATCAGAGCCGCCACCACCGCCTCGGCGTGTGAAGCTTCGTGTTCAGCGATGACCGAGCTGTATTCCCGCAGCAGCGTCAGGGCGGCCGCTGTGAGCAGCGCGCACAGGAACCCCGCCCGGACGATCAGCGAGGATTCGGGACGAATGTGGAGATAGGCGTTGGCGGTCCCGCCGGGCTCGGGGTCGGCCACGTGCATGTCCACGGCCCGCAGGGTCTGATTGCCACGCTGCGGCGGACACGTCTGACCTTCACCCGCGGCGCCTTGGGGGATAAGCTCGGCTCGTCGTATCTGAATCCCGTTTGGCGTTTTCACAGAGAGGTGATAGCTCAGTCCCTGGCTGAGGGCGGGTGTTTCGAACTTACCTACATCGGCTGTCCACCCGAGTGCACTGAGCAGCCTCCTGGTGCGTCCCATCGGCTCAGGCTGGTAGGTGGTCAGCGGCGGCGTCCAATCCTCCAGCTTTGGCCGTGGGAGCCCCTCGAGAATGTCCAGCGCGCGATTCCACCATCGCGCGAAGCAGACCTTCGTCGGTGGTGGATTCTCGGGATAGCGTTTGGCTCTTTGGTAGCGGTGGTCGGTATAGCTGAACTTCACGATCCGGCGTTGTCCCTCCTCGTAGTGGAGCGGCACACAGATCATGAAGAGCCTGGCGGCGTCATATGCCATTTTCACGAACGCGTCATCGGAAAGGAGTAGGGCCTTCCAGTCGTCTGTTCTCACAAGAGCTTCTTGGCAGCCTTCGTCGTCCTGGCGCCATTCCCAAACCTCCACCGGCAAGGCTTGGTCGCTGTCGACGGCGCAGAGTCTCTCCCAGACGGCAAGCGCTCCGACGTCGGTTTCGCCCGAAGTGGCCTTGGGGTTCAAGTATGCGATGAGCCAGAATGCGCGCTCCAGCGCGTTTGGCACTCGAATGAGCGGCACACTTCGAATTCTGGACCCCCCATCGGCGGACGTCGATGGGATGAGATCGCTTTCCGCCTGATAGAGCCTGTCGATCACGACGGACTGCGCCGCCGCGCTCAGCATCGCGGCGGTGATGGCGCTGTTTCGCCTCCTCGTGACGAGTGGGAGCGCCCTGTCCTGCTCGTCGCGCAGGTCGAACTGGACGAAGCGTTGCTTACGCAACTGGGCGATCGGCACATAGTGGATCGGCTGATCGCCCCATAAGACGACTGGCTCGGAGAGAAACTCGGGAAGCATCCGCAGATCAACGCTCACGCGCCTGCGGATGGCGTTTGCCGTTTCGTAGGAGATCGACTCGACTCGCCTACGCACCCAGCCCTTCCACGATCCCACCAGTTGCCAGGCGACGAACCCGAGCACGCGCTCCTCGGGGGTGATGCCCGGATATATGTCTGGAACGCCGCCTGTGGACGCCCATGTCTCGGCTGGTTGGATTGTCTGGGGTTGGCTACTCATAGTCGGAGGATCGGTCTGAATAGGCTGTGTGGCACCGTAACGATCCCACATCTGTCCAATCAAACGAATCGTCCTAGATAACGCACCTGTGGGTAGCGGTCTTGCGTGCGGGCAAAACGCCACCGTCGCACGCCTGCGGCTACCCGGTCGCCGAGACCCCCGGGTCCGAGTCCGGCGCGGGCTGCGCGGGCGCCCTCACCCGCGCGCGGAACACGTGAAAGGACCACCCCTGGTAGAGCAGCACGAGCGGGAAGAAGATAACCGTGACGATGCTCATCACCGTCAGCGCGTAGGAGCCCGAGGCGGAGTTGTTGACAGTCAGGTTGTAGGCCACGTTGGTGCTCGACACCATCACATTCGGATACAGGTCGATGAAGATCGAGCCGACGGTCGCGGCGATCGCGGTGGCCGATGCCGTGAACGCCCAGCCCTCGTGCTCTGAGCGGGCGAGCCGAGCCGCGAAGATCGCCGCGAGCAGGGCCAGCACCTCCACCGGCCCGGGCACCTGTGTATGGCCCACGACCGCGCGTGTCCAGATCACAAAGCCCAGCACGAGAGCGACCGCCGCCCACCCGAGCGGGCGCGCGATGGCGCGAGCGCGCTCGCGGACCTCATCGGTCGTCTTCAGCGCCAGGAACGTCGCCCCGTGCAGCAGGCACAGCCCGAGGATCGTCACGCCGCACCACAACCCATACGGGGTGAGCAGGTCGAAGAAGTTTCCCGTGTACTCGTGGCTCGAGTCGATCGGCAATCCACTCAGCAGGTCTCCGAGTCCAACGCCGATCAAGAGCGGCACGAGCAGGCTCCCGAGAATCGTGCACCACGTCCACGTGCCGCCGCCAGCGAGGATGCTCACCCTTACCCCTGAACTCGAAGGCCACTCCCCTGCCAATCAGGGCCACCAGCACGAGCACCAACGCCAGATAGAGCGCGGAGAACATCGTCGCGTACCAGCCCGGGAACGCCGCGAACATACCGGCGCCCGCGACGATCAACCACACCTCGTTCCCGTCCCAGAACGGCCCGATCGCGTTCAGAGCGACCCTCATCCCGGTCTCGGTCCTCGCCCACGATCGTGTGCAGGACGCCGACGCCAAAGTCAAAACCCTCCAGCACGAAGAAGCCGACCCAGAGGATCGCCAGCACGATGAACCACACGGTGTGAAGTTGCATCAGTAAGTCAACGCCGGTATCGCCCCGGCTCCGTCGTGGGCTCCCGCCGGCTGCCCCTCATGGCCAAGTCCCCTGCGCGCGTAGCGCAGCATCAGGATCAGGTCGGCGGCCCCCAGCGCTATGTAGATCGATACGAACACGATCAAGCTGATCCAAATGTCGGTCTGAGTGACCGACGGGGAGGCGGCGTTCACCGTCTTCATCAGCCCCTGCACGATCCACGGTTGGCGCCCGCTCTCAGTGAGCATCCAGCCTGCCGTGTTCATCGCAAAGGGCGTCACCACCGCCCAGATCGACAATCGCAGGAACCACTTCGAGCTCTCGAGTTTTCCGCGATGCAGCAGCCACGCCCCCCACAGCGCGAGCAGTGCCACCAGCGCGGCGAGGTAGGCCATGACGCGCATCGACCAGTACTGGATGAAGACGTCCGGCACGTAGTTGCCGGGCCCGTACCTGGCTTGGTATTCCCTCTGCAATTGGTTGAGCCCGACCACGCCCCCGTTCCACGAGTTGGTGGCAAGCAGCGAGAGCAGGTGTGGGATTTCGACGATCTGCGTGGGGGTCTTGTCGTTATTGCCTCCCCCGATCTGAAACAGCGAGAAGGAACAGGGCTGACAGTTTTCCCACTGCGCCTCGGCGGCGGCGATCTTCATCGGTTGGTACTTCGTCTCGACCACCCCGAGCTCGCTGCCCACGAACAGGGTGAGCACGATCGAGGGAATCAGGACCGCCAGGGAGAGCGAGGCGGTCTTCTTGAAGGCCTCCACCTCGCGCTCCCTCAGCAAGTACCAGGCGGAGATCGCGAGCATGATCATCGCGCCCGTGATCGCGGCCGCCAGCAGCACGTGTACGTACCCCCACAGAAATGTTGGATTTGTGAACAGGGCGCCGATGTCGTTCAACTGGGGAGCCCCTTTCGCGTTCAGCCTGTACCCGACCGGGTGCTGCATCCACGAGTTGGCCGCCATGATGAAGAGCGCGGAGAGCATCGCCCCAAATGCCACCAGCCAGATGCAGGCGAGGTGCAGGCGCTTGGGCAGTCGGTCCCACCCGAACAGCCACAGCCCGAGGAAGGTGGACTCCAGGAAGAACGCGGCCAGCCCCTCCATCGCGAGCGGCCCTCCGAAGACGTCCCCCACAAAGCGCGAATAGGTCGACCAGTTCATCCCGAACTCGAACTCCTGCACGAGTCCCGTGACGACCCCGACGGCAACGTTGATCAACAGGAGCGTTCCGAAGAAGCGCGTCAACCGGCGGTACTCGGGCTGCTCGTTGCGATGCCATGCCGTCTGGAGCATCGCCACCAGCAACGCCAATCCGATCGTCACGGGCACGAACAGGAAGTGGTAGATGCTCGTCGTGGCGAACTGCCAGCGCGCCAGGTCGTTGGTCATCCTCCACCCCCGTTACCCGAATCGCTCAGTCGCGATTCGGCGCTCAGACCGCGGGGCGCGGAGGGTTCTTCGCGGGGCCGCAATTGGCTGTCGCGGTAACACGGCGACGGCGCGAGGGCGTCTTCGCGCAGCCACCCCGCGGCGTAGTGTCCCCCGCTGGCGAGGAGCTCGTCGTGGGTGCCGCGTTCGGAGACTTCTCCACGGTCGAGCACAACGACCTCGTCAACCTCGCGGAGGGCGGCGAGCCGGTGGCAGATCAGCAGGGTCGCTCCCGCGCGCTCGGTGGCAAGCAGGTCGCCCACGATGGCATCCGCCGTGGTCGTCTCGAGGTGCTCGCCGGGCTCGTCGAGGATCAGGATCGGGAACTCGGCGAGGAGCGCCCGAGCGATGGCGAGGCGCTGGCGCTGGCCGCCGGACATGCGCATCCCGCGCTCGCCCACCTCGGTCTGCAGCCCGTCCGGCAACCCATCGACCCACTCCAGCAGCCGTGCTTCGGCCAGCGCCGAGCGCAGTCGCTCGGGTGGCGCGTCGCGCCGCGCCAGTCGCAGGTTCTCCTCGAGCGTCGTGTCGAACAGGTGGGTGTCCTGGCCCACCAGTCCCACCACCCCCCGGTACTCGTCGCTGTCGAGGTCGGCGATCTCGACACCGTCTAGCGTCACGGTCCCCTCGCTGTAGGGCAGGAATCGCATCAGCACCCCGGCCAGCGTGGACTTGCCGGCGCCGCTCGGCCCCACCACCGCGACGCGCCTGCCCGGGCTCAGGTCGAGGTCAACTCCCGTGAGCGCCGCGCGCTCCTCGCCCGGATAGGAGCCGGCGAGATCGCGCACGCGCAGGACGTGCCCGGCGGCGCGGGGCGATGAGGCTACCCCGTTCTCGCGGGGCCGAGCGTCGGTGAGCCGGTCAAGCGCGACGGGGTGAGCCGGCTCGGCCACCGGCGGCTCGGCGTCGATCGCCTCGAACACGCGCGCGGCCGAGCGGCGCACGCGCTGGAGCGTCTGGGTGGCCGCCGGAAGCCCCGCGACCAGCTCGAACGCGACGAGCGGGATCAGCGCGATCCCGGCTAGCAGGACCCCGTCGAGACCTCCGTCGCGCACGGCTGAGACCCCGACGAGCAGCGCCCCCCACATGGCAAGCCCCGAGCACAGGGTCGTGAGGCCCTGGCCAACGCCTGCGGTGCGCGCGCCGGCTCGTGCGATCGCCGTGAGCTCGGCGTCGGAGGCCAGCGTGCGGCGCAGGTGCTCGCCCGCCGCCCCATTCGCGACGAGCTCGGGGGCGCCCTCGATCAGTTCCACCACCGAGGCGGTCAGCTCCCCCCGAGCGGCCGCCTGCCGGGCCTCCGCGCGCCCGGCGAGGGCACCCGTCAACCACGGCACGAGCACCCCGGCGAGGATCAGCGCGACCAGCAGGATCAGGCCCGCGGCCGGGAGCATCCACCACACGAGCCCCACGGTGGCCGCCCCCACGACCAGTGCGATCGCGAACGTCGGCACCACCCTCAGGAGCAGGTCCTGCAGGAGGTCCACGTCGTGCACCAGCCGGGCGAGCAGGTCCCCGCCGCGGAAGGCCGGGAGGCCGAGCGGAGCGAGCCGCTCGAAGCCGCTCGTAGACACCCACCCTCAGACCGGACATGACCCGGAAGGCCCCATCGTGCCCGACCAACCGCTCCGCATACCTGCACAGGCCCCGCGACAGCGCGAAGAACTGAACACCCACGATCGCAATCGCGACCGCGGACTCCGGTGGGCGCTGCGAGGAGCGAGAGATGAGCCAAGCCGAGGTCGCGATCAGGCCGATCGCGGCGCCGATCGCGCCCGCCCCGAGCAGTGTCGAGAGGACGAGCTGCCTCGCGGCGGGACGCGCGATGGCAAGCGTTCGCCGCAGGGGAGCCTCGGCCGGCCGCCGGTGGCTCATACCCCGACCTCTCGCTCTGCCGTCGTCCCCCGAAGCGAGCCAAGTGTGAGCGACCGGTCGGCCATCGCCAGCAGGGCGGGCCGATGCGCGACGAGCACCACCGTGCGCTCCCGGCAGAGGCCTCGCACGGCCTCCAGCACCTGCTCCTCGGTCTCGCCGTCGAGGTTGGCGGTCGGCTCGTCGAGCAACAGCAGCGGCGCGTCGCGCAAGAACGCTCGCGCCAGTGCGACACGCTGGCGCTCACCCGCTGAGAGGCCCGCCCCCCGCTCCCCCAAAACCGTGTCGAGCCCATCGGGCAGGCCTGCTGTCACGCGGTCGAGTCCGCCCCGCGAGCACGCCTCCACGATCTCCTGCTCAGAGGCTCCACGCCGACCGATCCGCACGTTCTCGGCGATCGAGCTCGCAAACAGGTACGGACGCTGCGGCACCCACGCGACCTGTGAGCGCCACGCGTCGAGGTCGAGCTCGGCCAGGTCGATGTCACCCACTCGCACCGCCCCCCGCTCCGGCGCGATGAAACCGAGCAGCACGCTCAGGAGCGTCGACTTGCCGCAACCGCTCGGCCCGGCGAGCGCAAGCACCTCGCCCGGCTCCGCCGTCAGGGAGACGTCTTCCAGCGCGGCGCCGTCGCGACCAGCGTATCTGACCCACACTCCTTCGACGGAGAGGCCAAGCGCGGAGGGGTCAGGGATCCGGGTGGACGTGCCGTGTGGGCCGAGTGGCTTCTCGCTCGTCCCCGAACGGGGGAGCACGGCGAACACCTGCTCGGCGGCGGCCATGCCTTCGGCTGAGGCGTGGTAGTTGGCTCCGAGCCTGCGCAGCGGTAGGTAGGCCTCGGGGGCGAGCACGAGCACAAACAGCGAGGTGCGCAGGTCGAGCTGCCCACTCATCAAGCGCAGCCCGATCGCCACCGCCACGAGGGCCACCGAGATCGTCGCCACAAGCTCGAGGATCAGCGAGGAGAGGAACGTCACCTTCAAAGAGGAGAGGGCCGTCGCGCGATACCGCTCGCTCACCTCGCGGATGCTCGCGGCCTGTGCCTTCGCGCGCCCGAACACCTTGAGCGTGGGGAGTCCGGCCACGACGTCGAGGAAGTGACCGGCGAGGCGTTGCAGCGTGCGCGTCTGGAGGTCCATGCGTTCGCGCGTCGTGGCCTCCACTAGCGCCATGAACAATGGGATCAGGGGGATCGTCAGGGCGATGATCGCGCCCGAGATCCAGTCGTCGCTGAAGACCGCCCCGAGCACCGCGAGAGGCACGATCACGGCGAGCGCCAGTTGTGGCAGGTACAGGGAGAACCAGCCGTCGAGTGCGTCGATCCCGCGCGTGGCAAGCGTCGCCAGCTCGCCTGTTCGCTGACTGCGCGAGCTGTCTACGCCGAGCTGGGCCACGCGCTCCAGTAGCGCCCCACGTAGCTGGGACTTCGCTTCAGCGGAGCAGCTGCTCGCGGCAAGCTCCGCCCCCCATGCGACCGCCGCTCGCGCGACGACGACGCACAGCAGGGCGACGAGTGGCGCCTGTAGCTGTGCCAGGCCCTTTCCATCCACGAAGGCCCGCGCGACCACATCCGCCAGCAGCCAGGCCTGCAGGACGATCAGCAGTGCTCCAAGAGCTCCGAGGCCCACCGAGATATGCAGGAATGTCCTGGTGGATCGCGCATACCGGAGCAGTCTCGGGTCGAGCGCCCTCATCGCTCGATATTCGCGAGCCGGCCCTCGATCACCTGGTTCTGAGGTTTGCCCAGACGGGCCCCTGCCCAGTCGATCAAGACCTTCAGGCGGTTGCCCCTAACGCCGCCGAGGTAGTACATGTGAACTGTCAGATAGGTCATGAACGCGAGCCTTCCCGAGAGCTCATGGCCACGGATTTCGCATACCGCCTTGCCCCTCCCGACGACCGCGAGCGCTCCCTTGTCGAAGTAGCGAAACGGCGTCGCGGCGCCTGGGGCTCCCTCGCGAATCGCCCTGGCCACATGGCGCGCCTCCTGGATCGCGACGGTCGCAAGCCCCGGGAACGGCTTGCCTCCAGGGCCCGGGAGCAGCGTGGAGTCGCCGACGGCCGAGATCTCGGGGTGGCCTGGGATTTTGAGACTGGGGTCGATCTCGACGCGGCCCGCACGGTCTGTGGACGCGTCGGTGGCTTCTGCCAGCGTCTTGGAGAAGCCGGCGGCCTGAACGCCGGCGGCCCAGATCGCCGTTCGCGAGGCGATTCGCTCGCTCGTTCCCGCACGCTCCACCGTCACGCCCCGCTCGTCGATGGCGGTGACGCGAGCGCCCTCGCGCACGCTCACCCCGAGCGAGGCGAGCTCCTTGGCGACCTTGCCCGAGAGGCGCTCGCTGAACGCCGCGGCCAGGCGCTCCCCCGCGTCGAGCAGGATCACGTGAGCGTCCCGGGGATCGATCCGTCTGAAGCCGCCCTTCATCCCGTGCTTGGCGAGGATGGCAAGCTCGCCCGCCAGCTCCACCCCTGTCGGGCCGCCCCCGATCACGACGAATGTCATCCATTCGCGCCGCTCCTCCGGGTCGCTCGTGCGCTCGGCCTCCTCGAATGCCCCGTAGATGCGGTCGCGCATGTCGAGCGCGTCGGCGAGAGTCTTCAGGCCACAGGAGACCTCCTTCCACTCGTCTTTGCCGAAGTAGGAGGTCTGCGCTCCGCAGGCCACGATCAGGCTGTCGTAGTAGAGCCGCTCGCCGCTGTCGAGAACGAGCTGTCTTTGCTCCACGTCGAGCCCCCTGGCCTCGGCCATCAGGACCGTCGTGTTGGAGTTGCGTCGCAGTGCCGTCCTGATCGGAGAGGCGCACTCCCCGGCCGCCAGCCCACCGCCGGCCACCTGGTAGAGCAAGGGCTGGAACAGGTGGTGGTGCATGCGGTCAACGAGCGTGACGTCCACGTCCGCGTGGCGCAGCTCGTGCGCCGCCGCAAGGCCTCCGAAGCCGCCGCCCACGATTACGACGCGACGGCGGGTTGTGTTGCGTTTGGGCGTCCCCCACGCACGCCCCCGCGCGTGTGTGTGCACGCGCGTGGGGCCCCGGCCCGTGGTCTGCCTCTCACCCTCCATCGGCCCGTCACGAGATCTCCGCGAGGCGCTCGGTCACGATGATGCGCGCGGCCGCCTCGATCAGGGCCAGGTGGGAGAACGCCTGGGGAAAGTTTCCGAGGTGACGGCCCGTGTCGGTGTCGAACTCCTCGGCGTACAGGCCCAACGGCGAGGCGACTCGCAGCAGGCGTTCCATCAGGTCGCGGGCACGCTGCTCCTCGCCGACGATCGCCAATGCGGAGACAAGCCAGAACGAGCAGATCAGGAAGCTGCCCTCCTTGCCGGACATGCCGTCGTCGGTCTCGTCGGTGCGATAGCGCAGCACGAAGCCGTTCTCCGTCAAGTCGTCGGCGATGGCGAGCACGCTGGCCCGCAGACGCTCGTCGGTGGGCGGGAGGAAGCCGAACAGGGCGGCGAGCAGATTGGAGGCGTCGAGCGCGTCGGTGTCGTAGTGCTGGCGCAGAACACCCCCGTTCGCGAGCCCGTGAGCGAGGATGTCGGCCTTGATTTCCTCGGCTGTGGCCTGCCAGGCCTCTTGGAGCTTCGCGTCGCCGCGCATCGCGGCGAGCCTGGAGGCGCGGTCCATCGCCACCCAGCACATGAGCTTCGAGGAGACGTAGTGCTGGGGTTTGCCGCGTGCCTCCCAGATGCCCTGGTCGGGCTTGCGCCACACCTTCGTCGCGCAGTCGGCCTGGGCCTGCACGATCGGCCACAAGCGCCGGGGTAGCCGTTCGCTGCGACGCGTGTGCAGGAGAATCGAGTCGAGCGCCGCACCGAACACGTCGTTCTGGCGCTGGTCGAAGGCGCCGTTGCCGACCCTCACCGGGCTCGCCCCCGCGTAGCCCGAGAGGTCCTCGCGCGTGGTCTCGGCCAGGTCCCGGCGGCCGTCGATCCCGTACATGATCTGAAGCGCCCCATCCCCGTTGGGCTCCAGGTCGGCGATGAACTGCATGAACTCCTCGGCCTCCCAGTCGAGGTTGAGGTAGTGAAGCGCCTGCAGGGTAAAGGTGGAGTCGCGCAACCACGTGTAGCGGTAGTCCCAGTTTCGCTCCCCTCCCGGTGTCTCCGGCAGCGAGGTGGTGAGCGCGGCGACGGTGGCCCCGGTGGGCATGTAGGTGAGACCCTTGATCGCGAGCGCCGAGCGCTGGATCGGCTCGCGCCAGCGGTGGTCGGGCAGTCGCGCGCGGCTGAGCCATCCGCGCCAGTAGTGGCCTGTGGCGGCGAGTCGTTCGTTGGCCTCGTCGAAGTCCTGTGGCGCGGCGAGCGCCTCGGCCCACGAGAGCGCGCAGTAGATCTGCTCCCCCTGCTTGAGGACATGCCTGGCCCTGACCCAATCGCCCTCGATCCCTACGGCCATGTCGGTCTGCAGCCGAATCGTCTGTCCGGCGCCGCCCGTGCCGGCGTTGCCTGTGCCGGTGCCTATGCCCGTGTCGCCTGGGCGTGTGCCCGTGTCTCCGGTGCTTGCGTCCGCGGTGTGGCCGTCCTCGGAGACCTCCCACGTGGCCGGTACGCGCCCGTAGTCGAAGACCGGTTCGCAGGTCAGCTCCATCTCCACCTCGCCTTCCAGGCACATCGCCACGCGCACCAGCAGGTGATCGGCGTCTTCGTCGGCGGGGGGTCGCGTATGCGGCGTTACGAGGTCCTTGCCGCGCGTGGGGCCGAGCGTGAGCGAGTCGCGCACGATGGCCCAACCGGTCGGGGTGGTCCAGGTCGTCAGCAGCGTGTTGGTCCCAGGCTCGTAGACGCGGGCCGTGGGCACGTTGATCCCGAATGGCCCGAACCTGAACGCGCCCGCCTGGCGGTCGAGCAGCGAGCCGAACACGCTGGCCGCGTCGAAGCGCGGCACGCACAGCCAGTCGACCGTCCCGTCAGGGGCGATCAGCGCGCCGGTGTGGCAGTTGGAGAGGAAGGCGTAATCGGCGATCGGGGGGAACGGGGATGGCGCCGCCGCGCTCTGGGGCGCCTTCTTCGAGGACTTTCCCCCCGATTTTGAGGTGCCCTTCTGGGCCTTCTTCTTGGCTGTGGTCTTCGGGGGACTCATGAGGCCACCCACGGTCCGTGCCAGCCGCCGTAGCCGGCGACCAGGCGGGCAGCCTCCGGCGGGCCCCAGCTCCCCGGGGCATAGGGGTGTACCGGGGAGCGCTCGTCCAGCAAGGGCTGGAAGATGCGCCAGGTCTCCTCCACGCTGTCCTGACGGGTGAAGCGCATGCTCTCGCCCCGCATCGCGTCGAGCAGGAGCACCTCGTAGGGAGTGGGGGCCTCGCCGCCCTCCTGGGAGAACTCCATGTCGAGCGTGATCGCTTGCGGGCCGCCCTTGTCGGCGCGGTGGGCGTCGAGGATCAACCTCGCGCCCGTGGAGGGGTCGAGCTTGATCACGAGCTGGTCGGCTTCGGGGCGGCGGTGCCCGTGCTCCATGAAGCCGAGACGCGGGGGATGGCGAAAAACGACTCGCAGCTCTGTCTGGGTGATCGGGAGCTTCTTACCGGTGCGGATGAACCAGGGGACTCCCGCCCAGCGCCAGTTGTCGATGTTCAGGCGTAGGGCTGAATAGGTTTCGGTGATCGAGTCCTTGGCGACCCCGTCGATATCGAGATAACCGTCGTACTGTCCGCGCACGTAGTGCTTGGGGTCGGCCGTCTCGGTGGAGCGGAAGACGGCGAACTTGGCGTCCTTGAGGGTCTCGGCGTCATTCCCCGCGGGCGCCTCCATCGCGGCGGCGGCGACGAGTTGCATGAGGTGGTTGACGACCACGTCGCGCAGGGCGCCGACGGGGTCATAGAAGTGGCCGCGGTCCTCCACGCCGAAGCTCTCGGCCATGGTGATCTGCACACAGGCGACGTGGTTGCGGTTCCAGATCGGCTCGATCATGGTGTTGGCGAAGCGCAGGTACAGGAGCTCGTCGGTGCCCATCTTTCCCAGGAAGTGGTCGATCCGGTAGAGCTGGGGCTCCTCGATGTACCGGTGGATCTCCGCGGCGAGCGCGCGCGCGGAGGCGAGGTCGTGACCGAAGGGCTTCTCGACCACGACGCGCGCGTTCTTGGTCGTGCCTGCCGCGGCCAGTCCCTTGATGACTGTGCCGAACAGGAACGGCGGGATCTCCAGGTAGAAGACCGGACTCTGGGCCTCTCCCAGCGCCGCCGCGACGCGATCGTAGGTGGCGTCGTCGGCGAAGTCGCCGGACACGTACGAGAGCCGGTCGGCGAAGCGCTTGAACACCTGCTCGTCGATCCTCTCGCCGCACGCTTGGATCGCCGCGCGCGCGTGCTCGCGCAGCTCCTCGACGCTCCAGTCCTCGGCTGCCACGCCCACGATCGGGCAGTCGAGCAGCCCGCGCCGCTCAAGCCGGTAGAGCGAGTGGAAGGTCATCACCTTGGCGAGGTCGCCACTGATGCCGAACACCACCAACACGTCGGCCGCCCGTGTGTAGTCGTGGGGGGCAGCGCCGTCCGCCAGACGGGGTTGTGCCGTTGTGCTCATGAAAGCCTTTCGTATGGGGAGCGACGGTCTGTGTGGTGAGTGCAAATGCTCTCACCCCTACGGGTACCCACATCACCCTCATCGGATGACTTCCGCTGGCGAATGTCATGCACCAGGGTTACTGACACCCACGGGAGGAGGGGTATTGGCACCCACGGGAGGTGGCCCACGTCAAGCAAAGGTCAACTGACGCTCGTATGGCCCTCGTCCGGTGAGACACGCGGCCCCGCAACGTGCCGCCAGGTCGAGCGCGTCGGGCAGCGGGAGCCTGGTCGCGAGGCCGTAGGTGAGCCCGGCGGCAAACGAGTCGCCGCACCCGTATGAATCGACCGGGTCGCCGGGCGGGATGGCCGCGGTCCATCTCCCCGATGTTCCGTCGCGGCGCCTGTAGACGCCGCCGTGCTCCCCCTCGGTGGAGACGATCAGCTCCGCCTCATCGAGTACGCGGGCGGCCTCGCGCCGCTCGATCGAGTCCTCGGCGCTCAGGACAAGCGCGTCCACCCTCACACCGTGTCCGAGGGCATCGAGGGCGCGCGGGCTGCACAGGAGAGTGCGCGCCGCGCGTGCGGCGCGCAGTGCCTCGAGGTCCCCGGCGGTGAAGTAGACGGCGTCCATCTCCCCGAGTGCGCTCCACGGCAGCTCGTCGCCTCCGAGTGGCTCCAGGCGCGAGCCGAATGTGGTGATCGTGCGCTCGCCCGCCTCGTCTACGAGGGTCACGGCCGTGCGGGTCGGCTCGCTCCTTTGCGCCGCCCACACCTCGACCCCGAATTCGTGCAGGCGTGCCACCGTGCGACGCCCGTGCTCGTCCTCTCCCAAGGCCGTCACGAGCACCGACGCGCCCGCCAGCCGGGCAAGCTGGACGGCCGCCACGGCCCCTCCACCCGCCGGCTCTTCGAAGGGATCGCTCGCGTGCGACACCTCACCGGCTCGCGGGACGTGTGGTACGCGGGCGAACGTCAGCCACTCGACATGGCCCACCACCGCCACCCTGGGCCGGCTGGACTGCACGCGCGGCAGTTTCACACACTTCGCTGTCGGGCTGCGATCGCCCGCCGGCTATGAGCTCCTCGCCGTCGATGACGACGCAAGTGGTCCTCCACCGCGGTATCGACGTCGGATCGCACAACCGCATCCCGATGGCAGAGCTGCGCAGGCTGAGGCGCGCTCAGTCACCGCGCCCGCGCGCTCGGCGGATCGCGGCCAGCCGCGCGGCGAGCTCGGACTCCGTGTCGCCGGGCTCATAGAAGCGGGTCTCGACCACCGTGTCAGGGGCGAGCTCTTGCGGGGCGACGTGGCCGGAATGCCGGTGCGGATTGTCATACCCCTGGCCGCGGCCGCCGGAGCGCAACTGCACGGGAGGTGGCGCGGCGCCGTGCTCGCGTACGAACTCGCGCGCTGCGCCGATCGCACGCTTGGCGGCGTCGGACTTCGGGGCGAGCGAGAGATAGATGGCGGCCTGCGCGAGCGCGAACTGGCACTCCGGCAGGCCGGCGTGCTCGACGGCGCCCGCCGCGCCGGTGGCGACGACGAGCGCCCGCGGGTCGGCATTGCCGATGTCCTCGCTGGCGAGGATCACCATGCGTCGCGCGATAAAGCGGGGGTCCTCGCCACCCTCGAGCATCACCGCCAGGTAGTAGAGCGACGCGTCGGGGTCCGACCCGCGGGTCGCCTTGATCCAGGCTGAGATCGTGTCGTAGTGGCTGTCGGCGGCCTTGTCGTAGTGGACGATCCGCCGTTGCAACGCGTCTTCGGCGTGCTCAACCGTGACGCCGCCGTTGGCGGTCTCGCAGGCGAGCTCGAGCGCGCTCAATGCCGTTCGAGCATCGCCTCCCGAGCGAGCCGCGAGCATCTCCAGTGCCTCCTCGTCCACCCGCGCCTCGCCGCACTCGCCGTGCTCCAGCGCGCGACGGAGCAACACGAGCACGTCCTCCTCGGTGAGCTCCGAGAGCTCGTAGAGCCGCGTGCGCGAGATGAGCGCGCGGTTGACCTCGAACGAGGGGTTCTCGGTGGTCGCCCCGATCAGCGTCACGAGCCCTTCCTCCACGGCTGGTAGCAGCGCGTCTTGCTGTGCCTTGTTGAAGCGATGGATCTCGTCGAGGAAGAAGATCGTCTCGCGCTCTCCGAGTCGACGCTCGCGCGCTCGGGCGATCACGGCCCTGACCTCCGCGCGGCCGGCCTCCACGGCGCTCAACTCCTCGAATGCCGCGTCGGCGCTCGCGGCGACAATACGCGCGAGTGTCGTCTTGCCGCTCCCCGGCGGGCCGTGCAGGATCATCGAGTGGGGCCTGCCCTGCTCTATCGCGGTCCGAAGCGCCGAGCCCTCGCCGAGCAGGTGCTCCTGCCCGACGAACTCGTCAAGCGTTGACGGTCGCACCCGCGCCGCCAGCGGCGCCGTCTCGGACGGGCCGGGAGCACCGGCCTCCGCATCGGTGGGATCGAATAGCGAGTCCACCCACACAGTATGGTGTCCGCGATGACCGCCGGCGGCGTCAAAGTGGCCATCCCCCTGGACGACGACAGCTCGCTCGAGGCGGAACTGTTCCTGCCGCGGTCTGCCGGGCCCCATCCGGGGGTGCTCGTGCTGCACGAGTCGTTCGGGCTCAACGACGACATGCGGCGCATCGCCTCGCGCTTTGCCGACGAGGGCTACGTGGCGCTCGTCCCGAATCTCTTCTCACATGGCTCGCGAATCGTGTGCCTCAGTCGCGTTATGAGCGACATGGTGCGGGGCGCCGTCGATCGTGAGATCGCCGACATTCTCGCTGCGCGGGCGGTACTTGCGGAGCGCTCCGACGTCGATCCGCGGCGGATCGCGGTCGCCGGCTTCTGTCTCGGCGGCGGCTTCGCCCTGATCGCCGCCACCAAGCCCGGCTTTCGTGCCGCGGCCGTCAACTACGGCGACGTTCCCAAGGATCGCGCGAAGCTGGACGGAGTCTGTCCGGTCGTCGCGAGCTTCGGCGGACGCGACAAGCTATTCGGCCGCAACATGGCCGAGCGCCTCGAGGCCCACCTGAGCGCTCTCGGCGTATCGCACGACATCCAGACCTATCCGCGGGCAGGCCACTCGTTCTTCTCCCAGCACGACGGCTGGCAGGGGTGGCTTGCGCGGCTGCCCTCCCCCATGGCGGTCGGGCCGGATGAGTCTGCTTCGACAGACGGATGGCTGCGGATGCTCACCTTCTTCGACGAGCACGTACGCGGAGCCGCCGCTCATTAGCTGTCCGGATTGCGCGCTCTGGTTGAGCCGTGGTCCTCGCCCGTAGCATGTCGCTCCAGATGCGGCTCGTCTACTGGTTGGGTGCCTTCATTCCCGTTGCGCTTGCGTTGCGGTTGGCAAACGCGGCGCCGACGCTGATCTTCGCGTCGTCAGCTCTCGGCGTCGTGCCGATGGCGGCTCTGATGGGAGAGGCGACAGAGCAGCTCGCCGCGCGGGCGGGCCCCGGCATAGGTGGCTTGGTGAACGTCACTTTTGGTAACGCGCCTGAGCTGATCATTGCGATCTTCGCGCTCGCCGACGGGTTGCAGGAGATAGTCAAGGCGTCGATAGTTGGCTCGGTCGTGGGCAACGCGCTTCTCGTCTTGGGAGCGGCGATGCTGGCGGGCGGTTGGAAGCGCACGCGACAGACATTCGATCGCACAGCCGCGCAGGCTCAGTCCGGGATGCTGCTCGTAACGGTGGTGGCCCTCGTGTTGCCGGCAGTTCTACAGCTCTCGCGGCACGGCAGCCTGCCGAACGTGGGCGGAGTACGCCACCTGTTCGGGTCCGACCTGAATCACGTCTCGTTGGCCGTCGCGCTGGTCCTCATCACAACCTATCTCGCGGGTCTCGTCTTCTCTCTACGAACACACCGCGACCTCTTCAACCCCGCGCAACATGGAGATGACGCCGCGAGTGCGTGGTCGCTCCGCCGGTCGATTTGCGTCCTGGCGGTCGCGGGAGCGACCGTGGCCGTCATGAGCGACCTCCTGGTGGGATCGATTGAGCACGCCTCACGCGATATAGGCCTCTCGCAGTTCTTCGTTGGTGCTTTCGTCGTCGCCGTGGTCGGCAACGCCGCTGAGCACTACGTGGCGGTCCTCGCAGCCATAAAAGACAAGATGGATCTCGCTGTCAATATCGCAGTCGGCTCAAGCGCCCAGATAGGACTGTTCGTCGCGCCCGTACTGGTGTTGCTGTCCTTTCTGTTCGGGCCATCGCCGATGGCCCTGGTCTTCAACGGATACGAGCTCGCTGCGCTCTTGTCGGCCGCGCTGATCGTGCCTGTCCTCGTCTCAGACGGCGAGTCCACCTGGTTTGAGGGCTTCCAGCTGATCGCGCTGTATGCCGTCCTGGGCATCGTCTTCTACTTCGCGTGAGTTGCACGGGGTGCACAGGGCCGCCGAGGACTGTCGCGGAAGGCCCGAAGCGTTTTCAACCGAATGTGCGCTCAGGGCCTCGATGTCTGTTTCGAAAGCGCTCTGCGTAGCGTCTCGTCAAAGGAGGCGGGCGTGATCCCGAACGGCTCGGCGCCGCTCGGGTCAGTTACGACCGTTGCCGTCTTCAGCCCCTCGACAAGCGGGCGCGCGACGTTCGTGTCGACCGGCGTTACGAGCCCGATCCACAGCGAGGAGAGCCAAGGCGTGATCAGGGGAACCGGAACCATCAGACGCGGGCGCCGCCCCATCGCGAGCGCCATCCGCTCGAGCATCTCTTCATAAGAAAGCACATCCGGCCCGCCGATCTGGATCTCACGGCCGCTCGACTCGGGGATGTCGGGAGCGTGGCGCAGGTACTCGATAACGTCGTCGATCCCGATCGGCTGGGTCTTCGTCCGCAGCCAGGCGGGCGCGATCATCACGGGCAGCCTCTCCACGAGATAGCGCAGTGTGCGATAGGACTCGCTCTCGGCCCCCACCACCATCGCCGCACGGAAATAGGTGAGCGGCGGCCCGTGCCGGGCAAGCGTCATCGCCGTCTCATGACGGCTGAGCAGATGTTTTGAGACGCTCTGGTTCCCAAGCCCGCCGAGGTAGACCACGCGCTCGATCCCATCGTGCGCGGCCATCCGCGCGAAGTTGCGCGCGCCATCATGCTCGCGCTGCTGAAAGCCCTCTCCACCGCCCATCGCGTGGATCAGGTAATAGGCAACCCTGACATCTCGACCCACGCCATCCAGGCTGTGTGCGTCCGTCACATCCCCCTCGACCACCTCGCAATCGGCGGTCCGCAGGTCCCTGGCGCGTGCCGCATCGCGAACCAGGCAGCGAACGGCAACTCCCGATTCGGCCAGAGCGCGCGCCAAGCGCCCGCCGATGAAGCCGCTTGCTCCGGTGACCAGGACCTTGCTGTTGGCGTCGTCTGGGATGCTCGCTGATTACCCCGCGCGGCGGTTGCCCACCCATGTGGTCGCCACCACCAGCGTGAGAATGCCGGCCGTGATTGCGAGGCAATCGCCCGCGACGAGCAGGTATCCGCCGTGCCGATGGGGGTTGACGAAGAAGTAGGGGTACCAATCCACGATCGCTCCGCGGGTCAGCGTGTAGGCGACATACACCAGCGGAAAGCTCATCCACAGGATCGTCTGGCGAAGCTCCAAGCGCATTCGTGGAGGGTCGATCAACCAGTCGAGCGCCACGACGAGTGGCATCACGCGGTGACGGGATGGCACATCAACCCACATCGAGCTTCTAGCCGTCTGAGGCCGCGACGGTGTCCAGCGAGTGGTATTCGGCCAGCAGCTCTTCCTCGCGCTGCTTGTGCGGGAACAGGAAGAACACGAGAGCGGCCCCCAGCGCGATCGCAACGATCCCCGCCGTGTAGGCCCACTGGTCGCCTTTCACAAACGATTCCTTGGCCCCCGCGGTGATCGCTTTGGCGTAGGCGGGATAGCGCGAGGCGGTGTTGGCGGCGCTCGAGAACGACTTCTCCAGTTCCCCTTCCACGGTGGTTGTCACGCGCGCTCTGTCGGGAGAGCCCGCGATGGCCGTCGCTACGGCAGCGGCATAGCCCGCGGTCAGGAGCGCCCCGAAGATCGATTGCATGATCGCCCCGCCCAGATCGCGCTGCAGGTCGGCGGTCCCCGACGCCATCCCAGCGCGCGAGACCGGCACCGAGCCGGTCAGGGAGTGCGACGCGGGGGTACCCGCGAAGCCCACCCCGGCGCCGATGAACGCGTACCCGAGTCCCACCTTCCAGTAGGAGATGCCCTGCTTCCACAGCAGCAGCATCGTGAGGAAGCCAAGCATGCAGCATGCGTAGCCGACAAGCAGCGTGAAGCGAGCCCCCCGCGCGGTCACGAGCTTGGCCGAGCGCGGGGCGATCAGCACCATGAAGACCGCCGCCGGCAGGATCGACAGGCCCGCGTCGAGCGTCGAGTATCCGAGTACGTTCTGGAGGAACTGCTGGCCGACGAACATCGCCCCCATCAGCGACCCGAACACGATGATCCCCGCGAGGGCCGCGACCCAGAACACTCGTCGCCCTGCCACTTTCAGGTCGTACAGGGGAGCCCTCGCGCGTCGCTGGCGCAGCACGAACGCGACCCCCGCGGACACCGCCACGATCGAGGTGACAAGGGTGATCGTCTCCTCGTCCGGCACCGGCGCGAAGTTGATCGCGAGGATCAGGGCCGCTATCCCGAGCACGGACAGCACCCCTCCGAGGTTGTCCACGGCCCCGGTCGTCTCGTTGACATGGGCGGGGACGTATCGCCACGCCATGTACAGCGCCACGAACGCGAGCGGCAGGGTGATGAAGAACACCGACCCCCAGTGGAAGTGCGTGAGCAGCGCCCCGGAGAGCATTGGGCCGGTCGCGGAGATGGCGCCTCCGAGCCCCGACCACAGAGCGATCGAGCGCGTGCGCGCCGGCCCCGACCACAACGCCGTGATCAGGGCGAGCGTGGTGGGGAACGCCATGCCCGCGGCGAGCCCGCCGGCGAGACGCGCGAAGAACAGGACCGTCATCGAAGGCGCCAGCGCCGCCACCAGCGCCGCGGGGATCGCGAGCGTGGTGCCCATCAAGAGCATCAGCTTGCGCCCGTAGCGGTCGCCGAGCGCTCCGAGGTACAGCACCGAGGCAGCCAGCCCGAGTGAGTAGCCGACCGCGATCAGGTCGAGCCCGGTCTGCGAGGCGTTGAACGCCTTGCCAATGTCCGGCAGGGCGACGTTTGCCACCGACAGATTGAGATTGGCAACGGCTGCCACCGCGATCAACGCGGCAAGCACCAGCCGCGAACGATCAGGGCTCACCGAAGACCGCGTGCTCTCATGCTCGACGGCACGTCGCCGGCCGGGCGAATGGATCGGAAGGCGTTTGGCTCTCATAAGCGATCTTCGCGGCGGATGATGCCCAGACAGCGACGGTCCAGGTAGCGCACTCCGAGCCAGTAGTTACGGAAGGCGCGGTTGCGCGTCTCGCGCAGGTGGTAGCGCTTGTAGATCTGCTGGATGATCGTCGCAAGCCGGAACAACCCGAAGACCTCGTAGAACGTCCAGTCCTCCACCTCCAAGCCCGTGTGCGCACAGTAGCGCTCCACGACCTCCTGCCGGGTGAGCATGCCCGGGGCATCTGTGGGCTGGCGGCGCAGGGCGCGCATGATGCGATCGTCGTCGGCCTGCACCCAGTAGGCCATCGCGCCGCCCAGGTCCATCAAGGGGTCCCCGACCGTGGCCAGCTCCCAGTCGAGCACTCCCACGATCCTTTGCGGATCCTCGGGGGCGAGCACGAGGTTGTCGAAGCGGAAATCGTTGTGCACGATCCTCTGGCCAACGTCCCGCGGCCGGCGCTCGTCGAGCCACGCCATCACGCGCGCGAAGCTCGGCACGTTCCACGTGTGGGCCGCCCTGTAGCGCGCGGACCAGCCCTCCACCTGACGGCGCACATAGCCCGGTCCCTTGCCCAGGTCGGCGAGTCCCGCCTGCCCGGGGTCGGCTTGGTGTAGCTGCACCAGGCGGTCGATCGCGGAGGTGCACAGTCGCCGGGTGGAGCCCTCGTCGAGTCCCAGGGAGGGCGGGATTCTCCCACGCAAGATCGTGCCTTTGATTCTCTCCATCACATAGAAGTCACTACCGATCACGCTCTCATCCGTGCACAGGGCGACCATCTTCGGCACATACGGATACACAGGGTGGAGCGCCTGTTGGATGTGATACTCGCGCCGCATGTCATGCGCCGAGGCCGCCTTCGTGCCACGGGGCGGACGGCGCAGAATCAGCTCGCGGTCCTCGTAGGTGAGTAGATATGTGAGATTTGAGGCGCCCCCGCGGAACTGTCGCACGCGTGGCGCCCCGGCGAGGCCCTCGATTGCGCCTGGGGGCGCGTTCTCGCGTAGCCACTCCTCCACCGTCACAACGTCGAAGGAATCCTCCTCGCGAATCGGCTGGTCCTCTACGACGATCACATCCCGTCGTCGTCGTGAGGCGTACCGGGGTGGGCGATCACGACCACTTCCCCTTGCCGTAGCGCGCCAGCTCCAGACGCGCGATCACGCCGCGGTGGACCTCGTCGGGGCCGTCCGCCAAGCGCAGGGCGCGTGCCGCGGTCCACGCGCCCGCCAGCGGCACGTCGTTGGAGAGGCCCGCGCCGCCGTGCAATTGCATCGCCATGTCCACCACGCCCTGGGTCATGTTGGGGACCGCCACCTTGATCTGCGACACGGCCCCGATCGCCTCGGGAGCTTTCTGGTCCACCAGCCAAGCCGCGTGCAGCACGTGCAGGCGCGCTTGGTCGATCGCGATCCGCGCGTCGGCGATCCGCTCGCGGTTGCCGCCGAGGTTGGCGAGAGGCTTGCCAAACGCGATGCGGTCGGTGGCTCGCTCGCAACCCAACTCGAGCGCCAGCTCGGCGAGCCCGATCAGGCGCATGCAGTGGTGGATTCGTCCCGGGCCAAGCCGTGCCTGTGCGATCGCAAACGCCTGTCCCGCCCCGCCGATGATGGCCGAGGAAGGCAGCCTCACGTCGGTGAACGACACTTCGCCATGGCCCCCGGGAGCGTCGAGGAAGCCCATCGTCTCGAGCATCCGCTCCACCTTCACCCCCGGAGTCCCCATCGGCACGAGCACCATCGAATGTTGGTGGTAGCGGTCGGCCTCGGGGTCGGTCAACCCCATGAAGATGATCGCCTCGCAGTTGGGGTGCCCCACGCCGGTGCTCCACCACTTGCGCCCGTTCACCACCACCTCGTCCCCATCGAGGACCGCCGTGGCCTGCATGTTGGTGGCGTCCGAGGAGGCCACATCGGGCTCTGTCATGCAGAACGCCGAGCGGATCTCCCCGGCGAGCAAGGGCTTCGAGCCAGCGCTGCTTCTGCTCCTCAGAGCCGAAGTGCCACAGCACCTCCATGTTGCCCGTGTCCGGCGCGTTGCAATTGCAGACCTCCGCGGTGATCAGCGAACGACCCATACGCTCGGCCAGCGGGGCGTACTCGACGTTGGAGAGACCCGCGCCGAGCTTCTGGTCAGGCAGGAACAGGTTCCATAGCCCTTCCCGCTTGGCAAGCCCCTTGAGCTCCTCGATCGCCGGGAGCACGACCCAAGGATCCTCGAGGGAAAGCAGCTCGCGATGGTAGGGCTCCTCACGGGGCCTCACCTCGCGCTCCTGGAAGGCGGTCAGGCGCTCGAGCAGCTCCTGCGTGCGGGAGGAGTGGGCGAAGTCCATGAGGGGCGAGCCTATCGGTTGGCGTTTCGCTGCGCCCGTGCCGGGCATGGGGTGTGTGTCCCGAATTTGGGCTCCCCACGCGCGCGTGTGGGGCACCCGCATTTGCGTGAGATACTCACCCCTTACCCCTACCGAGAGGACCCTCGATGGATGCCGTCAACCACCAGTTCCGCCTTGCCGCACGCCCGCAGGGGATGGTCAAGCGCGAGGACTTCGACTACGTCGAGGAGCCTTTGCCGGAGCTGCAGGACGGCCAGGTGCTCGTCAAGATCCTCTACGTCTCGCTCGACCCCGCGATGCGCGGCTGGATGAACGAGGGCCGCTCGTATGTCCCCCCGGTGCAGATCAATGAGGTGATGCGCGCCGCGACCGCCGGTCAGATCGTGGAGTCCAAGAGCGACAAGCTCGCCGTAGGAGACAGCGTGTCGGGTTGGCTCGGCGTGCAGGAGTACGCGGTGTGCGACGAGAACGCCGTCTTCAAGGTCGACACCGGCGCGGTGCCGCTGCCCACCTACATCGGCGCGTTGGGAATGCCGGGTGTGACCGCCTATTTCGGCTTGCTCGAGGTCGGCGAGCCCAAAGAGGGTGAGACGGTGGTGGTCTCCGGCGCGGCCGGGGCGGTGGGCAGCGTCGTCGGGCAGATCGCGAAAATCAAGGGCTGTCGCGTGGTCGGCATCGCCGGCGGTCCGGACAAGTGCTCGTGGATCGTCGACGAGCTCGGCTTCGACGCCGCGATCGACTACAAGGGCGAAGACGTCAACGTGGCCTTGCGCGAGCACTGCCCCGAGGGGATCGACGTCTATTTCGACAACGTCGGGGGAGACATCCTCGACGCCGCGCTCGCTCGCCTGGCACGCGGCGCACGCGTGGCGATCTGCGGGGCCATCTCCCAGTACAACAACCTCGACGACGTCAAGGGTCCCTCCAACTACATGTCCCTGCTCGTCAACCGCGCACGCATGCAGGGCTTCGTGGTCGTCGACTACATGGGCCGCGCCCCCGAGGCCATGCGCGAGATGGCCGGCTGGATAGCCGACGGGCGTCTCGTCGCGCGCGAGGATGTCGTCGAGGGGTTTGAGCGCTTCCCGGAGGCGTTGCTCAAGCTGTTCGCGGGAGAGAACGTGGGGAAGCTGGTGTTGAAGGTTGGCTCGGACAATTAGGCCATACTCGTCATAAAGCTTGACATAGGCGCTATTCTTGTAAACCGACATTGAAAGTGGTCGATTTCCTGGAGGTAGCCGAAAGATGAGTTCCGTCGAAGCGCACACCCAAGTGCCGACCGCCGAGGGGCGGGCCCCCGCGCTGGGCCAAGCTCCGAGGTGGCGCGACCGCAAGCGCTACGCGTGGCTGCTCGGCCTGATCGTGCCGCTGCTCCCTTTCATTTCGTGGGGCTTGGTCGAAGCGACGGGGATCGGCGCGCTGTGGTTCTACGGGCCGGTGCTCATCTTCGGTGTCTTCCCTCTACTCGATCTGCTGATCGGTCTCGACGCCTCCAACCCGCCCGACAGTGTCATCAAGTGGCTCGAGCAGGATCGCTACTACCGCTGGTGTACCTACCTGTTCCTCCCACTCCAGTACGCCGGCCTGATCTTCGCCTGCTGGATGTGGTCGCACGGAGGCCTCGGCACGCTCGAATCGGTCGGGCTCGCCCTGACGGTCGCGATGGTGGCGGGTGTCGCGATCAACACGGCGCACGAGCTCGGCCACAAGCGTGCGAGCTCCGAGCGCTGGCTGAGCAAGGTGGCGCTCGCCCAGACCGGGTATGGGCACTTCTTCGTAGAGCACAACCGTGGCCATCACGTACGCGTGGCCACGCCCGAGGATCCCGCCAGCGCGCGTATGGGAGAGAGCTTCTACGAGTTCCTACCCCGCACTGTGATCGGCAGTCTGCGCTCGGCCGTCGAGATCGAACGCGAGCACTTGGAGCGCGACGGGCACCGCTTTTGGAGCATCCGCAACGACATCCTCAACGCGTGGCTGATGACGCTCGCGCTGTTCGCGGGGCTTGCCCTCGCCTTCGGGGCGGTGGTGCTCCCCTACCTCCTGATCCAGGCGGCGATCGGCTTCTCGATGCTGGAGGTGGTCAACTACCTCGAGCACTACGGCCTCCTGCGCCAGACGCGCGAGGACGGCCGCTATGAGCGCACCCGCCCCGAGCACAGCTGGAACAGCAACAACGTGGCCTCGAACGTGCTGCTCTACCACCTGCAGCGCCACTCTGACCACCACGCCAATCCCTTGCGCCGCTATCAGTCGCTGCGCCATTTCGACGAGGCCCCGCAGCTGCCCACCGGCTATGCCGGCATGATCGTCGCGGCCCTGGTCCCGCCGCTGTGGCGGAGGATCATGGACTCCCGACTGATCGAGCACTACGACGGGGATCTCTCGAAGATGAACATCCACCCGCGGGCGCGCCGGCGCGTGACGGCACGCTACGGTTCCCCCGCCACCAGCTCGTGACGACAACGACGAGCACCCGCATCGCCCGGCGCGGCATGCCTGGGTCCGTGTCGGGTGGGTCTGCACCCGCGACCCCCTACCGAGCCGCCGCGCGTCAGCTGCTGCGCGACACACTCCTCGACGCCGCCGGCTCTCTGCTCAAAGACCGGCCATGGGCGCATATCACGATGTCCGATGTCGCCCGCGCCGCGGGGGTTAGTCGTCAGACCCTCTACAAGGAGCTCGGCACGCGCGACGAGTTCGCCCAGCAGTTCGTGATCCGCGAGGGGGCACGCTTCCTGGAAGTCGTCGAGCAGGCGATCCTCGCGCACCTCGATGACCCTCGCGCGGCCATGGCGGCGGGTTTGGAGGTCTTCCTGACCGTCGCCTCTGAAGATCCGTTGATGCGGATGCTGCTCGAGGACGACGGCACCGGCGGGATGCTGCCGCTGCTGACTACACAGAGTCGCCCCGTGCTCGAATGGGCCTCTGAGAGGATCTCGCAGGTGATGCGCTCCGGCTGGCCCGACGTCGGCGACGAGGACGCGGAGCTGCTGGCCGATTCGGTGGTGCGGTTGGCGATCAGCTATGTGACGATGCCGCGCTCCTCGCCACGTGAGAGTGCCGCGGCGGCCGCTGCCTTGCTCGCTCCTTATATGGAGTACGCCATAGCGCGCGCCCTCTGAGACGGGCGAGCGGCGAGTCCCCGCAGGGCTCGCGCTGCACGCGCCAGGGCCCTTACCCCTTTATGGCGTGTGAGGTGCCGAGCACGTTGCCGGCCGCGTCGAGCGCCTGAACGGCTACGTAGGCGGGGCTGCCGGGAGTTGAGATAGACGTCTCGAAGCCCGCCTTCGCGACACTCGCCGCGGGGGCGAGGGCCGCGCTGGATGCCCCCGCGAGCACCTGCCAGCTCGCGACCGTCGTTGCGCCGTTCCAGCTCGCGTATACGGTCGTCGTCCCCCCCGCTCCACGGGCCGCCGCCACGGACGGCACCCCGCTCGGGGTGCCCGTCCACGGGAATCGGTAGGCGCGGTAGGACTCGGTTTTCGCAGGCAACTTGGCGTCGAACACCAGGGCGCCGGTGGATGCGTACTCCGAGAAGTAGGGTTCCGATCCCCAGCCGATGAACATGTCGCCATTTTCAAGCGGCTGCACGTTGCCCTGGCTGGCGGCCGACAGGTGCTTGGGGTGTACGTACTGGCCGACGAGCGTCTCGGTCTTGGTGCTGGGGTTGACCGATACGATCATTCCGCGCGACTGCGGGTGCACCTTCGGAACGGCCCCGTTGTCAAAGATCGTGAAGTCCCCGTTGGGTAGTTCCTCGGCGTCGTGCTGGTAGGCGGTGGCGGTCCCGGCGCCGAGTTTCTCCGAGCCGTGCTTGCCGCCGATCTGCGCGATCAGCTGTCCGGTGCTCGGGCTGAGCTCGTACAGCGCGGAGGTGTTGCGCGAGGAGATCAGGATCGACCCGTCGTGACGCGGCTCGATCGAGTTGAGGTGGAAGTAGTCGTACGGCCATTCCGGTGTGCTCCCCGTTGGGCTCGCGTAGGAGCGGGACAGGGAGACGTGGTCGAGCGGGTGCCACTCGCGCCTGACGAGATGCGTCTTGAGGTCGATTTCCTGAAAGAGGCTGTCGGTGACCGCTCCGTTGGCTGGGCCCCCGACGCTCGAGAGGTCGCAACGGATCGGGTTGAACACTGTCAGGAGCGCTGTGTTCTGAGGCGTGATCTTGAACTCGTGGAGGTCCGCGAGGAGGCCGTTGCCCGCGCGCATGCGCAGGGTCTGGCGGTAGGAGGAGTCGGCGATCACGTCTTCACCCTGGCCAAAGCCCTGCGGCGGGATGTACCCCTGCCACCAGGTGAGCACGGGGCGGCCTTCGTACTGCTGCACCTGCAGGTTGGTCGACTCGGTGCCCGAGGGGAGCGGGTCGAACCACACGAGGTTTCCGGAGCTGTCGACGATCATCGGCCCGTCCTGGCCGGGGCCGGAGTAGGGGGCGAGGAACAGGTCTCCCGCGGCCTGTGTGGGGGAGGAGGCGGTGACAGTCACGATCGGGGCGTGCAGTTCGGGACGCGAGTGGAAGGCGAACAGTTCGCTTGGCTTTCCCGCCGCTTTGGCAGTCGAGGCGGGATGCCCGATTGCGTCACGGATGGCCGTCGTGAAGTGGAAGGCGAAGGGGTAGCGCTTACCGCCGGCGGTGAGCTTGCCGTGCACCACCACCACCTCGCCCGAGTGGAACGGTTTGTTGGGGACGAAGCTCGCGCCGTCCCCCTGCGAGTAGGCCTCCAGCCGCCCCGAGTGCCCGCCGCTGGAGGAGCCGCTGACGGAGATCGCGGACAGGGCGGAGGCTGGGTAGCCGAGCATGCTTATCTGCGTGGTGTAGGCGGCGTCGAGCGAGTCTGGCAGCGGGGCGACCGCGAGGTTCGTGCCCGGCAGGATGGCCGTCCGCCCGAGGTGGGCGGGCACGCACCGAGGCGCCGACGGCCCTTTGTAGGCGGCGTTCTCGGTGGCGATCCGCTTCGCGCCGAACGCCAGCGCCGCCACCGAGCAGGCGATGACCGCCGCCGAGAGCAGAACGAGCGACCTGCGCAGCAGGTGGCGCTTGAGAGTGTGGTTTGCGACTTGGTCGTGGGGCATACGTAGTAGGTGCAACCCTAGTGCCCGCATAACACAGACCCAACATAAGGAGTTGCGAAAACCGCTGCTGAAACCCCACCCTGGCTTCGGCGGGGGGTGGTGTTGGCACCGCTCAGAAGACGGGGGACTCGGTGTAGCGTCCGAAGACCTGCTGCAAGGACTCGACGAGCTCGCCCTCTGAGGCACCCCCGCGGGCACACTCGATCAAGGGGTCCATCAGATTGCCGGCGCCGGCGGCGGCGGCGCGCAGATCGGCGAGCGTGCGCTCCACCTCGGCACCCGAGCGCCGCGCGCGCGCGGCCTGGAGGCGGTCCACCTGCTTGCGTTCCAGGGCCGGGTCGATGCGCAGGATCTCGTGCTGTCCGTCGTCGCCCTCGGTGAAGCGGTTGACGCCCACGACGACGCGCTCCCCCGAGTCGATTTCCTGTTGCAGGGTGAAGGCGGCATCGGCGATCTCGCGCTGGGGATAGTTGCGCTTGACCGCCTCCACCATCCCGCCGAGCTCGTCGATCTTCGAGAAGTACTCGTAGCAGCGCTCCTCCATCTTGTCTGTGAGCGCCTCCACGAAGTAGGAGCCCCCGAGCGGGTCGGCTGTATTGGCGACGCCGGTCTCGTGGGCGATCATCTGCTGCGTGCGCAAGGCGATCCGCACCGCCTGCTCGGTGGGCAGGGCAAGCGCCTCGTCGTAGGAGTTCGTGTGCAGGGACTGGGTCCCGCCGAGCACGCCCGCGAGCGCCTCGATGGTGGTGCGCACGATGTTGTTGAGCGGCTGTTGCGCGGTCAGGGAGACACCGGCGGTCTGGGCGTGGAAGCGCATCAGCCAGGAGCGCTCGTTGCGCGCGCCGAAGGTGTGGCGCAGCTCGCGTGCCCAGATGCGCCGCGCGGCTCGATACTTGGCGATCTCCTCGAAGAAGTCGATCTGGGCGTTGAAGAAGAACGACAGCCTGGGCGCGAAGTCATCGACGTCGAGGCCGCGTTCCACCGCCTGCTGCACATAGGTGAGCCCGTCCTTGAGCGTGAAGGCGAGCTCCTGCTGGGCGGTGGAGCCCGCCTCGCGGATGTGGTAGCCGGAGATCGAGATCGGGTGCCAGCGAGGCATGTGGAGGGTGCACCACTCGATCATGTCCCCGCACAGCCTCATGGCCGGGTCTATCGGGAAGCACCACTCCTTTTGGGCGATGTACTCCTTGAGGATGTCCGCCTGGATCGTCCCGGACAAACGCTCGGGTGGGACGGCTCCACCGGCCCCATCTCCGTCCTGCTCGGCAGCCACCACGAAGTAGGCGAGCATGATGGCGGCGGGGGCGTTGATCGTCATCGAGACCGACACCTCGCCGAGGTCGATCCCGGCGAACAGCGTGCGCATGTCCTCGAGCGTGTCCACCGCCACGCCCTCCCGGCCCACCTCGCCGAAGGAGCGGGCGTGGTCGGAGTCGTGGCCCATCAGGCTGGGCATGTCAAATGCGGTCGAGAGCCCCGTCTGGCCGTGGTCGAGCAGATAGTGGAAGCGCTCGTTGGTCTCCTCGCTGGTGCCGAAGCCGGCGAATTGGCGCATCGTCCAGAGGCGCCCGCGGTACATCGACTCGTAGGGGCCACGCGTGAAGGGGTAGGAGCCGGGCCGCCCGAGTGGGTCGTTCTCGGCGTCGCCGATCCCGGTGGGGAGGTCCGCGGACGTGTAGAGCTCGCGGACCGGCTCGCCCGATAGCGTGCGGGCCTCTTGGCCCGCGATATGCGTTGAGGAGGATCCCTTCAAGTGATTGGAAGATACCGGCTGGCGATGGTCGCCCTGGGATGTGTACTGTCAGTGGGGGTTGGGGCGTGCGGCTCCACTTCGAGCTCCTCGCCGCCGGCAAGGACTACCGGGGGCGCTCACGGGGGCACCCAGCCGGCGCGGTTGGCCCACCCGACGAAGGCGACGCTGGTCCTCGACTTCACTCCGAATGCGGTGCACGCGGGCATCTACAGGGCGCTCGCCGCCGGTTACTACCGCGACGAGAACATCCAGCTGAAGGTGGTCCAGCCCACCTCGACGCAGGAAACACTGAAGCTGATCGACGCCGGACGCGCCCAGTTCGGGCTCGCCGACGGTAGCGATGTGGCCGGGCTGATCGACAGGGGGGGCGACGCCCAGGCGGTGATGGCCCTCGCCCAGCGTCCACTCGGTGGGCTGATCGCTCTTGCGAGCGAGCACCTGCGCTCGCCGGCGGACCTCGCCGGCAAGGCCGTGGGGGTAACGGGTGTGCCCTCGGACACGGCGGTTCTGGACACCGAGCTGCGCCACGCGGGCGTGGACCCCAGGCGCGTGAAGGTGGTGACGGTCGGCTTCAACGGGGGGCAGGCGCTCGTGGCGGGAAGGATCGCGGCGTTCACCGGCTTCATCCCCGACGATGGGGTCGCGCTCCGGCTCAGCGGTCATCCGATCACGGCCTTTGGGTTGGACAAGCAGGGCGGCCCGCCATATCCGGGCCTGGTGGCGTTTACGACTCGCAAGCTGATCGGGTCCGACCCCGAGCTCGTACGCGACTTCGTGGCGGCGACGGTGCACGGATACGACGACACCCTGAGGGATCCGCGCAGGAGCCTTGGGGAGCTGGAGGCCGCGAACCCCACGCTGCCACGCAAGCTGACAGCCGCCTCGCTGGCCGTGTACCTGCCCCTGTTCGCGGGCAGTGACGCGAACACGTTCGGAACCCTTCGGGCGGCCAACATCGAAGCCATGTCGAAGTGGATGGTGGGGGCGCGCCTGATCGGCGTCCCAATCGCGCCCACGCGGTATGGGACCAACGAGTTCCTGCCGTAGGTGGTCCGCGTCGGTGCTACCGTCTCTTGACAACAGAGAGACGGTGCGTATCAATGCGGGTGCTGGTGACAGGGGTCAGCGGCCTGATCGGGTCTAACGTCGCGGCGGTGGCGGCGCAGCAGAGCTGGGAGGTGCTCGGCTGCTTTCGTGACCAGCCGGTGGAGCTGGACGGTGTGCGGACCGTGGGGTTCGACATGGCCAACCGCAAAGCATGTGTGGAGGCGGCGATGGAGTTCGAGCCCGACGTGGTGGTGCATGCGGCGGGGGGCGTTGCAGCTGAGCCGCTTCGAGCACGATCCCTACATCGCCCAGGTCGACTATGTGGGAACCGAGCACACGCTCGCGGCGGCACGCGTGGTGCGCGCGCGGTACGTGCTCGTGTCGTGCGATTGGGTGTACAGCGGGTATCGCCCCGCGGGGTTGCGTTTCAGCGAGAGTGACCTGCCGGACCCCGTGAACGCGTATGGGCGCTCGAAGCTGACGTGCGAGGAAGCGACGATGCGCTCGAATGTGAGGTGGCTGATCACGCGCCCTGGAGACGTGTATGGCGTGAACGTGTCAATGCCTGCTCGGAGGGATGGGGGCGTCCGCCACGTGTGGGAGCACTCGGGGGTACCGCTTCGCCTGGTGAAGCGGCTGCGTGCCCAGGAGGCGCTGCCGGCCCCCGCGGGGTTGCGGCGCTCGCCGACATATGCGTGGGACTATGGGCAGCGCGTGTGCGAGCTGGTGGCGCAGGGATGCGAAGGCATTTACAACATGGGGGGACCCGAATCGCTCGGACGCCACGAGTGGATGGGACTCCTGGCGGATGGCTTGGGGTGCTCCAGGGAGCTGGTCAGGGAGGGGACGAATGCCGCATACCTACAGGCCTGCGGAGAGGATCCGCACCTGAGGGTGCCGTCCAATACGGCCCTCTCCGACGAGAAGACAAGGGCTGCTATCGGCTGCGCGGCGGTCGCTCCAGAGCGTGGTGTGGGGCTCATGAAGGAACAGCTGCGCCGCATGCTCAAGCCAAATGGCTCCTCAGCACGCTAGTCTGCGCACGCCGGTCACAGCTACTGAAAGGAAGAACTCCATGAACAAGAGCCAGCTTGTCGAGGCGATCGCCACCGACAGTGGTCTCTCCAAGGCGGACGCGGGACGTGCGGTCGAGTCATTTCTGGCGACCGTGGGCAAGACGCTGAAGAAAGGCGACGAGGTCGTCATCACGGGCTTCGGCAAGTTCTCCGTGGTCAAGCGCGCAGCCCGTCAGGGCGTCAACCCGCGCACGGGCGAGAAGGTAAAGATCAAAGCGTCCAAGGCCCCGAAGTTCACACCCGGAGCGAGCCTCAAGCAGACGGTGCATCCCAAGAAGTAGAACCAACCCACCTCCCCTCCCAGGCATGGCGCTTGTCGGAGAGCTGGAGCTGAAGAGCTTCGACTACACCGACCCCGAATTGAAGGGGGAGCGCTTTCACACGGCCATGAAGGAGCTGGCAGCCGAGGGGTGGCTGGCGGCTGGGCCGTACGGGTATGTGGTGCTCGACCGCGAGGCGGGCGAGTTCTTCCTGCGGACACGCTCGGCGATCTTCCCCGGTATGAAGATCGCCGAGCTGTTCGACGTGAGCGAGGGCCCGTTGTGGGAGGAGATGAAGCGCAACATCCTCCACGTCAACGGGGCCGACCACACCCGCCTGCGGGGCCTCGTCAATCCGGCGCTCACGCCGAGGGCAGTGGAGCGGTGGCGTCCCGCGATGAGAGATTTCTTGGATCAGCTGTTCGTTGCGGTGGAGGGAGAGGGCCGCTGTGAGTTCGTGGGGGCGTTTGCCAAGCCCTACCCCTCGCAGATGATCGCGACCGTGATGGGGGCGCCGCTCGAGGACGCCCCGCGCCTGCACCACTGGTCCAACTGGATCCAGCGGCAGTTCGACGCGGCGAGCATGATGAACGAGCGTCCCCTGATCGAGGAGGCGGTGGCGGAGTTCTACGAGTACGCGGGAGCGCTGCTGGCCGCACGCCGCGATAGCCCCGGCGACGACCTGATCTCGACTCTGCTCGCCGCAGAGGAGCAGGGGGACAAGCTCAGCGAGGAGGAGTGCGTGAACCTCGTGCTGAACGTGTTGATCGGCGGGGTGGACACGACCCAGAGCCAGCTCGCCCACGCGGTGAGGATCTTGGCTGAGCACCCCGACCAGTGGGCCGCGCTCGTGGAGGACCCGGGGCTTGCGGGGGCGGCCGTTGAGGAGGCTCTGCGTTATGAGCCGATCACACCGTTCACGGCGAGGATCACGGTCGAGGATGTGACGTACAGGGATGTCACCTTTCCCAAGGACACAATCGTCATGGTGTGCGCGTTCACCGGCAATCGGGACCTCCCGGGCGAGGACATCGGGGAAGCGCGACCGCGGAGCGGTCCGGACGGCGAGCGGGCACCCCACCATGAAGGGCAGCACGCGGGCGTGGCGGGCGGGGCTCACAGCTTCGACATCACGGCCGAGCGCCCGAAGGCACGGGCCCTGACGTTCGGCGCGGGCGTCCACTACTGCCTCGGGGCCAACCTCGCGCGCCTGGAGCTCGAGGAGGGCCTCTCCTTCCTCGCGCGCAAGATGCCCCGCTTGGAGCTCGACGGCGAG
The DNA here is from genome assembly GCA_963742945.1 of uncultured Solirubrobacterales bacterium. Classification (GTDB taxonomy): domain Bacteria; phylum Actinomycetota; class Thermoleophilia; order Solirubrobacterales; family Solirubrobacteraceae; genus Palsa-744. Next base: position 184,045 of record CAVUNX010000009.1, on the reverse strand, counting down.
CCGGTGTTCGAGAGCATCCTCGGGATCTATGGGCTCGCGGAGTTGCCGATTCGGTTTGGGGGGTAGGCACACAAGGTTGTCGCCAGGAGCCACTCCGGGTGAATTCCGATGCTATATGCGCTCCACAGCTGCCCTCAGGTGTAGAGCGAACCGCGCGGTCATTACCTTCACGGTGTAGCGCCGCGCGGGGACGGTCACGCTTACCGCCAGCGGTCTCAGCCGACCCGGGTAGGGGATGGCTGCCGCGATCGACCGGACGCCTCGTGCTTGCTCTTCGTCGCAGGTAGCTATGCCGTCCAGGCGGGCGCGCGCGAGCTCGTCGGCCAACGCTTCCTTGCTTGTGACTGTATTTGGACCTTCTTGCGTGAGCGTGAGGTGCGCAAGCGCGTCATGCTGCTCGGGCTCACTCAGGCTCGCGAGCAGCGCCTTCCCGATGGCGGTGCAGTGTGTCGGGACGCGTGCGCCCACAAACAGCTCCATGTCGGCCTCATGCTGTCCCGTTCCGTGAGCGAAGAGGCGATGCATGTAGATCACGCGAGTCCCGTCGAGCACGCCCATGCTGACCGTGTGACCGGTCTGTTCGCGTAGGTCTTCGAGGATCGTGAGTGCGGCCGGGGTCTCCAAGCGGATCGTGTCGATGGCGGCCTCGCCCGGCCTCGCCGCACGGTGTGAGAGGCGGTATCTGCGCCGCTCGTCCTGCTCGAGATATCCGAGCACGACGAGCGTTGCCGCGTAGCGGTGGGCGGTTGAGCGGCTGAGTTCCACCATGTCCGCCATCTCGCTGACGCCCAACGTAGGACGCTCGCCCGTGAAGCATTCGACTATCGCAACGCCGTGTTCGAGCGAGCGAGACAGTCCCGGCCCTGGTAGTGGTCGGACAGGCATCGCCGGCCACGATGACGCCGGCGTTTAGATCTGAATAGGGACCCGTCGCTATTTTTTTCCACACGGGGGCGGAGGACTACCAGTGAACCGGCGTGCGGCGTCACGATCACGCTACGCCATCGCGGGTGCTCCATGTGCCTGCTCGTCGGATGAAGGGTCCTCTCCGCGAGGACGGTGCGCAGCACGGTCCTCATCTCGAGCATCGCCAGGTGTAGACCGGGACAGCGCTTGCGCCCGCCACCCCACGGCATCCACGTGCGCGGGTTCGGCGCGGCGGCCAGAAACCGCTCTGGTCTGAAGACGTGCGGGTCGGGATAGGTCTTGGGGTCGTGGTGCATAAGGTAGGTACACGCCAAGAGGTGGGCCGGCGGATGGTAGGTTTGGTCGCTGATCTCAACTGGCTTGGCGATAGCGCGGGGAATCGCGAAGAGGAACACGCAGCGGTGGCGCAGTACCTCTTGGATCGTGGCGGTGAGATACGCCTCGCTCATTCCGCTGTCGATCTCTTCGTGGAGACGGTCCCGCACGGCTGGGTGGTGAGCGACCAGCTGGAACGCCCAGGATAGTTGTGCGGCGGTCGTCTCGTGGCCGGCGAGAATCAGAGACATGGCGTTGTCGCGTGTTTGAGTCCGCGATGCCGGTTGGCCGTCGGGGTTGGTCAGTGCGGCGAGCTCCCCCAGCAGGTCCGCTGATGGCTGGCTCGCTTGGGTCCTCTCGTCGATGAGTTGGGTGAGCAGTTGGTCCACCTGTGCTCTGCTGTGGAGGAAGCTCTGCCAGGTCCGTCTTCCGGGTCCGTGGCGTAGGTGAGGCTCGATGAAAATCGGGCTCGCGGTCACTCTCAGCATCTCGAGTACTCGATCGCGGAGCGTGAGCGCGAGGTCCTCGAGCGGACCTGCAAAACGTCCCGTAAGTGTCCGCAGGATCACTTCGAGCGTCAGTGATTTCAGTCTGGGGTGCAAGGCCACCTCCTTGTCTGTAGGCCACGTGGCCACAGCGCGCTCCGATGCCTCGACGATCGCATCGACGTGTCGCTCAACGGCTTGTGCGTGAAATGCCGCGACGACCGCCTTGCGCCCGATACGGTGTCGTACTCCATCTGAAAGCATGAATGATTGCTTGCCCACGATGGGTGAGACGACGGCACCTCCTTCGCCGGGACGCAAGCCCTCCTCTGGAGCCCCCATGAGCGACCGGATGTCCTGCGGCTCGCTGAGGAATATGAGCGGAGGTCGACTTGTCGCGTTCAGGGTAAATGTCGGCCCGTACCGATTGCGGCAGTGCTGGAGGTAAGAAAAGGGATACCGCCAGAACAAGAACGTCTGAAGTGGTGCCGGTACCGGTATTTTCGGAGGTAGCGGCCGTCTGACGGTTTTTTGCCGCATCTCTTGCGGTGCGGTCTGAGTAAGCCGTCGGTCGAGCACCCGCCAGAGTCGCACGGGGGGTATGAGCAGCTGCGTAAATGAGCCACCCCCAACCGCAATCAACTTATTGAGAGCAAGGGTTTCCGGGTCGGCGCCGGCGCTTGTCGAAAGATACATTGCCATCATGCCGGACGCGATAAAGACGTGGCGAGGGCCGTTTGGCAACTTCGTCGCTTCACGCAGCGTCATTGCGAGAATCACGCGCAAGCGCTCCGCCATGACCCACCGGTCCCCATAGTGGGCGACGTAACTGTGGCTGCCCTTGGCCTGGTCGTCAACTGTGTCGACGTAGCTGTCCAACATCGCGATTGCCAGTGCCGTCCAAGGGAAGTAAGCCTCCCGAACTTGTGCCGCATGCCGGGCGTGCAACGGCTCAGAGGCGAGCGCAAGCAGCGCGTGAGGCAGGAATGCACTTGCGGCTGCCGTAAGCTCAAACCACTGCAACTGATGCTGTGCGTGCCCTTGTTGTTCGGCCCAAGCCTTCAACTCCCGCTCACGTTGCTGGCAGTCAGGCAGATGGTTGATGCCTTGAATGGCGCATTGCCGCACTCCGGCAAGGACATGCGGGCGAACGTGAGAATAAGACGGGAGGCACAAACAGCATTCTCGACAGGTGCTTACAAGCGTGTGCAGATAGCCACCGTCATCGTGCCACGGATGGTGACGATAATAATTGGACATCGGTGCATCAGGATCGAGCGCCTCGACAAGTGCACGATGCAACCTGTAGCCATTCTTCTTCCCGGCTGACGCCGCTTGCTCACTGGTATTGTCAAGGTAATCCCAGAGCGTCTGATATGCAACGAGTAGTGTGAGCAATCTCGGCTCACGACGTTTGGGGAGAACGCAGAAAAGAGCGGCACCTTGTGCGTTGTCGCGCTTAAGTGCGATTGATCGGAGTGCGTCGTTCCTTAGTTGTGCATCCGGGATTCTGCGTGCACGCTCGCTCCAACCATCGAGCTCACGCGAAGCCGTGGGCCATATCCATGTGAGGGCACGGCTTGCGGAGTACGCCAGCACATGCAACTGCCGTAGTGAGAGCGGGGCTGGATCGCAGTGTCGGCAGAAATCGTATCTGTCGAGCATATAGGATTGAGATCCACGGACACGAAAGCTGGTTGGAGCAAGCTCTGGGTCTACGACGTCAATGGGAGCGCTCACTTGCGCCTTGTGGCGAGTGGTGTCTACGGACGGGGCGCCACGTTTGCTACGCGATAGCCGGGTATGGCGACGATGACCGCTCCGGCGACGGTCACGAGCAGGAAGCTGTCGAGCGCCATTGCTGCGCGCGGGGCGAAGATGACCGGCATCCCGGTGACGGACAGCAGTGCATGGCTGAGCAGCAACTGTCCATAGATCCCGAGCGCCGCGCCGAGGAGACAGCCGACGAGCAGCAGGCATGCTGACTCGCAAATCAGCGCGGCCCAGAGCACGCCTGTGACATATCCCTGTACCTTCAGCCGTGCAAATCTACGGCGGCGTTGCCAGATCATCGCGGCCATCGCGGTAACAGTCGCCAGCAATCCCGCGAGCAGCACCAGAGTAGATATCTGACTGAGGCGCCCCAGGCCCTCGCGGCTTGCGGTTCTTTGTAGCTCGTCGCGCTGTTGGGCGGTTTCCACCGTCAACCCGCTCTGTGGCCCAAGTGCCTGTCGTATCTCGGAGCGGACTCGCTGTGCGGGGTATCCAGGCGTGAGCGTAATCTCATAGGCGCTTGGGTCGGCGCTGCCCCATGCGCGAACATAGTCGGCGGAGCTCAGGATGATGGCGCCAGGCGGCCATCCCAAATTGGTGCTGAGCGCAGCCACTCTCAGGTTGGTCGGATGGCGCGCCGGCAAGGTGAACGATTTGCCCACTCCGAGATGGTTCTCAAGCGCCAGCGATTGCGAAAGCACTGCCCAGCCGCCAGCCCGAAGCTCGCTGTCTGCAACTGCGGCATTTCCGTCGACAAGCTGTCTAGCCGGAACCGGTGTCCTCGCGTCAGCGGGCGGCGCGAGCACCCATACTCGACGGCTGCCATATTCGAGCAGGCTGCCTCGATAAAGCCCGACAGAGCGCACCCCCTTTAGACCTCGTAGCTTGGGTAGGATGGCTGTGTGGAACGAGTTGGTCGCCAGGAGGTTTTGGGGGCCGAATGGCAGCACCCACAAGCTGCTTGCGCTCGTGACTTCGTGAAAGAGACGGTCGAGGCCGCTCTGCAGGTTTCGGTGAGAGCCCTGGATGGTTACGCTTCCGAATACCGCAATTGCGCCGGTCGCTGCGATCGCTACGGCGCGAGCCCTGCTGCCTTTCTCGCGCAACTGGATCACCGCAATGCGGTTGGCGCCTGCAAAGATCGCCTCAGGTAGGCGATCGACAATCGCCATGACGCCATCTAGTAGTGGTGGCAACAAACAAATAAGGGCGAGGATCAGCAGCGAGATACCCAGGACTGCCGATTGAGGAGCCTCAATCAGAACGGCTGTTGTGGCGCCGAGGCATATGAATCCGGCAAGCACCATTCCAAATCTCCAGGCAGTCGGCGTTGCTTGTGTCTGGCTTGGCTCAGTGCGGCGCGTGCGCGTCCAGATGTCACGCAAAGGTGTCAGCACGCCGATCGAGGCGGCGAGCAGTCCGCCGCAGACCGCCACAAGAATGTCCTGCCACGTCACGATACGTCTGGAGCCGACAGGGAAGCCAAACGAGAGGTAGCCCGCGGTGGAATTGAAGACGGTGACCGACAGGAGCTCGCCAAGCGCCAAGCCGAGTAGCGATGCGAGAACGCCGAGGACGAGGGCATCGAAGAGAAGCGCTTGGACGGTGTGGAGCCGCGTCGCGCCATTGCGCCGCAGTTCCCGGACCAGGCCTTGACGGAGATGCACCGTGAGCAGCATCGAGCTGTAGGCAAACATGAAGCCCACCAGCGCACAGATCGCCGCGAAAGCACTGGTCGATTGGTTGATCGGACCGGCGGCCTGATCGAAGACCTTCGAGTCGAAGTTCGCCGGCTCGACGTTGCTGCGTCCAGCGGCGAGCTTGAGCAACGCAGCATGGATCTCATCCTTGGCTCCCGGCCGCGGTTGGACCAGGATTCGACTGACCCTGCCCCGCATGCCGGTGAGCTTCTGTGCATATGACAGAGGCGCAATTGCCATTGGACTACCGGCGAGCGCCCCGATCTGGCTGCTCGTCAGTTCGGTCGCTACGAGGGCCGAAGCGAGCGTGGCGCCGATCTCCAAATGGACAGTTTCAAGCGGTCCCGCACCTGTCTCAGCGGCTACCGAGGACGGTAGCGCCAGCGCTTCCTGATGAGCAAGTCGCGAGGCGCCGAAAGGCAGCAATATTGGGCTTGCCAGCCGAATCATGCGTGGTTCCACGCCAATCAAGTCGACGTTCTCGCTGCCTGTGGGCCCGATCAAGCCGACTCGCTGCTCGAGTACCGGCACGGCGATACTGACCCCTGGGGTTTGCTGCACCTGGGTGAGCAAGCGCTCGCTGAGACCATGAGAGTCGCGGGCCTCAAGCTGAAGCGTTGCCTTGCCGATCACGCTGCCGGTCAACTCTGCCACCGAGCCATTGAGGCTCGTGCTGGCGACCTGCGAGGCAAACAAGAGCGCCACTCCGACGGCGATACCCATGATCGCAAAGAGCTCCTGGACGAGCACTGCGCGTGCTTTCAGGCGCACCACGTAGAGGTGGGCGACGTTCGAAAGTCTTCTCACGAGCGGACGACCCCATCACGGCACCGCTGAGAGGACCTCATCGGGGCGGCGGTCGACGATCTGACCATCGCGCAGGGAGAGCACGCGGTCAGCGAAAGCCGTCGCCTGTGGGTCGTGTGTGACCAGCAGAACCGCTGTGTGATGCTCGCGGCATGTCTCGGCCAGCAATTCGAGCACCTCGCGACCGCGACGTGTGTCGAGATTGCCCGTGGGCTCGTCTGCGAGCACCAGCTTCGGTTCGGTGGAGAGCGCACGTGCGATCATCACGCGCTGGCGCTCTCCTGTCGAGAGTTGATCGGCGCGGTGCCGCAGGCGCTCACCCAGACCCAACCGCTCCAGAATGGGTTGCACGCGTCGCTCGGCCTTGCGTGTATTTTCGAGCATCCACAGCTTCAGCGCCGCATTTTGCACAACACTCCCACCGGGCATGAGGTCGAGGGTCTGATCGATGAAGCCGAGATCTCGCAGCCTGTATCGGGACTGCTCGGCGTCCGAGAGCGATGCGAGGTCGCGTCCATCCAAGGCCACGCTGCCCGCGTCGGGCCGCGTGAGAGCCGCGATCAACGTCAACAATGTCGTCTTGCCCGACCCGCTTGGCCCGTACAGGGCGACGAGCTCCCCCGCGCCAATCGAGAGCGACAAGTCGTCCACGGCGCGCACAGGCTCTCCATCCCCTACGTGGTAGTGCTTTACGAGGTTGCGAACTTCGAGCATCAGGAGGACGCGCGACGCGACGGGTCACCCGGAAAGTCGATCACGTTCTGGTCGGGTCCTGAATTCATCGACTGCCCCACCAGCAGCTCGCCGCCCGAGAGCGACGCGACCCTGTCGAACCATGTAGTCGCATCGGCGTCCGAGACGCTCATCAGCACCGCCAGGCCATCTTCGTGGGCGACCGACCGCAACAGGCGGCCGATCCGCTCCGTCGAGTCGATGCCGAGTGTCGCCGTAAGGTCGTCCACAAGCAGCAACTCGGGTCGGCGTACGATCGCCTGAGCTAGCGCGGCGAGCGCGCGCTCGGAGTCAGCGAGGCTCGACCACGGTTGTTCCGCGCACTCCTCGGCGCCGACACGCTCCAGCGCTCTTCGTGCTCGCTCGTAGGCATCGTTCTTGCTGTGGTTCGCAAGTAGCGGCACGGCAACGTGGGCCAGCACCGGCAGATCGATATCGGGCCCGAGCGGCTCGGCGAAGCCGATCTGGGATCGCAACAACGCCGAACGTCGCCTATCGGACAGGCGATAGAGATCTTCGCCCTTGAACAGGACCTCACCACGAGCCGGTCGATCCATCCCAGCCGCTACGCGCAACAGAGTCGTCTTACCCTGTGCGCGCTGTGCAAGCACGGCGACTAGTTCCCCAGCTTTGACATCGAGCGACACGCCCGCGAGCACGGGCACGACATGACGACTCCCGCGCGGGAAGGTCAACGAGACGTTCCGCAACGAGAGCAGAACGCCCATCAGCCGGTCCGCCGGATCACCGTCCGAGAGCGAGGCTCCACCTGGCAGCGCTTGCGCTCATCTTCCAAGTACACGCGAACCTTCTGGAGCCACTTGATTCTGCTCTCCCACCAGGCCTGATCGCCTGTGCTCACGACCAGATCCATACGTACGCGAAAGTCCTCGGGGTCCAGATCCCGTCGACGAGACCGTACGCGCCAGTTCAGGCCTTGAAGCTTGCCCGCACAGATCGACTCCGCCTCACGTACCACTTCCACCATGCGCGGGAGGTCGGCGGGTCGGCACAGCGCGATCTTCGCGTGTAGCTCCTCACGCACCGGCGGAGTCGATACGGACGCCCACAACCACACGTGAAAGCGCTCCACGCCGGCCGGCGTCGCCTCATAGAGGGTCGTCCGAGCTCGAATGCCCCCGCCGGATGCTGTCCGCGCGTCCGCATCTCCAACGCAGACGAGCCCCTCATCCACCAGGCGTTTGATCGCCTGCCGGGCGGTCCCATGCGTGTAGGCCGCCGAGCCAAATCGCTCGGCCAACCTCCGGTCGAGCTGGTAGCAGTTCGATGGCTCCTCGGTGAGCAATCCGAGGATCACCTCACGCCCAAAGCCGTCGGATCCCCTCGCTACACGTGTCATGAGTACGAATCGTATTGAAACGGAGTCTCGTCTGTGGAATCGACCCGAACATCCGTCGATTTTGACCATCCGAAGATGTCGCTTCACTAGCATGCTGGCTCGATAAGGACGAGGTGATCGCCAATTGACAGGGTGGTGAGCGAGGGCTCGCGGGGCGACATGGATGTTGAGGGCGGCCAGTGGTCGCCTCCACCGATGGGTCCCTCAATCCTGATGACGCTGGCGCTCGCGGTCACATGGGCACTCGCGGGAGGGGTAGGAGCGCAAGGGCGGGGAGTACCATGTGTATGGTTGCCGTATGCCCGATGGCAGGTCGCGTCTACGGATGGGGTGGAGCGGGAGCGCGTCTGGCGCGTCGCGTCAACTACTGCCTCGGAGCCAACTTCGCACGCCTAGAGCTCGAGGAGAGCCTCTGCTTCTTCGCGCGCAAGGATATCCGGTTTGAGCTCGACGGCCGGTGCCTCTGATGCTCCCGGCACTTGTGTACAAAAGGCAACGATGCTAGAATCCCTAGTCCTCCATATTCTAGAATCAATTCGATAGGAAGGACGAACCATTCCATGAACTACTCAGGTCGTCTGTGGCTCACCGGGGTGGTGGTTACTATGGTCGTAATTGGCGGTGTGACGTCTGCGCAAGCCAAATGGGGTCCGACCGCTTTCCAGTCATCGGTGCCTGCGGAATCGTCAGCTATGGTGGCGTCCCTGCGCCATATTAAGTTGGGGAATGTTGGCGAGCTAAGCGGTCATGTCTATTCGCACGGTCGCCCTGTCTCGGGGTGGCATGTGGTCGTGGGCCATAAACTTGTGCACCACGTAGTGGCGAAGGAAAAGACCTATTCCGGAGGAATCTTTGGGTTCCGCTTGCCAGTCGGTATATACGAAGTTGCCGCTAAGCGACCAAGTGGACAACTTTGTGGCAAGCAGATAGCACATATTAAGTATCATAAAGAAACAGAAATAGTACTGAACTGTTGAGAAGCTTGAAAATGAGACGTTGAATTTGGGGGGTCGGTTTTGTGACACAGACCGACCTCTCGTTGTTATCGGAAGGGCAACCCCGATTCTCGGCCGCGATCAGAGGCTGGCGTGGATGGCGAGGTAGGTCAGGTGCAGATATGTACAATGCGCGGTGCGCCAGGTAGTCCCACTCGATCAGAACTTACCCGGCAGCTACGCTCAATGTATGGTCCGCTAGATGATCCGGCATATCTGCCGGACGATCTTGTTGCTGTGGTGTAATGTCGCAACTCTATGACGAGATCGGCAAAAGTTACACGCTCACGCGTGCTACCGATCCGCGCATCGCAAAGATGATTTGGAGAGAGTTGGGGAATGCGACAACGGTGTTGAATGTAGGAGCTGGGACGGGCTCATACGAGCCGCATGATCGAAAGGTGCTTGCTGTTGAGCCATCGGAGGCGATGAGGGCTCAGAGACGTCTCGACGCTGCGAAGTGCGTCGCCGGGGTCGCGGAATCGCTGCCGTTTCACGATGGTAGTTTTGATGTGGTAATGAGTATCGCTAGCCATTGGCATTGGCGAGATCAGGCGCGGGGCTTTGCTGAGATGCGACGGGTGGCTCAGAATCGAGTCGTCGTCCTTACGATAGATCGGACTAAGGCGGATGAGTTCTGGCTGACAGATAAATATCTGCCAAATGCTCATGCCTTGTGGCGCCCTGCTGAGGAGACTGCGGAATTACTTGGTCCATGCGATGTCACTGTTGTACCGATCCCAGCCGACTGCGTGGATGGCTTTTACCACGCATATTGGCGGCGACCTCACGTGTATCTTGATGAGGCAGTTCGGAATACAATGGCGGTATTTGCGTGTCTTGATCCGGCGGAAAAGGATGAGGGACTAAGAAGGCTACGTAGCGACCTTGAGGCAGGTAGTTGGCATCAGCGGTACTCCCACCTCCTTGAATGTAATGAGTTGGACCTTGGACTGCGATTGCTTGTACACGATTTGTGATGGGGATCATAGAAGCTGAGATAGTTCAGACGATTCTTGCGATGTATGGCGGCTTACGTGCTGGGTGAGTGGTCCGATCCAGAGCGTGTTGCCGAGTATCTAGCTCGCGACATCCCCCACCGTGAGATCGCAGAACAGCTGTTGCTCGACGTCTTGCGGGCCCAAGTTGGGCATGTGCTAGACCTTGGGACGGGGGATGGGCGGCTGTTGGCGTTGGTGCGTGACCGACATCCACACGTACGGGGAGTTGGTCTGGATTTGTCGCCACCGATGCTGGAGAGCGCGCGTAGACGTTTCGAGACTACGTCCTCAGTCGAGCTCGTGGTACATGATCTCGCGCGCCCTCTCAAGATAAAAGAGCAATTTGATGTGGTTGTCTCTGGGCTTGCGATCCATCACCTGCACCATGCACGAAAGCGTATGCTATTCCGTGAAGTCCATGCACTGCTCGTGCCGGGGGGTGTGTTTGCCAACCTGGATCTCATGGCTTCGGTGACTGCACAGCAGCACGAGCGGTTCCGGCGTGCGATTGGCCGGATAGAAGATGACCCGGCGGATCGTTTGGCGGGCCTTTGCGAGCAGCTAGCCTGGCTACATGATGACGCTGGTTTCGAGGAGGTTGACTGCCACTTCAAGTGGCTGGAGCTTGCGCTGATTATCGCCGTGAGGGTAACGTAAGGTAAATGTTTGATGGGCTGTTCAAATGCCACCTGTCGCTCGGCGTCTTACATAGTTGTCCGTGCCCATTGCTGAGGGCTCGCTTTCTGCACGGACAGGTCTCGCGATGGGCGATGTGACCCCGCTCGCCGCCCGGTGAGCCCAAGCCTGTACTATCGAGCTGCGGCTGGGAGGCTAGCTCACGGCCGGAACGGACTCTGACCGCACCGCTATTGAGCGCCAGCGACCAGATACCCCGACCTTTACTGCTTTAAAGAATGCATCCCCGACTCGGCTTACTCAGCGATGCGCCGGGGTGTTTGAGCCAGGTGATTGGCACCGAACTTGCGGACCTTGGCGTAGTCGCGCTCGCTGAAGACCGTGCCGGTCTTCTTGCGCATGCCTGTGACAACGGCGATGGTTGGTCCATATAGACCACGCGCCGCGAGGGTGTTTGCGTCCGCGTTCTCAAGCAGACAGAAGAGCCGGAACTGCTCACGCCCAGGCCCGGTGACGCGGATCTCGTAGTACCCGCTCATAACACCGTGCATAGCCTCCCACTTGCCTCCGCCAGAGAACGCGGGCGGCGGCGCGGACGCCACGGCGTCGAGCACAGCCAGGATCGTCCCGCGAACCTTCGGGGGACACTCGTCGAGGAAATCCGCTCCTGGCACGGCGCCCTCGACTGTCTCGTAGAAGACGATGTTCCAAGCCACCATCGAAGCCTATGAGTCGATGCGGGCGTTATTTGTCCGCCTTAGGCACGTACAGCGTCGCGGTCGCGCTTGCCGGTAGACTTGCGCGCACCGGGCTTGCGGGTCAATCGGCGCGACCGCAGCTTGATCTCGATGCTTGCATCCAGGGCGTCGGCGATCGAGACGATCAGAGGAAGCTCGGGGCGCACCTGCTCGGCTGTAAACAATCGTCGGATGCCGGCGGGATTGCGTCCGATGCGGCGCGCCAGCTCAGCCTTGGACATCCCGGCGTTCTCACGCAGCTCATCCAGGGAACGGATGAGCGTATCGATCTGTTCGATCTCGCGCCGTGCACGCTCGTACTCTGCCCGGGTGTCCTCGTCTGCGAGCCAATTGCGACGGCGCCGAATGTAGTAGCTAGTGTCGGGTTGCTTGGCCATGGGAAGGGAAAAGCGTACCACATGAGGTACTGGCCACCGTCTCGATGGCTGCTTCAAGTGTAACGCAAGAGGTACAGTAGCAGACTCCCAAGCACCCCTGCTGACCTGCGCGACACGCTAGGAGTGGATGTTGAGATCGGCGCCCTTTCGCTCGGCGCAGTGCTCGCTCCTATGAGGAGTCTGCGGTGGGCAGTGGCGCGGCGACAGCGGTCCAAATTGGCCCCCACCCGAACATCCGTCGATTTTGACCATCCGAAGATGCCGCTCCACTAGCATGGTGGCCCGATAAAGACGAGATGATCGCCAATTGACAGGGGGGTGAGCGTGGGCTCGCGGGCGACATGGATGTCGAGGGCGGCCAACAGCGGCCGCCGCCACCGAGTGGAAAGGAATCTGAGGCATGTTGTGGATGAGACGTTTCATGGGCCCCTCAACCCTGATGACGCTGGCGCTCGCGGTCACGTGGGCACTGACCGGAGGTGCAGGGGGAGCGAGGGCGGGGGAGTACCACGTGTATGGCTGCCGTATGCCCGATGGGCAAGTGGCGCCTACGGACGGGTGGACTGAAACAAAATTGGGCACATCCGACTCCACACAAGACACCTGCGCTACAGGTGGTGCGCTTATGGCTGCACTGAGCGATGGCGCTACCCATGAAGTTGAAACAGACCGTGCCACATGGGTATTTAGCTCTTCTACGCAGACCACCATTTCGGCGGCCACGCTATGGCGGGCGGGCGACGCTGATGGTGGGTGGGCAACGAACGCCACGTATGAGTTCTGGCTTGCCGGGCCCGAAAATAAGGATGTCGAAGCCGACGTTATCGACCAATGTGTCGCGGAGTTCGGCTGTCCTACTGGGATCGGCAACACAAACAGCGTCAACGCTCCATCCAACATTGTCACTGTGCTTCCCAAAAACCTAGACACCCACCTCTATCTGAACGTGTCTTGCGCGGGCAATCCAAAATTCGTGTGCCCAAGCGGCAAAGGCGATAGCAACGGCTACGCCGCTGTGGTCTACCTCTACGCCGCCGACCTAACCCTCCAGCAGTCCTCCCAACCCACGGTTACGGGTGTCCAGGGAGAACTTGCCACTGCCCCCACGCTCACCGGCACGGCCGACCTCGCTTTTCATGCCGAAGACTCGGGCTCCGGTGTCTACCAGGCCGTCTTCACCGTTGACGGCATCGAGGTCGGTCGCACCCTGCTCAACGAAAATGGGGGCCACTGCCGCGACGTGGGCCAGACCGGCGACGGCCTCCCCGCGTTCCTCTACCTGCAGCCGTGTCCCCCCAGTCTCACCGCCGACGTCCCCCTCGACACCTCCACCCTCACCGACGGCACCCACCATCTCGTCGTCTCCCTCACCAACGCCTCCGGCAACTCCACGGTCGCGCTCGACCGCAAGATCACGGTCCTCAACCATCCGGCGTCCCCCCCATCCCAGCAGGCCACGCCCGAAGGCCAGGCGCCGGCGAACACCGGTAAGAACGACCCCATTCCCAAAACAAACCCCGCCCCTTCTCTCCCAGGCGACAACGGTACTCACGCGTCGGCCGGGGCCACGCTCCGCGTGCACTGGGCCACCACCGCCAGGGCCTCTCTCGCGGGCGCCTACGGCCACCCCCAGACGGTCCTCGGGCGGCTCACCGCGCCTGACGGCTCCCCGATCGCCGGGGCCTCCGTTCAGGTGCTCTCCACCCCGAGCCTTCAGGGGGCCCACGCGGTCGCGCTTGCCACCGCCCGCACCGCCTCGGACGGCCATCTGCATGTGCGCCTCCCCGCCTCCACCCCCTCGACCCGGCTCACATTTGCCTACTCCAGCCACCTTGGGCAGGCCGCTCCCGACGTCACCGCCACGCTGAGCCTCACGGTCCCCGCCCGCCTCACCCTGCGTGTCACCCCCCACACCTCCCACTCCGGCGGCACGATCGCGTTCACCGGCACCCTCTCCGGTGCCCCGCTTCCCCACGGAGGCAAGCAGCTCGTGCTCGAGGCCCGTACCCTGGGTGGTCCCTGGCGCCAGTTCCGCGTGCTCTCCACAGCCACCCGCGGCCGCTACCGCTCAAGCTACCGCTTCCGCCTGGCCGGTCCCATCACCTACCAGTTCCGCGCCGTCTCCCCCCACGAGGCCGACTTCCCCTACTCCACCGGCGCCTCCCCTGTGGTGCGGGTGCGGGAGCGGTGATGGCCGCCATACAGTCAGACCTTGTAAACCTGTAGCGAGAGGTGGGCGCGTGCGATCTGCTCGTAGTCCTCGTCCTGGGTGACGACCGGCAGTCCGCGCTCGACCGCGGTCGCGGCGATCAACGCGTCCGTCAGCTTGACCGTGCGGTGTACTCCGGCTGCGCGGCAGTCCGCGACGAGCCTCGCCCACGTGTCCATCACCGCCTCGTTTATCGGGATCGGATCGGCCGCCCTGGCGAGCGCAAGCGTGTCGGCGCGGCGGGCTTTGATTGTGTCGTCCTCGGCATTGATCACGCCGAGCTTCAGCTCCCCGATCGTGACGACCGACACCGCCACCTGCCCGGGCAGCTTGCCGAGCGGCCGCTTGCTCTCGCGGGCGACGAACACCGATGTGTCGAGCAGGCCTCTTTCAGGAGGGGTCAAAGCGCGTCGAGGGTCTGCCCGGCGAGCACATCCAGCTCGCGTGTGAGGCCTGGATCGGCGGCCCGGTCGGCCAGCTGCCCGCGCAACTGATCGCCGGCGAGCCAACGCGTGCGGGCGCCGTGGGGCACGATGTCCGCGAGAGGTTCCCCGTTGACGGTCAACACCACCCGCTCGCCCCCCCTCACGGCGTCGATCACACTCGCGGTGCGGTTGCGCAGGTCACGGACGCCTATCTCCATGTGCTACAGCGTAGCATGTCCTTGGTGGTGCGTTGCCACGCTCATGCACCGCTAGTCTGCTGCCCGTGAAGGCGGTGATCTTGGCTGGCGGGTTTGGCTCGCGGCTCAGCGAGGAGACGACGGTCCGACCGAAGCCCATGGTCGAGATCGGGGGCAAGCCGATGCTCTGGCACATCATGAAGATCTACGCCGCCCACGGCATCGAGGAGTTCGTCATCTGCCTCGGCTACAAGGGCTACCTCATCAAGGAGTACTTCGCCAACTACTACCTCCACACGTGCGACGTCTCCTTTGATCTCCACAACGGCGACATGGAGGTCCACCGCTCTGCCACCGAGCCCTGGCGCGTCACGCTCGTCGACACGGGCGAGAACACCATGACCGGCGGCCGTTTGAAGCGGGTCCTCCCCTACCTCGGCGCCGAGGACTTCTGCTTTACCTACGGGGACGGCCTCGCCGACATCGACATCTCAGCGCTCATCGCCTTCCATCGAGACCAGGGCCGGCTTGCGACCGTCACGGCCGTCCAGCCCCCCGGGCGCTTCGGCGCGCTCGACGTCGAAGGCCCCCAGGTACGCCAGTTCGAGGAGAAGCCGCGCGGCGACGGCGCCTGGACCAACGGGGGCTTCTTCGTGCTCTCCCCGGAGGTGGCCCGCTACCTCGACGGCGACGCCACCGTCTGGGAGCAGCGAGCCCATGACCTCGCTCGCCCGCGACGGCCAGCTCTCCTGCTACCGCCACACCGGCTTCTGGCAGGCCATGGACACCCTGCGCGAGCGCACCCAGCTCGAAGAGTTGTGGGCCGGCGAGGCCCCCTGGCGCGTCTGGGAGAGCTCGTGAGCGCCGATTCCGATCCCACCCCCACCACCCGGGGAGCCATCGACCCGAGCTTTTGGGACGGGCGCCGCGTCTTGCTCACCGGTCACACCGGCTTCAAGGGGGCCTGGCTTGCCCTGTGGCTGCACTCGCTCGGGGCCCTCGTAACCGGTTTCTCCGACCGCATACCCACCGACCCCTCCCTCTACGAGCTCGCGCGCCTGGGGGACTCCCTGGAGAGCATCGTCGGCGACGTGCGCGACGCGGCGGCACTGGAGGCGGCCCTGGCCACGTCGGCGCCCGAGGTCGTGATCCACATGGCGGCCCAATCGTTGGTGCGCCGCTCCTTTGCCCAGCCCCGCGAGACCTACGAAACAAACGTCATGGGCACCGTCAACCTGCTCGACGCCGTCCGGCGCTCAGGCACGGTGCGGGTCCTCGTAAACGTCACCTCCGACAAGTGCTACGACAACCGCGAGTGGGAGTGGGGCTATCGCGAGCACGAGCCCCTGGGCGGCCACGACCCCTACTCCAACTCCAAGGGCTGCTCCGAGCTCGTCACCGACGCCTTCCGCCGCTCTTTCTTCTCCGACCCCGACGGCACCCGTCTGGCCTCCGCACGCGCCGGCAACGTCATCGGCGGCGGCGACTGGGCCGAGGACAGGCTCGTCCCCGACATCATGCGCGCCGCCCTCGCCGGAGAGCCACTCCACATCCGCAATCCCGAGGCGATCCGCCCCTGGCAGCACGTCCTCAACCCGCTGAGCGGCTATCTCGTGCTCGCCCAATCGTTGTGGGAGTCCCCCGCCCACGCCTCCCCCTGGAACTTCGGCCCCGCCGACGAGGACGCCCGACCGGTCGCCTGGATCGTCTCGCGCATGTCCGACCTGTGGCCCGAGCCACTGCCCCTCACCCACGATGAAAGATCCCACCCCCACGAGGCGCGCTATCTCAAGCTCGACTCCTCGCGAGCCCGGGCCCATCTCGGTTGGCGTCCCACCTGGGGTCTCCCCCAGGGCCTGGACGCGGTCGTCGAGTGGTACCTGCATCTGCGCGAGGGGGGGGACATGCGCGCCGTCACCTCCGAGCAGATCCGCGCCTTTCAATACCCTCCCTCCCCATGACCGAGACCGCCTGCCGATTCTGCGGCGCCCCCGTCGAGGCCGTCTTCGCGGACCTCGGCATGTCGCCGCTCGCCAACTCCTACCTGCCCCCCGAGCGCGCCAACGCGATGGAGCCGTTCTACCCCCTGCGCGCGCTCGTGTGCGCGCGAGTGCTTCCTCGTGCAGCTGGAGCAGTTCGAGACCCCCGAGCACATCTTCTCCGACTACGCCTACTTCTCGTCCTACTCCTCCAGCTGGCTGGAGCACTCGAAGCGCTACGCCGAGCTGATGATCGAGCGCTTCGCCCTCGACGGCTCGAGCCACGTCGTCGAGATCGCCTCCAACGACGGCTACCTGCTGCAGTACTTCCACGAGCGCGACATCCCGGTGCTCGGCATCGAGCCCGCCGCCAACGTCGCCGAGGTGGCCCTCCAGAAGGGCATCCCGACGCTCGTCGAGTTCTTCGGCGCGGAGACCGCCGAGCTCGCTCGCCGGCGAGTCCGCCGCCGACCTGCTGCTCGGCAACAACGTGCTCGCCCACGTGCCCGACCTCAACGACTTCGTCGCCGGCATGAAGATCCTGCTCAAGCCCGGCGGCGTCATCACGATGGAGTTCCCGCACCTGATGAGCCTCATGACCGACAACCAGTGGGACACGATCTACCACGAGCACTTCTCCTACTTCTCCTTCCTCACCGTCTCCCGCGTCTTCGAGGCCCACGGCCTGCGCCTGTTCGACGTCGAGGAGCTCCCCACCCACGGCGGCTCGCTGCGCATCTACGGCTGCCACGCAGACGACGCCGCCAAGCCCGAGACGGCCGCCGCCGCCGAGCTGCGCGAGCGCGAGCGCGCCGCCGGCTACGAGCGTCTCGACACCTACCTCGCCTACGGCGCGCCGTGTCGAGCGGGACAAGCGCCAGATCCTGAGCTTCCTGATCGACCTCAAGGAGCAGGGCCTGCGCATCGCCGGCTATGGCGCCCCCGCGAAGGGCAACACGCTGCTCAACTACTGCGGCGTCGGGTGCGACTTCATCGACTACACCTGCGACCTCAACCCGCACAAGCAGGGCCACCTCCTGCCCGGCACCCACATCCCGATCCGCTCGCCCGAGGCCCTGCGCGAGGACCGGCCCGACGTCGTCCTGATCCTTCCCTGGAACCTCAAGGACGAGATCGTCGAGCAGCTGAGCTTCATCCGGGAGTGGGGCGGGCGGTTCGCGGCTCGCACGCCGGAGCTGACGCTGCTCTCATGAAGTTTCACGAGACGCCCCTCCCCGGCGTCTGGCTTATCGAGCCCGAGCGGATCGGCGACGAGCGGGGCTGGTTCGCGCGCACGTTCGATGCCGAGGAGTTCCGCGCCCGCGGCATGAACCCTGAGGTGGTGCAGTGCAACGCATCGTTCAATGCCCGCCGCGACACCCTGCGCGGAATGCATTACCAGGCAGCTCCCCACGCGGAGTCAAAGCTCGTGCGCTGTGTCCGCGGAGCGATCTTCGACGTGGCGGTCGACCTGCGCCCCGGCTCCGAGACGCACTGCCAGTGGCACGGCGTCGAGTTGACGGCCGAAAACGGGCACTCGCTCTACATCCCCGCCGGTCTTGCGCACGGCTTTCAGACGCTCACCGACGGCTGCGAGGTGCTCTACCAGATGGGCCACCACTACGTGCCCGATGCCGCCAGAGGAGTGCGCTGTGACGATCCCGCGTTTGGGATTCGGTGGCCGGTACCGCCCGGGGAGCGCATCGTCTCCGAGCGCGATCGCTCCTTTCCCAGCTGGACTCAATGACCCGCCAGGAGACAGGCAGCGGGCACGGATGCTCTAGCTGTCCCCTGTGCGTCGGCCAGGCGCGTCGCGTCTTTTCCTCAACCGATCGCAACCGAGGCATTCCAGCTGGGAGTTTCGTGTTTCACAAGTGCATGAGCTGTGGCACCTATTTTCTTTGCCCCGTCCCGCAGGACCTTGCTCGACACTACCCTCCCGACTATCACGCGCACCCCGACCTGGCGGAGCTCGATCGCCATGCGCGTGCTGAGGAGCCAAAGCTCAACCTGCTACGCCGTGCTGTTGGTGGCGGGCGGCTCCTTGAGATCGGTCCTGGTACTGGTCTCTTCGCCCGTGCGGCCGTATCGGCTGGCTTTGAGACGACCGTCATTGAGATGGATAAGAGTTGTTGTGACTACATCGAGACTGTGGTGGGTGCACGCGCTGTCCACAGTCACCGGCCAGAGCTTGCCCTGGACACGCTGGGGAGCTTTCACGCGGTGGCCATGTGGCAGGTAATCGAGCACCTGCCCGACCCCTGGGCTGTATTTGAGGCCGCGGTCGCGCACCTGGAGCCCGGAGGAGCGATCATCGTGGGCACCCCCAACCCCGACTCCCTCCAGTTTCGACTACTGAGAAGCTTCTGGGCTCACCTCGACGCGCCTCGTCACCTTTTCCTGATACCTCCATCGACGCTTCAAACCAAGGCCACCGAGCTTGGCTTGCGACATGTGATGACCACGACCTCCGATCCGGCTGGGCGCCACTGGAATCGCTTTGGATGGGAATACGCGCTACGTCGATATCCGGCTAAGCGACCATCCACGCGGGTCACGCGCGCGCTCTCCCTGCTTCTCACCACTGCCATTCGGCCCTGGGAGACGCATGCTGGCGCCACCTACACATCCTTGTTCGTTCGTCCCGAGGTGTGAGTGAACGATGTCCGGGCAGGATCGGACGGGAGTCGCGATGGATCCTAAGGTGGATCCTGAGACGCTCGCGCGCGAGCCGGACTTGCTTTCCACATCTGAGGCTGGTCCCAGTGTTGTCCGCGGAGGGGCGCTGCGTGTTGGCTCCTTTTTCGGCAGCTCGCTTCTCGCGGCGGGCTCGGCCGCGTTGCTCTTCCGTCACCTCGGCGTGGTGCAGACCGGGAGCTACACGACCGCCCTGTCGCTCAGCGCGGTCGTCACAGGGTTCACAGACCTTGGCCTGACTGCGATCGGCGTACGCGAGATGGCCTTGCTCGAGGGAGAGCAGCGTGCGCTCGTTGCGCGTGACCTGCTCGGGATCCGCCTCGCGCTGACTGTAATCGGCGTCGTGCTAATCACCATATTCGCGCTCATTGCCTATAGCGGATACCTAGCCCTAGGAGTCCTCATCGCCGGAGGTGGAGTTCTGGTTCAGAACACCCAGACCACACTCTCTGTGCCGCTCATTGCGAGACTGCGCCTCGGCTGGGTGGCGGCTCTCGACTTGATTCGCCAGCTGGTCACCTCGGCTCTTATCGTCGCCCTGGTCTTGCTCGGCGCCTACCTGCTGCCGTTCCTTGCGACACCCTTGGTCGCCGCGTTGGCCGTCCTTATCCCGACGATCGTTCTCGTCCGAGGAGATATCCCGATTCGTCCCTCCTTCCGTTTTCGGCGCTGGCGGGCGCTACTGGCGCCTGTCTTCACCTACTCGGCCGCGGTGGCTGCGTCGACGCTCTACTTCCGTGTGGCGATTGTCCTCGTGTCGTTGATCGCCGGAGCACAGGAACTTGGCTATTACAGCGTTGCCTTCAGGGTGGTGGAGGTGCTGTTCGTCATTCCTGCCCTGTTGGTCAGCTCTGCCTTCCCGGTCTTTGCACGCGCAGCCCGAGATGACCCGGCGCGGCTCGGTTATGCGCTATCCCGCGTATTTGAGACGTGCCTGATCGTCGGTGTATGGACCGCTTTGTCCCTGGCGGTGGGGGCGAAGATCGCCGTGCAGATCCTCGGTGGCAACGACTTTCTTGCCGCTGTGCCGCTTCTCCAGATACAGGGAATCGCGGTGGGTGCCACGTTTGTCAGCGCGGTGTTTGGATACGGCCTGCTCAGCCTGCATCTACACCGCGCGATCCTGCTCTTGAACCTCGGCATGCTTGTGCTCGTGAGTGTGGTTGTCGCTGTCCTAGTCGTCCTCGACGGCGCTGAGGGCGCGGCAATCGGGA
Source organism: uncultured Solirubrobacterales bacterium (assembly GCA_963742945.1). GTDB lineage: Bacteria > Actinomycetota > Thermoleophilia > Solirubrobacterales > Solirubrobacteraceae > Palsa-744. The sequence continues at coordinate 163,458 of CAVUNX010000009.1, read as the reverse complement.
TGGCAGGGGTAGAGGTGGTTGCCGCTATTGCCAATGGGGTGGTGCTGGTGCGAGGCAGGCCTCATTTGAAGCCTAGGTTGTCGGTGCTTCCCAAGGTAGCCGTGGCCGGTCTCCTCGGTTGCCTGCCATTTCTCGCGAGCGGGCTCCCCGTATTCGCACGGCTTGTCCTGTCCAGTCTCATCTACGCATCTGTGGTGCTTGTCCTTCGAGCCATCCCCGAGGAGCTGAACATCGTGTTGCCGCCGCTCTTGCGGCGCCGGAGCTGAAGTGCGCGCCTTGCGACGTTCACCTGTCCGCGACGCCCTCGCGATCGAATCTGTTGAGCCATCTCAGCACTCGCGCCCCTGCATAGTGCATATAGTGCGCGCCGCCAATGGGCCCGCCCCTTTCCGCGCGTTCATCGAAGCTATGCGCCGCTGCCCACCGGGCGTCGACTACGAGCTCGTGCTGGCCATGAAGGGTTTCTCGTCGCCGGCCCGTGCCGAGCCTTACATGGAAGATGCCCAGGACCTTGGCGCTGAGTTGCTGTTTTTCCCCGACACCGGTTTCGATCTTGGTGTGTACTTTGCCGCTGCCGCTCGCTTGCGACGCGAGCGCTACTGTTTTCTGAACTCCTACAGCGAGCCACTGTGCGAGGGGTGGCTGGTCAATCTCGACGCAGCGCTCCTGCGCGCCGATGTGGGGATCGCGGGTGCGAGCGGTTCGTGGAACAGCACTCGATCATGGATCCTCAATTCGCTTGGGCTGCCGAGCGCATATAGGAGGTGGCTTCCGTCACGAAGAACGATGCGCGTGCAGTTCGCACAGATGGATGCTGAGCGGGCCGCTGCTGGACCAAACATCTCAAGTGGGTCGGTCGCGGGCGAGGATCGATCCCTTATGGCGGGGCTCGCACACGCGGCGACTCACATGCCAAGGGCCGCACTGCGGGCACTGTCGCAGCTGGTCTGGCAGACGCGGGACTTCGAATCGTTCCCCGCGCATCATCTGCGTACGAATGCCTTCATGATCGCCCACTCCACGCTCGCTCAACTGCGTCTGCACGAGGTACACAGGAAGACCGATGCCTACGTGCTTGAGTCGGGGCGTGCCAGCCTCACCCGCCAGGTCCAACAAATGGGCTTGCGCGCCGTGGTCGTCGATCGTGAGGGTCGCCTCTATGACCAGGACCAGTGGCCTCACAGCCGTACGTTCTGGCAAGGCGAGCAGGAGGGACTGCTTGTGGCCGACAACCAGACGCGTTCCTACCAGCGTGGAGGTGCTGACCGTAGACGGCTGCTGTCAGTCCTGGCATGGGGTTCATGTGCCGACCCGCGGTCCACGGCCCCATAGTTAGAGAACGCTCGGCACTCGTCAGTCGAGTCGCCGAACGATCGCGCCGCGCAGGCCTGAGCGCCGAGGTTGCTGCCAGCGGAGAGGATCCCGGCTGGGATCCACCCGCGTGACCACTTCGCCGATGTCCTTGTAAGCCGCGTTGTCGCGGATCGGGTCCCACGCCGGAAACTGTCGCTGGGCGAGCTGCAGCGCGCTCGGGATCGCACCGCGAACACTTGCCGGCGCAACCTTTTCCAGCAACCGCACGATCGAGAATGCCAAGCCATAGAGCAGACGCTCGCGCCGAGTCATTCGCAGCTGTAGCTCGGCGATCTGCGCTGCGTCGATGTAGCCCTGCCGATGGTGGTCGTAAACGTAGGCGATCTGGAGCATCCTGTAGCGTCTGTAGTTCGGGCGCAGGCTGGCAGGATGCCCGAGCTCGCGATGGAGATCTCGCATGGCCCCGAGCCAACCATCGTTGATATTGGTGCCTGGCAGCCACGGTTCTGTAGCGGAGTACGAGTCGGGGCCGGCTCCATCGCCCTGCAAGAACGAGCGTCCTGCCGTCTCCTGCCTGTTGTTGTGAAAGAAGCCGTAGGAGCGCGGCGAGACGCCGATCACCACCATAGGGTGCGGATCCACGACGATCGAGGAGGCACGCAGGAACAGGTGGTTCATGGCGTAGTAGTCGGGGAAAGGCGAGCGGTAGAAGGGGCCACTGCGTGAGAGCTCATCCACAAGCCCCCTTCCCACAGTCACGAACTGCATATTGAAGCCATATCGCACACGGAAGCCCATCGCTGCCTGGGCCATCGACGCGGCTATATCGTGCTCGAGCCGGAAGGGCCGGCGCGCGTTGCGCAAGAACGTCGCGTAGCCCTCCGATCGCAGATAGCCGTGGGGCTCCTCGGGCACGACTCCCGGATAGGCATAGACGAGGGCATTGTGATAAACGACCTGCGGCTGGTCGAACTCGGCGATCAGCTGTCTGGTCCTAGAGAAATACGTACTCAGGAGGGCATCGTCGTCACCCAGCATGATTATGTAGTCCCCGCTGCTGTGCTCCAGAGCGCGGTTCCAGTTCTCGGTCACCGCAAGTGGACGTATGCTTTTCACGTACACGATGCGGGCATCCTCGAGGGAGTCGACGTACTCAGCCACATTCTCGGAGGAAGCGTTGTCTGAGATCACTACCTCGCAGTCCTCGTCGTCTAGGCGAAGCACACTTTGGACCGCGCTGCGTAGCAGCGACAGGCGATCGCGGGTGGGGATTAGGACGGAGATCTTCATGGTGCGTCACCCGAGAAGCTACCTCGCGCGGGACCTGATGATGCCAGCTTGTCGCGAGCCTAGGTGGAGGCTTGCTGACGCCTCGACGATGAGCCTCCGGTCACGACGCTGGGGTTGGTTGTGAGTCGCATTCTGGTTACAGGTGGAAGTGGGTTTGTCGGACTGCCTCTCCTTGCGGAGCTCATGCGGCGGGGAGACGAGGTGCACGCGATCTCGACTCGCTCCTCTCCCGCAAATGTTCCCGGTGTGCATTGGCACCGCCTCGACCTCCTCGACGGGACCGGCGTCGACCACCTGCTGTCCGATGTATGCCCTGAGTACATGCTGCATCTAGCCTGGTACGTCGAGCACGGCCGTTACTGGTCAGCCCCCGAGAATGTGCTCTGGGCGGAGCGCAGCCTTCATCTGATCCGAGCGTTCGTACACTCGGGCGGCCGGCGGGCGGTGATGCTCGGCACCTGTGCCGAGTACGACTGGTCGTCGACGGGCGAGCCGTTTGAGGAGACGACGTCGGTAGTAGCGCCCGCAACGCTCTATGGCGTTGCAAAGGACTCGCTCCACCGTCTGGCGGCGGCCTATGCTCGCAGCGAGAACGTGCAACTGGCATGGGCACGACTTTTCTTTCTGTACGGCCCCCACGAGCAGGCGGGTCGGCTGGTGCCCTCGGTGGTCCGCTCGCTGCTACGCGGAGAGAGCGTCGCGACTACCAGCGGCGAGCAGGTGCGCGACTTCTTGCATGTCGACGACGTTGCCTGCGCCCTGGCGGCCTTGCTAGAGAGCGCTGTCACAGGGCCAGTCAACATCGCCTCCGGTCGCGGCACACGAGTACGCGAGCTCGTCGAGGAGATCGCCAGGCAGATCGGCGCTCCCGAGCTGGTGCGCCGCGGCGAGCTGCCGGATCGTCCCGACGAGCCGGCTGTGCTGGTAGGCAATAGCTCCCGGCTATGCGATGAGGTGGGATATCGCATGCGGGTCGGACTTACGGACGGCGTAGCCGACACCGTGCGGTGGTGGAGGGAACAGGGATGAACCACACCCTGGTTGCGCCGAGCCATGTTCGCTTGACGGTCGTGGTGCTCAACTACAACGGCCGTACACTGCTGGAGGCCATACTGCCCTCCCTTGCCGCACAGACTTTCGTCGCGTTTCGCATAGTCGTCGTCGACAATGGCTCTAGCGACGACTCGCTCGACTTTCTACGTAAGAACTGGCCGGCGGTAGAGGTGGTTGCTCTGCCGGAGAACGTTGGAGTGACTGCTGCGCTCAATGTATGTCTTGGAACGGCAACTTCCGAGTTCGTCGGCCTGCTCAACAATGACCTGGAGCTCGAGCCCACCTGCCTGGCTCATCTGGTGGCTGAGCTGGACCGTCATCCGCGGATCGGCTCGGTGACCCCCAAGATGCTCGACTACGCAGATCGCGGGGTGATAGACGGTGCCGGTGACGTCCTGAACTGGCGTGGCGGGGGACGCCGCCGCGGCCACGGCGAGCGTGATGATGGACGCTACGATCACGCTGCGGAGGTGTTTGGTCCCTGTGGGGGCGCTGCCCTATATCGGCGCGCCGTGCTCGATGTCGTCGGAGGATTCGACGAGGCATATTTCGCCTACTACGAGGACGTTGACTGGGCCTTTCGTGCCCAGCTTGCGGGATTCGGCTGTCGCTATGTGCCGACCGCTGTGCTCTACCACCACGGTAGCGCAACGCTCGGGCGGGGGGTCACGGATTTCAACGGCTACCAAATGTGGCGCAACGCGATATGGCTGGTAGCCAAGTGCTATCCGGCTGGGGCTCTCGTGCGCCACGCGCTCGCGCTGCTGCGCGGGCAAGCCGGCAATCTGTATGTGGCTGTGCGTGAGCACAAGCTGCGGGTGTGGGCCCGTGCGCTGGGCGCCTCGCTGCATGGTCTGCCGGCGGTCCTGCGCAAGCGCCGGGCGGTGCAGCGTACGCGCGCGATAAGCCTGATGCGGCTCGACGCGGTTGCTCGTGCGCGGGAGGACCGATGATCGGCGTCGTGCACCTTGTATGGGCGCCGCTGGGGCCGGCGCCGCTCCGGGAGTTCCTGTGCTCCTATCACGCCCACCCGGCCGGGGCTGAGCACGAGCTGACGATCGTCCTCAACGGAGCTGGACCAGAGGGGCCGAGCGATGACGCTTCTCGCAAGGCTTTGCTTGCCGAGATCGAGGGGACAGAGCACAGGTTGATCGAGCTGGAGCGACCCGCGCTTGACCTCGCGGCCTACGGCCAGGCGGCTCGTCGATTGGATTGCGAGAACCTGTGCTTTCTGAACTCCTACTGCGTCATCATGCGCGATGGCTGGCTGGGATACCTGAGGCGGGCGCTTGAGGAGCCGGACGTTGGGATGGTGGCGACAAGCGCCAGCTGGGAGAGCCAGGCGGAGTGGATTCGTGGGCCGGCGAGGTATTGGCCGTACCAGCTTGTCGGGCTGCGGCGTGCTCGTCGTGACTACCCGCGTTTCCCCAATCCCCACTTGCGAACAAGCGCGTTTATGCTCGCTCGTGAGACGGCCTTGCGGATGGGTTTCGAGCACGTGGGGGACAAGCGCTCTGCCTATCTTCTGGAGAGCGGCAGGCGGAGCATCACGCGTCAGGTTCAGGAGGAAGGCCTGCGCGCCGTCGTCGTAGGTCGCGACGGCAGTGCCTATGACGTGAATGAGTGGCCTCCCAGCCACACCTACCGAAGTGGTGAGCAAGTCAACCTGCTCATCGCCGACAATCGAACCCGTGACTGGCAATGTGCACCGCCGCGGCTGCGTCGACGCCTTTCTCGCGACGCTTTCGGCAATGACGGGGTCGCCTGGGATGATCGCCCTAGATGAGCTTGCTTGCGCGTTCCCGCGATCGCCTTGCCACCCTGGTAGGCAGAGCCAGGGTTGCGCCTGGGGTCCTCAGGTTTCGGTTCCGTAGACGGCGTCTGGCCAAGCGCTACCTGCGCGGCGACGGTCTGGAGATCGGTGCCCTGCACTGCCCGCTACGGGTGCCCTCAGGGGTGAATGTCCGCTATGTGGACCGCATGGGCATGGCCGACCTGCACAGTCACTATCCAGAGCTACCGGTCCATAAGCTCGTGGCGGTGGATGTCATCGACGACGGAGAAAAGCTTCCCTCGCAGCCCGACTCCTCGGTCGACTTCATCATCGCCAACCATTTCATCGAGCACACCGAAGATCCACTCGAGACGCTTGCCAGCCACCTGCGCGTGCTCCGTCCCGGAGGGATCCTCTTCCTGGGGGTGCCCGATCGCCGGCGTACCTTCGACGAGCGCCGACCGCCGACTCCCCTGGAGCACATAGTCCAAGACCACACCGAGGGTCCGGCTCGGTCACGGCGAGCGCATCAGGAGGAATGGGCATACCTGGTGGAGGGAGTGTCCGAGAGCGAGGTGCCGGGGCGAGTGCGCGAGCTCGAGGAGGAGGACTACTCGATCCACTTCCACGTCTGGGCTCCCTGGGAGTTCAGGTGTTTTCTCGACTACGCCCGCAACCAGGGCGAGCTCCCCTTTGCCATCGAGGCGCTCCAGGGCAACGAGCACGAGTTCATCGCGATCCTTCGCCATACCTGAGCCACCTGAGCGGCACCCGTGCTGGAGCCGTGGGCGTGTCGGAGTCGCGCGGTCACAGAGCGCCACGGCGCAGCATCAACGATCGCCACAGTGAGATCGAGCGGTCGATGGCCTCACGTGGCGGCTGGGGGTGACGCTCTTCGCCGCGTGCCGCGCGCCATCCTTCCGCGCGTCCGCCCAGCGCCTGCGTGTCGCGGCAGGTGAGCAGGTCCAATGCCACCACGATCGTCTCTGTGATCAGCGTTCGGCCAACCGCCCGGCCGCGGAGCACGCCGTAGCGGCGTATCAGGTATCCCCGGCTGAACCCCGCCAGGCGACGCTGCCTGCTCGATCGTCGTCCATATGTCGCGGAGCCCAGGTGAACGCCGGAGGCGTCGCTTGCCCCGGCCGTGCTCCAGCCGGCGCCGTGCAGGCGCAGCGCGAGGTCGAGGATCTCCATGTAGGCCACGATCGTCTGGTCCAGTCCTCCCACCTGCTCCCATGCGCGGCGCCTGTACGCCCCGGCGGTTCCCTCGGGGCCCGCCAGGACAGGTACGTGACCCTGCACGTCCGCGGCAGGGTGGCCCTGCAGGCGCGCGAAGCCGGCGAGTGTGACATCGGCCGTAACCCCGAAGCTGTCGATCGTGGTCTCGTCGGGTCTGAGCATCAGAGCCGCCACTGAGCCAACCTCGGGCTTGGCTGTCATCGGCGCGACGAGCCGCTCGAGACAGTCGGGGCGCAACCGCACGTCGTTGTTCAGCAAGATGACGTACTCGCCGTCCCCCTCGGCCACTCCCCGGTTGACGGCCCTCGTATAGCCATGGTTGGCTCCGAGCTCGAGAACCGTCACCTCGGGCCACTCACTGCGAAGAAGCAAACACGTCTGGTCGCTCGATCCGTCATCCACCACGATCACACGATGCGGCACACTCTGGCGGCGCAGATGCTCAAGGCAGTCGCGGGTGAGCGAATAGTGGTTGTACACCGGGATGACCACGTCGATCGAAGGGGGCATGGCGGGTCATCGTAGTGCCAGCACGGTTGGTGACCAGGGCGAGCGCGCTAGCCTGTCGCGGTCTTGACCGCGCCCCCAATGCACGTAGGCCTCAACCTGATCTTCCTCGTGCCCGGCGAGACGGGCGGCATGGAGGTGGCCGCGCGCGAGCTGATCCCGGCACTGATCGAGGCCGCGCCGGATGTACGCTTTACGGCGTTCGTCAATCGCGAGGCGGCCGCCGCGAAAGACGGGCCGTGGGGGGAGCTGCTGCCGGCCGTGACGGTGCCGGTCAGGGCGCGCAACCGGGTGCAGTGGGTGCGCGGCGAGCAGACGCTGTTGCCGCGACTGGCGGCGCGCGAGGGCGTCGATCTCGTGCACAGCCTTGCCAGCACGTCGCCGGCGTGGGGGCGTTTTCGCAGGGTGGTGACCGTCCACGACCTGATCTATGCGCGCTTCCCCGAGGCGCACGCGGGCATTCGAGACAAGGGGATGCGCGTGCTCGTGCCCCTGGGGGTTCGTCGCTCGCAGCGCGTAATTGCGATCTCCCAGAGCACTCGCGCGGATCTCATCGAGCTGTTGGGGACGCCGGCCGGAAAGATCGACGTCGTTCCGCAGGGGTTCGGGATCTACGAGGTCCGTGGAGCCGCTGTCCGAGGCGGAGCTGCGAGGGCGTCTGGGTCTCGGCGAGCGAACCGTCGTGCTGAGCCTCTCGGCGAAGCGCCCCCACAAGAATCTCGTGGCGTTGATCGGTGCCATGGCACGCATCCCCGCCGAGCGTCGCCCGCTGCTCGTGCTGCCCGGGTACCCCACCGCGCACGAGGCGGAGCTGCGCGAGCGTGCGCTCGCGGTGGGGGCACGGGAAGACGTGCGCTTTCTGGACTGGCTCTCGGGCGAGGAGTTCGAGGGGCTGTGGCGGGTAGCCGGGGCGTTCGTCTACCCGTCGCTGTATGAGGGCTTCGGACTGCCGGTGCTCGAGGCGATGGCACGAGGGGTGGCGGTGGCTTGCTCGAACGCCTCCTCGCTGCCGGAGGTCGCGGGTGACGCGGCGCTCATGTTCGACCCCCACGACGAAGGGGCGATCGCGAGGGCGATCGAGCGCCTGCTGTCCGACCCTGCCGAGGCCGAGCGGCTGCGAGGGCGTGGCCTGGAGCGTGTGCGCGAGTTCACATGGGGGCGGACCGCGCGGCTCACGCTCGAGAGCTACAGGCGCTCTGGGGCGTAGCCGGCGAGCACTGTCCGCAGCGAGCTCTCCAGCGAGAGCCGCTGGGCATTCTCGCCGAACCAAAGCGCGGTGCTCTCGCGCATCGCAAGGCCGGCATGGTGGACGCGGACGATCGCGTCGGCGATCGCGAGGGGGTCGGCGCTCGGGGCGACCACGCCGTTGATCCCGTCGGCCACGAGCTCCACGGCGGCGTTGTCGGGGGCGCGGGCGACGACCACCGGAGTGGCATGGGCGGAGGCCTCGACGACGACCATCCCGTAGCCCTCGCGCTCAGAGGGCAGGAGCACACAGAGGGCGCGGCGCATGTCGGCGTCCACCACCGCCCCGTCGGCAAAGCCGGGGGCGGAGATGAAGGCGGAGGCATCGTGCTCGACGATCGCGGCATCCAGGGCCTCGCGCTGAGGGCCGTCCCCGTAGAAGACGCCGCGCAGGCCCTCGATCCGGGTGGCGGCGCTCGCGACCGCCGCCACGCCGACGGTGACGCGCTTCTCGGGAATGAGGCGCCCGGCGAACAAAACAAGCGGGTCGGCCTGGCGCGGGAGGGCGGGCTCGGTCGAGCCGGCGTAGAGCCCGCGCAGGAGGACCACCTGTCCGCGCAGGCCCTGCTCGCGCAGGCGCTGGGCGTGGAGCTCGGAGAAGCAGAAGGCACGTTGGGGGACCAGCGCGCACAGGCGCTGGACGAGCTCGCCGACGCGCCCGCCGAGGCCGCCCAGGTAGAGGCGCCAGTAGTCGCGGCTCCACACCTCGAACCAGTCCGCGACCAGCCGGTAGCGCCCGAGGGGACGCGCGAGCGCGGCGGCGAGCAGCGAGAAGTAGGGGAAGGCGCAGGTGTGGACCACGTCGTAGCGGCGGGGGTGGCGCAGGAGGTGCCAGAGGACCCCCGCGCCGAACACGAGCGGCGGGAGGATGCGCCGCCGGCCGGGGGCGGGTGGGGGTGCGTACAACGCCATGCGCGGCCCGACCGTGACGACTCGTATGCGCGGGTCGAGGTCCAGGCGCTCGCCACGCTCCCACTGGCGCAGCGTCAGGTAGGTGACCTCGTGCCCGTCGGCCACGAGCCGCTCGGCCAGGTTTCGATACCACCGCTCCGCCCCCCCAACCGTGTAGGGGAACAGGCAGTCGTAGATCAGGCATACGCGCATGTGGGCCAGGAGACTGCCAGGAAAAGGCGTCTCCGGAGTGTCCGCTAGCATCTGCAACCGAAAGGGCGCCGTTTTCGAGACGTTGGTGCGCCACTTATAGGCCGGTCGAGGGTTTGTCTCGATGATGGCCGAACCTGCAGTCAGGGGCGCGGGCCCGACAAAACCATGAGCACCGCACAGAAGAGCAGGCCCACGATCACCGAGGCCGCCGAGGAGCAGCGATCGACGCTCGTGTCGGTGGTGATCCCCTGCCTGAACGAGGCCGAGAACATCGATCTGTGTGTGAGGACGGCGCGCGGGGTGCTGGAGAGGGGCGGGATCGACGGGGAGGTGCTCGTCGTGGACAACGCCTCGGAGGACGATTCGGCGGCGCTCGCCGCGGCCGCCGGGGCGAGGGTGGTGTCGGAGCCAAGGCGCGGTTATGGAAGCGCCTACCTGGCGGGTTTCGCGGCGGCCAGGGGGCGCTATATCGTGATGGCGGACGCCGATCTGACGTACGATTTCAACGAGATCCCGCGCTTCGTGGCCGAGCTGGAAGGCGGCGCGGAGCTAGTGATGGGCGACCGCATGGACAACATCCAGCCGGGGGCGATGCCGTGGCTGCACCGCTACATCGGCAACCCGATCCTCACAGGTCTGCTCAACCTGTTCTTCAGGACGGGGGTGAAGGACGCCCACTGCGGTATGCGGGCGCTTCGAACCGACGTGCTCGAGCGCCTGGATCTGCGCACGACCGGGATGGAGTTCGCCTCGGAGATGGTGATCAGGGCCTCCAAGGAGAAATTGAGGATCGCGGAGTTCCCGATCGAATATCACCCGCGCGGGGGAGAGTCCAAGCTCTCGAGCTTCCGCGACGGGTGGCGCCACCTGCGCTTCCTGCTTGTCCACAGCCCGACTCACCTCTTCATCGTGCCGGGCACGCTGCTCGCCGGGATCGGCACGTTGATCGTGGCGCTCGTGGGTGCGGGTTTTGATTTTTTGGGTCGTTCCTGGGGCATTCACGCGCTGATCGGTGGAGCGCTTTTGATGGTCGTGGGCACGCAGGTGCTCGCGCTCGGACTGTGCGCGCACGCGTATGGCACGTATTTCATGGGCGAGCGAGACCCATGGTTCGACAGGATGCGGGCGCGTTACCGGCTCGAGCACGGTCTCCTGTTGGGGGGGGTGTTCGTGCTTGTGGGGCTCGTGATGGGGGGGATCATCGTGGGGACTTGGATCTCCCGCGGCTTCGGTTCGCTGGCTGACGAACACCTCGCGGTCATTGCCGCGACGTTCTTGATCGTGGGTATTCAGATCTTCTTCTCCTCGTTCCTGCTCTCGATCCTCGGTTTGCGTCGCAACTGACGTGCGCGTACGCCTGGTGCTCGGCGTCGCGCTCGCGTTTGCCGCGGGGGCCTTGATCCTCGAGATGTCTGGGCGTGGCCCGCGCATAGCCGCAACCGACCACACCAACCCGATCGGCTTCGTCGCGACCGTGCAGGCGAATGGGTCGCTGTGTCAGCCGGGCATGCTGCTGCCTGCCGATGTGGGCAGCGTCGAAGTGTTGATCGGCACCTATGGGCGCCGGACGCCGGCGTTGAGCGCGACGTTCAATGATGCCGGCTCTCACACTGTCGCGAAGGGCAGCTTGGTGTCCGGCGCGCACGAGGGCTACATACGCATTCCGCTGCGCTACGGCGGCAAGGCGCCGATCGGAGGCACCCTCTGCGTCCACGTGGGTCGCGCAGCGCACCCGGTCTCGTTCGCGGGCGACCAGTTCGCGCGGGGAGCGACCTCTGAGCAGATCGACGGCAGCCCGCAACCGGGGCGCATCGACGTCGTATATCTACGTCCCGGTCGCGAATCGTGGTGGCAGTTGCTGGGAGTGCTCGACGAACGCTTCGGTGTCGGCAAGGCTCGGTTCCTTGGCGACTGGACACTGCCGGTGGCCGTGCTGTTGCTGCTGGGGGTGTGGGTTGCGACAGTGCGCCTGCTCGTGAGGGAGCTCACATGAGTCCGCGTGTCACTGGCGGCTACTTGGAGGCGCCCCGCGACGAGGGGTTCGGCGGGGACTCCGCGGGGAGGCGCTCGAGCCGGCTTGGGAGGGCATGGCGCACGGGTCTTGACGGCGTGCGACGCGTCCCCCGTGCCGGACGTGTGTGCTTCTTGATCGCGTTCGTCAACGCTGCCGTTTGGGGGGTGCTGGTGCCACCGTTCCAGGTGCCTGACGAGATCTCCCATTTCGGCTATGCGCAGTATCTGGCCCAGACCGGCAAACCGCCGCCGGGGGGACCCGGAGAACAGTATTCGCCGCAGGAGCAGCACACGCTGGAAGCGCTGGACTTCTTCACAGTGGTGGGTCGTGCCGGTCAGCGTGGTGTCCTGACCCGCGCCGAAGACGCGCAGTTGCGTGCGATGCTCGCGACCAACCCGAGCCCGCTAGGCCAGGGGGGCGTCAGTTCGATTACCAATCAGCCGCCGCTGTACTACGCGCTGGAGGCGATCCCCTATTGGCTGTCGCCCTCGCATGAAATCCTCGCTCGACTGGCGCTGATGCGCCTGCTTTCAGCGTTGATGGCGGCCTTCACGGTTCTGTTCGTGTTCCTGTTCCTGCGCGAGATGCTGCCACACTCGTCGTGGGCTTGGACGACGGGCGCGCTCGTGGTTGCCTTCCAGCCGACGTTCAACTTCATCGCTTCCGGCGTGCATGGGGACAGTCTGCTGTTCTGCGCCTCGGCCGCCACCTTCTTCGCGCTGGCTCGTACCTACAGACGCGGGCTGACGATGCGCCGTGGCGCGTTGATCGGACTCACGACAGTGGTGGGGGTGCTGGGCAAGCTTACGTTCGTGGCGCTCGTGCCGGGGATCGCGCTGGCGATACTGCTGCTGGGTTGGCGGGCATGGTCGCGCGACCGGCGACAGGCGTGGCGGGGGGTGGTCGTCGCGGCGGCCATAGTGGTGCTTCCGGTGCTCGTCTACGCGGTGTCGAACGCGACCATTTGGCACCGCGGCGGGCCTACGGCGGGCGGTTTCTCCGGGGCCGCAACGGCGGCGCTACCGTCTGGGCACGCGGTCAATCTGAGGGAGACGCTCGTCTACATATGGCAGCTGTATCTGCCGCGGCTCCCGTTCATGCGCGTGGAGTTCAATTATTTTCCGCCGACGGCCGTCTGGTTGAACGGGAGCATTGGGCACTTCGGGTGGCTGGACTACACGTTCCCGCTGTGGGTGTACACCGTCGCGCGTTGGGTGTTCGTCGCGCTGGCGCTGCTGGCGGGCCTGACGGTGGTCCGCATGCGGGCGCGCGTCTTTTCGGTAGTGCCGCTGCTTGTGTGTTTTGCGGTGATGGTCGTCGGCTTGCTGGGAGCGATCGGCTACGCCGGCATTCGCTATCGAGCGGTGAACGGGTTCCCATTCGAGCAAGCGCGCTATCTGTTCCCGCTGCTCTCGCTGTATGCGCTATTCGTCGTGCTCGCCGCGCGTGGGGTCGGACGTCGCTGGGCGCCCGTGCTCGGGGCGGCGCTTGTCGTGCTGGCGATGGCCCACGGTCTGTTCGCCGAGACGCTGACGATCTCGCGCTACTACGGCTGAGCGACGGTGGTCTCCTTGTCGAGACGTTGACGATCTCGTGTTAGTGGGCCTGCGCGACGGCGGTCTGTTCGCGCCGGCGCAAGGCGTGGCGCAGACCCGCTTCGACTTCGTCGGTGGCGCGCTCCCACGTGTGGGAGGCGACGAACTCGATGCCTTCGCGTGAGCGCTCCTGCCAGCGCTCGCGGTCGTCGAGCAGCCGCTCGAGCGCGTCGGCGATTCTCTGTGGGTCGAGCGGGGCAAGCTCCAGGGGACCGTGGGAACCGAAGATCGACTCGGCGCTGACGCCCTCGAGCTCGACGCAGGGAAGGCCACAGGCGAGCATCTCCTTGGGCATGAGCGAAAAGTTGGTGAGCGAGAGGCAGAGGCCGACGGTGGCCTCGGAGTAGAGCTGGGAGAGCTGCTCGGGGGTGAGCACGCCGAGGTGCTCGTAGGGGAAGGCGGCATGCAGTGGGGAGTCGGCGCCGAACAGCACGATGCGAGTGTCGGGGCGGCGGCGCCCCAGCTCACTGAGGGCCATCAGGCCGACCGGGACCGCGCGCCGTGGCGGTGGTGTGGCGTGCGTAGTAGACGACCGTGTCCCTGCGTCGCTGGACCGGTCGGGGCCGGTAGGTGTCGTGGTCTGACTCCAAGTTCGAATGCGTCGGCGCTCGCTCCGTAGCGCTCGATGAGGAGGTCTCGCAGCCAGGGGCTGGCGGCGATGCAGTGGAGGTCGTGGCGGTAGGTGTCTTCGGCCAATACCCGCTCGGTCGAGGCGGCGAAGAACTCCGGCTCGTGGTCGTTGACCACATAGGCACGCGCGTGGCAACCGTCCAGCAGGAGCGACTCGTGGACCGTCTGCCAGCCGGTGGTGATCGCGATGTCCGCGCCCTGCCAGGAGCTGAGGTCGTTGTAGACGGGCCCTTGAAACGGAGCGAAGAATTCCCTGATGTCGCTGCGCAAGACCGCCGGCCACACGGTTCGCATGTAGCCGTGGAAGTCTGAGAGCCACACGCTGCAGGCGTGCCCGCGGCGCTCCAGGCGCGAGAAGATCTGAAAGAGGGTGTTGTGACCTCCGCTACCCCGGCTGAAGGGGGGAATCACCATCGCCAGGCGCAGTCGCTCGCGCTCGGCCATGCCCTCGACGGGGGGGAGCAGGGGGGCGGGGCCCTCGCGCGAGACGCGCATGCAGACGTCGTAGTCGTCGTGGGGGATCTTCGCATTGACGTGTGTGGTGGCGGGTAGGTTCGCCGCGCGCGCATTACGGCCCTGGCTGTTGGCGGCCTCGCTTGACGTCCCCCCGGTGCCGTTAGAGCTGCCTGTGCCCTCTGTGGCTGGCCCACTGTTGCTGCCCGCGGAGGCATCCCAGCGGCGCTCGAGCGACAGTCCCGCCCGCAGCGCAGAGGGCAGCCTCTCGGCGCGTGAGCCGAGCGCCGAGAAGACGCGCCTGCCTCCGTGGTGGACGGTGGCGCGGGCGGTCCAGCGCATCTTCTGCAGGGCGTCGAGATCCTGCTCGGGCATCCAGCGCCGGTCGTCGGCCACGGATCGGCGCCACTTGGCGAACGGCGCCGGTAGGCGAGAACGGCTCGACGTGGCCGGTCGCTGTCGCGCAGCCCGCGGTACTCGTCGAAGTAGCGACGCATGAACTCCAGGGCGCCGTAGTCGTGGGCGTGCAGGACGGCGGCGCCAGGGTGATAGACCTTCACCCAGCCGGCCTCGAGCAGGTCGGCTCCAAAGGCCTGGTCCTCGGAGTAGGGGACGTCGCGGAAGCGGATCTCCTCCCAGCAGGGGCGTGCGTAGCAGGCGTTGACGTTTGAGAGAAAGCTGGGGGCGCCGGGGCGTTGGAGGACCGCGCCCGGGGCAATCTCGTCGTCTGCCCCCTCCTGTCCGACTCTGTCTGGAGCGTCCTGCCCGACTTTCTCCCCGGTCGCCCCGAACCCGGCGAAGAATTCGGTGAGCTCGCGGGCGATCATGGGGCTCGTGTCAGGGCGCGGGAGGTGCGGACCGTAGGCGGCTCCGACGCGCTCCTCGAGCGCGAAGGCCTCGCGGTAGGCGGCCAGCCAGCCGGGACAGGGGGTGGCGTCCTGCGTGAGGAAGCAGATGAGCTCACCCGAGGTGCGCTCGGCGCCGAGGTTGCGCGTGCGCCCGTGGCCGAACTCGTGGGGATCGATCTCGAGCAGTTCGACGCCGGCCGCGCGGGCGATCTCAGGCGAGCGGTCGCGCGAGCCGGAGTCGATCACGAGCACCTCCTCGATGCCCTCTCGCGTGAGGGCATCGAGGAGCTCCTCCAAGTAGCGCTCCCCGTCCTTGACGGGGATCACGCGGTGACGCTCCTCACGGGCTTTGGCGATTGCGCCGGAGTCGCTTGTAGGTGCGCCCGAGCGAGCGCACGGCGCGCAGCAGGGCGCGGAACTCCGCCGCTCCAGGTCGTCTCATCAGCGCGTTGAGATCGACGTGCCAGCGGTCGAGCCAGTAGGCGCGCTCCTGCCACTGGGCCACCGCGGCGTTGGTGCGCGCCTGGACCTCGACGAGCTCCGCTTCGAGCGCCGCGACGCGCGCGCGCAGGCGCTCGATCTCCGTCTGTGCGTTCGTTGGGGGGCTCTTGATGTCGGTGGGGTCCATCTCAGAGATTCTCCGCGATGCGTGCGGCGGCCTTGTTGAAGACGAGGAATCCCACCACGAAGATGGCCATCACGATCGCGAGCGCGCCGAACAGGGCCGTCCAGCTGCCGAGCACCTCGCCGGCGGCTGGGGTGGCTTTGGTCGATCATGGCGTGGCGGAACTGCTGGAAGATCGACGGCGATCGGGTTGAGCATGTAGCATGTGCAGCCAGACGGGGCTCAGCTTCGGCGATGACCGTCTGCGATCGAGATGATCAGGCGAGGCGTAGAACAGGATCTGGGAGATCACTTCCCAGATCGGCTGGATGTCGCGGAAGTGCACGAACAGCGCCGAGAGCAGCATCGCCGATGCCGGTGGAGAACGCGATCAGCGCGCCCAGGATGAGGGGCAGCTCGAGCCAGCTGAGCATCGGGTGAACGCCGGCGCTGAGGGCGAAGATCGCGACGACGATCAGGTTGAGACCGAGGTTGAACAGCGCCGTGAGCACGACCGAGATCGGGATCACAAGGCGCGGGAAGTGCATCTTGCGCAGCAGGTCCTCGCGATCGACGACGCTGCGCACCGCGCCCGTGGTGGCTTCGGCGAAGAACGTGAACAGCACGATCGAGCCGAGCAGCTGCGCCCCGTAGAACTTTTCACCGGGCTTGGTGCCGTCGTTGACGTGGCCCACCTTGGTGAAGAACACCTACAGGACCCCGAACAGGAGCAGGGGCCGCACGAGCGTCCACACGTAGCCGAGCACGGAGCCGTAGAAGCGCAGCTTGAATTCGGTGCGGGCGAGCGTGAACGTGAGGCCCAGAAGCGCCGGAAGTCGTCGCCGAGCGCCGATGGGGCGTGCACGCGATGGCTCGCCGGAGGGGCTCCCGGCGCAGGGAGCGAGAGTCCCTCGCTCGCGCTCATCGGCGCTCGATCCGCACGTCGACCGGGAGCTCGAGGATCCCGCCGCCGGTGGTGCCGCCGTGGACGAGGATTGAGGCCATGTCCGCGACGCAGGCGAGCGCGTCGGCGCCGGTTCCCTCGCGGGCGACGGAGGGCGTCAGCGGTGTAGCGGCTCGAGGTCAGCCAATTGTGGAATGGCGAACGTCGCGAGGGCGCTCTCACCGGCTTCGAAGGACCCGCTCACGCCACCGTGCTGGTCTGAGCGGGCGACCACGATCGTGTGTCCGAGCTCGGTGCGCAGTGTGGCGCCGAAGACCGGATTCTCGAGGTTCTCGTCGAAGCGCACCTCGAAGCACATGCTGCAGCGCGTCCTCTTGGCTTGCGCTCGTCGACACGCTCGCCGGCCGCGTTCTCGAACCATGCCTCGGCGATCGCGGTGCCGGCGCGCTGCTCGGCTCTCGTCGGTCGCCTCGTGCGGGAGGTGGCCGAAGTTGAGCTCGTTGTAGGCGCGCGCGATCTCGCGTGGGTCGCCGATCTGTAGACATCGCCCCGCTCGATCAGCATCGCGCGGTCGCAGAAGCGCTCGACCGCGTACATGTCGTGGGTGACGAACACGATCGTCTTGCCCTCGCGCTTGAGGCGGTAGAACTCGTCGAAGCACTTCTGCTGGAAGGAGGCGTCGCCGACCGCGAGCACCTCGTCGATCAGCAGGATCTCGGCGTCGACCTGGATCGCGATCGAGAAGCGCGAGCCGCACGAGCATGCCCGACGAGTAGTTCTTGAGCTTGAGGTCGATGAACTCCTCGAGCTCGGCGAACGCGATGACCTCGTCGAAGCGCTCGCGCGCCTGGCGGCGCGCTGAGCCCGAGCATGATCGCGTTGATCATCACGTTGTCGCGCGCGGTCAGGTCCATGTTGAAGCCGACGCCGAGCTCGATGAAGGGCGACAGCCGCCCGGCGATCGAGAGGTCGGCCGTGGTCGACGCCGTAGATCCCGGCCAGGCACTTCAGCAGCGTGCTCTTGCCGCGAGCCGTTGCGCCCGACGATGCCGAAGAACTCCCCGTCGGCGATATCGAGCGTGACGTCGTCGACCGCCTGCAGCTCGTCGTAGTCGTGTCGGCGGAACGGGTGCAGGACCCGCTCCTTGAGCGTGGGGTACTGCTGGTGGGGGAGGCGGAACGTCTTGCTGACGCCCTCGATCGAGATCGCGCTCGGGCGACTCAGCTCGGCGCTCGCCGGCGCGGTGAGGGCAGGCTCGGCGGTGGTTGCGATGGTGGACAAGGGCATGTGAACGCTAGCAACAGCGGCCACGGCGACTTAGTTTCGGTGCGAGGGCTGTTGGGCGAACAATCAAGGCAAGACCACTCGCTGCTGTGGCGCGGGTCCTGGTTCCCGGGTGTGTACTCGCTCAGTCTGCACGGAGCGGTCTGGCAGGTGTAGAGCCTGAACGTGCAATGACTAGCTCAACAGACTAGACATAAATAGCATTGCAAACTAGTCTACATCGGGTGTTTTGTCCGGGGTCGGGGTCTGGCTCCGTGTCTATCCGAGTCCGCTACGGCTAGCAGGTCAAACTATTAATACCTAGTTCGACATACTAGTCTTATGGGTTTAATCATCTATACTCAATGGTATGGCTCTGAACCCCTTTGTCTGGGATCGTCCGCTGGACGATCCGGCGAAGATCGTTGGCATGGACGACTTCGCACGCGACATAGCGCTTATGCTCAAGGGCCAGACTAACGTTGCCATCTTTGGGTCGAGGGATACTGGCAAGTCGACGTTCCTCACGGTGCTCGGACGCGAGCTCGCGGTAGAGCACGAGCCTGACGCACCGCCGTACACGATGGTCCGGGTCAATCTCAAGCGGGCACTCGAGCATCCCGGCGTTCATCTCATGCGTTAACGACGCCCTCAAAGAGCATCCGCTGCAGGTTGCGCGCCGCGCCGCGGCACGCGAGATGGAGGTGCTGGAGCGGGAGATCGGCTTCGACCTGAAGGTGATCAAGGGGTCTGTACGCCGTGGCTCGCGTCAGGCCCAGGAAGCCGCTGAGATGCTCCATGCCCAATTGCGCGCCCTCTCCCGGATCTCCAGGCCATGTCGTGGTGTGCTTTGACGAGTTCCAGCGCCTGAACCGCTGTCCGGGAGAACCCCTGGCGATCATAGGATCGGCTCTCGTTGGGCCGGAGGTGGGCAACATCTCGCTGCTACTCACCGGGTCGCATCAGGGAGTACTTGGAGATGATGCTCAACAACAGTCGCGAGCCGCTGTTCAACCAGGCATTCAAGGCTCGCCTCCCCTCGATCGGCCGGGCCGAGTTCCACGAGTTCCTGAGCATTTCAGTTCGAAGCCACCGGACGGATCCCGGGGATCGGGCACTCGACTATCTGCTGGCTCTGAGCGAAGCTCACCCAAAGCGCACCCAGCAGCTGGCGTGGGCGACTTGGAGGCAGCGAGCTCGTGGGTCGCTGGAGGTGAAGGATGTGCAGAGCGCTTTCGAGGAGCTGATGGAGGACCAGCAGGCTGACTTCGCAATCCTCGAGGAGGCCCTGGCCAACGGCGAGGAGGCGGAGGTGACCGAACGTAAGGCTCTCTACCTGCTCGCCGACCATCCCGACCAAGGACTCACCAGCACCGCGCTCGCGACCCGTTACGGTCTCGGAGCGCACACGACCGCCAAGGCCGCGATGCCCCGTCTCGCTCGCCGGGGGCTCGTGGAGCGCGTAGCAGAAGGCCACTGGAGGATCATCGATCCCTTCCTGGCCGAGTGGTTGCGGCGCAATTCGCCGTTTGGGGAGTAGGTACCGCCGTCTGGAAGGTCGGTAGGCGCGGTGGCCGCCTACACGGTCCGAGTGGATATTCTACGGGTTTGCACAAGGAATACGCCGTCGCGAAATATATTGTTCACTATCACATCTTCAAGAATGCCGGTACCTCTATCGATCGCATCCTGGAGATGGCTCTGGTGATCGCTGGGCATCTTTGGAGGAGCGACAGCTACCTCATTGTTGTGCTCCGATGATCTCTCAGCTTTTGTGAGGGATCGACCGGAGGTACTCGCAGTCTCTTCTCACCTGCTTAGACCACCGGCCCCAGCAGATTTGGATGAATTTGGATGAGCTTCCGGTAGTCCTGATCCGTCACCCGCTGGATCGACGCATAAGATGTAGCGCCTAGCAAGTACTTCGCTTTATCTTGTGAACACTGCGTGCGCTGGCGTTGAAATTCGGATGTGCATCCCGCGTCGGAGTCTCGTCGTTCGTGGCGTGTTAGGCGCGCTGGAGCACGTAGACGTCGTGGTTTTCCTGGTTACGTCCCGATGCGTACTCCACGATGCGCCAAGCCGGACAGAGCTTTGCAAGCATCCACTCCGGGCTAAGGAAGGCGGTGCCCCAGTCTGGGTTGACGACGCCCCAGTCGCCCTCCTCCCCAAACTCGGGGGCGTACCAAGATCCATCCCGATAGAGGGCGTCGCGGATCGTCTGCGATTGCTCAGGTGTACGCAGGGCGAGTGTGGCGTAGTGGGCGATCGAAGTCAGACCGTGGGTTGTGCACACAAGATGGCCTCCAGGGCGAAGCAGCCGATGTATCTCTTCGAACCAGCGCAGGCCTAGCTCGGGTGCAAAGTGCGACCAGATCGAGATGGCGTAGATGAGGTGGAGAGAACCGTCGGCGAGTGGGAGCGGGGGGGCGTCGCCATTGACGAAGAAGTCGATGCCGGGCAGGTTCTCGGTGGCCCAGGCGATGGCGGGGACATTTGGATCGCAGCCGTGCCATTGGATTTCGGGGTAGGCGGCGGCGAGCACGCGCACGACGCGCCCTGATGAGCAGCCGAAGTCGAGCCCGCTGCGTAGATTCGCGACGTCGACTCCGGCGCTCGTCAGAGCGTCGACAATGAGGTCAGCCTCATAGAGCCCACCCGCCGCCGCGAGCGGGCCGCGTGCCATTACGTGGATGTCCTCCGGGGGCTGCAGACTCACGAGCCCGGTCTTCTCGGCCACGCTGTCGGCTCCAAGCCATGTGCCGAACGCGAGCAGAACCTGTCGCTTGGCGCCCTCATCGGGCGCTTCCGCATAGTGTCCCCATGCGCCGGGTGTATCCCGGATCAACTGCTCAACCGCGGCGATGTCCTCGGGGCTCAAACGCTCGTACAAGAGACGGGTTGTCGGTGCCGTCTCTGAGTCCAGCTGCCCTATGGCGTGCTTCCCGCGCGCGAAATGCCTCGCTTCAACCGGCGAGGGATCGCCGAAAGGCGAATCGCTGCTCGTTTGCTCTCCGGACAATCGATCGTGGTCGGTCGGCTCGGGTGGCATTGGGTGTTGGTCGGTTGGTGCCATGGGCGCTCGTTGACCGATTACGGATCGCAGCCGCTGCCAGCTGTTGAGTCTGCTCACGGGTCGCCGAGCTACCAGGCATGGCCTCGAAGCCTCCGGTGGGCAGGCACGGAACAGCTGTGATGCGGCCTTGGGGCGTGCGATTTGCGCCTAGCGCTGCGATATCGTCCCCAATCCCAATCAATGGCCATGGAGCCAGCGTCACCGGGAAGCCACAAGAATGCTTGAGCAAATCTGCGACAACCGAAGGCAGCAGCGATTCGGCTATGGAGGATCGGCATGAGCGTTCGACGCCATGCCGCTGCACCGCGCCTAATAGATTGGACCGGAGAGCGGTGCGTCCCTTGGGCACCGGACGTGCAGGTCGTCTACGAGCACTTCCATCGCTATATGTGGGCAGCAAACGCGGTAAGCGGACGCAAGGTGCTCGATCTCGGCAGTGGCGAGGGCTTTGGCAGCGCGATCCTTGCAGGCTCGGCTGCGGAGGTGGTGGGCGTGGACATCGACGCGCGGACAGTTGAGCACAGTCGCCTCAACTATGGGGGGCCCGAACCTCGAGTTCTGTGTTGGGACAGCACTCGACCTATCGGCGTATGAGGCTGGGTCCTTTGGTGCAGTGGTTGCGTTCGAGGTCATAGAGCATGTGAAGGACCAAGAGCGAGTGCTCCGGGAAGTGGAGAGAGTGCTGGCCGATGATGGCTTGTTGATTATCTCTACGCCGGATCGGCGTCTCTACAGCGAGGTCACCGGGCAGCGCAACCCCTTCCACGAGCGTGAGTTGGCACTTGAGGAGTTTCGGGAGTTACTCTCGGCAGCATTTCCCTACATGGCCACTTGGGGACAGCGCACGATCACCGGCTCGCACATGAACCTCCTGGAGGGTGGCTCGTCCTCCGGGGACACGATCTCTCAGTCGGACTTCTATATAGAGCGCTTGGGTGATGAGTGGCGACCGGCCGGCGATCCCGCTGCGCTCTATGTGGTTGCGCTTGCCTCAAAGGTGACGCTGCCTGACATCGCAAACACCTCGACGCTCGCAGACTGTGACCTCAAGCTCATGCGCGTCAAGGAACAGGATGCTGTCGTGGCGGCTGGGGAGAGGGATGAGCTCTTGACAACGCTTCGAGCGCGAGCGCCGTAGCTTGCGTGAAAGGGACGCCCGCATCAACGAAGAGCTCAGCCAGCGCGATCGCGACATTGGGCGGGGGCAGGACGACGTCGCGCGATTGCGTGCTGAGCTCTGCCGCGCGCGACTCCATGCTTGCTTCACGCGAGGTCGAGCTGCTGCTTCCAGGCAGCTCAACCGCCGCACTGAGGAGTCGGTGACCTGGCAGGCGTTCCAGCGGCTGAGGAGTGGATTCTACGGTGCGATCGGCGAACGGTCGTTGCTAGCTCGCGTATTGCGCATGTCGCTGCGGCTTGCGGGGAAAGGATTGATAGCGCGGTCAAAGCCGATGCTCTCCTCCTCTGAGTTCGGTGAGGGCGGGGATCTCGGTAGCCCCTCAGAACCGGGTGAGACCACGAGTTGGATTTCGATACCGGAGTACGAGAACCCCAAGGTATCGCTGATCATTCCGTTGTATGCGCATGCAGAGCTGACGCGAGCCTGCTTGAACTCGATCCGTGACAACACTACCCACGTCAGCTATGAGCTGATTCTCGTGGATGACGCCGCCGACGAGGAGACCAAGCGTCTTCTGGGGGGGGTGGACGGAGCGAGGGTCCTCCACAACGAGAAGAACCTTGGCTACTTGCGCAGTATGAACAGGGGGGCAAGCATCGCGCGCGGTCGGTGGCTGGTGCTTTTCAACAATGACACCGAAGTCACCCGCGGCTGGCTATTGGCGATGCTTGCCTGTGCGGAGTCGGCCGACGACATAGGCATTGTGACGCCGAAGTTCGTCTACCCAGACGGCAGTCTGAACGAGGCGGGCGGGATCGTCTGGCGTGATGGCGCCGGAGTCAATTACGGTCGCGGCGACTCGCCGGACCTATTCCAATACGAGTATCGACGCGAGACGGATTACGGCTCAGCGGCGGCGCTTATGGTGAGCGCGGATTTGTGGAAGGCCACTGGGGGCTTTGACGAGCGTTTTATCCCTATGTACTACGAGGACGCCGACCTATGCTTTGAGGCCCGCGAGCGTGGCCTGCGAGTGATCTATGAGCCGCAGGCGGTTGTGGTCCACATTGAGGGCGCCACGGCAGGCAACGATGTCGGGTCTGGTTACAAGCGCTATCAGGAGGAGAATCGACCGAAGTTTGTCGCGAAGTGGCGGCAACGGCTTGAGGCTGAGCACATGCGCCCCGCGCCAACCAATATTCGCCCGGCGGCAAACCGCCGGCGGGGCCAGCAGGTGCTGGTGATCGATCATCGAGTTCCGATGTGGGATAGGGACGCAGGGTCGCTACGAATGTTCCGAATCATGCAGGCGCTTATCAATCGCGGGGCCCGGGTGAGCTTCATGCCGGACAATCTCACCCCAATGGAACCGTATACCCGCCATCTCCAAAGCATGGGAATCGAGGTGCTCTATGGCCAGCTCAACGTCAACGCCGAGCTGGCCACGATTGGCCCAAAGCTAGATCTGGTGATCATCAGTCGCCCTCACCAGGCTGGTCGCTGGCTAGATGTCGTACGGGAGTTCGCTCCGTCTGCCACCGTGGCTTATGACACGGTCGATCTTCACTGGCTACGCGAGGCCCGGCGCAGCACCCTTGGTTATTCGGCTGGTGTGCTCGAGATGAGTAATGGTAAGGGTGGTTCGATTGCGCCGAAGGCACAAGCATTGCGTCACCTGGAGCTTGCGATGATCCGAGCAACGGACGCAACGATCGTCGTGAGCAACTGTGAGCGTGAGCAGGTTGAACACGATGTGCCTGGAGCGAGCGTTGTCGTGATTCCGACGGTGCATGATGTTGAGCCGTACGTGGCACCGGCTGAGGGCCGTTCGGGAGTCCTCTTCGTTGGAGGCTTTGAGCATCATCCCAACGTCGATGCGGCGGCGCGTCTGGTCAGAGACGTGATGCCGGCTGTATGGCGTGAGCTCGGCGAGGTACAAGTCACAATCGTCGGGTCTCATCCCCCACCTGAGGTGCAGGCGCTTGCTTCGCCGCTAGTCGACGTCACGGGTTGGGTGGAGGACCTCCAGCCGTTGTTGGACGACGCTCGGGTGATGGTGGCGCCACTTCGATTCGGTGCTGGCCTGAAGGGCAAGATCACCCAGGCTCTCGCGGCAGGTCTTCCGGTAGTCACCACCCAGGTTGGCGCTGAGGGGCTGGAGGATCGAGAGGACGATTTTTTGCTGGTGGCCGAGGATCCCGAGTCTCTGGCGGCACATGTTATTTGCGTGTGTCGCGACGACGGACTTTGGCGGGGTCTCTCTCACGCTGGTCAGGCGCTCATTGCAGAGCAATGCTCGACGGAGGTGCTTGCTGATCGGCTCGGTTATCTGCTTAAGTTCACACCAACCAAGATTGTCCATGCAGTCCACGATTGAATTAACGTCTTACATGCGATCCAACTCTGAGGCTCGATAGGCTTACCAAAGCATGGAGCGAGCGGTCGTCGTCGGAAACTGTCAGGCAACGGCTCTGGAGATGATGTTGAGCACTAACGATGCGTTCACAAATCGGTTTGAATTTGTGAGTTTCCCGCCGGTGCACGAGATACCTGAAGCGATGGTGTCCGACCTCCATGATGCTGTCGCTGAGGCTGCCGTAGTCATACCTCAGCGAGTCGATGATCGATACCGAGACGGTCTGGGTCTAGGTACCGAGACGCTCGCTAAGATCGCTAGAACGGACACGGTTTTGCGCTGGCCAAGCGTGTACTGGGCGGGATACTTTCCGGATCTTTTCTATCTTCGGAATGCGGAAGGACAGCCCGTCATCGACGGTCCGTTTGACTACCATGACTACTCGATCCTGCAGTCCTACGCGGCTGGTCGGGATATCGCCAGTACGTGTAAGTTGCTGGAAGACCCTGAGCACCCGTCCAACGCCCGGGCGTGGGCGGCGAAGGCGACCGCCGAGCTAGATATTCGTGGGCAGGGTTGCGACATCCATGTAGCGTCGTTCATCGCGTCAGGGTTCCGGGACGAGCTTCTGTTTTTCACGATGAACCACCCAGCGAATCGGCTACTTGGCTTCATGGCGCAGCAGATTCTGGACTTGATAGGAGTACCGGGTGGCGTTGATCATCGCCGGATCCCAAACGAGATTCTCGGATCGACTCTTTACCCTATCCATGCCAACGATGTACGCTCGCTTGGACTAAACTTTGCCCCGGACTTCAGTGCTGGACATAGGCCGTTTAGGATTCGCGGGGTGACGCACGAGCCGTACGAAGCAGTGCGTATGTTCTTTAACTATTATGCGGCGAACCCTGAGTTGGTAATCCTCAATCTCAAACGCCCCCCGACTCGATGATGACCCTATCTCATCGATCGCTGCTATCAGAGTGCTCTATGCTCAATCTAACGGTCAAAGCTCATACACGGTTCGTTAGCTGGCTCCAAATTACGAGCGACCGCAAGACATCAGTCGTCATACTGGCGGCGCATCCTTCGATCTATTCACAATTATTTGTATGAGACCATGACGGACGAAACCAAATACCCGCAGCAGACTATATCGAACTGTTTGCTTCTTGCGCTGCCATGTGCAGTAATTTTGTTGAGTGTCATGGCGTGGATCACGGCTGTGTCGCGTAGTGGCTTCTGGGCAGACGATTTCCTCAACGTAACTCACTTTTCGGGATCGTTGGGGGACTTGTCCGACGACCATATTAACGCTGGTAAGTATATCATCAATATTTTTTGGGCGATCGGAACAGAAGCCTTTGGTTCAGGGTCTGTAGTCCCATTCTTGATGCTTAATTCTTTTGTGTTCACACTAGGGCTAGTCATGTGGTTGCGGGCTGGGACAAAGTCGAGTTGGAGCTCTCTTGAGGCATGGTGGGTTGGTAGCCTGTTCATAGCAACGGCGGCATGGTTTCCGACAGTTCTGTGGTCATCGAACATTACGCACTCGGGTGGTTTTCTCGCACTTGGAGTTGGTCTATCGGCACACCGGCGCTCTATGACGGCTGGGACGGCACGTGGGAGCGCCCGCTGGTCTGTGGTCAGTGGGGCCGCGTGGACACTTGCGATTGTGAGTAACATTCTTTACATCGGTTTGTTGGTCATTGTGATTTACTGTGCTTGGCACCAGTTCCGCAAGCTTCGGGGTTTTGGCATAGAGATACGGCGAGCCTTTGTCATTGTCAGCTTTTGGAACCTGCTACTACCGATTGTATATTTCTTTGCGGTGGCGTATCCAGGTACAACGTCGAACGCTGTATATGCAAAAACTGGATTGGAATTCGTGCATAACAACCTCCGCTTCTACAAGTCGATTTTGGCACCTACGGGTCTACTAACAATGGTGTACGTTTTGTTGTTGGCGGGTGGAGCGATAGGGTCATATGTTGCGCTACGCCGCAGAGATTCCTTCCCGATCACTGTATTTGTGGCTGCTGGCGCGACAGCATTGCCGGCGCTGGTTCAGGGCCAGCAGCGAGACATTCATTATATAGCGATGCCATTGTTGCTCTTGTTTAGCGCACTGGCGGCTGGAGCACGTCCGGTTTTGACTGGCCAATCCAGATGGCTAAAGGGCGCAATACTTCCCCCAGCGGTTGTGACGCTGCTACTCTTGTTCGGACAGGGAGCTGGTGTTCGAACTTTTTTTGTCCAGTCTCCATATGGCAACAGCCTTTTAAAGTTCCGCTCGGAAGTTTCGTCATTGACACCAGCAGGCGGAAGTATCTGCGCAAAGCTGGACCTCGACAAGTCGCAGCAGGTTCTCCTCATTGCCGAGATGTCGGGTGAGAACGGTTTCCTCGTACCGCCAATCAATGCAGCTCAGGCTTACTTTGTGCCTGGTGTCCAGCCCTGCCCGGCAAGCGGACCCGTCGCACACATTACCATCAGCCTAAACCCGCGGGGTGACTTCGTAGCGTCCGGGTAGGACTTTGGTGCTACTGCGCTGCAGTCTCAGTGAGACACCGTCGTATATCATCCCTTGTACCGAGGGACGCTACGTGGGTGCGTTACTGTTCGACGTCCTGACTAACCGGTAGACTTGTCTGATGGCATGGTTGGGACATTCTCAATATTTATTGCGCTTTCGCCAGGATTGCTGCGGGTCGTAAGATGAGTGGCAGGCCCTTTGATTTCCCACGCTGTTTCATGCACATTCCTAAGAGTGCTGGGATGAGTTTTCATGCTGCGCTTGAAGCGGCTCTAACAACCGGTTCGCTGACACCACGACGGATGGACACGTCTACTTTTTGCGGCTTCCGCGAGTTTGATCTTCTTAGGCCATCGACGCGTGAGCTGATCGCCGTGAATGACACAGAGGTACAATCGATGAGGCGGTTCCCGGTCGTCAGTGGCCATTTTTCGCTAACCGCACTACTCCAGATCACTATAGCGTCCGCAATTGGGACGGTTTTGCGCGAGCCTCGTGCCCGGGTTATGTCCCTATACATGTACTGGCGCATTCCCAAAATCTTTGACCAATTGCTGCCCTACAGCGTAGAGGAGTATGCACACGGGCCACTGGACAGATTTCTCGCCGAGCCTCGTCTCGCTCCGGCTGTCGACAACCAAGTCTGTCGGATGCTCCTCTATGGCGACCCTCGAATACCTTATGAAGGCTTCATCGCTGAGGCCGACATCGACGGAGTCGCCTCCGACGCGATAGCCCAACTCAACACGCTGGGTTTTGTTGGGGTGCTGGAGCTGGGGGACAGTGCGTGGCAAGGGCTCGCCTATCTCTTTGGCGTAAAGCTCGAGCCTCGACAGACGAATGTGACTGGCGAGCTTGGGGATCCGGTCGCGGCATTGCAAGGTGAGGAGCTTTTCACGGCCGATGCACTAGACCTGCTCGAACGGCGCAGCGCGGCCGACCTGATTGTGTACGAGCGTGGGTTGGAACTAGCGGGAGTCAGCTGCGGTGACCGTCTACGACTAACGGAGACGGCCTTTGCGGATCAGGTTGCACGGCTGAAGGAGCTACTCGGCGGCCCTAGCTAAACGATGTCAATAGCACTCCGCGGTTAATTTTCCGATATGTCTCGTGACTGCGCGGTATGGCTATTGTCGTGAACGTGTGTCTTGGCCAAAGCGGCGCTTCAAGCGCCAGAAGAGCGTAGCCAGTCGCCATGCTCGCGTTTTGCGCATGGCGTCGATCTGGGCGACTGTCTTGACTAGCTTCCGCTCGACCCCCTGAGTGTGTGCGAGCGCTTCGACTAGCTCGTGCTCGGTACGGGTGACCGTTTGGAGTGCATTCAGTGCATCGGTCCGTTCTTGCTCGGCTCTTGTGGCTACCTGAAGGGCCTCCGAGGCTTCGCGTTCAGAGCGGACTAGCCGTTCCCAAACTTCTCTCGTCGTGACCTGATGGCTCCGAGCGACCTCATGCCAAGACCACTGCAGCGCGGTCAGGCGTGCGAGCTCCCGAAACGGTGCTGTCTGTCTTTCGTTGACCCGGCCGTCGTCAAGCGCGGCGAGTAGCTCAATGACGTGGTCGCGGGCGTTGTGGTGTTGGAGGATAAGGTCGCGGTTGGCGATCCCCATTTCTTGGTTGTATCCGGCGAAGTCATGCGTGAGGTCTGTCGAGCTGATCACGCGATCTGTCGCCAGGCCCGCAAAGTTGTCGGCCTCGAGGACTGGGTAAAGCGCCGGCGTGACCCAACCGTCGCCACCGAAGGTGTCATAGACATAGACGGCGCGTCCGCATGCCATCGCCTCAAGGGCTGCTCGGCCCTTCGCGACGACGATGTCCACGTCTGCGACTGCGTTCGCCACGTCGTAGCTCTCATCGGCTCCCTCGACGTGACCGACCTGGACCACTTCGATGCCCTGCCGCTCCCAAGCCTCCTTGACAAGCTCGTAGCGATCTGGGTAGTTGCCGAGCATTACCGCGCGACGCGGGCGCTCACGGATTCCGCCGAGCGGGCTCAGGCGATCCACATCTACGGGTACGCGCATGCGCAACAGGTGTGCCTTGATCGCGCAGCCTTCCACGACTCGCGCGTAGCGATCGCTGAGGACGACAATCAGGTCGACTATCTGCTTGAGTTGAGGAGGCAGCTGAAAGTCGTGGACGTCGCCACAGACCCGATAGACGTACTGAGCCGATGGATACCGCTCGGCCATGTCGTAGGCCACGATCGTGTCCTGTGCGAGGACGACATCGCACTCCGCAGGTAGCTCCCGAAGCTCCCCCATTACATCGATTCCGCATCGTCGTACGTGATCGCTATAAGGGCCCAGCTCTGGAGCGTAGATGACGACTTCATGACCGAGTCGCTGCAGATGCTCTCCCACCGTCAGGAGATGAGCCTCGGTGCCTCCAACATGGACCATCAAGCGATTGGCGAGCACAAAGCGCACAGTCGGCAATCCTAGGCGTTCCGTTGGGCAATCACTGTCCTGGGGCGACATCGCAAAGGCATTTCGTAGGTGTACCGTCGCGCAGGTTCTAAGAGCAAGCGTCGCGACTAGCGCGGGCTCGCCTCATCGGGCCCGCCTCAAGGCGATCAAAAACATAAACATCTCATCTATTGGGGCCAACATTGACGGGCCGAGCCGATGCTTGTTGACTTTCGCCTTGATGACCACCCGCCCACAACTTCCTCGCCCGCGGATGACGTACGGAACCCTCTCCGTGGATGCCCGCGCCGGGCGACTTCGGAGACCTTGAGCCTTGTCCAGAAGGGATACGCCGGGCTCCACCGGTGACTACGGCGACTCGCGCGAGCCCATCGTGGAGATGCAGCGCGCGCGGATCCTCCAGGCGATGACCGACATCGTCGCCGACCGCGGCCTGTATGGCACCACCATCGCCGCCGTGGCCAAGCAGGCGCGTGTCTCGCGCGTCACCTTCACCGAGCTCTTCGGGAGCGTCGAACAGGCCTTTGTCGCCCTCGTCGAGCAGGTCACCGAATGGCCCACCGATCTCGTTCGCGATGCCTTCCAGCGCGAGTCATCCTGGCCCTCCAGCGTGCTCGCGGGTCTCGAGGCGCTCCTGGTCTTCCTGGACTCCGAGCCTGCGCTCGCTCGCGTCTGCGTCATCGACGCCCTCGCCGGCCCACCCAAGGCGCTCGAGCATCGTGCTCGACTACTGCAGCCGCTCATTGCCCTGGTGGACAGCGTGCGCGAGACCCTCCCAGCCGATCGTCGGCCACCTGCGGTCACCGCCGAGGCGGCGGTCGTATCCGTCGCGGGGATGCTCCACACACGCTTGGTCGCCGGCCAGGTCCCCCCGTTCATAAACATGCTCGGCGAGCTTGCCGAGCTCGTCGTGTTCCCCTTCCTGGGTTCCCAGGAGGCGGCCCAGGCCGCCAGGCTCGGCGCTCGGCGAGCGCGAGCCATCGCTCGGGAGCACTCCTCCAGGCCCCCGGACCGCCGCATCCCGATCCCCAGGCAGCTCCACCACGCCAGGGCGAGCAGGGCGCGGGCCTGCGTGCTCTACCTCGCGGAGAATCCCGGAGCCAGCAACCAGAAGATCGCCACAGGCATCGGCATACGGCATCTCGGGCAGGCCTCCACCTTGCTCGCCCGCCTCGAGGAACTGGAGATGCTCATCAAGCAGGCCGGCGGCGCCGGGCGCCCCAACTCCTGGACGCTCTCCCCACACGGTGAGCAGATCGCGCGTTCGCTCAGGCTCAAGTAGGCCTTCCGTACGCCAGGAATTGGAAACGCCAGGGGGAGCCTCACCTGATTGTTTCCGACCTCTTTGGGCTCCGTATCGAGGGCGATCCTGGCTCTCAACAACGGATCTCGGCGGCACCCTTGCCATGGATGGCGTCCTCCTCGGCAACGAAAAAGTCACCCCCGAGGACCAATTTTGCGCTAGGGCCCCGACGCTGGAAAACTCGCCCAGCCACGGAAACACCTTGGCAACACGGAGAACACAATTTGGCAAGACAAGGGCATCTCAATGACAGCTCATCCGATAAATCTCACCAGATGGCATAATTCTCCAAACACTGTAGTATTCTGTCAGACTGACTGGTTGGGAAGAGGGCACACCAGACGCGGGACGGCATTCTGGCCTCTCAAGCGGAGGAATGAGTTGAGCGATGGCTAATCCCCGGGGGAAGCTCCACAAGCGGGAATGGTTGCGTGGAGGGTCCGCCTCGATGCGAGGGGTCCTGCTTGGACTCGTGCTCGAGCGCCCCGGCCACGGCGGGGATCTCGCCAACCGCATGCTCATGCGCCTCGGCGAGACATGGCGAGTGGACACAAACGACGCCTACCGCCTGCTCGAGCAGCTCGAGCGCGAGGATCTCATGGTCTCACGCGAGGAACCCCGTAAGAACAACGGGCGCCGCACCATGATCGTCTACCACCCCACCCCCAAGACCTCTCAAGCTCTCACCCTCTGGATGGAGACCCTGCTCCCGCGTGAGCCTGTGCGCTTCGGCCTGCACGCAAAGATCGCCGTCGCTCGCCCGGAGGACGCCCCTCGCCTGATGGTCGCCCTGCGCGACTATGAGCAGAAGTGCCTCGCGCTCGCTCAGCTTGTCACCCCCAACGGTGGGGCCCAGCGCTCGTGGGGCGCCCTCTACATGGACTGCACCCGCGAAGCCGTCTACACCCAGCTGCGGGCCGAGATCGACTGGGCCGCCGCCACGCGTGATCGCATCGCCGAGCACGCGCGCCGTCAACCTCCGCAATGACGCGGCGGCCGGGCATCTGCTGCGCGAGGCGCCGGCTCGAGCAATGACGGCCCTGTTGCGTATTCGCGACGTCAGCAAGGCCTACCCCGACGGAAGTGGCGAGACAGTGGTCTTCGACAACGCCTCCCTGGAATTGGCCGCCGGTGCCCAAGTGGGCGTCTATGGAAGAAGGCGCTCGGGGAAGTCCACTCTGATGCGCATGGCGGCCGGGATCGATCGGCCCGACACGGGCAGCGTCGTCTTCGACGGTATGGATCTCACCCGCATCTCCAGCTCCGACCAGGCCCGTCTGCTGCGCTCGAGACCTCGCCTATATCGCCGTCAACGACTGGCGTCCCAATCCCGGCGAAAGCGTCGTCCAGCACCTGGCGGTCTCGCTTGGCGGGGACGGCCGCACGGTGCGTCAGGCTGAACGTCGCGTACTGCAGGAACTCGACCTGGTGGGGGTGAGCGCCGGTCAGGCCCACTCGCTCGCCAGCCGCCTCTCGATGGTCGACCGCACCCGCGTAATGCTTCGCTCGGGCGCTCGCCCGCGAGCCCAAGCTGATCGTGATCGACGATCCGGTGATCACCCCCAGCACCCTCGAACGCGACTGCCTCTACCGACTTCTGCGTACCGCCGCCCGCGAACGTGGAGCTGCCCTACTCGTGACCTCTGACGATCTCCCAGGTCTGCAGGGCTTCGACGTGCTCATGTCCATCTCCGCCCGTGAACTTTGCTCCAGCGAGACCAGCGCCACGATAGTCCCATTCCCGTCACCGCCGCAGCTGGGCTCGGTTCGCGACACGGGCTCATGAGCGCGCTCGGGGCCCTGGCGCTGCGCGATGTCGTAAAGCACTATCCGAGTGGAGGGCGAGACCGTCCGGGCGGTGGACGGCGTCTCCCTGGAGATCACCGCTGGAGAGCTCGTCGCCCTTTACGGTCCGAGCGGCTCGGGAAAGACCACGCTCCTGTTGCTCGCCGCGGGACTCGTCACCCCCGACGCCGGCAACGTGCTGTTTGACGGTCGTGACATCGGGCGGCTGTCCTCGCGTGAGAGCGCTCGCTACAGGCTGCTCGACGTGGGCTTTGTATTTCAGTCCTTTCACCTCATGCCCGGCGCCTCGGCGCTCGACAACGCGCTCATCAAGCTGCCGGTGAGCGGCTACACCGTGCGCGAGGCTCGCGAGAAGACCGCCCCCTGGCTCGAGCGCCTCGGTCTCGGCGGCCGGCTCGACGCACCGGCCCGGGCAGCTCTCGATGGGTGAGCGTCAACGCGTGGCCATCGCGCGTGCCCTTGTGGGCGAGCCGCGCCTCCTGCTTGCCGATGAGCCCACCGGCAACCTCGACTCGGCACGCACACGGGAGATCCTCGCTCTGCTGCGCGATATCTGCCACGAACGACGCATTCCCGGACTGCTTGTCACCCACGACGTCGAGGCCGCCTCCTTCGTGGATCGCACGATCACACTCCGCGACGGGCATGCCCTGGATGGGGCTGACGCCGAGCTCGCCTCACTCACCTCGTGAATCTCCTCAACCCCAAGATCTTCGGGGTGCGGCTCACCGATGTTGCTGTTTCTCTACCGCCGCCGCCTGCGCGCCCATCCCGTCCAGGAGCTGCTCGCGGGCACGGGCATCGCTGTCGGCGTGGCCCTCGTATTTGGCGTCCTGCTTGCCAACGCCAGCCTCACGAGCTCTGTAAAGCAACTGGTCCACGGTCTCGCCGGCTCTGCGCGCGTCGCTCTCGTGGCGCGCTCTCCCTCAGGCTTTCCCGAAAGCTTGACTCAAACCGTGAGGGCACTCCCCGGCGTGCAGATCGCCACGCCCGTGCTGCGCCAGAACATGGCGATCTCCGGTCCACATGGCCGGCAGGCAATCCAGCTGATCGGAGTCTCGCCGAGCCTTGCCTCGCTGGGCGGCATCGCCCAACAGGAGCTTGGAAACGGCGCACTTCTGCTCTCCGGTGGACTCGGCCTGCCCACGGGTGTCGCCGCCAAAATCGGTGCCCGCCGGGGTAGCGGTGTGAGTGTCATCGGCAACGGTCATGTTCGCTCCGAGCGCGTTGGAGCGGTGATCACAAGCGAATCGGTCAAAGCGCTTGCGGGCTGTCCTGTGGCCATTGCCCTGTTGCCGGTGGCACAACGCCTGGCCGGGAGGCCGGGACGCGTCAACGAGCTCTTGGTCGAGCCGCGCCCGGGTCAGGACGCGCTCGTGGCAGGCGAGCTGCGTCGCGTCTCCGGTGGACGCCTGGACGTGGAGCCGGCCGACAACGAAATACGCCTCCTCACCCAGGCCACCAAGCCCAATCGTCAGTCGACGCTGCTGTTCGTCGCGATCAGCGTGATGGTCGGCTTCCTGCTCGCCCTCAACGCGATGCTGCTCACCGTTCCCGAGCGCCGGCGTCTTCATCGCCGAGCTGCGCATGCAGGGCTATGACCCGCGTCAGATCCTCCTGCTCGCTCGGCTTCCAGGCTGCCATGCTCGGCCTGGTCGCCTCGCTTGCCGGCGTCGCGATGGGCGACCTCCTCTCGCGCACCGTCTACCACCAGGTACCGGCCTATCTCAGCGTGGCCTTCCCGGTCAGCGCCGATCATTCGTTGCACCCAAGCGTGGTGGTGCTCGCCATCGGCTGTGGGGTGCTCGCGACTGTGCTCGCCTCGCTCTCCCCGGTGCTCGACCTGCGCCCCGGCCGTCCCGCCGATGCTGTCTTCCGTGAAGCCGACAGCAGCGGCGAGCTCGATGCTCGCGAGCACCGCTCGCGCGCGCAGCCATCGCGGGGTTGGCACTGCTCGCCACTCGTCGGAGGGCTCGTCGCGCTTGCGCCCGCCTCACGATCTTCGGTGGCGTCGTGCTCGCTCTTGCGACCCTCTGTCTGATGCCGGCGATGCTCGCTGGGAGTTGTGCGATTGCTGCCACGACATCACCGAGCGCAGCCGCAGTGGAGCGGTGACCGTCGCTGTCTCCGAGCTGCGCGCGATCACCACGCGCTCGGTCGCGCTCGCCGCGATCGTCGGCCTCGCCGTCTATGGAAGCGTTGCGATCGGCGGAGCACGCAACGACCTGCTGCGCGGGATCGACAGGGCAATCGCTCAGTATCACTCCACCGCCGACATCTGGGTGACCTACTGCCGAGAACGTCTTCAACACCGATGGCTTCACCCTCCCGGGGACACCCCGCACGGCTGGCTCGGGCCGCGGGCGTGAGGTCGGTGCGGATCTACCAGGGAACACTCGCCGATGTCGGGGGACGTCGCCTATGGGTTCGCGCCAGACCCGCTGGCAGACTCCGCGATGTTCGAATCGAGTCAGCTCGTGAGTGGCGACTTCGCACGTGCCGAGCGCTCATCCGCCAGGGCGGGTTGGGCCGCCGTGTCAAGTGGCTTCGCCGACGAACACCACCTGAAGGTCGGGAGTCCCTTCGAGCTGCCCACACCCTCGGGCTCGACTCGACTGCGTGTCGCGGCCATCACCACCAACTCGGGGTGGCCGCGCGGGAACGATCACGCCTGAGCAGCGCCGACTACAGTCGCTGCCTGGAAAACCAGCGAAGCGACGGCACTCGAGGTCGACCTGCGGCCAGGGCGTGACGGTCCGGCCAGCTGGCATCCGCTCGGTGCGCGCGGCGCTCGGATCGCGTAGCGGGATTGTCGGTGCGTAGCGCCGCCGACGCGCCGGCGAAGCCGAGGCCAGCGCGCGACAGGGTCTGCACACACTCAGCCAGATCTCGACGCTCTTGCTGATCGCCGCGGCGCTGGCCGTGGCGGCGGCCCTGAGCGCCACCATCTGGCAGCGCCGCGCAAGGCTTGCCTCGCTGAAGATCCAGGGCTACCACCCGGCCAGCTGTGGCGTGGGCTGCTGCTGGAGAGCGGCGTGATGCTTGGGGTCGGATCCATCGTCGGGGCGATCGTCGGTATCTACGGCCACGCGCTGGCGGGTCACTGGCTGACGATCACCACGGGCTTTCCCGCTCCATTCTCGATTGGGGTAGCCCAAGTCTTCCTGACACTTGCGCTGATCATCGTCATAGCCCTGGCCGTCATCGCCCTCCCCGGGCTGGTCGCGGCGCGCGTCTCGCCTCGTGCGTCAGCCTGCAGGAGTGATCTGGCGAACGCTGCCACGCCGCGGGTGCGCAATTCTATCCCCGTGGTTCGGGCGATACATAAGAACGGACTTTGGTTTGCGGCTGACTTCGTCTGCACGGCGCGCCGCTACTGGCTGGCGGTCTTCCCGCGCGTTGCCCTCGAGATACGTCGCAGACGAATGCTCTGCCACGTGCATCCCCGACCCCAGCGCTGCGTCGCCTGGCACTCGAGGCGCTCGACCGCAAGCGAGGCAATCTCGAGGGGGCTGCCGCATTTGCGGCGCTCGTGCCCCGCGGGAGAGCCGCCCGCTCGTCACGAGAGCCCTCGTCGCCTGCCAGGCGATTTGCGACTATCTCGACCTGCTCTCCGAGCAACCCATCCGGCGACCCCGTGGCCAACGGATATCGGCTGCATGAGGCCCTCATCGTCGCCACCACCCCCGGGGAGCCGCATCGCGACTACTACCGACCACCACCCGCGCGGCGACGACGGCGGCTACCTCATGGCGCTGGTCGACGCCGTCCGCGCCGCCCTGTCGGCGCTGCCCTCGATCCTCTCGGATCGGTGAGCCGATGGGACGGGCGGCCGAGCGGGTAGCGCTCTACCAGAGCTTCAACCACGGCGACGCGCCGGCTCCTACGAGCCGTTCGAGCGATGGGCGCTGCGAAGCCACCATCCCGCATACCGGGCTGCGCTCCTGGGAGACGGCCGCCGGCGCCGGCTCGACGCTCACCGTGCTCGCGCTGATCGCATCGCCGCCGATCCGCTGCTGCGTAAGACCGAGGCGACGAGATCGAGAATGCCTATTTCCCGTGGATCGGCTCGCTTCACTCGCTGCTCGACAGTCTCGTCGACCACGATGAGGACCTCGCCGATCGAAGGACGCGCCCTGGTCGATTACTACTCCTCGCCCGCCGACGCCGCCGCCCGGATGCGCCAATCGCGCGCGAGGCGCTGCGTCGTGCGGTGGCGCTTCCGCGGGAAGGCGTCACGCGTCTGATCATGGCGGCGATGACGAGCTTCTACATCTGCGAGATCCACCGCTCTGCTTCCCCTCACGCGCAGCTCGTGGGGCCCTCGGTACTCGAGGCGATCGGGGGCTCTGGCGGCCCCACGATGGCGATCCTTGGAGTGCGTCGCTCGTTGCGGCGCTCCCTGCGGCAGCCCCCGAGCGATGTCGGCCTGCCCTCGAACCTCACCCCCGTACACCATCTTGAAAGTCAAGTACCTGACTTTCCTCTTTTCATTGCCCCTGCCAAGGCGGTGACCATGTGCATGTCACGAGCCCGATGCCCATTCGGTCCCGTGCCCCCCGGGGGGCAGGCCGGTCCGTCCACAGACGCTGAGTAGCCGCGTTTGTGGACGGACCTGTCGTTCGTCGCAGGCTCTGGGTAATCTGCCCGCTGTCGATCCCCGCCATCGACGCTCACCCTCGCCCATGGAGACGCTCGCGACCCGCATATCAGGCCCCATCCTGATTCAGCCGTCCGTGTTCGGCGATGAGCGTGGCTTCTTCGTGGAGACCTACCGAGGGGAGTGGCACGCGAGTACCGGCATCCCGGCGGAGGACCGGTTCGTTCAAGACAACCATTCTCGCTCGAGCAGGGGAGTCGTTCGAGGGATGCACTTCCACATCGGGGAGGGTGTTGCGAAGCTCGTGAGGTGCGCTCGTGGGAGCATTCTCGACGTCGTCGTGGACCTACGTCGCGGCTCGCCGAGCTATGGAGAGTGGGAGAGCTTTGAGCTCGACGACGCGTCGATGCGCATCCTGTACATCCCCGTCGGGTTCGCCCACGGCTTCTGTGTGCTCAGTGAGGTCGCCGACGTCATCTACAAGCAGACCGCCTACTACGCCCCGGCGGTCGAGCGCGGCATCGCATGGAATGACCCCGACGTGGGAGTGGACTGGCCCTTTCCCACGGCCGAGCTGGTGGTGTCGGCCCGCGATTCAGAAGCCCCCCTGCTGCGGGAGCTTGAGGTCGAGCTTCCCTTCGAGTACGAGGCTTGAGCCTCTGGTCTCCGAGGGGATCTCGGTGAGCCCCCATCGCGGGCAGCGACCCCGATGGGCTCTACAGCTCGGCTACAAGCAAGCGGTAGCCGAGATCGAGCTCCTCACACTCCAGTATCTCTTGGTTGCGGTCTTCCCACCTACCCGTTTGCAGGTCCTCGGCCAGCACCTCCAGGCCGTCGAGTAGTCGCTCCGCGCCAGGGAGGTGGAAGATGGACATCCCCGCCCGAATCCGCTCGTCGAGGTAGGCCCGCGGGCGTCGCCAGAAGGCCGCGAGAAACCCATCCTCACAGTCGTGCGGGATCCGGACGGTCTCGACATGAACCTCGTCGCCCATGGCCACGCGTTGCTCATCGAGCGCGGGGAAGCGCGCGCGATCGAGGCGCGCAAGCTTTGGCAGGTAGTCGCGCAACAGCCAGAATTGCATGGCGTAGGAGTGGTCGTAGGTAAAGATCACCACTCGCTTGCGCGCCACCCGTCGCAGCTCCTGCACACCGATGCGCCAGTCGGCCCAGTGGTGGAGCGTCATGCAAGCCATCGCCGCATCCACGCTGTTGGCCGCCAGCGGAAGGCTCTCCGCGTTACCCCATATTGCGGGCGCGTGCTCGGGGGGCCGTTGGGCGATCATCCGCTCGGAGGGCTCGATCGGTAGCACCTCCCGGTCGCACGGCTCATATGAGCCGGCGCCGGCCCCCACGTTTACGATCGACCGGGCGTCTCCCAGTGCCTCGTGGATCTGTGCGGCGATCCGCGGATCGGGTCTGCGAGTGGAGGCATACCCGAGGCCAAGCCGATCGTAGGAGCTGTCCTGAAAGTCGTCGGTAATGCTCATTTCAAGTCACCTAGCGTTTCCGCATCGTGTTCAAATCTCCTGCTTGGCTTCTACGGTTACGCCTTTTAGAGAAACATTTGATTCGTCACAACAGTTTACGTTTGCGCTTCCTGGCAGGATAGATCCGCTGGCTCAAAAGTCGATCGCATACACTCGAAAATCGACAGGTGCGGTGGCCGGCGCGATCGCCCCACCGTCTCCAGGGGCTCCTGCGATGTCCGTCAATGTAATGCTTAGGCCACCATGGCTCAACGCTTTGACCTCGCTCGTCGTCGCCTCGGCGGGTTCACCGTCACGCCCGCCCAATACGCGCTGGCCGCCTACGCCGCGATGGGAGCGTTCACGCTGATAGTGCTCAGCGGCGCCGCCGTGCGGCTCACCGGCTCGGGGCTCGGATGCCCGCAGTGGCCTCGCTGCTACGGAAAGGTCTACCCCCCCCTCAACACGCATGCCCTGATCGAGTTCTCCAACCGCATGGTCACGATCCCGGTGACCATCGCCGCGTTCGTGGCCTTCGCGCTCGCCCTCCGACGTCGCCCCTACCGGCGCGACCTGGTGTGGACAAGCGCGCTTCTGCCGCTCGGGGTGCTCGCTCAGGCGGTGCTGGGCGGCCTGACGGTGCGCGGGGCGCTCGACTACGGGTGGGTGATGGGTCACTTCGCGCTCTCCATGCTCGTGCTGGCGGCCGCGGTGGCGCTCGCCTGGCGTGCCTCCCACGAGCCGGGGGAACGCCCGCGTGCGACCGACCGCCTGCTTGTGCTCGGTGCCCGCGTGACAGTGGTTCTCGGTGGCCTTACGATCTTCGCCGGCACCGCCGCCACGGCGGCGGGGCCGCATGCCGGAGGATCACCTGGACAACGGATCAATCGCCTGGACATCGACGGCAAAGGGACGATGGACTTCGTAATCCACCGTCACGGGGAGATCGCGCTCGCCTTTGGGCTCGCTGCCCTCGTCGTATGGTGGCTGGCGCGCCGATCGGGCTCAGCCCGCCCCGCCGATTCGCTCGTGCGGCGCTCAGCGACGGCCACCTGCTTGCTGATTGCCTTGCAGGGGCTGGTTGGCCTGGACCAGTACAAGACGCATCTCCCCACCCAGCTCGTGTGGGTGCACGTCAGCCTCGCCTCGCTCACGTGGGTATCGGTGTTGTGGACCGCTTGCGCCGCGGGGCGCTTGCGGCAACGCACAGCCTCGGCGCAGGAGCGGCGCGCAGCCGCGGGCGCGCTCAGCACCTGACGGCCTGGCGCGACAAGCCCGTTACGCCTCTGAAGGCCCTTTTGGGGCTCCTGAGGGCCCAAAAAGCCTGATTGGGGCCGTATTCCCGCCGAATAAGGGCCTCAAATGCGGGAAAACCCTGTGGTTGGCCATAAGGACGTCCTTGCCACCCGTTAGCCTGGCACGCAGCAAATGACACTCGAGAAGGGACTGCCATGACGAAGAACGAGCTGGCTGATGGGGTCGCGCAACGCACGGGCTTGGCTGGAACGCAGGCTCGCCAGGCGCTGGAGACGGCGATCGATTTGATCTCCGATGAGCTGGCGGCCGGTGGCGAGGTCGCTCTTGCCGGTTTCGGCAAGTTCAGTGTCAGCAATCGCGCAGCCCGACTGGGACGCAATCCCTCGACGGGAGAGACGATCAACATCGCTGCCAGCAAGGCGGCGAAATTTTCGGCGGCGAGCGCACTCAAGAAGCGCTTGAACTAAGTCCACTTCGACACAGGAGCGTATGGACGTCGAGGAGCGGCGAGCCCGTCGTGAGGCACGTCGGCGCGAGCGTGCGCGCCGGCGTATACAGGGGCTCGTCGCCCTGGGGCTCCTTGCGGTCGCCGTATTGCTGGCCGTGCTACTCAGCCCGGGAGGCTCCTCCAAATCGAGCCCAGCCGGCAACTCCGCGGCTGCGGGTCACGCCGATGGCGCACGCGCCGGCTCCGGTGCCAAGCGTTCGCACGAGACCCGCCCCGGCTCGGTCGCCGGAGCTACCCGCGACGCGAGCGCCGGTACGGCTGGGAGAGGCACGGGCAAGCGCGGGACCGAGGCTGTCCCGATCCTGATGTATCACGTGATCAACCCGCCGCCGGTCGGCGCGAAATTCCCGGGGTTGTATGTGCCCTCGCAGGAGTTTGCCGCGCAGATGCAGGCCCTCGCCGGGGCCGGCTTTCATGCCGTGACGATGGACCAGATGCTCGTCAACTGGACACGCGGAACGCCACTGCCGGCCGGCAAGCCGATCGTGGTGAGCTTCGACAATGGCTATCAATCGCAGCTCACCCAGGCGCTGCCGGTGCTGCGCCGGCTCGGGTGGGTGGGTGTCGAGAACATCCAGCTCACCGGACTGCCGCCGTCGCAGGGGGGCCTCAGCGAGAAACAGGTCGCCGAACTGGTGGCGGCCGGATGGGAGCTGGACACCCAGGGAATCAGCCACGCCGACCTGATTACGCTCGACTCGACCGCCCTGCACCAGCAGGTGGAGGTGGCGCGAGAAGAAGTGCGGCGCCGCTACCACGTGCCGGTCAACTGGTTTTGCTACCCCTCGGGTCACTACAACGCGACAGTCGTCGCCGAGGTGAAGGCCGCCGGGTATGTGGGCTCCACGACGGTGGTCCCCGGTTGGGCGACACGCTCTGAGGACCCCTACCGCCTTCCGCGCTTGCGCGTGCTCGGCGGCACCAGTCCCCAGGCTCTCCTCAGCGAGATCTCCACCGTCCGCTCCAACGCGCCGCCCCCATCGTCCTATCGATAGGATGCCGCCGATGAATTCCGTGCCCGGATGGGGCTCCTGGAGCCTCGACCCCGTCGCGATACTCGCGCTGGTTGCCGCGTCGATTGTGTATGCCCGCATGTACAGGCTGGCGGCCTCCCGTTCTCCCGCCGTCGGGGTCGGCCACTGGCTGCCCTACGCGGGCGGCATCCTCGCCTTGGCCATAGCCCTGCTCTCGCCGATCGACGCGATTGGCGATCACTGGCTGCTCTCCGCCCACATGCTCCAGCACGTGCTGCTCTCCGATGTGGCCCCCGCCCTGATCGTGCTCGGACTGCGCTCGCCGGTGCTTCCGCTCGGCCTTGCCCCCACCGCCCTGCGCGCGGTCGCTCCTGGAGGGCGCTCGGGTCGCGTGCTCGCGCTGCTCACCTCGCCGTGGGTCGCCATCCCACTGTGGGCGAGCGCAACCTGGATGTGGGCGATCCCGGCGATGTTCGACTTCGCCGCAC
Organism: uncultured Solirubrobacterales bacterium; assembly: GCA_963742945.1. Classification (GTDB taxonomy): domain Bacteria; phylum Actinomycetota; class Thermoleophilia; order Solirubrobacterales; family Solirubrobacteraceae; genus Palsa-744. The sequence goes on along the minus strand of CAVUNX010000009.1, from coordinate 121,704 downwards.
AGCACGCCCTCGTGCACGCGCTTGAGCACGCCACGCTGTTCTATACGGGCCTTGCCCTGTGGTGGCTGATCGTGGACCCGCTCCCACGTGCGCGCCTGCGCCCAAACGGCGAGCGGCTGGCCCTACTCGGTTTCACCCGCATCGCCTCCGCGGCAATCTGCGTACCGCTCACCTGGGTGACCAGCACGCAGTATCCGCTCTACGCGAGCGCCCCCCGGAGCTTCGGGATCTCCGCGCTCGCAGATCAGCAGCTCGCGGGGGCCGGCATGTGCTTCATCGAGTTCCTCGTCTTCGGGATCGCTTTCGCGGCCGTCTTCATCAGCATGCTCAGCCGCGACGAGTCGCGCATCGCGCTAGCCGAGCACGCTGCGGGTCACTGAGCTATCAAGCGCTGGTTCTGCCAGCGAGCGTCTGAGCCGCGATAGTCAAGCGAGACAAGGACGCAGGGAGCGAAGTGTGCTCTGCACACGAGCGACTGAGGACGCAGTATCGCGCCGACTATCGCGGCTCAGCCGCAGCCGGTGTTGTTGCCGCAGGATGAGCACGTGTAGCAAGAGCCCGTGCGCTGCATCATGCCTCCGCACTGGCTGCATGCCGGCCCGAGGTCGAACCCTCGCAGGCGAGCGGGGACGACGGGCGGGGAGTCGGTCAGGGCGCTCGTTGGCGGCGTGCTCGCACTCGCTGCCCCACTCGCCTGCGGTGTGCCGGGGCCGGCCGTGTCGGAGGAGGTCATTGACTGAGCCGCCTCCTGGGCGGCCTTGCGGGCCCGTACCTCGGGGGTGAGGATGCCGAGCTCCTCCTGGGCGTCCGTGTCGAGGAAGCGTGAGGCGAGCCAGCGCATGATGTAGTCGGGCATCGACTTGGCGAACGGGATCTCAGGGTTTCCGGTGATCCCCTCGGGCTCGAAGCGCATGTAGCTGAACTTCTGCACCAGTGTTTCGAGCGGCACCCCGTACTGCAGGGCGATCGAGATAGCGGTGGCGAAGGAGTTCATCATGCCTCTGAGCGTCGATCCCTCCTTGCCGATGTCGGTGAGGAAGATCTCCCCGACGGTCCCGTCGTCGTACATGCCCGCGGTGATGTACCCCTCGTGGCCCCCGATCGAGAACTTGTGGGTGATCGACTGGCGCTCGCGTGGCATGCGCTTGCGTCGCGGTCCCGCCTCGGCCAGGGCCTTGGCGACGGCCTGATCGACGATCGCGTCGATGTTATTCGGAGTCCCACCCACCCCGGTCTTCGTCTTCTGCGCGTCGGTGCGCAGGGCCTGTGCGGTCTTCGAGCCGTCGCGGTAGATCGCAAGCGCCTTGATGCCGAGATGCCATGCCTGGGTGTAGGCATCGGAGATGTCCTCGACACTGGCGCTCTCGGGCAGGTTGACGGTCTTTGAGATGGCCCCCGAGATGAACGGCTGGACGGCCCCCATCATCTTCAGGTGGCCCATGTGTGAGATCGCGCGCTCGCCGACGGCCACGTCGAACACGGGCATGTGCTCCTCCGCCAAGCCGGGCGCCCCGACGATCGTTCCGTGCTCTGCCAGGTGGGCCTCGATCTGCTCGATCTGCTGCTCGGTGTAGCCGATGGTCGCGAGCGCGAGGGGGACGGTGCGGTTGACGATCGTCATCTGACCGCCGCCGACGAGCTCCTTGAACTTGACGAGCGAGAAGTCGGGCTCCACGCCTGTGGTGTCGCAGTCCATCAGGAACGAGATCGTGCCGGTGGGGGCGAGCACTGTGGCCTGGGCGTTGCGGTAGCCGAACTCCTCGCCCAGGTCCACTGCCTGCTCCCACGAGCGCCTGGCCGCGTCGAGCAGCTCTGTGTCGATGCACGCCGACTCGGGGATCGCGTGGGAGGCATCGCGGTGCATCCTCATCACGTGGTTGTGCTCCTCGCGGTTCTCCTCATAGCGCTCGTATGGGCCGAGCGCCGCGGCGACGCGCGCAGACTCGCGGTAGGCGCGACCTGTCATCAGCGCGGTGATTGCCGCCGCCGTGCCCCTGCCCGCGTCCGAGTCATAGGGCATCCCGTTGCTCATCAGGTAGGCGCCGAGGTTGGCGTAGCCGAGCCCGAGCTGGCGGAACGCTCGCGCGTTCACCCCGATCTCCTCGGTCGGATAGCTCGACGGTCCCACCACGATCTCCTGGGCGAGCAGCATGATGTCGACGGTGTGCTCGAAGGACTCCACGTCGAGCGTGCCGTCGGGGCGGCGGAACTTCATCAGGTTGAGCGAGGCGAGGTTGCAGGCGGAGTCGTCGACGTGCATGTACTCAGAGCACGGGTTCGAGGCGTTGATGCGCCCGCTTTTCGGTGAGGTGTGCCACTGGTTGATGGTGGTGTCGTACTGCACGCCCGGGTCTGCGCAACGCCAAGCCGCCTCGGCGATCTCGCGCATCAACTCGCGTGCGCGAATCGGCTCGCCCACCGCTGCGCCCGTCGCGCGGGCGGTCAGGTGCCACTCGCCGTCGGCTTCGACGGCACGCATGAACTCGTCGGTGATCCTCACCGAGTTGTTGGCGTTCTGGTACTGGATCGACTTGAAGCCGTCACCGTCGATCGACATGTCGAAACCGGCGTCGCGCAAGGCCTCGGCCTTGTCCTCCTCCTTAGCCTTGCACCAGATGAACTCCCTGATGTCGGGATGGTCCACGTCGAGCACCACCATCTTCGCCGCCCTGCGCGTCTTGCCGCCGGACTTGATCGTGCCCGCCCAGGAGTCGGCGCCACGCATGAACGACACGGGGCCGGAGGCGGTGCCACCCTTGGCCAAGGGCTCCATCGAGCCGCGGATGTTCGACAGGTTGATGCCCGAGCCCGAGCCGCCCCTGAAGATGTTGCCCTCCTTGGTGTTCCACTCGAGGATCGACTCCATGGTGTCTTTCACTGACAAGATGAAGCAGGCCGAGCACTGCGGCGACTCCTCGAAGCCGACGTTGAACCACACCGGCGAGTTGAAGGCCGCCATCTGATGCAAGAGGATGTGGGTGAGCTCTGCCTCGAAGGCCTCCGCGTCCTCCTCGGAGGCGAAGTAGGCGCGCTCTCGCCCCCAGCCCGCGATCGTGCCGGCGACGCGCCCGATCATCTGCTTGACAGAGCGCTCACGCGCGGGATGACCGATCTGGCCGCGGAAGTACTTCTGGGCGACGATGTTCGTGGCGTTCTGGCTCCAGGTCTTGGGAAACTCGACGCCCGTCTGCTCAAAGGCGACGCGGTCGCCGTGACCGATGCGGGCATCGCGCAACTCCCAATCCACCGTGTCAAAGGGGTGCGTACCGGGGAAGGTGAACAGGCGCTCGACGGCCAGTGCCGCGCCGGCTGCGGTCTCCTCTCCGATCGTGGGGTGCGGTGTTGAATCCATCGGCCTCATCTCCTCTGCGCCGGCACTGTGCGACGCCCACTCGACTCTGTTCACTTGGGCCGAGCATCGTCGCGCGCCCACCGGACAGACCGCATGAAACCTCAATTTTAGAGGAGTTTTTGGTTTTCTCGTGGCGGCTTGGATGCCGCCCGAACCCTCAGTGACCCAGGCGCGCCCAGTCGCTGAACTCGGCCCAGGTGGCCGAGGCGCGGTGGGAGGCCTCACGCAGGGAGTGCGTCAGAGAGACCGTCCAGCGTGGTTCGAGGGCCAGCCAGCGGGCGAGCACCCACACAAGGCAGCCCAGGGCGAGCAGCGCGCCGAGCACCGCCAGGGCGAGCGCTCCGGTGGATGGGCGCGTGCTCTTTGGGCTCCCCCCGTGGGCTACCCCCACGAGCGTGGTTGAGCTGGTGGTGGAGGGGCTCGCGGGGGTGGTGGTCGAGGGCACCGCTACCGTCGGCGTGGTGGCCGTTGGCGGGACGGTCGTCGCGGGAGCGGTGGTCGCCGGAGCCACGCTGCCGGGTTGGGCGCCGCCCGCGGGAGTCGTGGTGGCGGGGGTCGTGGCGGCCGGTGTCGTGGTAGGCGGCGTCGCCTGTGTTGTGCTCGTGGGAGTCGTCCCGTGGACGCGAGCCGACGCCGGTATCGAGATCCCCAAGAGCTTTCTTGCGGTTGTGGTGCTCGTCGTCGCGCCAGCCCCCGGTGCGGAGGCGCTAAAGAGGACGAGGAGCGCAAGGGTGAACAGCGCGAGGGTGAACGCCACACGCACGCGCGGGCGCGCGTGGGGCAGGCCATTTCGAACGATCATCGCCTCGTGATGCTATCGGCCCCGTGGGCCCCCCGGGGCAGGCCCCGGGCACACCACATGAACGCCCCAGCGCGCGCAGCGCGCCATCCCCTCAAATCCATCTCGCCACCTTGCTACGGGGACGCTCACCGGGCCGACCCGGGCAGCAGGTCCCCGATCTCCAGGAGCGCCTGCGCGAGCACTCGCGCGGGGGGCTGCTCCGCGTCGACCGACCGCACGCGGGCGGGCTCGGCGCGGGCGAGTCGCTCATAGGCGAGGGCGACCGTCTCAAAGAAGCGCTCACCCTCGCGCTCAACCCGGTCGGGCTGACCCCCGCGCTTGCTGAGGCGGGCGCGGCCAGTGGCGGGGGCGACTCGCAGCAGCAAGGTGCGGTCGGGGGTGAGGGGGCCGGTGGCGAACAGGTTGATGGCCCGCACCTCATTCACCCCGAGCTCGCGGGCGGCTCCCTGATAGGCAAGCGAGGAGTCGACGAAGCGGTCGAGCAGCACCCATGTGCCCTCTCCGAGCAGGGGCCTCACGCGCTTGTGCACGAGCTCGGCGCGGGCTGCTGCGTAGAGCAGTGCCTCGGCGCGTCCCCCGATCGCCCACGAGGGGTCCTTGACGAGCTCGGCGATGCGCTCGGCCAGCTCGACACCCCCGGGCTCGTGGAGCAGCTCCACCGGCACTCCCCCTGCCCGCAGCGACTCACTGAGGGCGAGGGCAAGCGTGGACTTGCCCGCCCCATCGAGCCCCTCGATCGTGATGAGCTTGCCGCCGGCCACGGGGGCACGGTAGCGGCGACCGCGGTTGACGCGCACGGCGTGGGGGCGCAACGTCCGGAGCGGGGCGGTCGGATCGGGCGGTCGGATCGGGGGGGTCTAGGATGGCTCGAGTGTCGCCCTCATCCACCGAGCCGGCCGTCGCGGAGGGGGGGCTGGCGGGCATGGAGCACCACCCTCACGCACGGGCGGTGCTGCTCCCGGCCCTCCCCCCCGCCGGCGCCCCTTCGCACGCCTACCTCTTTCATGGGCCGGCGGGCACCGGCAAGCGGACGGTGGCACGCTCGCTGGCGGCGGCTCTGCTAGCCGATGGGGCCAGCCGACCTGAGATGGTGGCAGAGAGGGTGGCGCGCGGAGCGCACCCCGACCTCACCTGGGTGACTCCGAGCGGGGCAAGCGAAGTGCTCGTGAGTGACATCGACGAGCCCGTGGTGGCGGCCGCGGCCCACACCCCGTTCGAGTCCACTCGCAGGGTGTTCGTGATCGAGGCGGCGGGCACCATGAATGAGCAGGCCGCGAACCGCCTGCTCAAGACACTCGAGGAGCCCCCCTCGTTTGTCCATCTGATCCTGCTGGCCGACCATCGCGAGGACGTGCTCCCTACGATCGCCTCGCGCTGTCAGCAGGTGCGCTTCGACCCGCTCGCCGAGGACGTGGTGAGGCAGCGCTTGGCCGATGACGCCGACGAGGCCGGTGAGGCGATCGACCCGATGCGGGCGGCCGCCTGCGCGCGCCTTGCCGCGGGGGATGCGCGGCTGGCGCGGCGCCTGGCGGGGGAGGAGGGGGTCACGCTGAGGGAGTGGGCCGAGGGGTTCGTGCGTTCGACGCTCGACCTGAGAACGCGGGAGCGGCGCTGGGGGGGTCTCCTGGAGACGGCCAAGGCGGCCGGGGGGGAGGCGGGGGCCAGGGCGACCGAGCGGCTGCACGAGCAGGCTGAGCTGTTGCCGAGCAAGGAGCGGCGAAGGTACGAGCGCGAAGGCGTTGACGTGGTGCGTCGCGCCGAGCGTCGCGCTCGCAACGCCACGCTCGAGTTGGGGCTGCGCCTGGTGGAGCTGTGGCTGCGTGACACGTGGTGCGTGGCAGTCGGGGCCCCGGAGCTCGTGTTCGCGCTCGATCGCTCGGCGGAGCTTGCCGCCGACGCGCGGGGCCGGGAGGTCGGTTCGCTGCTGTGTGGCGTCGAGCTCGTGCGCGATACGCGCCTGCGTCTGGCGCTCAACGTCTCCGAGGAGCTGGCCCTCGAAGCGCTCGCCTATCGACTGGCGGACCTACTCGGCTCGCGCGCCGGTTGATTTTTTGGGAGAGGGACCCTTTCGGGTCCGCTGTGCGTGCCCTTGGTGTATGGCCGCCCCAGGTGAGGGTGTCGCCTCAGGGGATTTGGGCGAGGGCGGCGATCGGGCCGAGATTGGGGGTGAGCCCGTGGGTGTCGAATGCCATGAAGCGTGAGAACAGCCGGTTCTCCGGGCCGTGGAAGTCGGCCGAGCCGGTGCTCAGCAGGTCGAGCTCGGCGCAGCGCCTGACCAGCAACTCGGTCTGCTCCTGCGTGTGCGTGACGTAGAAGGCCTCGATCCCGTCGATTCCCAGCGCGCGGAAGCGGCTGATCGTGGCGAGTACCTCGAGGGGGTCGGACACGTCCCAGAACGGGTGCGCCCAGACTGCCACGCCGCCCGCGGCGTGGATCGCCTCGATGGCCTCCGCGACGGTCGGGGTCACGCGCAGCGAGAACGCGGGGCGCCCCTCGATGAGGTAGGCCCTGATGAACGAGCCGATGTCGTCGATCTCCTCTTCGCGCAGCCGCTGCTCGTTGCCCGGATGGGAGAGCGCCGCTTCGGCTAGATGGGGTCGCCCGATCGGCTCGCCGGAGCTCACGCGCGCGTCGATCGCCTGCACGTCGAGCTCGAGGCCGAGGCCGCGCAAGTTCTGGGCCATACGCAGTGTGCGCTGCTCGCGGTCGGCGAGGAAACCGGCGAGCGTGGCTGTGAACTCTGGGTCTGTGTGGTCCACGAGATAGCCGAGGATGTGCAGTTCCCGTGCCGTCCCGCTCTCGCCACCGTCGTCCGCCCCAAGCGATGGGAGGTCGATCGCGGAGATCTCGATCGCCGGAACCACCGCGATCCCATGTGCGTCGCCGGCCTCCAGCGCCTCTGGCACCCCGGCGAGCGTGTCGTGGTCGGTGAGTGCCAACAGCTTCACGCCAGCCCGCGCGGCCGCTTCCACCACGGCCGTGGGCTCCAGCGCTCCGTCGGAGCGGGTGGAGTGGGATTGCAGGTCGAAAGGCAACGCTTCCACTGGTCTCTGGTCGGCCATGGGCGGGGACTTTATGCGATCGTGGTCGCCCGACCATGCGAACGCGGGCGCACACCACGCGCACATGGGCAAGCGAAGCTGCCGGGGACCGTGCGTCGCGTCTCGACGCTACGCGGCACGCGGGCAGTCGTCGGGGCGCTTGTCGGTGACGACCCGCAGGCCGCCTCGGCCCGTATCGGGTGGGCACCCCTCGAATTCGAGCTCTGAGCTCACAAATAGGGTGACACGGTCGGCGACGATCCCGCGCAAGACCCTCACCGCGGCGTGGTAGCGGTTGGCGGGTCCCTCCAGCGCTTCGGGCTGCTCGCCTCGTGAGCAGAGGTAGCTATGGGCGGCGTCGGTCTCCCGTGCGCGCATCGCCGCCTCGCTCCACATCGCCTCCAGATAGGCAAGCGCGGCTCCCACCTCCTCCTCGTGGAGCTGCTCCGGTGCCTCGACCTGTCGCAACACCGGGATCACCTCGCGGTGCAGCCAGCACCGCTCGGCGTCCGCGCGAAGCAGGAGCCGGATGTCTGAGGGTAGAGAAGGTTCGAATGACGTGGACATGACAGGGGGGCGTTTTGGAAGATCGTGCCCTGTCTGTGGATTCGGCCCCGCCCTGATCGGGCTTTAGAAGGATGGCCGCACCTTCCACGCTTTTCCCCGCGTAATGCCTTTTAGATAGAACAGTTGGCCAACTGCAGCGGAGACGATAAGGCTAAAGAACCGCCCCGCCGCCGGTCGATGCCTGGATAGATGACAACTATTCACGGCCACACTGTCCGTATACCCAGACGCGGCGACCCCGCGTCCCGCATGCCGGGGCAGCACGCGCGCGCGACGTTCCTGCGCCTGCGCCTGCGCACGCTCGTGACGCTGGGGGTGCTCGCGGTCCTCACCACGATGCTGGGCCGTGCGTTTGGCCTGCACAGCCCGCTGTTCATCGGCTCGGAGCTGGCACTGCTCATCACGATGTTCGCCGTCTCACGCTACGTGCTCCCGCTCGTCGATCGCCACGACAGGGGCGCCACAGGCGAGGAGCACGTGGGGGGTCTGCTCGACGAGCTCTCGGGTGACGGTTGGAGCGTTATCCACGATGCGAGCTTCGGTCACGGCAACGTCGATCACATCGCCGTTGGGACCGCGGGGGTGTTCACGATCGAGACCAAGAGCCGGCAGGACCCGGTGCGTGTGCGCACCATCCACGGCGGGATATTGCGCCAAGCTCAAGACCAGCGCGAGACGCTCGAACGGATAACCGGAGAGCGGGCGGAGCCGCTCGTGGTCTTCAGCCGTGCATGGGTTGACAAGCCGCTCGCGCGACGCCGTGGGGTGCGGGTGATTCCGGCACGCATGCTGCTCACCTACCTGAGACGCCACGGAGAGACGCTCACGGCCGAGGAGGCGGAGCGGGTACACGCCGACATCGTGGCGGCGCTCGCCGAGAGCGAGTCGCAGCCCGATAGGCTACTGGGGTGGCCACCGCCGTCGCGCAGCCGCTCGTAAGACCCGCCGAGCTCCTTGTCGAGCCGCCCGCCGAGGCGCTCCCGCGCGGGCCGCGCCTGCCGCCGCTCGCGCTCACGCTCGTATGGGCGCTCGCCCCCACATGGGTGTTGGACCAGTGCGCCCGCCGCTACGGCGACACCTTCACGCTCACCTTCGGCCCAAGCGGGCGCAAACTCGTGATGCTCAGCGACCCTGAGGCGGTCAAGGCCGTGTTCACCGCGCCACCCGGCGTGGCACCCTCGGCGGCCGGGGCCTCCCCGATCGCCCCGGTGATGGGACCGAGCTCGGTGATCACGCTCACCGGCCCTGAGCACATGCGTCAGCGCAAGCTCTTGCTCCCACCCTTTCACGGCGAGCGGATGCGCGAGTACGAGGACGTGATCGTGCAAGCCACGCGGCGCAGCATGGCCGAGTGGCCGCTCGGGGAGCCGATGAAGTTGAGCGAGCGCACGCGCGCGATCACGCTCGAGGTGATCCTGCGCGCCGTGTTCGGTGTGGAGGCCGAGCGCATGGGGGCGTTGCGCGAGGCGGTCGGGGGGCTGCTCACGCCGGGCCAGACGCCGGCGTTGGTGCTGGGCGCACTGAGGCGCCCCGTCGAAGCGCGTCCCACCGGATCGATCGGGCGTGCGCTCGATCGCCTCGATGAGGTGACCTACGCCGAGATCGCCCGCCGCCGCGCCCAGGAGGATCTGGCGCAGCGCGCGGACATCCTTTCGCTGCTCATGCTCGCGCGCGATGAGGACGGGCAGGCAATGACAGACCAGGAGTTGCGCGACGAGCTGGTCACGCTGCTGCTCGCCGGGCATGAGACGACCGCCACGGCAGTGGCGTGGGCGGTGGAGCGACTGGTGCGCCACCCGGAGAAGCTGGCGCGTCTGGTCGCCGAGATCGACGCGGGCGAGGTGGACGAGTACATGCAGGCGGTGATCTCAGAGACGCTGCGCGTACGCCCGGTGGTGCCGATGGTGGTGCGGGTTCTGCGGGAGCCGCTGAACGTGGGTGGGCGGGAGCTGCCAAGGGGGACGCGCGTGGTGCCATCCATATACCTGACGAACCGCAACCCGAAGGTGTACGAGGCGCCGAGCGAGTTCATGCCCGAGCGCTTCCTCGACAAAGCGCCCGAGACCTTCTCGTGGATCCCGTTTGGCGGGGGCATTCGCCGCTGTATAGGAGCGTCGTTCGCCACGCTCGAGATGAAGCTGATCCTTCAGACCGTCTTGGGCGAACTGGCTCCGAGCGTGCCGGCGCGAGGCGGAAGGCTGTGGCGCAAGGGGGAGTGGAACCGCAGGCGCGCCATCACACTCGTGCCGTCCGCGGGGGCACGCGTGGTGTGGCGTAAGCGCTGAGCGGCTGGTCTGCGCCTGGTTTGGGCGCGCGAGGCGGTCAAGTGGGTATTGATCTTTGGGTGCCCCACGCGCACGCGTGGCGGCGTGCCGAGTACCGCCCGGAGCGGGAGGTAGCTTGAAGGGGTGCACCAGCGGAGTCAGGTGAGCGAGCACGAGGTTGCCGCGCGTCCAACCCCCGAGCAGCTGCTCGCGCGCTTCGGCCTACAGGCATTCCGGCCGGGCCAGCGCGAGGCGGTGCAGGCGGCGCTCGACGGGCGCGACAGCCTCGTGGTGATGCCCACGGGGGGCGGGAAGTCGCTCTGCTACCAGCTTCCAGCGCTCGCCGGGGAGGCCCTCGTGGTGGTCGTGAGTCCCTTGATTGCCTTGATGGCCGACCAGCGCAGGCGTTTGGAGCAGGCGGGCGTGAATGCGGCGATGCTGGCCTCGGGGATGGCGGACGGCCACAACGAGCAGGCGCTGCGGGCCATCTCCTCCGGGGAGGCCTCGCTCGTGCTGGCGGCCCCCGAGCGCTTTGCCTCGCGTGCGTTCCGAAAGACGCTCGCCACACGCAAGGTGGGCTTGTTCGTCGTCGACGAGGCCCACTGCGTGGCGGAGTGGGGGCATGACTTCAGGCCCGACTACCTGCGCCTGCACGACGCTATCGAGGCGCTGGGCCGCCCGGCCGTGATGGCGGCCACCGCGACCGCGACCCCGCGTGTGGCGGAGGAGATCGCCGCGCGGCTCGGCTTGCGCGAGTGGCTGGCGGTGCGCTCAGGCTTCGATCGCCCCAACCTCACGTTCGACGTGGTGGGCCTGGAGGGCAAGGGTGCCGTGGCACGCAAGCGCGCAGTTCTGTTGCACGCACTCGCGCGCGAGGAGGCGAGGCCGGCGATCGTGTACTGCGGCACCCGTAAGCACACCTCTGAGGTGGGGGAGCTGCTCGCCGAGCATGGACTCAATGCGGTTTGCTACCACGCCGGCATGTCCCCGGACGCGCGCCGCGCGAGCCAAGAGGCGTTCATGGATGGCCGGGCTGAGGTGGTGGTCGCGACCAACGCCTTTGGGATGGGGGTCGATAAGGCGAACGTGCGCACGGTGGTGCACTGGGCGGTGCCCACCAGCCTCGAGGCCTACTACCAGGAGGCGGGTCGTGGGGGGCGCGATGGGCTCCCTGGACAGGCGGTGTTGCTGGCGTCGAGGATGGACCTTGGCCGGCTGATCAGGTTCATCAGGGAGCGCGAGACGAGTGTGGATGACGTGAAGCGATATGTCGCAACGTTGCGCAGTCGCGCCCAGGAAGGGATCGCGGCGATCGGTCACGGGGAGCTCGATGAGCGCGAAAGGGTGCTGCTGTCGATCGCCGAGCGGGCCGGCGCGGTGGAGCTCCAACCGGGTGGCCCGGAAGGGCTGCTGGTAACGATCACCGGTCGCGGGAGCCCGCGAAAGGCATATGAGGCGATCAAGGGGGCGAGGGACCGCGGCTGGGAGGCCTATCGCTCTATCGAGCGGTTCATCTCGAGTGGCCAGACATGCCGCAGGCGCCAGATACTCGACCACTTCGGCGACGACGAGCCGTGCTCGCCTGAGGTTCGCTGCTGTGACGTGTGCGAGCCGGACCTGGCGCTGGTGGAGGCCTCGCGCGGGGCCGCGCCGGCAGCCCGCCGAGCTCGAGCCGCACGTGGGGGTGCGGGCGCCAACGCAGTGGCTGAGAGTGTGGCCCCGGGCCGAGCAGGCGCACGCGGAATGGGGCGGGGGGAGGAGATCGCGTTGGATCCGGTGCAGGAGAGCCAATTCGAGAAGCTCAAGGCGTGGCGACTCGGGCGTAGCGAAGGCAAGCCGGCGTTCACGGTGGCGGCCAATACGGCGCTCGAAGGCATCCTGCGCGCCAGGCCGGCGAGCCTTCAGGACCTGATCGAGGTGAGAGGCATCGGGCCCGCCTTCTGCGAGCGCCACGGAGAGTCCCTGCTCGAGGCGCTCGCGGAGCTCTGAGCGAGCATCACCGCCGCGAGCCGGCGTCGATAGCATCCAAGGCTGCGCCGACGTAGCTCAGCTGGTAGAGCACTTCACTCGTAATGAAGGGGTCCGGGGTTCGAGTCCCCGCGTCGGCTTGGCAAGGCTGGTCCTGTGCCCGGAGCGCTAACGCTTCGGACAGGGCACCACGGGTTCGACCGTGGAGGTTTCCCCACTGAGGAAGGTCAGTTCGACCCTGCCTTTGAAGCCCCCCTTGGGGCACTTCTTCGGGACAGTCCCATAGGAGATCAGCTTTTTGCCCTGCTTGAAGGCTGCCCCGAGCTTGCCCTTGATCGAGAGCACCGAGGCGTACGGGGCTTCCGGGACCGTCAGCACGAGCGGGACAGGCACCGTGAACTTCGGGCCGAACGGCGGCGGAGCTGTCGAGAAGCTGCCGATCGTGAGGATTTCCAAGGAGGCCGGTTCGGTGCCTTCGGTGTAGAACGCCAGCTTGTTGCCTGGAGCGAAGAAGGCCTGGATGCTCGCTTTCTCTTCCACGCGCGTCTTGCCGAAGCTGACGACACCGAGCACTTCTCCCACGGGGCCGGCGAACGACTTCTTAGGGCAGTGGGACACTTCATGGCTTTCAAGGACAGCCGTCGGACATGTCGTAAACCCGGACTGGTGGAGCTTCGTGCCGGCGGGCAACTCCACCACGACCTTTGTGAGCGGGGAGGGGTAGCCGCCGTATTCGGTGCCGCTGATCTTCAGTTCGGCTTCAAGCGCCGCCCCCGCCCCGAGGATGTTGCCGGTCCCCGGGTAGGTGGGGCTGTGCGGCGAGCTCGGGTTGATCGGGATCGGCACGATCTTCGCCTTCACCGTGACACTTGGCGCAGCCGAGGCCGTCGTCGCCAACCCCAGGGCCACGAGCCCCATGCAAAAGACCATCGCCGCATTTCGGCTTGCGCCACTGACTCCCACGTCGGCTCCCTCCTCGCTCGCACGCCCTCACCACAAGCATAGCCTCGCGAAGTTCGGCAAGGCAATACCGTTAGGCGGCGCCCATGACCGCTCGTGGTCCGCGGCGCCGCCCTTCGCATGCCCCCGTCCGGCCTCGCCACCCAGTCCACTACCGTCCTCGGCCTGCGTACGCGCTACCTCGTGCGAGGATCGGGGCCGCCTGTGCTCGTGCTGCACGGTTGGGGGGCAAGCATCGAGGCGGTCCACCCGATCGTGACCGGGCTCTCCCCCGTGGCCACCGTCCATGCGCTCGACCTTCCCGGCTTCGGCCAGAGCGAGGCTCCCCCCGAGCCGTGGGGTGTCGAGGACTACCAGCGCTTCGTGGCCGCCTTCATGGATGCCTTTGCCATCGAGCGCCCCGCGATCGTGAGTCACTCGAACGGGGGGCGCATCGCCATTCGCTTGGCCTGCACCGAACCACAGCGTGTGTCCCGACTCGTGCTCGTCGACTCCGCCGGGATCCGCCCCAGGCGTACCCTGCGCTGGTATCGCAGGGTGGGGATGGCCAAGGTCGGCAAGTACGCCGCCCGCTTCCTCGGCCCCCCCGGCCGACGCCTGCGCGAGCTGCTCGTCGGGCGTGCCGGGTCGGCCGACTATCTGGCGGCCGGGGCCATGCGACCGACGCTCGTCAAGCTCGTCAACGCCGACCTGAGGCCATACATGCCCGGCGTCGAGGCCCCAACGTTGCTGGTGTGGGGCTCCCTGGACACCGACACACCGTTGTCCGCCGCCCGCGAGATGGAGCGCCTGATCCCCGACGCGGGCCTGGTGGTGCTCGAGGGGGCGGGTCACTACAGCTATCTCGACCAGCCCGCCCGCTTCGCGCGGATCGTCTCCCACTTCGTCGCCCCGCCCGCCCCCGGTGGGGAAAGCGCTCCAGAGGGGCGCCCCACGCGCGCGCGTGGGGCAAGCGATCTGAAAGACACCACACCCAGCAGATCGGCGGAAGACCAGTGAGTGCGTTCGAGGGCGTCGCCGTCGTACTTGCCCTGCTCGCGCTCGGGGTGCGACTCGGGGGCCGCCAGCACCGGCTCCTGCACCTCTTCCAGCTCGAGCACTACGAGCCCGCTCGGCTCATGCTCTGGTTGCGCCGGCGCGGTCGAGCTCTTCGCGCCACGCGAGATCGGGGTCCTGGCGCTGCTCTTCATCGCCTCCGTGGCCGCGTCGGCCTCGGGTGCGGGCTGGCTGTGCGGGGCGTTGCTGCTCTTGGTCATGCCCATCGCCGCGCTCGGGGCAGGCGACTGGCGGCGCGAGGCCGTCAAGCCGCTTGTGCTCACCGGCCGCGCCAAGCGCCTACTCGGCGTGGCGCTCCTCCCGTCCGCACTGCTCGCCCTTGCGGCGGTCGTCGTGGCTGCCATCGGCATCGCCACAGCCTCCCTCGCGGTGTCCCTGGCGCTCGGCCTCCTCCTGCTCGCCGGTGCCCCCTGGACACTCTTCGCCGCCAACGTCGCGCTCGAGCCCCTCCAGAACGCCATCAACCGGCGCTATGCCCAGCGCGCCCGACGCTCCTTGCGCGAATCCGATCCCCTCGTCGTCGGTATCACGGGCAGCTATGGCAAGACCACCACCAAGTTCTGCGTCGGGGCGGTGCTCGCCGCCGACCGTCCCACGCTCGTGACCCCCGAGAGCTTCAACAGCTTCCTCGGAGTCATCCGCACCGTCAACGAGCACCTCCTCGCCTCCCATCGTGCCTTCGTCGTGGAGATGGGGATGTTCCGCAGCGGGGACATCGCCGAGCTGTGTGAGCTCGTGCATCCCACGATCGGGGTCATCACCGCGATCGGGCCGATGCACCTGGAGCGCCTCGGCTCGATCGAGGCGATCGCGGCCGCCAAGGGAGAGCTGCTCGACGCGCTTCCCCCACGGGCCACTTTGTCACCAACGCCGAGGATCCCCTCTGCCTGGAGCTCGCCGCGCGCGCAACCGTCCCCGTCACGCTGTTCGGGATCAACGATCCCGCGGGCGCGGTCGCAGCGGCGTCACACGGCGCCGGCACCTCGCCGAGCACGCCCCACCCATCCCAAAAAAGCACGCCCCACGTGCAGGTCCTCGCAAGTGACATCGCCCTCGCCGACGGTCGCACCACCTTTCAACTCCAGCTCGGACGGTCCCGATAGCGCTCAGGTTGAGGTCTCCGCGGAGTTGCTCGGACGTCACAACGTGCTCAACCTGCTCGCCGCGGCGGCGGTGGGGAGCGCGCTCGACATCGACCCCACGCGCATCGCCGCCGGGCTCTCGCAGGTCAAGGCCCCGGCTCACCGGCTGCAGCCGATCCACAACCCTCGTGCGGGCGTGGTGGTGATCGACGACGCCTACAACTCGAACCCGGACGGAGCCGGCTCGGCGCTCGAGGTCCTGCGTGAGCATCCCGCCACCCGTCGTCTGCTCGTCACCCCCGGGATGGTCGAGCTGGGAGAGCTCGAGGCCGAGCTCAACCGTCGCTTCGGCGAGCACGCGGGCCAGGTGTGCGACCTCGTGATCCTTGTCGGCCCGGCCCGCACCAGCCCCATCGCGCGAGGGGCTCGCGGCCTCTGGCATGGCCCCATCCGGCGTCCACGTCGTGCGCGACATCGCGGAGGCCACCACCCTGCTCGCCCGCCTCACTCGCTCCGGCGATGTCGTCTTGTTCGAGAACGATCTCCCCGACACCTATGCGGAACCGGACGGCGTCCCGCCCGCCGCCGCTTGAGTCGCGACTAGGCTACGCCCGTATGCCATCAAATGGATTGCGCGTGGGGGTCGCCTTCGGCGGGCGCTCCGTGGAGCACGATGTCTCGATCATCACCGGCCTGCAGGCCCTGAGCGTGCTGGAGGAGCGCCACTCGCCCGTGCCCATCTACATCGCCCGCAGCGGGCGCTGGTACACGGGAGAGGCCCTGCGCGAGCTGTCGGTCTACCAGCAGGACGGTGGGGACCCCGAGGCAGAGGAGATTCACTTCGACCTGCACAACGGTCGTCTCCTGCGGGCCTCCACCGGTGGGTCCCTGTTGCGCTCGCGCCGCCCCCCCGAGCCGATCGAGCTCGACGCGGTCGTCCTGGCCACGCACGGCACCCAGGGGGAGGACGGCTGCCTGCAGGGCGCCCTGGAGTTGGCCCGCCTGCCCTATGTCGGTCCCCCCGTGGGCGCCGCCGCCGCCGCGATGGACAAGGTCACGACGAAGGCCGTCCTGGCTCAGGCCGGCTTGCCGGCGCTCGAGCATCTCGCGCTGCGCCGTGAGGAGTGGGATGTCGACAGGGACGTCTGCCCCACGCGCGTGCGTGGGGCGTTCGATTTTCCGGTGTACGTCAAGCCTTCCTCGCTCGGCTCGAGTGTCGGCGTGAGCCGCTGCTCGACCGACGCCGAGCTCATCGACGCGCTCGAGCTGGCCTTTGAGCTCGACCGCACCTGCCTCGTCGAACCCTCCGTGGAGGGTGCCGTCGAGGTCAACTGCGCCGTCATCGGTCGTCCCGGCGTCCCGCCCCGTGCCTCGGTCTGTGAGCAGCCCGTGGCGGCCGAGAGCTTCCTCTCCTTCGACGACAAGTACATGGGCGGCGGCAAGGGCTCTGGCATGAAGGGCGCTCAGCGCCTGATCCCCGCTCCGCTCTCCCCCGAGCTCACCGCCGAGGTGCAAGACCTGGCCAAGCGCGCCTTCACCGCTTTCGCTTGCGCCGGCGTCACGCGGGTGGACTTCCTCATTGACGCCGAGCGGCGTGTTCTCGTCAACGAGCTCAACACGATCCCCGGCTCCTTCTCCTTCTATCTGTGGGAGCCGGCCGGGCTTCCCTTCGCCGACTTGATGGACGAGTTGATCGACCTCGCCATGGACGACCACCGCGAGAAGCTGCGCACGACGACCGTCTTCGGCTCCAACCTGCTCCTCGCGCGGGCGTCGGGCCTGAAGACGGGGGACAAGGCATGAGTGGGTTGGGAGGCGGTTGCGTGAAATTGCTTGCCTCACGCGTGCGTGGGGGCCACCCGTGGGAGATGGAGTCGGGCGGCAGGTGCCTCTGCGGGGGGTTGCGGGGGGGTTGTTGTGCGAAATGGGGTGTCCCACGCGTGCGCGTGGGCGCGCGCGCACGTGCCCGTCGCGTGGGACAGGCAGGATCGCGAGCATGAGTGCCTCTGCAATCGTCGCCATGGGCGGGCGCTCGCTCGAGCGCGAGATCTCGCTTCGCTCAGGCCACCGTGTCGAGCGTGCCCTGCGCACGCTCGGCTACACCGTCCACGCCCTCGACGTCGATGGCGACTTCGTCGATCGCGTTCTCGCCGAGCAGCCCCGCTTCGTGTTCGTCGCGATGCACGGGCGTGGCGGGCGAGGACGGCACTCTGCAGGACCTGCTCGAGACGCTCGGGGTCCCCTACACGGGCTCTGACCCGCTCGCCTCCGCCCTCTGCATGGACAAGATGCTCTTCAAGCGCATGCTCCACCTGCACGACATTCCCACGCCCGCCTTCCACAGCTTCAACGAGACCGCCTTTCGCGAGCTCGGCGGGGCGCGCACCTTCCCCAGGCTCCTGGAGGAGCTCAAGCTCCCCGCGGTCGTCAAGCCGGTGGCGCAGGGCTCGGCGATCGGGATCAAGTTCGTCACCTCCGCCGCTCAGCTCCCGAGCGCGATCCTTGGCGCCTTCGGTTACGGCGACCGGGTGCTCGTCGAAGAGCGCGTTCTCGGGCGCGAGCTCGCTGTCACGGTGCTCGACTCTCCCGAGGGCCCGCGCGCGCTCCCGATCGTCGAGCTGTTCACGCCCAGAGAGCTTCTACAGCTATGAAGCCCACTACACGATCGGCCAGCTGCGCATGGAGGTTCCCGCTGAGCTCTCCCCCGCGGTGCGGGCGCGCGTCGAGGAGGCGGCGCTGCGTAGCTACGTCCTCATGGGCTGCCGCGACTTCGCGCGCGTCGACCTGATCCTCGACCGGCACGAGGTCCCGCAGGTGCTCGAGATCAACACCATCCCGGGCCTCACTGAGACAGGGATCACAACGGCCGCCGCCGAGGCAGCCGGGATGTCCTTCGCGGAGCTGGTCGCCGCGATCGTCACGCGTGTCGTCGCCGTGTCCTGACGTCGCTGCGCAGCGTCCCAACCGGACGATGATGTAGCGTTTTCACCAACAGACGATTGTACTCCCATCACGGGCCCGGCCGCCTGTCTGAGCGTGCCCATCGCGGGGTACGTGAGAAACACGTGCCGCGCGGCCCGACCTATGAGGTGATCGCGATGTACGAGGACCCACAGGACAGGCAGGCCACCAGCAGAAGATCCCCCGGCAAGGCTCCCCTGGGCGGGCCCTCGGGCACGCCCGCACCGCGCATCAGGGATGCCCCCGACCCTCGATTGTCGCGCTCGCTCGAATACGGAATCGCGATCCTCGAGTCATTCTCAGGGGAGCGTCAGGCGCTTGGCATCGCCGACCTGGCCGACATCATCGGCATCAGTCGCTCCACCACCCACCGTTACGCCATCACGCTCGTCGCGCTCGGCTACCTCGAGCAGGACTCCAAGCGTCGCTACCGGCTCGCTGCGCGGGCCGCAAGCCCCGGCAACGCCGCGATCGGTGCGATACGCCGGCAGGTTCCCGCTCGCGCCGCGCTCGAAGAGCTTCGCGACGCTACCGGTCACACGGTCAGCATGGCCGTGCTCGAAGGGACCTGGCTCATCTACGTCCACCGTCTGCTCGGCCACCGGGCCGGTCAGCACGAGATCGATCGAGACCTCGGGGTCGGGGCGACGATCCCGGTGCACTGCACCGCGCTCGGCAAGATCCTGCTCGCGAGCCTCTCCGACGCCGATCGGCGCGAGCTGCTGGCGAAGCTCAAGCTCTCACGATACGGCCCGGGCTCGATCACCGACCGCAAGAAGCTCATCGCGGAGCTCGACGGGGTGAGTGTGCGAGCCCCGGTGGTGAGCGACGAAGAGTTCGTTCGCGGGGCCCGCTCGATCGCGATGCTCGTACCCCGCCCCCGCAGCGAGCACCCGCTTGCGATCGACGTCACAGTCCCCTCCGCCGCCTACACCGCCGAGCGCCTCCTCAAGGACATCGGGCCGCGCGTCGCGCGGGCGGCCAGGCTAATCTCGGGGGAGTCGAGAACGCTCGACGACCTCGAAGTCGGCGGCCGTCGCGTCCTGTTGCGGGCAGACCTCAACGTCCCGCTCAAGCGTCCACCCGGGGGGCCGGCGCATGTGGCCGACGATACGCGCATCCGGGCGGCGCTCCCCACGATCGAAGAGCTGCGTGGCCAGGGGGCATCGATCGTGCTGGTCTCACACCTTGGCCGTCCCCACGATCGCGAGCCCGAGCTGTCGATGGGCCCTGTCGCCAAGCGCCTGCGTGAGCTCGTGGACGCAACCGTGACGTGTGCCGACGCTGTGGTGGGGCCCTCCGTGGTGGCGCTCGCCGAGTCCCTTCTCCCTGGCGAGATACTCGTGCTGGAGAACGTCCGCTACGAGCGCGGGGAGACCGCCGACGACCCCTCGTTCGCTCGCGCGCTGGCGGCGCTCGCCGAGGTCTACGTGGACGACGCGTTCGGCTCGGCCCATCGCGCCCACGCCAGCACCGAGGGCGTCGCCCGCCTGCTCCCGAGCGCCGCCGGGCGGCTCCTGCAACGCGAAGTGGAAGTGCTCACCGAGCTTCAGGCGGCCCCTGCGCGCCCGCTCGTCGCGGTTCTCGGTGGGGCGAAGGTGGCCGACAAGCTGGAGCTGATCGGAAGCTTCCTCGCGAGCGCGGACGCCGTGTTGATTGGGGGTGCCATGAGCTTCCCCTTTCTTGCGGCCCTTGGCCACCGCACCGGCGCCTCGTTGTGCGACGCCGAGGACATCCCGCGTGCGCGTTCCGCACTTGAGCGGGCCACCCGTGACGGGCGGCGCCTCTGCGTGCCCGTCGATCTCGTCGTCGCCCCCCGGCTCGACGCCTACGCCGAGGCCCGCACGCTCGCGGACGTCGAGGTGCCAGATGGCCTGATGGGCCTTGACATCGGCCCCCGCACCGCAGAGCTCTACGCGCACGAGATCGCAGCGGCGGCCACCGTCTTCTGGAACGGCCCGATGGGGGCCTTCGAGCGGGAGCCATTCGCAGCCGGCACGCTTGCGATCGCTCGGGCCCTGGCCGACAACCCCGGAACAACGGTGGTCGGCGGGGGAGAGACGGTCGAGGCGCTGCGCTCTTTCGGTCTGGAGAGCCGGGTCGGTCACATCTCCACCGGCGGCGGGGCCACGCTCGAGCTGCTCAGCGGTCGGAGGCTTCCCGGCGTGCAGGCGCTCGAATAGCCTCGCCCTCCGCGGCATGGCACCACGAGCGGCTCTGCCATCCCTCACAGTTGCAGCAGTTCGTGTTTCAGGGCGTAGTGCACCAGTTCAGCGCGCGTATCGAGCCCCAGCTTGCGGTGGATGCGAGCGCGATGCGTCTCGATCGTGCGAGGTGAGAGACCCAGCTTCCGGGCGATCTCGACGCTCGTGTGCCCGAGCGCGATCAGCCGCAGAACCTCGCGCTCGCGCGGCGTCAGCCTGTCCGCTGTGAGCTTGCCGCCGTCGAGCTTTGCGGCCAAGAGGGGGCTCAAATAGCGTCTGCCGCGCGAGGCATCGCGCACCGCCGCCGGCAAATCGGAGTCGGCCATCTCCTTCAGCACGAGCCCCGCCGCGCCGTTGTCGAGCGCGCGCCGGGCAAACGCGGGATCGTCGTTCATCGTGAGCACGACGATGTTCGTGTCCTTGGCCTCCTGCTTCAATCGCCCCAGTGCCTCGATCCCCGAGCCCTGGTCGGGCATGCCGAGGTCGAGCACCACCACATCCGGGCGGCGCTCCCGTACATGCCCGAGCACCGACTGCAAGCTATCCGTCTCGGCGATCACAGTGAGGTCGGCTTCGCCCTGGAGCAGCAGGCGCAGGCTTTCGCGCATGGCGGCGTGATCGTCCGCCAGCACGATCCTGATCGCCGCCGTCGTCTCGTCGTCAGGCTTGGAGTCGGGCACGGAGACAAGTCGCAGAAATGGGAGCATGAGAGGACGCTAAAGCGCCTCGCGGGCTGTGCCCAGCGGACAAATTCCCCTCGTTGGTCGTGGCAAAGCACTGACCCTGTCGTTCCCCGCGACCGCTTCCCTCTGGCCTTTGGGCTCTCCAAACGGCCCCACGCCGTCGCCCTTTCATAGACTCGCGTCATGCCAAGCGAGTCGTGTTGCGCGTAGGGATACTGACGGGCGGCGGTGACTGCCCGGGCTTGAATGCTGTGATCCGAGCGATCGTGCGCCGTGGCTTGGGCGAAGGGGAGGGCAGCTTTGTCGGCTTCCGCTATGGGTGGGCCGGTGTGCTCGACCCCAGCGTGGTCGAGCTGACACGCGCGAGCACGGCCGGGATCCTCCCTCGCGGGGGCACCATTCTCGGGACCTCGCGCACGAACCCGCTCGACGGGCGTCCGGGGGGGATGGAAAGGATCAATGACACGTTCGAGCTGGAAAAACTGGACGCTCTAATACCCATTGGCGGGGAGGACACGCTTGGGGTGGCGCTGCGCCTCGCGCGGGAAGGCCTGCCGATCGTGGGGGTCCCCAAGACGATCGACAACGACATCGGAGGTACCGATGTCACCTTCGGTTTCCATACCGCGGTACAGATCGCCACCGAGGCCATCGACCGGCTGCATACCACCGCTGAGTCCCACAACCGCGTGATGGTGGTCGAGGTGATGGGTCGTCACGCCGGCTGGATCGCCACCTACGCGGGGATCGCCGGCGGGGCGGACGCGATCCTCGTGCCTGAGCGGCCGTTTGACATCGAGGAGCTGTGCGCGCGCTTGCGCCGCAGGCACGCCTCGGGGATCACGTTCTCGATCGTGGTGGTCTCAGAGGGGGCCACCCCGCGCGAGGGCGGCGCGATGACGCTCGCCGACGAGCACACCACAGACGAGTTCGGGCACGTGCGCCTCGGGGGATCGGCGTCGAGCTCGCCCACGAGCTGGAGGCGCTCACGGGGTATGAGACGCGCGCGACGACCCTCGGGCACGTGCAGCGCGGGGGGACGCCGACCGCCTATGACCGCGTGTTGGCCACGCGCTTTGGTGTCGCGGCGATGGATGCGGCGGCGGCTGGGCACTTCGGCCAGATGGTGGCCCTGCGGGGCCCCGACATCGTCGAGGTGGGGCTGGACGAGGCGCTGGCCGAGCCCAAGCTGCTCGACCCGCGTCTCTTCAGACAGCTGAAGTTTTCTTTGGGTGACCAGCTCGCCGATTGGGGACTATCGCGGATTGGCCGCGGAACGGAGCCCGGCGTCTGTTTCTGAGAGGCGCTTGACCGGGAAGCTCGCCGTTATCGTCGTTCCCTCGCCGGGAGAGGAGTCGATCTCGAGTGCCCCGTCCAGCAGGTGCACGCGCTCGTGCATCCCCATGCAGGCCGAAGCCGTCGGTGTGCTCCGTGGGATCGAAGCCCCCGCCGTCGTCGCGCACACTCACGCGGATGTCGGTCTCGTCCTCGTGCAGCTCGACGACCGCTCGTTTGGCGTGGCCGTGCTTGGATGCGTTCGTGAGTGCCTCCTGCACGATCCGGTACATCGCAGTCTCGACCTCCGGGACGTGACGCTCCTCCTCGCGGCCCTGCTCGTAGGCGAGGTCGACGCTGACGTCGATGTCGATGCCCTGGCGCTCGGCCCGTTCGCAGAGCGCCTGGATCGCGGCGGCCGCTCCGAGTTCGTCGAGCGAGGCGGGGCGCAGGTCGGTGATCAGCGCGCGCAGGTTCGTGATGCCTTCCTCGAGGTGGTTGATCGCGTTGGTCACGGCCGCGTCGAGCGTCTCGGGCTTACCGGAGCGCTTGGCGGTTGAGAGGCCGACGCGCAGGGCGCTGAGGCTTTGGAGCGTGTCGTCGTGGAGCTCGCGAGCCCAGCGCTGGCGTTCGGCCTCGGCCGCGGCAAGGCGCTGGCGCTGACGCTCGGAGGCCACCGACTGCGCGGTCGCGACGGCGGTGGCCGCCGAGGCCGCGAACGCCTCCAGGAGGCGTTCGTCGTCGACTGTGAACTCGGGCCCGTCGTGAAGGCGGTCGATCGCCACGAGCACCCCGTAGGAGTGGTTCTGGAAGACGAGCGGCACGATCAGCCCGCCGCTCGCCTGCACCCCGAGCGTGCCGAGGCCGTGTTCGTCAAAGCGCGCGCGGGTGAGCGGTTCCTGCAGGCGCTGGGCGTGGCGCGTGCGCAGCGCGGCGCTGGCGGCCGAGTCGCCGAGTGGCACCTGCCTGCCGAGCAGCCCTGGGGCAGCTCGCCGGCGCCGGCGGACACCTGCAGCCGACCGCGCTGCACGAGCTCGATCACGAGCAGGCGAGCGTCCACGAGTGCCCGCCCTCGCTTGGCGACGAGGCCGAGGATCACGTCGATGTCGGTCTCGGCTCCAACGGCACGGGCGATCTGGGTCGTGGCGTTGAGCGCGGCGACGGTCCGCTGCAGCTCGTCGCGGTGCTCTCTGGTGCCGGTGTAGCGGCGAGCGTGGTCGATCGCGAAGCCAGCGAGCTCGGAGAGCATCGTGACGGCCTCCTCGTCGGCCTTCCTGAACTGCTCACCGTCTTCCTTCTCAGTCAGGTAGAGGTTTCCGAAGGGGGTCCCCTCGATCAGGATCGGCACCCCCAGGAAGCTCTGCATCGGCGGGTGGCCGTGCGGGAAGCCATAGGAGCGCGGGTGTTCGCTGATGTCGGTCAATCGCAGCGCCGTCGGATGCTCGATCAGCTCGCCCGAGCACGCCGCGCCCGTGCGGAAGCGTCCGATGGCCTCGCGTTCGGAGCTCCTCGATCCCGATCGTGAGGAAGCGCTCCAGTTCGGTTCGCGAGCTCCCCGAGCACACCGAGCGCCGCGTAACGCGCGCCGGTCAGCTCGCGCGCGACTCGAGCACGCGGTTGAGAACGACCTCGAGGTCGAGCTCGGCGAGCACGCTGCGGGCGATGTCCAACACCTCCCGCGCGGCGCGGTCCATCAGCGCCCCTCGTGGGGGCCACTGACTGCTGACTCAGCGGACCCTGGCTTTTGGCGGTCTGCGCAATGCCCGGAATCCGGCCACTGCTCACATCCCTATGTCTTCTGCGCCCCTAAACCCGATTGCTCGAGCACGTAGCTTAGCGCACAATGCGAGAAAACATTTGTCAACTAACTTGTGCGGTTGACTCGAACAATCAGTGTGCTTGAGGTTCGGTTCGGATGCCTCGGTGACTCCCTTGGCAGGTTGGGCGAGTCCTTGTTGGTCAGTATCGACCTGGTCGGGAGGGATGCGCCGGGTGCTCTATCCCTTGAAGGTCGAGGGGCCGTGGTCGCCGAACGGCTCGTCGCGCTCGCGCACCGCCTCGCGGAAGCCGGCCTGCATGGCACGCTGCTGGAAGGCGAAGCCCTCCGCGGTGTGGCGTGCGACTCCGTCGAGCAGGGTCCCGAGCGCCTGGGTGGTGTGCAGGCCCTGTGCAGTAGAGCGACTGGTTGACGAGCAGCTTCATCATGCGCAGCTGGTTGACGGGCACGCGCGCGATCCGCTCGAGCAAGGATCTCCGTGCGCTCGTCGAGCCGCTCTGGCGAGGGGGCCTCGATCGCAAGACCCCACTCCAAGGCCTCGATCCCCGACAGGGAGTCGCCCGTGAACAGGAGGCGCTTGGCCCGCTGGGGCCCAAGCCCGTGCATCCACATCGAGGTCGTCGGCGAGCCCCACACACGCGCCGGCGGATAGCCGATCTTCGCGTCGGCGGCGATCACGAGCAGGTCAGAACACAGACGCCATGTCGGTGCCGCCGGCGACGCAGAATCCGTGCACCTTGCAGACCACGGGCTTGCCGCAATGAAACAACGACATGAAGGCGCGCACGTTGCGGCTCATCATCGCGTAGTCCACCATCGCATCCCATGTGCCCGAGGGGTCGTGGTTGGTGGCCATCACGGCCGGGTCGAGCGGGGAGCCCAGGGCGGCGCGAGGTCCATGGGGGAGGCGGGGTCTTTCCGCGTGCCCTCTTCCTTGTCGAGGCGCCCGTCCTCCTTGTCAGGGCGACCGTCCTCCTTGTCACGGCGACCGTCCTTCTCTTCGGGGCGACTGTCCTTCTCGTCGAGGCGCTCGTCCTCCTTGTCGGGGCGGCCTTTCTTCTCGTCGAGGCGGCCCTGCCCCTCGGCGCTCTCCACGAGGTCATACCCGCCGCAGAACCCCTTCCCGTTGCCGGAGAGCACGATGACGTGGACCGCCGGGTCGAGGTCCGCCCGCTCAACGCACCGCTCGAGCTCGCTGAGGAGCCGGCGCGTGATGCCGTTCCCGCGCTCGGGGCGGTTGAGGGCGATGCGGGCGACGCGGTCTGTGACCTCGTAGGTGATGGTTTGGGGTGGCGTCACAGCGGAGGGGAGAGATTCGAGGGGAGAGATTCGAGCTCCCAGAGACGGGGGTTGCCCGCCCAACGGCTTTTCAAGACCAGCGCAGTTTGGCACAGTTGAGCCAGATTCTCGGTGCTCACACCACCACTCGCGCCAGTCCAACTATTTTATTGCTCAAGAGTTTGGGTTGCTGGATAGTGGGCCCCGCCGCTTCAGCTTGCCTTGTGTTGGGGAAGAAGTCGGTCCTGAGCGGTCTCGCTCATTGTTCTGCGGTCTTCTCGACTGTGCAGAGGTAGTAGAGACCCAGCAGGAAGCGCTCAGTTGCTACTGGCCCATAGGCAGCGAGATCGTCCCATGGGCGCGAGTAGGGATCGCCTGGCGCGAGCCTTTCCAGAAGGCGGGCGATGAGACCGAGCGCGCGGCGGTGCCTGGGGTTGGTCAGTCCCATGTCCATCACGACGAGCCGAGCGGAGGGGCGCAGCAGCTTCCAGGCTCGTGACAGCGCGGGACCGGGTTCGGGTATGACCGAGTAGCTGAGGCTGAAAAGCACAGCATCAACGTCGCGATCGAGTTGCAGTTGAGCGGCGTCCTGGCTGAGCAGCTGAACGTTTGACCAGCCGTGGCGCTCTATGAGCTTGCGCGCCTCGGCCAGCATCCTCTCAGAGGCATCGACAGCGATGACGGCGCCACTCGGGCCAACCACATCGACCAAGTAGGGAAGGTTGCGCCCGGTGCCGGCTCCGATCTCAAGAACAGTGTCGCCGGCTTTCAGGTTGAGTGCTGCGACTGCCTTGCGTCGGGCGGGCGGGAAGATCAGGTAAAGCGGCTCCAGGGTGCTGTAGAGCCCGGCAACTCGGTCGTAGCCCTTGACGATCTCTCCCAGCGGTCTGCGGTTGGGGTACTCCCCGCGACATTCCGTGGGGGCTTCCCGTCGAGACGTCGCACGACGACCGGCGTACCGTGCTGTGGGACGAGCGTTATCCCGCGCATGACCACGGATTCGGGATCGGGCCGTGTCGGTTGGAGATCGACGCTTGAGACGACGGTGCGGATTACCTCAGCCATCTCGGCCTGGGCAAGTGACGCACCGATGCAGCGACGGATGCCGCCACCAAAGGGAAGCCAAGCGTAGGACTCCGCCTCGTCGTCGATGAACCGCTCTGGACGGAACTCGTGCGGCTGTGGGTAAAGATCCTCGCGCAGATGGACGACAGCAATCGCCGGGTAGACACGGATACCGGCTGGGAGGTCCCATCCGCCGATCGTGCGGGGCTTGGTGAGCGTGCGAGCGTTGGCGTCGATCACCGGCCGCAGCCGCAGCGTCTCTGTCACGACGGCATCGAGGTAGGTGTCCTCCCCGGCGATCAATTCTTCTCGCAAGCGGTGGAGCACGCGGGGATTGCGCAGCAACAGATCGAAGGCGAAAGCGAGGCCCGTAGCGGTCGTCTCGTGACCGGCGAGCAGCATCGTCATCAGCTCGTCACGAAGCTCGACATCGGTCATCGGCAGGTCGTCCTCGTCGCGGGCGCGCAGCAGCAGCGAGAGAACATCGGTGCGGTCCTCGAGGTCCAACTCGGAGCGACGAAGGGCGATCTCCTCGTAGATCAGCGCGTCCGCTGCCCGCAAGCGACGTTGAAACTGGCCCCACGGACTCCAGCGACCGAGATCGTGACGCAGAGCGTCCGGCAGAAAGAGAACGGCCTGCATATCGAGCACGGAGACCAGGGTGCTACGCAGCCGCTTGATGCGGCCCGTGTCGGTAACTCCGAAGACGGCACGGACGATCACCTCGAAGGTAAGCGCCCGCATCCGCTCGCGCATCACAATACGCTCGCCCTCCCTCCATCTGCCGACGTCGGCTGCGGCGACATCGCGGATGATTGTGCGGAAGTTCTGGATGGCCGATCCTTGAAACGGCGGTAGCAACAGCCTTCGCTGGCGCAGGTGCTCGCGTCCATCGAGGGTCAGGACCGAGCGTTCGCCGAGTACCGCCGACAGGGGCGCGTTCGCCTCGCCGGCGTGAAGGTCGGATTGTTCGCCAGTCAGCATCTCGCGGATCGCACTCGGATCGGAGACGTAGACGCCCACGCCAAAGACGAGGAGCGGCACGGTGAAAACGTCTCCGTAGCGTTCACGCCAACCGAGCAACGACTGCAACGGTCGTTGGACAAGGCGGGCGGTGTTGACGGATGCTGGGGCGCGAGGACCCGGCGGCAGCGCCCCGTTGGCATGACGGCTCATACCCCGAGCATACACGACAAGAATGTAGTAGAGTCCCGCTCATGGCGGGAAGGCCGAGAAACGCAAGCCGTGGGTTTGCTCCTCTTGAGTCCGAGGTAATGGACGCGATCTGGGATGTGAGCCGCCCTGTGTCGGTTCGGGAGGTCGTTGACGCGCTCAATGAGCGGCGCCCCGAGCCTCTGGCGTACACGACCGTAATGACCGTGATGAACCGTCTCGCCGCGAAGAACGTCCTGACGCGCCAGGGTGAGCGACGCAGCTATGTATATGAGGCGACGGCCGCAGACGTCGCCGGGATTGCGGTGCGCGACGTGATCCGCACCTACGGCGATGCGGCGGTCGCTCATTTCGTGGACGAGGCGCGCGCCGATCCCGATGTGCTGCGCCGCCTGCGTGGCCTGCTCGCGGAGGACGCATGAGGCTGGACAGCGCCAACCGCAGCTTTCTTGCACTGATGTCCCTCGCGCTGCTGCTGGGGATGTATGTGCTCTGTGGCGCCGTGGGGAGCGTGCTCGTGCCGCTTGTCCTGGCGCGGATTTCTCACGAGGGAATTGCTGGACTTTTGGACAGCGGCGGCTCGATGCTGCCGGTTCTCTTTTTCATTGTCCTGGTAGTGGCTGGTCTAACGTTCGGAGTCCGGTCGATGGGTCGCCAGATCGTCGCCTCCCAACGGCTTGCGCGCCGTGTGCGTGGACTGGCTCTCGAGCTGCCCGACGAGCTGATGCTGACGGCATCGGAGGTCGGGTTGGGTGGGCGCGTGGTTCTCCTTGATGCGCCCGAGCGGTTCTCCTTCGCCTACGGCATTCTGACTCCCCATGTCGCGGTCAGCCGCGGGCTCCTGCAAGGGGTCTCGGGTGAGGAGCTGCGGGCGGTACTCGAGCACGAGCGCTACCACGTATGCAACCTCGACCCGCTGAAGGTCGTTTTGGTGCAGGCGCTCTCGGCCGCGTTCTTCTTTCTGCCTGCGCTGGATTCTCTGCGCGCCCGCTATCTCGCGGGCCGGGAGCTTGCCGCGGACCGTCGGGCAGTAAGAGCGTGTGGGCGCCGGCCTCTCATCAGTGCGCTACTGAAGGTCGTCCGTGGTCCCGAGTGGAGCGAGCTGGAGGGGGTCGCGGCGATCGGCGGTCCTGAGTTGCTGGACGTTCGTGTCGCGCAACTGGAGACCGGCGTTCAGCCAAAGCTCTCCACGCTCAGCATCACCCGCGCCACGGTCTCGCTCGTCGGTGCGGCGCTGTTCTCTGCAATGTTCCTCGCATCGGTGTTCAGCTTTGGTGGCCCCGCGGCGGTGTACCGGGCAACCGGCAGCGGGCTGACAACTGTCGACTTGCTCAGCGGCCTGATCTGTGCCGCCCCATTTGCGGGCGCAGGACTCGTGGCGTACTGGCTGATCGCCCGACGTGCGAGCCGGCCGCTAACCACAAAACGGTAAGGCTGATGCCACTTCTGATGTTGAGCGATGCCTGAGCACGCACCCCATCCAGACGCATCGGGGTCGCGGTGGGTGCCGGTGCTCGGCTCACAGCATCTCGTTGTTGCTCAGGGCCGCAACACGGGTCGGTGATGTCTCAGCGGCGGTCAGCTCAGCCATGCGGACAGCTCCTCCAGGGCGTCGGGGATGACGTAGTAGTAGGCCCATAGTCCCTGTCTCTCTGAGTCCACGATCCCGGCGGCGCGGAGCTTCTTGAGATGGTGGGAGAGCGTGGGCTGTGAGATGTCGAACAGTGGCACCAGCTCGCAGACGCAGACCCTGCCGGCGTGCTTGCGCAGCACGTCCACGAGTTGCAGGCGGATCGGGTCGCCGAGTGCCTGGGCGACCTCGGCCATGCGGAGCGCGTGGTCACGCTGCACATCGGGATAGACGACGGGCTCGCAACAGCGCTCACCGGCTGCGCGCTTCTGCTTGGGGGACAGCTCCAAATCGACAGGCATCAATCTACTTATATCAATAACACTCACATCTATCGATGTAATACGATTCCCACTATGAACAACGACGAGTCCACTACCGAGGGGCACGCCTGATGGAGCGCCCCAATCTCGCCCGTCGCGCGCTCATGGAGGCGATCGGTGCCTTCGCGCTGGTGACAGCCGGGTGCGGAGCGATCATCACCAACACCACGCACCCCGGCTCGATCGGCAGCATCGGCGTGAGCCTTGTGTTCGGCCTGGTAATCATGGTGATGATCTACGCGGGAGGCCATCTCTCCGGCGCGCACTACAACCCGAGCGTCACGATCGCGTTCACCCTCGCCCGCCATTTCCCGCTGCGCGACGCGCTGGCCTATATCGCAGCGCAGTTCACCGGGGCGACCACGGCGGCTCTCCTGCTCCTTGCCGCATGGACCAGCAAGCCCGCCCACCTCGGAGCAACGCTCCCGAGCGTCGGCAACGGGACCGCCCTGGCCTATGAGATCGTCCTGACGGCTTTCCTGATGTTCGTCATCACAGCCGTCGCGACCGACACTCGCGCGGTCGGTGCTGCCGCTGCCATCGCGATCGGCGGGACCGTGGGACTCGACGCGTTGTTCGGCGGTCCGATCACCGGCGCCTCGATGAACCCTGCGCGCTCCCTGGGCCCAGCCTTGGTCTCCGGTACCTGGAGCAGCTTTTGGGTCTACGCGATCGGCCCTGTGATCGGCGCCGCGATGGGCGTGTTCGCCTACGAGCTCGTGCGCGGCCCCAAATCGCTCGTTTCCTCCACCCCCCAATCGACCGAGGGAGTGGCCGTCGATGGCGAGCGTCCTGTTCGTATGCCTGCATAACGCGGGGCGCTCGCAGATGAGCCAAGCTCTGTTCGAGCGTGCCACCGCCGGACGACACACGGCCCTATCGGCAGGCACTACACCCGCAGAGCACGTCCATCCCGAGGTCGTCGAGGTCATGCAAGAGCTCGGCATCGACCTATCACACCGGCGGCCTCTGCTCCTCACGCGCGAGCTTTCAGAGCAAGCGGATATCGTCGTGACGATGGGCTGCGGCGATGAGTGCCCCTACATTCCCGGAAAGCGCTACATAGAGTGGGACCTGTCCGACCCAAAGGGGCGTCCGCTCGATGAGGCCCGTGCGATCCGCGATGACATCGCCCGCCGCATCGACTCGCTGCTCGCTGACGGGACTCTGAAGTGAGCGGCTCACGAGCCGGCACCCCGGGACGATACTCACACCACTACCAGGCAACACGCGAGGTGCCCGGCGGGTAGGGATGATTCTGGAGATCCCACAGGGTCAGATTACGCGGGCCATGGGGGACGTTCACGCTTCCGGCAACCCCCATTACTGGCTGGACCCCGACAACGGCGTCATCATCGCGCGTGATATTTTCGAGAAGCTTGCGCAGTTCCGCCCCAACGATCGCGCCTTCTTCGAGCAGCGCCTCAAGGACTTCACCAACCGGCTGAACGAAGCGCAGAAGCGATGGATGGCGGCGATGGCTCCGTACAAGGGCTCGAAGGTCGTCACCTATCATCGGTCGTTTCCCAATTTCGCTGACCACTTCGGACTGGACATCATCGGCTACGTGGAACCGCGCCCCGGCATTCCGCCGTCCCCGCAGCACACGCTCGATCTCATCAACGAGATGAAGAAGCAGAACGTCAAGCTGGTTCTCGTCGAGCCCTATTTCGACCTCAAGACGCCGACGGCCATCGGCCGCGACACGGGCGCGGAAGTGCTCGTCATGCTGCCGTCGGTCGGCGGGGTCAAGGAAGCGGGGGACTATCTCGCTCTGTTCGACTACGACGTCAACCTCCTGGTCAACGCTTTCAAGAAGGTGGGCGCGAAGGCGCCATAAAGGCGGCACATGGATTCCTCAACGCTGGCGTTTCTGGCGCCACCATTCGTCGCGAGCCTGATTCTGACCGGGATTCACTCGTATCTCGGCGTGCACGTGGTCGAGCGCGGCGTGATCTTCGTGGACTTGTCGCTGGCGCAGATCGCGGCGCTCGGCGCCGCCATCGCGCTGATGCTGCCAATTACCGGCGGAGACCCCCACGCCCCGGCCGTTTACTGGATCAGCCTCGGGTTCACGTTCATCGGGGCGTTCGTGTTCTCGACCGTCCGGGGCCACAACGTACGGATTCCACAGGAGGCGATCATCGGCATCTGCTATGCCGTTGCGTCGGCTGCGGCCATTCTCGCCATGAGCAAGGCCGCGTCTTCAACCGAGCACCTGACGGATATGCTCGTCGGCAACATCCTCTCGGTATCGTGGCCGCTCGTCGGGAGAACGGCCGCCCTGTACGGAGCCGTCGGACTCTTTCATTTCATTTTCCGGAAGCAGTTTCTGGCGATCTCGATGGACCATACCGCCGCTTCGGTGAAGGGTATGTCGGTCAGGTTCTGGGATTTCCTGTTCTACGCGTCGTTTGGTTTCGTCGTGACGTCTTCGGTGGCGATTGCTGGCGTGCTGCTGGTGTTCTGCTATCTGATCGTGCCGTCGGTCGGGGCCATGCTGTATGCGAACACAATCGGCAAGCGACTGGCCATCGGCTGGACGATGGGCACTGTCGTGTCCGCGCTGGGCGTGTACCTCTCGCTCGTGCTCGACCTGCCGACCGGCGCCGCGATCGTGTGCACCTTCGGACTCGTTCTGATCGTCATGGCCGCGGTGCGGCCCCTTGTTCTGCGCGCAACAGCGGTTGTGCCTTCACTCAGTTCGATTTCCGAGAATCGCGGGATTTAGCCAAGTCGTTCCAACTGGACCTTGTCAGAATCGCAGGACTTGGCCGAAAGCCCCCGCACCGCGAACCGTGTCGGCGCGCGGGAAACTGCAGCTCCGGGGCTGGTCGGTAGTTTTACGCAGGCCCGTGGCCTGCAGGATCTCGGCCCTTCGCAGCAGTTTCCGACACTTCCTTCACGCACGCCTCCAACGGTTCACGGCTGCGGGGTCTTTCGGCCGTTATGTGTCGAGCGATTCTGACAAGGTCGTTCGCGTGAGGTGCTTCCCGCCGGAACAATCGGGACGGACGCGTGTCGGCGCGCGGGAAACTGCAGCTCCGGGGCTGGTCGGTAGTTTTACGCAGGCCCGTGGCCTGCTAGGATTCTCGGCCCTTCGCAGCAGTTTCCGACACTTCCTGCACGCACGCCTCCAACGGTTCACGGCTGCGGGGTCTTTCGGCCGTTATGTGTCGAGCGATTCTGACAAGGTCCAATCAGACCGACTTGGCCATTTGCTCTCGAGCAGCGATGAGCGACGCGAGAAGCAGCGCTACCGGCTTGACGTCGTCTGGTCCGGCTCCCGCCTGGCCAGCTCTCGCTCGCGCAGCTCCCTCCGAAGGATTTTGAGCACGCTGCTCTTGGGCAGGTCCTTCAGGAACTCGATTTCGCGCGGGACCTTGTAGGCCGCAAGGTTTGCGCGCGCGTGTTCGATGAGCTCGTCAGCCGTCACAGTCTGATTCTCGCGGAGGACGACAAACGACTTGACCCGCTCGCCATGCTTTTCGCTCGGCACGCCGATGGTGGCAGACTCGTGCACGCCGGCATGAGCCATGAGCACGGCGTCCACCTCGTCGGGATACACCTTGTAGCCTCCCACGTTGATGATGTCCTTCGTGCGCCCGACAATGTAGGTGTATCCGTCCTCGTCCATCGTGGCGAGGTCGCCTGTACGAAGCCAACCGTCGTCGCTCAGCACGGCCTTCGTCTCTTCGGGTTGACGCCAATAGCCGGCCATCACCTGGGGGCCTCGGATGAGCAGCTCGCCGGCGTCGCCGGTTGGAACTGGCGTGGTGCCGTCTATGGCGATGAGCTTCACGTCCGTGTTGGGCATGGGCACGCCGATACTGCCGATCTTTCGTCTGCCATTGAGCGGGTTGGCGTGCGTGACGGGAGACGTCTCGGTCAGCCCGTACCCCTCCACGATCTTGCTGCCGGTCAGCTGCTCGAAGCGCTCGAGCACATCGCGAGGGAGCGGAGCAGATCCGGAGAAGCAGGATCGCACGCTCGTCAAATCCAGCTTGTCGAGCCCGCTCGCGTTGACAATCGCGTTGAAGATCGCCGGAACACCCGGGAAGAGGGTGGCGCGGTGTTTCACGATACTGGCCAGCATTTGCCGGATATCGCGCGGGTTGGGCAGCAGCACGACCGCGGCAGCCGCATTCACCGAAAACATCATCGCCACCGTCATCCCGAACACGTGGAAGAACGGCAGGCAGCCGAGCATGACCTCTTGACCCGGCACGGCATCGACGAACCACGCACGCACCTGTTGCACGTTCACCGACATGTTGCGATGCGTCAGCATCGCCCCCTTCGACAGGCCGGTCGTGCCCCCGGTGTACTGCAACAGGGCGACATCGTCCAGATCGATTGGAACATGAGGAGGATTCGGCGGCGTGGCCCTGATGAGACGACGCATGTGGTGGATCGTCGAACCTTCCGGGATCGACGCGATCATCGGCGGTTTGGCGCGCCGCAGCTTGATCGGCG
Organism: uncultured Solirubrobacterales bacterium; assembly: GCA_963742945.1. Lineage (GTDB taxonomy): Bacteria > Actinomycetota > Thermoleophilia > Solirubrobacterales > Solirubrobacteraceae > Palsa-744. The sequence continues at coordinate 87,767 of CAVUNX010000009.1, read as the reverse complement.
CCAGCCAGTTCATCGGGAACCGCAGGTATTCGGGGATCGACGCAATCACAAAATGCTTGACCGGCAGGCCCTGAGCGATCCCCCTGATGCGGCGCTCGAAGAGAAAGTCGGTGACGATGGCCACGGTGCAATCCGCGTCCCGCCATTGCGTTTCGATCTCTCGCTCGACGTACAAGGGGTTCGTCATCACGACGCGAGCACCAAGCGAGAGCACGGCATAGCAGGCGATCACGGTCTGAGGGAGGTTCGGGAGCTGAATGGCCACGTTCGAACCGTGACGTACACCCAAAGCCGCGAGCGCCGTAGCAAAGCGATCCACCTCTTCTTTGAGATGCTTGTACGTCATCCGGGAGTTCAGGAAGATCAACGCTGGTCGATCCGGGTACTCGCGCGCGCTTCGATCGAGGAATTGGTGCGCGAGCAGGTCTTCGAACTTCAGGCTCGCCGGCACGCCATCGTCGTAGCTGCGATGCCACACGCGTTCGTCCATCGTCCTCACTCGTAGAAACGGCGACCTGTCTTCGCTCGCTCGGCAAGCGCATCACACGGCGCAAACCGTGGGCCGTGCCGTGCGGCAAGACCGTCGAGCTCCGCAATCACCCCCGGCGCACCTCGGTCATCGATATGGCGCAGCGGTCCACCGAGAAACGCAGGAAACCCGAATCCGAAAATGGCTCCGACGTCCGCCGCATCTGGCGACCCGACGATCTCTTCGGAAAAGGCACGCGCGGCCTCGTTGAGTAGAGGGAGCACCAAACGATGCTGGATGTCGCCTTCCGCGAGGGTCTGTCTCGCACGCGCACCGATCAGAGCATAGGTGGATTGGTCCACGCCCACCTTCTTCCCGCTCTTGTACCTGATAGAAGCCGAGACCCGACTTCCGCCCGTTCCGACCGGCGGCGATGAGCTTGCCGACAGGCGGCGCAGGAGACAGCCGATCGCCGAGCGCCTCGTGCAGCACCTCGGAGGCTTTCGCCGCGATATCGAGGCCAACCTCGTCAAGCAGCGTCATTGGCCCGACAGGAAAGCCGAAACGGATCATCGCACGATCGATCGCTTCGATGGGAACGCCCTCGTCCACGAGCCAACCCGCCTCGTTCAGGTACGGCGCCAGAATCCGATTCACCCAGAAGCCCGGAGCATCGCGCACGAGGATGACGGTCTTGCCCATGCGTCGTCCAAAGGCGGCAGCCGTGGCAACCACCCAATCGGCCGTCGCCGGCCCTCGCACGACCTCGACGAGCGGCATCCGTTCCACCGGAGAAAAGAAGTGCATGGCAAGGATCCGATCGGGATGACCGGCACCGGTCTGAAGCCGGGCAATCGACAGCGTCGAGGTGTTCGAAGCAATGACGCATGATTCGCCGACCACCCGCTCGAGATCGGCGATGACCGACCGCTTCACTTCGGCATCCTCGTAAACAGCTTCGACAACGAGATCGCGACGCCTGAACCCGGAGGCATCCGCCGTGCCCGAGATGAGCGCCACGCGGCGATAGTGCTCGTGGCGATCGAGCCGTCGGCGTCGCCGCGCATCGTCCAGCACCTTTCTCGCCTGATGAACGCCACGGGCGACGCGTTCCGGATCGGTATCTCGAAGCCGGACGTCGACGCCGGCCGTCAGCGCCGCCACTCCGGCAATGCCCGCGCCCATGAAGCCCGCTCCGACAACGCCAAGCCGCTCGACGGAGCGTGCCCGCGCCTGGTCCAAGGCCACACCAGTGCTCTTCTTGAGCCTGGTGGTCGCGAAGAACAGGTTCACCAGGTGGCGTGAGGTGGCGCCAACCGCGAGCTCGCCGAACAGTTCAGCTTCGCGAGCGAGCCCCGCCTCAACACCCCGAGCCAGACCGGTGCGAACAGCATCGAGCGCTGCGAGCGGGGCGGGATAGTGCCCTCCAGTGCGCTTCAGGACCCGCTGAGAGGCCCGCTGGAAGACCAACGCCCGACCGACAGGGTTTCCTTCCAGGAGCCTCGCGAGCGGCCCTCGCCGCCGCGAATGCGCGGGTGCCGGATATTTACGGCTGAGCTGGCCAGCCGCCTCGATGGCAGCCCTCCTGAGGATTGCCCGCGGGACGACTTCGTCAACGAGACCGATCCGCCCGGCGTGGCTCGCTGACACCTGACGTCCGGTCAGGATCATGTCGAGTGCAGCGCGCAGGCCGACGAGTCGCGGGAGGCGCTGGCACCCTCCTGCCGCGGGAATGAGGCCCAGCTGAACCTCGGGCAGGCCAAGCTTGGTGGCTGGCGCGTCGCTGGCGAGCCTGTAGTGTGCAGCCAACGCCAACTCGAGTCCCCCGCCGAGGCAAGCGCCATGGATGGCCACGACGACCTGCTTCGGCGAAGCCGCGACCCGGTCCATGAAACGCTGACCGTCGATTGAAAGACGCTGTGCGTCCTCTTTGGACTCGAGCGCGACGAACTCCTTGATGTCGGCACCCGCGATGAAGCCCTCGGCCTTGCCGGACAGCAGGACGAGCGTATCGATGCCGGGATCATCAGCGAGGCTCGCGAGCACTTGCACGAACTCCGTGGCCGCGCGCGTCGACAAGGTGTTGACGGATTCGTTCGGAGTATCAAACGTTACGACGGCTACGCGTCTGACCGTCTCGACGGTGAAAGCGCCCACCTCAGGCTGCCTCGAGCACGACGGCCGAGCCCATACCGCCCTGCGCGCATACGGATACCAAACCGAACTGGATACTTCGACGGCGCATCTCGTTCGCGAGGGTCGTTACCAGCCGGGCGCCGGTGGCCCCAAACGGGTGGCCGATGGCAATCGAGCCGCCCATGACGTTGACGATTTCGCGATCGACACTCCATCCGTGCTGTTCCTCGAACGCCTGGATATTGGAGAGCACCTGTGCGGCGAAGGCCTCGTGCATCTCGATCAACCCGAGATCGCGCCAGCCGATGCCGGCGCGCTCGAGAGCAATCGGCACGGCAAGGACCGGTCCCATGAGCAATTGTCCCGCGGGATCGACCGCTGCCAGGGCGTACGAACGAAGGAAGGCAATCGGCGTGTATCCGAGCGCGCGAGCAGCCTCTTCAGCCATGAGCAGAACGGCTGCCGCACCGTCGGTGAGCGGCGAGGCGTTGCCGGCGGTCACCGATCCGTGACGGCGGTCGAACGCCGGAGGAAGGCGCGCAAGCTGATCGAGGCTCGTGCTGGGACGCACGCCGTTGTCGCTCGTGATCACGGCATCCCCGACGGCGAGCGGCGCGATCTCGCGACCGAGATGTCCGCTCATCGTTCCCGCGTGCGCGCGCTCGTGACTGCGAAGCGCCCACTTGTCCTGCTCCGCGCGGTCGATCCCGTTCTCCTTCGCCATCTTCTCCGCCGACTGCCCCATCGTCAGCCCGGTGGATGGCTCGGCAATCGCGGGCGAGACCGGTACCAGATCGTGAGGACGAAGACCGCCGACCAGCCGCAGTCGATCCCCAAGAGTCTTCGATTTGCTCATCGCCACCAGGAAATCGCTGAAGCGCTTGCCGTGCAGGATCGGAACGTTCGACAGCGACTCTGCGCCGCCCGCGATCACAACGTCGGAATGACCGAGCGCAATCTGGTCCGCCGCGTCGCTGATCGCCTGGTTCGCGGAGGCGCAGGCCTCGTTGACCGAATAGGCCGGCACATCTCGTGGCAGCTGCGGCAGGAGGCTGATTTCGCGGGCGAGGTTTGGAACGAGCGGCGAAGCCACGACCTGTCCCATGACGACGAGGTCCACGTCGCCGCCCGAGATCTCCGTCCGCTCGATGAGCTCCACGACGGCATGCCGCGCGAGGTCGAGTGCTGAACGTTCGTTGAATACGGTGCCGGCCTTACAGAACGGCGTGCGACATCCCGCGACCACGGCCACGCGACGACCCTTGCGAGGGAGTTCTGCGCCGAGATCCGGCATCGCCATTCGATTGCTTCCGCCCGTCAGCCGATTCGGGTGAGTGTACGCGCGGCACGGCCCGACCCGTCAAGAAAGACGGACTTGGGACGAGCGGATCTCGTTGCCGGTCCGGCGCTTTCGTGATTGAGCGTGCTATAGTCCTGAACAGAGGGCAGCACAGCACGTCACGAGAGAAATGACGAGGAATTCTGAAGATTCTTTCAGGTGACGTGACCGAGCCTGGACTGGTAGTGTTACCGCACTCGCTCGGTTGCTGCTGACCGAGATAAAGGCGCTGCGTATGAACCGCAGATGTTCTGGATGGAGTGACGGATCACACGCCCACACGGGCATCCGACGCCTCGTGGTGGGTATTCTGTCGGCCTCCCTCGTCCTTGCCCTGGCCGTGTTCGGTGATGCCACGCTTGTGGGCGCCGAGTTTCCGTTTCCGATGGAGCGGCTCGACGCGCCGGCGGGACCGGGGAGTGTCGCGCCGCAGCTCACGACGCAGGGGTCGCGCGTCATCTTGAGTTGGCTCGAGGGTTCAGGGGCGAACACCGCACTGAAGTTGGCCGAGCGAACTCCTTCGGGCTGGACCGAGGCGCGCACCGTCGCAACAGGGGCCAACCTCATCGTCAACTCCGCAGACGTGCCATCGGTTCGCGTACTGGCGGATGGGACGTTTGCCGCCCAGTGGATGGAGGAAAGCGGACCCAATCCCGAGGCGTACGATCTGCGCGTCGCCCTGTCGAAGGATGAGGGACGGACCTGGTCGAAGCCAGTCAACCCTCATCACGACGGCACGAAGACGCAACACGGCTTTGCTTCGCTCTTCGATGCACCAGGCGGTGGGCTCGGTCTTGTCTGGCTGGACGGACGAAAGACCAATCCCGACACTGGGACCGGCGACATGGCGATCCGCGCCTCCTCGTTCCAAACGAGCGGCGAACAGGGCCCCGAAGTCGTTGTGGACGGCCGCGTCTGCGAGTGTTGCCCGACCTCGACCGCCACGACCTCGGAAGGCGTGATCGTGGCGTTCCGGGATCGAAGCGCCACCGAGGTGCGTGATATCTACGTGTCGCGTCTGGTGGCCGGCAAATGGAGTCCACCGGCATCCGTCCACAAGGACGGTTGGACGATCGAAGGGTGTCCCGTGAACGGGCCCGCGGTCAGCGCCAGCGGCCGGAACGTTGTCGTGGGGTGGTTCACCGTCATCAAGGACGAAGGGCGCGCCTTCATGGCGTTTTCAAACGACGCCGGGCGGACGTTCGGGCCGCCTGTGCGCGTGGATGACGTGTCTGCCATTGGGCGGGTTCAAGTGGCCTTGCTGAACGACAGGTCTGCTGCGGTGTCGTGGATCGAGTTCGCCAACGGGATTTCGCGGTTGAAGGTGCGACGGATTGAGCCGGGCGGTGCCCGCTCCGATGGCGTCGCCATGGCCGACGGGCTCGGGTCGCAGCACCCGCGGCTCGCCTACGGACGCGACGAGATTCTGGTGGCATGGACGGAGTCCACGAGAGGTTCGACACAGGTCAGAACGGCGAGAGCCCCGGTTCCCGCCGCGAAACCGGGCCAGTAAACGTCGGGAAGTCAGGAGAGCATTGCGCGTCGCCGAAAGGACATGAGATGCGAAAGTTGCTGATTGCCTCGTTGACCGTGATGGCTGTGGGCTGCAGCGGACCGCCAGCCCCACCCTACAAGGCGTTGGCCGACAACGCCCTGCTGGGCGATGCCATACACGAACCGGCCGCGGTGCTCATCTGGAACGCCGTCGGTACAACTATCACGGCCAACGGCGTCGAAGAGGTCGCGCCCAAGACCAATCAGGAATGGACACGACTCCGAAATGCAGCCGTCGCCATCAGCGAAGGCGCCAACCTTCTGATGATGCCGCCTCGCGCCATGGACGAAGAGTGGATGAGGCTGTCGCTGGCGCTTGTCGACGCAGGCGAGACGGCCCGGGTGGCCGCGGAAGCGAAGGACCCCGAAAAGCTGCTCGAGGCCGGTGGAGCCATCTACACCGTCTGCAACGACTGCCATCAGAAGTACGAAGGCGCCGCCGTACAGACGAACCCGCAGGGAGGCCAGTAAAAGACCCTCATTCCCTCGACATCAGGAACTGCTCGATTTTTTTCATGACGGAAGGCCAGCGGTATTCGCGGTCGATGTACGCGAGCCCCTGCCGGCCGAGGGTTTCCGACTCGGCCGGGTGCGTCAGCAGGTAGTCCAGTCCCCCCGCGAACTCGTCGAAGTCACGGTAGCTCAGTGCCCCACCGGATCGCAGCGCCTGCCCTTTCAGCACGTCGCACCACGCGTTGACGAGTGCTGGAATGCCGTGGTTCCAGGCCTCGAGGAGAACGATGCTGAGGCTTTCGTAAGGCGAAGGCACCACGAGCGCCGCCGCGCTCGAGAGCAACACCTCCCTATCTGCCTCCGACACCTGCCCGAGACAGCGCAGCATCGGATGGTCCGGGATGGGCATGTTGACAGGACCCGCCAGAACCAGAGGGACGGGCGAACGTTTGCTTTCCTGGAAGCGAAGAAAGTAGCGGATCAGCGTGTCGCAACCCTTCCGGGGATCGATCCGGCCAAGATACAGCACGAACGGACGCTCGATGCCCAGCGTCTCGACATCACCTCCCGAGCGTGGAGGCGCGAGTTCGAGCCCGGTGCCGATGACGCACGACGGCATCGGCGCCTGGCCCGTATGTCGGGCAACGAGCGTTTGCTCCTCGGGGGTCAGAAAGAGAAAGCCCGACGGTTTCGCGAAGAAACCCGGGAGGATATCGAACCGGACCACCTCATCGTCCTCTGCCGTCGGAACCAGAATGGCACGATCGGCAACGAGCGGCAGGCCGAAGAAGGTCGTCGCGTATCGGAACGACCAGAACAGGATACGGTCGTAGTCGCTCGCGTGGCGTGACAGATGTTCCAGCAGCTCGGGCGTCTCGGGCCCGTTCTCCGTGAACCATTCTTCCTGCTCGGCTGCCGATGCCTTCCCGCTGAAGGCAATCTCGCTGATCTCGGCGAACCGATGACGTGAACGAGTGCGGGCCACCGGAAAGCGAAGGACATTGAGCGCACCGTCCCGAGAGGCTCCGGGGGGAAAGGCGTTTTTCCAGGTGACGTGATCCTTCGCGCACGTGGTGAGCACGGTCACGTCATGGCTGGACGCCAGGCGGCCGGCAATCGCGCGGCAGTGACTTTCGGAACCGCCGGCAATCTCGGTTCCGAATCGATGCACGACGCACGCAAGCCGCATCTCAGCGTTGCCTGTGGTCGTCGCTGTCCGCCGCTCCGTAGTCCTGCAGGCCCAGAAGCCGTTGCCGCAGTGCGGCGTTCTCAGCCGCCAGCTCCTCGATGCAGGCAAACAGCACGCGGTTCACGCGCTCCTGCCGTGCGAAAGTTCTCGAGGCTGTATTCGTAGAGCCAACGCGTCAATGGAAGCAGTACCCGCCGTTTGATGAAGACGATGAGAGGGCCCACGATCGGCTTGTGGCTGGAAAAGCGAAGATAGGTCTGCGGGCGCCACTCCTGCTCGTCCGGGAGCAGCTCCGGCAGGAGCAGAGACTCCGAGCCATGGCGCTCGATCGCCCGCCGAATCACCTGCTCCACCTCTGCAAATACGGGCCGGGTCGTGATACGCCAAGGGCCCTCCGCCCGCGATGAGCCGCGTGCGCCGCTCGCGGCGGACTTCCTCTTCGATGGCCCGCATCAGGCGCTCGACGGCGATTCCTGTGGACGGCTCGCTCACGATCGTCTGTCCTTCCGGCCGGGCATCCACGTCAGCGGCGGCGCGGCGCCGGCATGTCCTCCACGTTGAAGCGCGGAAGCACGTCGTCGCGCATGGCCAGCTGGTACGTCATCGCCGCAATGACAATCGCAGCCGACCTGGCATCTTCCTCGATCACTCTCTCGTACGTATCGAGGTTGGAGTGATGCGTGTGCGAGTCGTATTCGATGGGATCCTGTCTGAAGTTCACCCCGGGCAGTCCGGCGTTGTTGAAGCTCGTGCTGTCCGTCCCGCCCAGGCCCGATCCCTCGTGGACGTGACACCAACCATGCCGAGGTCGGCAAAAGGCGTCAGCATCTCCCGCAGCACCCCAGCGGCCGCGGGGGGGCCGAACACAATCGCCCCACGCAGACGGCCCGTGCCGTTGTCCATGTTCAGGTAGGCCATGAGCTTCGAGTAGTCGGGCGTCGGCGCTTCGAAGGATCCGAAGTGCTGCCCGACATAGGCCCGCGATCCCAGAAGATCCTCCTCCTCACCGCTCCAGAGCGCCACCCGAATCGTCCGTCGCGGACGGACGCCCAGCACCTGAAGAATCCTGGCCGCCTCCATCATCGTGGCGCACCCGATTGCGTTGTCGGTCGCTCCGGTCGCGGACTGCCACGAGTCGAGGTGGCCGCCAATCATCACGACTTCGTCCTTCTTGTCGGAACCTTCGATTTCGGCAATGGCGTTGTAGGCCGTTCGGCCCTCCGGGTACAGCCTGTTGACGATGTCGAACTCGAGCTCGACGGGAATGCCGCCGGCGATCAGGCGTGAGATCCGGCCGTAGTCCTCGTTTCTCATGACAACGGTTGGAATCACGCGCGCGACATCGTAGGTTCGATTCTGATAGGCGTTGATGATGCCGTGCTCGAGGCCGGCGTCGTTAATCCGTACCAGCGCGCCGTTCGCCACGAGAAACTCGTCAATCGCTCGGCTGGTCTGCACTTCCTCCACAGTCGCCGCACGCGGGACCACGCGGCACCCGCCGGCATCGGCTCGCTCGGCGACGGGGTTCTGTCCGTAGAACGTTCGCAACTCGGACTCCCGACAGCGGGTGACCGGCGGCTCGAGATTGACCGGCACCTGAACACTCTTGCCCGCCAGAACGATCCGGCCCCTCACCTGGTCCTTGACGCTGTTCAGATACGCGGTCACCTGCGCCAGTGCGGCGCGCTCGGGCGGCGTCAGCTGGAACGCCAGGGCCTTGACAGGCCCCTCGGTGCCGGGCGTCCACGCAAGCGCCTCGGCGACGAGGTGATCCTTGACGGGACTCACGATGTGCGCGGATAGTCGTTCGTTGGCCCACCCGGGACGTGCGAAGTCCCAAGGCTCCAACCTGCCGTTCGTCAGGCCCCAGGATTCCATCGTTTTGACGGCCCACTCGCCGGCCGCCTGCAGGCTGGGCGACCCTGTCACGCGAGGTCCGTAGAGATCGGTGAGGACCTGAAGCGGTCCGCATGACCTGAGATCGTTCGGTCGCTTCCTGGCGGATCCTCGTCCCGATGCCACCGTCCGGACGCGACTGCGCAGCTGCCAGGGCCTGGAGCCCCAGCACCGATGCCAGCACGAAAGCCTTCGTCACATGTCTTCGCACCGGTCAATCCTAACTCGCCTAACTCGACTGGAGAAGCACGAGCCGCCGCAGCGGCGATGGTCAACCCAGAGGCTGAGTATACTTTCGGCAACCGTGAGCCGAACGTCGACGATTTCTCGCATGAGCAAACGAGGGGACTGAAGTGCAAAAACGCACTCGTCGCCGAGTCGTCCTCGTCGTGGCCGTGGCCTTCGCGTTGGCTGGCAGCGGCACCGCCGCTGTGGAGCTCCATCCGCAGACGACGGCCGCCTTCGACCGATACGTGCGCATCACCGAGGCGCGAATCGCGACCGAAACCGGCGATCCGGCGAAGTTTCTGTGGCCCGAGACTCGCCCCGAGCCTGACCGTGGCCGCGCCCTGGCCGCCGTTAAACGCGGCGAGCTCGTGATCGATCGCCTGACCTCGCGCGACGGAGGAAGAGAAATCGATGTCCCCGATGGACTGATACACCACTGGATCGGGCTGGTATTCGTGCCGGGTGCCACGCTCGAGCGCGCTGTCGGGCTCCTTCAGGCCTACGATCAACATTCGCGGATCTACAGACCAGCGGTTGCCGCTTCCAGGCTGATCTCGCGCAACGGGGACGCGTTTCGGGTGTACCTCCGCTTCTCCATGACGAAGGTCATAACCGTCGTGATGAACACCGAGCACGACGCGCGTTTCGTGCGAGCGGCCCCGAATCGCGCCTACAGCCGCATCGTCAGCACGCGGATCGCGGAGGTCGAAGACCCGGGCACCCCTCGGTGAGCGCGAGAAGCCTGTCGGCAGCGACGGTGGCTACTTGTGGCGGCTCAACAGCTATTGGCGTTTCCTCGAACGTGACGGTGGAACGTACGTGCAGTGTGAGTCGATCTCATTGACCGCAGCATTCCGGCCGGCCTCGGCTGGCTGATCGGACCCTTCGTGACCAGCATCCCGCGCGAGTCGCTGACGTTCATGCTCGAGACGACGCGCAGCGCCCTTGGCGACCCGGCCACCGTGTTCTGACCACGCCGTGGCATGATGAGGGGATGTCGAACATCCTCGAAGCGCTTCCTGCCGGCCAACGAATCGGCATCGCATTTTCTGGCGGGCTCGACACCAGCGCAGCCGTGCACTGGATGCGGCAGAAGGGCGCCATTCCGTTCGCCTACACCGCTCACCTCGGTCAGCCGGACGAGCGCGACTACGACGAGATCCCGAGGCGCGCCATTCGCTTCGGTGCGGAGAAGGCGCGATTGATCGATTGCCGGAAGCCGCTGGCCTCAGAAGGGCTGGCCGCGCTGCAGGCAGGCGCCTTTCACATTTCCACGGCCGGAGTCCCCTACTTCAACACGACCCCGATCGGCCGCGCCGTCACCGGCACGATGCTGGTGCTCGCGATGAAGGAGGACGACGTCGACATCTGGAGCGACGGAAGCACGTTCAAAGGAAATGACATCGAGCGCTTCTACCGGTACGGCCTCCTGGCAAACCCAACCCTTCACATCTACAAACCGTGGCTGGATCGCCTGTTCATCTCCGAGCTCGGCGGGCGGAAGGAGATGTCCCAATACCTCAGGGATGCTGGCTTCGAGTCCCACATGAGCGAGGAAAAAGCGTACTCGACGGATTCGAACCTCCTCGGAGCCACGCACGAGGCCAAGGATCTCGAACACCTCAACAGCAGCATCCGAATCGTCCAGCCGATCATGGGCGTCCCGTTCTGGGAACCGGACGTGGCCATCAACGCTGAGACCGTGACCGTCACCTTCGAAGAAGGCTCGCCTGTGGCCTTGAACGGTCGATCCTATGGCGATCAGGTACAGCTCCTGATGGAAGCCAACGCCATCGGAGGACGCCACGGCCTCGGAATGAGCGATCAGATCGAAAACCGCATCATCGAGGCCAAGAGTCGTGGCATCTACGAGGCACCCGGGCTGGCGCTGCTCTTTGTCGGCTACGAGCGGCTCCTCACGGGAATCCACAACGAGGACACCATCGAGCAGTACCGCGAGAACGGCCGCCGGCTCGGGCGGTTGCTGTATCAGGGCCGCTGGTTCGACCCCCAGGCGATGATGCTCCGAGACACCTCTCAGCGCTGGGTCGCCAGAGCCATCACGGGCGAGGTGACGCTCGAGCTCAGGAGGGGCAATGACTACTCGATTCTCGACACCACCAGCCCGAACCTGACGTACAAGCCGGAACGTCTGACGATGGAGAAAGGCGAGTCGGCGTTCTCGCCTCAGGACCGGATTGGGCAGCTGACGATGCGGAACCTGGACATCACCGACACGCGCGAGAAGCTACTGACCTACGTCAAGACCGGTCTACTGACCTCGTCGTCCTCAGACGCGCTGCCGCTTCCTTCGAAGCCTTCGTCGATCGATCTGCTGGAAGAACCTGATCCTCGGCAAGCGCTGAGGTCGGAGCCCGCAGCCGAACGGCTGCGGGCTGAGCGTCGAGCTGCGGCTGTCGATGTCAGGCGCCAGGCGCCCGATACGCGACAGTCTTCTTGGCCGCCGCATCGACTTCCTCGGGCGTAATCAAGGGAATCGTCGACAGACGAACGGCACCCGATGCGTTCACCGCAAGGCTGACCGCGATGCCCGCTGCGGTGTCGGGCAGATCGGCGATCACGAACGCGTCGGCTTCGCCGTAGGCGAAATAGAAGCACTCGACCTTGCCACCGAGGCCTTCGATCAGCTTCTGCACCGCAGCGCGCCTGCCTGTGCCACCTTCCTTCAACAGTCCCCGTGCTCCATCCGCCGTGTAAGACGCCTTCACCATGACCTTGGGCATGACATTCTCCTCCTTGCCGCGCTGGTGGCCACACTCTCGGCTTTCGTGTCGTTTGAGATCGCGAAGGGTAGCACACGCCCGCGTCGGGCGGGCGAGACTGGAGATGGGCAATCAGGAGAAAGACGTGGCGATGCGAGCGATCAGCGTTCGCGAAGCTGAGACGGGTCGGAGGCGGAAGCGACGACTACGGCAACCTCCACAGAAGAATCGCCGCGACGAAAGACCCGATGATGGCCGCTCCGTAGCAGACGGTCGAGAGCACCTTGTCCAGGCGCCTGAGATCGAACGCGTCGTTCAGCGTGTGGCGGAAGCGGTGCGCCCAGTGGAACAGGCACAGCATGCAGAAGACAAACAGTGCCACGCCTGTCAGCGGATTGCCCAGCACGGCACTCAAGTGCTGGTGACTGGGGGGCGTCACCCAGCCTAGCGGAAAAGCAAGGCCGAAGAGGATCAACAGGATCGGCATCAACATCGCCGAGGCAACACCCCCGGCACTGAAGAGCAACCACAGAATCGGGTTCAGGATCGCGTTTGCTCATTTACGCACCGAGAAGAATCCAGGCGACAAGCGCGGAGATCACCACAAGGCCCGCGTAGTGCGCTCCACTGACCACGCTGTCGGGCACCCTCGTCCCACCGGCGCGAACGACAATGGCCTGCGGCGCCGCGGTGAAAAACGTGACCGCATGGAGAAGGACGAAGCCCAGACTGACAAGGTTGAGCAGGACGATGTCGGGCCGCGCGGACCAGACCAGGAAGTCGTTATAGCTCGCCTCACCCCGACCGACCGCACTGATCAGCATCAGAAGATACACAACGAACCAGCCGACGAAGACGCAACTCGCCTCGCGCAGCATGAACAGGAAGTAGGACCGCTTCTCCAGCCACCAGAAGGTAGAGAGCGGCTGCGGGAGTTGCCGCGGACGGTCCTGCATCTGGATCTCCGCCTGAGCCATCACGCTCCCCCCTCGGCAGGAAGTAGGACTTCAGCAAGTCGACCGCAGCAGTGAGCTTGTACCGCTGGATGGCGCCCGCAGGATCGACGTGCTTCGGGCACACCTTGGTGCATTCACCGACGAACGTGCACGCCCAGATCCCTTCGTGTTCCGAGAGCACCTTCATACGCTCCGACGAACCCTCGTCGCGGCTGTCGAGGTTGTAGCGCTGGGCCAGGGCAGCGGCCGCCGGTCCGATGAAGTTCTGGTCGATCCCGTAGACGGGGCACGCCGCGTAACACAACATGCAGTTGATGCACATGCTGTACTGCTTGTAGTCTTCCAGCTCCTGGGGTGTCTGTCTGTATTCGCCTTCGGACAGCGGCTTTTCCCGCTCACGCACGATCCACGGCTTGATGCTCACCAGCTTTCGCATGAAGTCGCCGAGGTCGACGATCAGGTCGCGGACGACTGGAAAGTTTCGCAACGGCTCGACGCGGATGGGTCCCGGTGCGTACTCGGTGAGAAACGTCGCGCACGTCAGCTTCGGCTCTCCATTGACGGTCATGCCGCAGCTGCCGCATATGCCCATCCGGCAGGACCATCGGAACGCCAGCGTGCCATCCAGCCTGTCCTTGATGTAGTTCAATCCGTCGAGGACGACCCAATCCTTCTGGCAGGGAACCTCGTACTCGTCGAAGGTCGCCCGAGTTTCTTTCTCCGGACGGTAGCGGGCAACCTGCAGCTTAATGCGATCCGACATGCGGTACTGTCTCCCCATAGACCCGCTCGGCCGGGGGCCAGCGAGTAATCGTGACCGGCAAGTATTCGACTCGCGACGAGCCGTCAGGCTGTCGGTGGATCACTGAATGCCCCAGGAAACGCGCGTCGTCGCGGGCTGGGTAATCCGTGCGCTGATGCGCTCCACGAGACTCCTCGCGCAGGAGCGCCGACTTGACGACGGCCTCGGCCGCGTCGAGCATGAACGACAGCTCGAGCGCCGCGATGCGCTCGGTGTTGAACACCCGGCTCCGGTCCTCGATGAGCACGTCTCTGAACCGTTGCTGAAGGACTTGAAGCTCCTGGGCTCCCTTTTCCAGCGACGCCCCAGACCGATAGATCCCGGCGCTTTCCTCCATCGTCTTCTGCATCGCCTCTCGGATGTCGGCGATACGCTCGCGACCGCCCTCTTTCTGAAGAACCTCCTTCTCCAGCCGCCTTTCCTCGTCCTTGGCCTGCGAGAGCACCGCCGGCCCGGGGTCCCGGCGCTCGGACGAGGCGTATTCCGCAGCGGCCTGGCCCGCGCGCGCGCCGAATACCAGCAGCTCCGTCAAGGAATTCGAGCCAAGGCGGTTTGCGCCGTTGATGCTGACGCACGCGACCTCGCCGGCCGCGTACAGTCCGGCCAGCGGCGTGGCTCCGTGAATGTCGGTGTGCACGCCGCCCATCATGTAGTGCACGACCGGCCGCACCGGAATGAGCTCGTGCACGGGATCGACGTTCTCGTACTTCATGCACAGCTCGCGGACGAACGGCAGCTTCGTGTTGATGATCTTTTCTCCGAGATGACGCAAGTCGAGATGGACCACCGCGCCATAAGGCGTGTCGATCGTCCGCCCCTTCTCGAGCTCCTGCATGAAGGCCTGAGACAACCGATCACGGGGCCCGAGCTCCATCGTTCGCAGGACGGGCTTGGGCTGCGGCGTGCCGAGCTTGTAGTCCTGCAGGTAGCGATACCCGTCTTTGTTGATCAGATAGCCGCCCTCCGAGCGTGCGGCCTCGGTAATCAGAATGCCCGTGAACGGCAACCCGGTGGGATGGTATTGCACGAACTCCATGTCCTTGAGCGGCGCACCGGCACGATAAGCGAGCGCCATCCCATCGCCGGTCTTGATGCTGGCGTTGGTGGTAAAGCGAAACAGCTTGCCGCATCCACCCGTGCACAGGATGACCGCGCGGGCCGTGATCGCCTCGACGCGGCCCGTCATCAGCTCCACGGCGACCACGCCCTGCACGCGACCATCGTCCACGAGGAGCTTCGTGACGAACCATTCGTCGTACCGCCGCACGCTGGCATACTTGAGCGAGGTCTGAAAGAGCGTGTGGAGCATGTGGAAGCCGGTCTTGTCGGCGGCGAACCACGTGCGCATTTTCTTCATGCCGCCAAACGGGCGCACGGCGACCCGACCGTCCGGCTCGCGACTCCAGGGACAGCCCCAGTGTTCGAGCTGCAGGAGCTCCAGAGGCGCCTCTTTGACGAACGCCTCGACAGCGTCCTGGTCGCACATCCAGTCTCCGCCGGAGATCGTGTCGTACGGCGTGCTCGTCGAGCGTGTCGTCGGCGCCGATGACGCCGGCAGAGCCCCCTTCCGCCGAGACCGTATGGCTCCGCATGGGGTAAACCTTGGAGACAACGGCGATGTTGAGGTTTGGATTCGTCTGGGCGATGGCAATGGCGGCCCTCAAGCCTGCGCCGCCGCCGCCTACAAGGACCACGTCATGAGAAGGATTCACGCGTATCTCTCCCGGCACGCCCTGACTAGGTCGTGCCAGTCGTACTGAACGGAACGACGCAAGGGGTCGTTACGACCCCTTGCTGTACGTCAACACGGCATTCGTCGAGGGACCTGGCTGCTCGGTGGCGCGCGTCACCGTCAGCGTTCCGCCGCTCAGGCTCATGATGTCCCTCATCTGGTTGAGGCCATGTTCCACGTGAACAAGACGAGACGATCCCCGTCCCATCGCGCCTTCGATCCGCCACCGCACCGTGGTAGTCACGCCGGACTGCGAAGAGCCCCTTCCGCTTCCCAGAACGCTGTCGCTGCCATCCAGCTTGTAGACGACTCGCATCGACTGCGCGGCAAACTGACCGCTCTCGATCGTGACCTCCGTCGCGCTCTGCTTGATGATCATCGTCGAAGGAACGCCCCAGCCGTTCGAGCCGTTGTAGGCTGCCGGCTCCTTCGCGCTGACCGTCCACGTTCCCGAAAAGTCGGGCTTCGCTTGGCCTGCGCGATGACCGGACATGCCACGACCAGCGCCATCAGCCACTGCCACTCGCGTCATCATGACCTGGTCCTCCTTGGATTTCCGAACGGCACGCGCGTGAAGCCGAGCGCTCCGCTAGCGCGCGAGCCGAACCAGCCATCGGCATGAGCGGCCGGCCCCACACCATCTGCCTCGGATCCGCGCCGGGCTTCGGCCGAAACTGCTGCGTGCGCCCATTGAAGCATTCAGCGACGTAGAGATTGCCGGTGGAGTCGGCCGACATCTGATGCCCGCACCAGATGTAGCCGGGCCTGCTCCCCAGCTGTCCGAACGCGAACTCCTCGTGTCCCTGCAGGTCGAACTTGACGACCCGCTCGCTGGTCGATCGACGGCCCACACGTGCTCGTCCGCGCTCATCATCAGCGTGTGCGGCGAGATGCCGGGCCACTGGTCGAGAAACTTGCCGTTGATGTCGAAGACCTGAATGCGCCGGTTCCCCCGATCGGCGACAAAGACGCGTGGCGGTGATCCCCCGACCGCGATGCCATGAGGCGTGTTGAACTGGCCCGGGCCGGTGCCTCTCGATCCCCACTTCATCAGCGCCTTGCCGTTCTTGTCGAACTTCACGACGCGGTGTTTCCGTATCCGTCGGTGACGAAGAACGTGCCGTCGGGCAGCCAGTCCATGTGCGTCGGCCGGCGGAAGCGCGTGAGGTCGTCGTTCTCGCCGAACTCGTCGAAGACGCCGAGCGTCTGCACGAGCTTCTTGCCGTCGTGCGTGAACTTGTGAATGACGTGCCGCAGGTCGTCGACGACCCAGACGTGCCGCTCCGGGTCGTACGGACTGATGTAAATCTGGTGCGGTCCGCGGCCCCACTCATAAAGATGATCCCACTGGTTCCACGCTTCGACCAGCTTGCCGGTCTTTCCATCCACCACGACGACGGTATTGGCCATTTCGGCGATCGGCTGCACCGCCGCCTGCGTGTTGAAGAAGCCCCAGTTGCCCGGGAAGTTTGGCGGCACTTTGCTCGGCAGCTTCAAGCATGCCCCGGCTTGCCAGATAAACCCGCTCGGGTGACTCCGCGAAGACTCCCGCCTGCGAACCCCAGATGTGACCCTCTTTCGGATAGGGATGGGCCCAGGCCGGCCACTTCAAGTCGGGAATCTCGTACGGACCGGTGAAGCTCCCGACGCCGCCCTTGTCCTGCAGCCAGGCCGGCGGGGAAAACAGGCCGACTGCCGAATACCGCCAGCAACGAAACGGCAAGCCTGCGCATTGGAACCTCCTTGAAGCCTACTCGGACCTCTCGCGCCGTCGCTGCGACAGCAGCCACGCTGTCATCTGCGGATCGGCATACGCACGACCCCACGCGCTCTGATGGGTCGTGTTCGGGTACTCGGTGTAGCGAACGTGTGACCCCAGCGCCTTCAACGCGGCCGTCAACTTCCGTGACTGGTCGACGGGAGACACTCTCGTCGGTCGCCCCGTGAAAGACCCACATCGGCAGATGCTTGATCCTCTGCGCAAGCGCAGAGAACTGATCTCGTGTGCTCGACGACTCAGTCGCCGCCCCGCCGGTCGTTCCAGCGTCTCCCTGGGTTCGGCGCGTTCGACTCGCTCGACGCGACCGGCGACGGTGACGAGGGCGGCGAATCGTTCCGGCTATCGCGTTGCCAACGCGTACGCGCCGCCTGCTCCCATCGAAAACCCGGTCAGGTAGATTCGCGCCGGATCCACCTTGAACTCGCGGATCGTCTGGTCGAGCTCGGCCATGGCCATGTCCTGCATGGTCACGTCGGTCCATCGAGTGCCTGGCTGCGCCTGCGGAAAGACCACCAGTACGGGGTATCGCGCGCGCTCGGCGCGAATGGGTGTCGCGCTCCGCCCGGTTGTCTGGAACATGCCGTCGGTCCCCTGCGCACCGTTGCCGTGGAGATCGAGGATGACCGGCCACTGCCGTGCCGGGCGCGTACTCGGCAGGCACGTAAATCTGGTAGCGATAGGTGTTCCCGGACACCTCGACCGTTCGGTCGAGAAATCCCGTCTCGATTCGCCCCTGAGCGTCACCGCGAGACGCGACGGCGAGCGTCAGCGCCAGCGTTGCGGCGGCAACCTTCATCGTGACCTCCCGTCGCGTTGTGATGGCGCATTCTGGATCTCGGGTCGGTTCGTCCGCAACTCCATTTTGCGCAGCGAAGCGCTAGTGTCCCGTTTTTGACCGGGCCAGTCTGGCACGTCGGCCTGCGGCCGATCTTGACTCTCCTGGGTTCGGGAGCTAATTTCAGCCATACAGGGCGACTTCACGCACCTCGATGACTCCGTACCACTCGATCGAAAGGAAACAGACATGCTGCGACGGTCTTCCATCACGTTGGCGTTGTTCATCTTCCTTTGCAGCACCCTTCCGGCGCAAGTCCAGCAGCCGGCGGGCGCGGCAAACAACACGCTGAGCTCGGCTGAAACCGCTGCCGGCTGGACTCTGCTCTTCGACGGTCGCACGCTTTCCGGTTTGAACTCGGTCGGAGATTCCGATTGGAAAGTCGAGGACGAGGCGCTCACGGCCACCAAGGGGACCGGCTATCTCGTGACCCCCAAGCAGTACACCAATTTCGAGCTTCAAGGTCGACTTCTGGACGAGCAAGACCGTCAACAGCGGCGTGTTCGTGCGCTGCGGCGAGGGAACTCCAGGTCCCATGACCTGCTACGAACTCCAGATCGCGGGCCCGGCCACCGGCACGCTCGTGAACGTCGCGCCATTGCCTCCCGACATGCCGGACTCCATGGAGAAATGGAACACCTACGAAGTCAGGGTCGAAGGAAACCATCTGACCGTGAAGCTCGAACGGCAAGACGACGGCCGACGTTCAGGACCAACGGCTGGCCGCCGGGGGACGATCGCGTTGCAAGAGGGCGGACGGGGCGAGTTCGGGCTGGTCAGGTTTCGCAACGTCAAGCTTCGGCCGCTCTAGTGTAATCGACTGCGCGGGTGAGCCGGCGGGGGAGGCGGACGGCTTCGGTCCGTCTCTTCCCTCGCTTGTCTCTACCGATCAATTAACGGAATGGTTTTGTCCTCGTACCCCTGTCGCCTCGGCGCATAGTCGATGTGACACCTCGAGCACGCCGACCGGATCGTTTCACTGGCCTCGCTGAACAGCTCGGATCCTTCGCCAGGCCCGCCTTGATCGCAAGCTCCCCACCGTCGGACAACTGCCTGGCCATGGCCATCCAGCCTGTTCCTGTGTCTCGGCGCCGCGTCTGCCGCGCAGCATCAGCGGATTGCCGGCTTCCGCGAGAATGATCGAACTTCGGAGGACAGCCGCCCATTCTTCATCTGTCTTCGGTAGATCTCCTCCCACCCCTTCTCGTTGACTTCTATCTTTACCGCTTCCCAGACGACGTTCGAGGCCGGAGCCAGGATCGCGTCCATCAACTGCACAACAGACGCAATCGGGCGAGGCTGCACCGGCGCCATCGGCTGTTCAGCGGGTGCGCGTGCTATCTGGGCCGGGCTATCAGCCGGCTGCTGGGCAGCCGCTACGGCGAGACGCTCGAAACTCCGACCGACGTCAGTAGACAACCCTGTTCAGTCGCTCGCCTTCGCGAAGCCCGGATCGCACCGGCTCGACCCTCATTGTTTTGTTTCATTCCGGCAAATTGCAACGAGCACGGTACAGCGCTCCAAAGTTCTCATGCCGGAGGGGTTGTCTATGTCGAGCAGCGTCGCGGACGCGGGCACCAGGTCCCACGTCCGCAGCGTCGTGATGGAAGATTCTAAAGTCGAACTGGGCCCCGAGCTTGATCAGCCGTCCCCCCAGGATCTGTGTCACGTCCTGCCAGCCTGGCCATACGCGAAGTTCATGTTGAGGACGTTGCTGGCGTTGAGCAGATTGTAGATGTCGATGCCGGCCCGAAGCCTGCGTGCTCCTCCGAGCGCGAAAGACCTTCGAGAACCGGAGATCGACCTGCTGGAGCCGCGGCTCGAACACCGTGTTCGGTGCGATCAGCTCGACGTCGACGGTTGCGTTGCAGTTGCCGTCGCAGCCAGGCATGCGCCCAGGTTGCACGTGAGTCCGCCCGGATTCGTCGCCGACTGTCTCGCCTCGGCGTTACTGACAGTCTACGTCGAGGTGACCGGATCCACTGCTGTTCTGGTAGATCGCGCTCGCTGAAATCTCATCGAAGAGCGGATAGACCACCATGAACTTGACCTGCGAGGCCTGTCCCCACGTCGGGGAGACATGACAGAAGCCATCCCGTTCCTGCTGCGGCGAGTCGATGGTGAAGCAGTTGTCGGTGACCGTTCGGCCGATGCTCCCACCACCCGAGACGAGCCCACCGGTACCGAACCGCCAGTTCATGGTCATGTCGACGCCGTTGTACACCTGTGTCTGCTTGACCGGCTGATTCGTCCTCGCGTCGACCGTGTTGTCCAACAGGTCGACGACGAAGTTCCTCTGGTTGAACTTTGCGCGGGTCCAGATCGTAAAGCCCGCAGACCTGCTGGCCGCTGACGCCACCCGGCAACCGATCGTCGACCGGACCCTGGACGCAGAAGGGCGCATAGTCGGACGGCGCCCAGGCGGTGCTGTCGGTGGCAAGGAACCCGCCGTACCAGGTTCGGAAATAGCCGACGTTCACGCCAAGGCCCGGGCGCAGCTCGTGCTGAATGGACACCGAGGTCTGCCAGTTGTCGAATTGGTTGTTGAACCCCTCGGTCGCATCCTTCGCGTAGGTGGTCTCGAGCACCTTCCTTGCCGAAGTTGGGAGATCGCCCATGCCCCGCAGACGTCACCGAGAGACTGGCCGGCCGGATTCAGCAGATTGCAGTCCGGAAAGAAATCGCGGTCCGTATCGGTCCAGTTGACGTTCGTGCTTCGCGTCATGTTGTTCGCGGGGTTGGCCTGGGCCGACACGACACGGTCGGGGTAGTGGCCAATCGAAGCCTTGAGCGCCGTCCGACCGGTGCCCAAGATGTCATAGGCCACGCCCAGCGCGGGCTGAGATTGCGGAAGTGGGGGTTGTTGTCGGTCGGCTCGAACCGGCGCTCCGGCACCCAGAAACCGGCCGAGAGAACCTGCACAGGAGTCGATCCCTTCGCGTCGCTGTACCGAACGCCCGCGTTCAGAGTCACTCGCTGGATCGTCCACTGGTCCTGCACGTAGAGAGCGCAAATCCCTCACGCTCTCCTCGAAATTCCACGGCGCATCTCTGAGCGTGAGCCGGTTGGGCAGGCTGAGCGGTGCTGAGCCTGTACCTCCACCCCCGTGTTGTTCATCCAGATGTCGCTTCCGAGCTTGTCGATGTCGCCGATTCTGACGTATCGGTGACTGAACCCGGTCTTGAAGTTGTGCGATCCGGTGACGTACGACACCGCCACCCGCTCCTGATACTGCCGGCGAGGCAGCGTCCGCTCGGCGACATTGCCGTAGATCAGGTTGAGTCCCTGGTCCATGATCTGGATGTTCTCGCGGGGGAACCCTGGCTCACGCGTGTCGTGCTGGTTGATGACGTTTGCCGACCCACCAGCTTCGATCAGGATTCGGTTCGTCGCGGGATAGCGTCCAGGAGTAGCTCGGCACGTAGTTCGGGCTGTAGTGATGCGGCCCGGCCGCCTCGCGCGTCCTCCGCGTGCCGGGATTCAACAGGTTGAACACACAGTTGCAGTTGGGTTGGAAGGAGCCCGCGACAACGATCTTGTGCTTCGCCGCAGCCTGCCAGGTGAATCGAACCGTCACGTCTTTGCTGTAGTCGTTGCTGTAGGTCGGCTTGCTCCTATCCTGCTCGTACAGAAAAGAGTTGCCGCCCATCCCAGGCTGAAGCAGCAGGTTATCGTAGATGCCCTCCGCATACTGCTGGGTCACGCCCTCGCGGAAGGCACCAAACACCCACAGCTTGTCGCGCTTGATAGGACCACCTACCGCCGCCGCCGAGTCTCTGAACTTCTTGACCGAGCCAATCCGTTGCGGATCGAGGTTCCTGGCAAGCAGCTCGTCGTTGAGATTGCTCCACTCGAGGTCGGGACCGACGTAACTGAAGTTCGCCGTACCCGAAAAGACATTGCCCCCGTCCTTGCTGATCATGTTGAGCTGCATGCCCCCGGTGTCGCGGTCGGCGCCGACGCCGCTCGTCTCGACGACGACTTCCTGGATGCCGATCTGGTTGTAGACGTAGACGCCAGACGTCAGCCCGGTGATCTGGTGATTCATGCCATCGACAACCGGCTGCGCCTCCGGCGCGCCGTGCACGCTATAGGCGGTCTGCGTGCGATCGCTCAAGCCGCCCACGCCGCGGTCGCTCTCACGCCGCAGCGTCACCCCAGGCATGATCGCGGGAAGCGTCGCGAGACGCCCGGTGCCCGGAATCGACTGCAGCGTTTCCTCCGCGAATTGCGTCTGTGCACGCGAACTGCGGATGTCAACCACTGGTGCCTCGCCGGAAACGGTGATCGTCTCCTCGAGCGCTCCCACGGCCATGTCAGCATTCACCGTCGCTGTGAATTCCGACGGCAGCTCGACCCCATCACGCTTGAACGTGCTGAAACCGGGCAGCGTGAAGGTGACGGTATAGGTGCCCGGCCGCAGATCCACAATCCGATAGACGCCGGCAGCGTCAGTCACGGCGGACCTGACCTTTTCGATCAGGACAGGGCTCGCGGCTTCCACTGTCACACCAGGCAAGACCGCGCCCGAGGTGTCTTTGGCCACTCCGGTTATACCGCTCTGCGCCCATACAAGCCCGGGCGCAAGCAGGAGGGCCAGATACGACGACGGCAAATCGCGTGACTCGCTGCAAATCCATCAGAATCTCCTCCTTCAGAATTGGCACAAACTCTCAGACAGACCATAAGTTGCGGGTGACGCTTTGTCAACGTGGAATGGCCGCGGATTAGGCCATTCTCAGAGCCCAGCCAGAGCAGGATTCCGCTTTTTGGATCCTGGCTGGGCCACTCATGGCTCAGCCATCCGAGAGGCCTTCGTTACCGGGAGGTTGCGAGTCGCCGCAGCAGGAGGTCGCGACAGGAAATCATGGGAAGCCGATCAGCCGTCCCCCGAGCGCGACGCTCGTCCACAGCGTGAGGGACACGACGGCCACGAGCTTGCTCTGAAGTGGGCTGACCGTCTCATTGCTCATCGTCACTCTGCGACGAATTGAAAACGTGAACGCCAGAACCATGAACAGGCACGCCACCTTCACCCAGAAGGCTGTCAGCCAGTAATACTTCGTGGCGAAACACATGAAGAGCAGGAGTCCCGTGGGCAAGGTCACCCACAGGCCGTTGCGCAGCCATCGCTCGGCGTCCTTGGCAAGTTTTGACACGGGCTCGCGTGAAAGACCGAGGCCCAAGAGACGCAAATCGACCAGAAGCACGGACCCGCCGATCATCGCGAGCCCCATCAGGTGGATGCTCGCAACGACGGGAAAGAACCACGGAGATCCGCGCATCGCCATGAGAGGCGCGGCGTACTGCACCTGCTCGCAGAATCTCAGGACGGCAAGTTGAAACTCTGACATCGAACTCCCTTTCAGGTCGGTCGCGATCCGCGTCGCGCGACGACCGTCGGACGGGGCGGAAAAATTCGCTACCGAACACCGGTCTCACAACTCAACAGCCAGTTGACGACCGCCGGCTGAGGTTGAATGTCGCAGTGAAACCAATAGTCCTGGTACGCCATGTTACGTCCAGCCAGGATGATTGCCACCCACAGCACCAGCGAGAGACCGCCCGCTATGCGCGCCCGCCTTGGCGGTACGGGATCCCGATCCCACTCGGCGACGCTCGGATAGATCGTGCGGTGAAACACCACCGCATTCGCGCCGGCCAACGCCAACATCGCCATTTTGACCCAGAAGAACACATTCCGGTACCTGACCAGGGGCGCGGAATAAAAAAGCAGCGCGCCCGAGCCGACCATGACCAGAAAGCCTCCAACGGTCCACGGAAACAGTCGCTCCACGACCTCTGAAACCGGCACACGCGACAAGGCCGCGCCCATGAGACGCAGGTCGAGCATCAGCGCCATTCCGATGAACACGCACAACGTCATGACATGGACCGTCAGGACGATGAGGAACATGTAGCGCGACTCGTGAAGCGCAATGCTTCCCGAGGTGCTCTCGAGCCACTCGCAGAAACGCAACAGAGACGTCACTTCGTCTTCAGTTTATGCGAGTTCCGGCTCACCTGTTTCGCCTCGCGTGAGACGCCGCCACGAGACGAGCGGAGGCCAAGCCTTCGTACCAACCATGAGGCTCGGCTGGCACCGAGACCACGCCGGGAGCAGCCGCAACGACGTTCGACGGCACAGCCTGACGGCCACTTCGCGGATGCGACATTCGCGGATGCGCGGGAAGATGAGGGGGCAGGATGGTGTCGCGTGCCTGGCCGCGGATTGCACCCTACCTGCGGCGCGGCACAAACACGACGAGGCGGACGTGTGATCCCACGCCCGCCTCAAAGCTAGCTAGTTGCTGCCTGGCAGAAACCTAGGATTCGACTGCTATCAAGCCGTTTTCGGGCTTGACCTTACCTACTGCACTTACCGCTGCGGGAAATTTACCGCTGCGGGGCGCCCTGAGCACCAGACGCTGGCTGGCCATTGGCGCCAGGAGCGGATCCGCCCATGAACACCTTCCGCCCGTCCGGGTACTCGAAGAACACGGCGACGGCCTTGCTCTCGCCGCTCTTGCGCCTGATAGCCGAAGATCTTGATTTCCGATCCGACCGGCAAGCTGGCCTTGGTCACGCCATTCCTGAACAGGTTGACGGGTGGGCCACCCTCGAGCCCCCAGTTGGTGGTGGCGCCATCCGCCCCCTTCACGTCAATCCACACCCACGAGTGGGGATTGACCAGTTCCACTTTCGTCACCGTGCCCTGCAGATTGATGGGCTTGGTCTCGTCAAATGCCGCGGCAAACGAGTGGTGCGCTTTCACCGGCACCGCGGCCAGCAGCAGACCGACCGCAGCTACCATACCGACGAAGGTCATCGTCCTCTTCATCTGGGTGTCCTTTTCCTTTTTTCGGGCTCACATCACCTTGAGCTGAACACGTCTGGTCGTCTCTTCTATAACTCCTTCTACTTCTACTTCTAATTGTCGCCGCCGCGTCGCGGCCGCGCCAACCCTCGGTGGCCCGATCTGCGCGCCGGTCACGACGTTGATCACGCCGTAATTCTGCTCGTGGCACGCGAACTCGAATAGCGGCGGCTCAATGCGCGGCCAGGGGATCTCGGCCGTCCAGGGCTGCGTCCACGTCGCCGGGTCCTCAACGGTGATCTTATAGCTGATCGTGTCGGCGTCGACGCGTGTAAAGCGCTCCACGAGACGCATATCGGCGGTCGCGCCCCGCCAGATCCTCTCCGGATGGAAATTGGTGGTCTCGACGACGAGCGTATCGCCTTCCCAGCGGGCGCGCGAGTCACCCAGCCACGTGCGAATCTGGGATGGCAGATGCGGCCGTCCGTCCAGCGGCACGATGCGGGCGTCGTTATTCGACTGCGTCAAGATGACCACGTAGCCCGGAGTCTGCAGGATCTGCGACTCGCTGTCATGGTTGAACGGAAGCCGGGGCGGCCCCTGGTTCCCGGTGATGCAGCGCGTGTAAAAGTTTGGCAGGAGCGACACCGCTGTCTCCGGGTTCGTGATCTTCGCGGCGGCGGCCGCGGCGGCGCGCCGCTTCTGCCCTTCCGGGGACAAGGGCGGAAGCTTCCCGTTGGCGGGATCGACGATGAGCCCAGAACGCCGGTTGGGCCTGACAGGGCTCTGCCACGTATCCATCCCGAACTCTTTCCAGTCGTAATGGACAGTGGCAGGATCGACGCGGCAGATCGGCAGCCACCGCTTCCTTGAAGAACTCGATCGCCTCCTGAGGTGTCAGCAACGGCTTGTCGGCGAACTTTTCGGGCCGCTCGAGCGGCGTGTAGCTGAGGCTCAACCAATACCCTCTCAGGTCGGGATCACCCCACGGCGTGCGCATCGACGGTGAGGCGGGGGGCTTGGTGGGATCGTAGACCCGCGCGACTGCCGCCGCGGTCTTCCTGGCCACGTCCTCCTCGAAGAACTTCAGCGCCTCCTCGGCCGTGCGCGGCGATGCCTTCCGCCCTGCCTCGGCGATTTCGGCGCGGGTCTGCGCGACGACGTCCACTGGCGACGCCGCCAGGGCGCCGATCATCCCGAGTCATCAGAGCACCGCATCGCACCAG
Organism: uncultured Solirubrobacterales bacterium; assembly: GCA_963742945.1. GTDB lineage: Bacteria > Actinomycetota > Thermoleophilia > Solirubrobacterales > Solirubrobacteraceae > Palsa-744. The sequence continues at coordinate 61,632 of CAVUNX010000009.1, read as the reverse complement.
AGGTCGTGTTCGCATCGCCACAGTCTCCTTCGCCGTGCTTACCTGGCCTTCCGCGGCTGCGGCCTGTACAGGCCGACAGGCTCATACATCATCTCTTCGACGAACGGCACACAGTTGAACTCGACCAACTGGGCATTCGTCTCGACGTGCTTGTAGAGCGGAAAGCTCATCTTCCACGGCCGACGTGATAGACCTTCGGATCTTCGAGTGTGGCTTCGTACCGGATGTGGTACGGGCTGATCGGCGTCCAGCGCTCGACCACATGCAGCGCGTCGCTGTGGAAATTCCCGGCTCGATCGAGCCAGGTGTTGCCGTTGAATCCTCGTCACATCGACCACCAGCGTATCGCCGTCCCAGCTTCCCGTTCGACCATCCCATCCACGTGTCCCCTGGCGCGTCTTCGGACGAGTCCATATGAATGGAGCGCAGACGCGCCCTTGAACTCGTACACGATCAGGATCTCTTCGGGCGTCTGGAAAATCTGGAAGGGATACGGCATGTAATTGGCGCGCGGCATGCCCGGTCGATAGCACTGCAGTTCGCGATCGCCCGTGTCGAACCGGCTCGGATCGGCGGCCACCTTCACCACCATCCGATTCTTGAAGTTCTCTTTCTGCTTCGCAGCCGCCCACGGCTGGTAGGGAATCTCGTTACCCTCGACGATGCTCTGTCCGCCGCGGCCGGCGCCCCAGGCGCCGAGGAGCGTGGGATGGGGACCCGGCTGTGCCGAATGCGCCAGGATGTCCCAATTCGCCGACGTGAGCGCTTCCCACACGCCGCTCAAATCGGGCTTTCCGTCCGCCGTGCGAGGTGCCTTGTACGGCGAAAAGAGACCCAGGCCGGGCCTGACCCGCCATCGGAACGACCGACCACCCAAGAACGGCGATTCCGACCGCGATCAATGTCGCCCTTCTCAACCTGTCGAACGCTACACGTCTCCCTTGCACACGACCTCCGCAGACAACACACACCTACACTACGTGCTTTACACATGCCGGGTTGAAACCCTACACCCCTGCCCGGCGGGAACACTATCGCATGCGGGTTTGCGGTGTCAAGAACCGCGCAGACACTGATTTAGCCGTCCTCCCGGCCCCTCCGGACGGGTCTCGCTCGAGCCCCCTCCAGGGGGTCGGTCCTGCCCCGAAAACTCCTTCGTGCCTTATCGGAGGGGTGCCCAGCCGGCTCCAGCCGCATCGGTATAGTAGCCCTTCCATCATGACGGAAGGAGGCGCTGAAGACGCGGTCGCAGCACGCGCTTCCACCACATCCACGCGCCGGTGACGAACAGCAGCGGCGGGACCAGGCCCAGGACCACCCAAAGCATCTTCATGGACCGGCCGCCAAACCTCCCGAAGTGCAGCCGGCCGAACCAGGTCAGAATCCAGTCTCCGGTCCGGGGAAAAACAGTCGCCTGCTCCGCCGGCTCGAAGTGTTCGACAATCGCCGCCGAAAGATGCGGAAAGGCCAGTGAGGCTCCCGTCACCGCCCACATGACGACGAGAGCAAGACTCCAGAATCCGAGCATGCTGTGCAGGTGCCAGTTGAAGCGGTGCGAGTTGAGCTTCCTTGGAATGACGAGGCTTCTGCGCCAGGTCTTCACGCCGGGCCACCAGATGACGGCTCCGGTCGCGCACAACACCACCAGGAACAGCGCGCCGAACCCGTTTATCGTGCGGCCGAACTCTCCGCCGAGGAGCGTGTCGTGAAACCTGATGAGGCCCAGAACGACTCGTTCGCCGAGCATGATGGCCTCACCGAAGTCTTCGCCCGTGTACGGGTCGAACAGACGCTGACGCGTCCTCGCTCCATGCCTCAACCAGAGCTCGACAGCAGCATCAGGCTTCTTGGACCTCCAGATCTCGGTGACCTCATGCTCCGGATACACGCGTCGTGCAGCATCCTTCAGCGCATCCTCGGACATCGGCAGGCCGGCGTTGGCAATGACCGGCGCCGGCCTGGCGAACGCCCTGAGAAGCTCCGGACGGAAAACGATGGCGCTCCCGCTGACGCTGATGAGGAAGACGTAGAGTCCGACGCCGATTCCGGTCCACATGTGGACCTGGAACAGCGCTTTGCGCACCCACACCTTCTGGGGACGTCGAAGCCAGTCCTCCCAGCTCATCGCTCTTCCGTCGAGGACCCCAGGATCAGAGGAACCCCGAAGCCTCAGTTGGTCGACGACACGCGGTACCGCACCTCTTGTCCAATCAGCTTCGCGGGATCGGCATTCGGCTTCGGACGGAACTTCTGCAAGCGACCGCCAAACACCTCGGCCGTGTACAGATTGCCGTCCTGATCGATCGTCATCTGATGCGGGCCATTGAAGTTGCCGGGAGCGTCACCGGGAGCTCCCCAACCGTACAGGTAGTGTCCATCCAGGTCGTACTTGAGGATCCGGTTCGTCCCGCCGTCAGCCACCCAGATCATCTGGTCTTCCGTGATCAGGTGATAGTACGGACGGGCATTCATCCCTCCTGGATCGTTCAGCGACCACAGCTCGATGAACTTGCCGTTCTCGTCGAATACCTGCATCCGCATGTGGTTCCGATCCATCACAAAGAGTCGACGGTCCTTGGTGATCGAAATGCTGTGAACGGTATTCCACTCGTTCGGGCCCGGGTTGTTCGGGTCCTTCGGCGCCTGCCCCCACTCGACCAGGAACTTGCCGTCCTTGTCGAACTTCGCCACGCGCGTACCGCCGTAGCCGTCGGTGATGAAAAACGTGCCGTCCGGGAGCCAGTCGATATCGGTCGGCCTGTCGAACAGCTTCCCCGCTTCGCGCCCGCGTTGACCATTCGTGCCGAGCGTCATCACGAGCTTCCCGTCATAGGTGAACTTGTGGATGACGTGCAGCTGGTCGTCGATCACCCAGACATGCTTGTCCGGATCGTACGGGCTCATCTTGATTTTGTGAGGACCGCGTCCGCACCTGCCTTCAAACATCTTGTCGTGATCACGCCAGGTACTGAGCCTCGTTGCCCTCGCCATCGAGCACGTAGAGCACATGGTGATATCGGCGCTCCCACCCGCGCTTTTCCTCCGGCTCGCACGTGGCATCGAGTCCGTCTGGATTACCCGTCGCGTTACCGCGTGACGGGTTCAGCGTCCGTAGTGCGTCCAGGGCTTCGCCCCCGCCGGCAGCGGCAGCTCGCCGCGCATCGCGACCCAGATGCGCTGGGGTGTCTCGGCATAGATCGCCCCGACCGACCCCCAGGTCCATCCTTCGTGTTTCACGCCATCCGACCCGTCAGGCAGCGGCTTCGGCCAGCTTGTCACCACTTCGTACGGACCGAACTCCTCCTGACCGCCCTTGGGCTGACTTGACGCTCCCGCCGCGGCGGGAGCCGACTCGGGGGGTGCAGCCGGCGAGCTGCATGCAACGAGCGCGACCGCTGAAAGGACGACGCCTGTCAGGGATACTACAGACCACAGTTCTCTACGCATCTTCGACTCCTCCTTACGTCCTCGTGAATCGCTGGTCCCCGGCTCAGGTCCCCGCGGCCAGCCCGTACCGACGCCGCCAACCTGTTCTGAAGCCGCTTCTTACGGGGAAAGGCGGCCATCTTAACCGATCACGGTCGGACCCCGAAAGCACACTCAGGCCAGCTCCGATACCGTTATATGATCGCGCAAACCGGCGCGTGTGATTCTTGCTGCGCAACCATCAGGAATGTTGACCATGAGTCACGACCACCATCGTCGGATCTCTCAAGCGAAGTCTTGCCGCGCTCTTTATCCTTGGATGCGCCTCGAACGCGTCGGCCCAGCTGGCGGCCAACGTCGACTCTTCGGCCCCACCGACGAGCTCGCCTCGAAGGTTGGGAATCATCCACACGAAGACGTACGTCTTCGAAGAGGCGAACGCCGTCGTTCCATACGACCTCTACGTTTCACGGCGCTACAACGACGCGCTGCCCGCACCGCTCATCATCGCGCTGCACGGAAACGGAGCTCTTCCTCAGTCAATCATGCTCTATCAGGGTCTCAGGCAACTGGCCGAAGCCCGAGGCTACATCGTCGCCGCTCCCATGGGGTTCACCACTCAGGGAGGATTCGGCAACCCAGCGAGAAACGGTGGTCGTCGCAATCAGGACGATCCTGAAAACATCAACGAGCTGAGCGAGAAGGACGTGCTCAACGTCCTCGCCACGGTCCGTGCGGACTACAACGTCGATCCGAAGCGCATCTATCTTTTGGGCCACTCGATGGGCGGCGGCGGGACCTGGCATCTGGGCATGAAGTACCCCGAGCTCGGGCAGCGCTGGCCCCGGTTGCGCCGTCGATCGCGAGAGAACCGGATGGCCTGAGCGCGATTCGAGACATGCCGGTCATCCTCCTCCAGGGTGACCAGGATCCGCTCGTCAGAAGCAGCCGCGTGTGGGCCGCAAAAATGAACGAGCTCGGCATGAACTACGAGTACATCGAGATTGCGGGCGGCGATCACATGTCGGTCATCAGCCATTCCCCGGACAACATGAAGAGGATCTTCGATTTCTTCGAGCACGCGAAGAAGCAATAGCATCCGACATCGACGCGGTCCCGATGTACAACCTGGTGCTGGGTCCAGCGCCGGGTCAGCCGTTCCATCACAAAGGTGTCGGCAACGGGTACGTTCTTGGTTTCGGCGACACGCGCCTCTACGTGTCTGGCGACACCGAATATATTCCGGAGATCAAAGGCCTCAAGAACATCGCGATCGCGTTCATCGGGATGAATCCCCCCAGAACGATGTTGACCGCGGAAGCTGCGGAGTGCATGAAGGCCTTTCGACCGGCCGTCGTCTACTCGATTCACTATCGAGGACAGAAGCCCCAGGACTTCGCCCCGAAGGCCTCGAAGGAACGAACATCGAAGTCAGAATCCGCAAGCTCGAAGGCGAGCCGTGAGGCCGACAGGGGCGCTGCTTCAGAAAGCCAGAAGGTGGGTGTACTTCAGCATGAGCGCTCCGTGGTCCTCGGTCGGCATCCGCGTCGCGTTCCACACGATGTAGATGTCGCTCAGCGGGCGATGGATGAAGTTGTAGCGGATGTTCGACAGCCACGTATCGGTCTCGCCGTTGTATTGCACGAAAGCGTTCAAGAACATCCGCGGCGAGAACGACCAGTCGAGCCTCATCCCGACCAGGTTTGCGGCGAACGACCCTTGCGGCAGATCGACGTCGTTTCGCGTGAGCGTGGCGCTCGCCGCCACGTGAGCGTTGACACGCAGGCGCAGACTACCCTCGATCGTCTTCTGGTGGCCATCCCAGAACGTGCCGGCGTTCACGCCGGCCGAGCCGGATAACATCGCGCTCCGATTGGACGTGTACGACAGACCCGCATCTTCGTACCGATACTCACCCGGTGCCACGATCAACGTGGGACCGATGCCGAACGGCCGCTCAAGGCTCTCGAACGTACTGTTCCCCGTGGCCGTGAGCTGACCGCCGTCGTTGAACATCATCCGGTAGTTCAACGTGGCAATCCGCGTCAGAACCTGACTGTAGTGACTGTCGGTCGTCACCTCGAGATCTGGACCGAACGGGTACTCGCGCACGCGTCCGGTCGGGTTCGGCGGGCTTCCTGATGTTCGAGTAGCTGCCGAAGAGCGTGGCGATTCCGACGCGGCGAACGTAACCGAGATCGTGGCGGAAATCCTCGACCCACGTGCAGCAGGCCGAGTCGCGCGTTATGGCTGCTGCCGTCGAGCAGGAGCCCCGTGCGTCCGGCCCAGTCGTCTGACTGACCGGCGGTCGCGCTGCGCATCGCGAAGGCTTCGAGTTCGAGCGTTCGCACGGGACTCAGGCGGAAATCGAATCCTGCCACGCGGTTGAAGGCATCGGTGCCGGCCGACTCTCGCCCGAAGTAGAAAGCGCCCGCGGACGTCGTCCTCGACAGAGGCCGTCTCAGGACGAACGCCGAGTAGTTGCTGCCGGGAACGACGCCAGCGTCTTCGGTCTGCATGTTCAGCAGGCCGACGCCCAGCCCGCCGGTCTGACCGGTCAGGCGCAGGCCGCCGACCACGGGCACCGGCACGCCGCCGACCAAGCCGATCCGTCTCGTGAAGTACGGTACCAGGTCGCGGCGGGCGTCCTGGAGACCGATCTGGAAGTTCCCCGGGTTCTCGAGGAAGAACTGGCGCTTCTCGGGGAAGAACGTGCTGAACCGCGTCAGGTTGATCTGCTGCTCGTCGGCTTCCACCTGAGAGAAATCCGTCCGCCAGCTCGCATCCATCAGAAGCGACGAGGTGACGCCCCACTTGAGATCCACACCTCCATCGGCTTCGTTACCCGACTCCGGCCCGACAGCCATGCTCTCCCCCAGCTGGCCCGTCGCGAACGGCTTCACGTAAAGGTTGCGGCCGGGCTGAGCGCCTTCAATCCCCTCCAGAATCCCCGCATAGTCCACGTTGTAGTGCGAAAACTGGCGCGGGACCGGGGTCCAGGTCGAACGCTCGTTGATGTGCCGGCTCGTGCGCATGATGTTCAATCCCCAGACCTGCTTCTCCTCGTCCGAAAAGCGAAGCGTCTTGAAGGGGATGGCAAATTCCAGGCTCCATCCGTTCTCCACCACCGCAGCGCGCGTAAACCACACGCCGTCCCAGTTGGCGTCGTTCCGGCGGCCGTTGTCGGTTGCCAGCGTGTCGCGCGTCGCACCGCCGGGATTGGTCAGGAATCCGTAGGAGTTCGTGAGATCGTGAAACGTGCGAAGCACGAGGCCGAAGGAATCGGAGTCCGCGCCGCTGAAATCGCGCCGGAGCTCGTTGGTGATCAGCAGCTCCGGAGAGTCGTCGTACAGCATCGCGCCGACGTACAACGTCGTCTCATCGTAGAGGAACCGTACCTCGGTGCGGCGCCTCGCGGGCTTGAACTCATCGGGGTACTGCTGATAGAAGTCGCCGATGGGTTCGGCGCGCTCCCACGATGCTTCGTTCAAGACGCCGTCGACGCGAATCGGCTCGCCAATCCTCACGGCTTTCGCGCGCTTCGCCGCCCTGATGACTTCCAGATCTTGATCCTGCGCCGCGATGGCCTGGCTCATCGAGCACACGAGGACCACGAGACTCCAGGCAACCACGCGGGCGTGACGTCGCGCAGCGGTCGATGTGCCCGGGCATCGACTCTCGCCACGAAGCGCAGATCGCCCTCCGGACTGCGAGATCGACCATCAGAAGCGGAAAAGACGATTGATCTTGACGACGAACCCGCGATTCTCGAGCTCGGTTCCGGTGAGCGGCAGCGTCGAGCGGCCCTCGGTGTAGACGACGAACAGCTCGCTGCCCGGCTGATACTCCCAGCGGAAGCGGAGGTTGGTCGAGAGCGACGAGCTGCTCGAGCTGTACTGCACGAGCGCGGCGACGAACATCCGGGGCGTCATCGGTGAACGTCGTGCGCCCGCCACGACGCGTCGTCGTGAACTCGCCCTCCGGCAGGTCGATCCAGTTCAACGAGATGTTCGGCTCGACGCCGAGCTGCGGCGTGATCTCGACGCGGCCGCGGAACGTCGCGGTCTTCTTGTCGCCGTCGTAGAAGCTGCCGATGTCGAACGACGGTCGTCCCCGACAGCCGGTGCTGCTGTCCGGCCGTGTACGAGACGTTCAGGTTGTCGAAGCTGTAGCCGCCGACGGGAATGCGTGCGCCGCCGGAAATCGTGAACGGGCCGGGAAGAACTCGTAGAGCCGCGAATACTTGACGCCGAAGGTGTCGCTGTTGTGGAAGTCGGTCCGGAACTCGCCGCGTCAGGTCTCGCGCGATTCCAGACGGTTGTCGTTGTCGGTGATGTAGTCGAAGTTGCCCTGATACGTCCACTCGCCGGACCGACCGGTTGTTGGTCGTGCGCGGGCTGAAGCGCGCCTGCGCGAAGTTGCGGCGGAAGTTCTCCCGCCGCAGGAAGCCCGACCTCCGGATTGAAGTTCTCCTCGACGACGAGCCGATCGAGCGTCAGCCCGTACCGATCGGCCGTGTAGTTGAACTGCGCGTCGGTAGCTCAGGTCGTCGCCGCGCCGTCCCTCGGTCCGCGACTGCGCGACGTAGCCGCTGAAGTAGACGTTCTGGTAGAAACCCAGAGTTCGCGTCGAGACCCCAGACGTCGTTGGCGCCGGGCGCGACGCGTCGAGACCGATCGGCGGGTGATAGATGCCGCCGACGGTGCTGCGCCGCAGGATGTCGCGGCGCAGCGCGTGCGACGGTGAAGTTCGTCTGCGTCGACGCCGCAGGCGCATCGTCGGTCTCCATGTTGAGCGCGCCGATGCTCCAGGGCCCGGCCCTGCCGGTGACGCGGCCGCCGGCGATGACCGGCACGACGCGCGAGCCGCTCAGCCCGATGCGCCGGCTGTAGAAGATGGTGGGCGCGTCGCTGCTCGATCCGCCGCCGCCGATCACGTTGCCGCCGGCGCCGCCGAAGGCGAACAGATCCCTGCCCTTCGAGGAAGAACTCCCGCTTCTCGGGAAACGACAGGCTGAAGCGCGTCAGGTTGACCTGCGCTTCGTCGGCCTCGACCTGCGCGAAATCGGTGTTGTAGGTGAAGTCGGCCGTCAGGCTCTTCGTCACGCCGTACTTCACGTCGATGCCGGCATCCGAGCTCGACGTCGTTCCGAAGCGCCGGTTGGCTCAGCAGATCGGTCGTCGACGCGCGACACCGCGTACGGCTTGATTTCGAGGTTCAGCGCCGCCGGCGGCACCTCGATTCCGACGAGCGTCGCCGCCGACCGACAAGTGGTTGATCGCGCCGGGCCCCCACGCCGGCGAGACACTGCGGTGAGGTACGCCGTCTCGTTCTTGCTGCGGATGCGGCGGCGAAGCTGAATGCCCCACGTCTGCTCGCGGCCGGGCTGGTAGCGCAGCGACTTGAACGGGATCGCCATCTCAGCCATCCAGCCGCCTTCGAACCGGCTGGCCTTGGCTGTCCCACACGCCGTTCCAGTCGAAGTTCGCGCGCTCGTCGGTGATGGCGCCGTCGCGCAGCCCGCCGGTGGGCGTGACCGAGAACAAGGTATCCGTTGCGGCCGATCGTGGAACGTGTCGAGCTCACCGCGAAATGGTCCTGCGACGCCATGTTGTTGCTGTCGCGGCGCATGTCGTTGGCGACGATCCGCTCGGGATGCTCGTCCCAGCAGCGGCAGGAGACGTAGATGTTCGTCGTCGTCGAACAGCACCCACGCTTCGGTCCGTTCGGTGACTGGCGCGCCAGGGTTCGGTTCCTGTTGCACGAACCCCGTGAAGGCCGGGAATCGCGCGTATTCGTCCTCGTTCAAACGCCCATCGAGTTGAAGGGGCTGTATGACGCGCGTGGCGTGAACGACGACCCGTCCTTCGCTGTCACGTGCGGGGGCGGCGTCAGCTTGAACGGCTGACGCAGGATCAGGAGCAGTGCCGCCAGACTGGGCGGCGACCACCGTCCCGAAGGAGAGGAAAGACGCGAAGCCGAGTAGCCCCCACCACCGACGGAGGCTGCTCGGTGTGGGATACCACTCAATCCGAGTCAAGACGCTCTAAACAAAGGTCGGGGCGGAGGTACGGCCTCCGCCCCGAGAATCCACTAACGCTTTCTATGACCGTCCAAGTCCCGGCGTTCTGCTCTGTGCCCGGAGGAACCGGGCGCAGAGTCAGATCCCGAGCCGATCTTCCTAGTTGGTCGAGGTCGTTCCGAAACGCTTCTCCTGACCAGCGACCTTCGCCGGGTCGGCATTCGCCTTCGGCGTGAACTTCTGGACGCGGCCGTTGAACACTTCCGCAACGTACAGATTGCGGTCCTGATCGACGGCTAGCTGGTGCGGACCGGAGAACAATCCCCACGCGCCGCCGTGACCGCCCCAGCCGTACAGATAGTGTCCGTCCAGGTCGTACTTGAGAATCCTGTTGGTTCCGCCGTCACCCATCCACAGTTGCTGATCGGTTGAGATGTAGTGATAGTACGGCGAGGAGTTCCGTCCGGTCGGGAACATCGTGAGGAACTTGCCGTTCTCGTCGAAGACCTGGAACCGGCGATGGCCACGGTCGACGACGAAGAGCCGACGGTCCGCGGTGATCGCGATGCTGTGAACGGTGTTCCACTCGTTCGGGCCCGGGTTGGCCGGATCCTTCGGCGCCTCGCCCCAGTCCATCAGAAACTTGCCAGCCGGGTCGAACTTCGCCACGCGCATGCCGCCGTAGCCGTCGCTGATGAAGAAGGTGCCATCGGGCAGCCAGTCGATGTCGGTCGGCCGGTCGAACAGGACGCCCGCGTCGCGTCCCCTCTTGCCCTTGGTGCCGAGCGTCATCACCAGCTTGCCGTCGTACGTGTACTTGTGAATCACGTGCAACTGATCGTCGATGACCCACACGTGCTTCTCCGGGTCGTACGGGCTCATCTTGATCTTGTGGGGCCCGCGTCCGCAGAACGCTTCGTAGTCCTTGTCGAACTGCGACCAGTGATCGGTCATGTTCCCCTGTCCATCGAGCACGTAGAGGACGTGGTGCATCCGGCGCTCCCACCCGCGCTTGTTGCCTTTTCGCACGTGGCGCTGAGGCCGTCGGGATTGCCGGTCGCGTTGCCGCGGTTCATCTGTCCACCGAGCATGCCGTACGGCGTCCAGGGCTTCGCCCCCATCGGCAGCGGCAGCTCGCCGCGCATCGCCACCCAGATGCGGTTCGGGGTTTCAACCCAGACAGCGCCGACCGAGCCGAAGGTCCATCCCTCGTGCTTCACGCCGTCTGCCCCATCCTGGTACGGCTTCTGCCAGGCGGGGACAACATCGTAGGGACCGAACTCTTCCTGTCCGCCGACCTCTTGAGCGGGGGCATTCGCCGCCGTGGAAGCCGTTTCCTGCGGAGGAGCCGGTGCGCCGCAGCTGATGAGGGACACAGCCGCGACCACGATCATCGCCAATAGAACCATCCATGACTGACTTCGGGTGTGCATCGTGAATCTCCTCATCACTAATTGCTGCCACAAAGAGTGCGGTTGGCGCTTGGCGCTGCAGGACCCGGCAGGCTGGGCCCGCCGCCGTGCATCGCAGACTTCTGAAGCTGCCGGAAGATACCCCATATCCGGGAAATCGGTCAAGAAGAAACGGGCCGTCTCGCAGGCGCTCCCGGGGCACGCGGCGCCTCGACGCGAGAGTCCGTCGCGCGTCCCACCGACGAGTGCTCGGAACAATCCGCGCGAGCGTCCGGCCGAGGGATGAGCCCCGCGACCACCGAATTTCCGGGTGCGGCGGGACACCGAATTTTCGGGTGCGGGATGACGCTGAAGTATGTATTCTCTTGCAAGCGTAATCGTCGGTGAGACAACGGAGTGACAGACCAGCTGGCGGAAGCCACCGGCGGCGACCCCCAGTGGACGGTTTCCAAGTCAGAGGCCAACTCGATCGCACGGGTAGCCAGGAGGGGGCATCAGATGCGCAATGGACTCAAGAGCATGACGATTGTCGGCGGGGTGAGCGTCGTCGCCGCTGTTTTCTGGTTGACCGCCGGGTCGACCTGGGGTCAACAGCAGCAGGGCATCCAGGCCGGTGTGTTCCCAGCCGGGTACAAAGCGCCTCGGTTGGGAGACGGCCGTCCCGACTCTGAACGGCATCTGGCAGGCGATGACGACGGCCAACATCGATCTCGAAGATCACGAAGCGCAAGCGGGGCCTCACACCGAGCTCCTCGGAGCGTATTCCGGGTGGCCGGCCGGACAAAGCGTCGTCGAAGGAGGTGTGATTCCGTATAAACCGGAAGCGCTCGAGAGAAAGAGGCAGAACGCGGCGAACCGCATGAAGGTTGACCTCTCCAAAGATGAGTTGTGGCACGAATTTGGCGACCCGGAAGCGAAGTGCTACGTGCCCGGGGTCCCACGAGCGACCTACATGCCGTTCCCAATGCAAATTGTCCAGGGCTCCTCCCAGTACATTCTGATAAGCTATGAATTTGCATCGGCTACGCGCGTCGTCCGAATGAACTGGAAACAGGAGGCTCCGACCGATAGCTGGATGGGGTGGTCCATCGGGCGCTGGGATGGCGACACGCTGGTCATCGACGTGACCGGGAACCGCGCCGAAACCTGGTTCGACCGCGCGGGAAACTACCATACCGATGCCCTCCACGTGGTCGAGCGGTACACCCCGGTCAAGCCCGTATCATCTGATGTACGAAGCCACGATTGAAGATCCGAACGTGTTTACGAAACCATGGACCATCCGGCTCCCGCTCTATCGCCGGATGGAGAGGAACGTTCAATTGTTGGAGTTCAAGTGCATTCCGTTTTCGGAAGACTTTCTGTACGGACCGTGGAAGAAGCAGGCTGGGAACTAGTTGACGTCGAACCCTCGTACCTCGACGACAGGGAAGCCTTGCGGCGGTCAGGCGGAATGCCCGAATGTTCAACGTCGATTCATGTGAGAGGTGAACAAATGCGTGCAAAGCGATTCGTTGTGACGGCCGCTTTTGGACTGGTCCTGGCTACGGTGCCGGTATGGGCACACCACGCCTTCAATTCGGAATTCGATGCGAACAAGCCGGTCACCCTGAAGGGCGTGGTCACGAAGATGGAATGGATCAACCCGCACGCCTGGATGCACATCGACGTCAGAAAGTCTGACGGCTCGGTTGAGAAGTGGATGGTCGAAACGGGAACGCCCAACACGCTACTGCGCCGTGGCCTGACCAAGAGTTCGCTCCCGCCGGGAACGGAAGTCGTCGTGGACGGATATCAGTCGAAAGACGGAGCGCTACGCGTGAACGGGCGCGATGTGACGCTCCCGAACGGGCAGACCCTGTTCCTCGGCTCAGCGGGCACAGGCGCTCCGGCAGAACCCCCTGCCGGCAAGTAAGGACGCTACGGCCCTGAGGGAACGTTTTTGCCGCGCGATCAATTGTCCGAGACACGCCAACTCATGAGACGGAGGTGTTGGATGAGCCGTCGATTTTTCACGTCGACAGGAATTCTTGCGGTGGTGATCGCAGGGGTATCGCTGCTGTCGACACCCTTGCTGGGTCAGACTCCGGCGGCGGGGGCAAAACCCGCTCAGGCGACGAATGCGCCGAAGACGCCCTGGGGCGATCCCGACCTGCAGGGAGTGTGGAACAACGCCACCAGCACGCCGTTGCAGCGGCCTGCGGCGTTCGGCGAGAAGGTGACGCTGACGGAAGACGAGGCGGCCGAGTATCAGGAGCAGGTCGCCACGAACTTGACGCGTGACCGCCGGGATGGCGGCGCCGCCGCCGACCTCAATCGCGCGTACAACGACCACTGGATGGACCCACGGCGATTGCTCATTGTCGAGGACAAGCGAACGTCGCTCATCACGGATCCGCCAGACGGACGATTTCCTCCCGCGGTGCCCCTGTCGCCCGAAAGACAGAGGCGCAGGGATGAAGAGGCCGCAGAGCAAAAGGCGTTCGCCGCCGGCATGCCCTTCAGCGCTCAGCAGACCGGCGATGCCCTGCGCTGCATCATTCGAACCGACCGGCCACCCTATCTCGGGATCATCTACAACAACACGTTGCACATCTTCCAGGCTCCCGGGTACGTCGCAATCGCCCCGGAGATGATCCACAGCGCCCGCATCATCCCGCTCGACGGACGCCCCCACATCGGTTCTGGCCTCAAGCAGTGGCTCGGCGACACGCGCGGTCGCTTCGAGGGGAACACGCTGGTCGTCGAGACGACGAATTTCCGTGACGAGGGAGCCTACCAGGGCGCGGATCCGAAGACGTACAAGATCACGGAGCGCTTCACGCGAATGGACGACAAGTCGCTGAAGTACGAATTCACGATCTCCGATCCGGCGACCTGGACGAAGCCGTTTTCAGCCATGGTTCCGTGGTCGAGGATCGACCCGGAAGAACAGATGTACGAGTACATGTGCCACGAAGACAACTACGACATGGTTCACCTCCTCAAAGGCGGCCGTGAGCGAGAGGCAAAGGGAGAAACAATGGACACCGCGCAGCGGGGCGCTGGGCGGGAGGCGCAGGGGGCGCTGATCGAATAAGCCTCGGCTTGGTCAGATGGAGCGCGAGGCGGGTCGAACGACCCGCCTCGCCAGGAACGCCCTGCCGCAGACCGGAACGGGCCTACTTCTGCGCCGCGTCCAGCCTCTTAATCGCCCCGCCCAGAATCGTCTTCTGGCCGTTGCCGTCAATGGAGACTGAACCCTGGACGCTGACCTTGCTGCCCATGAGCCGGTAGAGCCTGGCGTTGTTGTTCGCCGCCAGAGGACCGCTGATAAGGACCACCTCGCCGCTGTCAGTCAGCAGCCCGACCTGATCGCCCTTCTTGGCGCAGGCGATGGCACAATCTGCGGTCTCTTGAGGCATCTTGTGATTGACACCCGTGTTCGACTTGTCCTTCATGAAGCAGGACACGTCGATAAGGGTACCGGTAGACGTCGATGGTGTACACCGGAACCACAAGGCCAAGCAGAAGTATCGACGCCAAGGCTGCGCACGTTCTCTTCATAGCCGTGCCTCCTACAACCAAATAGACGTGGATGATGAATGCTTTCTGAAATCTAGCGCATCCTACCGCGTCGAAGAAGCTTGCGCAAGAGACGCGCGTAAGGCTCCACCGAGCGCTCGAGGATCGATTTCTCCGGGCGCCTCCCAGAACCCGACCATGATGACATCTTCAGGGAGTTCACCAATGCTTCGACACGTCGTGTTTGCCGCTTCACTCGCTCTTGTCGCCCACACCGCCTACGCCCAGGCCCCGGATGGCTGGAGCGTGCGCATCGACCGCAGCCAGAACGCCCAGGACCCGGACAACACGCCCAACCTGAAGGTCGCCGCGATCGGCAAGGGATTTCACGTCACCAGCGGACCCGCCGGCACGTTCTGGAATCCCGACCAATACCGTCGCAGCGGGACTTCACCGCCACGGCAACCTTCACGTTGATGAAACCGAGCGGACACACCAACTACTACGGGCTCGTATTTGGCGGCAGCGACCTCGGGCGGCGCTGCTCAGACATACCTCTACTTCCTGGTGGCCCAGGACGGGACGTATCTCGATCAAGCACCGGATGGGCGAAACGGTGTCAGCGACGTCCGGGCAGGCAAGCGCCGCACGACGCGGTCCGCCGCCCCGGCGGCGACGGGCGCTCCGTCAACACGCTCGACGTGCGTGTCTCGGGCAACACGATCTCCTATCGTCGTCAACGGCACGGTCGTTCACACGACGCCCAAAACCGGAATGACCGCACAGGACCGACGGCATCGTGGGCGTTCGCGTCAACCATCTCCTCGACGTGCAGGTCGACGGATTCGCCGTGCGGAAGGGCTGAGGCCGGCAGGGCTGCAAGGGCTGGCCCGCGTCAGAGATGGTCGCCGCCGACTTCCAGTCAGGGTACGCCGCGGCGCCGGCCCACGACCGCGAAAGCCAGCACGATGCCGAACACCCCGATGGCGCACGAATAGACGAAGAAGAAGAGATAGCCAGACCCGAGCGCCATCGGGCTCACTCCTGATCTCTCGAGCGCGTGCGCGAAGCTGTCGGCCGGCAGATCCGTGAACACGCGATTGAACGTGCTGAGAACGCCGCCTGAGTCCGCGGCTTTCGCCGCGCTCTCGACGATGCGCCCCGACTGCGAGGCGATGATTCGACCCGGCAACGCATAGAGCGACGAGAACAGCGCGTACTGGGTGGCCGTGAACCCTTCCGCCGTGAGGCTCGACATGTACGCGATGAGACACGTGCCCGAGAAACCGGCCAGGACGTTGTCGACGCCGATGGCCGCGAACAACGCGCCCACATCGTGACCCTGGGTCGCGAGCCAGATGAACATCAGATTGCTCAACGGGCCGGCGAACGCACCGACCAGGAGCGACGGCATCAGCCCGAACTGAGCGACGGCATAGCCGCCGGCGAACACGCCCGTCATCGACGCGACGACGCCGAACACCTTGCGGACCTCCGCAACCTCGGTCAGCGTGAAGCCGAGGTCGAGATAGAACGGATTCATGATGTTCAGCACGAAATCGCTCAGTCGATAGACGCAGATGAGCGCCAGGATCAGTCCGGCCCGACGACCGTAGCGGGCGAAGAAGTCCTTCAGGGGATCCCCGAGCGCCGCTGCGAGATAGACGCCCGGGAGCGTGCGGATGCCGGGGATCGGACAAACCGACACGAGGACGACACCGAAGCCGATCGAGAACCGCCAGCACCTGGAACCAGATTCCCGAACTCGATCGCCACACCGCGACCAGCGCGTCGCCGAAACCGTTCATCCCCAAGGCGCCGAACATCCCGGCCAGAAGCGATGCGTTCGCCGCGAGTCCCGAGCCAAGGGTCAGGGCGCCGAGGGCAAGCACGCTCAGCCGCGCGGCCCACTCCACGGCGTCGCGTTGCGGTCGGGCGTGAACGCCCTCGACATGAATGTCGCGAACCTCGTGATGTTGTTCCCGCGGTGCGCTGAGCGTAGCCACGATGCCGATGGTCATGAGCGTGGCCATGACCGCGTAGGAGAAATTCCAGCTGTAGGTTTCGGCCAACAGCAGCGGTACGGCTCCCGCCACGATCATGGCGACGCGATATCCCCACTGGTAGGCTCCCGCCATCACCCCCTGTCGTGACACATCGGCAGCCTCGATGCGCCACGCGTCGATCGCGATGTCCTGAGTGGCCGAAACGAATCCCACCGTCACGGCAAACAGCGCCATCAGCGCGAGATGCCGCGTGGGATCGGTTCCCGCCACGAACCACAACCCCAGAACGATCAGGCACTGGCAGACGAGCATCCACGATCGGCGATGACCGAGCCAGCGGGTGAGGAACGGCACTCGCGTGCGATCGACGAGCGGCGCCCAGAGAAACTTGAACGAGTAGACGAGCGTCGCGAGGCTGAAGAACCCGATGACTTCCAACGTCAGCCCGACGTCGCGCAGCCAGGCCGAGAGCGTGTCGAAGATCAACAGGAACGGCAGCCCGGCGGCGAAGCCGAGTGCCATCATCACCAGGGATCGCCGCTCGGTGAACGCGGCCAGCGTTTCGCGCCTGCTCCTCTTCACCGTACCGGGTCGCGGGATTGAAGTGTCCATGCGTCCTCAGATAGTACAGCCACCGCAGCGAATGGACGCCGCCATCACGTCCCTGCCCGCCGATCAGGCCTACATCATTGTCCGGAGCGATCCCCGCACGGACGACTGCACGCCTTTGTCGTACGATCGCAGCGCCGGCGTCGCCGACTCTCGACTTCGGCGCTGCGGCAACTGGGGCATCCAACGGGGGGCGAACGACTGGATTCAGCCTGGCGGCATCCTGGCGTTCGCTGTCATCGGCGGCGTGTTCGCCGGCGCGGCCGTTGTCGCAAGGCGCGGGATCACACCA
This sequence comes from uncultured Solirubrobacterales bacterium, assembly GCA_963742945.1. Lineage (GTDB taxonomy): Bacteria > Actinomycetota > Thermoleophilia > Solirubrobacterales > Solirubrobacteraceae > Palsa-744. The sequence continues at coordinate 44,361 of CAVUNX010000009.1, read as the reverse complement.
GGGACGCTGGGCGTGGTTCCCTTCGGCTCACTCAACCTTCGGCGCGGACCGACTTCTGTCCGACCGATGTCATGCGATACGCGAGAGCCGCCTCGGTCTGCGCATGGTGGCGCCTGATGAGCGGTTTGAGGATCAGAATGGCCGTAAACGGCCGAGCAAAGATCCATCGCGGACATCGTGTAGAGGACGGTCGCCCAGCTGCCCGTCCTCTCCATTAACACGTTGCCAAGCGGCACGAGGAGTGCGGCGATGCCCTTCGCACAGTAGAGGACACCGTAGATCTTGCCGATGTGCTTGGTGCCGAACGTGTCTCCGGCTGTGGCACTGAAGAGGCTGTACACTTCGCCCCACGCAAGGAAGACGACGCCCGAGAGAATCACGAACGCCCAGGGATAGTGGCCGAACCATCCGAGCGCCAGGATGCCCAGGCCTTCGAGCGAGAACGCGATGAACATCGTCGACTCGCGGCCAATGTAGTCGGATATCCATCCAAAGAACGGCCTCGAAATGCCGTTCATCACGCGATCCAGCATCAATGCGAACGGCAACGCAGCCATGGCGAAGAAGTACACGTTGACCTCGATCTCGCGGACGCCGAGATCCTGGGCGATCACGCTGAGCTGGGCCACAGCCATGAGGCCGCCGGTGACCGTGCCCGTGAACATCGCCAACATGACCCAGAAGACCGGGGTCTGAAGCGCTTCGGCGAGGGTGTAGTCGCGCCGTGACTGCACCACCTTCGTCGAGTGGCCGAGGGCGCCAGCCGGCGCCCGGAGGAACCAGGCGCAGAGAACGATTGCCGTGCCCTGGAGCAGGCCGAACGTGAAGAACGTCGCTCGGGTAGCCTGTGCTCGCAATCATGTTCGCGATCGGAATGATGGTGAGGATGGTGCCCGAGCCGTAGCCTGCGGCCGTCAAGCCTACCGCGAGCCCACGCTTGTCAGGGAACCACTTCAGCGCGTTGTTGATGCACGTGGCGTATACAGCGCCGACGCCCAACCCGCCGATCACCGAACCCAAATAGAGGCCGCTCAATGTCTCGGCGTAGGAGTTGGTCACCCAGGCCAGGCCCGTCATCACGCCTCCGAACAACACCAGATTGCGCGGGCCGTACCGGTCGATGAAGTGGCCGAGGAACGGCGTCGACCAGGTCTGGACGATCACGAAGATCGTGAAGGCCGTCTGGATGGCGGCACGGGTCCACCCGTGCGCTTCCTGAATCTCGGGCACGAAGAGAGTCCAGGAATACTGGATGTTCGACGCGGCCACCATGCACCCGACGCCGACGATCAGCTGGAACCAGCGTGAGACCGGCGCGCCGCAGGCCTGGACTAACAGATGGAGCAGTGTTGGCCGACATGGTCAGTCCTCCGAATTGTCTTCGCCTAACTGCGCGATCCTCGACGGAATGTCCGCGCCGAGCTGGCCGTCAGGTCACAGCGACGTATACCATAGCGGACCGGTGCTTGTGATGGAAAGCAGAAATCGCCTTCGAGGCGGCCGGATCGGCTCGCGTCACCAGTCGTCGAGGTTCGCGCGAAACACCGGCTGCGCGGGATCGAGGCGTCCGTCGACGACGTCAACGAGCAGACCGCGAATATTCGGCGGTCGCCTCCCCGAGCGACGCGTGGCCGCGTTCCCATTGAACGCCGCCGCGCGCCGAGTAGATCAGCGTGAAGTAGCGGCCAGCGGCGTACTGCATTTCGAGGAGCCTGTTCGGCACGTCCGGATCACCAGCCTGGCCGAGTACATCCATCAAGGCCACGGACCACTCGCGCCCTCTTGGATCGCGGACGACCTGCCGCTCCACGTATTCCCAGTCGTCCATGCTCCAGAGGGCCATACTGTCAGGGCTGCAGGGGCCGATCGCTTTCGGCCGGAGGCGTCAGCAGCTCGTCGAGAGCCGCAACGACTTGCGATCCCTTGAACGGCTTGGGCACGAGACGAACGTGCCGCGCCTTTCGCGCGCGCAGGCTGGCTACGCCTTCTTCAGGCGTGTCCGTCACGATGACGACGGGCATCTGGGCGTGACGCCCTTCACTGCGAAGCGTGTCGAAGAGAGATTCGCTCATGTCGAACGCCGTGCAATCGAGGACGACCGCTTCGGCGTTTTCCTGAGCGAGTCGTTCGTTGATGGTGGTTGTGTAGCCCGTGACGGCGACGTCATAGCCGTGCTGCTGCAACGCGAGGCTCAAGAGCTCGGCGATATCCGGAGTGTCGTCCACGAGCAGGACACGTCGCGCCACGATCCCTTCTAGGACCCCGCCTTCTTGGCCGATCCAGTCCCCGGCAGCCGCCGCTTCTTGCCCTCGGAGGGTTGCAGATCGAGGAGCCATATCCGGCCGCCGGCCGTGTAGCTCGCGCGGTCATCGCTCATGACGTTCGCGCCCCAGGCTTCAAGCGTGCGCATGGCGAACGTGTAGCCTTCGAAGTTGTCCTTGACGTGGTTGAAGACCTCGGTGGTGTGCCAGTTATCGGTCAACAAGGCATCCCCCGGATGCACCCGCACCACGGTGTAGTAGCGATCGTGCGCGGCTTCCAGGCGCACATCACGAGTGGATCCGCGCTTCTTTCCCTCGCTGACGATGTAGGTTTCCTGCTCGGGCCCGGGATCACTCATTGGATTCGACGCCTCCTGCGTAACAACCTGCTGGCATTATTTCACAACACTCCGACAAGGGCTGGAAATGCTCCAACCGCGTGGTAGGTGCGTCCAACGCGTTGGAAGGGCTCGTCGCTTCCGCGCGATCTCCCTATTTTTATCGGGAAAATCCCTGGTTGTTCGCCCTGGCGGCCGTGTCTAGGCTCGTTGGGCGGTCCCATCATCAAGGACAAAATCTGGTTCTTCGGCGCCTTCACCCAGGGCATCATCGAACGCTACAACGCGGACTCTTATTTCAACGCGTGTCTGACCTGCTGGGAATGGACGCCCGATCTGAGCCGGCAGACCTATTTGCTCCCAGGACCTCACGGATATTGCCTTCCGCGGGAACTGGCAGGTGTCACCGCGAGACAAAGTCAACTTCTTTTATTCCCGTAACCTCATTTACCGGATCACGGGCGGGAGCGTCATGGCGGCGGCCGAAACGGCGATGGACATCGATACGAGAAACCAGTTCTACGTCGCGTCGTGGCAGTCGCCGGTGAACAACAGGGTGCTGCTCGAGAGGGAGCGTCCACGCTTCCCCTTCTGGCAACGTGCGACTCCGTCGAGCCGCAACTCGGGCTCTTCGCGCAGGATCAGTGGACGATGAGAAAGATCACGGTGAACGCCGGCCTGCGGTACCACTACTACCGCGGCTACGTCAAGGAGCAGCGCAACCTTCCCCATCACGCACGTGCCCGTCGAACGTTACGTGCCGAGAGTCGAGGGGCCGCACTGGCGCGGATCTCTCTCCCGCCTGGGCGTCGCCTACGATCTGTTTGGCAATGGCAAGACCGCGGTCAAAGGCCTCTCTCAACCGGTCTATCAACGCCGAAGGGGTCAACGCGGTGCGGTACATGAACCCGATGGAAAGCAATATCACCGACGAGCGGACGTGGACCGATCGCAATTTCGATTGTCAGATTCGGCGACCCTAACATGGCGTTGAATGACGAGCTGGGCCCGAGCACCAACTTGAATCTCGGCACGCCGTCGACCAATCTCTCGCTGGAATCCGGACTGGGCGAACGGGTTCAACATCCGGCCGGCGAACTGGGAATGGAGTGTAGGCGTCCAGCAGGAAGTGGGACCCCGGATCTCCTTCAGTGCGGGCTGGCACCGCCGGGACTACGTGAACTTCATGACGATCTACGCAGGCCCGTGGCCTGCTAGGATTTCGGGGCCCTCCGCAGCAGTTTCCGCGCTCTTCGACGCGCGCCTCCAACTCGCTTGGCGTGGTCTTGGCCATCCTCGTCGAGCGACTCGACAAAGACGTCCGTTGCGCTAACGGCCACAAACGTCGGCTCTCGCCCGAGCAGACGTCTCAGTTCGTGCCCGAGATTCCGCGGACGCCTCGTTTCTCGAGATCCTCGAAGAACTGACGCAGGGCCGGACCGGGTGCGCTCGGCCCCTCACCGGCTTTCTCTCGACTCCGTCCAGCCGTCAACATGTGGACGGCGTCGTAATTGTCCTCGTGGCAGGCGGTACTCGAAGATTCGGTGATCCGGATTCGCGACGTCCATCCTGTTCCACGGAATCCTGGCCGTCCACGGCCGCGTCCACGTGTGCGGATCCTCGACCGTGAATTCGTAATGAACCATGTCGTCGGCGACCCGGGTGAACCGTTCAGTCAGCTTGTAGGTTTCCGGATCGGCCACGACAGGCGGTAGGGCGTCACGATTAGTGCCGAACTGGCCGCCGGCGTAGTTGTAGACGCCCTCCTGGCGGAAATTCGTGCTCTCGACGACCAGCGTGTTCCCCTCCCAGTGCCCGCGCGGCTCGCCGACCCAGTTCTGAATCTTCTTCCCGAGCAGTGGACGCTTGTCGATCGGGATGACGCGAGCGGCGCCTTTCATCTCGACGATCAGCGCCACGTGCGTGGGACTCTGGAAAATCTGCGTATTGCTGTTGTAACCAGCCGGCAGGACAGGAGGCTTGTCCTGCCGCGTGATGCAACGGAGTGGCGGGCTCGTTTCCTGCCAGTTATAGGGGAAGCCGTCGATGAAGCGCATGTTCGCCTCGGCGGCTACTGCCCTCGCTTTTTCGCGCTCCAGCGACATGGGCGCGAGCGACGGAATCCTTCCGTCCGGCGGATCGATGATCAATGACGTTCGCTTGTCGTACGTCAGTTTCCGTCGCTGGGGGTCGAACCAGTGATCGTTGTAGTTGCCAGTCGCGTACTCGGGACGAGGCGGAGCGTCGATCTCCCGCTCCCGCTCAGCTTCCAACTCTTCAGCTTCGTTGTCGCTGTAGAAGTCCTTTTCTCCGACTTCTCGTGGTCGCTGCAGCGGCGTGGCGGTCGCGGTGCTGTACACGCCCTGCAGATCCGGGTCGCCCCACGGAGTCCGCGCAGCGGTCCAATTGTCGGCAGTATTGGGAGCTGACGCCGTTGCCGCATTCGTTGATGGTGTCCGAGTCTGGCCGGCGAGAGGAACCTGCGGCAGCCACATGACGACTGCGATCGCCGACGCCGAAACGCCGATTAGCGAAAGGAACCTCTGACGCATCAGCCACCTCCCTGCGACGGCGAGTTGCCCAGAGTCGTAAACGCGCGCGGCTTTCAGCTTCTCAGAAATCCGGCGGCCTGTCGCTCAGCGCTCCTGAGCCGGCTTCTGGAACAAAGCGTAGGCCCGCCTCGTCTGGGTGTCAATCCGCCAACCTGCTTCGCGGCCAACCTGCTTCCCTGAAGCTGGCAACGCGTCGCTACTGCCCCACCTTCTTGAACGGTCCGAACAACAGCTCTTCCGTGAACGGCTGGCACTTGAATTCCAGGAGTTGAGCGTTTCTTTCCAGTCGGCGATAGAGGGGAAGGCTGAGCTTCCACGGGCGCGTAAACACCTTCGGGTCCTCGATCGTGGCCTCGTACATGAGGTGGTACGGCGTGACGGGGGTGTAGCGCTCGACCACATGAAGGGCATCACTGTGGAAATTGCCGGCCCGATCGAACCACGTCTCAGGGCGTAACCCTGTCACGTCGATCACGAGGGTGTCGCCCTCCCATTGACCACGCGACCAACCCATCCACGAATCGGTCGGAGCCTCGCCCTTCCAATTCATCCTGACGATCCGCACAGCGCTCGCGTACTCGTAGGTCATGAGGATGTAGGGGTTCGAGCCCTGCACGATTTGAAACGGCATGGGCATATATGTGGCGCGAGGTACACCGGGCATGTAGCACTTCAGCTCGGGATCACCCAGATCGTGCCACTTCTCATCGCTGCTGAGATCAACCTTCATCCGATTGTCGAAGTTCTGTTTCCTCTTTTCGAGCGCCCATGGCTGATACGGAATCTCTCCGCCCTCGACGATGCTTTGACCCGCGGGCCACGCGCCGTACGCGCCCAGGAGCTCGGGATGAGGTCCCGATTGGGCCGCGTGGTCCTCGATGTCGGTATTGGCGGTGGTAAAGGCCTGCCAGACTCCGTTCAGGTCGGGATTCGCAGACCCCGTCAGCCGGGGCGCCTTGTAAGGTGGGAACTCTCCTGGGCCCGGTGCCTGTCCCGCAACGGGGGTGGCGGCTCGCCAGAGCCCTGTCGCGACGCTTAGCACGCCAGCGACGACCAGCGCGTCTTTCAACCGGCTACGTAGGAAACGCACGGTCACGACACACCTCCTCGTGGGATTCGGCGGCCATCGAGCTCCGTGCGGCAGGGAGAGACGCTGAGACCGTTTGAGCGATGACCGCCGCCTGCTCCGCGGCCGCCATTCCCACGTGAGCCTCCGGGCTTTCCGCGTCAATGAGCACCTGCGGGACGTCGACCTTCATCATCTTCCACTGACCGTTCGCGAACTTCTGCAGCGTGGCAATGTGCTCGGCGTGCAGATGGCCGAAGCGGCCTTGCAGTTTCAGGTACTCCGCCACCGGGCGCATGGACTGCGGCCTGAAGCTGTAGTCGTACTCCCGCGTCTCCGGGTCCCACTCCCACATCGGGAACAGCCCGCATTCGACGACGAGGCGTCCAAGGTCGATCGAACGCGGTGTCTCGTACACCAAACCCTTTTGACACGGCGTATAGATCAACAGGTACGCCGCGCCCCGCGGTTCAACCCCTTGCGGACCTTGTTCATCAGATCGATCGGATAGCCGACGCTGGCGGTCGCCACGTAACAATGAGGATGGCCGGCCGCCATCATCCGGGCCAGGTCCTTCGGAAAAAGAGTCTTCGCCTCAGGAACCATCGGTCCGGGCGGCGAGAACGTCGTCATCCCGCCGTAGGGCGTCCGCGACGAGGCCTGGATGCCGGTATTGGCGTACTGCTCGTTGTCGTAGCAGATGATCAGGCAGTCGTGATCGCGATAGAGCGCTCCGGAGATCGAGGCCAGGCCGATGTCCGACGCACTGCCGTCTCCGGCCTCGCAAATGATGTTGGGAAACTTGCCGGCCCACTTGCCTTTACGAATCATCGCCTCATAGGCGGCTGCCACTCCCGCCGTGAAGCTCCCCGCGCTCCCGATTTGCGTATGCGCCCAGGGCAACGTTCGTTACGGGTACAGAGATAGGAGCTGTTGGCGACATACATACATCCGGTGGGTCCAACGAGGATGGTGTTGTCGCCGGCTGCCTTGCTCGTCATCCGGTACTGAATCGATGGACCGCAGCCGGCGCACGTCCGGTGGCCCGGCACGAACGGCTCGGTGGCCGGGAGATCGGGATTGTAGAAGCGGGCTCCGAGGTTCGGGCTGCCGAACATCGGAAGCAGTTGTCGTTCGATCTCAATCGTCGCCATCGGTCTCCCCTTGTGCGTGCATGCAATCTTACTCTTCGAACCCCACCCAATGGGTGCGTTTTTCGACGCCGCCCCGCTTCTGGATCTCGAACATCTTCTGCGTCATCCAGTAGAACTCTTTCAGGACGATCGCCTCGCCTCCCATCCCCGCCATGAAGGAGACGACAAGCGGTCGTTGAGCGCTTTCGTAGAGCGCGGCGCAGACCTCGGCATACAGAACACCCCCGCTGCTCACGCTCCCCAGACCCATGTTGGTCTCGATGACTCCGACCACCTTGAACTTGCTCAGAACCTCCTGGATTCGGTCCGTCGGATACGGGCGGATTGTGCGCAGCCGCACCAGACCGACCTTGGCGCCCCGTTCCCGCATGTGACGAATGGCATGCCGGGCCGTGACGGCGTGTCCACCCTGCATGAAGAACACGACCTCGGCGCCGTCCGTCATGACTTCTTCGACCCAGGGTCGGACCCGGCGCCCGAAAATCGCCGCAAACTCGTCGCATGCCTGCTCGATGACCGGAACGGCACCTTCCATCGCCCTGGCGCGCTCGAGCTGCAGCGGAGGGCCCTGCTCGGGCATGATCTGCGGCCCATGCGACACCGGGTAGCGCGGATCGAGCGGGTAAGGATGTTTGTACGGCGGCAGGAATTCCTTGACTTGTCCTTTGTCGGGCAGCTCGACGTCGCTCGTGATGTGCGAGACGAAGAAGCCATCCTGACACACCATCTGCGGCAAGAGCACACGCGGATCTTCACCGATCCGGTACGCCATGAGATGGTTGTCGAACGCTTCCTGCGCCTGGCTCGACCATCCCATCAGCCAGCCCATATCACGTGTCGAGAGCGCGTCTGTGTGCTCCGAGCCGAAGTCGCCAGGCGGGTCGAGCGTACGGTCGGCAATCATCATCTGCACGGGCATGCGGCTGCCGGAAATCGGCGAATACAGTTCGTAGGCGAACTGCACTCCGACACCCGAGCTGCCGGTGAACACGCGCGCGCCGGATGACGCGGCGCCGTGCGCGATGCTCAGCTGCGAGTGCTCGCTGTCGGCCACGATGTACTCGGCGTCGAGCTCGCCGTTGGCCACCATCTGCGCCAGCGCCATCATCGTCGCCGTATAGGGTCGGATCGGGTACGCGGTGATGACGTCCACGTCGGCGTACTTCGCCGCCTGGGCGGCCGCCACGCAGCCGTTGATGCGAACTGTCTTTTTCGTTTCCGGTACGGCGCCCATGGACGACTCCTTCGTTAGCGCCAGTTGTCGATGTCTTTGGCCGGGCGGTGCGGCACCGCGGCCAACTCTTCGGCTTGCCTGCCGTGCAGCCCGGGTGTGATGGCAAACGCGGTGTCCATCCGAACCACACCCGAGTCGAAGTCGAGCTCCGGAACACCCTCGAGGCAGCCGGTCGGACACTCCTCGATGCACACGCGGCAGCCCTTGCAGTAATCCACCAGTATCTTGTAGAGGCCGTTGGATTCGATCCGCACCGGACGATGCACGGTTCAGGACAGACGAGATAGCAGTTGTCGCAGGCGTTGCACGTTCCGCAGCTGAAACAGCGGTTCGCTTCATCCACGGCCTGCTCTTCGCTGAACCCCAGGATCACCTCGTCCTGCGTGCGCCGGCGAGACGTCGGCTTCGAGCATGCCCTGCTTGACCCTCCCAAAGTGCGGGAAGTAGGTCATGTTCATCCGATTCAGATCGACGATGACGTCCACGGCGACCCCTTGCGGGCGCAAGGTCTCGCCCCGCAGGACCTTGTCGACGTTGAACGCCACGCGCTTGCCGTCGCCGACGGCGTTGACGACCATCAACGGCCGCCCGCTGCCGACCTGGACGATGTCGCCGGCGGCGAAGAACGTCGAATCGCCGAGACGTCCGAACTCGTCGACCTTGATCGTGTTGCGCTCGGTCCTGAATTCAGCCGGCAGCCACGCCAGCGACGCGTGCTGGCCGACCGCGACGATCACCTGATCGACCGGAAACCGTTGCGGCCGGCACCGAGCGGTCGATCTCGATTGGCGACGCGTTGACCGCGCCCGAGAACCGCGCGGGGTGCAGCGCCAGCGCCTCGACGCGACCGTCGCCGAGCACGGCTGTCATCGCGCGACCGTGGAACAGCTCCACGCCTTCCTCGAGCATGTCGTGCAGATCTTCCGGGACGCACGGCATCTCGCTCGAGTTGGCCTCGACGGTGATCATCGTCACCTCGAGAGCCCCCTGCCGGAACGCCTCGCGCGCGCAATCAATCGCCGTGTTGCCACCGCCGATGACGGCCACACGGGGCCCGAGCGTGACCGTGGACTCGCCCATGCCGATGTCGCGAAGGAACGGCAGCCCGTACAGCACACCCTCGCGGTCTTCGCCCTCCGCGCGCACACGATTCGGCTCGGTGAGGCCGACGGCCAGGATGCACGCGTCGTAGTCGCGCTTCAGATCGTCCCAGGTCACGTCCTTGCCGACTTCCGTGTTCGTCTTGATCGTGATGCCCAGCTCACGGAGACGATCGATCTCCCGATCGAGGACGTCCTGCGGCAGAACCCAATCCGGGATGCCGCCACGGTTCAGTCCACCGGCCTTGGATGACTTCTCGAGAATCGTCACCGCGTAACCCAGCCGCGCGAGCTGATACGCGGCACTGTGACCAGCCGGGCCCGAGCCGACGACGGCTACCTTCTTCCCGTTCGCCGGCCCGGCACCGACGACGTCGTGCGGCAGTGCGAGGCCGAGATCGCCGAGGAACCGCTCGACCGCGCGAATCGAGATCGCCTCGTCGTAACTCGGCCGCGGTTGCACGCCTGCTCGCAGGGGTGATAACACACGCGGCCTGTGATCGCCGGAAACGGCATGTCTTCCTTGATGAGCGCGTAGGCATCGACATATTTGCCGCGCTTCACCAGGTCGAGGTAGCCCTGGATCTTTCGTCGGTGCCGCACGCGTTGTTGCAGGGCGGCATCTTGTCGCGATAAACGGGCCGGATCGCCCGCCAGTTCCCGGTTGGAAAGAGGTCCTGGCCCTTCTTCCTGCGACGGCGCAGGGTGATCCCGGCAAACGGGACCTTGAGCCAATCCGGAATGTGCGTCCCCTTGGTGGACATGCGCGAACTCCTCTTCACTTCACCGGGCCTCTGCCGGCGCTCGGACGCTGCGGCCTGCCCCGCGCCGCTCCCTCGCAACTACACCGGCTCTGCCCCGGACTCGCTCGGACGCTCCGGGCCGCTCCGCCCGCGCCGCTCCTCGCAGCCCGGCTCTGCCCCGGACTCGGCTCGGACGCTCCGGGACCCCTCCGCCCCGCGCCGCTCCCTCGCGTCACCGGCTCTGCCCCGGACTCGCGCTCGGACCTTGCGGGGGCCCTACGCCGCGCCGCTCCCTCGCGGGCGCGCCGTGCGCGCCTCGCCGGCTAAGCGGCTGCCGACGATCGAGCTCAGTACCTTCAGCTCCTCGAGTGCCGCGCGGAATGCAGCCTTGTTCGTGATCAGACGGCTCGACGGTCTCGAGCCGCACGATGCCGGTGGTCTTGACGGCCTCGCGGCGATGAGCGGAGCCGCGATGTCCGGTGCGATGTTCTTGCTCCGCTCGGCGGCGCCTTCAGTGGACAGCCGATCCAGTCCCAGTTCGCCGAGCCGATAGGTACTAGCCACTTTATGGTCGGCGAGCTTGGCCGCGTCGATGCACACGAGCTGCGCGAGCCGCTCGCGGCCGGGCACGAAGCGCAGCATGTACTCGGGCGCGTAGTGCGTGTTGATGACGAGCGTGCCGCCTGGCGGCATCCCGCGCATGTAGTCCCAGCCCTTCACCATCGTTTCCTCGACGAGCACCACGATGTTCGGATGATCGTTTTCGTAGGTGAGGGCGTTTTCGATTTCCGAATCGCTCACGCGACAGGACATCTTCGCGTTGGAGCGTTCGTCCGGTCAGGGTTGTCGACGTAGTTCTCCATCGCCTGCGTGTACTTGCCTTCCGTGCGGCCGGCCATGGCGACGGAGTTCACGATGTCGCGGCCTTCCTTGTCCATGATGATGCCGCGGGTCCAGACGGTCAGCTCGGTGTAGCTCATGATCGGCAGGTTCTCCAGGAAATCCTGCCACCGGACGGCAAATCGCTCGTCGTCTGACTGCCGTCGATGGCGGAAGCGATCGATGGCCACGAGCATCGCCTTCTTGCAGCGCTCTCCACGTCGGCGCCGGTCTTCCTTCGGTACCCGATGCGAGCTCGCTGAGATTGACGTCGCGTGCCGAGCGGCGCCTGGCGGCAACAGAACCGCGCGATGGCTTCGCGAGCCTGGACGTCGGGCAGGCCGAATGCCAGCACGTAGTCGAACCGGCCGCTTCGAAGAAGCGCGGGATCGACCCGTTCCAGTCGACTGGTCGCGGCCACCAGCACGACCCCGCGGACGTCGCCGAGCCTGTCGATCTCACGCAGGAACTGGCTGAGCACGCGCGGGTAGACGCCGGCACCCGCCTGCTCGGCGCTCGCAGTCGGTGCAGCTGGGCGCCAGCGCGTCGATGTTGTCGAAGAACAACGAGGCACGGGGCGGCGCGCCGTGCCTTCTTGAACACGTCGCGGAGCGCCTTCTCCGATTCGCCCAGCCACTTCGAGAAGAGCTGCGGGCCGTCGATGGCGATCAGTGCCAAGCCCGCTTTCGCCAGAAAGGGCGCGTGCCATCGCGGTCTTGCCGGTCCCCGACGGTCCGCTGAACAAGATGCCGCGTGGAGGAGCGAACCCCACCTGCTCGTACAGGCTCGTCGTGGACGTGCAGCGTGCTCGACAACGGCCGCGCACCAGGCGCTTGACCTCGTCGAGCCCTCCAGATAGCGTCAAAGACCGTGCGTCCCTTTCTCGACCAGGAACTCGCGAGTCGCGCTCGGCTCGACTTCCCGCAAACCGCCGAGGAAGTCCTCGGAGGTGACCAGCAGCGAGGCGAGATCGGTTGTGCTCGTCTGATCGGCGCGGCTCGAAACCGTTGACAGGAACCGGCGCAGCGCGATCATCCCGACTTCCTGACAGAGGGCCTCGAGGTCGGCCCCGACGAATCCATGCGTATGCGCGCGCGATCTCGTCGAGCTTGACGTCCGGAGCGAGCAGGCATGGCCCGCGTATGAATCCTCAGGATCTGCAGCACGCCCTGCGACATTGGGAACGCCGATTTCGATTTCCCGATCGAACCGACCGGGACGTCTGAGCGCCGGATCCAGAACCTCCGGGATGTTCGTCGCGCCAATCACAATCACCTGACCTCGCGCGACAAACCCGTCCATCAACCCCAGGCAGCTGGGCGACGACCCTCTTCTCTACCTCACCGACGACCTCGGCACGCTTCGGCGCGACGCGCGTCGATCTCGTCGATGAAGATGATGGCCGGGAGCGTGGCGCGCCGCTTCCTCGAAGACTTCGCGGAGCCGCGCCTCGCTCTCCCCGTAGAACTTGCGCATGATTTCGGGTCCGTTGAGGTGGATGAAATGGACCCGGCTCTCGGCCGCAACCGCACGGGCCAGGAGCGTCTTGCCCGTGCCGGGAGGCCCGTGGAGCAGCACGCCCTTGGGAGGCAGGATGCCCAGGCGCTCGAACACGCCGGACGTTCTTGAGGGGAAGCTCGATGATCTTCCCGCACGCGTGCCAGCTCGCGCTCGAGCCCGCCGATGTCCTCGTCGGAAATCCCCGGAGCTTGCGGAGTTGACGGCTCGCCTGCGACGACGCGAAGGTCGGTGCGGCGGTCGATGACGACGGGGCCGGACGGGATCGTGCGAACGACCTGGAAGTTCACGGGCTTGGCGAAGGTCGGCACACGGACCACGGCACCTGTGAGAACTGGCACACCTGCCAGGTCTTCGAGCATTTCTGGAGACTGATAGCCGCCTGTGCCGAACCGTCCGCGGCGCTCGTCAGTCGCACGGACACCGCGGTGCCATGCTCGACACGCGTCACCGACACCAATTCCTGGAGTCCGGCGCCGCAGTTGCCGCGAAGTGTTCCATCGACCTGAATCGTTCCCCTCTCTCCGGCCGGCTGCAAATCGGCACGGGCCACTCCGACCGTGCGACCCGTCAGTTGAAGGACGTCACCGGGCCTCGCGCCGATCCGTACGAGATTCGGCCGCGGCCAGGCGCGCAATCGCATGACCGACGTCCTCGACCGGAGCTTCCGTGACACGGAGCGCCACGCTCTCGCTGAAGAGCGTCTTGCCTTCGTTTTTCGGCGCGTCGGGGATCAAGCCTGAACTCCCTCCGCGGTCTTCGGAGAGGTCGCTTCCACGGCCGCTCGGGGGCGGGACACTCATCGTGTTGGCTCGGCCGCCGTCGTCGAGCCGAGCTTGCGCTCGATCTGACGGGCAAACGCGATCAGGATGTCGCTTAACTTCTCGCGTGCCGCCGCGTCCGGGCTCTCGACCGCGGAAAGACCCGGTTCGTGAGCGACCACCGCAACCCGGGTGGCGTCGCCGAAGGCGGCAAGCGTGATGGTGCCGATGTTGGTGTGTTCGCCGGCCCAGCCGTCACCCGTCGTCAAAGTGACAGCCATCCGGAGCGTGGACGCGTCGCTCTCCCACGGCACGACGAGCGCGCTCACGACGCGCCGTTCGGCTGCGCACGCTTCGATGGCCGCCGAGACGCTCTCGGCCGGGCCGCGCACCGTGAATTCGACTATCGCGCGATCCATCCACACCCTCGTCGTGTGCTACACTGCGCAAGTGGTCCGACCAGTTCGGCGTAGTTTCCTACTTCTCAAGGAGCCTGTCAACAACTCGCCATCGGTCAATTCGCGTTCGACCTCGCCGCTTCCCTCCTCGCGCCGGCACGAACGATCGCGACGCGCCTCGACGAGCGTTCCGAGCAGGAGGACACGCGTTCCTGAGGAAATCGCGAACCGCCTTCGCGAGTGGATCGAGGACGGTACGTTCAAGCCTGGCGAGCCGCTCCCCTCCGAGCGCACGCTGGCCAAGCGCCTGAAGGTCGGCCGCGGTTCCGTGCGCGACGCGATTCAACGGCTCGAGGTGGTCGGCCTGCTGCGGACCCGGCACGGCCAAGGCACGTCGTTGTGCGAGTTGTCGCTCGACAACCTCGTGACCCCGCTTGCGTCGGTGTTGACGTTCAACCGCGCCAGGCAGAAGGACCTGACCGACGTGCGCCGCATGTTCGAGCCCGCGATCGCATGGGCGGCGGCGACCCGGGCCACCGACGCCGAGCTCGACGAGATTGAAGGGATTCTGGACGAGCAGCGCCGCAAGGTGCGGGCACGGCAATCGACCATCGCGGAGGACACGGCGTTTCACTCGGCCATGGCCCGGGCGACGCACAATCCGGTGGTCGTGAGAATCATGGAAACGCTGAACGATCTCCTCGTGGAATCGCGCGCGCAGACCCTGCAGCGGCGCGGCCGTCCCTTGCGCTCGCTCGGCGGCCACTAGGCGGTGCTCAAAGCGCTGCGCCGCCGGGACACCGATGCGCGCAGCACTCGCCATGCGAGAGCACATCGACCAGATCGCCGCGTTGCTGACCGAGGACGCGTGACAGGTGAGCTCCGGATGCCTGACGTGAACCCCGACGTCTTCGAATCGTCGCTCAGCGCCTCACGTCATCGGATCGAGCACCTCCGCTCCGAAGGCCGGCGTCTTCGCGCGTCGCTGGCAAGGTCCCGGGGAGCCGCCAATCTCGCCCTGCTGTCGATCTGGCAGCGGGACTGCGCTGCCGCAATCAGCGACCTTTCGGGCGGCGTCAAGGCTCACTGGCTCGCGCGGGCTTTCAGCAACGCCCTGCTCGTGCCGAATACTGGCACCGAAGCGGCTGATGTCACGACGATTACCGTCCGGATTCTGGACGTCCTGGAACGTGCCGACGCCTCGCTCGCGCAGGCGACTCCGGAAGGAATGTCGCTCGCCGACTCGACGCCTGCCGCTCAGCGACCCCGCTTCACATTCATCAGGAACGAAGAGCTCCGTGCCAGCCTCGAGCGAGCCTATCTTGATGGACGCGCTGCCTTCACACGCGGTGAATTCGCGCTCGCACTGATCACCTACTGCAGCATTCTGGAGACAGTGATTACCGACGCGCTCGAGCGCAACAAGCTGGAAGGCTCGGCTCTGCCCACCTGGCCTGCCGGGCCGGTTTCCGACTGGTCGTTCAGCACACGGATAGAGATTGCCGAGCGGGCCCGGCTCGTGTCCGGCGGGTGTGCTCGCCTTCCTGGAGTGGCTCGGCAGGTACAGGGACCTCCTGAACGCGAACGGCGAGATCGCCGATGGAGTGTCGGTGTCCTCCCGCGACGCAAAGCTCGCGAGCGACGTCCTCCACGTTGTTCTCCGCGATTTCGCACCCGGACGCTGACGAGGTCTTCGAGGCTGATTCGTGCGGGCGAGTCCTGGCGATGTAGACTGGTGCCGAAAAAGTCGCGCGAGCAGCCACCGAATAGGGAGGATGTCCATGAGATTCAAGCCGAACAAGCTGGTGCTCACTGTCCTCGTCGGTTGTTTCATCGTGATGTGGCGAGCGAACACCGAGCGCGATGTTGCGGTTGCGCAGGCGCGGAAAGCCGTCGTGATCACCCGCATCTTCACGGGACCCGACGGCCTGGCCCACGCCGAAGACATCGAACTGAAGCTGAACGACCGCGGCGTCTCGGAGATGCTGAAGGCCACGGGAGCCGAGTTCAGCGTCCGGCGGCCCACGCCTGGCGCGAAACCTGGCAGCGTCGCGGCGACCGATCCCAACGACCCAGGGTGGCACACGGGGCCGGCGCGACAGTTCGTGATCACGCTTTCAGGAAGTTCGGAAGTCGAGGTCTCCGGAGGCGTCCACGTCGTGGCGGGGCCCGGACACATCAACCTCATCGAGGATACGACCGGGAAGGGTCACGTCACGAGAAACTTCGGTCCTGAAGATCGTATTGCGCTGACCATTCCGCTGGCGGACGGTGTCGTGATCGAGGGTGTCGAGAAAAGCAAGAACCCAATAGCCCGACCGGACACGAACCGGCTGTTTTCGCGCGAAGGAGCGGAACCGTCCGATCCACATGACCCGCTGGCAGCAGTGGATATCGCAACCACAGACCACGTGGTTGCGCAAGATGATCTTCCAGCTGCACTTGTGGACCGGGATCGGCGCAGGTCTCTACCTGCTGCTGATCAGCGTGACCGGCAGCGTTCTCGTATTCCGCAATGAGCTTTACAGGGCGGCGACACCCGACCCCATCATCGTGGCCGAGTCGGGCCCGCTCCTGACCGACGAGGAATTAGCAAGCGCGGCTGCACGTGCGTATCCCGGCTTCGCGGTCGTCCGCATCATTCGAGCGCCCAATCCCGATCTTGCCGTCACCGTATCCCTCAGGAGCGGCTCTGACCTCGAGGATCGCCTGTTCAATCCTTACACCGGAAGCGATCTCGGCGATTCGGTGCCGCTCAGCATCTGGCTCGTCTCCAAGCTCATCGAGTTGCACGACGATCTGCTTGCCGGGAGGACGGGTCGCAGGCTGAACGGCGTCGGCGCGATCCTGCTCCTCGTCCTCGCGCTCACGGGAATCGTCGTCTGGTGGCCCGGGATCAAGACCTGGCGGCGAAGCGTGATCGTTCCCAGGCACGTCGGGTGGCCACGCTTCACCTGGCACCTGCACAGCACGATCGGCTTCTGGAGTCTTGGATTCATCCTGGTGTTCGGGTTGAGCGGGGCCTATCTCGGCAACCCCGGGCCCTTTCAGGACCTCGCCGATCGCCTCGAACCCCCCACTGAGGCGAATGCGGGAGTGCGTACCGTCGATCAAGTCCTCTATTGGCTCGCCTACGTGCACTTCGGCCGCATCAACGGCAGGGGCATTCCTTGCAGCGGCCGCGGAATCTGTGACTGGACGACGAAATTCATCTGGGCCGTGTTCGGACTCGCGCCCGCGGCCATGTTCGTGACCGGCGCGCTCATGTGGTGGAACCGTGTTCTCCGGCGAAAGCTACGGCCGAAGGACGTAGCTTTCGCTGCCGCGGACAAGAGCGATGCGATCGCCGGATACGGCCAACGGCCTTCCAACTGAGCCGCCGCGCGGTCGCCGTGAATTGAGGCTCAACGAACCGGTCGCACCTCCCGAGGCCTCAAATGTGGCCGCCCAGCGTTCGGGCCCGGGTCGGCTCGTGAGGCTCGCGACAGCAGGCGCACTACTGCGACGCCGTCTCCCCCCGCGTCTGCGGAGCTCTGAACGCGATGATCTCCCCGCTATAGCCATTACCTGAGACGGACACGACCAGATACTGCGTGCCGTTCAACATGTACGTCATGGGCGATCCGGTCTGAGGCGCCGGCATGTAGACAGCGCCGACCTCGTCTCCACTAGCCTTGTCATATGCGCGGAGCATGGCGCCTCGCTGGCCGCTCGGCGTCGTGGCGAAGCCGGATTCGCCCGCGATCACGAGTGTCTTCGTCACCAGCACGCCGATTCGGCCGTTTGCGCGGCCGGTGCGCGGAATGGTCAGCCCCTTGAGCGCCGCGTGGTTCCTGACGACGTCGGGAGTCTCGCCGTGCGCGATCTTCCACACCGTCTCGCCCTTGTTCAGATCGGTGGCGCTGATCGTCCCGTACGGCGGCTTGAGCAGCGGAAGGCCCTGAACCGTCACTCCGGGTCCCCACCCTCTCCACCACCACCGCCGCCCCCTCCGGCACCAGGTGCCGGTGGCGGCGCATTCGGATCGCGCGCCTGTCCGTTGATGAAAGACATGTCCGATCGTGACGGGTCATTGATCATCCCGATGACCGAAGGATTGCGGAATGAATAGATGTAAAGAATGTTGGTCTCCGGGTCGAGCGCGCCACCCGGCCAGTTGGGCCCGCCTGTTGACGAAGGGACCATCAGCAGACCGAGCGGTCCTTCCCACTTGCTGACGGGAGGGGGCGTGAAGAGCGGCCCGATCTTGTACCGGGAGACGAGCTTGATGGCTTCCGCCCGGAGCTCGGGCGTGAAGTCGATCAGATCGTCAATCGAGATGCCCTGAAGGTCGAAGGCGGGCGGCTTCGTGACGAACGGCTGCGTCGGCGCATACCACTCGCCCGGGACGTCTCCCTTCGGCACCGGGCGTTCCTCGATCGGCCACACCGGCTCGCCCGTCACGCGATCGAAGACGTACAGCCAGTTCTGCTTCGTCGGCTGCGCGATTGCTTTGATCAGCCTCCCGTTCACCGTGATGTCGGCCAGGATCGGTGCGCACGCGATGTCGAAATCCCAGATACCGTGATGCACGAGCTGGTAATGCCACTTGCGCTTGCCGGTCTTCAGATCCACGGCGACGAGGCTTTCACCAAAGAGTCCGGCTCCCGGCCGATGACCACCGTAGTAGTCGCCGGTCGGCAGCTCAACGGGGAGGTAGACCAGCCCGAGTTCTTCGTCGATCGTCATCTGCGTCCAGACGCCCCGTTGCCCGTGTACTCCCCCGAACCCTGTTCCCACGTGTCGTAGCCGAACTCGCCAGGCCTCGGAATGGTGTGGAAGATCCACAGGCGTTTCCCGGTTCGCGCATCGTACCCACGAATATAGCCCTTCTCGTGCACCTTGCTCCTGGGCGCTCCGCCAGGCAGATGCGCGGCTCCGACGACAATGACGTCCCTGGCGATGACAAGCGCCGAATGCAGGCCGATCTCCCCGGTTTCGAGATCGACGGTCTGGTCGTTCTCGAGCTTCAGATCAACGACGCCGTTCCTGCCGAATCCGGGTACCTTCCGGCCGGTCTTCGCGTCGAGCGCAATCATCTGATAGCCCGGAGTCACGTGCACGATCCGGCTCTCGCGTCCGTCAGTCCAGTACGCGACCCCGCGCCCGGAAAGCCGTCGCGGAGCGGCTTCCCCACGCTTTCCCTCGTCCTCGCGGTGCATCCACAACATCTCGCCGGATGCAGCATCGAGCGCCACCACCGCGCGACGCGTCCCGGCCGAGGTGTAGAGCACGCCTCCGACCATCAGCGGCGTCGACTGGAGGTTGAACTCGGGCCGCGGCCCAAGAGCGTCGGTCTTGAATCGCCACGCAATCTCGAGCTTGTTGAAGTTGTTGCGGTCGATCTGGTCGAAGGGTCGGTAGCGGCGGCTGGCCAGGTCGCCCCCATAGGTCGACCACTCGCCGGCGGAGCTGGCCTGGCCAAGCAGCGGGGCGCTCGTCCAGTCGAGCGCTGTCACGAGCAACATGAGCGACGGCGCGAGCAGACGGAACATTCTCGGCATTATGAAGGCCTCGTATGAAGAAGGACGAGCCGATGAGAACACACCAGAACCAATCGGTCAACGGGGATATCGGCGGTGGGTCCCTATCCACGTCCTCGGGCGGTTGGCTGGCCCGCCGGTCAGGGTCGAGAGGCTTCGTGCGGGACACTGCCCTTCAAGATGTAGAATTCGACCGATGACCGCGCGGAGCTTGCTGGTGTTTGTTGCGTGGGCGGTGATGGGGACGTCGATTCAGGCACACCATTCTATTGCCGGCGTCTACGACAGCCGCCAGCGCGTGCTCATCAAGGGCGTCGTGAAGGAGTTTCAGTTCGTCAATCCCCATCCGATCCTGGTCGTCGAGGTGGCAGACGGTGGCGGCCAGACACAAGTGTGGCGGCTCGAGATGGACAATCGCCGGGAGCTCGTGGAGATTGGCCTGACGAGCGAAACGCTCAGGCCCGGCGACTCCGTTGTCGTCACAGGGAGTCTCGCCCGCAGGGACCAATACAGTCTGTACGTATCCAGGCTCGATCGCCCATCTGACGGTTTCTGGTACGAACAAGTCGGGAGCCGCCCACGAGCTCGCCGATCCTGAAGTCCAGCCTGTTGTTCGTCCGACTCATGTGTTGCGCCCGCCCAGCATATGGTGTACGGTTCGCGATTAGCCATTCGCACGCTGCCCGATAAGTGCTGTCTCGGATCCGTACGCGAGACGGCCCCAATTCCTACAGCCCAAGGAGGACTGAGGGAGCTCGAAGAGAAGGATCCATCGTCGCTGTCACCGGCTCGTTAGGCTTCGCGTCGCCGCTACCAGGAGGCTGGCCTATGCGTATTTCGGTGTTCGCGCTCGTCGTGCTCGCGTGTCAGCTCGTCATTCCCTCGCCAGGGTACGCCCAGGGATCGATCACGGGCGTCATCCGGGACACATCCGGTGCGGTGTTGCCCGGCGTGACGGTCGAAGCAGCCAGCCCTTCCCTCATTGAAAAAGCGCGCTCGGTTGTCACCGACGGGACCGGCCAGTACCGGATCGTAGACCTGCGTCCCGGCACCTACACCGTCACGTTCACGCTGCCGGGATTCAGCACGGTCAGACGGGAGGGTATCGAGCTCTCCGGCTCGTTCACCGCTACCGTGAACGGTGAGCTGCGGATCGGCGCCGTCGAGGAAACGATCACGGTCACCGGCGAAACGCCGCTCGTGGACGTCCAGAGCACGATGCGCCAGCGGGTGATCGGCCACGACGTCATCGACGCCGTTCCGACCGGCCGGCTCCCGCAGCAGTTGGGCGTGCTGATTCCCGGGGTCAGTAACGGCGGCGGTCTCAGCCTGACCGGGACAGGGGGACCCGCAGGACGTCGGCGGCACGAGCGGCAACGCGAACGCGCTCCTCGTGGCCCACGGCGGCAGGCCGTCCGATCAGCGCATCACGCAGAACGGCCTGAACGTGAACCTGTCGGCCGGAGTCAACAACACGATCTACACGCCGAACATGGGCGCCACACAGGAAGTGACCATTGACATGGCCGGCGCCTCGGCGGAGGCAGGGGAAGGCGGAATCCGGATCAACCTGATTCCGAAGGAAGGCGGCAACACCTTCACCGGGTCCGCCTTTGCAGACTTCGCGAACGAGTCGATGTCGAACGACAACCTCACCGAAGACCTCGAGGCGCTCGGCTTCACGACGCCGAACACGCTCAAGCGGGTCGTGAACTTCAATCCGGGATTCGGCGGCCCGATCAAGAGGGACACGCTCTGGTTCTACGCGTCGTACCGGCTGCAGATCGCCGAGAACTACGTCGGCGGAACGTTCTTCGACACCACGTAGAACGACCCTACCGTCTGGACCATGAACCTGGACCCGAACCAGCCGGCTGTCGAACGACGGCCTCTGGAACTCGGGCGAGGTCCGCCTGACGTGGCAGGCCACCGCGAAGAACAAGTTCTCCGTCTCGTTTGCGAAGGAGCACCAGTGCAAGTGCCCGTCAGCGGTCCGCGCGACGACGTACCCGGGGTTCGACAACAGATGGGGATGGCCGCACCACATGGTCACGGCCACGTGGACGTCGCCGGTCACCAACCGGCTGCTGCTCGAAGCCGGGCGTGTTCCAGCAGTACTATCGGTGGGGGTGGTTTCCGCTCGAGGGCACCAATCCCGATGTGATCGGCGTGCTCGAACAGTCGACCCAAACCAACTACAAGCTGCGCCCCAATGGCTACGCCGACCGCCTGCAGCACGATCTGCGCTATCGGGCGGCCATGTCGTATGTCACCGGCGCGCACTCCATGAAAGTCGGCTTCAGCAACGGCCAGGGCGATCTCGACACGCTCTGGAACTTGAACGGCAACCACAACGTGTACTATCGATTCAACCGCGGCGTTCCGAACCAGATCACCCAGTGGGCGACGCCGTTCCACGATCACTGGGAGCTCGACAACGAGCTTGGCGTCTACGCGCAGGATCGGTGGACACTCGGCCGGCTCACGCTCGGCGGAGGCGTGCGATTCGATTGGTACAAGAGCCATTTTCCCGGCCCAGGTGTACGGGCCCGTGCAGTTGGTGCCCACCCGCAACTTCACGCTCGACGAGATTCCGAACGCCAACTGGAAGGACGTCACGCCGAGAATGGGCGCGTCCTACGATCTGTTCGGAAACGGCAAGACGGCGCTCAAGGTCAGCCTGAACAAGTACGTGGTCGGCCAGGACGGCCCCACCTTCATCTCGGCGACCTCGGTGTTCGCCAACGTCGTCACGTAGCACCACGCGGGTGTGGGACGACAGGTTTTTCGGCGCCGGAGATCCCCGGACGGGCAATTTCGTGCCCGACTGCAATCTCACGGATCCAGCGTCGAACGGTGAGTGCCGGCGAATGGCCAACCGCAACTTCGGGAACAACGTCGTGAGCACGACGCGTGACCCGGCGGTATTGGACGGCTGGGGCGTGCGCGCCTACAACTGGGAGTTCTCCGCCGGCGTCCAGCAAGAGATACTGCCGCGCGTGTCGCTCGACGTCGGTTACTTCCGGCGGTGGTACGGCAACTTCGTCGTCACCGACGATCGCTCGCTGACTGCGGCCGACTTCGATCCGTTCAGCATCACGGCGCCCCAGGATCCGATGCTGCCTGATGGGGGCGGCTATCTCATCGATGGCCTCTACAACCTGAAGCCGGAGAAGTTCGGTGTGCCCGCGGACAACTTCACGACCAGCGCGTCGAACTACGGCAAACAAACCGAACATTGGAACGGTGTCGACGTCACGCTCATCGCGCGGCCCAGGGAAGGGATGGCATTCCAGGGAGGATTGAGCACCGGGCGCACGAGCACTGACAACTGCGAGATTGCCGGGCAACTGCCAGAAACGATCGCCACCCCGACGAGCGCGACGCCGTTTGGCTACTGCCACATGGACACGCTGTTTCTCACGCACGTCAAGGCTGCGGGCTCGCTACACGCATTCCCAAGGTGGACGTCCAGGTGAGTGGCGCCTTTCAGAGCGTCCCGGGACCGCAGGTCGCGGGTAACTACAACGCTCCGAACCTTCAGGTACGCCAGACGCTTGGTCGAGATCTCGCGGGCGGTAATGCTAACGTTCAGGTGAACCTCGTCCCGCCGGGAGAGATGTATGGCGATCGGATGAACCAGCTCGACTTGCGCTTTGGGAAGCGGCTGCGGACCGGTCCGGACCCGCTCGGTTGTCAGTCTGGACATCTACAATGTACTCAACTCGGACGCGGTCCTGGTCGAAAGCACCGCTTATGCGAACTTCCGGCAGCCGCAGACGATTCTCGTGGCCCGGTTTTTCAAGGTCAGCCTGCAGTTCGATTTCTGATGGGAACTGCAAGTTGTCGTGCAGGCCTCTGAGGGAGGTGTGATCATGGGACGTCACGCTTCTCGGTGTGCTGGTGACACTGAGCTTGGGGTTGTATGGAGCGGTCGTTCCTGCCGCCGCGCATCACGCTTTTGCGGCGGTGTTCGACGCGAACGACCTCCTGACCATCGAGGGCGTGATGGTCGAGGTGAAATTGACGAACCCGCACTCGTGGTTTTTTCTGGACGTGACCGAACCAGACGGCAAAGTGGTGCGATGGGGATTCGAGGCGCAAACCCCAACAGGTCTCATGCGGAATGGTGTGTCACCGAAAACCTTTCAAATCGGCGAGAAGGTGACCGTCAAGGGGTGCCGGGCCCGCGACGGGTCGAACAACGGCGCCGCAAGGGAGCTCGTGAAATCCGACGGTAAGGTTTTCGTCGTCGGACCGAGGTGCGAGGCGGAAGAGGCGGGGAGGACGCCGGGCTAGGGCGGGCCGCGACGGATTGATTCACCGAAGCCGTTTCCTTTGAGGAGAGGTTCCGATATGCGCACTGTACTGACCTCCATCCGAATAACTGCCGGCATTGCCGCGTCGTTGTTCCTCGCGTTATTCCTCATTTCGGAAGCCTCCGATCCGGCGGCCGCCCAGACAAGCGGCCGAACGCCTGCCGCAGCTCGCGAAGGCGGCACGTCCGCCGCGGCGGCAACGGACATACCGCGTATGCCGGATGGCAAACCGGACTTCACCGGCGTGTGGTGGGTGGGCCGCGATATCACCCCTGAGACCTCGAGCGCTCGCTACCGGGACGGCTACAAATACACGCCCGTGCAGCCCGGATCCTTTGGCAGCCTCTATCAGCCGTGGGCGGCGGAAAAAGCCAGCAAGATGAGCGACAAGGACGACCCGTCGTTGTGGTGCATCCCGAGCATCATCGGTCCCTCGTTTGTCGGCAACGGCCTCGTCGGCGAAATCGTCCAGACGCCAAAGGCCGTGCTGGTCCTCATCGAGACCTTCCATGGATTTCGAATCATCCCCACAGATGGACGTCCGCATCGGGACGATGTGCTGCCGTCGTATCGGGGCGAGTCGGTCGGTCACTGGGAAGGAGATACGCTGGTCGTCGACGTCAGGAGCTTCAGCGACAAGAACTGGCTGCACCACCACGGCGACGTCTCCTTCCACTCGGACGAGTTGCGCATCATCGAGAAGTATCGCCTCCTCGATGCGAACACGCTCCAGGTCGAGCTGACCGCCGAGGATCCCAAGGTCCTGACTGGTCCGTGGGTGATGCCACCCCATAAGTCACTCGCGGGCGCCGTTCGATCACATCGTCGAGACGTCGTGCGAGAACACCCAGACCGGAACGCTGATGGAGGGCGCTGCCGGAGTCAACTACGGGCGTTGAGGCCGCCGAGCACGCGTCGTCGAGGGCGCCGACCGGCTGCACCGATCAAGGTGACTCCCGGGCCGGGCAGGCGCCCTTCTTAGTGTTCTCAGCGCGGAGCGTAGTGGCGCGGGGCTGTTCCTTCGGGTTGAACGCGACCTCTCGCAATTGCAGCGACAGCGCCTCCTCCCAACTCACGGCTCGGGCGCATTCTCATCCTCTTCCAAGGCCGCGGTCACACGGTTCCTGCTATCCGGAGCGACCTGCACTGTCGATCTCCAATCCTGATGCGCAGCGAGCTGCAGTCGGACGACATGGGTGCCGGGTGAAATGTCCGGCAGCAGCAGCGGCGTCGTGCCGACCAGTTGTCCGTCGATGAAGACGCTGGCGCCGACCGGGCGCGAATCGATGCTCAGGGTGCCGGCCAATAGTCCATTCGTCGCCGGCGATGATGCTTGAACCTTTGACAACGCCGGAGCCGGTGATGGTGCTGCCGCCTTGATGGACGGAGAAGGGCGTGCAGGCTGCTCCGCTGTTGGCTCCGGGCTGCCCTACCGTGGCAACGAGCCCAACCTCCGAAGATCGGACCCAGGATCTGAAGGGCCTGCCGCGGCATCCGGCGACGCTTCCGACCTGAACAGTTCCAGCGCGTCAGGATCTGCCTCGACCAGCGTCATCGCCGGAATGTCAGGTGCCGTTTCGTGTGTGCGGTGCATTGGCGTCAGGAATCCTAACACAAGTTACGCCAACAAGAATCGCGCCATTGCCGATTTCACATGACCTGGGCGAAATTGGCGCTTTAGACGTCGCCACGGAAGAGATGGCGCGGAAGAACGGCCGTACGTGTGTGAAGCGCTCATGACGTGTATGAAGCGTTTCTTGTCACCATCCTGTGAAGCTGGTGTCACTTGTCGTTGCGCTTAGCCCATGACATGGCCGCCATCGGGCCCACCTTCATGGCGTCGAGGAGTCTGGCGGCTTCCTGTGTCCGGCTGAACCGACGGGCCGATCAAGGCACGATAAACTAAGGGCTTCGCCCTCAGCACGCGCCCGTAGCTCAGTTGGATAGAGCACCGGCCTTCTAAGCCGGGGGTCCCGCGTTCGAGTCGCGGCGGGCGCGCCATTCCTAAAGAACTCGCCGATTTCTGCCTGCAAGAAAATTCGCAGGCGAAGCTTCTCAGCGCGCGTGAGCTCGGCGTGCACAAACGTACACTTGCGGGCGGCGGCGCGAACAAGGCCGTGGTGTATCAGTGGGGAGTCACGCAAACGCACACCCTCACCGGTCTTCTGGAAGCGCGTGGAGGCTCTTCGCCTCGGGGAAGTGAGTAAGGAACGCGGTCAGGAGAGCCTGACGTTCTCGCCCCTCGGCCCTTTTGGCCCCTGCCCCAAATCGAACGTGACCGCCTGCCCTTCTCGAAGGTCATCGAAAGCGGTCTGCTGGCAGGCGGAATTGTGGAAGAAGTACTCGTGGCCGTCGTCCGCCAGGATGAAGCCGAAACCCTTGTCGCTGACGAGCCGCTTGATGGTGCCGTTCATTGATGCCATGTTGTGTCCTTTGTTGTTGAGCGCCGGATACCGGCGACCGTCGAGGGCGCCTTCAGCGACGGGTCGGATGGAGTTTCAGCGAAAGGGAGGCGCGATTTCGACGTTGTTGTCCTTGAGCAGCTCAGTTTCGGCCACGAGCCAGTCTTCGACGTCATGTCCGTGCTCACTGCCCCGCGCTTGAAACCGGTCATACGCACGGTGGCGGACGGCCTCCGCTGAGACGCGGGTCACGACATCCGTCTTGGCGGGCCTCTGAGGGGCACGCGGCGTTACTGGCGTTTTCTTTACCATCTCAATTCTCCACGGTCACGGTCAGTGCGAAGCCGACGAGCTGCGGACGAACATGCCCCCCTGGCGCTGCTCAAGAAAACCCGTTTCGAGGAGGTTCCGAAGCATTACCCGGCACACCTGCCTTTCGAGGCCTGCCATCCGCGCGGCGTCAGCGGTGGTGAGCTGGACGCCGCGTGTCTCCATGAACAGACGCTGGACACGTGCGAGCGCCTCTTTGAAACACCGCGTCTGGAGTGGCTGCGCCATGTGCGCTGCTCCTCACAGCGTCTGGCGATATGGCCTCCGGTGAACGAGACCGATCGCCGTGCGGGACCCTTGGTTGATGTATGCCGAGATTGCGCTCGCCCATCGCCCACCCCGTGTCGTGCCGGGGCTTTGATGAAGGCTGATGCGTGACGGGCCTAGCGCAGGCGAGAATCAGGCAGCAGGTTCAGGAAAGCAGTGCCTGACTGTACTCCATTCGCCACGCGATAACCAGCGACGTAGAGGTTCAGACGGGTTCGCTTGTCAACGTGCGTCAGGCCGATGAGTGACGGCTGGGTGGATCTGTTCTCCGAAGGCATCCATCCGCCATCGTGTCAACACACTTCTGAACACCACGTTTCGCCGTCGTGGATGAATTGCGTCCGCTTGCCCTCGGGAGTTCTGACACCGAACTTGAAGCTGGATGGAGCTGCACAGCTAGCTGGGTTGCAGCAGCGTTGTTTATTGGCGAATCGGTTCATTCAGCGGGGGATCACTTTCGCTCCTCAGACTCCAAGCTGTGAAGCAGCGTTGGCAGTATTGGAGAGGCGGATTGGTTGCCGTTGTTCCGAAGTGGTGTCCCTCAGCTGAACACTTTTCCCATGCGGCCCAACGGCGCGTGATTCCCATTTCTTCGGCGCGCACCTGAAGGCCTCGATAGGTCATCAAGTTGGACTCTTTGGAAGCGATCATCGTTTCACTTCTCGAGAGAGATCGCGCAGATACCTACCATCATGACCTTCAGCTCCTGTCCACGTTGGCCCCGCCATGTAGATGTGTGGAAGCGTCTAACGGACATGCCCGATCGGCCGGCACAGGAACAAGCGCAGCCTCGATCGTAGGTGGGGGGGTCTGCAGCGTCAATTCGGCAGCGATTCGACGGCGCCGCTCTTGACACTCCACGAAACGAGCATGAGGAATGACCACGTTCGCAAGCGAGTCAGTCATACATCGACCTCCGAATTCCCTGGCGCGTCGTGCCATGAATCGCCACGCCCGAGGGCGGATCGCGGCGAAAGGTTTCGAGGTATTCGAGCGTCGTCGTCTTATCAGAGGTGTACCAGAGATTGCCGCCTCTGCGACCGGCAAGTCTGGCGCCTCTCGCCACGGCATACTGGACATTCCAATCATTTCCTCGATACACGAGGGACAATCGATCGCTCGGATCGGCGGTCACGATCAAGAGCAGGTGCCCGTCTTGAACCTTCGAGACGATCACATCATCGACGTTGAGCTCGCTTCTGTCCGGCATGTTATTTCTCCTCCACCCCGATCGCGTCGCGGTGCACGGCCAACGACTCATCACCAGATGCCACATCTGCCGGGGCGCGGCGAAAATGGAGCGGGTCTCGCAGGTTTTGCAGCTCCCGGTAGTAGTAGAGCGGGGTTGGCCGGTTTCGCGTGAATTTCAGCTTCTTGAGAAACTCAATTTCCTCGGCGGTCGCATCGCCCCTCAGAGATGGGATCCTGCAGGAAGGCCTGGAGCCCCGGCTCTTCGTTGACCGGTGGGACGGGTTCCCGTTCCACGAACTCAAATTTCTTCGGGTGCCCGGGCGCCAGGCGGCGGTTCAGGACGATCTCCATCGCGAACGTCGCGAGGTCGATGTCCCACGATTCGATCAGCGGATCCAAGAACGTGACGCAGTTCTCGGGCGACACGTTGAAGACATCCGTCTCGAGGAAGTCAAGCACCACGACGCGCATCTGCTCATAGCTTCGGTCGCTGAGTCGAGCGACGAGACGGAGCCAGTTTTCATCGTTCAATTCCTGTTTCGTCACTCGTTTGGCGACGTCCAGCAGCTTCTGGGTGACGAGGCGTTCGAGGGCGCCAAAGGGCTCCTTCTCGAACATGGGCACGGATGGGTTGCACCTTTCCGGGTGCGTACTTGCGGAGAATCAACTCCCGTACTTCCCTGAACAAGGGCGCGGGCGGGTCCGCCAGCTTTCTCTTCAAGGCGTCCGTGCGGATGAGATCGGCAAGCGTCGCTAACTTCCCGGCGGGAAGCCGCAAGAAGGTCTCCATCCTGTCGTAAATGTCGGTCCGCTCGGGCGCCGGGGGCGCCTTCTTCCCTGTCAGCAGTTGGGAAATGTAGGACTCCGTCACCTGGGCCGCCGCCGCCAGGTCCCTTTGCTCGTTCCCCAATTCTCTGAGCCGGTGCCGGATGAGGAGCGGGAAATCCACTGAATTCCTCCGATTGCGATTAACTCAAATGATTAAGCTATCCGCCTAGTGACGAATTATCTCACATGTTGACTTGACATATGAAGTTAATCAACCTATACTGGTTAACAAGATTGCGGCATACCGCTCAGTCTTCAGATTATCTGAACTAAGTCAGGTTATCTGGCTCCCTCTTAGCCACGCCAACCTCAGGAGGTTGACATGTTTGCTCGCAGTGTTTCCTTCCATCTCAAGCCCGGTCGCGCAGAAGAGTTCACCCGGCTCCTCGACCAGGACGTCATTCCCGTGCTCAGAAAACAGAAGGGCTTCCAGGACGAAATCGCGCTCATCGCCCCGGGCGGAGCGGACGCGGTCGGCATCAGTGTGTGGGATCTGAAAGAAGACGCGGAGACGTATGCCCGCGGCGCGTATCCCGGTGTGCTCAAGGCGCTCGAGCACGTGGTAGAGGGGACGCCTCAGGTGCAGACGTATGAGGTGTCCAACTCGACCTTTCACAAGATCGCCGCTCGCGCGAGTGCCTGAAGCTGACACGTCGGTTCGTCCGATGGGCGGCCGCGGCCGCCCCGTTCCGTCAGATCCGCGGGGAAGTCCCGCCGCAACTGTATGACGCAGGAGAGGAGAATCATCATGACTATTGTTCGTTGGGATGCGTTCCGTGACATGGCCGCGCGCGAGGAGCAGCTGAGCCGGATGCTCGCGGGCTTCTACGCCCGTCCTCAGGAAGACCTCACCCGCGGCGCGTGGGTGCCGGCGGTCGACATTTACAGCAACGGCCAGCACGAGCTGGTGCTGAAGGCCGAGCTGCCCGACATGAAGGAGGAGGAGATCGAGCTGACGGTCGAAGACAACACCCTCACGCTGCGTGGCGAGAAGAAGCTCGACACGGAAGTCACGGAGGAGCAGTTCCATCGCATCGAGCGCAGTTATGGCTCGTTCGCGCGGACGTTCGCGCTGCCGCCGACGGTCGACGCTGGCAAGGTCAGCGCCGAGTACAAGTCCGGCGTGCTGGGTCCGGCTGCCGCTGCGCGAGGAAGCCAAGCCCAACAGATCAAGGTCGCAGTAGCCGCGTAAGTCACTGCAGCGGGGCGGGGTCGAGCCACCCCGCCTCTTCTTGTCAGGCGCGTTCCGGCGGCATCCAACGACGAATGTGCAGCATCGGACGTTCGCGAATGGTGCCGTCCGACCTCGGCAACAGGTCGCGCGACCCATCGCGCGGGCTGGCCCTGCGAGATGGCTCACGAGGGCGCGCTCGAGGGCGGCTCCGATGTTCTGATTCATGGCCTCGAGCTGATTCACACATTCGCGCCACGCTGGAGTCGACATCTATGACTATCAGACCCCTACACGACCGCATCATTGTTCAGCGCATCGACGAAGGCGAACAGAAAGTCGGCGGAATCATTATCCCCGACAGCGCGAAGGAAAAGCCGCAACACGGCAAAGTCATCGCGGCGGGTCATGGCAAGTCCAAAGACGATGGCAAGCGCGTCCCGCTCGACGTGAAGGCGGGCGACAGCATTCTGTTCGGCAAGTACTCCGGCCAGGAGATCAAGCTCGATGGGGACGAATACCTCATCATGCGTGAAGACGACGTCCTGGCGGTGGTCGAAGAAGGCGACATCCATCTCTGAAGCATCAGGAGCACAAGCGCAATGGCCAAACAGATTGTGTACGGCGAGCAGTCGCGGCAGGCGATCCTCCGCGGCGTCAACCAGCTGGCCGACGCCGTGAAGGTGACGCTCGGCCCCCGGGGGCGCCACGTCATCCTGGACAAGAAATTCGGTTCGCCCACGATTACGAAGGACGGCGTCACGGTCGCCAAGGAAATCGAGCTGAAGAACCCGCTCGAAAACATGGGCGCGCAGATGGTGCGCGAGGTGGCCAGCAAGACGTCGGACGTCGCCGGGGACGGCACCACCACGGCGACCGTTCTGGCCCAGGCGATCTACCGCGAGGGCGCGAAGAACGTCGCCGCCGGTGCGAACCCCATGGCGATCAAGCGCGGCATTGAAACGGCCGTCGAGACCATCGTGGCGTCACTGAAGGCACAGTCCAAACCCGTGACCGGCCCCATGATCGCCCAGGTCGGCACCATTTCGGCGAACCACGACGAGACCATCGGCCGGATCATCGCCGAAGCGATGGAGAAGGTCGGCAAAGACGGCGTCATCACCGTCGAAGAGGCGCGGACTCTCGACACCTCGCTCGAGGTCGTCGAAGGCATGCAGTTCGATCGCGGCTATCTCTCCCCGTACTTCGTGACCGACCCCGAGCGCATGGAAGTTGTGCTGGAGAATCCGGTCATCCTGATCCATGAGAAGAAGATCAGCTCGATGAAGGATCTGCTCCCGGTCCTGGAGCAGGTGGCGCGCCTGAGCCGTCCGCTGCTCATCATCGCGGAGGACATCGAGGGAGAGGCGCTGGCGACGCTCGTCGTCAACAAGTTGCGCGGCACGCTCCAGGTGGCCGCGGTGAAGGCGCCCGGCTACGGCGACCGTCGCAAGGCCATGCTCGAAGACGTCGCCATTCTGACCAACGGCCGCGCCATTACTGAGGACCTCGGGATCAAGCTCGAGTCTCTCAAGATTGAGGACCTCGGCCAGGCCAAGAAAGTCACGATCGACAAGGATAACACCACGATCGTCGACGGCGCCGGCTGCCTCGGCGTCGATCGAGGGACGCGTCAAGCAACTTCGCGCGCAAGTCGAGGACACGACGTCCGAGTACGACCGGGAGAAGCTGCAGGAGCGGCTCGCCAAGCTGGTCGGTGGCGTGGCGATCATCAAGGTCGGCGCGGCCACCGAGACCGAGATGAAGGAGAAAAAGGCTCGCGTCGAGGACGCGATGCACGCGACCAAGGCGGCCGTCGAAGAGGGCATCGTGCCGGGCGGCGGTGTGGCGCTCCTGCGGGCCTCGAAGGCGCTCCAGAAACTCAAGCTCGACGACGATGAGCAAGTCGGCGTCAAGATTATCGCTCGCGCGATCGAGGAGCCGCTGCGCTGGATTGCCACGAACGCGGGCCACGAGGGCTCAATCGTCGTGCAGAAGGTGCGGGAGATGGGTCCCGAGGAAGGCTTCAACGCGCAGACCGAGAAGTTCGAGAACCTCGTGCAGGCGGGCGTGATCGATCCCACGAAGGTGGTCCGTTCCGCACTGCAGCACGCCGCGTCGATCGCATCTCTGTTGCTGACGATGGAAGCGGTCATCACGCAGATTCCGGAAAAGAACATGGACGCCGCGATGCCGGGCGGCGGCATGGGCGCAGGAATGTACTGAGACGCTCGGTGTCATGAAACAGTCGCGGTGGCCGTCGAACGCCGTGCGGGCCGTTGACCTGACCGCGATTCGTTGTGCCGATGGATTTGATCCGGCACGTGCGAGGCAAGTCCCCAATCGTGGAGATCACATCATGAATGAATACAGAGACGCGGTCGTCGTCAGCCCATCCCCCGCAGAGACGGCCCAACCCTCACCTTTGACGAGCGGTGGGCACAGTGGCAAGCGAAGGGGGCGCGCCATGACGTCCGTGTCGCACGGAACATGCGCCTGATCGCGGCGATCACGTTGACGATCGGCGTGATCATCTGGGCTTCAGTGGCACTGCGCTAAACGATTTCTAAGGGCCTCCACGCTGAGCGTGCCCAGAGGTTGGCGGCGGGGTAAACAATGTTCAGACTCATCACGACGGTGAGACGGGGAACGGCGTCGGATCTGCCCCCGCATGGGCCCGGTATCCGAGCATCGAGGCGGCCAGGGCCGGCGCCTCGGCGCTCTTGCGTGAGGACCGCGTGCTGCGGGTCATGGTCGTACGGAACGAAATCGCGCGCACGTTCGTTGAGTGGTGCGACCGGTAGTCCGGCATCAAGGGTTGGAACGTCAACGGAGTCTCGTACGAGGGCGTAGCGCCACCGGTGCCTCATGATTCACCTCCTCTGGCTGTCTGGAGTGGCCGCAGTCATGATCTGGATGTACGGCCATCGCGCGCGTCGTGAAGACGATCTCGGCACGGTCAGCGCGCAATGGCTCCATGAATATCGCTGCGAAACACACCAGAACGGTTAACCTGTCCAGCAATTGGTCACGGCTAGCCATCGGGGCGGGCGTCGCACCCTCGCGAGGGCCCGAGGGGCGGTCGTGATTTTCGGCGGCATCCACGCCACGCTGTACCCAGACGAGGCGCTCAGCCTGGGCGGCGCCCACGCCGTGGTCAAGGGTGACGGCGAGGTCATAGCGTTTGAAGTGGCCCCGCCGCCTCCGTTGCGGTAGATTCTATCTTGGCGCTCATCACGGGCGCGGAAGGGGAAGGTTGTGCAGAGCACCTTCAGTCGACGAGCATTCGTGACAGGGTTGGGAATGCTGGGCATCCCGCTGATCGCACTCGCGCAGCAGAGTCGCGAAGAGAAGAAGGAAGAGGCGGAGGAGAAAGCGGAGGAGAAAAAGGAGGAGAACGAGGAGAAAAAGGAGGAGGCGAAAGAGCAGGCGCAGGAAAAGGCTGAGGACAGGGACGAGGTCGTCGATACCCCCGGGACCGATCGCAGCCAAGACCGGCGGCAGGATCGACGGCGCGATGCGGTCAAGTGACGAATCGTGGGGCTCGCTCTTCTGAAGAGACGAGCTGATCCGGTCTGGTGAGTTCCACCAACGGAGAGCCCTGACATTTCTTCGTCTTCCTGGGCACGATCGGGGCATGGTGCACACTCGGCCAGTCGCCAGCGAGATCTGCGTGTTGCCTTCCCGCAGGTTTGTGCGCGCACCGGGGAGCCTGCCCTGGGTTCAAGAAAGGCGCGGACAAGGGCAAACTTGCAGATTGTGATCGTTGGCGAGCTGCTGGACGGCAAGTGGATCGACATGCCGCCGGTGAGGCAGACGAGCGTCACCTACACGCGCGCGCCAAAGGCCGTCTCCAGGGCCGCTGATCAGCCGCGCATTTTCGGGACGGCAGACGATTAGTCCACCCTACAATTGCTGCTCAAAAACTGGCGCGTATCTTCACCCTACTTCGGCTCGATTCTCGAGATTTTGTTGCCCTGGATGCCGAGACCTGCCATCAGCCCCTTCTGTCCGAAGACAAACGCGTAGATGTCGTCCTTGAGCGTGGTCGTGGTCGTGGTTTTCGCAATACCCTCGTCCACCAACACGACACTCGGTCCGACACCCACCTCGAAGCCTTTCGCGCTGTCGAGCTGCGCGAGGGCGTTCTCGTTCATGAAGAACATCGCGTAGCCGTATTGCTGCCCGCCAGCCTGGAGGCCGACCGAGGCGCCGGTGGTCTTGTAGTAGGCGGTCGCCTTTCCCGCCTTGAGGAGCGCTCCCTCTCCATACTGACCACCGATGCCGAGCCCGGCTTTGGTGATCTCGGGAAATACCAGAACCGCGTGCGCCTTGGACTCCAGCATCTTGGCCAGCGGAGCGCTCGCGTCAAGTCGCGCCAGGGCTGCTCGTGACTCGCTGGCGAGTTCAGCAGCCGCCGTGTTGCCCTTGTCCTGAGCGATGGTGGGCCCAGTGACAAGAACCAATGCCGTGGCAAGCAGCACGGCGAATGACAACGTCGTGGGTTTCACTGGCATGCTCCTTATCTGCGTATCGTGCATCGCATCCCACGTTCGAGTGTCCGTTTCGCCTTTCGGCCTGTTCGACGGCGGATTGTTCCACGGCGAGCGTATTCCGTCAATTGGACAAACTCCCGAGCGTAGGTCCACAACCGCGTGCAGACCCGACCATTCGCCCGAACGTTTGTTCCCACTCCGTTGTGGATGTAAGCGCGCTCAACGGGCGACGGTGACGCGTAGGAAGGTCGCGGGAATCGACGTGGCGCCCTTGGCCTCGCTCCTGTTCTGGCGCTCGAAGAGGGCCTCGAGCTCCTGCTGAAGATCCGCAGCCTTGCCGTTCTGTTCTGCGGCGGCGAACGCGTTCATCGTGGGCCCGTAGTAGCTTCGGAAATCAGCCAGGAAACGCTGCCGGTGCGACAGGAGCGTTGAAGGTGTAGGTGTCTCTTGAGAACGAGATCTTCTCGGCTGGAACCCCCGCTGCCACAAATCGCTCGATCACGTTGCCCTCGACCCCCCACGTCATGGGGCTGATGAAGCCCTCGGGCGGTGGCGGCGAGTAGGCGGAGCTGATTTTCAGAATCTGCGCCACGAGTGTCGGATCGTTCGGAATCCAGTTCCCCATCACGATCCGGCCGCCGGGCCGGCGTCACGCGCACCATCTCCTTGGCCACATCGAACGGTTTGGGCGCGAACATGGCTCCGAAGATGCTGACAACGAGGTCGAAGCTGTGATCGGCGAGTTCACTCAGATTGGTGGCATCGCCTTCCTGGAACCGGCAGTTCGTCAAACCCTCTTCCTGCGCGCGCTTGTTCCCGGCTTCGACAAGATTTCTCGCGATATCGACGCCGAGGACGTCCGCGCCCAGCCGGGCCGCCGGCAGCGCGGTCGTGCCATCGCCGCATCCCAGGTCGAGCACCTTCATTCCCGCGGTGATGCCGAGTTCGCCGACGAGCGCTTCGCCGCTCTCCCGCATGCTCGCCGCGATGCGTGTGAAGTCGCCCTTTTCCCACAGTGCCTTGTTCGGATTCATTGGACGTTGTCCCTCCCAGGACGGCGAAGCCACGTGCACGGTATGAAGGCCGATTCGGCCCCGATTTCTTCTTGCCACAATCTCCGATGCGGCGTATGCGGCCAGGTTCCAGGAGAGCAGGTGTGCCGGGCAAACGGCGATGATAGCTCAATGCGCAACTGGTCGCGTAGTGCTTGCAAATCGGCGCCTGCATGAGTCACGGAGGCTCGAGGCTGGAAAAATCCTCCGGCGGGGCCAGAAGCCAACAACCAGTGCCGAATATATGAACGCTGCCGCCAAGACCCGCAAAAATGTGCGCGGCGCTACGGTTAGAATGGGGGTGACAGCGACCCACATCCGTGACGATGGGTCAAGGGGAGCAGCTATGCGCCTGATTTACGCGCTACTCTCTGTGCTATTGGCGTCATCCCCGGTGCTCGCCCAGATGACCGCGGATCCATTTCCCGCGCCCATCGCAGCAACCGACGACCTCATCACGGTTCACGTCGCCGAGTTCGCCTCGATCCCGGACATCGACGGCGTGGCGGCGCGCATGATGCACCTCGTTCTCGAGCCGGGCACGCGGCGCCTGTTCGTCAACGACATGCGGGGGCCGATCTACAGCGTCAGTTACGACGGTCGCTCGGTCACGCCGTACCTCGACATCAACGCGACGCACTGGAAAGTAGGCGTCCAGTCCATGGGCCGCGAACGCGGGATGCAGAGCTTCACGTTCCACCCCCAATTCAGCCAGAGCGGAGCGCCCGGGTTCGGCAAGTTCTACACGTGGACCGACGTCGTCGACACCGCACCGAGAGCCGATTTCGCAGTCCGGCAGCGAAAAGAGCACGCACGCGACGGTCCTGCTCGAATGGACGGCCAAGACACCCGGTGCCGCCACGTACGACGGCGGCGCCCCGCGCGAGATGATGCGCCTCCAGCAGCCCTTCGCCAACCACAACGGCGGACATCTCACCTTCGATCCGCTCGCCTCGCCCGGCGATCCGGAGTTCGGGCTGCTGTACGTTGGCGTCGCCGACGGGGGCAGCGGCGGCGACCCGCTCCATCTCGCGCAGAACCTCGGCTCGATTTTCGGAAAGATCCTGCGCATCGACCCGCTCGGGTCGAACGAGCGCGAACGGAAAGTACGGCATCCCTCGCTGACAATCCGTTCGTCGGCCAACAAGGCGTGCTCCCCGAAATCTACGCCTACGGTCTGCGGAATCCGCAGCGTTTCGGCTGGGATCCGGCGAACGGGAACATGTTCGTCGCCGACATCGGGCAGAACGTGGTCGAGGAGTTGAGCCCGGTGACGCCTGGCGCCAATCTCGGCTGGAACGCGTGGGAAGGGAGCTTCCCGTTCATCAGCCGTGAAGGTGTCAACCTCTCCAACCAGCGCGGCGATGCACGCGTCACGTACCCGGTCGTCGAGTACGCGCAGCCGGATCCGTTGCTCCAGACCCAAGTCGCCATCACGGGCGTTCACGTGTACCGCGGATCGGCTATTCCTCAACTCGCGGGCCGCCTGCTGTTCGGCGATTTCCCGAGCGGCGAGATCTTCTACATCTCCGCTGACAATCTCCCCCACGGCGGTCAGGATCCGATCCGGCGGGTTCTCCTCGTCCAGGACGGGGGGGCGCCGAAGACGCTGCTCCAACTCATACAGGAAAAGAACGCAGCCCAGGGCAAGCCGGCGGCAACGCGGGCCGATCTGCGCTTCGACGAAGGACCGGACGGCCAGGTCCTGCTGCTCAACAAGCACGACGGTACGATCCGGCGGCTGGTGGCCAGCCCGACCTCGCGCTGAGCCTCATCCGCCGAAGGCCGCACCTTCACTGCCGAGCGCGCCGGTAGCAGCGCGGGGGCCTGGTTAGCCGCAAGAATCGGCGGCCAACTACGCGCACCGCAGTTCGGTCGAACGTGTGAACTCGTTGATACTCTGTGGTGTGACGGGTAGGGCCGCCGAGAACGTCGCTGACCTCCGCCAGCAGCTCCGTCGTTACGCGCAGTACTACCAACTACCGACGCCTGTATTCGTCGCTGGACTATTAATCACCGGTTGACAAGCGTGCGGCTCAGCGCCGATCGTCGCCCGACACCCAGTCCCGACGATGCTAAGGTACGCATGTGCCGGAGCTCTCGCGGTTCTTCGGGATCGTCATCCGCATGTTCGTAGAAACGGGCGGGCAGCATCAGCGAGCGCACTTTCACGCGTACCGCCAAATCAGGCGGCGGTCTTCGCGGTGGACACGATTGAGTGCCTGGGCGGGAGCCTCCCAAGGGCGCAGGAACGCCTCGTCGAAGCAATGGGCAGAGATCCACCGCGCAGAGCTGCAGAACGACTGGGAACTCTTGCAATTCTGGCCACCCGCCCGTCAAGATCGAACCACTTCAGGTAGGACATGATCCATCCACTCCATCGGGTGACAGGGTTTCGCATCGTCGGACCGTACACCCTCTCGGTCGGGTTCAGCGACAATACCGAGCAACGGATTGATTTTCGGCCAGTGCTGCGCGGGGAGTTATTTGGGCCGTTACAGGATCTAGCAACATTCAATGCCGTAGAGCTCGACCAAGAAGTCGGCACGCTCGTGTGGCCGAACGGCGCTGATTTCGATCCGGTCACACTGCACGACTGGCCGCAGGTTAGGGACGAACTCACTGCTCGCGCTCGCATCTGGACCGAGCCGTCGAACCCTTGAACGGACGGGTTGATCGTTAACAAAAGTCCGGCAACATCCTTTACACCTTACTTGCCGGGCTCTGAATCCCGGTGATGCGCGACGTGCGTTCATCGATCTTGCCGAGCAACGTACTGTAATAGACGATGTTCCAAATGCCATCGCCGACTTCTTCGAGGCCGATGTCTTCGCCGCCGAGGGCGTGGCTGAGGAACGGTTGACGCGACGTGCAGGCGGAACGTGCCGGCGCGTGCTGACGCGTCGGATCTCCAGGTGCGCGGGATAGTCGGGCGTAGGTCCGGTGTTCCGGGTACGGGCGTGACGACGGGCGCCAGAGCGACTCGGGCGTGCGGTCGCCGATGCCCTCGTGCGGTCGCTCGTCGTTGTAGCGCTGGCAGAAGGCGTCGAAGCGGCGCTGTTGCGCGCGGAGGCTCCTGCGCGGCCGGACGGGTCGTCTCGCGCTTGAGTTCGCGATGCATCCGCTCGTGGGTGCCGTTCTCTTGCGGACTCGCCGGCGTGATGCGCTGATGCACGATGCCGAGCTGCATCCACCACACGTTCAGCGCCGCCAGGCCGTGAATGCCGGTCGAGGCGAACGGCGCGCCGTTGTCGGTGCGGATGGCGTCGGGCAACCCCACCTCGCGGAAGAGCGTGCGGAAGACCGGCTTCGCGCTCGACGGTCTTGACGGAGCGCAGGCCGTGGCAGGCCAGCAGGCGGCGGCTGAAGTGATCGGTGACGGTCAGCGGATAGCAGTACTGCCCGTCGCCGGTGCGGAACTGGCCTTTGAAGTCCGCGGGCCAGACCTGATTGGGCCGCTCGCGTCGCGATCGGGATCGGCCCCGGGATGCGCCCACTTCCGTCGGCGCCGATTCTTGTGCAGCAGCGCGTGCCGCTCGAGGATCGCGTTGACGGTACTGCGCGCCGGCCAGGCCCGGCTCGGGTGCCGCGTCCGCAGCACCTGCAGCAGCTTCTTCGCGCCCCAGCCGTACTCCTGGCGCGCGCGATGATCAGCGCTTCCAGCGTCGTCGCTCGTCCGATGCGGACACCGCTGCGGCGCGCGGCTCCGGTCGGCCAAGCCCGCGCCGCCGCTCGGCCGATGGCGCGCCAGCCACTTGTAGCCCGTCGGGCGGCGTCACGCCGTAGCGCTCGCACAGCTCGGTCATCGACCAGTGCCCGCTCTCGAGGTCGTGCACGAACGCGAGCCGTTCCTTCGACCACATTCGTTTCCATCCAAGGCATCTCCTTGGTGTAAACGATGTGCCCGGACTTGTGTTAACAATGTCCCCGGTCTATACCCATTTGCCGGCTAACACGCGATGGAGCCGACGCGCCGTTGACGCTGATAAGCGCGCGGCTCATTCGCCACGCTAGACGGGCCAATTCTTCATCCCTCGCGATGACACGATCCGCTTGCATCTGAGAAACTGGCCACGGCGATTGCGAATATCCGCCTGGGACCATCCGACGAGGGTTGCCATTGACGGCGTGGACGGTGCGGGCAAGACGACTCTCGCTGAAGAACTGGTTGCGCCACTCGAGCGGAGAACAGCAGACATACTTGGATGCGTCGGTCGATGGGTTCCACCGTCCGCGCGCGGCTCGATACCGGCGCGGAGCGGATTCGGCAGAGGGCTACTTTCTCGATTCGTTCGACTACACAGCCCTGAAGTTGGAGCTTCTCAATCCGCTGGCCAAAGACCAGCGTCGGTATGTGCCAGGGCAGATCATGTATTTGGATCAATGCCGCCCACGAGACATGGCGAACATCATCAGATGAGCCTCACCCAAGTCATAATCACGACCATGACCCTCAAAGAAACTCTCAAGCAGCTCGAATCGCTCGGCAACGAGAAGATGCGTGCGCATAACACCAAGACGGTGCCGGCGACAATCAGTTCGGCGTCAGGCTGGCGACATCCGGGTGCTGGCGAAGAAGATCAAGACCAACCACGAGTTGGCCCTGGCTCTCTGGAAGACCGGGAACATCGATGCCCAGCTCCTGGCGACCCTCCTGATCAAGCCAA
Source organism: uncultured Solirubrobacterales bacterium (assembly GCA_963742945.1). Lineage (GTDB taxonomy): Bacteria > Actinomycetota > Thermoleophilia > Solirubrobacterales > Solirubrobacteraceae > Palsa-744. The sequence continues at coordinate 4,112 of CAVUNX010000009.1, read as the reverse complement.
AGAACCTGTCAGCCGACGAGATGGATCGGATGGTGCGGTCCGTCACCTTTGTGCACGTGGCGGACTGGCTCAACTCCTATGTCGTCAAGCAGCACCCCGACAAGGAGTCTCTTCGCCAGGAGTGGATGGCCACTGACGACCGCTGGGCGGCCCGCGCCGGATGGAGCCTGACCGCCGAGCGGGTCGTGAAGAGTCCGGAAGGGCTCGACCTCCCGGCGCTGCTGGATCGCATCGAGTCCGAAATGGGGAAGCGCCGATCCGGAAGTGCAATGGACGATGAACAGCACTCTTGCGGAAATCGGAATCCACTTCCCCAAACACCGCAAGCGGGCCATCGCCATTGGAGAGACGTTGGGAATCTATCGCGACTATCCCGTTTCAAAGGGTTGCACCTCACCGTTCGCCCCGATCTGGATCAACGTAATGGTGAGCCGGCAAGGCTGAACGAACACCGCCGGATCGCGGGATAACAAAGCGTTGCACTTGACCGGGCCGGCATGACGGTTTTTCGAGACATCACGTTCCTTGCAGCCGGCCCGGCAAGTGAACGCAGTCGTCAGGCGGACAGATCCATGAACGACATTCCTAGTCCCATCGATCTTCGCAACCTGACCGAAGCCCGAGACTGGGCAGAGTCGGCTATGGTCAAGCGGCCGTGGCGAAAAGACTTCTTCGAGGCGATGATCCACGAACTCTCAACCCTGGCGCCGAAACATCAGTCGATCTCGAACTCGGCTCAGGTCCCGGCTTTCTCGCCGAGTGGGTTCTAACCGCACTGCCGGAAGTGACCTACTTCGCTCTCGACTTTCACCTGCGATGCACACGCTGGCGCGCCAGCGTCTCGGGAGCCTGGCGTCGCGGGTTCGTTTCTGGCACAAGCCAATTTCAAAGATTCGCAGTGGGCAAATACTCTCCCAACAGTCGATGCGGTCGTCACTGTGCAGGCTGTTCACGAGCTTCGCCACAAGCGTCATGCTCCAGACTTCTACGCTCAGGTGCGATCCCTGTCGCGCGCGGGCGGTATTCTTCTTGTGTGCGATCACTTTGTCGGGGCGGGCGGAATGACCGATACCGCGCTATTCATGACCCCTGACGAACATGAATCCGCGTTGCTTGCTGGTGGGTTTTCGAAGGCTCGCCTGTTGCGTAAAGACGGAGGGCTGGTGCTGTTTCGAGCGGAATAATCAATCGCCGCTTAAACATCCACATGGAGCCGACACGCCTACCGGTCTGTGCCATCATGTCGCCGCGGCGCGCGGCTCAAACCGCACGTTGGGCGTATCACCGATTCGAAGGAGGGCTTGCATGACCAAGCAGCTACTGGCGCTGGCGCTCGTCGTGGCAGTGGCGGTGCCTGGGTCTTCATTGGCAGGTCGGCGCAACAGCGGCGTCTCCAACGGTAGCGGAGCAGGTCTCGCGAAACGTCTCTGCGGATTCGCTGCCCACCCGCGCGTTAATGATGCGGCTCTTGATGAGCGCATCGAACTGCCACGGTTCGAGACCTCCAGTTGGCACTTAAGTGACACAAATCGACCTATTGAGATTTAATAGACACAGATTGAGGCTCGGGAGGCTGGCGTCGAATGGACGCCCGTTGTCGCCCGCGTGCTGAACCGCCGATGCGGTGAATTCGAACTGGCCTTTGCTCCCCCCCCGGTTGACGCCTACCGATACGGCATCGCAATGTTCTCTGCGCTCGCTCGTCCGATTGTTGCCATTCTGCTGCTGCTCCTTACCCTCGGTTTCGCCTTGGTACCCGGCACTGCCAACGTGGAGCGCTGGCAGCGCTGGGCGCGAAACATGGACAGACTTGGCGTGGCCGACGGTTACGCGGCCAATGCCGGAGACTACCCCCCGTACGCGCCGCTCATTCTCCTGGGCGCCCGCCGCCTCAGCTCGGCGTCCGGGCTGGGGCCGCTCCTTTCGGTCAAGCTCCCCATCCTCGGCTTCCTGTTGTTGACCACCACGATCGTGTACCTCTGGACGAGGTCGTTCTGGCTGGCGGTCCTGTCCCATACCTCCCTGCTGCTGGACACGGTCGCCCTGGGATACTTGGATGCATTCCTCGCACCTGTCCTGATCGTCTCGCTGTGGGCACTGAAGGAACGTCGTCTCTTCTTGTTCGCGTTCAGCTATTCGGTGGCCTGTCTGATCGAGTGGCAATCGGCCATCATCGCGCCGTTCATCGCCATACACCTGTGGAACCTGCTGTACGGACCGCATGCATTCCCACCGACCGAGCGGCGTCTGGGACGTCTGTTCGGGCGGATCGTGCTGCCAGCAGTGCTCGTTGTCGCGCCTACGGTGCTGACCTTCGGCGCAGGGCCCGTCTGGCAGGCGCTGCGCCGTGCGACCAGCCATTCGTTCCTCAGCGGAAACGCGCTCAACATCAACTGGATCCTCACGCACTGGCTGCACGTGTACCGCCCGGAGCAATTCGGTGGGCTCGTCCACGGCCAGGCAGACTTTATCCGCACGAATTCCTTGAGCATCGTTCTCGTCCCGAGACTACTCTTTTGGGGCACGTTCGCGACCGCGATCCTCGTGTATTCCAGACGCGAAAAAACGTTCGAGCACCTCATGCGCTGGTCGCTGCTCGGATACCTGTCTTACTTCATGCTCAACACCGGTGTGCACGAGAACCACCTGATCATGGCCGTGCTGCTCTCGAGCGTCCTGTTCTGGATGAATGCGGAATACCGATGGCTGCTGCTGTGGGTCACCCTGGCGGGCAACCTGAACCTGCTCGTGTTCTATGGCATCACGGGAACCGGTCCCAGCTTTTCCCGCGTGATCATGGGCACGGTCGACTGCGCGCTGATTCTCTCGACCCTCAACGTCGTCGCCTTCAGCGGCGCCTTCACCGCCAGCCTTCGGCGCGCCGCTCCTGTGTGACGAGCCCGGACGGCTGTCGCGCTGCCGCGTGCCTGTCCCTCAGACGAGCTCAATTCAGAAGGGCGACGCAAACTCGTCCCTGGGAAACGTGTCGGTATTCAGATCACCAGGGGCGCGCTCATCGGCTGGCCCGATGCGCAGCGGAACCCCCAGATACCGCGCTAGAAGGCCCGTGATATCGATCCCCGCGGCTTCATAGTAGGAGCGCACAGCCGACGCCCGAGTCTCCACAACCTTGGGATCAAAGGGAATCGGCACGCTGCTCCCGATGAGAATGTCGTGGAAGGCCAAAACATGGGGGAACGCCGCGGCGAATGTTCGTTGAACCCGCCTGGTGGGTGCCCAGGTCACGGCAAGTCCGCCAGGTGCGAGGTGCCGCCGCAGCAGTTCGAAATACTCGAGCGAATACAAGTTCCCCGAATAGGCGCTGTTCGGGCGGAGCGCGTCAGCCTCGATGATGTCGAATAGACGGTCGGTCTGCATGACGTACGCGCGGCCGTCTCCGGCACGGTGCTCAATGCGCGGGTCCGAGAGCAGAGCGACCAACCCGGGATAGGGCTGCATCAGCGTGAGCCGTTGCAGTGTCGCGTGCTGCGCCCCGATGATCTCGACCGAAACGAGGCGCTGTACCTCGTGTCCGCCCAGCCGCGGCAAATGCCGTATCCCCTGAGCCCAGTCCGATGACGAGCACGGTTGCCGGCGAAGGATGGATGAAAGCCGGAAGGGCACCCAGAGCTGTGTGGACGCCCCCGTACGGAATCCAGCTTTGGCCCAGGCCGTTGACGTACACCACCACCCGGGAGCGAGTGAAGTCCGCTCCATCCGCTTTGAGCAGGGACAGCCCGGAGCCGTCTTCGCCGAACAGGACCTGGCCCGGTGATGCGCTATGCAAGCGCGCCCAGAGAGTCTGCGCGTCAGGCATGGAGAAGATGGCCATCGCCGTCGACCAGGCCCGAGCCACCGGCGCGACCATCGCCGTCCGCGGATGGCGTGGCCATATCCCGCCGGCGAGCGGGAAGGCAAAAAGCACCCCAAACCCCACGAGCAGCTTGAGCGTGACGGCCGTCCCTAGCCAAGGAAGCAACAGCCACCCTGTCACCATGGCGCCAAGGGCACTGCCCGCAATATTCGACGCGAGCAGGATGCCGAGTCGTCGGCCCAGGCCCTGGAGATCCGCGTGACTGGCTTTCTGCAGATACGGGAAGCTCATGCCCATC